>NZ_LMRV01000029.1 GCF_001428245.1 Paenibacillus sp. Soil522
TCAATGCAAAAACACCTCCAAGGTTATCCCCACATCTTACGACATGGATGCATTTTCTTGAAGGTGTTTTAATTTGTCTCACGTTAGGGGGTCAGTCCCCAGCATATTGCGCTTCAAAGTGAGCCTTTTCTATTTAAATATAAGAATTTATAAGTTTCACATTTATAAATAAGCTTATATTTCACCGCGAAACAAGCTGTTGCCGCCAAAGGACGGCGACAGCCGTTTACGCTTGGCTTATTCTTTCTTCCAACTTGGCAATTGGCTTACGTAGCTGTCAGACAGGTTGAGCAGCTCCAACGCGCGCTGGTACTCATCCTCCGTGGTTATCTGCTCCTTAATGCCGTCGCCTGCCAGCGGGTAATGCTTGCCGTCCTCGTAGCCGCTTCCTGACATGAACAGCTCCTTGCTGCTTAAAAAAGAGCCGGTCGGAAGATAATAACGCTGCGGCAGCATGTTATACGATTGATTGAACAAGTCTTGGCCAAAGTGGATATGATCGTCCAAGGAGATGCCGAGCAGATTCGCGATCGTTGGCAAAATGTCCACCTGACCGCCAAGCTGATCGAATACTTTCCCCTCTGTCATGCCTGCCGAAGCCACAACGAGCGGAATGTTCATCATATCGGTATAACCATATTCATGGCCGTAAATTTCAGCCATAAGCTCTTTGTCTTCACGGTCCAGCGAGTAAATCGGGAGGCCGAGATGATCGCCGTAAAGCAGAATCAAGCTGTTATCCCAAATGCCGCGTTCCTTCAAATCGGCAATGAACTGGCCAAGCGCGAAGTCCGCATAGTTTTGCGCACGGATATAATCGCCGACGAATGTGTTCTCATAACGCTCCGGAAGCGTCATTTTGTATTTACTTGCAGGAATCGTAAACGGATGATGCGATGTCATCGAAATGACGTGCGAGTAGAACGGTTTGCCGTTTTGGCTCATGCGTTCCATCTCGGCTGCTGTTTTCTTGTACAGTTGTTCGTCCGAGGAACCGAAAAATACGGTATCTTCCGTTCCGAAAAACTTTTGATCATAATAACGGTCAAAGCCAAGCGCCTTATACATCTCGCCGCGGTTCCAGAACTCGACGACATTTGTATGGAACGTTGTTGTATCGTAGCCGATCGCTTTCAGCATTTTCGGCAAGCTTGGAAGCTCCTTGTCCGCGTATATCATCGTTGCCGCGCCGCGCGGCGGAATATAGAAGGACGTATTGACGACGAACTCAGCGTCGGATGTGTTGCCTTGGCCGACCTGCTGATAGAAATGCTTGAAATAATAGTTTTCTTTCACAAGCTTGTTGATGTTTGGCGTAATCTCTTTCCCGTCGATTTTCAGGTTGACGAGGAAGTTTTGGAACGACTCCATTTGAATGATAATGACGTTCTTACCGGCTGCCGACTTCCAAAGCTGCGGCGCAGCTGGCTGCTCGATCTTTTTGACGGTATCGATTTTTGCTTGCGTTATATGGGTTGAATCAACGAAATCAATATCTTTTTTTGAGAAAATCGTATAAGCCTCATAATTGAGAATGCCCATTTGCTCCGCTTTGACAATTTCATTCATGCTGGCGCGGTTTGGTAAAATATTAAACAAGCAAAGCGCGATCGAAATGCTGAACAACGCAACGACAAGCCGTTTGTTTTCCTTACGGGAGCTTTCTTTTTTCCAATTAAGCGCCTTCTTGCGGCGAAACAACAAGGTAGCCATAATGATAATATCGGTGAAGATCAGCAGGAAGTAAGGGTCCATCAGCGAGAATACGCTGTTACTCACCGCTGTAACCTGATTCACCTGCTCGAGTGCAAGATAGGTAACGATAACGCCGTAATACTTGTAATACATAATGACGGCGAACAAGATGAGCGTCATCACCAGATTCGCTATTAAATAGTAGATGAGCTTGCGTTTGGATGCGAAATACTCTATGAGACAGTACACGATCAGAACAAACGGAATTTCTTTTAAAATCGTCGTCCAGGAGAATCCGTCCTCGAAAATAACCATCCATGCCAGATAGCTTTTGAGAAGCATAATAAACGAGAAAAAAAGGATTGGCCTTGTGCTTAACAAGCGTTTTGAAGTTAGAAATGTCATATAACCGCCTACCTTTCAAAGCAAAAACAGGCCGTCTCACAGAGGCAGCCAGCCTGCTAATATAATATATATGCGTTTTGTAAATTCTTATCCATTATGCTCCTAATTATAGTCGAATGTCAAAAGGCAAAAGGCTCCTTCAAGCCCAATAAAAATATCTGAAAATGACGAAAAAACAAACGTTTTCACTTATACATCCGCTGACATCATTTCCAGGCTGTGAGATTGCAACATTGCGGCCGTTTTAGTAGTCTATTAATGAGCCGGCATTGGACAAGGCATGGATACAAGTATACCAACATGAAAAATATGTAAATATAATAACTGGAGGTTAGCATGAAAAAAAGAGGAAGTAGGCTGCTGCTGTTCGTTATGGTATGCGCCGCGATGGTAATTAGTTACTCCTTTATGAAAACAGGAGAGTCGGCAACAATTCCCGCTAAGCAGGCTGCTGCTGATAATGGTGCGGCGGAAAGCGGCGGGGAAGTGACGGGCGATAGCGATTCAGGCACGAAGGACGAGCCTGGCGGCGAAGCGGCGGAGAATCCGGCGAAAAATGCGGGCAAGGACAACTCGCAGACGGCGAAGCCGGATGAGGAGACTGGAGCCGGACAAGCGGCGCAGACCGAGGACGGTATTGCGGTTATCGCTCAGCCTGCGGATATTGCCGTGCTCTTGAACAAGCAAAATAAGCTGCCGGAGGATTATAACCCTACAGATTTAGTGTATCCGGACGTCCGATTTATATTTTCCGAAAAGGTTGAAAAGCGCAAAATGCGGCAGGAAGCTGCAGCGGCGGTGGAGCAAATGTTTAAAGCGGCGGAGGATGACGGCATCCTGCTCGCAGGCGTATCCGCTTACCGCTCGCATAGCACGCAAAAGGCGCTGTTTGACCGTTACACGAAGAGAGACGGCTTGGTAAAGGCGAAAACGTACAGCGCTGTCCCAGGAACAAGCGAGCATGAAACGGGACTTGCGATCGACGTTTCCGGCAGCGAGGGCAAATGCGCGGCAGCCGATTGCTTTGCGGATACGAAGGAAGCGCTGTGGCTTGAGGAGCATGCGCATGAGTACGGATTTATTATCCGCTATTTGAAGGGGAAGGAAGAGATCACCGGTTATCAGTACGAGCCATGGCATCTGCGTTATGTAGGTAAGGATTTGGCTGCCGAGCTCGCTGAAAGCGGCGAGACGCTTGAAGAATATTTTGACGCGGTTCCTGTCGCAAAATAAAGAGCAATAGCAGCGGCGCAAGCCGCATCTGTACGAGACCGAGCATTTACGGACAATCGGTTCAGGGCGCCTGCGCTGCTTCTATTAGTAAAGCCAAACGTTAAATCTTTGGTTCGAAAGTTTTGCAATCTGTTTCTTCGGAATTGCTGGCTTGCTTGCCGCGGTTGCTGACAACATAAATAGAAGAGGCGGCGCAATTATTCCCTGCAGCCCAGTACTTGCATGAATTCACTTCACATAATACATCCTTAGCCATTATCAATCACCTCCTCCGTTATAGGATTGACAAACGATATATCGTTTTATACCCGGGAAGGTTGGATAAATATGGGGGAAGCTTTAGCAATATTATTTATGTCAAAAAAAGCGCAGCCGGTAAATGAGCTTATCTCATTCGCAGCTGCGCTTTCGATTCTTTAATCCATCTCGTAAATAGAGCCTGACTTGCTGGCATAAAGCTCAGCGTATACCTTCTCGGCGTATGCGTCGGTCATGCCTGAAATATAATCGGCGACAAATCGCGGCCAGCTCCACTTGCTCTTGTGGAGCTCAAAATTTTCGATCCAGTCCGGCGGGATGATGAGACGGCCGTATTCGGGCACCTTAAAGCTGTCCCACAGTCTGCGAATCATAATCTCGCTGCGCATTTGCAGGCGCTGAACGCGAAAATCCTTGATGAGCGTCACCCAAGCGAGCTTCTTCAATATTTCCATCGTCCGCAGCAATTCGATATCCTGCTGTCCCCCGTTGACGAACGTGACTGTTTTCCAGCCGCGCAATTTATCGTCAATGATGCCGACCTTGCCTGCGAATAAGCTGACCCAGCGCGCCTTCATCTCCCGCCTTGTGCGGGAGGACTCGCGTTCGCAGCTTACATACAGAGCTTCCCACTGCTCGAAATAAGAGACGAGCACGCGCTTCACCATCGAGGGAATATCGACCTCTCCCCAGCCGATTCCGGTATTGCCCTTGTCCTCGACAATTTCTTGAACGACATGGTCGATGAGCCTGTTGTCCTCGAAGAAGGTGCGGTTCATATGAATTTTGCCGGCACGAATGCCGTCTTCGATGTCATGCGTGGAATAAGCGATGTCATCGCACAGGTCCATCAGCTGCGCTTCTAGCGTTGAGCAGCCGATTGGAATTTTCCATGCCCGGCGAAGCTGCTCGATTTCTCCCCACTCGGTGCTGTACAAGCCCTTTAGACGGCCGGGTTCATCGAGGCTGAATGGGTATTTGTTAATGGCGAGCAGTACAGCCGCGGTTAAATCCAAGCCGCTTCCGCTTCCTGCGCGTTTCTCCAGAAACATTAAGATACGAAAGTTTTGCGCATTTCCCTCATAAGGCATGCCGTGCTCCTCCATGAGCACACGGTTGAGCACTTCCTCGCCTTTATGGCCGAAGGGCGGGTGGCCGAGATCATGGGCGATCGCCGCAATTTCCACTACCGCAGGGTCTAATATGAGTCCGGGATGCTCCTTGCGCGCGAGGAACTCATACTGCTTGCCGAGTCTGCGCGCAACCTCGCGCGCAATTTGCGACACTTCCAGCGAATGGGTTAATCTTGTCCTATAGTAATCGCCCGTACCTGCGCCAAACACCTGTGATTTGCCCTGCAGGCGGCGGAAGGCGGGGGATTGAATGAGCCTTGCATAATCCCGTTCATATTCGTCACGCTCTTCACTAAAGGTTCCGAGCGCTTTCTCGTCGAGCCTAAGTTTTCGTATGTCCATCGTTGTTCCTCCAGTGCCACTTCTGCGGGTCTTATTGGGATTAAATGAGAATACCATTTTCAACCTTGATGCCGGACTTATCTATTATGCTGGGCGGATCTTGAGCTGTTATCAACAGGCGCAAGGCGTTTCTGCTTGAATTGTAGCATATTATCAGGCTTGAACATACATCGTGCTTAGAGTATGATCGCATTAGCTTTTACATAAAATTGAGGTGCTTATATACGGATGGCTATTATGCAAAACGCATACGCACTTATTATGCTTCTAAACATTTTTTTGGCGGTTACTGTCATCTTTCTTGAACGGCGTAACGCGAGCACGACTTGGGCATGGCTGATGGTTCTTTTCTTCATTCCCGTCATCGGGTTTGTATTGTATTTAATATTGGGCCAGAAGATTCGCAGAAGAAAGCTGTACAAGCTGCTCGGCGACAGTCAGCGCATAATCGAGCATACGGTCGAGAGACAAATGCGTCAGCTGCGCGATAACGAAATTTCGTTTAATGATCCTGCCATGCACAGCTACCAGGACATGATCTACATGAACCTGAGGACGAGTTACGCGGTATATACGAGCAACAATGCGGCCCAGATCTTCACTGATGGCAAGCAGAAGTTTGATGCGCTGCTCAAGGATATCGAAGCGGCTAAGCACCATATCCATCTCGTGTATTATATCGTCCGCGATGATGAGCTTGGAAGAAGGCTCGTGAAGGTGCTCGCTGCGAAGGCGGCAGAAGGCGTCGAGGTTAAATTTTTGTATGATCATATAGGAAGCTCCAGCTTGCCGAAGCGTTATTTTCAAGAGCTGATCGCCGCCGGCGGCAAGGAAGCGGCATTTTTTCCGTCGCGAATTCCTTATTTGAATTTGAAAATCAATTATCGCAACCATCGAAAGCTCGTTATAATCGATGGGCAAATCGGCTATATCGGAGGCTTTAATATCGGTGACGAATACTTGGGATTGAGTAAGCATTTCGGTGAATGGCGCGATACGCATCTAAGGGTGCTCGGCAACGCCGTTCTGCAAATGCAGGCGCAGTTTCTTATGGACTGGAACCTGGCGGCTTCGGGCAGAATCGAGTTGAATGAACTGTATTTTCCGATTATGAGCAATAATACGGGCACGATCGGCATGCAGCTGGTGGCGAGCGGTCCGGATACGGAATACCAGCAAATTAAAGATGCCTATATCAAAATGATTTATGCGGCCAAAAAGACGATTTGCTTGCAAACGCCTTATTTTGTGCCGGATGAAAGCTTGATGACAGCACTGAAGATTGCTTCCTTGTCGGGGGTGGATGTACGCATCATGCTGCCGAGCAAGCCGGATCATTTCTTCGTTTATTGGGCGACGCATTCCTATTTGGGGGAGCTTCTCGCAGACGGGGTCAAATGCTATTTGTATGAGAAAGGGTTCCTTCATGCAAAAACGCTTATCATTGACGGCAAGGTCGCTTCCGTTGGAACAGCCAATCTCGATATTCGCAGCTTCAAGCTGAATTTCGAGATGAATGCGTTTATTTATGATACGCAGACATCGGCTAAGCTGCAACGCATTTTTGAGGAAGATGCACAAAATTGTATTCAGTTGACAGCTGACATTTACGCTAAGCGTCCGTTTATAAATCGTTTAAAAGAATCGGTCTCCAGACTGCTCAGTCCAATCTTATAAACGCAAATAAGAAAGGCTTCTGCTTATCCGAGATAACCAGAAGCCCTTCACATGCTTGGTAGACTACTATTCAATTTATTCAAACGCTCCAATCCGCTGCTTGCCTTGTTTCTTCTTCTTCTTCTTCTTCCTTTCGAATTTGTTACAAACCTTATCGACTTCGATCCTAACTTAATTGACCTCGATCAACTTCCTTTCGATTTGTTTCAAATCCTTTCCTTCCATAAGTACCTGTCATCCAAGTGGCCGTCAACTACACTTTCGCTGAGTCCCCGCATGTCCAGTCGTTCCTTCGGTACTCTCCTTCCCGAGTTAATGGGACATGCATCGCTAACCTACGTCAATGGGCTATCCCCTCTCGTTTAAGATAGGTTCAGTATACACCTTTATTAGAATTTTGTAAATATTCAGATTATTAATTTCGACAAAAAAATTAAAGCGTTTTCATAGATGGGGGAATCTATTAATAGAGTTATAAGGTCTCTTACAGCGGACGTCAAGGTTGACCGTTTCGGCTTATAATTTTATACTTAGTCTAAAGTCAGTATATAAAAGGAATGATGTTCTTATGAACAAAATTAACTTAACGATACAGCGTAAAACGATATTTGAAGTGGTGCAGCATGCGGATGACCATCCAACGGCGGCGGATGTCATAGACCGGCTGCGCGGCAAAGGCTTCAACTTCGCCTACGGCACGGTGTACAACTCGCTCCGCTATTTGACGGATGTGGGACTCATTCGGGAGCTGAAGCTAGGCGAAGCGGTAAGCCGTTATGATGCCCGTACGGACGAGCATCAGCATATCGTGTGCACCGTATGCGGCCGCGTGGATGAAGTGCTTACCGAATTGCCGGGCGGGTGGCTGCAGAAGGCCGCTTTGGAGACGAAGTATAAGATTGAGCATGTACAGGTCGTATTAGAGGGGGTTTGTGAACCATGCATGACGAAACAACCATAAGAGACGAGGCTTTCGTGAATGCGGGAGATTCTTTAGAACAGAGCGAGTCAGCCGGGTATTCGGAGGAAGAGCTGCTTCAAAACGGGATGCTTTGCTCGATAACCCAGCGGGTCATGATTATTAGTCCGCTGCCTGAACGGGTTAAGAGCTTGCTTGTCGCTTTGTCGGCTGAATGCTTCGATGTGTTTTCGCTGCATGATTTTAACAAAAGCATGCTTCAAAGCCTGCAGCCGGAGCTGCTCGTCTATGATGCAATACCAGTCGTACATGCTGCCACGGGCAATACGCTGCAGGCAGGAGCGGAATTGCTGGAATCTGCCGATCTACACGCGGTTCCTGTTCTTATTCTGCTGGATCAGAAGTCGTATGACTCGCGCGGCACTTTCGCTCTTGGAGCGGCGGAGCTGCTTGTATGGCCGGCTAAGCCGGAGCAAGCGATAAAGCAAATCAATCGTATGCTGCTGAATCGACCGGTTTTCAGAGCTCAAGCTGCGGTCGAAGAGATTCGTTCATTTAAGGATATTACGATTGATCTCAAAAAAATGACCGTTGACCGGGGCGGACAGCGCATCGATCTTACGAAGACGGAATATGACTTGCTGCTGCATTTCATATCATCGGACGGTTCCGTGCTTACGCGGGAGTCGCTGCTCGATACGGTGTGGGGCTTGCAGTTCTATGGCGGCAGCAACTTGGTCGATGCCCATATTAAGAGCTTGCGCAAAAAATTAAAGGACAGCGCCGTAGCGCCAAAATATATCGTTACGGTGCGCGGCGCAGGCTACCGGCTTGCGGATAATCGCGACCGGTAAGCGGCCGGGCTTCCCGGATTGATTAGAACTAAGAGGAGTATTTCTCTTGATAAAATATTCATCCTTCGTTCATTGAGCTTTCATGACAGTCAACTAACTAACTAACTAACTAACTAACTAACTTGCCGATTAACTGACTGAATAACCGACGAACTGACTAAATAGCCGACTAACTGACTGAATAACCGACGAACTGACTAAATAACCGATTAGCTGATTGACTAACTAACTAATTACTAACTAACGGGAAAAATTCCTGCTAATCGCGCGTTCGAGCTATTTTTCGTGCAAATAAAAGGAATTACTCCTGTTAATTCGCTCGAAACGGGCTAGTTCTTGAGCTATCCCCGATATTAGCTGGAGAAATTCCTGTTAAGTTGATTTACCAAAGAAATTCGACGATTTAACAGGAGATAATCCTGCTAAATATGTCAGGATATGCGTTATCGGTCATTTGGAGCTGCTGAAGAGGTCCAATCAGAGCGTTAGAGTTTCCTATGGAGTAGATTAACGGGAAATCTCCTGCTTTTCGCGCTCTCGAGCCCAGATTACGCGGCCAATATGAAAATCTGCTGATTTCAGGAATAGGATGCCGAGCAGTATAATATGAAAGCATTCCAAAACACACAGTAAGCACAAGTCTGAGCTTGCTGAGCGAATTGAATACAGGGACTAGCCTTATCCGGTTGGTTGTCCTATAATCATAGTCAAGAGACGAAGAACGTCCCGTTAACACTCCTGTGTGAGTGATACCGGGACGTTTTCTATTTTTCCAGAGAGGATGATCGAAATGGCATATGATGAAACGCATCGCTCATTTATTCAATATCACATCGATAATAGGAAGGGCGAACGCCGCGGCAGGCTGGAGAGAGGGCATGGCCATGCCGAAGCGCTCTTTTTACGCAATGTATGGTGGCCGCTCCGGGGTGACTTCCAGCATCTCCATCCTGAGTATGAAGTTATCGATTGGCGAGGAAGATCATACTTTGCTGATTTTGCCTGGCTGCCGGGGATGGTCAAGCTGATTTTTGAAATTAAAGGTTTTGCTTCGCATGTACGCGATATGGATCGGCAAAAATACTGCAATGAACTGAACCGCGAAACCTTTTTGTTCGCAATGGGTTACCGTGTTATTTCTTTCGCTTACGATGACGTAGAGAAGCAACCTGCGCTTTGCATAACGTTGCTTCGTATGTTGATGAGCAGATTTCAGTCCGGACAGTCGCCGATATCCCGTACACTGCTTGCAGAAAAAGAAATTGTACGGCTCGCGATTCAGCAAGCGCATCCGATTCGGCCGAAGGATGTGGAACGGCATCTTGAAATCGATCACAAAACGGCGGTTATACTGCTGCAAAAGCTGTGCGCAAAAGGTTGGCTGCTGCCCTCTTACAGCGGCAATCGGGCACGGGTCGTCCGATATGAGCTGGCTCGCGATTTCCTTGAGTACTTGGACTAATTGGAAAAGCTCTTGTTAGTTCCGCCAATTTGCATATATCTAGAGCAGAGGCCGGGCCCCTGCTGATCACCCATGGCACCATGTTCTCTCCACTTTCCAGCCACTCGTGATAGAATGATAAATAAGCATCCTTTAATGATATAGTTGGTTTTACTAATGCGACACTCGTTGCCATAGAATTCCCTCCTAAGCACCAATTGAGATTGATATTGACAGGGGTAGCTCAATCCATTCTGTGTTTGCAGTGAATCTTTTTTTGCAGTACGATGAAAGAAATAATAGGGCATCAATACCATACGACAGGGAGGACGCGGTGTTGTTGTCTACACACTTGATCCAAGCCGGCTCGGTCATCGTATCGGCTCTAGCTGGCCTCACACTTATCATACTTCGTATACGAGCCGGAAAAAAGCCTACCTCCTTGCGAAAAATTGTAATACCGCCGCTGGGCATGGCAACGGGCTTCATTATGTTTGCCTTCTCGGTGACTCATATTCCGTGGTTCTGGGGATTTTCTGCTTTTTTGACCGGTATGCTGATCTTTGCGTTTCCGTTAATCGTCACGACCCGTTTGGAACGCGTTGAATCCGAAATATACGTTAGACGCTCGAAGGCCTTTGTATTTATTATGCTGACGCTCTTTATCATTCGGCTATTACTGCACGGTGTCGTCGAGAAGTATATGTCGATTCCGCAAACCGGGGCGATTTTCTATTTGCTTGCGTTTGGCATGATTATTCCGTGGCGTCTTGCTATGATTAGTGATTATATGAGGCTGAAAAAACTAGAATCGTAGTTTAACGGAGGAAGAGCCTATGGATCCGAAGCTGACAGAACGAGTAAAGCTAACCCAGAATAAGCTTAGAAGGCGGACATTATCCGCGATATTTCAAGAATTTGATTACAAAATGATGAAGCTTGAGCGTAGCAAGCGCGAGGAAAAATATCTTAAAATGTCGGAAACGCCATTTTCCTTTTTTCGCGGCAGCGCTTATTTGTTTTATTTCGATGTGTCACGGGAATGGTTTCCGTATCATACGCCAGTCAACCGCCCGACCTGGATTCAGGGCGATTTGCATTTCGAAAACTTCGGCGCCTTCCGCAATGAGCAGGGTACGCTTGTCTATGACGTGAATGATTTCGATGAAGGCTATTTGGGCTCGTATTTGTATGACCTGCTGCGGATGTCGGTTAGCATCGCACTCGTTGGAAGATTAAAGGGGCTTATGCATGATAGCCAAATCAGCTCCATTGAAGCATACTTGCAGGCGTATTCCAAGCAAATGCGCCGATTCGTGAAGGGAAAGGATGATCCCGCCACGTATGCAATCGACGTCGATCAGGCGGAAGGACCCGTGAAGAAGCTGCTCAAAAAACTGCAAAAACGTAAGGATCAGCATTTCCTGGAAAAGGTGACCGCACTCGTACAGGAGCATCGACAGTTTGCGGCGACCGATGAAATCGTTCCGCCAACCGATGAGGAACGAGCTGTTCTGCTTGAAGCATGGCCGGTTTATTTGACTACCGTCGCAGCGGATGACGCGGAGGAGCTTCGCCATTTTCAGGTGAAGGACATTGCGGTGAAGCATGGCTCGGGAACAGCCTCCATCGGTCTCGACCGATT
Organism: Paenibacillus sp. Soil522; assembly: GCF_001428245.1. Taxonomy (GTDB): domain Bacteria; phylum Bacillota; class Bacilli; order Paenibacillales; family Paenibacillaceae; genus Pristimantibacillus. Next base: position 11,603 of record NZ_LMRV01000029.1, read on the forward strand.
CTACGTATTAATTGAAGCGGGCGAGGAAGAGCAAGGAGGGGATGATATTGTGCTTGAGGTGAAAGAGGTACGAGTACCGGTTCCGGCGTACTTCATGCCGTATGACGAGACTTTCTGGTCGGTGTTCGAGCATCAGGGCAAGCGGGTGACGATGACGCAGAAGGCGATGCATCACGAAGCGGATCCCTATCTCGGCTGGCTGTCCATTGGAGAGCGCCAATTTTACGTGCGGGAGCGATCGCCGTACAAGAAGCGTCTCAAGCTTGATTCGTTTGAGACGGCGGGCGATTTGCTATCCGTCACGACCAGCATGGGAAAACTGACGGCTAAGCTGCATGCGCGTGCGGATGCCGATGTGGCGCAGGGTATTCTCGCTTACCATAGCGAAGTGGAAATTGTAAAGGCAATGGGCAATGACGAGGATGCATTTTGCGCGTCGATTGCGGGCTGGGCTGTCTCGTATGCGGACCGGGTCGAGCAGGATTACGCATTGTTCACGGAATGGCTGGGCGGAAGAAAGAAGCAATCGCACTAATAAATGTGATGACACGAAGAGGACTGCTCTCAGGCTGCGAGATGATTCATAGTAGAAAAAAGATGCCATGAACCCGATTATATCAGTCTTTAATGTAAAAAAAGCCGCAGCATGCCGCGGCTTTTTTTACATTAATCGACAGTGTAGTTTTTACAAGCGTGAAATTTGTTATTGTTTTTCTTTAAGTATGGCTGCATCTGCTTTATCTTTTATGGCTTTGATTGTATCGTCTAACGAATTTATACCACTAAGATAAAGATCGCTTTCCTGCAAAATAATTCTGCTGTACTCCGCTGCAGCAGGCCCTATATTTTTTTCTTGAACATACCCCAATTTGTTGTTAAAGAACGCTTTCGAAAGTTCATCTACGGTTACGCTGCCGTTGGAAAGCTCGGCGATGTGCTTAATGGAATCTTCTTGAGCCATCGGGTCTGCTAAAGCAGGTATGTTTCCGCGTATGATTGCACCGTACTCTGCCTTGAATTTCACATATGCCAAAGCCTCCTTCGGATGGGCCGAATATTTATTCACAGCATGGGTATAGGTTACACCGAAATTATTCGTTCCCATTCCATCCGTTGGAATTTGCGTAACGCCCCATTTCCATTCCTTCGGGAAATCCTTTTCGTTGGTGAGCAGACCCGTATACCAGTTACCAATAAAGTGCATTCCGTATTTCCCGGACATAAACCCATCCCATTGCAGCTGTTTTGCTTTGTAATCTAGCCAATTGGGCTGAATCTTATGAACATTCCCTAAATCCCCAAAAAATTCCAAGCTTTCTTTAAAGATCGGATCGTCATAATTTGATGTACCGTCTTCCTTGTAGGCCGAAACATTATGTTCTCTTGCGAGCATAAACATATAGATGTCAAAATCCAGCATATACGATCCATAGATTCCTTTTGCAGGGTCGGTTAGTTTTTTTGCTGTATCGATATATTGCGACCATGTCCATTCTGCAGGCGGGTAAGGAACATGGGCATCATCAAATATTTTTTTATTATAAAATACGGCCCACATCGATACGCTTTCAGGCAAAGAATAGATGATATTTCCATTGTACTTTGTTAAATATTTACCATGAATTTTATCTGCATCGTAAAGCTCTGCTTCCAACAACTCGTTTAATGGCAGCAGGAAACCCTTTTTAACATATTGATCAAGCGGTAAAGGATTGGCTAATGGGATCACGTCGATTGTAGAGACGGAGGAAGCCAGATCCATATCTATTTTTTTATACACATCATCACCGGGAACAACTACCAATTCTACTTTAATTCCAGTCTTGGCCGTAAATGTATCATTGATTATTTTTTCCATTTCATTATTAATAGCGTCTGAGCTTATATAGACTTTGATTGTGGTCTGCGGCTTAGCGGTGTCTGATGATGAAACTTTTACGTCAGTTTCTCCTGCTGGTGCTGTTGATGGTCCCGACTTGATGGTATTTAAACTGCAAGCAGATGCAACAAGTGCTAAAACCAACCCGGTAACAAGAATGAAGCCTTTTGAATAATAACTTTTCATGTGATACCTCTCCATTTGTTATATGTATGGACCTAATAAATACCGTCTATGTAAGTAGCGTATATGGTTATTCTTTTTATGTAAAGGCAGTTTTTTTGGTAAAAAGCGTTATTGATATTTGGATGTATTGTGTGATGTAATAATCAAGATATGCTGCTAAAGCATATAAGGAGGGGGATTTGATCAAAGCAAGGATTGGTGTGCAGGGAAATATGTTCCTGATTTTCTCATTGTTGACTCTACTGCTGATTATATCTTCCTTCTCGTTTTTCTATTATTACATGTCTGGTCGTTTGGAGAAGGAAGCCATCGAAAATATGGAGCAATTAACAGCGAGGATGTCAAAAGAAACCGACTCGTTCCATAGCGAGCTAAATCATATCACATTTCAAATTATCCATAATTCCGAGATCATAGATATTATGAGACAGGCAGCCGAGTCCGTATATATTGAAAACTACTTTAGAAATCATTCCGAAGCGGAACGTAAGGTAAAGAATTATTTGGCTACCATTAAAAGCCCCGATTTTAATATATCACGTATCAGTCTATATAATGACCGCGGCGATTATGTAAGCTTGGGAGTGGCTCCGGCAGACAACGACGCGATTCGTGCCGAGCTGAAAAGCGATTCTTTTCATGCTGAATATAAGCGAAATATTGAAAATGATAATATTAACTTTATCGGTCCGCATGCCGATCTCTTTTCTAATGATGAAACTCAAAAGGTAGTCTCGTTTTATCGGGTATTTCGCAATTTTATGGAGACGTTCGGCATGATCGAAATTCAGCTAAGCGATTCGAAATTCGCAGAGACCCTGGATGCGCCTAATATCGCCGAAATGCAAGTGTACGTTTTTGACAAGGACGGGCAATTGGCGTATATAAGGCAAGGAACTGAGACGCAAGAAGATATTACATTGAAGCAATTGCTTGGAGACCAATCAACGAGCTATTCTGTTGCCTCCATGACCAGAAATCTGAATCAATCCAATTATATCTTGACCTATCAAAAGTCTCCTTTAAGCCAGTGGAATATTGTCCTTGCAGCGCCTAAGTCTGTGTTGCTTTCCTCTATTAAAGTAGTAGGCAGAATAACAGTCGTCGTAAGTATAATTTTCATTATTCTCAGCTTTATCATGATTTTTGTTATTACCAAACAATTGACCAAGCGTATCCGCAAAATTAGCAACTTGATTCGGGATGCCAGTTTGGACAACCCTTCCATTAAAACGGATGATTCCAATAATGAATTCATTCTCATCAGCAGAGCCTTCGATAGCATGTTCGCGCGGCTGAAGGATTCGATGGAGCAAGATGTACAAGCACGTTCGCGGGAATTGAGGGCTCGTATTAATGCGTTGGAAGCGCAAATGAATCCGCACTTTTTGTATAATATGCTGGCGGTCATTGGCTCAGCAGGCGAGCAAGCCGGAGTAGATAAAGTGATGGAATTGTGTGAGAAGCTTGCCCGTATGTTCAGGTATACTTCACAGCATCAGGATAAAGAAGTTACCATTCGGGATGAAATCATGTATGCGCAGCTTTATCTGGAACTTATGAAAGAACGATTCGAGGATTACTTCCAATATCGGTTGGAGATCGATGAAGCAACGCTCTCTTCAAAGGCACCGCGTCTGATACTCCAGCCCCTTATCGAAAATTGTTTTCGTCATGCCTTTCAAAAAAGCAGTCCCCCGTGGGTAATCCACCTGTCAATTAAGCAAACTTTCGATCATAGCTGGTTGTTTGAAGCCAAGGATTGGGGGGATGGTTTTGATCCGGCAGTTCTTGAAAAACTACAACGGAGAATGGATTCCGAAGATCATTATAACGCCGATTATAGCAGTGAAATTAAAGAATCTTCCGATAATCAAGACGGTGTCGGTCTTTTCAATACATTAATGCGTCTGAGACTTACTTACGACGAGCAAGCTTTTTATGAAATTTCAACGAACCATCCTACCGGTACAATTGTTCGCATCGGAGTGAAACACAAATCCGAACTTTAAACCACAGTAGAATTCGAATTTGGAGGAAGCGCAAATGATTCAAGTGATGATTATTGAGGATGAACCGCCTATTGGGCGCGGCCTCAAATCAATGATCGAGTCCACCCACGACAGCTTTGAAGTCGTTGCCATGGCTTACAACGGTCAAGAGGCGTTGGATCTTCTTAAGAAGATACAGCCTGATATGATTATAACGGACATTCGCATGCCGATTATGGATGGGATCGAATTGGCACGCGAAGTTCGAAAGCGCTTTCCGGATATTCAAATCATTCTGCTTAGCGGATATCAGGAATTTGATTATGCGAGAGAAGCCATGCAGCTTGGCATCATGCATTATCTGCTTAAACCGCTGTCAAAAATGCAACTTAAAACAATGCTTGACGACTTATACACCGAGATGGTGCAAAGGAAAAGAAATAGGTACAAACAAGCAGCTGCTTCTCTGATCAAAGGGGAGCGGCGGGCTGATGATCCATTCGAAGAAGAAGGTTTATATGCAGCGCATATGCTGATGCTTTGCTGTGCGGGATCGATGCCCATTTTTACATACAATGACGACATTCCTGGAAAAGCGTTCTGGGAGCGATACGATTTGCAAAAAACAGCTGAGGGCGAAGCGGCAGGGGGATTTGGCGATCTGACTGTCTTAAATGGGAATTCTGTTTCAGAGAGATGGATCTGCCTTTCTTTATACAAGAATCAAGCAGAACTTCGCTCTCCGGATGAATGGGCGAAAACGGTCGCGGATTGGCTCGGAGGGGATTTGCCTATTTCGATCGCATATAGCCCGTATTACTCAGACATACGGCAAACAGCAATTTTTTCACAATCCATGCGATCAACCTTGTATAGGAATATGATATTTGGAGTCTCGACCCGGATTTCGATCCAAGACGACGCCGTCCGTTCCGAATTTCCCCTTAATTCCAATCCGTTTTTGGAGCGGAAGCTCTCCCTCACTGTCGGGCCGCAGTATGTCGAACTCTTCAAGACGGAAGTTATGAAAATAGTTGACAGTTGGAGGCAAGCGCCGCCAAGACAAATCTATGTGAAGCATAGCTTAACACGCATCCTGGAGGGCTTGCTTCAAACGCTGCACATCGATCATCTGTGTATGTCAGCGGTTCCGGATTACGTTCAATATATAATCGCCCATGCTTCTGACTATGAAAGTCTCTCTCAGAATGTATGTAGTACCATTGATACGTTTTTCTCGATGCGCATTGCTGATTTGGACGATGAGGAAACGAACGTTGATATCGTTCAAAAAATCGAGGAGTATTTGAACGAGCATTTTGCCGAGCCGATTGATCATCAAAAACTGTCTAATCAGTTTGGACTTGTACCTTCTTATTTGAGTAAGATTTTTTCCAAGTCCAAGGGACTCTCACCTGCCAAATATATCGTACAGCTCCGAGTTGATACGGCCAAGGAATTACTAGTGGAGCATCAGGATATGCTCGCCAAAGATGTTGCTTTCGTAGTCGGCTATTCGGACCCTAACTATTTCAGCCGTATATTCAAACGCGAAACGGGACTTTATCCATCCGAATTTCGTGAGAAGAACGGTGTGAAAGTACGATGAATAGATGAGGCGAAAAAAACAAGCTGGTTTCTGAGCTTAAATAATCAATAATGAAGTAACGTCGTTCGTCTGAGGAACGGCGTTTTTGTTGTGCAATTTTATGAACAGATTATAATATCTAAAAAAATCCATCTGGGCAGTTTAATCAGAAGTTTAAAAAATCCATCAGGACTGTTTGAAAATGTCCATTTTGTTCTAATGAAATAATAATTATAATGATAGCAAGTTACATCAGGATTGGAGAAAAATCCAATGACGAGTTTATTGATGCTAGAAGCAATGAACAAATTGAAAAAGAAAGACAGAGAGATTTACAATCACAGTTTACGCGTTGCTGAAATCGCCGAAATGATAGCCTCGCATTTGCATTTGGACGGGAAACAAACCTATCAGTTGGTTAATGGATGTTGGCTGCATGATATCGGGAAGTTATTGATTCCTATACAATTCATGAAGAAAACCGGCTCGTTTTCGCCAATTGAAAGGGAAATATTGAAGCGCTATCCAACCTTAGGAGCTGAAAGTTTGAGAGCACTCAATAAAATCGACGGCCATATTATCGATATCGTGGAGCTTCATCATGAACGCTGGGATGGACAAGGCTTTCCCTATGGTTTACGTGGACAAGACATCCCGGTATTCGCCAGGATATGCGCCATTGTCGATTCATTCGACAACATGGTCAAAATCCTCCCCTATCATAAGAAATTATCGTCGCGTGTGGCTAAAGAACAACTGCTTATGGATGCCGGTACGCTGTTTGATCCGTATTATGTTCATATTTTTATAAGTCTGTTTGATCTGATTGATCAGCAGTTGATTAACCAGCTGCACCCGAACATCTGTTAGCTATTTTCGAATATATAAGGCAATAAAATCAACCTCTCTTCTAAACTTGATAAAACATGATGAGATAACGTCGTTCTCTTGCGGAACGTCGTTTTTTATTGATTTTTTAAGCAAAAAAAATCCATAGGCGCCCGATAAACTGGTTTGACAAGTCCTTGATGTTCATGGTATTCTTTTCTAATAAATAAATTGTATACAATTTAATTTGCTAAAATCTATGTAGACCTAAAGGAGGCAAAAGGCAATGAGCGTTTATTCGTATGAGCTGGAGACTATTAAAGGTGAACTCATAAGCATGGAGCAATATAAAGGCAAGGTACTGATTGTCGTCAACACGGCTAGCAAATGTGGCTTTACGCCGCAATATGCGGATTTGCAAAAGCTATATGCCGAGTATAAAGAGCAGGGGCTCGAAATACTTGGTTTTCCAAGCAACCAATTTGGCGAGCAGGAGCCGGGTGCAAATTCCGATGTGCAAAGCTTTTGCCAGATGAACTATGGGGTTACGTTCCCCCTCTTCACAAAGACCGATGTACGCGGCGAAGCGGCTCACCCTCTATTCAAGCATTTGACGGAAGAAGCGCCTTTTGATGGTTTTGAAACAAGCAACCCAAGCGGAAAGATGCTTAATTCCTTCCTGCAGGAGGAGCTGCCGCATTACCTGGAGGGCAACTCAATCAAATGGAACTTTACGAAGTTTCTGATCGATCGCGAAGGGAATGTCATAAAACGGTTCGAGTCGACCGACGAGCCCTTCGAAATGAAGGCCAATATCGAGCAGCTGCTGCAGTTCTCCCTCACCTAAAAATGAAATATATGCGGCTTCCGGGCGAAAAAAAGCCCATTTAATGGCTATTCTAGTCGTTTTGCGGAGGAGATTGGCGTCTGGTGGCGAGTTCGTTCTCTATTTCTAATATGGAGATATAAAAATGAGCCATAGAATGCTGGCCTGACACACCGAATGAGGGGCTGCGCTGCAATGATGAGGCAAATACATTTTCTGATGTGCTAGATAAGTTGAAATGGGGGGCTGCTCGCCAATCGAACGCCCTCACACCCGCTATTTACGGGTTAGAACAGTATTCCAGGTGGAGTATGGAGTGAAAAAGACAATGCTGCTTCATCTTGTGTGCATCTCCATCACTATCGGTACATGAGATAAAACGTCGATATAGCGGATCAGAAAGTGCTTAAATGGGGTCATTCAACAGGCATGCCTTCATTAATAAGGACAGGTTGAAAATGGACAGAAACGGAAATTCCGTTCTGTCCATTTTTCATGCCTTCGGAAACCTATGGAGCAGGTATATGACACTTTGCTAATGTAAGTAATAGTTGTAAATATGCAATTAATAATAAAAGGTTATTAGCTAATTATAGATTTTATCCGGGTTACTACGGACTTTGTGTAATAATCCGCTTCGATAATAATTGGGTTTATTTATGCATAAATATATTTGGGGACTCAAATTTATTATTTGGGAATCTATTGTCGGCCGGAAAGATTAACCTCATATGAACCGTGTGAAATCTGATATAAATATCGTCCTCGGTTTACGCCTCCCACCAGGCAATATTTACTTCTGTTCCAATTAGGCCCAGTACGGATAATGATCCTATCTGTCCCGCCGAAATACAAAATGAGGGTAGCCACTGCGGAAATACCCCGGATATTCTTGAATTGTACAAGGATCGGCCGCTTACATAAACTGCGTAACAATCGCCGTTTCAAATTCCCTAAATTTGGCATAGATTATCGGAGCATGGACACGAGGGGAAGAAGAGGAGATGCCAAAATCGGCGAATCGCTGTGACGGGGTTATTAGGAAAAAAAAATGTCGTAAACCCGCCTCATCAAAGCTGAAAAAAACCAAGTGTAAACGGAAAAGGGCTAAGTGTAAAAAGAAATGCTGCTGTCGAAAACGTACCGCTGTATGTTCGCCCGCTCGGTTAGATACAGCTGCCGTAAATGATAAGCCCTTCAGCGGCTCCGGCCATTTCCTCGAAAGCGGCAGCAATTTTTTCTGTGTCATACGTCCAGCCTCGCACGCGTACGCCCTCATAGACCGTATCGAACGCGCCAAAATAAGAGAGCTGATAAACGACAGGGCACAGCCCCATCTGCGAGATTACTTGACATAGAGCATGTACGTACCGCTCCAAGCCTCCGCCAAATGGGCGTGATATACTTTGCGTATACCCATCCAAATAACTATGCGTCAATATCGTAACCGTAGAAGGTGCGGCCTCGCTCAATCCTCATTCCCCTCCTCGCGCCAACGGACCAGATGCGGCTGCGGATCGAGAATCGACTCGTAATGCGCGAGATTTCCCCATTTGCCAAATGGATCAATCTGCTTGTAGCGCTCATACTTCGCCCGCCGGTCTGCTTCGCTTCCGGCCCAGCCCAGATGCTTCACCCGAAACTCGGTGCAAACTCCCGGCAATGCGGCTGCGGTAATGGGCAATCTCGGCACATGATGCTCCCATTGCGGATAATAATAATGATAGCCGGGCAAATAACGGATGAGCGTCATCGTATGCCGCTTATGCAAATTCCACCATTCATCCTCGCGATAATGACTAAGCGAGCCCCAAAAATCGTACATGCGAAATGTAACCCAATCATATTGGTCCTGATTAATAAGCTCCCGAATGGCTTTTACTGCCCGCTGCTCGTAGATTTCATCCGCATCAACGGACAGAATCCAATCGGGCTCCGTTGCAGCCGCCTCCTGCCAGAGCTTCTCCCGCAGCTGCCACTCCGAGCGAAAGAGGGACGTATCGAGACGCACCAGCTTCACGACCTTATCGAAGGAGCGGCATAGCTCGTAGGTTCCGTCCGTGCTGGCGTCATCGACAATGACGATCTCGTCGACAAAGCCGGACAGCTCGGACAAAACCGCCTCTAAGTACCGGCCCTGCTCATTTCGTACCTGCATAATGGCAGTCAGCTTGTTGCCGGCCATTTTGCGCCGCCAAATGCGTCCGTCGTTCATGGATACGCCTCCTTCTTCGCTTAATTAAACCCGGTTGACCGGTCCGTCTCCTTGGCGAGCTCCTGCACCGCTGCGTCAAGCGCCGCAAGCTCGGCAATATTTCCAAGCGCCTCAACCCGGCTTTCCGCCGCCTCCAAAAAAGCATGAATCGCCTCGTAGCGCTTCCCCTCCAGCATCGATGAGGTTCCGCGAAGCAGCAAATATTGCTGCCGTTCATCTTCAGTCCGTAGCTGCTCCGGAGAAATTCGGTCGAGCACCTTCTTCAAGCGGCCGGTCTGTATACTGGACTCGACGAACAGCCGGAGCGCCATAGACTCTAACTCCATATGCTCCAACATCTCAAGAGCTTGCTTGAAATCATCGTTTAGCCGGTAAAGCAGCGCTCCCGCCAGCTCATCCTTCCCGGCATGGAGCCAGTCATCGAGAAAGTCGACCGTTCGCCTCTCTTCCTCGGTGACCGCGGTGAAGCTGTACGTTTGGACAGCCTGTCTTGTCAGCCCCTGCTTTAGCTCGATCGCGGACAAAAAGCGGTAATACATGCTCAGCGCGTCTCCTTTTTCTTCTAAGACAGCCAGCTCAAACGATGCAAGCAGTGACTCTTTCGCCCGTTCCAGATCGTAAATGAGGTACCGGAAGACCGCATGGAAAAATAAAGACTGAAGCCGATTCGCCCCTTGCTTCTCTGTCCCCGCGAGAAGCAGCTTGCTGTATCGTTCCGCCATACAGCGCTGCTGCAAACGAATGAGCGGCTTCGGGGAGAAGCCGCTAAGGGTCCAGCTAAAGGCCTGCCTTGCCAACAGGTCGCACACCTCGTCGCGGCCGTCCAGCAGGAAGACATGCTCCGCGCAAAAAGCCTGATCCAAGTAATAGAGCTCCGCATCGGCAATGATCAAATCGGCATGCGCGCACAGCCATTTGCGGCATTTCGTCCAAAGCGCCGGCTCACCCTGCCGGGGGGAATCCGGCATCGCAATAAGCTGCTTCGGGCCGGCAGCCATCGCCGCCTGAATCCAGTAAGGATGCATAACGACGGCTGCTGCTTCCTTCCAGTCGAAATGCTCTAATTGCTTCAATGAAAGAGCCTTTACAGCTGCGGGTGCCAGGGTTGAAACGGGGCCATTTGAAATGAAATAGATGTGATGCTGCCCGCTAAGCTTTTCGAACAGCTTTTGAAATGGTGCAGGGAGATTGTTCCAGCCGCCATCCGGAAAAATAACAAAGGACGAAGCAGTCACCGGCGATTCACCTTCCATCCTGTCAAATCATGTATTCGCTTTTATGAAGCCTATGCAGGGCCGGCATGTACGAATGCAAATAATATTTGCCATAATGGGAGGGGAGTTGCTGCTTTAATCGACGACCCGTTGAAAACGGTCGTCATTCGTAATTTTGGTCAGAGCCTCAGCCTTTGATTTAACGCCCAATTTGCCATATATTTTTTTTAAATAATTTTCGACAGAGCTCTCGCTAACGTGAATCGTGCTGGCAATCTTGCTGTTGGTGCATTTGTCGGCTAACATAGATAAAATTTTCTGTTCGGTCGTTGTCAGATCCGCTTCCCAATAGTGTTTAACGTGATCGGGGCGCTGCAGCTGAATCTGTCTGAATATAGGCAAAGGCACAATCGTATGCCCGCGGATGACGGCATGGATCATATCGACAATGTCCTGGAGCGATGCGCTTTTATTCAGAATGCCGCTCACGCCGCTTTCAATGAGACGATTAAAGTAGGGGACATAATCATAGCCCGTATGAATGATGATGTGAATGGAGGGATGCTTCTCCTTGATTGCTGCGGCAATATGAACGCCGGTGTCGTCAGGAAGGTTTAAATCGAGTATGACAACGGAAGGGAGCAGCTTTTGGACCATCTCAATTCCGTCTTTGCCGCTTGCGGCAATGCCAAGCACCTCAATGTGTGTATTCTGCTCCAACAAGTATTGAATACCGAACGCCATTGCCGGATGATCGTCAATAATGAGTACTTTAATTTCTGGATTCAAAAACGTCTCTCCCTTCCGCAGGCAGCGTAATAATAAGCTTTAATCCTTCTTTAATGGAGGTGAAATGCTGCATTTGTCCTTCTAAACTGTTGATCCGATGATGGATGCCATGCCAGCCGATGCCGTCATTATGTATGTTATCGTCAAATCCGATGCCGTCATCGCGATATTCGAGAACGAAGGCTTGACTTGCTTTGTATAAATGAAAATCGACCTCGTTCGCTTTGGAGTGCTTCTTGGCATTAGAAAGCAGCTCCTGCATGATGCGGAACAAATGATGGTGCACATCGGATTCGAGCTGATCCCACTCGGCCTTTTGTTCAATTCGCAAATGGAGCTTGAACGGAACATTCATTCGCTCCGTCTCAATCAGATTGGAGGCGGTTACGGCAAATCCGACTTCCTTCAGAAGATGAGGGTATAAGTGAAAGCCTGTTTCCCGCACATTTAAATTAATGATGTCTAAGTATTCGGCAAGCTCTTTTAATTCATTTTTTAAGGCTGCGGGATCGAGCGACCCGTCCCGAAGCGTTGTAACTCTCTGTTTTGCAAAATAAATATCCTGCATGACCGTGTCATGAAGGTCAGTCGCAACACGTCTTCGCTCTTTTTCTTGCATTTGATATAGAGATTTTCTGAACCACAAGTAAGAATCAGCGGGCTTGTCTGGAGCAGCTGCTGGTTCTGAGATGAGCTCGCTTACTTTCATCGACAGCTTCTCGGATAAGTATATGTTCTCAATTATAATTGAAAGCTGGGCATTTAACATCGCAATCCACTGCTGCTGTTCGGCGTTGAAGGGCAGATTTGGCGGCTTTCTTATCATAATCATATGACTTGAAAAGTCTAACTCCGGGTTGATCGCATAGATGACGTATTTGGAGTTGTGTAAGTCGCCGGTTTGTACAGCATGCTCCATCTCCGTTGTATTCAATGGACCATATACAGCCAGCCTCACTCTTGTATTGTCATTGAAACGTATGGCGGCCGCTTCCAGCCTAAGCGCCGTACAAATTTGCGGCAGCAGGCTGTACTGCGTATCCTCCAGCTTCTTAATTTGCCCGTGATCCGTCAGGATGCGATAAAATGCGCTTAGCCGGTTATTTCTAACAGGCAGCAAGAAAAGGGCAATGCTTCTATTTTGAAAAAGCTTGTTCCTTGCGGTGTAATAAATAAAGGTAGCCGGAAATAAGGTAATGAACAGGGCGGCATAAGAGTAACTAACGACTGGTTTTCCAAATAGGTCAGGTATGACCGATAACAGCAGAAACGGTAAAAACGATAGGGCAAAGGCGGTAAATATAATTTTAATGACCACTGCGGAAAAGGAGTATTCATGACGCTTTTTAAGGTAGACAAAAATTAAGAGAATGATCGAAAGCAGGGAACCGAGTGCAAAGCAAAGCAAGGTTATATAGCGATCCATAATGAAATAGGTATACATGGGCACAGCGAAAAAGTACGAAATACGCAGCACGGCCAGCGCGGTCAGCAGGATAAAGATATTTCTGAGCCAGCCGTAAGAAAATAGCTTATAGCCTTTTTCCGTAAGAAAATGGTAAATAAACTGGGCGAGCAAAAATGGAATAAACGACATCGCGTTCAGCGTAATGAATTTGGCTATGCCGTCTGCGCGTGAAGAGGCTTCAGCGCACATGAAGGCGAGTCCCATAAATAGGAACATCGTCAATAGAAAATAGACGGAATACGAATGCTTCACTTTAAAATAGACGAAGACAGATATAGCGAATAGGACAAGCTCGCCTATTAAACCCAACACGTATCTGGCTGAGAAATCGTTCGTGCTATTTCTTATATCATAGCTATAATGAATGCCGCCCCGGATCACATCAATAGATCGGGCCTGTTCAATATCTCTGAATTTCACAAGGGAGATGTGCGTGCCCGCTGGTTTTCCGTCAATGGTCACAACGGTATCATTTACGGCTAAACCTATTTTTTCGGCAGTGCTGCCTTTATAAATTTCAGAGATCACCCATGCGCCGGGGCCGCCGGCTTTCACTCCAATGCCCAAGTAGGGATAATGAAAAGTGATGTAACTGACCCATGAATGAATGAGCATCAATGCTGCGCCTACAACGATGAAGATAATCCGCTTGAAATATGGTGAGCTATGCATGGCAATATCCTTTCATAACGCATAATAAAAGAGCCTGACTTATTCGTCAGGCTCTTCATTATTCAATTAAGCCCAATAATCGGCTGACGAGTTTCCTGATGCGGCAGCAGGAGTAGCGAAAGAAAGTTTAAGAGCAGTTTTCTGTTCTTTAGAGATCGTTGCTTCTGTCAAAATAGCGGAGAGTTTTTCCTTTGAATTTCTGTTTGCTGCAATTTGAAGAGCGGTTTCTTTAAGCTGTGGTGACCACATGAGTAAATTCCCCCTGAAAATGGTTTTTTCGACAAATTTAATTATACCAAATTAGTCCAAAAGTTTGCCTTAATATTTTTTGGGGTTTACCGTAATTTTATTTGTGGAAATGGTCGATTGTAATGGATCTGAATCGAAGCGCCCATGGCTGAAGCGCAGGTATCGTTCTCAAAATATGATCCGCCTGCTGCAGGTAAAGGCTTTGAACAGCCGATATATATTCCGAAACGCCCGATGCAGCGATAAAATTGACAAGCTGCTTCTCTTGGGAGACTAGCTCCTCCATACCGCATACACCGTCGTAGTAGTTTGAGAGCATTGGAAATGCTTCCTTACTTAAGTCATACAAATACAGGGTAGCCAGCGTCTTTTTACGCTGAACGATATCATTTCTCTCTTGAATCAGCGTAAGGTTTTTTACATCATTTTGCAGTTGAGCGGCAATCCCGATGTGCTGAGAGCATTCAGCAAGCTTGCGGGCAGTCGTTTCATTTGCGTTTTCAATGAGCTGATAACCCATATGTACAGCAAGGCTGATGAGTGAAGCGGACTTCTCGGCAACTAATTGCAGGTATTCTTCTTCTGTGGATATGGCGTTCTGAATATCTTTATGCTGGCCATTATGGGCAGCTGCCAGCAGCTTAAGCACGGTGGAGTCCAAGGGCTTGCCAAGGCTGCCTGCGATTGCGGCAACCAGCAGACCCGAAGCACAGTTCATGGCGGCAGCAGGCCCGCACTGCATCCAGGGCGGCTCGAAATTGTCCTGATCCTGCAGATCGTCAAATATATCCAGACTGAGTATAATCAACTCCGTTTGTGCGGCTGCATGATAAATATCCGGAGAGCTGCCTCCCAGCATGTAATAGGAATACAGCGTCAGCTCAGACCATATCGTGGACTCCGTTTGTTTGTAGTGAACAAAACTTCTAACCATACGATTTAAGCTGTCTTCATGGAAGTGGCTGTCGATGATTCTGAACAGTTCGGTTGAAACGTTGTCGAGCATCAAGTTCAGGCTGTCCGGGGAGGCTAAAGCATTTTCATTCATTTGTGCTTCATCCATTCATTATATGGTTTTTAATTATCATAACTATTGTAGCATCTTAAATGATTGAATAAAGAGTTATTCTGCTTTCAGCCGCCGATATACAAGGAGTATTATAATTTCACGGAAATTTGTGTATTATAGTAGGATAAATATTTTCCGTGGGAAAGGTTGGTCGCAGATGGAGAATGCAGTAGAGAACAAGTCCTCATCCTCGAATTTTATAAAAAATATTGTAGTCGAAGATTTGAAGAGCGGCCATGTGCAGGAAGTTGTTACGCGTTTTCCGCCGGAGCCGAACGGCTATTTGCATATTGGGCATGCCAAGTCGATTTGTCTGAACTTTGAGCTCGCCGATGAATTTAAGGGCAAGACAAATTTACGCTTCGACGATACGAATCCGCTTAAAGAAGATACGGAGTATGTGGAGTCCATTCAAGAGGATGTCCGCTGGCTCGGCTTCGAGTGGGACGATCTTCGTTTTGCGTCGGATTATTTTGAAGAGCTGTACAACCGTGCCGTACTGCTTATCCAGAAGGGCAAAGCGTTCGTATGCGATCTGACGGCTGAGCAAATGCGTGAATATCGCGGCACGCTGACCGAGCCGGGCAAGGAAAGCCCGTATCGCAGCCGTACCGTGGAGGAAAACCTCGATTTGTTCGCGCGCATGCGCGCGGGTGAATTCAAGGACGGTGAAAGGGTGCTGCGCGCCAAGATCGACATGGCTTCGCCAAACATCACTTTACGCGATCCCGTTCTGTACCGCATTGCTCACACGCACCATCACCGTACAGGCGATGCATGGTGCATCTATCCGATGTATGATTATGCTCACCCGCTAAGCGATGCGATTGAAGGCATTACGCATTCCATCTGTACGCTGGAATTTGAAGACCACCGTCCGCTATATGACTGGACGGTTGCAGAATGCGAGATGGCTGCTACACCGCGCCAATATGAGTTTGCCCGTCTGAACGTAACCAATACGGTTATGAGCAAGCGCAAGCTGAAGCAATTGGTAGATGAAGCGGTCGTGGACGGCTGGGACGATCCGCGTATGCCGACGATCAGCGGCTTGCGCCGCAAGGGCTACACGCCGGAAGCGATGCGCGCATTTTGCCGCGAGATCGGCGTGTCGAAGAGCAACAGCCTCGTTGACGAGCGCAACCTTGAGCATTTTATTAGAGAAGATTTGAAGCTGAAGGCCCTTCGTACGATGGCTGTATTGCGTCCCCTTAAGGTTGTCATTACGAACTATCCGGAAGGCCAAACCGAGCTGCTGGAAGCTGAGAATAATGCCGAAAACGAAGCGATGGGAACGCGTCAAATACCGTTTTCCCGCGAGATCTACATTGAACAGGATGATTTTATGGAAAATCCTCCGAACAAATATTTCCGTCTCTTCCCCGGCAATGAAGTACGCCTTAAGAGTGCGTATTTCATAACGTGCCAAGAGGTGATCAAGGATGCGGACGGCAATGTTACCGAGCTGCATTGCACCTACGATCCGAAGACGAAGAGCGGATCCGGCTTTAACGAGCGCAAGGTTAAGGGTACGATCCACTGGGTGGAAGCATCCCAGGCGGTCGCTGCGGATTTCCGGTTGTTCGAGCCGCTTATTACGAGCGAGGCAGAAGAGGAAGGCAAGCCTTTCCTGGAATGCATCAACCCGAATTCGCTTGAATTGCTGCAAGGCTTCGTCGAGCCAAACATGAAGGATGCGGCGGGCAGCGACAAGTTCCAGTTTTTCCGGCATGGCTACTTCAATGTTGATCCAAAGGATACAACGGCAGAGAAGCTGGCGTTCAACCGTATCGTCTCGCTGAAGAGCTCGTTTGATCCGTCCAAAGCATAAGCCGAACGTAAACAGCCTGCCGAGCTTAAATCCTCGGCAGGCTGTTTTTCTTTCTATCCATAAGGAGGCGAAGAAGTGAAGCAGCAAGCTATTCACGGTTTAATATTGGCTGGAGGACAAAGTACAAGAATGGGGACAGACAAAGCGCTGCTGCCCATTAACGGAAGACCTTTGTTATACCGGCTCGCAAGTCAAGTAGCAGCCTTTACGCAGACAGTGACGATTGCTATTGGAGCGCCGCAGCGCGAGTCACTTTATCGTGAAGCGCTCAGTGATCTGGCAGCGCAAGTTAGCTTCGTCACCGATCAGTTTCCCGGCTGCGGACCGCTTTCCGGCTTGCATGCCGGCTTATCCGCAATCGCGGACGGGTATGTCTTCATCATCGCCTGCGATATGCCGCAGCTGTCTGCGCCATTGCTGCAGCAGCTGCTAAGCAGGATAGACAGCGGAGCTGATGTTATTCATGCTGCAGGTCAACCGTTTCATGCTATTTACCACACCCGAACAGCCGCGCAAATACAAGCAGCGCTCGAAGCTCAGGATTACCGGCTGATGGGCCTGCTTAATAGGCTTCAGACAATCGAAATTGCTATGAAAGAAGGAAGTCAATCAACTGCCTTTACCAACCTGAACACGCCGGAAGATTACAACAAATATACAGCTGAATAGCCGTTTATTTTTACTAAGCCCAGCCGTCCATTGATGTGATATAATTTGTCAAAGTTGGAAGGTTGATAAATTGAGATGAATAGAATCGGAAGTATAATTTAGGCGGTAAGTTAGCGAAACGAAATCGATTAAAGCAATCATCGGCTCTAGACATAGAAGGATAAGAGGTGGCGGGCATGTCCAGACAGCTGCAATATGAGATTGTTGACGCGCAGCTAAACGATCTGGAGCGCATTGTCGACATATATAATTCAACGATAGCAAGCAGAATGGTGACGGCGGACTTGGAGCCGGCGACAGTGGATAGCAAGAAAGCCTGGTTTGATGAGCATTCAGCCGATTTTCGGCCTTTATGGATACTGCGTATCGAGGGGGAAATTGCGGCGTGGTTTAGCTTTCAATCGTTTTACGGCCGGCCGGCTTATAATACAACGGCTGAAATCAGCATATACATAGCAGAGCAATACCGCGGCCTTGGCATTGGCTCGGTGCTCATCCAGAAGGCGATCGAAGAGTGTCCGCGCTTAGGGCTGAGCACGCTGCTTGGCTTCGTGTTCGGGCATAATGAGCCGAGCTTGGCGCTGCTTCGCAAGTTTGGATTCGAGGTATGGGGGCATTTGCCTAAGGTAGCGGTACTCGACGGCGTAGAAAGAGATCTGGTTATCTCAGGCAGACGCGTATGAAGCGAACCATTAGTGATATCCACGGCTGCTAGCCTTGGAGACTGTAAGCCTGTCGCTATAAGTGAGGTGAAAAGGATGCGGATGTACCCGAATGCTCATTTCAAAAGCTTACTGCTAAATTTATTTCTAACCGCACTCGCCTTAAGCTACGCGCTTATGATGGGCTGGCTGTTATTTTACCGCAATCGATATTTTCTTGAAGGTTACAACTATAATGTTGTACCGTTCTACACGATAAAAAAATATATCGTTCATCATGATCATTTTAACTTTGAAATCTGGTTCAAAAATTTGTTCGGAAACATCGTCTTATTCATACCGATCGGACTTTTCTTGCCTCTTTTAAATACGAAGTATAGAAGAGTGTTTATCCTAGTCGCCGTCGCTATATTGCTGATTACGGCCGTCGAGCTTATTCAGATGCTGGCACGGGTGGGGAGCTTCGACATCGACGACATTATTCTTAATACATTTGGAGCGCTGCTTGGCTTGCTGATGACCAATGCTGTCGTTCGCCAGGCTCTGTAATTGGGATACGCATTAATGTTAAAATAAAAGCAGCTATTGAAAGCCGATAACGAAAGGAAGATTAACCATTGAGTAAATTTTGGAGTCCGCTGACCGCATCGCTGGTACCGTACGTACCGGGTGAACAGCCGAAGGATAAAACGTATATTAAGCTGAACACGAATGAGAATCCATACCCGCCATCCCCGAAGGTAACCGAAGCGATTACGGGGGCGGCAAACGCCGATTTGCGTCTATATCCCGATCCTGCCTGCGACGTGCTTGTACAGGCTGCAGCCAATTATTACGGGCTGCGAGCTGAGCAGGTGTTTGTAGGCAACGGCTCGGATGAAATATTAGCGTTTGTTTTCGCGGCTTTTTTCGATCCGGCCAAGAAGCTGATGTTCCCGGATATTACCTACAGCTTTTATAAAGTTTATGCGAAGCTGTACGGTTTACAAACGGAGCTTATTCCGCTGGACGAGCAGTTTAATGTACAGGTCGAAGCATACCATTCGGATAATGGCGGCATCATCATACCGAATCCGAATGCGCCGACGGCTCAATTGCTCCCGCTCGAGGACATTCGCATGCTGCTTGAAAGCAATCCGAATCAGGCCGTCATCATAGACGAAGCGTATATTGATTTCGGAGGACAGTCGGCGGTGGAGCTGATTAAGGATTACCCGAATTTGCTCGTTGTGCAGACGCTCTCAAAATCACGTTCATTAGCGGGCTTGCGTGTCGGATTTGCTTTTGGCAGTGAGGAGCTGATCGAGGGGCTGAACCGGATCAAAAATTCATTTAACTCCTATACGCTTGACCGCCTCGCCTTAGCTGGCGCCGTTGCTTCGTTTGAGGATGAAGCTTATTTCCGGGAAACGACTGCAAAGGTTGTCGCTACGCGTGAGCGGGTGACGGAACAGCTGCTTGCGATCGGCTTTAAGGTAACCGATTCTAAGGCGAATTTCGTTTTTATCTCGCACAAGGCGATAGCGGCCAAAGACATTTTCCAGCAGCTGCGCGACAAGGGCGTGCTTGTCCGTTACTTTGATCAGCCTCGCATTCATGAATATTTGCGGGTGAGCATCGGGACGGATGAAGAGATGGACGCCTTTATTCAAGCGGTTCAAGAAATCGTGGGCAAGTAGTTCTGGATTCCGTTCAGCGTTAATTCATAAGCCATGCATGATCCCCTATGAAAGAGGAGCTTGCATGGCGTTTTTTATATTTCACCGCGAAACGAACTGTTGCCGCAAAAGGACGGCGACAGCCGTTTACGCTTGTATAAGCCCGTATCTTGACTTTTTGGCTGTTCCGTCTTAAAATTTACCTAACTAACGTTCGTTAGGCAAAAGGGCGGACATGTAAAACGGAGGAATAATGATGAGTACCGGGCTTACTACGGCTGAACGAATCAAGCAGGCGGCTTTAACGATGTTTACGGAATCCGGCTACGAAGGCGCATCCTTATCTGAAATTGCCAAAGCGGTCGGCATCAAGACGCCGTCCATTTATGCGCATTATAAGTCGAAGGAGCAGCTGTTCCTGCAGCTTGTTAAGGAAGTGATCGTCGAAGAGCGGAAGCAATATATGGAGCTCCTTCAGGCTATTGCGCAGGAGCCGATTAAGGATCAGGTATATCGATTATTTGAGTTTTTCACCGATCTTAAACATATAACGACCGGGCAGGCCTTCTTAAAGCGGACGATTCTGGTACCGCCGCGTCATTTGCGGAACCAGCTTAGACATGATTTTATGCGGTATGAGAATGAGCTAACCGAAGGTATTGTTGCCGTGCTGCATAAGGGAGCCTCCGGGGGACTGTTTGACAAACAAGAGGATGAGCGGCTCATTGCCGCCTTTTACGTATGCGTCGATGGTCTGCTCGTCGAAAACCAATTATATGAGGAAGAGCTGTTCGAAAAAAGAAAGCAAATGGTGTGGCAGTCATTATGGCAGCTTTGGACGATATCAGCGAGAGGGTGAATAACGATGCAGTGGATTTTTTTGCTGCTAGCCGGCTTTCTGGAGGTTGGCTGGACGTTTGGTCTTAAATATTCGGAGGGCTTTACGCAGCTTGTGCCCAGCATCATAACTGTAGTACTGCTTGCGGCAAGCTTTATGCTGTTTGCCCGCGCGATGCGAACGATTGAGATCGGCGTTGCATATGCGATGTTTACTGGGATGGGTACAGCGGGCACTGTCATAGCGGGCATACTTGTTTTGCATGAACCGGCTGATTTTTGGCGCTTGTTTTTTATCACTTTGTTAATCGCAGGCATCGTCGGGCTAAAGCTTGTGTCGAAGGATAAGCCGGAGCCGGAGCCGGTGCAGGTTTCAGCGCCTGCGACGGCACCGGTCATAACGAGCAGCAATGAATGTGAAAAGGTGGGCTCTTAATATGGCATGGGTCTTTTTAATCATATCGGGCTTAGGAGAGGTTAGCGGCGTCACTTTTATGAAGCTGTCCGACGGCTTTAAGCGCTGGAAGGGGACAGTAGGGGCGCTTGCTGCAGGCTTCGTGAGCTTTTTCTTCTTATCTAAAGCGCTGCAGACGATTCCGATTAGTACGGCTTACGGGATATGGACGGGAATAGGTTCGATTGGCAGTGTCTTGCTCGGCATGATCATTTTTGGCGAATCGAGGGATTGGCGTAAAATGCTATTTTTATCCATGATTATTGCAGGTGTTATCGGTTTAAGGGTCGTAAGCGGAGGCCATTAACGATATTTATATGAAGAGACCGTGATGAAGAGCTGGAAAGCTTTTTATCCCGGTCTTTATTTTTGCGGCGGGTGGTCTTACAATGAAAGGAAATAACGTTCATGGATAGGATGAAAGGAGAGCTGCTAATAATGGAGGAGAAACGTCTGGAGAAGCTCATTGCGCTCACGGAGCAGTCACTGCTCTCAGATTTAGAGCTGAACAGCATCGACCCAATGAATCCGATTCGCGTTGAAGAGACGCCGCAGGGCTGGGATCTCCTCGGAGCCGGCAATTACGCGGGCGTATTTACACATCCCCATTATTCGGATATCGCTGTGAAAGTATATGCGCCTGGACGCGAAGGCTGGGAAAGCGAATGCGAGGTATACCGGTTAATCGGCAATCATCCCGCATATTCGATGTGTTACCACGCAGGGGAGCATAAAGGTCATTATTATTTGATCTTAAAGCGGTTAAAGGGAAAGACCTTGTACCAATGCATCATCGACGGGGTGGCCATACCGAAAAAGGTCATTGAAGATATAGATCAAGCGCTCGAATATGCCCGCTCCCGCGGCCTGCATCCGCATGACGTGCACGGGAAAAATGTGATGGTAAAGGATGGGCGCGGCATCGTCCTCGATATTTCCGACTTTTTGAAAGAGGAGCCCTGCACGATGTGGGAAGATTTGAAAAGAGCTTACAATCGGATCTATATGCCCTTCTTATCCAAAAAGCCAAGACCGGTTCCTGAATGGGTGCTGAACGGCGTTCGCAAAGGCTATCGGTGGATGAGGAATTCTTCCGTGACGGGACGCTCGTCCTGATAGCGAAGCAAGAGCAGCGGCTCCCGCACGGGCAGCCGCTGTTTGGCAAAGCTTTGCTGTTTGAAGCTTTGCTCCTTCGCGTTAATGCTCCTGGTCAAAAGCGTCAAGCAGCACCTTGGCCTGATCGGCGTCCTTTTTAAGCACATGAATCCGTCTAAAGGAATTGCCTTCAATGGTAATTTTGGATTTCAATCCATTTGATTTGAAATGGGCTTGCAACCGGTCGATTAGCTCCGATCTAGAACCCCCTTCCGTACGAACGGGTATCCAACGATTCCAAAATAATGCCATTATGCGTCACCTCCTTTAAGTTTTACATAGTAAAACTAGATTAGGAAGCTTGTGCCTTCCGGCTATGGATAGCCAAACCGATGGCCAAACCGAATAAGGAAGCACAATTCATATTTCATATTTCATATTTATTCAGTGAAAGCGTTCAAACATGACAATGAGCAAAAAAATTATTTAAAGCTTATTTAAAGCTCCATTACCCAAAATTTGATGGCGAATAACTGTGTAAGCCGTGCCGTATGCTAAGAAAGGAATTTGGCGACCTGACTATTGACAAGGGTAACTGTAACTGATAAAATTACAGTACAAAGCAGGGAGGCCCTTACAGTGAACAGCGAATTTACGATTGCCGTACACAGTCTCGTTTATTTGGCTTATTTGCCGGACAGGATGGCGAGCAGCGATATGATTGCCGAGAATGTAGGCACACACTCTGCGCGTGTCCGGAAGGTGATGAGTGGTTTGCGCCGCAATGGATATGTGGATACGCGCGAAGGCTCTGGCGGCGGCTATCGGCTGACGATTGATCCGAGCGTGGTGACACTGGCCGATATTTATCGTGTTATGGCACAGGGCTCGCTTATTCCGAGCTGGTGCTCGGGCAATCCAGAGATGGATTGTGTCGTTGGATCGAATATGAATCAGGTGATGTTCGGTATATTTTGCACGGCGGAGAAGCAGCTGGAAAGCCATTTTAGCGCGATAACGATTGAGGATGTGTTGAAGCAAATTCATGCATGCGGTTAGCAAATGATGTTTCAATTAGCGGTGAGACGGGTATTCCCTTTATCATACAATTTGTTTGGAGAGGATGATTGAAATGGCAGTAGCATTGACGAAAGAAAATTTTAACGAGACCATTCAAAGCGGCGTTTCCCTTGTGGATTTCTGGGCACCTTGGTGCGGACCTTGCAAAATGCAGCTTCCGATCGTTGAGGAGCTTTCCACTGAGCTGGAAGGCCAAGCGGTGATCGCTAAAATTAACGTTGACGAGCAACCTGAGCTTGCATCGCAATTCGGCGTTATGAGTATCCCGACATTAATTTTGTTCAAAGATGGCCAACCTGTTGACAAAATGGTCGGCGTTCAAAGCAAAGATGCTTTGAAATCAAAAATTTCCGGACAAATGTAAGCAACATATTGAATCAAACAACCGTCTAAATATCGTCTGGTATCAGTCAATGGCTGAATACCAGGCGGTTTTTTTTTATAAATTATTCTCTTATCTATCAAACATTAATTACAAATTAAAGAATCTTCTGGGCATACTTTCCTTGGAGTTTACACAGTTTTTACACATTTTCACAACCGTTTTATTGCTTTCTAATAGAGTAATCTAGTAGAATTGGTATAATTGTGCACATCGGTGTGAAAAACTATGATTTATGGAGTGGTGAGAAGTGAACGCAGTCATTATGAAAAAGGACAGCACGGTTACAGGTGAGTCCCTGCGGCAAGGGAAGACGGTTTCAAAAATATTGATCATTATTCCGGCTTATAACGAAGAATACAGCATAAGCCATGTGATCCAGGATGTGAAGATGCATTGTCCGTCTGCCCATATCCTGGTCATCAATGACGGATCGAAGGACCGGACTCGCGAGGTAGCGGAAGCAAATGGTGCGGCTGTTGTCACACTTCCGACTAATCTGGGTATCGGCGGCGCGATGCAGACCGGGTATCGTTATGCTTATCGCTACGGCTATGATGTTGCCGTTCAGGTGGATGGAGACGGACAGCATAAAGCGGAGCAGCTTCACCTTATTTTAGAGCCGGTGCTGAGCGGGAAAGCAGATCTGACAATTGGCTCGCGTTTTATCGAACAAACGGGTTTCCTGTCGTCCGCGACACGGAGAGTCGGTATCAAAATTTTGTCTACGATTGTTAGCGCGATGACGCACAAGCGCGTCCTAGATGTAACATCAGGATTTCGCGCCGCCAACAAGCGTGCGATTTCCGTATTTCAAAGCGATTATGCGACAGACTATCCGGAAGTGGATTCCATCGTGCTTATTCATCGCAGCGGACTTAGGACGAGCGAGGTTGCCGTTGTCATGGATGCTCGTACGGGCGGAACTTCATCTATAAATGCGATGCGTTCGGTATATTATATGGTTAAGGTTACGCTGTCGTTGTTTATTCGCAGTCTGAAGGCATCGAAGCCGGCCGAGGTTCAATCGTAATAAGAAGTGAGTTTTGCTTTAAATAAGGAGGATACAACATGCAAGCCTTGTGGATTATCACAAGTGTAGTTTTTTTGTTCGTGCTGATTATGTTGATTAACCGCAGATTGCTGCGTGAGCAGTACTCGATGCTGTGGCTGTTGTTTGGTGTAGTTATGCTTATTTTATCGGTCAGGGTACAAATTATCGATGCTTTGGCAGATGCGGCAGGCATCGATTATGCGCCGGCATTGCTGTTTTTAGTCGGTATTTTGTTCTGTATCATGCTTATTCTGCATCTTACGGTCATCGTATCTAAATTATCGGAAAAGGTCATCCGTCTTACACAAGAGCTTGGTATTTTGCATCATGAGCTGCATGAACGCAAAAGGTCGGAGTCATAATGGCCTATATCGTATTGTTTTTTAATATTTTGCTGCTCGTCTCAGGTCAATTATTGTGGAAAATAGGTATGAATAAGCTTGATACGGCAAAGGGCGACAGTTGGGTATCTTTGCTATGGTCTCCGCATATTTGGTCGGGGCTTGTATTGTACGGCATCGCGACAGTTCTGTGGCTCTACGTCCTTAAGAAGCTGCCGCTTAGTTTAGCCTATCCGCTGCAAAGCACGGCTTATGTTATTGCATTGGTTGCAGCTGTATTGATATTTCACGAATCGGTGCCGCTGCAGCGCTGGATTGGTGCTGCTATTATTTTGGCCGGTGTCGTCGTACTCGCTTGGAAATAGGTATTGTTAGGATTGAGGAGGATTCATGAAAGTGGTGGAATGGGTTAGACATAATAAAGCATGGACGATAGCGATCGTCCTTATTTTTTTGCTGGCCTTCTGGCTAAGGGCTGATTTTATTATTTCGGTTAAGCATACCGTATCGCATGATACGAAGTATTACGATGAGATGGTGCATCGGCTGCTCGATAAAGGCATCTATGCCTATAAGGAAGACGTTTCTAATGCGAGGGTAACGCCGGGATACCCGTTATTTATGACCGGCATGTATATCGTGGCCGATCAGCTCAGCGTAGAGCCGTTTCCGCTTATCCGATGGTTTCAGGTGCTCATCAGCCTAGCGTCATTAATTTTGATTTACATGATTGCAATGCAGGCAACAAGAAATAAATGGGTTGCGATTGTTTCGCTGTTTATCGGAGCGGTTTATCATCCTTTTATTTGGGCGAACGGGGCCATTCTTACTGAATCGCTTGCGTTATTTTTTCTAATGGCCTACTTATCTATGCAGCTTTCTGCCTTTCGTACGCAAAGGAAGCGCGATGCCGCGCTTGCAGGTGTTTTATTAGGGCTTACGGTACTCGTCAGAGCGGAGTTTTTACCGTTATTTGTTCCGCTGTATGGGGTGTTTTTGCTTCAGCAGTGGTTTAAACCCAAATCGGTTCAGATGGCGGCGACAGCCTCCAAGCTGGCTGTTTTCAAAAAAATCGCATTGCTGGGCGTTATTACAGGTCTTTGCCTATCGGCTGCGATGCTCCCTTGGTGGATACGTAACGTTGTGTCATTGAATGAATTTGTATTGACGGCTTCCCAGTCTAATCCGTTTAAAGCAGGTACATATCCGAACAAAGATTATACCGACAAAATCATTGTCCAAAACGGCATGTCGCAGAACGAATATGCATGGGCGCGCATTAAAGCAGGCTTCACTCAGCAGACATGGAAATACGTAAAATGGTATACGGTAGGAAAGCTCAAATATACGTATTCGCATATGTTCTTCGGTTCCGGGCATTCTCCGATTTATCATGCCTATCCGAAAGTAGCTGGTTTGCACCTGCTGATCGTATACAGCACGATCATTCCGCTGCTCGGGCTAATATGGAGATGGAGACATTCGGCCGTCATGCTGGCGGTTGTCATTATTATTATGTCGATGATTAGGCTAGTGTTCGTACCGGAGTACCGGTATAACTTTACGGTGATGCCGTTGTTTATCATTTTGTCGTCGTGGCTTGGCGTGTATATTTTGCAGAAAATAGGGTCTTCTATATCACGTAGAAAAACAGTTTAAGTTACAGTGACGAGAGACTGCCCCGAGGCTATAATCCCGGAGTGGTCTTTTTTTGATTTTTCGCTGCAACTTCCCCATTGTACGGCACGTCTAGTTTATGAATAAATTGGAAAAGCATTGGAGGGTGAATTAGTGATGAGAAATAATCGAAAGAGGCTTGCGTTCATGCTGTCGGCAGCGATGCTGATGAGCGTAATGCCGGCATCGGCATTTGCCGAAAGCGTTAACAAGCCTGCCGGGACGAATGCGGCGGCCGTGCCTGGGGGAGAACAGATGGATGAAGCGCTGGAAGCTCCCGTTGATGTAGCCATAACGAAGGAGAAGGCGGAGGCGCTGGCCAGGAAGCTGGTGAGCATACCGAAGGAGTATGTGCTGCAAGGAGCCAATCTTTCTATGGAAATGCTGGCTGGCGGAAAACGCAACGCCTGGGGACTCGAGTTCGTGAAGAAAGTAAACGGCAAGTATTTGGGCACCATTTACGTTCGTATTCATGCGGATAATGGACAGCTGCTCGAATTTAACTCTTATACCGATAATCCATCTGCCAAACCGACATACCCGCTTAAGGTTGAACGTGATGCCGCGCAGCAAATCGCACTCCAATTCATCCAGAAGATAGCTGCCGATTACAAAGAGCAAATCCAGTACAATCCGGATTACGGGGTACAGCTGCTGCCGCCGCTGACAGGCGAAGTGCTGCACTCGCTGCGTTATGACCGTCTCGTACAGGATATTCCATATGTGGATAACTATATAGAAATTGATGTTGATAGCGAGGGTCATATCCGGCGGTTTTCCCTGCAGTGGGATGATACGATCCGCTTCCCGAAGGTAGATGCGAAGCTAACGGCAGAACAGGCAAATGCCAAGCTTCGTGCAGCGGCGGCGCCGCAGCTTACGTATATCTTGCCTTACAATATGCAGGGGAAAAGAAAGCCGCTTCTAAGCTATGAGCTGCAGCCCTTGGCCATTGATGCGGTTACGGGCGAGTTGAAGGAGCAATCGAATTTTTCGTATTACAGAGTAGGCACGGTCTCGGATACGCCTGTGACCGAGAAGCCGTTAGGCGAGGCGCCTAAGGCAGGTACAGTGACGGAGAAGCAAGCGGTGGATGCGGTGAAGGCGGCTTTTAAGCTGCCTGCCGGAGCGGAGCTGAACAACTCGAATTACAGCGAAAATATGAACGAGAGTATAGGAGCGACTGAAGCGTATTGGTCTTTGAACTGGACGATCAAGGAGGACGGCAAGGAGATTGGATCCGCTTCGGGCACAGTGGACGGGCGCACAGGAGTTGTCCGTAGTTTTTATGCCTATGCGTATAACGTGCAGGATCAGTCAGGAAGCCCGAATGTGACGCTAGAGCAAGCATCGGCGCTCGCGGTGGAAGCTGTGAAAAAGCATTTGCCATGGCTGACTCATGAACTGTATTTCGTTAAGCCGGATCCGAAGCAGTTTGAGGGGCTTAGCGTAGGCGAGAACCGCCAATATTATTTCAGCTTTGTGCACAAAATTCATGGCGCAACGGTCGAGTATGACAGCATCAACGTAGCCATCGATACGCGTACAGGGGAGATTGTCAATTATGATGCTTACTTAGCGGGCTTTGATTATCCGGCTAAGGCGCCGGCTTTAATCGAGAAGGAGAAAGCAGTCGACAGCTGGTTGACGTATTACCGCACGCAGCTTACGTATCGCCTGGTTCAGCAGATTTCATGGAACGGACAGCCGATTCCGATCGAGAAATATAAAGTCATGCTTGCAGCAGGCGAAATAAAGGGCGACGAGGTTAAATCGACTTCGGAAGCCGAGCTTGTCTACCGGCTGGTGCCGAGGCTGATCGATGAGTCGGTGTTTCTTGACGCAGAGACCGGCAGCTGGCGCAACCGGGAAACGGGCGAAGCGACGCAGCTTGAGAAGCCGAAGGCTCAGGATATCGAAGGACACTGGGCACAGCGTCAGCTGGAGTTGATGGTTGCTTATAAAGCGCTTGATGTAAAAAATGGCAAGGTGCGTCCAAACGAACTGGTCACGCGCGGCGAATTGATCAAAATGCTGGTGCTCGCCAGAAACAGCGGACGTTCGCCGAGTATGTATTACGGGGGTAATCAAGCTGAGATGAAAGCTTCCTTTAATGATGTTGCAGCGGATTCCAGTTATTTCGTCTACGTAGAAGCCGCACTGGAGCAAAATCTGATCGATGTTGGCGACGGCTCCTTTAATCCAAGCGGCAAAGTATCGCGCGACGAAATGGCCGAGCTGGTCGTGCGCGCGCTTGGCTATAATGCGCTGGCGAATTACGATCATATTTTTAAAGCATCATTTAAGGATTCGGCGCAAATCGAGAACAAAGGGCAGGCGGCGATTGTCGTCGGTCTAAAAATCATGACTCTGGCTGACGGCAAGTTTCTGCCTAAGAAGCAGGTGACGCGAGGCGAAGCGTCGGCTGCCTTCTTCCGCTATTTGCAATCGCGCGCCGAGCTGCAGGAAGCTCCCCTTCGGATGTAGCGAGTGCAGCGGATAGAGGTATGCTTTTTAGAATTAATTCAGGTTTTCAGATGAACGATTTAAAACAGGGCATTTAAGTCTGTAAAATCAACTTAAATGCCCTGTTTTTCTGGAATAACTCGGATTAGTTGGATCAAATCCACTTAAACGGTTGTTCGTTGGTCGGCAGCTAATCCGTTTTCTTCTTTTTGGAGCTAAAGTTCGTTACGGACTTCGCATCCTCGATCGTATCATTGACGAATGCCATATCCTGATTCTTCGGTTTCATATGAGTTGTCCCTTTGTAATTTCCTTTGTGCGACTGATTTTCCATAAGGTCACCTCCTCGCAAGCTTGCGCTACAGTAGTATTTCCGCAGCCGGGTAAATCATTCTCAAATATAGCAAGGCGGGTTTCTCAGTCTGCGGCTAATTGCCCGAATCCTAAAGAGTACATTCCCTATAAAGCCTGTTTAAAGTGGCTGCTGTTAGCCGTTGGCACTTTCAATGTAGGTGACGCTGGGGTATAATAGCTGAAGTTGTTTACTTTCGGGAAAATAGGGGTGTCTTATAGCATGGCATTGAAAGCAGGAATAGTGGGTTTGCCCAACGTCGGCAAATCGACATTGTTTAACGCGATTACGCAAGCTGGAGCAGAATCTGCCAATTATCCATTTTGTACGATAGATCCGAACGTTGGCGTTGTTGAGGTGCCGGACGAGCGCTTGAACAAGCTGGTTGAGCTTGTCGTGCCTAAGAGCATTGTTCCAACAGCGTTTGAGTTTGTTGATATTGCCGGCCTCGTAGCAGGCGCGAGCAAAGGGGAAGGACTCGGCAACAAGTTTTTGGCGCATATCCGTGAGGTTGATGCGATTGTCCATGTTGTCCGCTGCTTCCAGGACGACAATATTACGCATGTATCCGGTAAGGTTGATCCGATCAGCGATATCCAAACGATTAATTTGGAGCTTATTTTGGCAGATATTGATTCTGTTGAGAAGAAGATCGAACGCTCGCGTAAAAACTTAAAGGGCGGCGACAAGAAGGTTGCCCAAGAAATCGAAGTGCTTGAGCGTATCAAGGAAGCTCTTTACAATGATAAGCCTGCCCGCAGCCTGGAGCTAAGCGAGGACGAGAAGCTGCTCGTTCGCGATCTGCACTTGCTGACGATGAAGACCGTATTGTACGCCGCGAACGTGAGCGAGGACGAGGTTTCAAATTCAGACGGCAATGAGTATGTTCAACGGGTTCGCGAATTCGCGGCCGAAGAAGGCGCGGAAGTGGTGCCGATCAGCGCGAAGGTTGAAGCTGAAATTGCTGAGCTTGAGGGCGAGGACAAGGAGATGTTCCTTGAAGAGCTGGGCATGTCGGAATCCGGCTTAAACCGTCTGATTAGCGCAGCGTATAAATTGCTTGGACTGTATACCTACTTTACGGCAGGCGTGCAAGAGGTTCGCGCATGGACCATTCGCAGCGGAACGAAAGCGCCGCAAGCAGCAGGCGTCATTCATACGGACTTCGAACGCGGATTCATCCGTGCCGAGGTTGTTTCCTTTACCGATCTGGCAGCTGCCGGCTCGATGGTAGCGGCACGTGAGAAAGGTCAGGTTCGTCTTGAGGGCAAGGAATACGTTGTTCGTGACGGAGACGTTATCCATTTCCGTTTTAACGTGTAAATAGATTGGGAATAATATGGCCCTGTAAGTGCTGCATTGCGCTTATGGGGTTTTTGGCTTACGGGAAGTAACAAAAGGCAATCGACGGGCATATGTAAGGCAGAAAGGTGAATGATTATGGCTTTGAGCGGAAGAAGTTCAAAGTTTGGGCGTGTTTACCGTATTGTTAATCCAAACCAGCAGTCGATAGAAACCCGTTGATATGGTATAATGAACATTATCCTAATGGAATAAACAGAGGTGAATGATCGTGTTTGACCGTTTACAGGCACTCGCAGACCGGTACGAGAAGCTAAGTGAGCTATTGTGTGATCCAAATGTATCCAGTGATCCCAAGCGGCTTAGAGAGCTATCCAAGGAGCAGTCAGATTTACAAGAGGCGTATGATGCCTTTATGGAATATAAACAAGTTACCGAGCAGCTAGAAGATGCTAAGCTGATGCAGGCAGAGAAGCTCGATGACGAAATGCGCGAAATGGTAAAGATGGAAATAGACGAGTTAAGCAAGCGCCAAGCGGAGCTTGACGAGAAGATTCGCATCGTATTGCTGCCGAAGGATCCGAACGACGATAAGAACGTTATCGTCGAAATTCGCGGCGCTGCAGGCGGCGATGAAGCAGCTTTGTTCGCTTATGAGCTGTACCGCATGTATACGAAGTTTGCAGATGCGCAAGGCTGGCGCGTTGAGCTGATGGATTTCAGCGAGAATGATCTTGGCGGTTTTAAAGAGGTTATTTTCATGGTTACGGGCAAAGGCGCTTACAGCAAGCTGAAGTTCGAAAGCGGCGCGCATCGCGTTCAGCGTATTCCAGTAACGGAATCCGGCGGACGTATTCATACCTCGACTTCGACGGTTGCCGTTATGCCGGAGGTTGAAGATGTAGAGGTTGAAATTCTCGACAAGGATATTCGTGTTGATACATTCTGCTCCAGCGGAGCGGGCGGCCAATCCGTTAATACCACGAAATCCGCGGTACGCGTCTTACACGTTCCGACGGGCATCATGGCAACTTGTCAGGATGGCAAATCACAGAATGAGAATAAGGCGAAGGCGCTCGCAGTGCTTCGTGCCCGTATTTCCGATGTTCGCCGCCAAGAGGAAGAAGCGAAATATGCTGGCGAGCGGAAGAGCAAGGTCGGAACGGGAGACCGCAGCGAACGGATTCGTACGTACAATTTCCCGCAAAGCCGTGTAACGGATCACCGTATCGGATTGACGCTGCATAAGCTGGATTCGGTTATGAACGGCGATCTATCGGAGGTTATCTCGTCGCTTACGATTGCGGAGCAAGCTGATCTTATGGAACGTGAAATGGCTTAACAAAAGTTACGCTGGGCCGCTGGATGCTTACGATAAGCAAACAGCCGTCCGGCGTTTTGTTAAAATATAAGAATTTATAAGTTTCACATTTATAAATAAGCTTATATTTCACCGCGAAACGAGCTGTTGCCTCCCGGTGACAGCTGTTTACGCTTGTGATTTGGACAATGAACGCAAGTGTACGCATGCGGTTTTTCTGAAGGAGCATTGAAGGAATGGACGAAATAAAGAGCATGCAATGGTTTGCGCTGCCGTTAACGATACGTGAGGCGAGCGTGCGCGCCGCTTCCCTGTTGAAGGCGGAAGCGGTAGAGGAGCCCCGCAATAACGCTGAGCTGCTGCTTATGCATCTGCTAGGCATTGACCGGGCTGCGCTGCTGCGCGACGGAGGAGATCCGTTTCCAGCGGATAAGCTTGCTGAATGGGAATCGCTCGTGTGCCGTAAGGCGCTTGGAGAGCCGGTCCAATACATGATTGGCGAGCAATGGTTCTATGGCCGGCCGTTTGCCGTCTCGCCGGCGGTGCTCATTCCTCGTCCCGAGACGGAGCTGCTCGTTGAAGCCGTGCTTGAGGCAGCCGATCTGATCTGGCCTGCTGCGGCGAGCGGGCGGGCGGGCGCAGAGGAGAAGCAGGCGCCGACGGTCGTTGACATCGGCACAGGCAGTGGCGCCATCGCCGTGACGCTAGCTGCGCAGCGTCCCTCGTGGCGCGTTAGCGCGTCCGATCTATCGCCGGAATCGCTGGCAGTCGCCCGCTCGAACGCGGTCCGCCATGAGGCGGCGGACCGGATGGCATTCGTGCAGGGCGACCTGCTCATGCCCTTCATATCCGGGCATGAGCCAAACAACCTGCCGCACGAAATGCTGCGCATAGACGTGCTTGTATCCAACCCGCCGTACATTCCGTCGGCGGATATGCCGGGCCTGCAGCGCGAGGTGCGCGACTATGAGCCGCATCTAGCGCTGGAAGGCGGGGCGGACGGCTTAGATCCGTACCGCCGCATGCTGGAGCAGCTTCCGATGCTCGCGCAGATGCCCCGCATCGTCGCCTTCGAGCTCGGCATGGGCCAGCCCCGCATCGTTGCAGACCTGCTGCGTTGTATGGGCCACTGGGATGACATCCGCATCATTAACGACTACGCCGGAATCGAACGTCACGTCATCGCAACGCAGCCGCAGCCGCGGTGAGATATTTTTCGCAAAAAAAGGATGCTGCCGAAAGTTTCATTTCGGCAGCATCCTTTTCGTTTACATTTATGATTAGACTTGCTGTGCCGCGAGCGCCAATGCATTCTATCCTTAGAAAACTTAAGTGGTCTTGTACCGCTAGTTACATAAAGGCCGATTGACGTATATTTGAGTTCATGGAGACGGATATGCAGCAAATCGTCTCTGCCCCAAATATGAAGCTAACCTCACTCTGCGTGCTTGCATGAAGCCATCGTGCTTGAGTTGCTATTGCCAACTGGCTGTTGGCAAGCTGCTTCTGATGAAATAGAGAAAATATTTTTCTCTATTTTCCCAAAACCAACCCAAACAGCAGAAATAGAGAAAGTTTATTTCTCTATTCCAGTCAAAAGCGAACCAAATGCCTATTAACGCGCCGATTCTGATTAAATAGAGAAAATGTTTTTCTCTATTTTCCCCAACTAACCCAAACAGCAAGAATAGAGAAACTTTATTTTTCTATTCCACTCAAAAGCGAATCAAATGCCCTTAACACGCCGCTTCCCCTTACTCTGGCATCATGTTCGTGCTAATCGCAATACGGTTCCAGGCATTGATTGTGATGATCGCCATAATGATCTCGCCTACCTGCTTGCTGTCGAAATGGCGGGCAGCTTCATCGTACACCGCGTCGGGCACATGCTCCTTCGTAATGACTGTGACAGACTCCGTCAGGGCAAGCACCGCTCTCTCCGCCGGCGTGAAGAAAGGCGTATCGCGCCAAGCGCTCAAAGCATATATCCGCTGCTCGGTTTCGCCTAACGCTCTTGCGTCTTTGGTGTGCATGTCAATGCAGTAGGCACAGCCATTTATTTGCGACGCGCGAATTTTAATCAATTCCTTCAGCTGTTTGCTGATGCTGGTGGTGTCCAAAAATTTTTCAAGTCCGATCATCGCTTGATAAGCGGCGGGTATTTCTTTGATTACAGCGGTTCTTTGTGTCATGGTTTTCATTCTCCTCTACGATCCGATTTGTTGGCCTCAGAGGGCCCATACGAGTGACTTCATTATCTAAGACAAAGTACCGTATCCGGTTGTGACAGGAGTTCCATGTTTAAGAAAAATATTTTCGCCGATGTGTTTAATCGAGCTCGACATGCTTCAGCTTGTCGGGGTTCAACATGATGAAAATCCGCTGGGCCCTCTGCCGTGACTCGTCAAGCTGGAAGCTGATGACACTTCTCGGCATGCCATCCTTAATGATGACGATGCCGGCTTGTCCGTTGACAACGGCTATTTGTTGGTCATCGCCAAGGAAGTTTTTCGGAATAACGCCCTGCAAAAAAGCCATGACGCGAGCTCTGCTGATGATAGCGAAAACAGCCGCGCGCATCTTGCCGCCGCCATCGGAAATAAGAACGGCTTCTTCGGTTAAAAGCGTAATCAGCTTGTTGAAATTTCCTGAGGCAGCAGCCTCCATAAAGGCGGCCACGAACGGTTCGGCTGTGACCGAGTTTACCGGAAGCGGGCTTCTATCCTGCTGCAGCTTGTCCTTGGCCCGGCTAAAAATTTTACGGCAGTTGGCTTCTGTTTTTTGCAAGCACGCCGCTATTTCCCCGTATTCATACTGCAGCGATTCCCTGAGAATGAATACAGCCCTCTCGACCGCCGACAGCTTCTCCAGCATGACAAGCAGGGCATAGGAGATCGACTCATGCTCTGCATAAAGCTCCGCCGGGTCCTGCCGGATAGAGCTTACGTCAGGCTCGGGGAGCCATTCTCCAATATATACCTCTCTCCGCTTGCGCGCCGATTGGCTGAGATTGAGTGAACGATTGGTTATCATCCGTATTAAATACGCTTTTTCATTGTTGATGTTATGGGGGTCGAGCCGGCTAAAATCCGCAAATACATCCTGAACCAGGTCCTCGGCCTCGCTGTAGGAGCCCAGCATCCGGTAAGCGATCGAATGGAGCAGCGGCCGATATGCCGTATAGGCTTCATCAAAATCCATTTATGCATCCGTCCTTATCATGTGCAAAATAGAGATGATTCTTATTTAGCTTTTATTGTTACTGACGTTATTATAACCTGCCAGGCGGCTGAGCTGAACAGTCTAAACGGGTTTACATTTTTACGCTTGAAAATAGATAGATTGCTAGGTTTATATATTCCCTTAGACGGACATAATGACGGATAGATACGTTCCGGAACGCAAGCAGACGCACTGACGGGTGCGACGAGAGGAGCTTGTGTGTATGTCCAGCCATTATTCCATTCATTCTTATTCCAATATTTCGAAATCCGCTCATTCTAATTCGGTTAGTTCTAATCGGTTTGTTTACCGTAAATCATACGGCTTTATTGTATTTGCACTTATCATCTTAATTATGAGCTGGGAATCCCAGCAGATGGACGCGGCGGTCGCAGGCGGCCAAATTCCGCAGGAAGCGATTCGTCTCCGTATTTTAGCAAACTCCGATAATCCCGCCGACCAAGTCGTGAAGCGTCTGGTGCGGGATGAGATCGTTAAAGCGATGAACGGCTGGGCTATGGCTCCTCAGACGATTGAGGAAGCGCGCCAGACGATTATCGCCCATATGCCCGAGATTGAACGGGTTACAGCGCAGGTGCTCGAGAGCCGCGGCTTTAAATACGGTTCCTCCGCAGAGCTTAGCATGGTGCCATTCCCGACGAAAATGTACGGCAATGAAGTTTATCCTGCCGGCGACTATGAAGCTCTCCGCATCACGCTTGGCGAAGGCGGGGGACAAAATTGGTGGTGCGTGCTGTTCCCGCCGCTTTGCTTCATTGACGCTGCAAGCGGCGAAGCGTCGGCAGCATCCTCCACTGAAACAGCGCAGACGGCAATGGCGAAGGCTGATGCTAAACCGGAGAAGGCAGCCGCTCTGCAAGCTGCTCCGGCGGATGCGCCTTCCGAGGGTGTAGCGCCTGAAGCGAAATTTTTCCTCTGGGAAATGATTAAATCCCTTATTGATTGGATTAAATCGTTGTTTGCATAAGGAACGGCGGCTGTCTCAAGAGGTCTAAAAACCTGAGAGACAGCCATTTTTTGTTTTTAGATTTGTGCAAGCGTATTAACTCTATTTTGTAAAAGTAATCGGTCTTTTTCAGAAGCTGCTCTCCCAATAAACTGTATAATTAAGCAAAATCAAATGAAAAGGCCGCTATAGTGAAAAGAGCCCCTGCAGCCATTTGGCTGCTGAGATGTCCAGTTTCTGCTCGTTTCCGGGTGCGTATGCTATAATAGCAGAAGAATGGACAATTTAATTTTAGGGCAAGGATTGAAGGATAGAGATGACGATAACAAACGTATGGCGCGTGAAGCAGGCGGGCGGTGAACAGCTTGGCTCGAAGCTTTCGGAGGCTGCAAGGCAGCTAAGGGAGGGCGGTCTTATTGCTTTCCCGACGGAGACGGTTTACGGGCTTGGGGCGGATGCCCGGAGCACAGCGGCTGTCGGGCGGATATTTGCAGCAAAGGGACGTCCTTCGGACAATCCGCTAATTGTGCATATTGCGCACCGCAAGCAGCTGGATGAACTGGTGCTGCCGTATCCGCAGCTTGCAGCGGCGCTTATGGACCGCTTTTGGCCGGGACCGCTCACGATCGTGCTGCCTGTTCGTGCTGGGGCGCTTTCGCCGCTCGTAACGGCAGGACTGTCTACTGTGGGCATTCGGATGCCGGACCATAGAACGGCGCTTGCGCTGCTCGTGCAAGCGGGCTGCCCGGTTGCCGCTCCGAGCGCGAATCGCTCGGGCAGGCCAAGCCCCACGCTGGCGGAGCATGTGCTGGAGGATTTGGATGGGCGAATCGATGGCGTTGTCGATGACGGACCGACAGGCGTCGGCTTGGAATCGACCGTGATCGAGCTGGATGGCGATTACGGGATTCGTATACTGCGTCCCGGTGGGATTACGCTTGAGGCGCTGCAGCAAGCGGCGCCAGGCGCAGCAATCGACAGC
Source organism: Paenibacillus sp. Soil522 (assembly GCF_001428245.1). Classification (GTDB taxonomy): domain Bacteria; phylum Bacillota; class Bacilli; order Paenibacillales; family Paenibacillaceae; genus Pristimantibacillus. The sequence goes on from NZ_LMRV01000029.1 coordinate 48,929, forward strand.
GCTTCGTTAGAGGAACCGGAAGCGGCGCCGCGTTCTCCAGGTATGAAATATACGCATTATGCGCCGCAAGGGGAGCTGGAGCTCGTACAGGGTGATCCTGAAGCCGTCGCGGCTTATATTCAAGGGCAAGTGGAAGCTGCGCGAATGCGCGGCGAGGTTACTGGTGTGCTCGCCTTCGAAGAGCGGCTTGCCCGCTACGAGGCAGACTGTGTATTGTCGCTGGGCAGCGAGGCGGATCTCGGTGCAGCCGCACATCTTCTGTATGCGGCTCTGCGTGAATTTGACGGGGCTGGCGCACAGCGCATTTGGGCGGAGGCTAGCAGCGGGCAGGGCATTGGCGCCGCTCTGATGAACCGGCTGGCGAAGGCGGCAGGCAACCGAATCATTCGCGTATAGGAGTAGCCAACAGGCTTGAAACAGCAATAGTATGTTTGTCCTCATGTCCGCATATGTTTGGTAGAGAATACTTGCGGACATGGGGGAGATTGGCTGTGGTTGACGCACAGGTACATGCCGGGCAATTTTTAACGCTGTTCATCATAGCGATGGCGCTCGGTCTGGATGCTTTTTCGCTTGGAATCGGGATTGGGCTGAAAGGTGTTCGTCTGGTAGATATTTTGAAGCTCGGCATCGTTATCGCGTTGTTTCATGTTATAATGCCGCTGGCAGGCATATATACCGGGCAGTATGTAAGCGGCTTGCTCGGAGATGTGGCAACGACCGCAGCCGGCTTGCTGCTGGTGCTGCTCGGAGGACATATGATTTACAGCTCGCTGCGCGGAGAAGCGGTACAATCCTTTGACCACCGGTCTTTATGGGGTCTGCTGGTGCTTTCGATTAGCGTTAGCATTGATTCTTTCTCGGTAGGCATAACGCTCGGGATGTTTGCGGTCAATATGTGGACGACGATTTTGCTGATTGGTTTTTTTGGCGGACTAATGTCGGTGCTTGGCTTGATGCTCGGGCGTAAAGTAAGCGGTAATTTCGGAGAATATGGCGAAGCCATTGGCGGAGGGATTTTGTTCATCTTCGGCATTTTGTTTATTTTTTGAAATATAAGAATTTATTAGTTTCACATTTTATAATTAAGCTTATATTTCACCGCGAAACGAGCTATTGCCGTCAAAGGACGCGACAGCCGTTTACGCTTAATCGACAGACAGCTTTGATTAGGGGAAAAAAGGAGTTGGCAGTGTGAAACGTATTTTATTTGTTTGTACAGGCAATACGTGCCGCTCGCCGATGGCGGAGGCTATGCTGCGCCGGATGGCTGCTCTGAGAGGCATTACGGTTGCCGTGCGCTCAGCGGGCATATCCACCATCGATGGTTTGCCGGTCTCGGCACATGCCGTAGAGACGCTTAGACAACGGGACATTGCGCATAACAGCACTTCGCTGGCGCTGACGGGCGAGGCAGTCGGCTGGGCTGATATTATATTGACGATGACGGCAAACCACAAGCGGGGACTGCTGCAATGGCATCCTGAGGCGGTAGACAAAACCTATACGCTGAAGGAATACGCGAATCAGGATGCCCGAATACTCGCTGATATCGAAGAGCTGGAGCGGCTTTATTCGGAGCTTCATATGAAGCAGGCTCTTGGACAACAGCTGACTGCGGGAGAAAGAAGCCGGCTGCTTGAGCTGGAGCGCCGTATTCCAAGCTTCGACATCGTTGATCCGTTCGGAGGCTCGCTCTCCATTTACAACAGCAGCGCGAATGAAATCGAGGATGCGCTCGTGAAGCTGCTGGACAAGCTTGCAAAAAGATAATGGCGCGTTTGCCCGCATCAAATTAGATTGATTTTTCATGCCGCTTCGGCTATTATGAAAATACATAATACGGTTTCCGATGTAACTGGCGACGGAAGTGGGTTAACCACGGTGGAGCATCGGAATATACGGCCGGTCGCCTGGGCAAAGAGCAGCATGCTAATAAGCATGTCTTGCTCTTTTTTTCGTCTTTTTTCGCAAAAACAGGTATACTAGCACTGTGAAGTTTCATTTCGAAGGAGGTCTTTTACGTTGAAAATTGCAATTGGTGCCGATCATGCAGGTTACCGTTTGAAGGATGAGGTTGTACCGTTTCTTCAATCGCTGGGTCATGAAATTGAAGATGTCGGTTGCAGCTGCGACCAATCGGTTGATTATCCGGACTATGCATTACCCGTGTGCGACCTTGTTACGAGTGGCAAAGCAGAGCGCGGTATTTTGATTTGCGGAACGGGTATTGGGATGTCGATTGCGGCTAATAAGGTGCGGGGCATCCGCTGTGCTTTAGTGAGTGATATGTTCTCGGCCAAAGCAACCCGCGAGCATAACGATACGAACGTATTGGCGCTTGGGGAACGTGTTATCGGCCCTGGAATGGCTCTGGAAATTATTCGCATTTGGCTTGAAACGCCTTTCTCAAATGGAGAGCGTCATGTCGGCCGGGTAAATAAAGTGATGCAAATTGAAGAACCATATATAAGCCAGTCCTAATTAGGGGGCATCGCAATGAGCGAAAACGATAACGTAAAGCCGGGAGTCATTGCTGGTCAGGTAGAGACGATTGTTCGAGAGCTGGTCTCAGCAGGCGGGCTTGTCAGGGGTCAACTGCTTGTCATTGGTGTAAGTACTAGTGAGGTGCTCGGGCATCGCATCGGTACGGCGGGAACGACTGGGACAGCTGCGCAGATTTACGAAGGCGTTGAGGCTGTCCGAAGCGAAGCCGGCTTCATTCCGGTGTATCAATGCTGCGAGCATTTGAATCGCGCGCTCGTTATCGAACGGGCTGCTGCCGAGCGTTACGGGCTGGACATCGTGAGTGCGGTTCCCGTTCCGAAAGCGGGCGGGTCGATGGCGGCTTTTGCCTATCGTCAGCTGAAGAAGCCATGTTTGGCAGAAGCTGTGCAAGCGCACGCCGGCATCGATATCGGCGATACGTTTATCGGCATGCATTTGAAGCAGGTAGCTGTTCCGGTGCGTCCGTCAATCCGCAGTATTGGCGAAGCTCACGTTACGATGGCCGTTACGAGACCAAAGCTCATAGGCGGTTCCCGTGCGGTGTATAATCTGGAAACGAATATAAAGGCAGAGCAGTCTGCCGGAGCATGCGAGTAGTTAAGCCATGAGCTGTAATCATTTGATTAGCCCATTTTAAATAAAGGCTTTCTAAACTTAAGGAGGAATTTTGAGATGGAAAATTTACGCAAACAAGATCCGGAAGTATTAAAAGCGCTAGGTCTTGAGCTTGGTCGTCAACGCGACAACATCGAGCTTATCGCATCGGAGAACATCGTTAGCGAAGCAGTATTAGAAGCTATGGGAAGCGTACTTACGAATAAATATGCAGAAGGCTACCCAAGCAAACGTTTCTACGGCGGCTGCGAGCATGTGGATATCGTTGAGGATATCGCCCGCAACCGTGCAAAAGAGCTATTCGGCGCTGAGCATGCGAACGTGCAGCCTCACTCCGGCGCGCAAGCGAACATGGCCGTTTACCTTGCAGCTTTGCAGCCTGGCGACACGGTTCTCGGTATGAACCTGGCGCATGGCGGTCACTTGACGCACGGCAGCCCGGTTAACGCATCAGGCTTGCTTTACAATTTCGTTGCATACGGCGTGCAAGAGGATTCCTTCACAATCGACTATGAAGAAGTTCGCAAGCTTGCCTTCAAACACCGTCCTCGTTTGATCGTGGCTGGCGCAAGTGCATACCCGCGCACGATCGATTTCGAAAAGCTTGGTAAAATTGCCAATGACATAGGCGCTTTGTTTATGGTTGATATGGCTCACATCGCAGGTTTGGTAGCTGCGGGCCTGCACCCGAGCCCGGTACCGCATGCGCATTTCGTAACGACAACAACGCACAAAACGCTTCGCGGTCCTCGCGGCGGTATGATCCTTTGTCGTCAGCCTTGGGCGGCGGCAATCGATAAAGCGGTATTCCCAGGCTCGCAAGGCGGACCTTTGATGCATATTATTGCCGCAAAAGCAGTAGCTTTCGGCGAAGCGCTTAAACCGGAATTCAAGCAATACGCGACAAAAGTCGTCCAAAACGCGAAAGTTCTTTCCGAAGAGCTTATTGCAAAAGGCTTCAACATCGTTTCAGGCGGTACAGACAACCACTTGATGCTGCTCGACACGCGCAGTCTGAACATTACAGGAAAAGTGGCAGAGCATGTGCTTGATGAAGTGGGTATCACGGTTAACAAAAACGCGATTCCATTCGATCCGACAAGCCCGTTCGTAACATCCGGCATTCGTATTGGTACGCCGGCAGCGACGGCTCGCGGCATGGACGAAAAAGCGATGAAGGTTATTGCTGAGGTTATCGCGCTGGTGCTTAACAGCCCGCAAGATCAAGAAGTGCTTGCGAAAGCTCGAGGTATGGTTCGCGATCTTACTGCGCAATACCCGCTTTACCCGGGCATGACTTACTAATCGGTTTTTTCCTTATAAAGACCTATTCGGCGCTTTAGTGCCGGATAGGTCTTTTTGCTTGAGGCGAGGAAAGGGCATTTTGCCGCTTGTTACTATGCGTCTGTAAGATGAATGAAGATTCATTTAAAAAGTGGATAAAGCTGTGGATAAACTGTGGATGATTGTGGATAAAGCAATACTTGGTTATATCTAACATAGAAATCGTGGAATTGTACCCTGTTAGAGGATGCTGTACACTGGAGATATTCTGTTTGGCTTTTTTATGATTAATATCACGAGGCGTCGATTCAATCTTTAAGTCTTAAACCGAACGGATTTGACCGTTTAGGTTTCGTACAAAATTTCGCCTGTGCGGGAAGCATAACCGGTAATGGCTTGAAGAGCTAGCGCGGGCCGGATTCCAGTATACATTTTCTATGAAATGTAAGTATAATTAACACTTGATATATTAAAACAAGACAACATAGAGATGTGGAGGATAATAAATGTTAAGATTCGTTAAAAGCAGTATGATGTTGTCTGTTCTCTTAATCTTGTCGCTTTTATTGAGTGCGTGCGGAGCGGGTTCCGGATCGCAAACGGCAACCTCTGCGCAATCCCCAGCCGCGAATCAAGCCAGCGAGTCTCCGGCTGAAACAGTGGAGCTGACCATCTCTGCGGCTGCGAGTTTAACAGACGTTTTGAATGAGATCCAGTCTATTTATGAAACGAAACATAGCGGTATTAAGCTGGTCTTTAACTTTGGCGCATCGGGGGCGCTGCAGCAGCAAATCGAGCAAGGCGCTCCTGCGGATTTGTTTTTATCGGCAGCAGCCAAAAACATGAAAGCTTTGGTTGATAATCAATTGATCGATTCCGAACAGCAGCATCATTTATTGTCAAACGAGCTGGTTGTCGTTGTGCCGTCAGATAGCAAGCTGAACATTGGCAACGAACAGGACTTGAAAAAAGAAGAAGTGAAAAAAATCGCTATCGGTATTCCGGAGAGCGTGCCTGCCGGTAAGTATGCCCAAGAAGCGCTAACCAATGCTAATTTATCGGATGCTTTGCAAACCAAAATCGTGCAAGCCAAGGATGTTCGGCAAGTGCTGCAATACACGGAAACAGGCAATGTGGACGCGGGTTTTGTTTACAAGACGGATGCCCTTGCCTCTGATAATGTAAAAGTTGCGTTCGCCGTTGATCCAAACAGCTATTCTCCGATTAACTATCCGGTAGGTATTGTGAAAGCATCCAAGCATGCTGAAGAAGCGGAAGAGCTATATGATTTTCTTCAAACAAACGAAGCTTTAGACGTATTTGTAAAATACGGCTTTAAAATCCCAAAATGATTTTATTAAGTATAGATTGGTTTGAGTTATGGCCTCCTATAGGTTTGTCGCTTCAAGTCACCTTTTTGGCGAGCGTGCTGACGGGAACCATTGGGATTGCTGCAGCCTGGTGGATGTCTCGAAAAAAATTCAGTGGAAAGATCGTCCTTGAAACGATATTTATGCTGCCTATGGTGCTTCCGCCTACGGTTGTCGGTTTCTTGCTGCTGGTCATATTGGGCAGGAGGAGTGTGGTTGGCCGATTTTTTGAGTGGTTGTTTGCAGCACCCATTATATTTTCGTGGTGGGCTGCGGTTATTGCTGCGATCGTTGTGGCTTTTCCGCTTGTTTACCAAGCGATGAAAGTCGGCTTCGACTCTGTAGACCGGGACCTGGAAGAAGCAGCAAGGTCGATTGGAGCAAGCGAGTGGCAGGTTTTCCGGTTCATCACCTTCCCTCTTGCATCGCGATCGGTGCTGTCGGGTTATATTCTCGGGTTCGCCCGTGGATTGGGTGAATTTGGAGCAACGCTTATGATTGCCGGGAATATTCCAGGAAGAACGCAAACGATTCCTACTGCTATCTACGTGGCGGTTGATGCAGGTCATTTGACGATGGCATGGGCATGGACGGTTTGTACAATCGTTATCTCCTTTTTTATGCTGCTGTTAACGGGCAGGTTAAAACGATGAGTCTACAACGAAAGCCGCATTTCCAAAAATTGTGTTAATATAGAGTTACGACGGAATGGCTTGGGAGGATGAGATGGCTCTGGTCTTAACAGTTTTGTTCATTGCTGCAATTCTATTTATTGCAGTGAGCGCAATCATGAAATCGAAGGGTAATGGTCGTAACGGCTATTCAGGAGGAACGGGCAGAGGCCCTATTGGCCGGACGAATGTATTTGCGCCTTGGCCGGATGCGGAGCTGCCGCCGGCGCTCGGCGTACCACACGGTCACCCCGCTAGACCAGCAGCAGAGCGCCTCGAGTCTGCGCTTGGCTTAGACTTTGAAAGCCGCGTAAAGGACCGGGTATTAAAGGAGTATCCGAGGATAAAGGATAAAGAATGGGATTGGACTTGGTTTGAGCTGAAGCGTTACTTTCTGATGTGCGGCATCATGCGCGGCGTTCCCATGTACAGCAGACAGGCGGATGCGGTCTGGCATGAGATGCTTATGTTCACGAGGGAGTATGAGCAGTTCTGCTCGCGCTTCTGCGGCGAAATGATTCACCATGCGCCTCATGCGCCCGGCGCTTCGCCTCATCCGGGAGAGCGGGCCCTGTTCGATTGGGTGTATGGCGAGCTGTTCGGACAGGCGCCGGCAAGCGGCAGAATATGGGGGGCGTTCTATCGGACCCGAATGCCGGAGCAAAAGCTGGAGGAGCTTGCAGAGTGGAGCGCGGATAAGCTGCGCGATCAATGGTTTAACGTCAAAGCATCGGCGCGACATGCCGATTTGCATGCATCGGCCAGCTATTTGATCGATCGGGCCAAATCGCAGCTTACGGCAGCCCGGAGCGGCGAATCGCCTTACGGAAGAGAACCCGGCTCTGCAAGCGGGTATGGCTACGATCCTGCGCTTGGAGCAACCGGCCTGCTTTCGGGACTGCTCATTTACCACTCCGTATCGCATCCTAACGATTTTGCAAAGCAAATGGACCAGGAACAAAACGAGGATGAACGCAAAGCGAACGGCAGCGGTGATTCTACTTATGCCTGCAGCGGGTCCTCTGATGACGGGAGAGACCATTCAGACGGCGGCTCTGGCGGCGATTCGTCCTGCGGAAGCGGAGGCGGGGACGGCGGCGGGTCTTCTTGCGGCGGAGGCGGCTGCGGCAGCAGTTGAGTATATAGGCCAGCTACTTTCATGCAAGTCCCGGTATTTGTTGAGGCTGCCTTCAAAACTCAAGATGCAACCGATAGTTTACAATGCTATAATATACGGGATTGTGTCTGGGCCTATAACAACAAACGGGAGGAATACCGCTCCATGAGCAAATTAATCATTTGCGACCATCCGTTAATTCAGCATAAGCTGACTTTTATTCGGAATAAAGAGACGAATACGAAAGATTTTCGGGAATTGGTTGACGAAGTCGCTACATTAATGTCATACGAACTTACGAGAGAAATACCGCTTGATACGATCAAGGTTCAAACGCCTGTCGCTGAGACGGATGCCAAGGTTGTATCCGGAAGAATGCTCGGCCTTGTGCCTATTCTGCGTGCCGGACTTGGCATGGTAGACGGCATATTGAAGCTGATTCCATCCGCAAAAGTGGGCCATATCGGCCTTGCGCGCGATCACGAGACGCTTCAGCCGAAGGAATATTATATCAATTTGCCGACGGATGCCCCAAATCGTCTGCTCATCGTCATTGATCCCATGCTTGCAACGGGCGGCTCGGCTATCGCAGCCATCACTTCACTGAAGAACCACAACTGCGACCAAATTAAATTAATGTGTCTTATAGCTGCTCCGGAGGGCGTGAAGGCGGTACAGGAAGCGCATCCCGATGTCGATATTTATATCGCGGCCTTGGATGAGCGTCTGAACGAGAAGGGCTACATCGTCCCGGGTTTAGGAGACGCTGGAGACCGCATGTTCGGTACGAACTAACCTGAGCAAGCATGAAATTATAATTGGAGTAAATAGGAGTGAGAGCTTTTGTCTAAACTGAAGGTAATGACCATTTTCGGAACGCGTCCTGAGGCAGTCAAGATGGCACCTCTCGTGCTTGAGCTGCAGAAACGCGAAGACGAGATCGAATCGATTGTATGCGTAACGGCGCAGCATCGCCAAATGCTGGACCAGGTTCTTGATTTTTTTGAGATCCACCCGAACTATGATTTGAATGTCATGAAGGATCGTCAGACGTTAACCGAGACGACTGTACGCGTTCTGGAAGGGCTTGATCCTGTTCTAACGCAAGCGAAGCCCGATATCGTACTCGTTCACGGCGACACGCAAACGACGTTTCTCGCGAGCTATGCGGCGTTCCTGAAGCAAATACAGGTCGGTCACGTGGAGGCGGGGCTTCGTACTTGGAACAAGCTTTCTCCGTATCCGGAGGAAATGAATCGGCAGCTTGCCGGCGTGCTCTCTGACGTGCACTTTGCACCGACGGAATGGTCGGCTAACAATTTGCGCAAAGAGAATAAATCGGATGCTGCTATTTATGTGACCGGAAACACCGCCACTGACGTATTTCAATATACGGTGGACGAATCGTTCTCGCATCCCGTCATAGATTGGGCGAAGGGTAAACGGATGATTCTCATGACAGCACACCGCAGGGAAGCGCTTGGCGAGCCGCACCGGAACATTTTCCGTGCCGTAAAGCGGATCGCCGACGAGCATGAGGATGTTGTCATCGTGTACGCGGTGCATCCGAATCCAGCCGTGAGAGAGCCGGCGAATGAAATTTTGGGCGATCATCCGCGTATTCGCTTGATCGATCCGCTCGACGTATTCGAGTTCCACAATTTCTACCCGCACGCTTATATGATTATGACGGATTCCGGCGGCTTGCAGGAGGAGGCTCCGTCATTCGGCGTGCCGACGCTGGTGCTTCGCGATACGACCGAGCGTCCGGAGGGCATCGAGGCAGGAACGCTTGAGCTTGTGGGCACGGATGAGGAGCTGGTGTACAGCCGGGCGCATGCGTTGCTAACGGATTCCCAGCTGTACGGCCGTATGAGTCTAGCTGCAAATCCGTATGGCGACGGACACGCTTCCGAGCGTATTGTAGACGCGATTTTGCATCATTTTGGCAGGTTGAAGCAGCGTCCCGATTCGTTCACACAAAGTTCATAGTTTTAAAATGATGAAATGCTAGCCGCCCAATATACAGCATACAGTAGTACTGTACGGTTTTGGACGCTAAGAATCCTTTATTTACAGGGTTTTTCGAGCTTTCGTTCACTAAATGTTTGAATTTAAATCAATTGACAAAACTTGAAGCGCTTCGATAAAATAAATGAGAGTTTTGGAGTGATTCCCTATGGATCGATCCAATAAACAACCATCCGAGGAAAATCGGAAACCAAGTGAAAGTAGCTTTGGAGATGATCCTTGGCGAGCTATGGGATTGGTCGGCGCCGTTGGAGTCGATCTAGCCGTATGTCTGGGAGCAGGCTACTGGCTTGGCAATAAAGCTGATAAAGTAAGCGGTACCGAATACTACTCCATCATCGGATTAGTGGCGGGACTTGCGGTCGGCGTTATTACGATTTATTTCCTGATTCGGACATTTGTGGGGGGCAAAACGAAATAATGGACGATTTGTCGGCCCACGTAAAAGCCGTAACAAGATTAACCTTCTTTTTTTTGTCCGTGTGCTGTTTGGCCTGGGTTTTTCTTCCTGCTTATGAAAGCTGGTGGGGCGGGCTCATGATTGGCGGTGCTGCCAGTCTGCTGAATGCCCGTCATTTAGCATGGAAGGTTACGCGGATTGGGGCGAATGCCGCTGCTCAAACAAACCGAAGAGCGAATCTCGGATTTTTTACACGGGCATGTATTGCGCTTCTTGCAGTAGTCATTGCGATAAAAACTTACACGTTTCAACTTCCTGCGACTGTGGCTGGATTATTTGTTGCGCAATTGGCAACACTCATACTGGGTTTTTTGTCCAAGCGGAAGTTGATGGCGACCAATTCTACCGACGAAAGGGGTGAAAACAACTAATGGATCATATTTTTCCAACGGTTCATTTAGCTGGCATTAAGTTTGATTTGGCTGCCATCTATATGATCATCATCACTAGCGTTATCGTATTCGTATTGGCGCGGTTAGCCGTAAGAAACTTATCCGTCACCAACCCTACGAAGATGCAAAACTTCATGGAGTGGGTCATCGAATTCGTTATCGGCATTATCGGCACCTCGATGGATCTTAAAAAAGGCCGTCCATACCTGATTTTGGGAATCACCTTGATTATGTACATTTTTGTAGGCGATATGCTCGGCTTGCCGTTCGGTATCATTACGGAAGTACATCATGGCGCAACCGTTTTCGGCATGGAGCTTGATTTGAAAGGTGCAGAGGAAGGCCACGTGGCATGGTGGAAGTCGCCGACTGCGGATGTAGCGGTCACGGGTGCACTGACGGTAATCGTTATCCTGCTGACACATATTGAGGGTCTTCGACTTAATAGGAAACACTACTTAAAGCATTACATCGAACCGCACTGGGGATTTTTGCCGCTCGCTCTAATTAAGGAAGTGTCGAAACCGTTGTCGCTTGCACTGCGTCTTTACGGTAACATTTTCGCGGGCGAAGTGATGATTTCCGTCATCTTGGGCATGGGCGTCTTTGGACTTCCTGCGCTCGTTGTATGGCAAGGCTTCAGTATGTTTATTGGGGCTATCCAGGCATTCGTATTCTGTATGCTGACGATGGTATACATGTCGCAATCGATTGTGCATGAAGAGCATGGAGAGCATTAATAGGGCTTCAAACCAGAGGATAACGACTAAAAGTCCGGACCGACGGTCAATATAAAACAAAATTTTTTCAAAAAGTTGAGGAGGATTTTTCTAATGGGAGCATTGGCATTAGTTGCAGCAGCAATTGTTTTTGGTTTGGGCGCATTGGGCGCTGGTATTGGTAACGGTTTGATCGTAGGCCGTACGGTTGAAGGTATTTCCCGTCAACCTGAGCTTCGCGGTACGCTTCAAACGACTATGTTCATCGGGGTAGCGCTTGTAGAAGCACTTCCGGTTATCACGCTCGTATTGGCGTTCATTTTCTTGGGCCGCGCTTAATATTAAGCAATCACACATGGCGGGGAGAGTGGGTTTACCTCCGCGCCTTCCTTTTTGTTCAGTCCTCCGGGCTGGCAAGTTATACGCACCATGAGTTTGGTTTAAATCGTGTTAAGCTATGGAAAGGAGTGACGTTTTTTGGAAATCGTATGGTCGACGTTTATCATCCAGCTGGTTGCGTTTCTGATTCTTCTGTTCTTGCTTAAGCGCTACGCGTTCGGACCTTTGCTGAGCATTATGGAACAACGCAAGCAATTCGTTGCGGACCAGATCAATAATGCGGAAGCAAGCCGTCAGCAAGCTGAGCAGCAGTTGGAGCAACAGAAACAAGCACTTCAGGAAGCTCGTAAAGAAGCTTATGACATCATCGAGCAAGCGAAGGCTACCAGCTCGAAACAAGCAGAAGATATTATTCAGGTTGCAAAATCCGAGTCGAGTCGTCTGAAGGACGAAGCGGTTAAAGATATCGAGAGCGAGAAAAACAAAGCGGTTGCTGCTCTTCGCGAAGAGGTTGGCGGCATCTCTGTTAAAATTGCTTCGAAAATTATCGAGCAGCAAGTTGATGAGAAGTCCCAGGAGAAGCTGGTTGACCAATACCTGAAAGAGGTAGGAAGCAAATGAGCCGGGATACCGTGGTAGCGAAGCGCTACGCTAAAGCACTGTTTGAGCTTGCGCAGGAGCAAAGCATCGTTTCACAAGTGGGTGAGCAGCTGAAGCTTGTCGTTGATACTTTGGGGAAAGAACCGGAAGCTTCTAAATTTCTGGATCTTCCAAGTATCGATCCGGCGAAAAAGATTGCCGTGTTCAAAGGATCGTTCGGCGATCAGATATCCGCGCTGCTGCTTCACACGCTTGAACTTCTTATTATCCGCGGACGCCAAGATCTCATTGCCGATGTATACAAGGCGTATACCAAAGTTGCCGGAGAATCGCTCGGTCAAGCTCAAGCAACGGTATATACAGCCAAGTCATTAACGGGTGCAGAGTTGTCTGAAGTGGAAATCATCTTCGGCAAGTTGAGCGGCAAGAAGATCGTTGCTGAGCAAATTGTTGATTCATCTTTACTCGGCGGCGTGCAAGTACGCATCGGCGACCGCCTTTATGACGGCAGCTTGTCCGGCAAGCTGGAGCGTTTACAAAAATCGTTTAAAATCTAATGCATTGTAGATAGGGGTGAACGAATTGAGTATCAGACCTGATGAAATCAGCACGCTGATTAAACAACAGATCGAACAATATAAATCCGAAATTCAAGTCGTAGACGTCGGCACCGTAATCAATGTCGGTGACGGTATCGCCCGCGTACACGGTTTGGAAAATGCGATGCAGGGCGAACTGCTCGAATTCTCTAACGGTGTTGTCGGTATGGCTTTGAACTTGGAAGAAAGCAATGTCGGTGTCGTTATCCTTGGACCATACACGGATATTCGTGAAGGCGATCAAGTAAAACGTACAGGCCGTATTATGGAAGTACCAGTCGGCGAAGAGCTTCTTGGCCGCGTAGTAAACCCGCTTGGTCAGCCGCTTGACGGCAAAGGACCTATCAACACAACTCAATTCCGTGCGATTGAATCTCAAGCGCCGGGCGTAATTGACCGTAAATCGGTTCATGAGCCTATGCAAACGGGAATTAAAGCAATCGACGCGATGGTACCGGTTGGCCGCGGACAACGTGAGCTTATCATCGGCGACCGTCAAACAGGTAAAACAGCGATTGCAATCGATGCAATCATCAACCAAAAAGGCAACGGCGTGAAATGTATTTACGTTGCTGTCGGCCAAAAACAATCCACTGTTGCGAACGTAGTAGAAACGCTTCGCCGCCATGGCGCACTTGATTACACTATCGTTGTAACAGCTGGCGCATCTGAACCGGCACCATTGCTCTTCCTGGCTCCATATGCAGGCTGCACAATGGGCGAGTACTTCATGTACAAAGGCGAGCACGTTCTCGTTATCTATGATGACTTGTCGAAACAAGCGGCAGCTTACCGTGAGCTATCACTCTTGCTTCGCCGTCCACCGGGTCGTGAAGCATATCCGGGTGACGTATTCTACTTGCACTCCCGTTTGCTTGAGCGTGCAGCTAAGCTAAGCGATGCTAGAGGCGGAGGTTCAATGACGGCATTGCCATTCATTGAGACACAAGCATCCGATGTATCGGCATACATTCCAACGAATGTTATCTCGATCACAGACGGTCAAATCTTCCTGGAAGCAGATCTGTTCTACGCCGGTCAACGTCCAGCGGTTAACGTTGGTATCTCCGTATCCCGTGTAGGCGGTTCCGCTCAAATTAAAGCGATGAAGAAGGTAGCTGGTACGCTCCGTCTGGATCTTGCGGCTTACCGTGAGCTTCAAGCGTTCTCGCAATTCGGCTCTGACCTCGACAAATCGACGCTTGCCCGCCTTAACCGCGGTGCGCGCACGATGGAAATTCTTAAGCAAGACGTTAACCAGCCGATGCCGGTTGAGAAGCAAGTTATCTCGATCTACTCAGCGGTTAAAGGTCACTTGGATGAAATTCCGGTATCGAATATCCTTCGTTTTGAGAAAGAGTTCCATGCATACCTGGATTCGAACAGCCCTGAAATCGGCCAATCGATCCGTGATACGAAGGACATCACTGCAGATAACGAGAAAGCTCTCGTAGAAGCAATCAATAAATTTAAGAAAAGCTTCGCTGTAACGGCTTAAAAATAAAAAGCCAAAGCCCGAGTATTCCAATCCGGGCTTGAGCTCCTTACTCCTACCAACACCAGGCGTGAAGAGCTCTGTGCATAACTTGCATTGAAGTGTGGACGGAGAGCGGGACTGTTGCCGGAGAGTTTACGTGCAACTTCAACAGCGGCCGCAGGCAATAGTCCTGCTCGCAGTCCATGCCTTCAATAAGCAGTTATAAGCAAGCTCCAACGCAACAAAGGCGGGTGAAACCAAATGGCAAAAGGTATGCGCGATATTAAACGCGAGATCAAGAGTAAACAAAATACAAAGCAGATCACAAAAGCGATGGAGATGGTTGCCGCTTCCCGCTTGAGAAAAGCGCAGGAAGCTGCTCAAGCATCGCGTCCATACGCTGAGAAGCTGAAGGAAGTTGTAGCAAGCATCGCAGCCGGCACAAAGGGTGTGAAGCATCCGATGCTAGAATCGCGTCCGGTAAAGAAGACGGGTTATCTCGTTATTACTTCCGACCGCGGTCTTGCAGGCGGCTACAACGCGAACATTCTTCGTAAAGTAACGCAAACGATTCGTGAAAAGCATCAGTCAAATGATGATTACGTGCTGTTCGTTATCGGACGTAAGGGCCGGGATTACTTCCGCCGCCGTAACATGCCAATCGTTGAGGAAGTGACTGGCTTGCCGGATTCGCCGACATTCGCCGACATTAAATCGGTTGCTTATTCTGCGGTTAAGAAGTTCTCTGAAGGCGCTTATGATGAGCTTTACTTGTACTACAACGAATTCGTTAATGCGATTACTCAAGTTCCGACAGCATTACGTTTATTGCCGCTTGAAGAAGTGGGCGGAAACGCATCTGTCACATCGTACGAATACGAGCCATCACCGGAGGGCGTGCTTGAAGTGCTGCTGCCTAAATATGCGGAAACGCTCATTTACAGCGCGGTTCTAGACGGCAAAGCAAGTGAGTTCGGGGCACGTATGACTGCCATGGGAAGCGCAACGAAAAATGCGACGAAGATCATCAACCAATTAACGCTCACATACAATAGAGCGCGTCAAGCGGCGATTACGCAAGAAATATCCGAAATCGTTGCGGGGGCAAACGCCCAATCGTAACCTATAGCTGCAAGAGCCGGGCGCTTGTCATAAGCTGACCGGCTTGCAGTAACAAGAAGGAACCAGGAGGGAAAACCATGAAAAAAGGACATGTTGTATCCGTCATGGGTCCGGTCGTAGACTTAGAGTTCGAACGCGGCAATTTGCCGGAAATTTTGAACGCTGTCAAAATCGAGCAAAAGGGCGAAGCAGGCGGCATTGATATTAACTTGACGCTTGAAGTAGCCGTTCACCTCGGTGACAATAAGGTACGTGCCGTAGCTATGAGTACGACAGACGGTCTTGTACGCGGTATGATCGCTGTAGATACAGGCGCACCCATTACTATTCCGGTTGGAGCTTCAACGCTCGGCCGTGTATTCAACGTACTTGGAGAGCCGATCGACGAAGCTGGCGATGCCACTTCGACAATTAATCTTCCAATTCACCGTCCAGCACCAGCTTTCGACCAATTATCCACGCAAGCGGAAATTCTTGAAACAGGCATCAAAGTAATCGACCTTCTCGCTCCATACGCAAAAGGCGGTAAAATCGGCCTCTTCGGCGGCGCGGGCGTAGGTAAAACGGTTACGATTCAAGAGCTTATCAACAACATCGCACAAGAACACGGCGGTATTTCCGTATTCGCGGGTGTTGGTGAGCGTACTCGTGAAGGTAATGACCTTTACCACGAGATGAAAGACTCCGGAGTTCTTAGCAAAACTGCGATGGTATTCGGACAAATGAATGAGCCGCCAGGCGCACGTCAACGTGTTGCTTTGACGGGTCTGACAATGGCTGAATATTTCCGTGATGAGGAAGGTAAAGACGTACTATTGTTCGTCGACAACATCTTCCGTTTCACGCAAGCAGGCTCCGAGGTTTCGGCCCTTCTAGGCCGTATGCCTTCCGCAGTAGGTTACCAGCCAACGCTGGCAACTGAAATGGGTCAGCTGCAAGAGCGTATCACGTCAACGAAAAAAGGCTCGGTTACTTCGATCCAAGCGATCTACGTGCCTGCCGATGACTACACGGATCCGGCTCCTGCAACGACGTTTGCCCACTTGGATGCTACGACGAACCTTGAGCGTAAAATCTCCGAGATGGGTATCTTCCCAGCGGTTGATCCGCTCGCGTCGTCTTCCCGTATCCTAAGTCCTGCAGTTTTGGGCGAAGAGCACTACAATGTAGCTCAAGGCGTTAAGAAAATTCTTCAGCGCTACAAAGAGCTTCAAGATATTATCGCAATCCTTGGTATGGACGAGCTAAGCGAAGAAGATAAATTGACCGTGTCTCGCGCACGTAAAATTCAACTCTTCCTGTCTCAACCGTTCCACGTTGCTGAACCGTTCACAGGTATCAAAGGCAAATATGTACCTGTTAAAGAATCCGTTCGCAGCTTTAAAGAAATTCTCGAGGGCAAACATGACGACCTTCCGGAAGAAGCTTTCCGATATGTTGGTGTGATTGAAGAAGCCGTGGAGAAAGCCAAAACGCTTTAATAGCGAAAGGCGGGAGGAATCCACATGAGTTCGTTTTTGGTAGAGATCGTAACACCGGAGCGTAAGGTGTACACAGAGACAGCAAACATGGTTAGCGTAAAAGGTATTGATGGTGAGCTTGGTATTTTGCCAAATCACATTCCGCTCGTAACGCCGCTTCGTATCGCTCCTGTCGTCATCAAACGCGATAATAAGGCTGATGTTGTAGCGGTTAATGGAGGCTTTATCGAGGTACGCAAGGATAAGATCGTTATTCTTGCCGAGAGCGCTGAGCTTGCGACTGATATTAACATCGAGCGTGCAGAAGCCGCCAAACAGCGTGCTGAACAGCGTCTTGCTGCTAATAAGCAGGATCAGATCGATTTCCGTCGTGCGGAGCTTGCATTGCAGCGTGCGATGAATCGTCTGAACGTCAAACAAAAATAAGCATCAACTGAGCACCGCTCATGCCTCAAGTGGCATAGGCGGTGTTTTTGTTAAAATATAAGAATTTATAAGTTTCACATTTATAAATAAGCTTATATTTCACCGCGAAACGAGCTGTTGCCGCCAAAGGACGGCGACAGCCGTTTACGCTATAAGCCGCAGGAAACCTTGTTAAAGGGGCCTGCGGCTCTTTTTTGTACATAATTATGACTTGGAAGAGTTATCCTAAGATTTATTAGACAAGGATCCGTCACCGGCCTAACTCCATCATAGACGAGTGTGGAAGCATTTGTTATAATTGTGAGGAAAAAATTGACCAAGCGGCAACGGTCCGTACCTATTCAATTGACGGAGGCGATCGTGTGGAAAACTACGCCAATAACTATGTCGTCGTGGCTATTTTTATCGTGTTAGGCATTTTGCTTCCAGTCGTTGCATTGACTGTAGGGAGGCTGCTTAGACCAAACAAGCCGACTGAGCTCAAGCAAACCACTTATGAAAGCGGCAATGAGCCGGTTGGTGAAGGACAGGTCCGTTTTAACATTCGCTATTACTTGTTTGCATTAATGTTTGTCATCTTTGATGTGGAAACCGTTTTCTTATATCCGTGGGCCGTCGCATACAATAAGCTCGGCTTATTTGTGCTAGTCGAAATGCTGATTTTTGCGGGAATGCTGTTTATTGGTCTTCTATATGCCTGGAAGAAGAAGGTGCTGAAATGGAATTCAGTCTAGAGTCAATTTCGATCGAGGAGCGCAAAGAGCTGGAGCGCAACGTATTTATGGGAACCTTGGAGCAATTAAAGGCTTGGGCAAGGAGCAACTCGTTATGGCCGCTGACGTTCGGGCTCGCCTGCTGCGCAATTGAAATGATGGGGACGGGAGCGTCCCATTATGATTTGGACCGCTTCGGCGTCATGTTCCGTACCTCGCCGCGTCAGTCGGACGTTATGATCGTTGCGGGAACGGTCACGAAAAAGATGGGACCGCTCCTAAGGAGGCTGTATGATCAAATGCCGGAGCCGAAGTGGGTTATCGCAATGGGCTCATGCGCAACGGCTGGCGGGCCGTACATTAAGTCTTACGCGGTCATAAAAGGCGTCGATCAAATCGTGCCTGTCGATGTATACATTCCCGGCTGCCCGCCTAACCCGGCAGCGCTTATCTATGGCATTAATAAGCTGCAGGAGAAGATCCGTTACGAGGCGAAAACCGGAAAGCGGGTGACCGGCCGATGAGCGAGGAGCAGAAGAATAGTGGAGAGGCACCCCTTACGGAGTCGCCGCCCGTAGACGCGGAGCGCGAGGCGAAGCTGAAGGCGGCGGCCGAAGCGCGCGCCGCAAGAGCCGCAGCGAAGGAAAAGGCTGAGGCGGAAGCGGGAGAAGCCCCGCCGGAAGCGCCAAAGCCGCCATCACCGAGGCAGCCGGAGCTGGATGCTATCGTAGCGCTGCTGAAGCAGGAGATTGAAGAGGCAGCGGTCGAGGATGCTTACGTGAATGAATTAAATGGCGATATGCCGATGATTATCGTAAGCAATTCGCATTGGCGCGAAGCTGCACGGCTGCTAAAGGAGCATGAACAGCTTCGCTTTAACTACTTGCGCAATGTATCCGGTGTCGATTATGAGACGCATATGGAAGTGGTGTATCATATGGTTTCACTCGGCAGCAAACGGGAAGCCGCGATTAAGATCAAGGCGGACCGGGAAGCGGCGTCCGTCTATTCCGCAACGCCGGTCTGGGCGACGGCTAATTGGAATGAACGCGAAATCTACGATCTGCTGGGCATCGATTTTCCCGGGCACCCCGATATGCGGCGGATTATGATGCCCGACGACTGGGTCGGCCATCCGCTGCGCAAAGATTATGAACCGTTAGACTCGGAGGTGTAGGCAGCCCTTGATTCGTACAGAAGAACTGCTGTTAAACGTTGGTCCCCAGCATCCAAGCACGCATGGCGTGTTCCGAATCATCGTGAAGCTCGATGGGGAAGTCATTACCGAGGCGACGCCCGTCATGGGCTACCTGCATCGCGGCACCGAGAAGATCGCTGAAAATTTAAATTTCACACAAATCATTCCTTATACGGACCGTATGGATTACGTCTCCGCGATGACGAATAATTATGTGCTCGTGCATGCGGTCGAGACGATGATGGGACTTGAAGTCCCGCAGCGGGCGGAGTATCTCCGGCTTATCGTCATGGAGATGCAGCGTGTAGCGAGCCATCTTGTCTGGTGGGGAACCTACCTGCTTGATATCGGGGCAATGAGCCCTTTTCTATATGCGTTCCGCGACAGGGAAATCATTATCGATTTGTTTAATGAGCTGTGCGGCGCAAGGTTGACCTACAACTATATGAGAGTCGGAGGAGTGAAGTGGGATGCGCCTCCAGGCTGGCTGGATAAGGTGCACGAATTTATTCCGTATATGGAGAAGAAGCTGGAGGAGTACGACAGGCTGGTCAGCGGCAACGAAATTTTTCTTGCCCGCATTAGAGGAATCGGACAATATGATGCAGCGACGGCGATTGATTACGGTCTGACGGGGGCCAATTTGCGCTGCACCGGCGTAGACTTCGATATTCGCAAGGCAGAGCCATACAGCTTGTACAGCCAGTTCGAATTCGACGTACCGCTGGGCAAAAACGGCGATTGCTATGACCGTTACCGCATTCGGATGGAGGAGATTCGTCAAAGCCTGCGTATTTTGAAGCAAGCGCTGGAGCGCTTTCCGGACGGTGGGGAAACGATGGGGAAGGTGCCCCGCGCGATTCGTCCGCCGGCAGGGGAGGTTTACGTGCGAATTGAATCGCCGCGCGGGGAAATCGGCTGCCATATCGTATCCAAAGGCAAAGCAGAGCCGTACAGGCTCAAGTTCCGGCGGCCGTCCTTCGTTAATTTGCAAATACTGCCGAAGCTGCTCGTAGGCGAAACGATGACGAATCTCATAACGATACTGGGCGGCATTGATATTGTCGTCGGGGAGGTCGATTGCTGATGCAGCCTTGGCTAAACCAATCGCTCACTTGGGGAAACGCGCTTGTGCTGTTTTTATGGGCGGTTGTATTTCTGTTCATCGTGCTTGGCTTCGTTACGTATGCGATTTATTGCGAGCGCAAGGTAATCGGCTGGATGCAGCTGCGCATCGGACCCAATCGGGTCGGCCCTTTCGGCTTGCTGCAGACGGTGGCTGATATTTTCAAACTGCTCATTAAGGAAGATACGATACCGCGCAAGGCTGACCGGGTGCTGTTTATAATCGCGCCTGCGCTGGCTTACGTACCGGCCTTCTCGGTGCTGGCCGTGCTCCCTTATACGCAAAATCTTTATTTCGCAGATTTGAATGTCGGACTGCTCTATTATGTAGCTTTGTCGGGTATTTCGACACTTGCCATCGTGCTTGGCGGCTGGGCTTCAAACAACAAGTATGCGCTCCTTGGGGGTATGCGCTCTGCAGCGCAGATGATAAGCTATGAGGTGCCGCTCGTCATTTCGGTCGTAGGCGTTATATTGCTTAGCGGCAGCCTGAATTTACGTGATATCGTGGCGGAACAAGACGGCGGCTGGTTCTGGGACTGGAATTTCCTGCCGCAGATCATTGGCTTCGCCATATTTATGATTGCAGCTGTCTCGGAGCTCAATCGTACGCCATTCGATCTGCCGGAGGCGGAGTCGGAGCTTGTCGCGGGGTATCATGTCGAATACAGCGGCTTCCGCTTCGCGTTTTTTATGCTTTCAGAATATGTGTACGTTTATGCGATTGCCGCACTTACGACCGTGCTGTTCCTTGGCGGCTGGCATGCGCCGGCTCCGTTTCTCGATTTTGTGCCGGGCATCGTCTGGTTTTTGCTCAAATTTGCGTTTATCGTGTTTTTTCTGTTTTGGATCCGCGCCACTCTGCCGCGCATTCGCGTGGATCAGCTCATGGGGCTGGGCTGGAAGGTGCTGCTGCCGGTTTCGCTGCTCAACGTGTTTCTGACGGCTGCGTATTTGGAGCTGTTTATTAAGAACTAGCAAAGGGGAGAAGGAAATGAAAGGAATGCTGCAAGGACTGGGCGTTACGCTCAAATCGATGACGGCTCCAAAAGTAACCACCTCCTATCCTGACGTGCCCATTGTCATGCCGGATCGGTTCCGTGGCATTCAGCACTTTATTCCGGAATTGTGCATCGTCTGCAATCAATGCGCGCGCATTTGCCCGACGGATTGCATAACGCTGACAGGCAAGCCGAACCCTGATCCTGAAAAAAAAGGCAAGGTTATCGATACGTTTGATATTAATTTTGAAATATGCATCTTATGCGACCTATGCACCGAGGTATGTCCGACCGAAGCGATCGTGATGTCGAACCATTTTGAGCTGGCAACGTTCAGCCGTGACGACTTGTTTAAAGACGCGCAGTGGCTCACCGACAATAATACGCTCACCCGGCAGGATAATAATAATATCGGAGCACCGGCCAAAGGGGGCGCGAAATAGTTGTCCAATATTGCTTTTACGGGTGAGTTCGCCGCGTTTTTCGTCTTTTCGGCGATTATGATTGGCGGGGCCGTTCTAATGATTAGCTTAGACAAGGTCGTCCATATGGTCATTTCCATGGCGGCTGTGTTTCTTGGCTTAGCAGGGATGTTCGTGCTGCTCGAGGCGGAGTTCGTCGCTTTCGTACAGGTGCTGATCTATGCCGGAGCCGTTTCGATACTGATGATTTTCGGCATTATGATGACGAAGCATCAGGCTGTGGAGCGGGAGCCTGCGAAGCCGCTGCACGAGACGCTTGCGGCAATCGGGGCGCTTTGCTTGTTCGGCGTTTTGTTTTTCGCCATTCGTACGACGACGTTCCCGGAGCCGCAGCCCTTCCAACCGGCCGAAGATAATACGATGGCTATCGGTGAGCTCTTATATACGGGATATGTGATCCCGTTCGAGCTGCTCTCGGTACTTTTGACGGTCGCGTTTATCGGGGCGATCGTGCTTGCCAAAAAGGAGGCGGATGAATAACATGCTTCCATCCTATTTAACGATGGCGGCCATCCTGTTTTGTATCGGGCTTTATGGCGCTTTAGTGAAAAGAAACGCGGTCGTCGTTTTGCTGTCGCTCGAGCTTATGCTGAATGCGGTTAATTTGAATTTGATTGCCTTCGCGAAGTACGGCGCAGTTCCGTCGCTGACCGGGCAAATATTCTCGTTATTCACGATTACGGTTGCCGCGGCTGAAGCGGCGATCGGGGTAGCCATCTTGATAGCGCTGTTCCGCTTGCGCGGAACGGTTAATGTCGATGAATTTGACAAAATGAGGAGGTAGCGCGGCGTATGGACAGGTACACACAGGCGGCATGGTTAATCCCGCTGTTTCCGCTGGCGGCATTCCTCGTTTTGACGGCGCTCGGCCGAAGCTATCGGCGGGCGGGCGTAATGATCGGCTCGATTGGCTCGTTAGCAGCCTTCATCCTATCCTTGCTAATCGTGATTGATCGGCTTGGCGCTAACGAAGTTGATTATAACTATTCCTTCGATTGGATCGTAATCGGAGAGTATACGCTTCGCATCGGGTTCGAGGTGACGAATCTGACGGCGCTTATGCTGGCGGTCGTCACGCTCGTCAGCTTTCTCATTAACGTATACTCGGCCGGCTACATGAAAAATGATGAGCGGATTACCGTGTTCTACGGCTATGTCGCGCTGTTCACATTCTCCATGCTCGGACTCGTTCTGTCCGACAATTTATTGTCGCTTTATATTTTTTGGGAATTGGTTGGTGTCTGCTCGTTTCTGCTGATCGGATTTTGGTTTACGCTGCCCAAAGCGCGAGCAGCGGCCAAAAAAGCGTTTATCGTAACGCGCATCGGCGATGCCGGTTTGCTGTTGGCGATTCTGCTGCTGTTCTGGTATATGCCGGATCATGCGCTCGATTTTACAACGATTCAAAGCGTGTTCGACGGGCAATCCGGTGCGATTACGAACGGCATCACGACGCTTATCGCTTTGCTAATTTTCCTTGGCGCTGCCGGCAAATCGGGTCAATTTCCGCTTCATGTCTGGCTGCCTGATGCCATGGAAGGGCCAACGCCGATCAGCGCGCTGATTCATGCGGCTACGATGGTCGCGGCAGGCGTGTTTCTTATTGCGCGGACGTACGATATTTTTCAGGATTCAGCGGCAGCCATGGAAACGGTCGCGTATGTGGGCGGCTTTACGGCCCTGTTCGCGGCGACGATCGCGCTGGCGCAAAATGATATTAAACGAATTTTAGCCTACTCTACAGTCAGCCAGCTTGGCTATATGATGATGGCGCTTGGTCTCGGCTCCTTAACGGGCGGGATCTTCCATTTGTTTACGCATGCTTTCTTTAAAGCGCTGCTGTTTCTGGGAGCGGGCAGTATCATTCATGCGGTACATACGCAAAACATCAATGAAATGGGCGGACTCGGCCCGAAAATGCGGGTGACGGCATGGACCTTCGCGATTGGGTCATTAGCTCTCTCGGGCATTCCGCCGTTATCCGGCTTCTGGTCGAAGGATTTGATTTTGACGATCGCCTGGGAGACTAACCCGCTGCTGTTCATCGCCGGCTTAGCTGCCGCTTTCTGCACGGCGCTCTACATGACGCGAATGTTCTTCCTCGTGTTTATGGGAAAACCGGGCGCGGCCTCCTCCAGTGCGCATGAATCTCCTGCTTCAATGACGCTGCCGATGGTCGTGCTGGCCGTGCTGGCCGTTGCTTCCGGCTTCGTAGAGACGCCGTGGAACGGCTCGTTCGGTACATGGATCCACGATGGCAGTGAAGAGGCGCATAACAGCGGTGTAGCAATTGTCGGATCGATTGCCGCATCCTTTCTCGGTATTTATATCGGATGGCTCGTATACGGAAAAAGAAGCGTCAGCAGAATGGCATTTCAGGAACGAACGCCTGGGCTCGTTAAGCTGCTTGAACGCAGTTATTACGTAGATGAGCTTTACGCTGCGATTATCGTTAAGCCGTTAAAGCTGCTTGGCTCCTCGCTGATGATCATTGATGCGTATGTCATTGGCGGAATCGTCCGGCTGACAGGAGCAGCTGCAAGCTACGCGGGGAGAGCGGCAGCCCGGCTGCAGAACGGCCAGGTGCAAGCCTATGGATTGGCGGCCGTAATCGGCTTCGTAATCCTTGTGGCTGCTATAGTAGGAAGGAGGTTCCTGCCATGAGCATGTTGAATAACCTTCCCGTATTGTCGCTTATTTTGTTATCGCCCCTTCTTGGCGTGCTCATCCTATTATGGCTTCCGAAGCATCGGAGCAGCTGGATGAAGACGGCGGTTGTCATCACGACGCTAGTCCCGCTTGTCCTCTCTTTCTGGCTTTATGCCGATTACGACAAGCAGCAGGGCGGAGCGGCATTCGATGAGCAGCTAAGCTGGATCGAGGTGCCGCTCAATAAGGAGTCGCAAGCAGGCATTTCTGCATTTACATTTACGTTTCAATATGCGCTTGGGGTTGATGGGCTGTCGCTTCCGCTGCTGCTGCTGACGACGCTCGTGACGGCGATGGCCGCGCTTGCGGCCGTTCACGTGAAAAAACGGTGGAAGTCGTTCTCTATCTGGTTTCTGCTGCTCGAGACCGGCATGCTTGGCGTATTTCTTGCCCGCGATCTGTTTTTGTTTTTTGTCTTCTTCGAGCTTACGCTTATTGCGATGTACTTTTTAATCGGGATATGGGGCTACTTCAATCGGGAGCGTGCGGCCAATCAATTTCTGATCTATAACGGGATTGGGTCGGCTATCATGCTGATTGCTTTCGTTCTTCTTGTGAACACGGCGGGCTTTCGCATCGATCAGGCGGGCGGGCAGGTGAATTTCATATATAGCGGGAGCTATGCGGATATATTCAGCAATATGGCTGATCCGGCCGCATGGGTGAACATGGCACCGGAGCAGCTGGGCATGATCAATCCATTCCAAATGACGGATACGATGCAGTGGGTTTTGTTTGTTATGCTGCTTGTTGCGTTCGGCATTAAGCTTCCGGTTTTTCCGTTCCATACCTGGATGCTGAAGGTGCATACGGAAGCTCCGCCCTCAGTCGTTATGATCCATTCCGGCATATTGCTGAAAATGGGCGCATACGGCTTGCTGCGATTCGGGCTGCTGCTCTTCCCTGAGCAGGCCAGAGATTTTGCGGTACCGCTGGCTGCGCTTGGCGTTATTAACATTTTGTATGGGGCGCTGCTTGCCTTCAGGCAAAGAGAGTTCAAGCTTGTGCTTGCATACTCGTCGATTAGCCACATGGGCATCGTCCTGCTCGGCCTTGCCGCTTTTAACGAAATAGGGCTGCAGGGGGCGGTGTTTCAGCTCGTATCGCATGGCCTCATATCCGCGCTGCTGTTCTTGATCGTTGGCAGCATCTATGAGCGTACAGGTACGACCGAACTGTCCGGGCTAGGCGGCTTGGCGCGCTCTATGCCATTCATAAGCGGCGTACTGCTGACAGCGGGTCTCGCTTCGCTGGGCCTGCCGGGATTATCCGGCTTTATAGGAGAGTTTCTATCGCTTCTCGGCCTGTTCGAATCGATGCGCTGGCTGAGCGCGGCGGCTGTGCTCGGCGTTATTTTGACCGCTGTCTATATGCTGCGTGCCGTCCTTAAAATCACATTTGGATCACAGCCGGAGAAGTTTGGCGCATTGAAGGACGCGAGGCTCATCGAAGCGGTTCCGATGATCGTGCTGCTTGCATTTATTGTGCTGCTCGGCTGTTACCCATCCGTGCTCACTGATACGGTACAGCATGGCATCGACGGACTGTTCGAACCATTACTTGCAACTAGGGCGGGGGGATAGACCATGTACGAAGGCGTTTCTTTTATACCACTGACATGGACGGATATGCTCTACCTTGCCCCGGAGTTTGCGCTTGCTGCTATGTTTCTGTTCCTGGTCGTGCTGGATCTGCTCTTGCCTGAGCGTGTGAGCAGGCTGGCCATCGGCTGGTTAACGCTTGTTGGCTTACTCGTCTCGCTTCTGCTCGTCGTGCTCCGGTTGCTGGACATGAATCAGGGCGGGGCATCGTCCGAGTCAATCAGGCTGCTTAGCAACAGCTACCGGATCGATGATTTTTCCAGCCTGCTAAAAATCGTATTTTTGACGGGGACAGCGCTTATCGTGCTGCTGGCGCTCGGATCGGTACGGGATGAGGAAGCGATAACGGACAAAGCGGAATACTTTTATCTGCTGCTGCCTGCGCTTATGGGCGCTATGATGATGACATCATCGGGCAATTTGGTGACGCTGTACATCGGGCTGGAGCTGCTCAGCCTAACGAGCTACGTGCTGGTCGGGATGAGGCGCAAATCGTCGTTATCCGCCGAGGCTGCGTTTAAATATGTCGTAACGGGCGGCATATCCTCCGCTATGGTGCTGTTCGGGATGTCTTACATATACGGTATAACGGGCTCGGTCGATCTTGGCGTCATTGGGGAGGCTTTGCCTCGCGCTCTGATTGATTTCAAAGCGCTTGCGTATGTGGGCTTCTTCTTCATGATCGCCGGCTTCGGCATTAAGATTGCAGCTGCGCCGTTTCATGCATGGGCGCCCGACGTGTATCAGGGTGCACCGACTCCGGTGTCGGCCTTTCTGGCGGTTATCGCCAAGGGAGCGGCGCTTGCGGCTATCTTCAGAGTGATGTTCAGCACCGCGTTATTCGCCGTGAGCGAGGAAGACGCGTATGTGTCGAACGATATCTTTTTTGCCCTGCTGGTTCTGGGTGCGGCAGCGATGCTTGTCGGAACTACGGCGGCGCTAAGGCAAAAGAATGTGAAGCGCCTGCTCGCCTTGTCAGGCGTGGCTAACGCTGGGTATATGCTCGTCCCGATCGGGATTTCGATAACGGTGGTGCACAGCAGCAACTTCTCTGAATTTGTTTATTATTTGGTCGCGTACTTATTTATGACGATAGGGGCGTTCGCCGTGCTAACGGTCGTGAGCCGGGCATCCGGGCATGAGGAGCTGAAGGGCTTCGCCGGGATGTATTATCGGGCCCCATGGACGGCTGCAGCGATGGTCATATTCGTCTTGTCGCTGGCCGGCTTGCCGGTATCCGGCGGATTTTTTGGGAAGCTGTTTATTCTGCTGGGGGCAGCGAGCTCCAAGGCTTACTGGCTGGCCGCCATTATGGTCGTGAGCAGCGTCATTTCTTATTACTTTTACTTTGGCATCGTGCGTCAAATGTTCATGCGGAGCGGAAATGACGCCGGTGAGCTTCGAATTTCAGGCGTGACGGGATTGGTTATCTGGCTGTGCGCAGCGGCGACGATCGCGCTGGGCGTTTTCCCGGGACCATTAATGGAATGGATAGATGCCGTATTCTCGATCAAGGCCGACTTAATGATCATTGGTTAAGCAGACAGCGGTTGTTTGGAGCGGCTGGTTATTATTCGAAAAAAGCATGGCGAAGCTCACTCGAAGACGTAAGGTTTTCGTGTGAGCGGGCCTTGCTTTTTTTATTTTTTATGCCGGTACATACTTGTTTTAATCCGCTGCTGAAACGCTTAAGACTCTCCAACTTAATTTAGGGCTTTATAGTTCTGTTGCACGAAGTGCAGCGGGGCTTTTATACTGCCGATTGAAAGGTGAAGCTTATGCCCGCTGCGCGGGTTGAACGAATTGCGGTAAAGACTTCTCTTATTCATCGCTTTATAAGCAGATTCTACGAAGTAAGGGGAAAGATGGGCCTTATTTGCATATGAATTTCCCTCTCAAGACAAGAATGATTAAATAAAGGTACTCTTATCCTTTATTCTACGAGATATGCTGGATAGGAGTGAAATAAGTCCGCTTTTTCCCTTTAACCCGAAACCTACTTCTATTAATCGAACATCTCCCAAAACGAACCAATAAGCGGCGCTTAGCAAGCATACTTTTTAGTAGGCTTCGATTGTAATCCGCTTTAATTGTTTCAATGGAGAGTGATAGTGGTAAGGATCAGCAGGGGAGTAAAGCTTCATAGAAGTAGTATTCGAGTAGCATCTAGCTTCCGGGAGCCCCGTCATCTGTTCTAGTTCTTATTGACCGGGAAATAATAGGTTTACGCAGGATATTGTCATCCAAACCTATGAAAGGGTTGGTTAGTAGGTCTTTTGTCCTTTTGTGTGCCTGCAACAAGGGAAATGATAGATCCAAAGAGAAAAGATAGGGATAGCAGAAACCATTTGAAAGTGGGAAGAAAACTATAATTGATCCGAAACGAAAAGGTAAAATATGATGATTAGTCGATTAGTACCAAAACGAGCAAAGAAATCGCAGCAGGTTAGTGCTTTGGCCTCTAAGGCTAAGATGGCATCTGCGGTCAAAAATAATAGCTCGCTATTGCGCAAGCGAGCAAGCCCTAAGGGCACGCTCGCCGCGCGCATGCTCCTGCGTCGCACGCTCGCCGCGCGCATGCTCCTGCGTCGCACGCTGCTCGCGCTGCTGCTCGCGAGCGTCGCCCTCGGGGGCATAGCCCCCGCAGGGCTCGCTCCCGCAGCGACGCCTGCGGCGCTGGCCGCCGCAGCCGGCGCGGCCGATGGCGCCGCCGGCGCCGGTCAAGAGCAGCCGCAAAGCTGGCTGCTCAAATGGCAAGACCCCGCGCAGGCGCATGAGCTGCGCGGGACAAAAGTGCTGCGCCGCCAGAATGAGGCGGCGGTTATGCTCGTGCGTCCGGCCGATGAAGGCGCGGACGTGCAGGAGTGGCTGCACCGGCTGCAAGGCACGCCGGGCGTGGAATATG
The DNA here is from genome assembly GCF_001428245.1 of Paenibacillus sp. Soil522. Classification (GTDB taxonomy): domain Bacteria; phylum Bacillota; class Bacilli; order Paenibacillales; family Paenibacillaceae; genus Pristimantibacillus. The sequence goes on from NZ_LMRV01000029.1 coordinate 77,874, forward strand.
TGCACCCGAACTACGGGGTGCACATCCTGTCTCTGCCAGCCGGCGAGGCTATGGCCGCGCTGGCTGTGGGCACCAACTCACTGCCGGCAGGCTCCAAAGCGCCGCCAGCGTCCACCCCGGCTGGCCCCTCGTCTGCGGCCGCAGCGGCGCTGCCGGCTAATGATCCTGAGCTGTCCAAGCAGCGCTATCTCAGTCAGATTGGCGCGCAAAAAGCGTGGGAAACCGTTCGAGAGAATAAGGAGCTTACGATTGCGATCGTCGATACGGGCGTTGATTTAGACCATCCGGATTTGAAGGATAATCTCGTTCCAGGCGCTAACCTGTTCAGTCCGGGCGAGCCGCCTGAGGATGATAACGGTCATGGGACGAGCGTAGCAGGTGTCATAGCGGCTGCGGGCAATAACGGCATTGGCGTATCAGGCATTCTCTGGAAAACCAAAATCATGCCGATCAAGGCGCTCGATCAACATGGTGACGGTACGGAGCAGGAGCTTGGCGAAGCGATACTGTATGCGGTTCGCAGCGGTGCTAAGATCGTCGTGCTGTCGGTCGGCTTACATCGTTACTCCCCTTATATGCTCGACATTGTACATTATGCGGAAAGCAAAAACGTGCTGCTGGTAGCAGCGGCAGGCAATGACGGGGTATCTCTCGGAGAGAAAGCAGCTGTGAAATATCCGGCGGCTTATCCGACCGTGCTCGCTGTCGGGGGCGTAAAGGCCAATAATACGATAGACACGCGCTCGAACCGGGGCACGGAGCTCGATCTCGTCGCACCTTGGAATGTATACACGACAGCGCTAGGAGGTAAATACAAGGCAGAGGAAGGCACATCCATGGCGGCTCCGCAAGCCGCAGCGGCAGCTGCGCTTGTATGGGCGCGCTACAAAAATCTGCTGCCCCACCAAGTTCGCGCGCTGCTGCGTCAGACGGCTAAAGATATCGGCGCGCCTGGCGCGGACAGCTCATCCGGCTATGGTGTGCTGCAGATCGACAAAGCCGTACGCTTCGTCTTAAAGCCGGATAGCTTCGAGCCAAACGAAAGCCATTCGGCTGCAGCCCGGTTTCCGCTTCATACGAATATTTCAGCCGTGCTGCAAGGGACGGATGATCATGATTGGTATCGGGTCGATACGCCGTATGACGGTACGCTGACGATCCAGTACGAAGCGCTTGCAGCCAGCGGAAAAAGCGTGCCGCCTGTCAGGCTCACCCAATATACGAACGGGGTGAAGCAGAGCGTGTACGATACGAAGCTGGCAAGCAGGTCTATCGACATGGAAGTCCGAAAAGGCCAGCATCTTATACACCTGGAGCTCATCAATCAGAGCAGCGATGATGATCTGCCGTACCTGTTAACGTCGACCTTTACAATAAAACAAGACGATTACGAAAAAAACGATAAAACCTATGAGGCGTTTACGCTTCAGCCCCGTTCCCAGTCGATAACGGGCAATTTTCATCAGACCGCTGACCGGGATTGGTTTTCGGTAACCTTCACCCAGAGCGGGAAGCTTAGCCTTTCGCTCAGCACGAATACGGCGCGTATCGATCCCGGACTAGCGCTTCAAAGAGCAGGCCAGCAATTGATGGTGTACGACGATGAAGGCGAAGGGCATACGGAGCAGTCACCTGTCATAACTGTGACTCCCGGTAAATATTATATTCGTGTTCACAATGCGATCTCTTCCGAAGCGAGTCCCACGATGGGGATTTACACACTCACGATGAATTATACTCCTAAGTATGATGATCCGAATGAGCCAAACGATAAATCGTACGAAGCCTTTATGATTAACCCTGGCACCGAGTATCTCGGGGTCATCGGCAGCTATTCCGACGCGGATTGGTTTCAATTCCGGATTTCGAGCCCAAATCTCGTGAGCATGCTGATAAGCGGCGTACCGAAAGGCATTGCTTTGAATCTTCAAGTATATGATAAAAGGATGAAACAGCTGACAACTGCCCGAACAGGAGCAAGCGGCAAGCTGCAATCCAGCGACCAGCTGCTGCAGCCGGGCGTATATTATGCGAAGCTGACGTCAGACGAACCCTTTGACAAGCAGTACTACCGTTTAAAAATAAAATCGGAGGAGCTGGTTGCCGGATTCCGGGATATTAAGGATCACTGGGCGCAAAGCGAAATCGTTGCCTTAAACAAAAGAGGCATCATTAACGGCACAGGCAACAACCGGTTTGAGCCGAAGCGCGCGATTACGCGAGCGGAGGCCGTAGCGATGGTCGTAAAGGCTTACACGCCGATTTCATCCACTACAGCGCAAGCGAAGCTCTTCAAGGATGTTACAGTGAATCACTGGGCTAATGACGCCATTGAAAGTGCGGGAAAACAGGGGTGGGTAAAAGGGTTCCCGGATGGTACGTTTAAGCCAGACCAGCCGATTACACGGGCGGAGATGGCGATTATTATCGGCTATGCCGACGGTGTTAAGCCGCGGCTGCCTTTCGTCGATCCGTTCGCTGACGTCTCCAAATCTCACTGGTCAGCTCCGATGCTGTTCGCGATGAGGATGAATGGGCAAATCGAAGGCTTACAATCCAATCAGTACAAACCGAAGCAGCAGGCAAGCCGAGCCGACTTCACCGTGCTGCTGCACCGAGTCATGAACTAATTTTTTCAGGGGGAATCATGAACGTCGATAACGAGCTTTACAATGACTTGCAAACCTATACCGGGATGACCGGACTATTTTCGATTGTCATTGTTTTACTTAGCATTATTTTTGTCTGGTTCGTGCTGCAGGAGGTAAAATGGGAAACGTTTTTTCGTTTCCCGCGCAGCCCCAAAGCACGCTTGTTTCAAGTGATTGCTGCGGTTATTATAGGTCATTTATTGGCTAAATTCATTTTAGAATATTGGGGCTATACGGTGCTTCTCAAAAGCTTTGTCGAATAACAAAAGCGAAATATGTCAATAATGGGTAATACATGACGGACTCAAAAAAAAGCCGGCTTCCGAATAAGTATTAATTAGGACTTGTTTGGATGCTTGCTAGTGAACTTCACTAATTGGCGCATATCATTCAACGCGAAACGAAGCTGCCGCATGGCCGGCACGAGCCGTTTTCGCTTGCTTGAAGCCGTATTTTTTCTCAAAAAAGAGATCGTTTTTGGTGAGAAAAGTCATAAAATGCCGAGGAAAGCGTATGCAATAAGTAAGAATAATTTAACGCTTGTCGATTCGTGCAATTGAGTGATAAGATGAAGTTTGGGTGAAGTGAGGAATTCCAAAATATTCACGATTAGGAAATAGAAATTGCAGTTCGCGGAGGGAACCATAAGATGACCAAAATTATCGTCCGCGGAGGCCAGCGTTTAAAGGGTACAGTCCGTGTTAGCGGAGCAAAAAATGCAGTACTCCCCATTTTAGCGGCCTCATTATTGGCGAAAGAAGGAGACAGCGTCATCTATGACGTACCCCTCCTCGACGACGTTATGACGATTCAGAAAGTGCTTGCCTCTTTAGGCGCACAATTAACCTATAACAATGAAACGATGCGCATTACAGCACAGGCGATTACGTCTTGCGAGGCCCCTTATGAGCTTATTCGCAAAATGCGGGCTTCCTTTCTTGTAATGGGTCCACTGCTGGGCCGTATCGGCAAGGTGAGAATTTCGCTGCCGGGCGGCTGCGCGATCGGCACTCGTCCGATTGATCAGCACTTGAAGGGCTTTGAAGCGATGGGCGCAGAAATTACGCTCGGGCAAGGCTTTATCGAAGCAAGCACGAAGACCCGCCTCAAGGGCGCGAAAATTTACCTTGACGTAGCCAGTGTTGGCGCAACGGAAAATATTATGATGGCAGCCGCTTTGGCAGAGGGTACAACGATCCTCGAAAATGCGGCCAAGGAACCGGAAATCGTTGATTTAGCCAACTACATCAATGCAATGGGCGGTAAGGTTCGCGGTGCGGGCACAGGCGTGATCCGGATCGAGGGCGTAGACCACATGCACGGCGCAGCGCATAACGTCATTCCTGACCGCGTGGAGGCAGGCACGTACATGATTGCTGCCGCAATTACAGGCGGAGACGTATTCGTTGAAGGCGCAATTGCCGATCATCTGACGCCGGTCATTTCTAAGCTTCAGGAAATGGGCGTAGAAATCACAGAGAGTGATAACGGTATTCGTGTGCAGTCCGGCGCGGTTTTGAAATCGGTCGATGTGAAAACATTGCCGCACCCGGGCTTCCCGACAGATATGCAATCCCAAATGATGGCTCTTCTGCTCGTGTCCGAGGGAACGAGCGTCGTTACGGAAACCGTATTCGAGAATCGTTTTATGCACGTTGAGGAATTCCAGAAGATGAACGCCCAAATCAAAGTGGATGGACGTACGGCTATCGTCAGCGGCGGATTGCCGTTAACGGGAGCAAAGGTATGTGCAACCGATTTGAGAGCGGGAGCAGCGCTTATTTGTGCGGCTTTGCGCGCAGATGGCGAGACAGAAGTAACAGGATTGCATCATGTGGATCGCGGCTACGTCAACATTACGGGTAAGCTTGCTGCGCTTGGTGCACATATTTACCGGATTGAGGCGGAAGAGGAGAACGCTGCTGCAGCGGCAGCAAGCAGGCAATCGGCAGCGGGCGTTGTCCCATTGCCGGCACGGGATATCGCTTCTGTAGCTGCTGTCTCGGCAGCAGTCTCGTCCGAAAGTGAACTGGCTGCTTCCTACAAGCGTGAGAAAGAGGTTGCCGTTCTCAAGATACAGCCGACCTGGGCTTAACCGAACAGGCGAATATAACGAAGAAGTTGTTTCAGATCAGCCGCAGCAGGCCTATCTGAAACAGCTTCTTTTTTATTTAAATCTATTATGAATAAGATTCGCGAATCGTGATTCAAGTTTGAATATGCGATTGATTTCGCTATAATGAATGGACTACAGCAAGATGCAAAGGGGCGGCTATGGCAACGATACACGATGTGGCAAAAATAGCGGACGTATCCGTAACGACAGTTTCCCGCGTTCTAAATAATCGCGGTTATATTAGCGAGACGACTAGAACCAAGGTTTACAAGGCAATGGAGGAGCTCAATTACCAGCCGAACGAAATTGCCAGATCCCTCCTTAGAAAGCAATCGAACGTAATCGGACTCATTATACCGAATGTCTCTCATCCTTTTTTTAGCGAGCTTGCGAATCATGTGGAAAACTATGCGTACGGGCTGGGATTCAAAATGCTGCTTTGCAACTCTCAGCATGATAAGGTGAAGGAGAAAGATTATATTGAGATGCTAAAGCGAAACCGCGTCGACGGCATCATAATGGGAAGCCACACCCTGCAGGTTGAGGAGTACATAAATCTAAGCTCGCCGATCGTGACGATTGATCGCCAAATCAGCGGCGATATCCCTTATATTTCTTCCGATAATTTTACGGGGGGAAGACTTGCGGCGGAGCTCCTGATTCGTAGAGGCTGCAAGAAAATTGCGCATATTTGCGGAAATCTGGAGCTGCAATTGCTGGCAAACCAAAGAACCGATGGCTTTCAAGCGGTAATGAAGGAAAAGGGTATCCCCCATATGATCATTCAGACGGATATGAACGTATTTGATCAAATGCAGTATGAGCAAATCCTGCACGAGCTGTTTCAGGAGCACCCTGATATCGATGGCATATTCGCAACGAGCGACATTATTGCTGCGTTTGCCGTTAAAGAGTGTGCAGCTGCCGGGAAACGCATTCCAGCCGACGTGAAAATAATCGGGTACGATGATATTAACGCGGCAAGATGGATGACCCCGGAGATTACAACGCTTAAGCAGCCTATTGCAGAAATCGGAAAAACGGCGGTTGACTTGATCATGAAGCAAATGAACCAGGAGCCGTTCGAAGCTGAAAATATTTTACCTGTGACCATGATTGAACGGGCGACTACATAGCTTGAATCAAGCGTAAACGGCTGTCGCCGTCCTGTGGTGGCAACAGCTCGTTTCGCGGTGAAATATAAGCTTATTTATAAATGTGAAACTTATAAATTCTTATATTTGAACGGGAAACCCTTGCTGCGCAAGGGTTTTTTTATTTCCAAAAATAATGATAAAGGTATGACATGTCAAACGATTGACATACAGCAATCGCGAATATATAATACGTTATGAAAGCGGTTTACGAAAACGGTAGGCCGTATAAATATTTCAAGAATCGGGGGCAATAAAATGAAATCTTGGAAATGGGTACAGCTACTTACTTTGTCGCTTATCGTCGTTATGGTCTTTACGGCATGTGGTAAATCCGGTAATTCAGGCAACTCCGAATCATCGAAAGAAGGCTCTGAAGTCAAAATAACGCTGCTTAACTCTAAGGGAGAAATTCAAGCCCAGCTGGAAGAAGCGGCAAAAACATTTAAAGAGGATAACCCTGGCATCACACTTGAAATCATACCGGTACCGGCTGGACAATCTCCTTTTGAGAAGGCCTCCGCGCTTTACGCCTCGGGTAACCCGGCTACCATTACGATGCTCGATACAGGAGATGTTGAGAAGTTCAAGGATCGTATCCTGGACCTTAGCGGCGAGAAATGGATGGCTGACGCGGTTGACCGCAGCACCTCTCTAACGACGTTCGACGGCAAAAACTACGCTTTCCCGCTCGCGATTGAAGGCTATGGCTTCATCTACAACAAAGCGGTCGTTGATCAAGCAGTAGGCGGAGCATTTGATCCGGCAACGATTAACACAACAAGCGCGCTGGAAGACCTTTTCAAAAAAATCGAAGCTTCCGGCAAAGCGCCGCTCATCATTTCCCCGATGGACTGGTCGCTTGGGGCGCACTACCTGCCGCTTGCTTACGCAGGCCAATCGGCTGATGCAGCGGCGGTTGCGAAGTTCGTAGACGATTTGAAAGCAGGAACAGTGGATCTGGGAAGCAATCCTGTATTTAACGGCTTGATCGATACGTTTGACGTGATGGCAAAATACAATATCGACAAAGCTTCACCATTGTCCGGCACTTATGAGAGAGGGCCGGAAGTGCTTGGCAAAGGCGAGGTAGGCATCTGGTTCCAAGGGAACTGGGCATGGCCGCAAATTAGCAGCTTCGATACAGCCAGCGGCCAATACGGCTTCCTTCCTGTACCTGTGAGCAACAATGCGGATGACTTTGGAAATACACAAATTTCTTCTGCCGTTTCAAAGCGTTTGGTACTGGACAAGGAAAAAAATACGGCTGAGCAGCAAGCGGCAGCCAAAAAGTTTTTGGAGTGGATCGTATACAGCGAGAAGGGGCAAGACTTCCTTGTCAACAAAGCGAACATTATTCCGGCGTTCAAGAACATCACGCTTGAAGCAAAGGACCCGCTTGCGAAGTCGATTTCCGAATATATCGCAAAAGTAAAAACAGAGGATTCGATGAGCACGCTGCCTGCTGACCACTGGGCAAAAATTGGCGCCTCGATGCAAAAATATTTGGCTGGTGCGGCTGACCGCGCGACTCTAACTAAAGAAATTGAGGAGTACTGGAAGTCGGTCAAGTAACGATGAATGGCTAAGTATGGCTTACCCCGCAAATGCAGCGGGGTAAGCCGTTTACTCTTAATAACGTTCTTCAACCGAAATACAAACATGAATGCGAGGGATCATGATGATAACGGAAAAAGGGCTGTGGAATCGCTTGCGACTGTGGCTGCTATTTACCGGACCAACTTTGTTCGCTTTTGTTGCCGTAATGATTATACCTTTCCTGTATGGCATCTACTTGACCTTTACGAACTGGGATGGCATATCGACGACAAGCAGCCTTGTGGGGTTTGACAATTACGTATCGGTATTTAAGGATGCCGTGTTCTGGAAATCATTTTTATTAACTTTGAAATATGTGTTTATATCGGTCGCGCTTATTAACTCGGTTGCTTTCCTGCTGGCTTATGTCTTAACGAGCGGCTTGAAGGGACAAAGTATTTTCAGAGCGGGCTTCTTTATTCCAAACTTAGTGGGCGGTATTGTACTCGGCTTTGTATGGCAATTTATTTTTTCCAACGTATTGGTGTACGTTGGCAAAGAATTGAGCCTCCCGCTGTTCAGCGCTTCGTGGCTGGCTGATCCGAGTAAAGCATTTTGGACGATGATCATCGTCACGGTATGGCAGTATGCCGGTTATATGATGGTTATTTTTGTAGCCGGGCTTATGAATGTTCCGAAGGATATTTTAGAAGCCGCCAGTATCGATGGAGCGAACTTATGGACCACCATGCGTAAAATGATTCTGCCGCTTATGGTGCCGTCGTTTATTGTCTGTATCTTCCTGTCGCTCCAAAGATGCTTTATGGTTTATGACCTGAACCTTTCATTAACAAAGGGCGGTCCGTTCAAAAGCACGGAAATGGTGTCCATGCATGTGTACGAGAAAGCATTCCTGTCGCGGGATTATGGCGTCGGTCAAGCAGAAGCTTTCGTCTTGTTCCTGCTCGTGGCCACGATTACGATTGCCCAGGTTTATTTTAGCAAGAAGCTGGAGGTTGAGGCGTGATGGAAAATAAGAACGGAACACTCGCTTGGATAAAATTCATCGCCCTCCTCGTTTGCCTAGTGCTGTTTGTATTTCCTTTTTTGATGCTGCTCGTCAACTCATTTAAAGAAAACAAGGCCATTACATCAAGTCCGCTTTCCTTACCGCATAGCTTTAGTTTAGAAAATTACACGAATGCTTTCGGCAAAATGGAATATGTATCCGCTTTTACGAATTCGGTCATTATTACGGTGCTTAGCGTAGTGCTTATTTCTTTTTTGGCAGCCATGACGGCTCATTATTTTGTTAGACATCAAACGAAGCTGAACCAATACACTTTCTTCCTAATGGTAGCGGCTATGATTATTCCGTTCCAGGCCATTATGATCCCTCTCGTCAAAATATACGGATCCATCGGCTTTTTAAACAGCAAATGGGCCCTCATTTATATGTACATCGGTTTTGGCAGTCCGCTTGCTGTGTTTATTTATCATGGATTTGTGAAAAGCATACCGGCTGAGCTGGAGGAAGCGGCGCTTATCGATGGCTGTACGAGAACGCAAACGTTCTTTCGCATCGTTTTTCCGGTGCTGACCCCGACTACGGTTACAATCGCAATCTTGAATGTTTTATGGATTTGGAATGACTTCCTATTGCCTTCCCTCGTATTGATTGCGCCGGTAGAGCGGACGCTGCCGCTATCGACCTTTTATTTCTTTGGGACGTACACGGTTGATTACGGGCCGCTTATGGCCGGGCTTATGCTGACCATACTGCCGGTGCTTATCGTCTATTTATTTGCGCAGAAATATATTATTCAAGGGGTTATGCAGGGCTCGATTAAATAACTAGTAAGGGTTGGATGACTTATTATGTATTCAAGAGAAAATGCCGACAAATTTATTGCCGAACGAAAATATTTGCTGAAAGAAGAGTACCGGCTTTCTTATCATTTAATGGGCGAGTTTGGCTGGATGAACGATCCGAACGGCTTTATTTATTACAACGGCGAATACCATATGTTCTATCAGCATTATCCGTATCAGGCGGCATGGGGTCCCATGCACTGGGGGCATGCGGTTAGCAGCGACTTGATAGAGTGGAAATATCTTCCTGTAGCTCTTGCGCCGGATCAGGATTACGATCGCGACGGCTGCTTCTCCGGCAGTGCTTTTGAGCAGGATGGCAAGCTGTATTTAATGTATACCGGGCATATCATTACAGGACCGGATAAGGATAACGATTACCGTCAAAATCAGAACATCGCCGTATCCGAGGACGGAATCCGCTTTGAGAAGCTGGCAAACAACCCCGTTATCGCACCGGAACAAATGCCGGCCGGCATAAGCGAGAAGGATTTTCGGGATCCGAAAGTGTTCGAGCGTGACGGCTTTTATTATGTCGTTTTAGGCTCGAATGACGGGCAGGGCAAAGGACTCATTTTATTATACCGCTCGACAGATCTTATCAACTGGAGCTTCGCCGGCGAAATCGCGCGCAGCGACGGGCAGCTTGGCGACAATTGGGAATGTCCGGATCTGTTCGAGCTGGGCGGGCGCGATGTGCTTATCATGTCGCCGCAGCGCATGCCGGCGCAAGGGGACGACTATCATAATCTGCACTCCGCTACCTATATGATCGGCCGCTTGGATACCGGGCAAGGAAGCTTCAACTATGACAGGTACGAGCCCGTTGACTGCGGCTTTGATTTCTATGCCCCGCAGACGACAATCGACGGAAAAGGCAGACGCATTGTAATGGGCTGGATGGAGACATGGGAGACGGAAATCCCGACGCAGCTCGGGCATTATTGGGCCGGTGCGATGACGCTGCCCCGCGAGGTCGTTATGCAAGGGGAAACCTTGTTGTTTAAGCCGATAGAAGAAACGAAGGCTTATCGCCGTAACGTTTACGAGACATGGAATATGAGACTTGATGGCGACAAAGATATGAATGTGAGCGGAGACTGCTACGAGCTTGAGGTTGTATTCCAGGCTGAGCAAGCTGAGGAGTTTGGCTTGAAGCTGCGGGTTCACGGCGATGAAGAGACGGTGCTGTCCTACCGCCCGGCAGAAAGCCAGTTCCGGTTTAACCGCGATAAGTCGGGAATCGGTTTAGGCGGCGAGCGCAGAACGAAGGTAGAGCTGAAGGAAGGCCTGCTCGTACTGAACGTCTTTGTCGATAAATCATCCGTCGAGGTATTCATTCAGGGCGGCGAGAAGGTCATGACAGGGCGGATTTATCCGGGGGCCGATTCACTAGGTATTCAAGTGTATGCACAAGGCTCCTGTTCTGTGGTATCCTTTAAAAAATGGGATATGAAGTGAGGGGCTTAAATTGTCGAAACTTTACACAATTGGAGAAGCGTTAATTGATTTTATTCCGGATACGCGGGGGATTGAGCTCAAAAATGTCGTCGGCTTTAGGAAGGAAGCGGGAGGCGCTCCTGCGAATGTCGCCTGCGCGGTAGCGAAGCTGGGCGGCAGCAGCGCATTCATCGGTAAGCTTGGCGAGGATGCCTTCGGTGACTTTCTCGTGGAAACGATGGATGCGGCAGGTGTCGATACGCGCCAAGTGCTCCGGACGATGGAGGCGAATACGGCTCTCGCTTTTGTCAGCTTAAAGGCCGACGGCGACAGGGATTTTTCCTTCTACCGGAATCCAAGCGCCGACATGCTGCTTTCGGAAGACGAGATCAGCGGGGAGTGGTTCGCCAAAGGAGATATTTTGCACTATTGCTCCGTTGATCTTATTGAAGCCCCTGTAAAGTACGCGCACCTCAAGGCGATTGCGGCTATGAAGGAAGCGGGCGGCCTCATCAGCTTTGATCCGAACGTGCGGCTTCCGCTGTGGGAGGATCCGGAGCAGTGCAGACAAACGATTTTGCAATTCATTCCGTTAAGCCACCTTGTCAAAATTAGCTCGGACGAGCTTGCCTTTATTACGGGAATCGAGGATGAGCAGGAGGCTATTGCATCGCTGTTTGTCGGTGATGTTCAAGCTGTCGTCTACACGCGGGGCTCGGAAGGCGCGGTATGGTATACGCCTACCTATGAGGTATCCGTGCCCGGTCAGAAAGTATCGGTTATCGATACGACTGGCGCTGGCGATGCTTTTATCGGGGCATTGCTGTACCAGCTTCAATTGAACGAAGGAGTCGTGAAAGGGATTGGCGCCGAGAAGGCGGAGCGGATTGTTTCGTTCGCGAACGCCGCAGCCGCTCTAACGACGACAAGAGCGGGAGCGATATCTTCACTGCCCTTATTGCAGGAGCTTCCGTCCTTGTAAACGATCCGTATGATTGCTAAAAAGAGTATCGCTCTTTCTCGCCGTTTTGGCTGGAGAAGGAGCGGTACTCTTTTTTTACAGCTTAAAAAATATTTCAAACGAGCGGTGTTTCTTCTATTAACTTAACGGTCACGGATACAGATACAGATACAGATCTCATGGATGTCATGATTAGCCGCTATGCTCGGTTCTACCCTATCATTTTTGCTCATAGAATGAACCATCAGTACCGGTTTAAGAGAGAGGAGCCCGGTGAAAGCAAGGTTCCTGCTTTCACTTTCCGGTCAAGATGGAAGGAGAGCTCATGAGTCGAAGGATAAGGAAGATTTCAATAGTTTCGATGATCGCCCGCATGCGGACAAGCAGATGGATGGCATTGTTCGCAATCGGCGCAATGCTGGGAGCATCCGTGATGTTAGTAAGGCTTTCACTGAATGAGATCCGATATGTGCATGCTGACAGGCACAGAACGGATAATAGCGCTGCAGAAGGAGGCATTCAAACAGAGTCCAGGGCCGGTATCACGGAAGAAGCCGAAGGGCTGCAGCCTTCCGCAGGTGAAGCCAATCCGCAGCAGGCGGCAAAGCCGTCCACCGGCAATGGATCGCAAACGGAAACGTCGAACGCATTCGATCATCTCGTGGTACGTATCTATATGACAAAGGAAAAACGGATTGAGAGGGTTCCTCTGGAAACCTATGTCCGCGGTGTAGTGGCTGGGGAAATGCCGATAGGCTTCGAGCTTGAGGCGCTTAAGGCACAGGCCATAGCCGCACGCACGTATATGGTTCGGAGAATTGTTCAAGGCAATGTCAGCGGAGTGCCGGTAAAGGGAGCGGATGTAACCGATACGATCGAGCATCAGGTTTACATTACGCTTTCAGAGCTTGCAACCAAGTGGCCAAAGGATGAGCAGAAGAAAAATATGAGCAAGCTGAGCGAAGCGGTCGCTCAGACGAGAGGGAAAATTATTACGTATAAAGGCGAACCGATTGAGGCTGCTTTTTTCTCGACTAGCAACGGATATACCGAAAATTCAGAGGATTATTGGAAGCAAGAGATTCCTTACTTGCGAAGTGTGCAAAGTCCATGGGATAAGGAAATATCGCCTCGGTATAAAGAAACGGTGGAGCTTTCGCTTAACAGGTTTTACAGCAAGCTCGGAGTGGCGAAGAAGGGCTCTGCCAAATCCTCGATCCGTGTAGTAGAGAGGACGGAAGGCAACCGTATCAGCAAGATTATCATAGGAGGCACAACCTTTACGGGGCGGGAAGTAAGAGAAAAGCTGGGACTCGCTTCCTCTCAATTCACATGGAGCGTGAAAGGCAATTCTATTGCGATTACGACGTACGGCTACGGGCATGGCGTTGGAATGAGCCAATGGGGCGCGAATGGTATGGCCCAGTCGGGGGCAAGCGCCGAAGAAATTTTAGCTCATTATTATTCTAGCGTTCAAGTGGAGGAAGCTTCAAAGCTATCGGATCAGCCCGTTAGCCGCTCATAAACTGAACTCTTTCAATATTTCGTATTGACCTCACGTATAAACCTAGCAGATCTGGCAACAATGGCTAGTGAGGTGATAGAAAATGAATGATCAAAATCAAAGTAAACCGAAGCAAAGACCAGAAGAAACTCCCAAAACTGTTCTGGGAGGAACGTCTGCCGCCAAATCTAGCAGTGGATGGAAGAACCTTTTTGCAAAGCGATGGGTATCTCCAGCAATCTTCATGGCCGCGGCAGCAATTATCGTAACCTTAATGTGGATCTATCAGGGAGCGGATCAAACGAGTCCTACAACAGGTAAACCCGAATCTACTGATGTTTCGCAAGAGGATACAGCAACGCAAGGGAAAGATAACGAAGCGCCCGAAGTTGTGGCTGGTGACGAATTAATGCAGTGGCCGCTCGCTAACAAAGAAGCGCTTCAAGTAGAGCTTCCGTTCTATGATGAGAAAGCGACCGATGCAGAGCGCGAAGCCGCATTGGTGCAAGTGGGAGAAACTTTCTCTCCGCACATGGGGATCGACTTCGTTGACCCTAGCGGCAAAACCTTTGATGTACTTGCTGCGCTGTCGGGTAAAGTTACTTATGTAAAAACGGAACCAACGAACGGCAACGTCATTGAAATCACACACGCTGGCGGACTTGTGACCGTATACCAAAGCGTAACGGATGTTGCGGTTGCCGTAGGCGATGAGGTTCGTCAAGGCACCGTGATCGCCAAAGCCGGCCGCAATGATCTTGAACGCGATCTGGGCATTCACCTTCATTATGAAACACGGAGCAACGGCAAACCGGTAAACCCAAGCTCGTTGATCGCGGAGTAATAACGGCTGGAGAGTAACAGTTCCAAAAAATAGGACTTTAGTCGTACAGGCAGGGATCGATTCCCTGCCTGTTTTACGTTTTTATGAAAATTTATTAACATTCAGGCATGTTAGGCTTGACCATAACGAATATATACCCGACCTACTCATATAATGTACCAAACTATCTCGAGTAAGGGAGGCGGGAACGTGCACGATTACATCAAAGAGCGAACCATTAAAATAGGCCGCTGCATCGTGGAAACGAAGCACACGGTGCGAACGATCGCCAAAGAGTTCGGTGTATCCAAAAGCACGGTGCATAAGGACTTAACTGAGCGGCTTCCTGAAATAAACCCCGATTTGGCCGATCAAGTTAAGCACATTCTCGAATACCACAAATCGATTAGGCATCTGAGGGGAGGAGAAGCGACCAAGATTAAATATAAGAAAACGAGCTCGAAGAAACGTGAAGTGTTGGCGGCAGGGAAGATATGAAGTTTTTTCTCGGATTATAGAGGAAATTTGTCTTTTTTGGCGAATAATAAACGTCAGCGGTTTCTGTGTCAAGGGAACCAAATGTACGTTTAGTAATTATTATTCGTTGGGGGACTTAAGCCTTATGTTGAGCAAGGATATCGGGATCGATCTTGGCACAGCCAATGTATCTATTTATGTGAAAGGAAGAGGCGTTGTACTCGATGAGCCTTCAGTCGTTGCGATTGAAAGCGATACGAAACGCGTGCTGGCAGTCGGCGAGGAAGCACATAGAATGGTCGGTCGAACGCCAGGGAACATTGTGGCGATTCGTCCGCTGCGTGACGGTGTTATTGCGGATTTTGAAATTACGGAAATAATGCTGAAAGCATTTATCGATCGTGTCGAGGGACGGAAATGGTTTAGCCGTCCGCGTATTCTTATCTGCGCTCCAACGAATATAACATCAGTTGAACAGAAAGCCATTCGCGAAGCTGCGGAACGAAGCGGTGCAAAGGCAGTATTTCTTGAGGATGAACCGAAAGCTGCCGCTATAGGGGCTGGAATGGATATCTTCCAGCCCAGCGGCAATATGGTCGTAGACATTGGCGGGGGTACAACGGATGTGGCTGTTCTTTCTATGGGCGACGTTGTAACCTCCTCCTCTATTAAAGTCGCAGGGGACAAGTTCGACGATGCGATCATGAAATTTATCAAAAATAAATATAAGCTTATGATCGGTGAAAGAACGAGTGAGGATATTAAGATTAAGATCGGTACCGTGCTTGAAGGCGGCCACCAGGATGAGATCGATATTCGCGGCCGGGATATGGTTTCGGGGCTTCCGCTTACGTTAACGATCCGTTCCGGAGAGGTGCGCGAAGCGCTTTGGGATCCGGTAATGTCCATCGTATCGGCAGCTAAGGCTGTGCTTGAGCGCACACCGCCGGAGCTGTCAGCGGACATTATTGACCGGGGCGTTATTTTGACGGGCGGGGGCGCTTTGCTTGGCGGAATTGATGCGCTGCTTGCAGAGGAACTCAAAGTACCGGTATTAATAGCGGAAGACCCTATGCACTGCGTTGTTAAAGGGACAGGAATCCTTCTAGAAAACTTGGACAAGCTCGGGAAGAAGTAAAGACAGCGGCGGCCTTGATCACAATCATCTGCGCGGGTAGGGAGCCTTAGGGGGGCGAAGCCGAGGCGTAAATGAGTCAAAGGTCGCAGGGACAAGCTATTCAGGCAGCCTTGCTTTCAACCGATAACATATATAGGTAAAATGGAATGGAAGCGGCCAAGGGGGTAACAACGATGTTAAGAGGATTATATACCGCGGCGTCGGGCATGATTTCTCAGCAGCGCAGACATGATACGGTAACGAATAATATATCAAATATAAACACGCTAGGGTTTAAGCAGACCAATGCGGTAACCCGTTCTTTTCCGGAAATGATGCTGTCCTTGACAGGAGCGGGATCCGAAAATTTCACCAAGGTCGGGAAACTGACAAACGGCGTATTTGCGGAGGAGAGCTTGTCCGTCCACTTGCAGGGCGATTTAATGCAAACGAATAACTCGTCCGATTTTGCCTTGATTTCGAACATTGAGATGGACGGGCTATCGTTTGACGCATCCGGCAAATCGGTTGGACAGGGCGGCGAGGTTATTTTCCAGCCGCAAGCGTTTTTCACTATACAGGACCAAAACGGCGAGGTTCGTTATACACGGGGCGGGAAGTTTACGCTAACCGAGGAAGGCTTCCTTATGTCAAGCGATGGCTCAAACGTGCTTGGAACAGATGGACAGCCTATTCAGATGCCTGCGGGTGTAGGCCTGAGCAGCCTCATATTCACGAATGATCAACGCTTCATCGATGCGAATGGACAGGATATAGGTGTTCAGCTGCTGATTAGCCGAATCGATAATCCGAATATGCTTGAGCGCGAAGGGAACGGAAGCTTCCGCTTTGCAACCGAAGATGGGGAAGCAGTCGCTATTGCTCCGGATGATCGCGTTGAAGTGAGACAAGGCTATGTAGAGCGTTCTAATGTCGATGCTGCGCAAGCGGCTGTTGATCTTATGTCAGCTCTCCGTGCTTATGAAGCGAACCAGAAGGTTATCCAGTTTTATGATCAGAGCTTAAGCAAAGCAGTTAACGACGTAGGCCGCGTGTAACAACGGGTTGAAGCAGCGGAGGAGCACGAAGCATGAACAGTTCAATGATCAACGCTATGGTATCGATGAGTGGGCTTCAGCAGAAGCTGGATCTGCTTGCGGACAATATTGCGAACGTGAATACAGTCGGCTACAAACGCAAGGAAGCAACCTTTGAGGACCTTCTTACGAACTTAAGAAGCCAGCCTGAATCGTTTAATCAGCCCGGCCGTCTCACGCCGATGGATTTCACGCAGGGCTGGGGCTCGAGAATGACGATGGTTCAACCAAATCTGTCTCAAGGGCCTCTCCAGGGAACGGATAAAGAAACGGATCTCGCGATTGAGGGAAATGCCTTATTCGAGGTCGAAGTGGACGATGCCGGCAATCGTGCATATACACGCAACGGGGCGTTTCAGTTGACGGTCGGCGCAAACGGTGATACGCTTTTGGCAACGGAAGACGGATATCCTGTCGTTGCGAGTGTAAGAGATGCTGCGACCGGAAATAGGGTTGAGGGCAATATTGTAGTGCCTCAAGGGTATAATCTTCGCGTTAATCCGGACGGAACGGTGCTGGGGGTATCTTCCCAGCGGACGATTGAGCTTGGCAGCATTAAGCTGCTGCAGGCTTCGCGTCCGGCGGCATTGTCTGCGGTTGCTGATAACCTGTTTGTTGTAGCGGACGGCATCAACTCTGGCGATGTGCTGCAGCAGATCGTACCGGATTCGGAGAACCGCATTTCGCTGCGCCAAGGGTACTTGGAGCAGTCGAATGTCGAGCTATCGGACGAAATGACCGAGCTTATTAATGTGCAGCGCGCTTATCAACTGGCAGCTAGAGCGTTGTCGTCAAGCGATACGATGATGAGCCTTACAAACGGGCTGCGCGCATAAAGATAGGGTGATGTTGATGAGTATGGCCGATGAACGAATCGACCTTGAAGCAAGAGGGTTCAGAAGTCAAGCGGAAGAGGGCGGCTCCAGAAAGAAGAAGCGCAGCAGCCCTGCAAAGGCTGAAGGGAGCTCCAATAAGAAGCGACAGCCCAAGGGGGTACAGGTGCTGCTGTGGATTTTGCGCAAAGGCATCGTGCCGATCATTATGGTTATTATGCTTGTGGCGGGTTTATACATTGGTTATGCCGTTTTAGGCAAGCAGCCGGAGGGCGAAGTGTTTAGCTGGGCCACGTGGCGGCATCTCTATGACTTAGTATTTGCCGAATCTTAATAATCAAACGATGAAAGGGTTGTCTGTTAAGCGGCTTAAGCTGTTTGTCGGACGGCCTTTTTTTGTTGCAAACAAAAAGCAGGTCAAGCTTAGCCTTGAGCTGCTTTTTTACAGCGCTCTGATTATTTCACGGTTACCCGTATCGTCACGCTCTTGCCCGCATAGGTTACTTTAATAGAAGCAGAGCCTTTGGCCTCGGCAACTTTCAATATCAGTGACTGCTGGCGCAGCTGTTCCGTTCTGCAATAGGGCTGATGAATCATAAACATAATCAGAACCTGCTTTGATGGAATGTTGAAAATGAATAACAAAGGGATAATAGGTAAGCAAAGTTTCCGCAAAATACCGGCCTGGACCGGTGAATTCAAATGAACGAGGTATTTTAGGAACCGAGATAGTTTTATTTTTTTGGGAGGTAGTTGTATAATAGTTGGGAACCATGGTGGACAGTAAGCAATAGGTAGAGGAGCGTGAGAGTTTGAATCTGCCGAATCTCTTAACATCATTACGGTTTGTTTTGATTCCTGTCTACATAGTGGTTTTCGCAAAGGGGCATATGATCCCCGCCTTTTTGATTATGGTCGCTGCCGGTATTACCGATGTGCTTGATGGTTATATCGCGCGTAGAAGCGGTCAGGTTACGATGGTCGGCATCATGCTGGATCCGCTCGCTGACAAGCTGATGCTCATTACGGTTATTGTTTCGCTGCTCATTTCCGGCCATATTTCTGGGGCTGCTGCGGCGGCGATGTTCATTCGTGATCTGGGTATGATAGCGGGAGGCTTGTATTTTCATTTTCGCGGAAAGAAGACGGTGCCCGCCAATTGGATGGGGAAGCTTACAACCGTGCTGTTCTATGCGGCGATTATGCTTATTTTCTTTGAAGCGCCAAATGCTCATACCTATTTATGGGCGGTCATCGGATTTTCGTTCATTACTTCTATAATGTATATCGTAATGTTCAAGGCGCTCAATAAACCCGTATCGGGAACGCCGACCGGTCATTCGTGATCCTTAGAAACGCTACATAGGGAACAAAGAGGCTTGACGATGGACACTTCGGGTCCATCAGCCAAGCCCCTTATCTTAACCTTCATAAACTGCAGTTTTATGAGGGATAAGTATAGTTTCGTACATTTTGGAACTTTTTATACCACTAAACTTTAGAAAGGAGTTATTTTCTGACATGCTGGACATCAATCAAATTCAAGAAATTATTCCGCACCGCCCTCCATTCCTGCTGATCGATCGAATTTTGGAGGTTGAGCCGGGTGTTCGCGCAGTCGGTCTCAAAAATGTTACGATGAACGAGCCTTATTTTGTCGGCCACTTTCCTGGTTATCCGGTCATGCCTGGCGTTCTTATTGTAGAAGCCCTTGCACAGGTCGGCACTGTAGCTATGCTGATGATTGAAGCTAATCGCGGCAAGCTTGGCTTTTTTGCGGGCATTGACGGTTTCCGCTTCCGCGGTCAAGTAAAGCCTGGTGATACTTTGACGCTTGAGGTGCAAATTACAAGGCTCAAGGGCTCCATCGGTAAAGGGCAAGGGACAGCAAGAGTTGGCGATCAAATCGTTGCCGAAGGCGAGCTTATGTTTGCGTTATCTAATCCTTCATAATAATTTAAAATTCATGAAAGAAAGAGGCTGCTAATATGACGAATCCAACTAATGAAACGGTAATTGCTAAATACGAGGCTTGGCTTAATGATCCGCTTATCGATAATGCGACGAAGGAAGAGCTGCGCGGCATCGCAGGACAAGAAAAGGAAATTACGGACCGTTTCTATCGTGACCTTGAATTCGGCACGGGCGGCTTGCGCGGCGTGATGGGTGCAGGAACGAACCGTTTAAATGCTTATACAGTCGGCAAAGCGACGCAGGGTCTTGCGAACTGGCTGCTTGCCGGCGCAGCTTCCGAAGGAGCAAGCCCGTCTGTGGTCATCGCTCATGATTCACGTAACTACTCGCCAGAGTTCGCGCTTGACGCAGCTCTCGTGCTAGCCGGAAATGGCATTACCACTTATTTGTTTACCGCACTGCGCCCAACACCACAGCTTTCATTTGCGGTACGTGCACTCCAAGCAGCTAGCGGGATCGTCATTACAGCAAGTCATAACCCGCCTGAATATAACGGCTATAAAGCATACGGCGCCGACGGCTGCCAGCTTATTCCGGAGGAAGCTGAACAGGTTATAGCAGCAATCAGTCAAATCACCAGCTTTGATGAGTTGAAAAGGCTGAGCCGGGAGGAAGCAGAAGCTAAGGGCTTGCTGCGCTGGCTGGGCGAAGAGGCTGATCAGCAGTTTATTGATACGGTAGTGGCTCAAAGCTTAAATGCCGATTTGATCAAAGGCGGAATTGGCGAGAAATTCAGCGTTGTTTTCACGCCGCTGCATGGGACAGGCAATATGCCTGTTCGCGAAGTATTGAAGAAGGTTGGCTTCAATAACGTACATATCGTTCCGGAGCAAGAGCAGCCGGATGGCTATTTCAGCACGGTAAAGTCCCCTAATCCGGAAGAGCGTGAAGCGTTCACGCTGGCGATTAAGCTCGCTCAGCAGGTCAATGCCGATATTATTATCGGAACGGATCCCGATGCCGACCGTATGGGTGCGGTTGTGAAGAACAATGAAGGCGAGTATGTGGTGCTTTCCGGTAACCAATCGGGTGCTTTGATGGTTCATTATGTGCTTAGCCAGTTAAAGGAACGCGGTCAGCTTCCGGAAAACGGTGTCGTAGTCAAAACGATCGTGACAAGCGAGCTTGGAGCGGATATTGCCCGTTCGTACGGCGCAGCGGTTGAAAATACGTTAACCGGCTTCAAATATATCGGGGAGAAAATGACTCGCTATGAGCAAACGGGTGAACATTCCTTCCTGTTTGGCTACGAGGAAAGCTACGGTTATTTGACAGGAACCTATGCGCGCGATAAAGATGCCATCGTTGCGGCGTTATTGATTTCGGAAGCTGCGGCATACTATAGCAGCCAAGGGAAAACGTTGTATGATGTGCTGCTTGAGCTTTACGCTAAGTTCGGCTTCTATTTGGAAGGTCTTGAGTCACGCACGCTTAAGGGCTTTGACGGGGTGCAAAAAATCGGCGCTATTATGGACGATTGGCGTCAAAACCCGCCACTTGAAATCGGCGGCGTTAAAGTGGAGCAAGTGCTCGATTACGGCAAGGGTCATGATGGCTTGCGTCCGGAAAATGTATTGAAATATTTGCTCGCGGACGGCTCGTGGTTCTGCCTTCGCCCTTCTGGCACTGAGCCGAAGATCAAGGTTTATTTTGCGGTTAAGGGCGAGTCGAAGGAGTCTGCTGCTGCAGCGCTGCAAACGTTGATATCTGCCGTGATGGAACGGGTAGACCGTAACGAATAAAAGATAATCAGCCTGTTTAGAACGGAGGAGTTACGTGTTTTTACGTTGGCAGCAATGGAATAGGCGGGCCAGATTTGTTCTGTGGGTCATTGCATTAATCGGCGTAGCGGCAGCAATGCCGCTCGGCGCCGTCCGAATGGACATGGAAAAGTCATCGAAACAAGTAGAATACGTGTTTGACTACCGGGATATTATTGAGATTGCGGAGCGGCAGGCCAGACCGCAGGCTTTTCTGACAGAGAAATTGGCCATGCTGAAGGAATCGGGCATTACGACCATGGCTGTTTATGAGAGCTCGCTGAAGGAGCTGTTTCTCTCGGGCAGATTGTCTTATTACAGCTCTAGAGACGCAGCGCTGCTGCAAGGCAAGTTCGAACCGGTAGGTCAAAACTTTACTTATATTTTATTTAACGGAACCAAAGAGGCAGAGATGATCGGTCCAATCGTGCGTGAGGCTTTTGATCGTGCGGAGGCTGCATACAGGGATTGGTCATACGGCGGCCGCAGCGGTATTGTTGTCGAGATGCCGATTGCGGAAGCGATTATGAAAACGATGGATTTTGATCCGATGTCCTTGCAGACGATACATGACGCAGGGTTCGGCATTTTGCCGCGTTTATCCGACCGCGTTCAGCCTTATGATCAGACGGCAACGGATGCGCTTCTTGCAAAATTGAAGGAATACGGCGTAAACCGCGTGTTATTTGACGGCGATAAAGTGAAGGGCGCCTCTGATCAAGCGATGGATAACAGCCTGTATCAGTTCGGTGAACTGCTTAATAATTACGATATGGGCGTCGCAGCGATAGAAAATTTGAAAGAACCTCAAGAAGGTATAAATAAATTAGCATATATTACAAACTATAATGTAGTTCGGTTATATTCCTTGTCGGATAACGACGGGATGACAATGAAGCCAGGCGCTATAGCCGACCGTTTTCTTTTGGCGGCGAAGGATCGCAATATCCGCATGTTTTTCATGAATGGGAACGTTGAGTCAAGTATCGATAAAGCTGAAATCGTTCATTCCTTGGACAAGCTTAGCGAAGCGATGAGCGGGAAAGACGGCGTTGTCGCTAAGCTTACAAAAGCAGGCTTTACACCGGGTTCACCGAAGCCGTTCGTTTATGATCCGCCTTCATGGAATAAGCCGGTTCGGGCAATCGTTGCATTAGGGGCAATCGCTCTCATTTCACTGCTGGCAGGTGCATTTATTCCTGGCGTTTATATTCCGGTTTTTGTAATCGGTCTATTCGGCAGCGCCGGCTTGTACAAGCTTAACAGCTCAATCATGGAGCAGGGCCTTGCGTTAGGCGCAGCTATTGCAGCTCCTACGTTAGCTCTCGTATGGGTCATGAATCGAATTTACTCGCGTACTGTTGGGGATCGACGCGTAATTGGCGGAGGAGATTGGTCGGTCGGCCGCAGTCAGCAAGGACAAACGCCGCATCATCCGGGTGCCGTATCTGATAACGGCAGCCGGATGAAATGGCTGTTTCCTGCTTTGTCTACAGGAAAGCGCTTTGGGTTAGCTCTAAATTGGTTTATCGTGGCGACGCTAATCTCGCTTACGGCTGTTCCGATTGTATTCGGATTGTTGAACAACATTACGTACAATCTAGTATTAGAGCAGTTCCGAGGTGTAAGCTTGCTGCATCTCGCTCCAATTGCTCTCGTGGCTGTTTATGTATTTTTCTATAACAGTCAGCTGACGGCCGGTAAGCTTCGCGAGCTGCTCACCAAGCCAATTACAGTGACTTGGATCATTCTGGCGGCAGTCGTCGGAATAATTGGCTACTACTACCTTTCGCGTACAGGCAATACCGGACAAGTATCCGCCGTTGAACTCGTTATCCGCCGCTTTTTGGAGTCAACGTTCGGCGTGCGACCGCGTTTCAAGGAGTTTCTATTGGCGCATCCGTTATTATTGCTCGGGCTTTTCTTGTCATTGCGCTACCGCGCGGCATGGCTTCTCATTATTATCGGCTCGATTGGACAGCTTTCGATGGTGGATACGTTCGCACATCTTCATACGCCGCTGTACATTTCGATGATTCGGGTACTGCTCGGTTTGGGCATAGGTATGATTATAGGCTGTATTTTGATTGTGGCATGGCAGCTAGTGGAAGGGGCATTACGTAAATGGGCACCGGCAATCATTCGCAAGTACGTCGAATAGTTATCTCGGGCTACTACGGCTTCAGCAACAGCGGTGACGAAGCGGTGCTCAGATCGATACTGCTTGCATTAGAAGAAGAAGGCAGGGCGCAAGGCGTTAAGATTCAGCCAATCGTCTTGTCGGCTGATCCGGCTTGGACAAGCAAGATGTACGGCGTTGAATCGGTCCGGAGGATGCATCCGGCTGATTTGCTCAGAGCACTGCGGAGCAGCGACGGTTTAATTAGCGGGGGCGGTAGCCTCCTGCAGGACGCTACAAGCGCCAAGACAATTCCTTATTATACAGGCGTTATGAAGCTGGCGCAGCTGCTCGGTAAGCCGACGTTTGCTTATTCGCAGGGCATTGGACCTGTGAACCGCCGCTGGATGGACCCATTAATTCGCGGAGTGATGAAGCGTAGCAGCTATGTGTCTGTGCGCGATGCCGAATCCGCCGCTTTGCTCGGACGGATCGGCGTACCGGCGGAGCGGATCGACGTGGTGCCCGATCCGGTCATGGGCTTGCCGCTCCCGGCAGGCTCGCATAAAACCGCTCGCCGCATCACGCCGGCTGGACAAGCCGCCGGGGCACTGCGCGCGGAAGAGCCGCCGCTCATCGGCGTATCGCTGCGCCGCTGGCGCAGCGACGGCGCCGACCTCGCTCGCGCCGCCGAAGCGCTAACCGCGCTGTCGAAGCGTTTGCCTGTACGGCTGCGATTCCTGCCGTTCCACACCCCCTCCGACACGGAAACGTCGGAGCAGGTGATGGAACGGCTGCGCGGCCGGCTCGGCTCAGGCTCAACCGCCGAGCTGGCCGCACCCGGCGACGACCCCCAGCAAATGCTGCTGGAGGTCAGCCGGTGCGACGCTTTGTTCGGCATGCGCCTCCATGCGCTTATTTACGCCGCGGGGCAAATGGTTCCTATGCTTGGCCTCTCTTACGACCCGAAGATCGATCAGTTTCTTAATCGGCTTGGGCTGAAAGCGATCGGCACAACGGATTGGCTTGATGCGGAAGTGTTCGCAGAGGCGGCATGCTCGCTGCTGGCTGATAAGGCCGGCTGGCAAGCGGAGCACAAGGCGGCAATCGACCTTTTAAAACAACAATCGCAAAAACCGGCGCAACAAATCGTTCATTTATTGCGTCATCATATATCGAGGTGATTTCCTCTTGTTGAAACGACTACCGACTGTGCCGATATACGGCATCCCGTTCTCTAAAGCGGGCATGGATGAGACAGTCAATTATTTAACAGCTGCTATAGAAGAAAAACGGGTGATGCATGTCATCACGGCTAACCCGATCATGATCATGTCGGCAATCGAGGATTCGAAGTACAGTGCGATGATCCGGCGTGCGGATCTTATTGTCCCCGACGGCGCCGGTGTCGTATGGGCTGCCAAGTACGTTGGCAATCCGGTTGCGGAACGGGTGACAGGGTTTGATCTGATGCATCGCCTCTTCCAGCAGGGCGAATCGCGCAAATGGAAGGCCTATCTGCTTGGCACCTCGCAAGAGGTGATTGAAGCGGCGGCCGAGAAGCTGCAGCTGCAATATCCTCAGGTGCGGATCGTCGGCTGCCGGAACGGATTTTTTGGCCCGGAGCAGGATGAGGAAGTAGTGGAAGCGATTCGGGCGGCAGCGCCGGACTTATTGTTCGTGGCGCGCGGAGCGGATACGCAGGAGCCATGGATTGTTAAATTTAAGCAAAAGCTGGGCGTACCTCTCATTATGGGCGTTGGCGGCAGCTTTGACGTTGTATCAGGCAAACTGAAGCGTGCGCCTATTATTTTCCAAAAACTGCGTCTTGAATGGTTTTATCGCTTGCTTCAAGAGCCAAAAAGGTATAAAAGAATGCTTGTTTTGCCGAAATTCGTAGTGAAAGTGGTTCGCGACAAAGAAAACGTAACAAAACCTCGGTCTACGCCGTGAAATTCTCGTTAAAACCGTGAAAATGGTTGAAAACGGGGTTGGAATTTCTTTTTCAATCGGAGTATAATTCTCTTCGGTAGAATGAAAAGGGGAGTTGCACACATGCCGGTTGGCTTGCTGTATTCAATTGGATTTATTATCGCTCTTGTTCTCGCCATCGCGATGACGCCGCTTGTTAAGAAATTCGCTTTCAAAGTAGGCGCAATAGACAAACCAAACCACCGCAAGGTACATACGCGCATTATGCCGCGTCTTGGCGGTCTAGCTATTTATATTGCATTCGTTGGCGCGTTTTTTATCTTATCGCCATTCATACCGGACGGCTTGCTCCGTCCACAGGATTCAAATATGATCAACGCCCTGCTTGTGGGCGGCACAATGATTATTATTTTAGGCGCTTTTGATGACCGCTTTGAGCTGTCAGCGAAAGTAAAGCTTCTAGGCCAAATCGCGGCGGCATGCGTTGTCGTATTCGGCTTTGACGTAAAGATCGACCTGCTCAACATTCCATTCGGCGAAACGATGCAGCCGATTGCCGGTTGGATCAGTATTCCGCTCACAATTGTGTGGATAGTCGGCGTAACGAATGCGATCAACTTGATCGACGGATTGGACGGTCTGGCAGCCGGCGTATCCGGTATCGCGATCGCAACGATTGTTGTGATGGCGTCACTGATGGGCTTTCAACCGGTCATCCTGCTCAGCACATTGCTGCTCGGAGGAATCGCCGGATTTCTCGTATTTAATTTTCATCCCGCAAAAATATTTATGGGTGACTCAGGCTCGCTGTTTCTCGGCTTTAGCTTAGCAACGCTTTCGATGCTTGGGTTTAAGCAGGTTACGATCGTATCATTCGTAACGCCGCTGCTCATCATTGGCGTACCGCTTTCGGATACATTCTTTGCAATTGTTCGCCGCTGGGTGAACAAGCGTCCGATTTTCGCTCCGGACAAAGGTCATTTGCATCACAGGCTGCGCGATCTTGGCTTCAGTCACCGCCGCACCGTCCTAATCATTTGGGGTGTAGCTGCGATATTCGGCGCACTGGCAATCGTGCAATCGGCTGTCGTGCAATCAAGCGCAGCGAACTGGATCACCTTTGCCGTTATTTGTATGCTGATGTTCTTCCTGCAAATTGGGGCAGAGGTAATCGGTATTGTCGATAAAACGCGCAGGCCGCTTATTAATTTCCTAGGCCGAATGAGGCTTCGTCTTAAACTGGATGCCGAATCCCGTTCGAAATAAACAAGAGCTCTGGATCCCGCAAGGGAAACAGGGCTCTTTTTTTTGTTCAAAATGGGTTATATAACTAAAAAAATTGAAGCCAAATACCGATAACAACTGTACAGAACTTTTCTGCGGTCAGAGTTACTTGCTGCAAATCGAACGAAAGCTGACTAAATAGGAAAAGGGAGGAAGGTTTATTCATAAGTAAGCTGCACGGTCTTCACTTCATCTGCTATTAAATACCTATGCTCGTCATATACATAAAGGAGGAACATTGTTTTGAGAAGAATTCTATCATTAGCGCTGACGCTGGCATTGTTGATTACATTGTTGCCGCCGTTCGGTTTGTCGCAAGTGGCCACAGCCGCAGCAGGCAGCTTCAGCTTCCCGGCAGAGAAGGATCTATCAACGCAAGCGAGAGTAACAACGGATCCGAGTCTCACCTTAACGGGTTCAATTACGGGGGTAGACCCATCATCGGTATCTTACAGCGTTACACAAATCATCAATAACAAAGGCAATGATGATCCGGCCGATGATCAGATTGGGTCAAAGCGCGAAAACATTACAAGCAACATTTATATCAACGGCTTTAACATTCAAGTATATAACGTGGAATTGTTTCCTGGTCTGAACCAGATTACGTTCAAAGGCATTCAGGGCGGCGGCGAAGTGACAAATTCGATCTATATCGAATATCACAACGGGCCTGTTTTTTATGATTTGGTCGCTCAATTAGACGGGAACAAATTCAATATCGAAGAAACGGGCACTACGGTTGTTCACTCAACAGCGTCTGCAGGCCGTCAATCCGCAGACATCAGCATTACAGGCATTGCTCCTAACGCACAGCAGGTCACGGTTGACGTTAACGGCAGCAGTAAAACCTATTCCGTGAACAGCTCGAACAAGTTTCAGTTCGCGGCATCTCCGATTACGCTCCAGAAGGGTAAAAACTTAGTTACAATTAAAGTGAACAATGCCAACCAAACCGTAGAAACAACTCGGGAGGTTGCCTTTTATAATGGCGGGGTTACATTCTATGATGTGAACTTGAATGGATTAGCAGGTGTAACACCGGGATCTGAACCGCTCGAGTATAGTCCGAATTTGCTTGTGACCAATACGAGCTCGGCAGCCGTAACCGGTAAAATCATCGTTCCTAACTATTTAAAGGATG
Organism: Paenibacillus sp. Soil522; assembly: GCF_001428245.1. Lineage (GTDB taxonomy): Bacteria > Bacillota > Bacilli > Paenibacillales > Paenibacillaceae > Pristimantibacillus. The sequence goes on from NZ_LMRV01000029.1 coordinate 105,671, forward strand.
ATTCAGTACCGGCAGACGGGACGCTTGAGCCTCATCCGAATCCGGCGCAAAACATACCGATTAAATACACGATTACTGGCAGCGGAGGCATCAGCTTTGCGCAGCCGGCAGCTCCTCCGGCGTCGGTTCCGGCAGCTACTCCAGTTGGCACTTATAACGGAACGGAAGCGTTTTTCATCTATGAATTTACAACACCTATCGGGGCGAACCATGCGCTAGTCTTCGAAAAGGATTATAACATTCAATTAACGGCTCAAAATGCAAAAAAAGCTGCGCTTGGACAGACGCCTGTTGACGAAGGAACGGGTCTAATGGGCTTTTCCCTGCAGGATGCCAGCAAGCAGTTTATCGAAGATATCAACTATTTAAGCGGATATCGAACAGGTAACGGAGAAGCATTGACAGGAACGCCGCTTGAAGGCGCTAATCTTTATAGCGTACCTTTTGTGATGGAGGTTCTTGTCGGAAACGCAGCCATGAACAGCGCGGATGGAATAGTAACCGTAACGAATATCAAAAATGTGTCGAATGCATCGGCAACAGGATATACCTACACGGATGTAAGCAACATCGAAAACGTATCATCGACGCTTGCCAACAAATTCGTGAACGTAAATGGAAAGATATACAAACGTGAAATTCTTATTTTCAAAAAGCTGCCTTTTGAGGGCACCCAAACGGTTACTCTGGATGTAGGCGGGGTAACGAAGCAGGTGAAGTTCACGATGCTGTTTGGTCCATACGTCAGCTACACAAGTGTGTTTGATAATATGACCGTTTACGACGATACGAATAAATTGAAAACCGAACGTATTGCAGAGGCCATCACGTCTACGCTGAGCGATTTCACAGGCGTTCTCAATAATATCAATAATACTTCCGAAGTACGTTATGACTTTGCTAACAATCAGGCTCAAACCGTATTTTTCTATGTAAACAATACGCCGATCAAGCTTCAGAAACAAACAACTAACGGACCGGCTACAAGCTTCATGATTCTAGATAGTGCTGCAGAACGTACAAAGGCATTTGATGCCTTATTCAGCGGAGAGAATGAGATCAAATTCGTATTTCAGGGCAGCAAAAACTCATATGAGAAAACGATCAAGCTTTTTCTTATTCCAACAAACCTGCCGGTCATACCGGTTGATGGAACGAAGATTTATCCATACGGGGCCCAGTATACCGAACCGGTTCCAAATGATCCGAGCTTTGTGAATCGCGGCGGCATTTATACGACGAATGAAGCGAACATGAACGTATTCGGGACATTTGATTTTATTGATTTTATCGCTGCTGGCGCAACTGATGCTGCCATCGTCAGCAATATCCAAAGCAAACTTGATCAAATGGATGTTCCTGCCAATGGCCTTACCGATCCGAGCAAGTATATTTTGAAAATCGAAAGCAGCTCGTTCACGAATCCTATCGTTTGGGACTTGAGCAAACAGCTGATTATTATGCGAGGACCTGCCGTTATCGGAACGGTTAACAATACAGCAAATAACGATGTGGCGAGGCTCTCTGTCCGATACGATATTTTAAGCAAAACATTTTCTTTCATTTTAACCGGGCAAGCACTAAATTCGGACGGCAGCTCAAGCGTATATACGTTTACCGTCTTCAATAACGGCGAGACGGGACCAAAAGGAGCGTTTCGTCTAGAGGTTGATCCGACCTCGCTGCCATATACCATTCTTCGTCCGATCTTGCCTAATAAGAGCATCGTCAACCAAAACTATGTGGAAGTCATTATCGATGCTCCCGGAGCGGAAACGATCACAATTAACAAACAGCTGGCGGAAAAAATCGATTTCGATTCCGACAATAACCCTGCAACGGTAGAACAATTGTATAAGAATACGTATCGCGTATTCGTCAATAAGCTCAAGGTTGGCAAGAACAAAATCGACTTTGTCATCGCGAGCGCAAATGATAAGGTCCAAGGCAGTATGGATATCACGTATGCGCCGACTAACATTCCGGGAGCCCAGTATTTGGAAATGATGGCGAACAGCCATAAAATTTTCGATGGAGCGCTCAATTTGAAGTTTGCGAAAGGTACAACGCTTATCAGAACCGATTTTAACGTACCTGGAGAGCTAAAAAACCAGATATTCACGGGCCACAATTTATTGTTTGCTATCGCGAATGCCGAGGATGGTGTCGTTGACCGCCGCGAGCTTGAGCCGCTGCCGCCAAACTTTGATATTATTTTAGAAAGCTTTGGGACAAGATTCAGGCTTTCTTATCCTGCACGCTTCACCAAAGCAAGTCCGGTATACTGGATTGACGCAGGTTTAGCGGATGATCCGGCAACCTTGAACGCGTACGATCCTCTGACCAGAGGGGTGGATCCTTATCAATTCCCGAATGCGACTGGTAAGGGCGGAACAAAGATCCCGACCTACGACGAGCGTCCTGACAATCGCGAATTGATTACTTCAAAGACGGGGACATTGACGCTTTCCTTCGATCCGAATATGAAGGACAGCATAGGGACAATCATCACCGTATACCGTTACGACGTAAAAGCTAAGTATTGGGAAAACATTGGCGGTACGGTTGACGTGAAGAAAAATACGGTTACCGTTCCATTCAATAAATTCGGTTATTATGTAGTCGGCAAAATGGTGTACACGTTCACGGATGTGACAACACATCCTTATGCGAGAAACTTCCTTGAAGCAATTTACTCCAAAGGGATCATGAACGCTGCGGGCTTTGACGATTTCGGCTCCAATATTTTCGTGACGCGCGGCGAGTTCGCGAGAATGATGGTTAAGGCGCTTGATATCCCGCTCAACTATGAGCTAAGCAAGCCGCATTTCGATGATGTGCCGGCAATCATTAACCCGGATGCATTATGGGATTATAGATATGTGGAAACCGCAGCGAGAGAAGGCATCATTCGCGGAACCGGTCCGCGGACGTTCCAGCCGAGCTCTAGTTTAACGAGAGAAGAGGCTTCCGTTATTATCGCGAGAGCGTTAGACTTGAAGGTGGCTACCGATTCAAAGAAGATTGACAAAGATCTGGAGAAGACGTTTAAGGATGCGGGAAGCGTCAATTACTACTCGAAGAGCTCTGTTCTTGCCATCGCAAAGAAAAAGTACATCCTCGGCTCTCTGGTCGATCCAAGCAATCCGAAAGCCGGCTCGGTATTCGAGCCAAGATCAAATCTGCTGCGTTCTGACGCAGCCATTATCGTAGCTCGTATTTTGGCGGATTTGAAGAAGCTTCCGAGCATCGGCTGACAAATATTCGACATTAGAAAAATCTGGCTGCAGACGTGTTCTGCAGCCGGATTTTTTGTTGAAACCACGGCGGTTTTACGCTGTGTGAAACATTATCCATGGAAAAAGTTACGCGTCGACGGGTTCTATGAAAACAAGTTATACTAACAAAGCGGTTACAAAGTTAGTACATACTATTGAAAGAAAAAATTTAAAAACTTTTTTCAAAAAGATCGCAACTTTTTCCGCAACGGTGCGTTTAAATACATGACGCATCTACAAACGCACAAACTGATACGCTGGACCTATCCCAATTGGAAACGAATTGGAATGAATTCTCAACTTCCTCTTTACGGTAGGGGTCGCCCATTGTATAATGTTGTAGTGCGTAGCAACTCTAGCATTTTTCTCTCTTTATTTACAAGTTTCTACGACATGATCTTACAAATGGGTTTATCATGACCGTAGACATCATTTATATCAAATCTATGCTCAACTCTGGAAAGGGGGTGAATCGGCTATGAGGGAAAAGAGCAATTCACTATTTAAACAAAACTCTCAACAACCGCACGTATTTAGAGGAGGAGAAATAAAGGTTATGAAGAAAAAAATAGCATCTATGGTATTGGCGACAGCGCTAGTACTTCCAACATCTCTTACAGCTTTTGCAGCAACACCGTCTGATGTAGTGGGCAAGCCAGTACAATCAGCGGTTGAAGAACTAACTGCACTTGGTGTTATCAACGGTTACGAAGATGGTACTTTCAAACCAGGCAACGACATTACTCGCGCAGAACTTGCTAAAGTAATCGTTATTGCAACTGGTAACGCAAGCAACGCTGATCTTTTGAAATCTCAAAAGCCTAACTTCAGCGATGTTAAAGCAAACCAATGGTACACTGGCTACATAAACGTGGCAGAGGCTAAAAAATTGGTTCAAGGCTATAACAAAAAATTCCGTCCTAGCGACAAAGTTAAGTTTGAAGAAGTAGTAGCGGTATTGGTTCGTGCTCTTGGTTACAAAGACGCTAACCTTTCCGGCACATGGCCTAATAACGTATTGCTGCAAGCTAACTCGCAAGAAATCAACATGTTCAAAGGTGTTGACATCACTAAAGGCCAAACAGCTAACCGTGGTGTTGTAGCTCAGTTGGTATCCAACACACTTGACGATGCATTGGTTAAATACGATGCAGACGGTAACCTCGGTAATGTGGTGCCGGCTAAAACGCTGATTGAACAAATCGGTGCAGTAACAACAGGCATTTTGGAAAACACAGCTCTTGAAAACAACAGCACACAAATCCGTGTTGGTGGTGTACTACACACAGTTGCTAAAGACTTTGTTGTAACTGGCGGCAAAAAGCTTTCTGAGCTTGCTGGCCGTACAGTTTCTGTAATCAAAGTTGGCGGTAACGTAGTAGCAGTTTCTGACAAACAAGATGCAGCTAAAGTTGCAACTGGCAAAAACAATGTCGCAGCAGCAGATCTTACTGATGCTGGCACAATTACTTTGGATGGCGTAACTACTCCATACCAAATCGCTCCTGCTTTCTTGTTCATCAAAAACGGTGCGCTTGTTACTGTTGCTGCTAACAAAGACATCGCTGCAGGCGCTAACGTATCCTTGATCCTTAACGCTGCTGGCAACGAAGTAAGTGCAGTAGTTGTTACTGAGTACACTGCAACTAACAAATTGTTCGTAAGCTACGATGCAAAAACAGCATACCGTGCAGCCCAAATCACTCACGATGGCGGCGTTGTATCTGTAGATGAGAACACAGTTATTAAACTTGACGGTAAAGTTGCTGCTGCAGCTGACCTGAAAAAAGACGATGTAATCGATGTTGTAGCTAGCGGTACAAAAGCTGTTACAATCGAAGCTGCTCGTAAAACAGCAACTGGTAAAGTGACTTCGACTTCTACTACTGGCACTGACAAAGCTTATGTTGTTAACGGCACTAGCTACGTAGAAGCTTCGGCTCTTAACCTTGTAATCGGTACTGAATACAACTACATTCTTAACAAAGATAACAAAATCGTTAAAGCAACTGTTGTAACTGCTGGTGCAGGCGCTGATGCTTACGGCGTAATCACTAAAGTAGTTGACAACGTAGCTGTTCTTGACGGCGTACAAGTGTCGACTAAGGATAAAGTTGAATTCTTCTCCTTGAAAACTAACACTAAAGAAGTAGCTTACCTGGCTGCAACTTATGCAGCTGCTGATAGCGATGCTGACTTCATCGCCAAATTCACTTATGACGCTGCTGGTAAAGTGACAGGTATCACTGTACCACAAGCATTGACTGTAGCTGGTTCTGCAGACGTTACTGAAATTTCGGCTTCTGCTATCAAAACAGCTTCCCTGTACAACGTTACTTCGAACACTGTTGTAGTAAACGGTCTTGACCTTGCTAACAACAACGTTTCGGTTGGCGCTCTTTCCAACATCACTAAAAACGATAAAGTAGTCATCGTTAACGACAGCATCAACGCTTCGTTCATCGTATTGACTAAAGACAACGAAGCTAGCTCCGAGCTTGCTAAAGTTTCCGGTCTGTTCGTTTCGAAAACTGAAGCTGTTACAGCTTCCGGTTCGACTTACAGCGTGAAATTGAATGTTGCTGGCGAAGAGAAAACATACGTAGTTGGCAACGCTGCTTACATGACTGCAGTAGCTGCTAAACAACTCGTATCGTTGACTGATTCCGCTCCTGCAACTGTTGGTTACGAAACACTTACAGCTGTTGCTACTGCTGCTGCTGCTAACTCGCAAATCAGCGCTGTGAACACTACTACAAAAACTTTCAAAATCGGAACTGTTGATCACGTAGCAACTGCTAACACGAAATACTACGTAATCGATAAAGACGGCGTTGTATCCGTAGCTGGTTTCGACGCAGTATCTTTCGCTGGAACTGGAACTGTTGGTACACACTACACAGTAGCTTTCACAACAACTGGAACTGTTGTTGGCGGAACATACAATGAAGTAGGCGCTATCGTTATCACTCAACTTCAATAATAGAAGTTGATCTAGAAAGAAAGAGCCTCCGGGAAACCGGGGGCTCTTTTTTTTGTGTGCGCCCAGCATGGGCGCTATCTCTAGGGTTCGAGTCCCGAATGGTGAAGGCAGTAGTAGCCATAGCTTAAGGCAAGGGTGTCCATCGCGAGGTGGA
>NZ_LMRV01000030.1 GCF_001428245.1 Paenibacillus sp. Soil522
CTATCCTGCCCGTTCGTATTATGAGGTCACCAGATCTTTCTGGTGGACCTCATCTTTGTGTGGTCGTAAGATAGCGGTAGCCGGGGATCGAACGTTTCTGCCCGTGGGACTTGGATCCCGAGAGCTATTCTGTTCATCCCCCCTACTTGTTCAACCATGGTTAGGCTGGTTGGGACGTTGATCCCGTATCACATGCGATAGTGTGGAAGACAAGAAGGTTAGGGGTTGCCGGTGAAAATACTACAGGAGTGATGTCATGAATCCAGTCATTGGTTTGGATGTGTCCAAGGGAGAGAGCCATGCACAAGCTTTTTTAGACCGTGGAGTACCTCATGGGAAGATCTTTAGATTTAATCATGATCTAGAGGGATTATCGTCTTTTCTTAATTATGTTAGAGCAGTGGAATCAGCTGCAGAGATGAGCCCTTGCATYGTAATGGAGGCAACAGGCCATTATCATAGCCCTGTTGTTCAGTTTCTGGATGAACACCAGTATCTGTACATCGTCATTAATCCGTTAATCTCATATGAAGCCAAAAAAACTAATTTGAGACGGGTCAAGACGGATGCTGCTGATGCCTATCAACTTGGGGCGCTGTTCTATAAAGAAGAGTTTGAACCCATCAAAAAACGGGGTCAGCATCTCATGAATTTACGCTATCTCACTCGTCAGCATGAAGCTTTAACGGGTATGTATGTTCAAGCGAAGCTRCAGTTTCAGGCTATTCTAGATCAGGTTTTTCCTGAATACCATGGCGTGTTCGGTGACCTCTATTCGAAAGTTTCGCTTCGATTTCTAGCCTTACACCCGACGTCTAAAGAAGTCCTGGATATGACTGTAGAAGAGATTACAACAACAATCCAACGCCTTACAGGACGCGGTAGATCTGCTTTATGGTGTTCGGAGCACGCTCAAATCTTAGTAGCGGCAGCAAGGCGAAATCCCTTTAAGGAGACGGCTTTTCCAAGTCATTTGATCTCCATACAGCTGCTCATCAAATTGCTTCTTCAATACCAGGACCATCTAGCAGACCTTGATAAATCGATAGAGACCCTGGCTGAAGAGTTACTTGAATATGATTTAATCCAATCGATACCCGGTATCGGCACTAAAATTGCTGCAACAATTTTGGCTGAGATTGGRGAAATCGATCGGTTCGATCACGCAAAGAAGCTGGTGGCCTTTGCTGGTGTTGATCCCAGTGTATTTGCTTCAGGTAGGTTTGTGGCAACCCAAAATAGAATCACGAAACATGGCTCCAGAAGGCTTCGTACAGCCCTGTATCAAGCTGTGCGATGTGGTATTTGTAGAAATAGAAACAAGAAATTAAGAGCTTACTACGATAAAAAGCGTGCTGAAGGAAAGCTGTTCAAAGTAGCGGTAATTGCTTGTGTAAACAAACTCATCCACTGGATTTTTGCCATCTTGACTTCAAAAGAAGCATTTCGGCTAGAATGAGAAGCATGAATTAGAAAAAGATGAAATATATTCCTGTGCCGAAGGGGACGGTTATTTGTCATATCTTTTTTTAAGTATACCACTCCTGGAATCGGCCATTAATAATTAAATATTGACAAGCTATTAGCTGGAATAGCATAGCGAGGCTGCCGGATCGTGCCAGCTGCCGCGGTGTCCATATTCAACTATCGTACCCGTTAGTTTAACNCCGAAGGGGACGGTTATTTGTCATATCTTTTTTTAAGTATACCACTCCTGGAATCGGCCATTAATAATTAAATATTGACAAGCTATTAGCTGGAATAGCTTAATGCCATCGATAGTCTAAAACTTTATCGCTCGCAGGCTACACCGTCGCCGTCCCGATCTAACTTTTTAGAGTAACCAGGATCACCTCGATGGAGCGGAGCTTTATCGGCTTCGCGTACAGCTGTACAATTCGCATAATAGATATCCTGTTCTACAGTTGCTTTTAGATCGTCTGTTGGTTGTGCTGTAGAAGTCGGTGTTGCTGGTTGACTCTTTTGATTTACTGGCAAGTCCAATCCAGCTAATATACTACAATGGTAATACAAATGCTGCACACTTAGTCCTTTCATAGCTACTTTCTTGTGAGATACTAAAATTCTTATCTAAATCATGCCACTGAGCTCAAAAGCTGTTTTGTAATTCTAACGGAAAAGAGATCGTGCAGATCGTGCCTTTGCCTTTTTCACTTTCATAAATTATGCTTCCCTTCATCGCCTCAATGAATCGTACTGCAACAGAGGTACCGAGCCCTGTCCCACTTTCTTTCGTTGTATAGAACAGTGTCCCGATTCGCTGGATCTCTTCTGGGGTCATCCCTTTGCCTTTGTCAATTATTTTCAGTTCAACTCGATCACCTTTTAATGCCAGTTTTATTTGTACCACTGCCTTTTCCGTTGAAGCTTCTACTGCGTTTTTAATTACGTTGACTAATGCTTGCTGCAGTTGACCGCGATCGGTATGCATATAAATTTGCTGTTCCACTTGGCTATCGAACTGTATTCCTTTGTAACTTGCCAATGGCGTTAACAGTATAGTGATATTCTCGATTAAATCAGATAAAGAAAACTTTTCGAATTTTGTCAATTTTGGTTTTGAAAAGTTCAGATAATCAGTAATGATTACCTCTGCTCGTGCAAGCTCATCTAATGCAATTTGTAAATAATTTCGATTTTTGCCCTCGACGATTGTTGCACTCATGAGTTGTAAAAAGCCTTGAACAACGGTCAACGGATTGCGGATCTCATGTGCAATGGATGCGGCAACTTCACCTAATGTCTTTAGCTTTTCTGCACGTTGAATTTCCTCTTTCATTATAGCTCGTTCAAAGTTAAATTCCTGAAGCGTGCAAGATAACCAAGTCCCTAATGTTTGAATTAATCCAAAAAACAAGACTGCCCAGATGGGCTCAAAATCCAAGGGCTTTTCAACTTGTTTGAGGAGTGTATATGAAATTAGAATAAGCAGCATAACAAAAGAGGGGATTATGGAAATGAGGACCACTGCTCTTATTCGCCGGCGCCCGGTTAATCGAGCGATTTTTTTGGCAAATAATAAAGGCCCCAAAAACGCCAACGTAATGCTTACAAATCCAAACAATATCGCATTTCCGCCTAAATAAGTCCGGGTAGCCAAAATCATTAGGTAATTAATAAAACCGGCAATCGGTCCACCGTACACCGTAGAAATCACAAGTGGGACATACCGGAGATCCCAGTATAAATCTAGTGCGTAGTATGAGAAAATCAAGCAAAATGAAGATGAAATCCCTTGCAAAAGACCTATCGTATAAGGAGATTTGGAGTACCGCCAACGGTCACCAAAAGCTGTTAAGACTAAAACTGGAGCTAAGACGATAAGGACGTTAAGAAATAATTTTTCTAGTAACATAACCTTGTGCGAACCCCCCCTTATTAAATGATTTATAAATCAGAATATGTAAGTGTTATCTATGGGCAACACTACCAATTATTAATTCTTTATCGCTGTGTGATTTCCTCTTTTATTACGTATTACTGCCACTTAGCGAAGAAAGCTGCCGATTTGATATCGGCAGCCTTCTGATGATTTTTGAGCTAAAGTGTCCCGTCAGCTTAACTTAACAACTAAATTTTAGGATTTGGTCCATATTGATTAGCATTTTTTTGACTATCCTGACAAGCAAATACTATGAAGATAATGACACCAATTAAGGGAATCAGTACAATTAAGTTCCACCATCCACTTTTTCCTGTATCATGTAGTCGACGAGCAGCAACTGCTAAGGACGGTAAAAAGGTGGATAAATAATAAAGTCCAGATATTACTGGAGGCAGATTGGCGATTGACTCCAATATTAAAATTAAAATGTAAATCATGCTATAGAATAGCATAAACATCCAGTATTCCTTACGACTAGCTCTTCCTTGAAATCCCGCATAATTCTTTAACGCTTTCAAATACCATACCATTTCTATACTTCCCCTACCGTAAATATATTTTGATTGAGTTGAGTTTATCATGAAGAGACTGCGACATATACAAACAAATTATTCCACTAACCTGCCCGTTAGCTTAACGCCGCCTTAAAATTTCCGATTCAAGCGTTTTTGTTCTTGAGAACTTGATATAGTTTTGCTTTAGACACGCCGGTCTGCTCGGTTATTTCTTTTATGGTATATTTCCGACTGTCATACAGAAGTAACGCCATTTCAACTTTGCTCTTATCCAATAGCGGTCTTCCTCCTTTTCTACCTCGAGCCCGAGCGGCTTGTAAGCCGGCCTGGGTTCTCTCTTGAATCGTCTCTGCCTCCATTTCAGCCAAGCCAGCCATAATAGCAAAAAAAAGCTTGCCTGCCGGCGTGCTGGTATCTACTCCCAGTGTGATGATCTGCAGGCTGATTCCTCTTTCCTTAAGATCATGCGAAAGTTCGATTAACTGCTTAGTCGTCCGACCAAGGCGATCCAATTTCCAGATGACTAATGTATCTCCGGAACGCAAGTACTCTAAGCAGCGAGCTAACTCGGGTCGATCACTTTTCTTCCCGGAGACCTTTTCCTCGAAAATACGTTCACATCCGGATACCTTTAAAGAATCGATTTGTAAATCCATGGACTAATCGGCAGTCGAAACACGTGCATACCCAATTTTAGCCAATTTAAAATCCCTTTTGTCTATTAAACCTTCGATTTGTATATTTAATACACCTTGAATAATAGACGATTTAATAGACTGAAACAATGATCATTTTAGGGCATTTTAAGTTAATGTTTATAAAGTCTAAAAAACGATCGTTTATTAGACAGCAGGCAACCACAAGATTCAATACATAACTTTTTATATCAAAAAAACCAAAAATATGACTGGTTTAAAGCTTATAGTTCAACTATCATACTCCGTTAGTAGAAAATTAAAAAATCCAACATCTTGACGAAATATATACGCTAAGCATATCCCCTAAACAACAAAACATCTCTCTTCAGTAACTAATGAAGAGAGATGTTTTGTTTGATCATTCATTCGTCAATTTATTTGGCTTTCTTTCGATTTATTACCATAATAATAATAACATTAATCGTAAAAATTACCCCAAAACAAACGCAATACATAATAAATTGAACAAGTTGTGCAAGTCCATCAGATACACTTAACCAGAACCATAGCGTTCCTAGCGATAATAATGCGAAATTTATGACTGTCGTAATGAATAATGTCTTTTTTATGTTATTGTTTTTTATAAACTTCATACTAAAGATAATCGTAGCTATTAGAGATATGATCATGGGCAAAAATAGTGAAATAAAATCGATAAGATCGTTAATATTGTTAATATCGATGTTGATCACCTCTTGATATGAATGTGCATCATTTGTTTAATTTGGAGTCACAGGCCTTTAATTCCTTTTTATATCCACTAACGAAAACCCCGTTTGCGTAGTAAAGGCTACCGCGTCGAAAATGTTCGTAGCCTTCTCCTGATGTTTATTGAGCTCTCGTGTCCCGTTTAGCTGAATGAAAAAATATTCAGTTTTTTCTCTCTGCTCACTCCTGGTCGTTAAATGCAAAAGAGTTAAATATTGAAGAGAGACTTAACATATTTAATTAATCGATCGATTATCCAACCAATTAGAAACCAAAAAAATAAAGTTAAAATATAAAATAGAGGAGCATGATTAAAAGCAAAGTGTTGATCTACTAAAAGGAAGGGGGGGCTAGTATAGTAAGCTAATAAGCCTTTGTCATCAAATTCTGTTTTTGCATCTAACCCAGTCAAATGAAAAAAAATGATTAATAGAGATATAAGTGGTAACCAAAAACTAAATTTTCTAAACAATTTTTTACACCTCAATCAATGATAGTATCAGCAAACAAAAGCTGATTTTATTGATAAATTCACTGAATAGACCTCCGTTTATATATGTAGGACTCCATCCCAATGAAAAAAGTATAACATCATGATTTAAGAGGAAATAGTACTAAATATTCGTAGTACCTCATCCGAGTTTATTGAACTACCCTGCCCGTTACTTTAACAAACGAAAAAGGAGCTGCGCATAGCAACTCCTCCACTATCGTACCCGTTAGCTCAATGAAGAACTAAAGAACTGTATGGTCATTGGGATAGAATTAATTTATTTATTTTTCTCCAACAATCCCTTCAGTTCATCAGAAATCGGTACAAAATCAACACCATTTCCTACATCCGCGGCATTACCATTTTCGTAATAACTGAATTGGAATATAATTGGACCTTCTCCTTCTTTTTCAGAAGTCAAATGTCTAATAACCACCCGTTTTTCTTTACCCATTTCCTTATTGCGCTTATAAAAGCCCGATTGAGATAGAATGGTTTCTTTATTTTTTTTCAATTCCTTTAAAATAAAATGAATCTCTTTATTGTCATTTACTATCGAGGTTATTGTCCACCCATTATCTTCAAATGAAAAGTATTCAATCTGAGCTGGGTATTTATAAATACTCCAGTCATTACTTGTTATTTTATCCTGCTCAAATAAGATGGGATTGAAAATAAATTTTTGATTGATCAAAATAAAACTAAATATCAAGACAACAATTAAAATAGCAGTTATACCAATTCTTCTTCTCAAATTGACCCCCTAATACATCCATTAATGTCGGTTTTGAGCTATCGTACCCGGTTAGCGTAATGACCAATACGTATTTGTTAGCGTTGATCATCCTGTAACCGTTTATCTTCATATTCCTTAATCAAATCAATATATATGCCGTTGATCTTTAGATCTTGATGAGTTTCGTCTTCGTTAGTGTAACAATGATTGAGAATTGTTGTTTTTATTAAAAAGAAGGTTTGCAAATAAGAATACAATAAATGAGACGCCTTGAGAATTGTTGTTTTTATTAAAAAGAAGGTTTGCAAATAAGAATACAATAAATGAGACGCCTACAAAAATAAATAGATCCAACCAAAGGTATTCAGTTATTAAGTAAAATTTAAAAGTTTCTGGGAAGTATTGAATTACGGGAGCGAATTCGCTTTGTTCGAGTTCTTTGATAGTTTTTTGGACTTCTTTGCGATGATATGACGCTTCTATTAGGTACATGCAAACTCCTATCAAAATTGAAAAAATTAGACTTCTCTTGATAGCTTTCATTGTTATTCCTCCCCAAAATGAATCTTTCATTTAAGACGCTTGCTCTGGACCAAAGTTGCGTTAATCTGCCCGTTAGCCATCCATGCCGCTCACGCGACACCACAGNTTATTCCTCCCCAAAATGAATCTTTCATTTAAGACGCTTGCTCTGGACCAAAGTTGCGTTAATCTGCCCGTTAGCCATCCATGCCGCTCACGCGACACCACAGATTATGGAAGTAATTACGTTCTTCCATTGGAGTTGAGAAGACGGCAGCCACTTCACCGGCTGCCGTCTCTTCGTGCTTATTGTGCTATCGTACCCGTTAGTTCAATAATATATGGTTTAGCATTGTGAGTATATTTCATTAAATAAGAGATACAAGTTTTTCCCCACGTTTTAAATACTTGGTTAGATGTTCTTTTAGGAGTAAATCTTCATTATTCTTTATTAAATTTATTGTTTGAGCAGTAAAATTCCAATTTAAACAACCTGATAACCATAGCAATGAAGGGAGTCTGCTAAAATCACTTTGATTAAGAATTTCTTTTGCCTCATAACCGCGTAAGACAGCCTTTCCAAGAGCAGGAGACATTTCATGGGAGCCTATTCCTTGAGGTCGTGAATACCATTTTATTAGCCATGCTAAACCCTCTACTCTATCCGTGTAAGTGATTGACTCAAAATCAACGATTCCAATGATTTCACCGATACTATCCCACAGTATATTTAGATTGTTTAGGTCACTTTGAACTATGAACTCCAATGATTCAGATTTGGCTATTTCTATATGATATTCTACAAGATATATGTAGTTTTGTAACAATTCGTCTGTTCTTGCCGTAAACTTGATTGAGTCTAATTCTCTACGAATCATTCCAAGAAATTGTTCTGAACCATAAACATGGGATTCTTTTGTAAAGACCTCACTTTTAAATTTTACTGATATGTCGTGGATCTTTCGTGCCAGTTTACTAAATTTTTCTGATACGGACTCAGTACAATGAGTAATTTATTCACCTTCTATCCACTCAAACAATATGAATCTCCATTCCTTTTCCCCATCATTAACCAAAGTAAATGGTTCATTATAAACAGTTGATCGATGTTTCATAAAAGGAATTCCAGATTCACGTAGATAATTGCAATATTTAATTTGTTCTGTAAGAACTTCATCCGTTAATTTAACAAATACGTTACTTTCATATCGCTTATGGCTAATAAATCTTGCTGAGAACGACTTTTCTTTTAAATGAATTTTTAAATGTAAATCCCCATGCCAAGTATTTGATTGAAGCTCTTTTTCGACAACCAAATCTTCAGGATTATATCCATATTGCTTTACTGCCAGTTGAAGTAACTTAATGTTATCCATAACTGAAACACCTTCCTCAGCTTTTGCTAACTTAGTTTTACATTACCATAACTTGCTAGTTCTGCTAAGGTGTTACTCACTAAACTGCCTGTTATCATTGCACTATCGTACCCGTTAGCGTAATGGGACTACCAGTAAAATACAAATTAGTTGTATGCCTCTGGAGATACATCTCCTCCCTCTTTAACAAATTTAACATTAGTAGGAGATACTTCATATATCCTGTAATGGCGAAATTCCCCTTTATTCCAATATTCAGTCAGAGTAACTATGAAGACATCCTCTCCTTTTTTTGCCGCTGAAGATTCAAATTCGCCTTGTACCGTTATTCCAGGTGCCTTTCCGCCTCCATGTATTATTCCTTTGACCTTACCAGATTTATTAGGGTATTCGCTCTTTTCAGAAACAACCTTCGCAATAGCATCATCCCCTGAAAACCCTTCTTTTTTATCCCGCATAAACGAACAGCCTGACATGACTGAAATCGCTAACACTAATAGGATTATTCTTTTTATATGCCACTCCTCCTCTGCGGTAGTTGTCTCATTTTAGACTATAGATAATACCCAGTTCATTTATTATTAACAATTGATGCGCTCGGAAATATAAACGTAAAAGATTAATTTTTGTTGCGCTAACCTGCCAGTTAGCTGAACAGGCTCCCGAACAGCTTGGTGTCATTGCACTATCGTACCCGTAGCACTTATAGGAGATTAAATCCCTTTTTAGTTGTTGCACCAGCCTCGCCTTTTTTTGCAGTATCTTGATCTAGTTTTGGAACTACATAACCCTCTTCTTATAAAAGGCTCAGCCTTCTTTAAAAACGATTTTTGCTGGGTCTAATTTTCTATTGTCTTTTTTCGGTTTTGAGCGGTTTTTATTTTCATAGGAGCTCAATGAGTCTCCATATTTCTTTTTCCAGTTATCGCTCCACTCTTCATAACTCAATCCTGTTGGGCGTTAACCTTTTGAACGCCCTATGCCTGTTGAAAAGTTATTAGTTCCGTTCTTTCAGATACAATTTGCTCAATAGTGTCAATCAATGTACTACCCAATTTTGAAATGAAAGCGAGATTCTTGATTACTGACCGCATTGGTGATCCTGAAAATAAAGATGATCGGCCTTCTAGAAAATATTATAAACATGCAACTTTTTATGGAAAATTACGTCATTTGAAGTAGAAATGAAGAAGATCGAAATAGGGAGGTCTTACAATTGAAAAAATGGATGCAAACAACAGTTGCTTCGCTTTCCATTGTTGGAATNGTCATTTGAAGTAGAAATGAAGAAGATCGAAATAGGGAGGTCTTACAATTGAAAAAATGGATGCAAACAACAGTTGCTTCGCTTTCCATTGTTGGAATGCTGGCATCAGGATCGGCTATCTCCGCTGCGCCGCAAAAACCAATATTGGTTTATATTGATGGCGCGCTGCAGGAGAATGTGCTAACAGTAAACGAAAGGACAATGATACAGCTAAAATCTTTTAAAGATCCTGTAAAACTAATGTATTCCTATGAACAGGCTACGAAAACGATAATAATAATTAATAAAGAAAAGAAATTGACCGTACGCCTTAATGGTGGAGCCAAAACAGCCCTGGTTAACGGTAAAAGCGTTAAGCTGGATGCCCCTGTAACGATTAAAGATGGTAGAACTTATCTTCCTCTGCGTTTTCTCTCAGAAACACTGGGGGGAACAGTGAAATACAGCAGTACGGATAAGACTGTAATTGTGCGGACTCCTTCTGGYCATGAGCGCTTCAAAATACTCATGAGCGGAGATTTAGTAAAAGCTCGTGAAATTGCAATTCATTATCCAGCAACGTATGCGGMTAAACAAATTGAAGCATCAGGAGAAGGATTCACTTTTTCTTATACTTTTCCAAAGGGAGAAGCGCTGCGTTTTGAAGTAGAGTATAAAGGATTAATTAATTATACCGAAATTAATCAGGATGGAATTGCGGTTGTGACATGGCAAAATGATTCTATGGGAAGGAATGGAGAAGTGGGCAAGAGGCATGAGGCCTTTGGCGAATCCGTCTTTTTCACTCATAATTTTATGATTGAAAAAAATTTCTACGGAACGATCGATAGTAAAGGTACAAGTACYGAGCTTGRCTTTAACGACTACCATTTGAACGAAGAGTTCACTGATGTCATTATCGTACCAATCGAGGGTGAAGTCCGGACTGATCAAAATACATAAAATGTAACAAATCAGCTTGATTAAAATAAAAAAANCTTTAACGACTACCATTTGAACGAAGAGTTCACTGATGTCATTATCGTACCAATCGAGGGTGAAGTCCGGACTGATCAAAATACATAAAATGTAACAAATCAGCTTGATTAAAATAAAAAAACGTTTAGGATACGAGAATAGTGTCCTAGACTGCCGAACTATCGTTTCCGTTAGTTTAAGCAGAAATGATTTTTCAGATCAGCTAATTTTGCAAACCTTTTGTCGTAACTTTGTCGTTCCAAAAGGTTATTTAACCAAAATAATGCTCTTTGTTTTTCCCCGTTTTCAAGAAATGTTTCAATGATTTTTTTAAAATTACTTTGATATTTGAATTGTTCATCTGATACTAATTCCAGTGATTGATGGTAACAATTTGATGCTCGTTTAATCTCCTTCATTTTTGAATATAGAATCCCCAAATAAATCAAACCACTCGCCTTTTCTTTTTTAGAAAAAGGTTGTTTTATTGCTTCTTTCATTGTTTCAATTGCTTTTTTCCTGAAAAAGAACTGCTCATATAAGGATGCCCTGTAAACATAATGCTCGTATTTTTTTAAAGGTCTGATTAACGAAAAAACAAAAAAAGCGACTGCAATTATCAATAAAATAATATTCATGCTTCTAATCCCCTTTTTTATACCTAAACAGAATCATTGTAACGTGAATTTTACACTGTTGAAACAGGTAATAACAGGGGAAGAATATGCTGATCAGACAAACGATTTATTAATCCATAGAGCAATGAGAATTTCCATACACCATCATATGAATTCAAAACAGCCCGAATATGAGGTATCAAATGATCTCCAAAATCTGCAAGTACATCCTCAATATCTTTTGCTATCGGCCAGTTCATGTCCTGTAGCCATTCAAGTAATTGAGGAATGACAAGTAATATGCTTAGATAAGACTGCAGGAGCTTACGCCGCTTGTAGTCTCGTAGAGCAACCGCTGATTAGACTATAACAGGAACAGGTCGTGAAATGACAAAACGACGATAGTTATGGTTTTTTATACGAAAGAAACCATACCACTATCCTGCCGAGTGTTGCTGCGGAACCCTTCTCGCTCAATGGTTATGTTACTTTTCCGTTTACTCCTATCCTATTAATACCCTATAATATTATAGAAACTATTACTAAAAAAATTATTTCTAACGGGGTGTTGAATGAACGCGCGCAGCAAGTTTGGTTTAGCGGTATTTATTCTGTTACTTATGATGTTCATATTTCCATTAGCCGTAGGGGCAGCTAGCGGAGATACCAAGGTTTCCAAAGTTATTGGGCAGGTGCAAGCATCCTCCATTACTGCATCGGGGGCTGAAATCTCCACAATCGTCACCAAAGGCTATACGCCAAAGCTTTATCTTGGAACGGATCCCGGGAACCTGGGCATTGGCATGGGCTACACCTCTCAATCCGGCAGCCAATATTGGTTTAAAGTTACCGGGTTAAAGCCAGGGACCACCTACTACTACCAACTAGAAGCCACCTCGGGCAAAAAAATTGAAAAAAGCGGCGTACTGTCCTTCACGACATTGTCTGAGCCGCTGATCATCACAGGCGTCCAAGCTTATTCTACCGGCACCACGTTCACGAAGTTCGAGTGGAGCACCAACCATAACGCCACTTCGGCTTTGTATTTCGGTGTGGACCCCTTAAATCTGGATCAAACAACCATGATGGTTGAGGACGGCGGTACTCTACATCTCGCCTACGCCGATCAGCTGACGCCGGGTACCACCTATTATTATCAAGTCGTGGCAAAGGACGATTACGGCAACTACGTTAAGAGCGAGGTCTATAAGTTCACGACTCTNGATCAGCTGACGCCGGGTACCACCTATTATTATCAAGTCGTGGCAAAGGACGATTACGGCAACTACGTTAAGAGCGAGGTCTATAAGTTCACGACTCTGTCTCTGTCCGATCCGCTGATCATCACAGGCGTCCAAGCTTATTCTACCGGCACCACGTTCACGAAATTCGAGTGGAGCACCAACCATAACGCCACTTCGGCTTTGTATTTCGGTGTGGACCCCTTAAATCTGGATCAAACGACCATGATGGTTGAGGACGGCGGTACTCTACATCTCGCCTACGCTGATCAGCTGACGCCGGGTACCACCTATTATTATCAAGTCGTGGCAAAGGACGATTACGGCAACTACGTTAAGAGCGAGGTCTATAAGTTCACGACTCTNCGATCAGCTGACGCCGGGTACCACCTATTATTATCAAGTCGTGGCAAAGGACGATTACGGCAACTACGTTAAGAGCGAGGTCTATAAGTTCACGACTCTGTCTCTGTCCGAGCCGCTGATCATCACAGGCGTCCAAGCCTATTCTACCGGCACCACGTTCACGAAATTCGAGTGGAGCACCAATCATAACGCCACTTCGGCTTTGTATTTCGGTGTAGACCCCTTGAATCTGGATCAAACGGCCATAACGGTTGAGGACGGCGGCACTCTGCATCTCGCCTACGCTGATCAGCTGACGCCGGGTACTACCTATTATTATCAAGTCGTGGCAAAGGACGATTACGGCAACTACGTTAAGAGCGAGGTCTATAAGTTCACAACTCTTACCGAAAATAAATAGTGACTGGATCATTGTAATGCTAAAGCACCGAGTCCGAGGAGTGTTCCCGGTTCGGTGCTTTATTGTGCTTGGTAGCCTGACAGCTTTTTAAGCAGGTTGTTTTCTTCGGCAGAGAACAGACCGAACCCACCTAGACCTGAAGAGTACATGCCAATTAGTTCAATAAAAATCGTTATAAAGTGAATCTGTTCTTAATGATTTCGGCAACTTCACGAGCAGTGATTTTCGTATTGTTTATTCTCATATAGTTTTCTTTTTTAATTTCTCCCTCTAACGAGTTCAATCGATGTTGCTCCAGTGTCTGTATCAGATCCTGTTCAGAGCGCACGATATCTCTCTTTGTTGGTTTATGTTCAAGCCTATGGGGAGTCTTGTTACGCTCTATTCTCTCCTCAAGATCGGCTTCAAGCTCAACAAAATAGACTTCCGCACCTTTATCCTCAAATATCTTACAAATTTTATTGACGTAATCCCAATCGCCCTGCAAATCGAATCCCCATACATAGGTGAATATCATTCCATACATACCACTGGCAGCGGCCGCTTCAAATATGTCCTGACGGAATTTATTCGCTAATCCCCACATTTCACGACTAAAGCCAAAATAGGGAGCCAGCAATTCAATCGTCATATGGTTGTAGAACAATTTCAAATCAGATATCTTTTCCAGTTCATGCCCCACTGTCATTTTACCTACTGCCTGCGGACCAAATATCAAAACAAATTTCATGATATCACCACTTTGGTATGATTTTCCCATAATAGTACCACAATTTTAACAAGTTTTATTGCATTAAACTGCCCGTTACTTCAACGAAATAAAAGGAGCAGCTGCCGCAGCAGTCTGCTCCTGGATCGTTCAACTCCCTCGTGTCCCGTTTAGCGTAATAAACCACGATTTGTCAGTTTACAGATAACTTAAATATCAAAGCCCATTTTGCTTTTTTCAATCGCTCCGGAGTTAAATCAATGGTTTCCCACTCATTCTTATCTGTGACCTGCATCCCCCATACGGCAACCTCGTCATTTTCTGAGACATCCAAGCTTTTATTTAGTTGGATAGTATTGCTTCCTGTATTTCTATTATCACGATCGATGTATGTAATACTTGATGCCGTACCGTTTTTATTCGCAAAAGCTGTTGTGATCTCATACAGTGGTTTACTGCCTTCAATTGAAACTGTCTTAATCGATGCAATAAATTCGCCTTCATAGTCCTTTGTCTTATCTTGTGAATCTTGCATTGAGGTGCCAATGGAACTGTATGTCTTCGTTTTCGTTCCGTTTTCCCAAAGTTCAATTTTAGCAGTAATAACATTTTTATTTCCGCCGTACTTCAATTTCACTGCACCCGACATCGTACCAAGAAAAGGTTGGAACTTCTGTGCCTCTCCGGCAAATAAATCGATTGGCTCCACGTGCAAAGCAGTTCCTTCAGCTTGTTTTGTTATTGCTGTTTCCGGTTGGTTGGATACATCCTTTGAGCATGCACACAGCATTGCAGCAATAATAAGTATCAAACCGATGAGATTTAGCTTCTGCAAAAAAATTTACTCTCCTTCTTTTCACATTGTCTAATTTCACCATTAACCAAGCCATAGTTAGAACACAATTTTTTAAGTATACTGCTAGTTAGCTTAACGCCCAGCAGTACATATGTACAAAATTTCTTATTTTATACATATGTCTGTAAATACGTTCAAACCCTTGCTACCACTGATTTTTCGTTTGGTGTCACACACTATACTACATAAATTTTGGTCGTCTAATCCGGTCGTGGTACGCGGCAAGGTGGTCGACTCCAAGCAGATCGACGGCGTTACATACGTCGCGGCGCGGGCCTACGGTGAGGCGCTCGGTGCAACGGTGACCTGGGATGTCAAGACAAATATCACAACCGTCGAGTAAAGTGAAATGCCCGCTGGCTTCGGCTGGCGGGGATTTTTGTGTTAGCTTAACGGTATAGCATCAATTACCACTATTATAGGTTTTCTTCTTAGCTCCTCAATTTCCTCGTAATCATAAGCCTCTAAATAATATACAAGTCTATCATTTGGCTGGACTATGGTGTTATATACTTGTGCGACGCCGTCCGAAACTGGCTTCGGATTTGGATCCAGAGAGCCTCCAGCATCATAAACCCAGGCCCAGATTTTTAAATCTCCTGGTGGTGGGAAAATTCTTATTGTTACCTTAAGTGGCTTGCCGCTAATGTTTGTCCAATCACCTATAGGACCATAGTCCGTAAAATAACCAATTCTCCCAATGGTACGGTACTTTGAGGTGCGGACTTCCGGATTGTAATCTCCCGGTTTCTCGTCGAGCCATAAACCAGAAGAAGCGGAAGCCGTTCCTGCGGTTATCGAAAATAGACTAAACCCAATCAACGCAGCGGCCATAAACATTTTTATTCTCTTCATCCAACACTCACTCTCCCCAAACTAAAGGTTGAGTTTATTATCCTACTTGGATAATAATTTGTTAATATGTACCAAGTACTAGTTTTTGTTGATATGTGTCAGTAGAGTTTTATTAATAAAATTTGCCGGTGAATTCTTACAGAACACGTCATTTACACTAGTGCCACGGGTACCAGTACTAAAATATATACTAAAGTACGCTGATCCTGGAGGTGCTGGTGTGCTGATGAATACTTGTCTGAGTGAGTATTCTGCCGGATTGGTAGTT
Organism: Paenibacillus sp. Soil522; assembly: GCF_001428245.1. Classification (GTDB taxonomy): domain Bacteria; phylum Bacillota; class Bacilli; order Paenibacillales; family Paenibacillaceae; genus Pristimantibacillus. The sequence continues at coordinate 15,991 of NZ_LMRV01000030.1, forward strand.
AACTGATGTGTGCCTCTCCAGAGCTTAACCTTGTCCACATTGTAATACTCGAAGTACACTGTGACAGGATAAGTCGCCGAGAGTCCTTGCGCCTTCCAGTAATAAGAAGCTTGTGGTATTTGGCCAGGTAGAATTGGATAATACTTAGTCCGTTCAATTCAGCCCAATAATGATGATATGAAAATAGTCAAAGATGCCGTTTTGTCTATTAAAGATGAATCTAAATCCGCATAGTTTTTCACTATGAAGAGAGAATACACTATTTACCATATGCCAAAATCTGACTTCTGGTAGCTACAAATTGTATTCCTCAACCTGTACAGTTCGAAAACTATTCATGAGCATTAGAAACCCAAAATATACTAATAATATCTAGGTAATATGGGAACTGCTGGATGAGCAGTGCGAAGGAGTGCAGATTCATTGAAAATATGGGTGGCACGCGGCAACGACACGCTTCGAACGATCGCGAATGAACATCACATGCCACTCGGGGAGCTTCAATCAGTCAATCTGCACATCGGACATCCCGACCAGAATATAGCCGGCAAACCGGTCTATTTTCCTCCCGTCAACGTATCAGTCGAGAGCCGGGCTCCCGATCTCCCGACTTGCTCCATACCATCAGATGTTATTGAACATTGGATGCCCCTCACGCCGTTGGAACAAATGGCCGAAACCGAATATGACGTCCTCATTGTGGGCACAGGTGCGGGGGGAGGAACCGCGCTTTGGAGATTATGAGAACAGTGGCAGAATAGTGATAAACGGATTGGCATCATCGAAAAAGGGAATCTGGTCTTACCCACACATGGCCGTAACCTTCCGATGATGAACCGTTCTCGTCTCGATCAGTATTACCGCTATATATCAGAAACCTTACCAGGCTCCTATCCAGAATTTATAGGGGCAAGAGAAGTGATTGGTTTCGGGGGAAGAACGATCTTCTGGGATTTGGTCAGTTCTCGTTTTAATTTATCACTGATGCCGGATTGGCCGATCCCGGCCATTGAGATGGATACCTACTATGACATTGCAGAGCGGATCATGAATGTTACTTCCCAATATGCCAAAGGGTCTGCGTTGACGGAGATCTTGCTGAATCGTTTGCAGCTAGGCGGTTTTCCCGAATCCAGATACATACCGCTCGCCGCTGATCTGAAACCTACCGATTTTGGCATGGTTCATGCGGATGTTTTTTTCAGTTCAATTTCGCTTCTTTCAAAAGCTTCATTTATCAGACCCTTCGATTTGGCTGTAAACGCCTGTGCCGTTCAAGTTCTGGTCGACCAGGGGAAAGTCACCGGCGTTAAGGTCATATCACCGGATCAGCGCTCCTATTTGCTGAAAGCAAAAACGGTTGTTTTGTCGGCGAGTACGTATGAAACGCCACGCCTGCTGCTTCATTCGGGCATCCAAGGAAAAGCGATTGGTCGTTATATGACAAATCAAGTGTTTATGATGGCTCCCGGAAAAGTAAATCGCGGAGATTTTCCGGAAGTTCTGGGAACGCTCGCCATTTTGATCCCACCAACGAAGGAAAGGCCATTTCAGGTCCGCTTAAGCGGGCCTGCCGGTTATGATTGGTACTCGTCTCACCAAATCAGACCGCTCGTGGAAGATACGACTTTGGACATATCGATCCTTTGTTTTGGCCACGTTAACCCACGGTTTGAAAACGGGATCACCCTCAATCCGCACAAAAAAGATGAATACGGCGTTCCGGAAATCCAAATTCTCTTTTCATTTACGGAAACAGAACAAACTAACATTCGACAGATGGAGGAAGCGGTTAAGCAGATTGCTTCTGTTATTGGTGTGCAGTTGGTGCAAGATAAAATCTGCCTTATGCCTACCGGAGATTTGCATCATACTTCAGGAACGTGCCGGATGGGTAACGATCCTTCTACCTCAGTCACGAACAGGTACGGTCAAGTTCACGGCGTTTCTGGACTGTATATAGCCGACAACAGTATTTCCCCTTCCCTTGGATCCGAAAACCCGACACTCACTACCGTCGCTCTTTCCCTTCGAACAGCGGATCACATTAGTCGGATGCATTAGAAAGCGAAGTGGCACGTCACGCAACTCCACCGGCGAAGACGCTGGAGTTGTTCGGCGATTCAGCATTCATCCGGGTCGGTAAAAATCTCTTCGGCAACTCTAAGGAAGCTAATAAGGACGGAAAGCCGATCAGCCGTATCCCAACTACCCACTTGCGTTTATACCAACTTAACAGTTTGGTCACTTTGTTAATTTCATTCTTTAAGCGTTTCCTATCTATGATAGCTCTCTGAACTAAATCTGAACACAAAAAAAGGTCCCGAGGATCTTTTCCACGGAACCTTTATTTATCGGTGCTTTGCCATTGCATCCCTTAGCGTACGATACGTTTGGCGGGACCCCTATTTAGAATCTTCTTGCTCCTGAGCCAAGGGATTGTTCTGCAATTTGAATTAAAGCTCTTGTGATGTTTCCACCAATAGTACCTGCATCACGAGTAGACATATTCCCATTGTAACCATCTGGAGACCATTGAATTCCAAACTGTTGTGCTACCTCATATTTCATTTGGTCAAGTGCTGCTTGTGCCTGTGGAACGACTAAACTTTTTCTGCTCATGTATGTTCACTCCCTAGTTGGATGTGAAGTTATTTTGTGGATTGATTTGATTTTTATACCTCAATTTTTGGAGAAATTTTAAACTTTTTTGTTATCCTAAACTTTTTTTGGAACGATGATGAAATGAAGCGATAGCCGAGTGATCATGGTTCCCCTCTGCTCCCCAAAATATGATGGTTACGGAGAGACAAAGGAACGAAGAAAACCATCATATTTAAGCAATACCCCAGAGGTCTTTTTCGTCCTTGCGAGTCCATAAAAAACCCCAAGCGACAATACATACGCTATACATATGAGGGACGGTAAACCGGGGGATTAACTATTAAAGCATGATCCATGCTTTTTGGCCCAAAAAACAGATTTAAAAAGGACTGTGTTCAGGTAGCCAAAAAATAAGGCATTCAGCTTTCATTTTCTAATTGATAAAAGGAAAGATCACGAAGGAAATTCCGTGCATTTGAGAATTATATCGACGAGATGATGATTGCAATGAAACGATATAAGGGGTTCCGTACCTTAACGTCACCCATCTATTTATTCACGGCCGCAACCGAGCGTAAACCGATTCTAGTATTCCAAGACGATGAGCTAATCGGAAGTGGCGTAATCGACGAAATAAACAAGAACGTAAAAACGCCATAAAACGCCTTCTTATGTGCGCTGGACACTGCTAAATAATATTAACATAGCGACATACACATTATCTGTAATGCCCCCCCATTGTCAAGACACGAATTTTTGAGGGATAAGTTATGTCCTCCTTCTCGTGTAATTTAGCATTTTAGGATGCGATTTGGTCAATCGTGTGAGCATAGAATTGATCTGGCTTGCTCCATTGAGAGATTGATGAGGACGAATTTGGTTGCAAAATTGGACATAATTCGGTCGATCTATTTTCAGACCTCGTAGGAGATAAGGGCGCTTGTATTGGGCATGGAGGCGTTTGCTTAAGTTTGGCTTCGGATAGATGGCCTCGAGTCCAATGAGTCTCATCAGCCGCCGTACGCGCTTACGATTGACGTCAAAGCCCTGATCTCGAAGGAATCTGGTCATACGCCGGTAACCGAAGTAAGGATGCAACGTGTAGATCTCATCAATCAGATGCATGATCTGTACATTTTCTTCGCTCTCATGACGTTCCTTATCAGCGCGGTATACGCTGGTTCGGTTCACGCCTAACAGCTCTGCCTGACGCTTGATGGTAATGGCATCGCAATCGCGTTCTACCATGGCTTTTCGGGCTTCTAGAGGTTCATTTAAGACCAGATTTTTTTTTGAGCCAGTCGACCTCAACCGTAAGTTGGCCTNGCATCGCAATCGCGTTCTACCATGGCTTTTCGGGCTTCTAGAGGTTCATTTAAGACCAGATTTTTTTTTGAGCCAGTCGACCTCAACCGTAAGTTGGCCACTTATTTTTCTCCCTCCCGTGTCTCAACCTATGGGAGCATTATATTGACTCAATTAAGCTTCCTAGGTTATTAGTGTTTGGGTTAATATGAATGGCTTCAACGATACCATCAAATGGGGCAAGAACTTCAGCGTTCCACTCGTAACCAGTCTTCATTATTCTTTCCGTCATTTTTATACTTTCTCATCTATCCATTTTCAAATTTCTCAATTACACAATCGCAACCTAAGGCATCTTAAAAAAGTTGAATGGGAATCAATAATCAAATATTTCCATAATTTCCGACGCAACCTATGGTGTCCTTTCGCGTCTTATTTTAATAGACTGCGAGAGGAGAGTACTTTTGAGCAACATGAAATCAACATGGGGACTTTTATTTGCGTTGCTGTTGATCGTGCAGGCCGCCGTGCCCGGAATTCCGGCATCCGCAGCCGTCAGTGAAGCCGACATCACCAAATTCCGCGTCTACCAGAATGACAAGGCACTTTACGAATTCGCCTCCCTGTCTAAGTCGGTCGCCTACGCCAAGCGCTTCCGTTACAGCCATGTGGAAGATATTTCCAAGCGTCAATGGGTTTGGGACAATCTTCCCCGCTACGTGGTTTATCAGAGCGGACTGACGCGGCCCGAATGGGAATTTCGATCCTATTCCGATGCGTTGGCTCTGGCAAAAACGCTGACGGATGTCCATATCTGGGACCTGGAGCAGACGGGCTGGGCGTACAGCCAGCACGTCAGGTTTCAAGTGTTCCAAGGGGATAAATCACTGCCTTCTTGGCAGTTCTCTACGCTGGCCGAAGCAAAACAGGAGGCAAAGCTTTGGGCCAACTCGCACATTATGGATTTGGTAACCAATCAGTGGGTTTGGGACAATATGACGATGGATTGGAAAAGCGCCGAGCGGAAAAAACAAGCTGTCTACGATTTGTTCGTGGGCGGTGTTTCCACCGGGGGTACGAAGTATGCTTTCTTGCAAGATGCGATCTGCGCTTCTGCATCGGTTCCCCGGAGCGAGGTTGTTAATATGGCCACCGGCATGGTGGTTTATTCCAATCTGCCTCCGTATTCCGTAAGGCAGAACGGCAAAGAGATCCGCACCTTCTTCAGCATCGACAATGCCGCAGCGTATGCCAAAGCGTTCATTGGAACGGAAGTTGTTAAGGGTGGCGAAGTTTGGTGGACGAATGTTCCTTACCTACAAGTCTATCAAAAAAACCGACTTGTCCAATCGTTCCATAACCTTAAAGCCGCGCTGCTCTATGCCGGGACGCTGGAAAACTCCCGCATTAAAACGGCGGAAGGCAGGCCGGTCTGGGACAACACCCGCAAGCTCTTGTACATAGGTTGGAACGGTTCGTCAAGCAACGAAACGGCGCTCGCTCAGGTGGCGGATACACAAGGTCTGGACATCGACTCCCCGACCTGGTTCGTACTGTCCGCGCCCGACGGTACGATGACCGATACGTCGGATCCGGCGTTTGTCAAGCAATTGAAAACCCGGGGCAAGCAGGTCATGCCGGTCGTTATTAACAGCCACGATTCGGAGTTGGCAAGCGCATTCCTGCAGAACCCCGCCGGGCAGCGGATGTTCATCGACAAGCTGGCCGACAGATTGGCAGAACTTGGAGTAAGAGGTGTCAACCTTGACTTTGAAGCGATTGCCCCACAGGACCGCGATGCGTACACCGCCTTCGTAATAGAATTTACGGATGCGATGCACCGCAAAGGTTTGACAGTCTCCATCGACCTGCCGCGCGGACATCTCTCGTGGAATGATAAATCGGGTTATGATTACGAGAAGCTCGCCGGTATTGTCGATACCGTCGTCATTATGGCTTACGACCAATTCTGGAAAGGGAGTACATCGCCTGGCCCGGTATCCGGCTTTCCATGGTTCGAGGAAGGCATCACCAATTACCTCAGTTACGACATCCCGAGGAGCAAAATCATACTGGGCATTCCATTCTATATACGCGTGTGGAAGCTCGACGAAAACGGCAAGCTCGTCGGCAATAGCGCGTTGATGATGAAAGACCTGCCGCAGCTACTCGCTTCCGTAGAGGAAACGGCCGAGTATGATCGATATCACCGCCAGACCAAGTACACCTACGCCAAGGACGGATTCACTTATGTGCTTTGGGCGGAGACGCCGGACACGATAATGGCTCGGATCGCCACTGCCAAGAAATACGACCTTGCCGGGATCGCCGTATGGCGCCTCGGCTACGAGCCGGCGGAGCTGTGGACCGAACTGTTGCGTGCGAAATGACAGAAGGGGTTTGCATCTCGTACAGCCCCTTCCTTATCAAAAAAATCATTGCGCCCGCGATAATGGCGCGCTTTTCTTTTTATACAGAAAAGATAAGTTAGGGCTGAAAAGTAGCCGGCAGAGTTTTTCGACCCATTTCATGGAAAAGATAAAGGTTATAACGATAGCAAACAGAATCAACAGCATTTGATCTGCCCATGTGTCGATATACCGGTAGAAGCCTTGATGATCCATTATTCTCAATACGAAACCGTGCAGCAAAAAGGGATACATCGTCCGAATGCCGGGCTCGCAAACAGAATCAACAGCATTTGATCTGCCCATGTGTCGATATACCGGTAGAAGCCTTGATGATCCATTATTCTCAATACGAAACCGTGCAGCAAAAAGGGATACATCGTCCGAATGCYGGGCTCGCTGATCCGTGTCTGCCCCGTTGGGATTAAGGAGAGAACGCAAAGTGACAAAATGACCGATACGGCTGCAATAGCCAACCTGTATACCCCCGCATACCATTCCGGGCTGCCCAGTTTCGAGTAACTGTAGCTGCCCCAAAGCCATTCGCAATTGAGGTTCTGGCCATAGCGGAATANACCTGTATACCCCCGCATACCATTCCGGGCTGCCCAGTTTCGAGTAACTGTAGCTGCCCCAAAGCCATTCGCAATTGAGGTTCTGGCCATAGCGGAATAGAAGCCCAAGTGTGAGAATCATAATAAACGCAGATGCCATTTTGACCGGCCATTTAATTAAATATACGAAGTATTCCCTCTTCATATAGTAACCTGCCAGGAAGAACGGAAAGAAGTTGATCGCCCGGAGCGATGACAGCTTATACCCCAGTTCCGTTGAAKCGTAGCCGGCCAATACCGCAAGRCAGCTTGCAAACAAGATCGGATACCTTAATTTCGTAAAATACGGCAGGGCRATTTTCCATAAAATAACCGCAAGCAGGTACCAGGTTACCCAATAGGGCAGAAAGAAGGTGAATTTCAGGTTTGCCCTGTCGTTCAGATAATAATCCAGCAGCGTATACAGCGTTTCAAAAATGACATACAGAACGAGATAGGGGCCAAGCTTTCCCGATTTCTTGGAAAAGTAACCCGTAATAAAAACAAAAAGCGGGNAGCGTATACAGCGTTTCAAAAATGACATACAGAACGAGATAGGGGCCAAGCTTTCCCGATTTCTTGGAAAAGTAACCCGTAATAAAAACAAAAAGCGGGATATGAAAAAAGTAAATGAAGTTGTACAAGGCCTTCGCGGACTCGCTTGTAGAATAAAGGGGTTCCAGCACATGGCCGATGACCACGAACGTAATCAAGACAAACTTCACATTATCGAAATAATGGTCGCGTTGATTAACCTCCGGCATCTTTTTAACTCCTCCGATTGGTTTTATTGACTCTTACCCAATACTAACAAACCAACATGGAAACCTCACCCTTCATAATCCGCGAAATTTCTGCCTTATCCAGTCTCTCACAGTCTTAGGGAAGCTGACCGGGCGTATTTTTAGTCTTTCTCCGCTATGATACAGTATCCTTTGCCATGTTATATTATGGATAGCTTCATTGCCTCATAGGGGTTCGGCCACATAGCCATCCCTTTTATGACGAAAATAAATGCGTCTCTACAAGAATAAACAGACCGCCCAAAGCTGACGGTCTGCTCTTGTCCGATCAAGTATGCAGTTACCTGCTGAAGAAATCCTCCAGCCCTTTCGCAATTGCTTTGGCTGCTTTCTTTTGGTAGTCGGAGCCGCGGACGATGGATTCATCCTTTGCGTTGGACAAGAAACCAAGCTCTACGAGTGTAGATACCGTATCATTTTCCCGCAAAACGTGAAGATCGCCGAAAGAAATCCCATTGCTCTTCAAGCCGATACCGTCTGCAAGTCTGTTTTCTATCGCGCGGGCTAATGGCCGATCTTTCATTTCCGAATAATAGAAGGTAAGTATGCCGGACGTATTATTCTCTGAAGAATTATAATGGATGCTGACGTAAGCGTCCGCGCCGGCGGATTCGCTTATCTTCACCCTATCGGAAAGCTTGGGCTTCTCCTCTTCCTTCGTTCTTGTCATGAGGACGCGCGCTCCACGGCTGCGAAGCTCATCCTCGAGGTAGAAGGAGGTGCTCAAATTAAGCTCTTTCTCCATCGTTTCATATTTCGTTCCGATCATTCCGGGATCTTCTCCGCCGTGACCGGGGTCAATGACGATTACTTTCCCTTTAAGTCCCTTCGATTTTCCCGAAGAAACCGCCGCCGTTTGTATTGCGCCTTTCACGATATAACGATCTGATACCCAGCCGGTTTGCCCATGCGGAGTCTGGATCCGAACCCATCCTTCCCGGTTGTCCATTATCGTAACAGCCTCACCCTTTGTTAGGCCTCCCAGAACCTTATAGTTCAATCCGGCGCCGGCCCTGATCCGCAGCGAATCCGCCAGCACAGTCGCCCGGGTGGCTGCAGAACTCTCTTGCACATTGCCATCTTGATCTGTTGCCGATGCCGTAACGACACTGCCATCGACCTTCTTCAAATAATAACCTGCCGCCCAGCCGGAGACCCGGTCCGACTTGATGCGCAGCCAGCCGTGCTCTTCATTCGAAACGGTGACCATCTCGCGATTCTTTAAAGCTCCCACGATCGACGATTCAAGCGAAGGCTCGCTGCGGACATTCAATGAGTCGGTGTATACCTTGGCTGTATAACTATCGCTTGCTTCCGCCCGGTTTGGTATATAACCGGAAATACTAATCAACCCACAGATCAAAATTATCAGGTATACAATTTTTTTCATACAAGTCTCCTTTAGTATTCTTAGGCTATGTAGGTCTACCATTATACCAGCAATTACTAGATTCGTGCAGACCTATATGCAAAATTACGCCCGCATTCTCCATGCGCCGCCAAAAAACTAGAGTAATCCGTCAGATTCTGACGCTAGTTGCAATATTGCAAAAAAAAGGCGCCGCTTACGTCCGGAACAGACGTAAACGGCACCGATTTAAATGTACTGCGAAGGAATGAAGCGAGGATAATGCTGCTTTATACAGATTAAACCGAGTGACATCACGTTTATCGGCTTAGTACACCTGTTTCAAAAATTGAACCGTTTCTTCAACCGCCTCATCCAGCTGAAGTGTAGTGCCCTTATAGGAATCAACTGCGTCGAATGTATGATTCCCTCCCGCAATGGAAATGAAGTGCTGCTTCGGAGCGACATCCTGCAGCAGTCGGTTATAGGCGTCTCCTTGCTTATCGCCAAGTTATTTACAGAAGCTTCGTTATTCCTGTTAAGCTATTGAGCGCAGCCAGGTTTGTTTATTAAGATGAGGCCGCATGCTTGCAAAATAAAAGCCGGGCGCGGCACGCAGCCATCATTCGATAGCTGCGTACTGCGCCCGGCTTCTCCGTTTCTATGTAGAAGTTAAGACTGGTACCATATTCCCGCTCATTTCCTTCGGCAGCTTAAAGGACATTCCCTTCATAAGCAGCTTATCCATTAAAGCCTTAAACGGCACCGCAGGGACCCAGTCATGAATCATAATGATCTCGTTTCCGCTAAAGGCTTGCAGGCCGCCCTCATCGCCAAAAGCTGCATCCGTACCCAGATCGAACGTATCAAGCGTACACTCCACATGGAGCCCCTTATTCAGGGCTGCTTGGCTTCGCTTATTGCAGCGGATATTTTCAAACTCCGGCTGCTCATACCCAAGCTCCTCCAACACGCGCTGAATACCTGCAAAATGTCCTTCGTCCGTCTCATGGTGAACATACGGAAAGCGAAACAGCTTTGACGGTCTTGAAACGCCCGCTCTCGTATACAGCCCGTCAACGATCCGGTCGGTCCGCTCCAGCTGCTCTCTCACTTCCTTCAAGCTGAGTGCAGAGAGGTCTGCATCATCGTAGCTGCGATTGCCGATAATATGACCGTCCTTTATGGCGCGAACAGCCTCTTCCGAAAACCTTTCCAGCGCTTCGCCTAAACAAAACCAAATCGCCCGAATCCCTTTTGCGTTCAAATCATTTACTTTTTCCATAAAATCTTCGGCAGGACCGTCATCAATGATGAGATACGCCGCTCTTTCAACCGCTAACATAACCAGAAACCTCCGTTTATCTATTCATGCAAAACTATTTATTTATTTAGTATACCTTAAAAATATCGTTAGGTCAGACTGAATTGGAACTCACTAACAAAAAACCACAACCTCGGGGGAGGCTGTGGTTTTTCGCAAATGTTAGGCCTTTGCTACGATCTCATCTATTTCGCTTTTCAGTAATAGATATCTGTGGACGCTGCGATTTATCGGAACCTTCGTCAGGTTATGCTTAAGCACATAAACCTTCATCTGGTCCTTTGTAAGGCCTAACAGATCTCCGGCCTCTGTAACCGTTAATACAACCTGCTTGCTGGTGGCATTAAACGTCTTCTTTATTTTTTGATCCCAGTCTTCAAATACTACCTGCATATTTCCGACTCCTTTATCATAGTCAATGATCTTTATTGACCGCACTGTTCAATTATAGCACGAACAACCCCGTAATCTTAACTCGATAAAAATATATTAGGAAATAAAATAAATAACGGGTACCTATTGAGGTGTGGCTGACACTAAAACAGGAGAAGAGCGGCATGAGCTTCCGCGTCTTCTCCTGTATATTTCTTTACTGCTGCAGCTTCAGAAAAGCTTCAAGCTCTGATCGGATCTCGGCCGGCGTATCCAAATCCAGGAGACGTTCGGTCAACTGCTCGCAAGCGCTGCGCTCAAGCTTCCTGACCGTCTGCTTGATCCGTTGAATAGCCGAAGGCGACATGCTCCACTCATGCAGGCCAAGTCCGACAAGCAGCGGAGCAGCGAGCGGATCGCCTGCCATGCTGCCGCACATGCCGGTCCATTTACCATGCTTATTCGAAGCATCGATGACGCTCTTAATAAGCTGGAGAACCGCTGGATGAAAATAATCATACAAATAAGAGACTTTCTCGTTCATCCGGTCCACAGCAACCGTATACTGCACCAAATCATTCGTGCCAATACTGAAGAAATCAACCTCTTTGGCTAAGCGGTCCGCCATGAGCGCAGCGGAAGGAATTTCGATCATAATGCCAATTTCGATGGCCTCGCCTATGTTCGCTCCCTCGGAGATTAACTGCTGGCGAGCCTCGTCATACAAAGCCTTGGCTTGACGCCACTCATCCATTCCCGAAATCATCGGAAACATAATCTTTACGTTGCCATACGCTCCAGCCCGGATAATGGCGCGCAGCTGAGTAATAAACAGCTGCTTCTGATCAAGGCAAAGCCGGATAGCGCGATAGCCGAGAAACGGGTTTAGCTCTTCTGGAAGCTGGAGATACGGCAGCTCCTTATCGCCTCCGATATCCAGCGTCCGGATAACGACAGGGCGTCCCTGCATGGCTTCCGCTGCTTGGCGGTAGGCTTCAAACTGTATCTCCTCCGACGGCATCTGGGAGGCGCTCATGAACAAAAACTCCGTCCGGTAAAGGCCGATGGCTTCCGCGCCCTTCTCAAGCAGGCCCGCTGCTTCCTGAGGCGTTCCTATATTAGCGGCCATCTCAAAGCTGAAGCCGTCTTTCGTTACGGCAGCAAGCTCGCGATAAGCATTCAAGCTTTCCTGCTCCTTCTGCTCCGCAGCAAACGCAGCCGCAAAGTCTTCCTTCGTGGACTCCTTCGGATAAAGCACGCATTCACCGGTCGAGCCATTGATGATAAGCTCCTCGCCATGCTGAATCTGCTCAATCGCTGAGCCTAGTCCGAGCACGGCTGCGATACCAAGCGAGTTTGCAAGAATCGCGGTATGAGACGTCTTACCCCCGATTCGCGTTACGAAGCCCAGCACGAATTGTTTATCCAGTTGGACCGTATCGGAAGGCGTCAGGTCGTCTGCCACAATGATGACTTCACTCGCAATATCGGACAGCCGTGCGCCCTGATGTCCCACAAGCTGCGTCATCAGCCTGCCTCCGACATCCCGGATGTCTGCCGCCCTCTCACGCATGTATTCGCTGGCCATAGCTTCAAATAGCCCGGCAACCTGATTTACCGTACGGCGCACCGCGGTTTCGGCTGACCATTGCTCATTTTGGATGAGCTTCTGCATAGGCGGGTAAAATGCCGGATCGTTCAAGAAGCTAATTTGCCCTTTCAATATCGCGGCCTTCTCTTCGCCAAGCGTCTGCTTGGCGCGTTCAATGAGCTCGCTAAGCTCCAAAGCGCATTGCGCCTTAGCCTGCTCCAAGCGAGCCAGCTCTTGATCCGGCTGGTCGGTCTTGCTCTCCTTTATGTCATCAAGCTTCAACGGCTTATAGACAAAAGCCCTGCCTATCCGAATACCCTCGGATACGCCCAGTCCTGTCAGTCGCTGCTCGATTGTTTCTGTCATCATCATTCGTTCCTCCTTGCTGCGGCTTTACATGCCGGTCATTAATCTTCGCCGAATCCGCTTTCTACAAGCTCAGACAACTCCGCGACCGCTTGTGCTTCATCCGGTCCTTCGGCTTCAATTGTAATAACTGAACCTTTATCCAAACCGAGCGTCATCAGGTTTAGAATGCTTTTGGCATCAGCGACTGTTGCTGTGCCTTCCGGCTTAATCAGAATCGTCGATTGAAATTGTACCGCCTTTTCGGTAAATAGCTGCGCCGGACGGATATGAAAGCCGGCAGTGTTCTGAATGACTACTTTTTGTGAATGCATTTAGTTACGCCTTCCCTTCCTATTCGATCGTTGCAAGCAAGCTTTTTAGCTGGTCCGAATGCTCGACTGCCATTAGCTTCTCACGGAATTCGGAATCAATGAGCTTACGGGACAAAGCAATCAAAATTTTCAAATGTTCGTTGCCTTCGGCTGCTTCCGGTACGGCAATCATAAATACAACCTTAACCGGCTCGCCATCGAGCGATTGCCATTCTGCAGGCGTTGACAGCTTAGCGAATGCCAGACCCGGTGTGGCGACGCCACTTGATTTTCCGTGCGGAATCGCTACGCTGAAGCCGATGCCTGTTGAACCCGTGCTCTCGCGCGTGAGCACAGCGTCCAAGTATGCTTCCTTATTCGATACGGAGCCGGATGCGACAAGCCCGTCAATCATATTAGCTATAATGCTGTTCTTATCAGTCGACGTTAGCGGGATAAAAATGGCTTTTTCATCTAGCAGCGCGTTAATGTTCATTGTAAATACCTCCTGAAAATGATTGTGAAATAGACAATAGGGGGAGAAGTCCCCCCTGCCAATTATTTGATTATACCTGTTTAAGCTTGATTACGCAGCTCTACCGGTTTTTTGAGTACGCTCAGCATCACTGCTGTAACAACCGTGCCGATTATGATCGCCAGAGCATACAGCCCGAGATGGCTCACCGCATTTGGAATCGGGAGGACAAAGATGCCGCCATGCGGAGCGCGGAGCGTCGCGCCGAATGCCATCGACAAAGCGCCGGTTATAGCCGAGCCTACCATAATCGAAGGGATGACGCGGAACGGATCTCCGGCAGCGAACGGAATCGCGCCTTCCGTAATGAATGAGATGCCGAGTATGGAGGCCGACTTGCCTGCATCCCGCTCTTCTTTGGTAAATTTATGTTTTGCAAGCAGCGTAGCAAGAAACAGGCCGAGCGGAGGCGTCATGCCCGCTGCCATTACCGCTGCCATTGGACCGTATACTTCACTTCCAAGCAGACCCACCGCAAACGTATATGCGGCTTTGTTCACCGGACCGCCCATATCGAACGCCATCATCGCGCCGAGCAGCAAGCCAAGCAGTACAGCGTTTGTCGTGCCTAGTCCTGTAAGCCAAGCTGTTAGACCATCCATAACCGCTTTAACCGGTTCGCCAATTACATAAATCATCATAAGGCCAGTAAACGCTGACGCAAGAAGCGGAATGAGCAGGATAGGCTTCAAGCCTTCAAGGTTACGCGGAAGCTTAATGTTTTTCTTTAAGAAGAGTGCCGTGTAGCCCGCCAGGAAACCTGCGAGAATACCGCCAAGGAAGCCTGCACCTATACTTGATGCCAGCATACCTCCGATGAGACCAGGTGCTAGACCTGGCTTCTCAGCGATAGAGAAGGAGATAAAGCCGGCGAGAACAGGAACCATCAAGGCGAAAGCCGAGCCTCCACCAATTTGCATCAGCGCTGCTGCGAATGTACCTTCTACTTTGAATGCTTCGATTCCGAAAATAAACGATAATGCGATAAGCAAACCGCCTGCTACAACAAGGGGAAGCATATGCGATACGCCGGTCATGAGATGCTTATATGGGCCGCTGCGCGCTGCGCTGCGCTCGGACTTCGACTGCTCCACCTGCTTCGCAAAGTCGTTCGGAGAGGACGCTTGTTTAGCTAACGCTTCTTCCAGCAATCCTGCCGGATTTTTGATCGCTTGGGCAACAGCGACCTTCACGACCGGCTTGCCTGCGAATCTGGATTCTAATACATCGGTATCGGCAGCGACGATAATAGCATGCGCTTCAGCAATTTCCTGATCAGTAAATTCATTCTCGACGCCGACAGCGCCTCTAGTTTCCACTTTAAGCGGTATATTTTTTTCCTTGGCTGCTTTAATCAAAGATTCAGCAGCCATATACGTGTGAGCGACGCCGGTTGGACATGCAGTTACAGCGAGAATTTTTTTCATGGTGCATTAACCCTCCTTAGAATGTTCGTATGACCCTTTAATAATGTGTGAGCGTAACCAATTGGAGCGATTGCTTAACCTCGTGAATCGTACACACCTGTGTGCCCGGCTTGGAAGCCGTAATGGTGCCCGCAGCTGATGTCCATCTGGCTGTTTCTTCGACTGATTTGCCTTCAAGGAAGCTGTACACCATTGCCGCAACCATCGAATCGCCTGCCCCTACCGTGCTGACCGGCGTAATCGGGAATGGGCTTGCTCTCACCGCTTCCGACTTGCTCACGAGAAGCGAGCCTTCTGCGCCCATAGATACGAGCACGTATTCAATACCCCGGTCAATTAACGTTCTTGCCGCCCCAACTATTTGCTCCATGCTGTCGAACGTCTCGCCAAGGAGCGCTTCGAGCTCATGAATATTGGGCTTGATTGCGAATGGGACCGCTTCTATGCCAAGTGCAAGTGCCTCGCCGTCCGCATCAAGTATCGTTCTTATTCCTTGCTCCCGCGCACTTTCGATGAGCGACCGATAATAATCGGGAGGCGTACCGGGAGGAAGACTGCCGCCCAGAACGATAATCGACGCTTCGGCAGCTTTGGATTTGAACATGCCCCGGAACTGATCAAGCAGTACGTCGTCAACCGTGAAACCCGGCTCGTTGAGCTCGGTCGTCTGCTTCGTCGATTCATCGACCATTTTCAGATTGACCCGAGTTTCCCCCGCAGCTTCAATCATTGCCGAATTGATGCCCATCTTCTCCAGCTGGTCTCGAATGACCTGACCCTGATAGCCCGCCGTGAGACCAAGCGCCTTAACAGCGACATCGAATTGCTTCAATACTTTGGCAACATTAATGCCCTTGCCTCCTGCATCGGTCCGCATCTCCTTGATGCGGTTTAAGCCCCCGTACTCAAACTGCTCTATGGTGACGGTTTTGTCCAATGCCGGATTTAGAGTAACGGTGATGACCGGTGAAGCCGGCTTCATTATACAGCACCTCCATAATCAGCTAATACAACCACAATCCCGAATTCCTCGAAAGCCTGTAAAACAGCCGGTGATGCGAGCGAATCAGTGATCAGCGTCGTGACATCCTCGGGATTTCCGAACCGGGAAAAGGATACTCTTCCGAACTTGCTATGATCCGCGAGCAGTATAACCTGCTCAGCCGATTTAATCATTTGTTTCTTCGTTGCGGCTTCAATCAGGTTCGGCGTCGTCAATCCAGTTTCGGAATCAAAGCTGTTCGTAGCCAGAAACAGCTTGTCGACATGCACGGATGCAATGGCGCGCTCCGCAAATGGTCCGACCATTGCCTGCGTCTCCGGGCGAAGCGTGCCTCCCGTGAGCAGAAGATCAATACTCTTCTCGTTCGCGAGCTCCTGCGCGACCATAACCGAGTTGGTTACGACGGTCAAACGCTGGAAGTTTTTCAGCAGCTTAGCCAAATAATAAGTCGTGGTACCCGAGTCAAGCATGATCGTATCGCCTTCGCGGATAAGCGACAGTGCCGCTCTTGCAATATCCTGCTTCTGCTGCTGAAAGCGGTCCTCCTTCTCCAGGAAGGATGGCTCGTTATTATCATTTTGCATGACCGCTACCGCTCCGCCGTGCGTGCGCCGCAGCAGCTCCTGCTCCTCCAGATCTCTCAGATCCCGTCGTACCGTCGATTCCGACACTTGAAAATGATTCGCCAGCTCCTGGACGGATGCTCGGCTGTGCTGATGAACGTAATCCGCGATGTGCCGCTTACGTTCTTCTTCAAACAACATACAGCATTTCCTCCTTCAGCCAAACTCATGCAGCTTGCTTGCTATTAGTGTGCTCATTTATGAATGAGTTAAAAGATTAACTACATTAAGATGCTCATTTGGTCTTGTTTATGATTATATATGACTAATTTAAAATTGTAAAGCGCTTTCTTTGTGAGTGGTTGTGATCAAATGAGCATAACCTTTCAAAGCAACGAGCAACCCTTCCTTATAAGCAGAAGACATACAAAAAAAAGACCCGCGACACATCGCGGGTCTTACTTGTACTTGCTTATTCTGATTATTAGAACGTTTTTGCAGCTTCTTTAGCTTGAGCAATCGCTTTTTCTTTAATTTCCGGCGCTTTATCTGGAGCAGCAGCCACACCTTCAACAAAGATTCCTTGGAAGGACGGAACGCCATGGAATTGCATAATTTTTCCGATATAGCTATGGCCGCTTTCAAAGCCGGCAGCAGGACCTTCAGAGTACACACCGCCGCTTGCTTGGATATGAAGAGCTTTTTTGTCTGTCAGCAAGCCAATAGGACCGTTCTCTGTATATTTGAAGGTTTTGCCCGCGATACAAACCGCATCAATGTATGCCTTCAAAACAGGCGGGAAAGAGAAATTCCACATTGGGGAAACAAATACGTATTTGTCAGCTGCGACGTATTGGTCCACGATCTCATTCAGACGAGCTACTTTCTCTCTTTCGGAATTGGAAAGCTCATCAAAAGAAGATCCTGATCTTAGTTTACCCCAACCACTGAATACATCAGCATCAATTTGCGGGATATCTGATGCATACAAATCTACGCTAATGACTTCGTCCGATGGATTTGCTTCACGGTATGCTTCAATAAACTCTTTACCTACTGCCATACTAAACGAAGTTTGATGATCATGCGGATGAGCTGTAATGTACAATACTGTTGCCATTTCGAAAAACTTCCCTTCTTTTTTAAACTATTATTGACCAGTTCATTATAACTTATTTAAAGCTTATTTCAAATCATTATTTACTTACTATACTTTATAAGGCGTAAAAAAACAAGTTCCGCAGTCCATCATGCCAGCTTCATTATGCCCCAGGCCTGTATGACTTAATTCGAATCAAAAGTGTTAAAAAAATGCAAAAAAAATACACCAAACTGGTGTATTTCACGCGACATATAGAGAACGCTAAGAAGCAGCTGCGCAAATCTGAAATTAGGCGCATTGTTTATGAGAGTTAAGGCTGTTAAGGCCGTTTTACCTCTGAAAAAGCAAGCATAAATTCCGTACCTTTTCCTATTTCGCTCCTAATATCGATTTTCCCATTCATTTTTTTAATCATGCTGAATGAAACCATCGTCCCGAGGCCTGTCCCCTTGTCCTTGGTCGAATAATAGGGCGTTCCTAGTCTTTTCACTTGCTCTGGGGTCATCCCATTTCCATTATCGCTCAGAACGATTAACACCTGATCATTTCGATAATAGGTTTTAAGCGTTAAAGTCCCCCCATCCTGCATCGCCTCGATCGCATTTTTGCCGATATTGATTAAAGCCTGGCGAAATTTAAACCGGTCGCCTGTTATGAAGATCGGCTGCTCAGAGCCCGTCTGTACATTAACCTGTATATTATTGTAGTTGGCATAAGTCAGCAGAACATTCGACAAATAATGAATCTCCGCCTTTACATCCAGCGTTTCGATATGTTCAGGGTCGGGCTTAGCAAGCGAAAGATAGTCTGTAATAATAAGCTCCGCACGGTCCAGCTCCTCAATGCATACTTTCCTGTAAAATTCCTTCTTCTCTTTATCGATAGTGGTTGTCCCGAACAAATGAATAAATCCCCGTACCGTCGTAAGCGGATTCCGGAACTCATGAGCTACCGAAGCAGCCATGTCTCCAACGATCTTCATCTTCTCACTTCTCACAATCTCTTCCTGCATCATAAAATATTTATTTAAAAATTCAATGGCATATACGCATAGCCCAACAATTAACCCTTGCAGAAATAGGTTTTGTACGGTTGAAATCGGATTATTCAATAGCAGCCCGATCTGCCCGGTCAACGATAAATACACGGTAAATGTCAGCAGCTTAATGAGGGTGCATAAAATGACCGCTACCGCTATTTTTTGAACCAGCTTTAACGATTGAAAACTTTTATACAAAAATAGAAAAACGACAAAGCCAGGCAGCAAGGCCAATATATAGATCCATACATTTGGGTTTCCAAGTAAATAACGATAGAGCATGAGAGTCAAATAAAGCAGGACGGAAACCTGTACGCCGCCATAAAGCGAGCCGACCGCTAAAGGAATCGTACGAAAATCATAAAGCAGCCCGTTAATCGTTACCGGAAAAGACATGGTTGTTATAATAGCGAGCGCAAAAAAGATGTACATTAGGAAACGGTACAGCAGCGGCCTGCTTTTTGTTTTATAAATGTAAGGATAAAAAGCAAGCGGGGAGAAAATAATGAAAATATTCAATAAAAAATCTTTGATATACTCTATCATAAAATCCCCCTAGTTTTTGTATGAAAACGCTCTATCTATTGCATATACCCCCTTAATATATCATAAAAAGAGTGAATTGTAGCAGCAAAAAAAAGCACCTTTCGGCGCTCTTTTTCATAGAATTAATTGGGAATTACATAATTAAAAAACAATTTAAAGCAACTTAATTATTGTTATTCCATACTTTTCATCAATTTGTACAAATAATCCACTGATCGCATCGCATACTCGAACCGGAACGGCTCGCCATTTTTAAGCAAGACCAAACAGGGAACGCTTGATATTTTCCATGCCTCGCGCAGCTTGGACGAGTAGTTGATATTCATTTTGTACAGCGTTACAGGAACCTGAGCGGCATCCACAATCTCCAGCATGCGCTCGGCCACTTTGCAGGTTCCGCAAAAAGGGGATGAAAATAACAACGCATCGTTTCCGTTTCCGATCCGGTTCAATTTGAGCCAATCCGCCTCTTGTATTTCTTGAATCGCCATATGCCATTCCCCATTCCTTCCCGTGCATCCTCATACGTATATTGTAAGATGATTTTCTAATTTAGAAAAGCGATAGCCGAACAAACTGCGGCTTTATGCAACGAAGTTTAATCATGAAATGCTATAATCAATATATTCGAAAATAGACCTTTTTGCTCAGGAGACTATTCAATAATGAAAACAATTCATAGCATGACATGCACGGAATGGCACGGACTGTTTGCGCACTGCACGGCCTCCTTGGCTGAGCATACCCGCAACCTTGCGTTTGTGCAAAATGCGTTAGCGTCCATCAATGAGTTAAAGCCTGCTCCGCTGACACCTGCAATGAACAGCATGTTCGAGCTGCATGCGCATTTCTTTGTGCTGGAGCTGCTGTTAAACCGAACGCCGAACCAATCGCTCCGGCTCGGAACTTTTATTGGGTATAACACCCAAGCCGCTATTTCCGACATGCAGAAGAGCATCGAAGACATTTTCGCAAAGGAGCTTCTGCATGCTGACGATCCGGAATTTTGGCAGCGCATAACCGAAACGATCCCCTATCTGAGAAAGCTTATGCTGACGGAAGCCGGCGTGCAGTCTTATTTTTCCAATCCGTATTACTGGTTCTGGAGCATCTGGATTTATCCTCATCAGAACGGCAGGAGCCTATGCCTGGAGGAGCTGCATCACCTGCAAGCCGCACACGATGAGCTCGGCACTTCTCTTTCCCGCTATCCGTGGCTGCTCGCCCAGAGCTGGATGAGCTTCTTTCTTACCCGCGATCAAGAAGCGATGTCGCTATTCATGGAAATAAACAAAAGCTTCAACATCCGTCCATACGGCTTGTTTCAACTGTTGTCCGCTATGGCGGAAACTGCGGAATGGCAGCGGCTGCTCAAATGGTTAGCCGACAGCGCTCCCCTGCTGCAAAATCACCGCACGGACAGCCTTGAACGCTATTTCCAATATTGGGACATGGCTGCCCAGCATTTCCCTCATGAGGAACAGCAAATGTGGGAGCTGCTCGTTCATATGCTGCCTCTCACAAGCTCTATCTATGAAGAGAAGCTGCTTAAGTATGGCAAATGGAGGCAGTGGGTCGATTATCAGCTTAGCACCGGAAGCGATCCTTTCGATTACCGCGCCGGCGTCTTCACGCCTTTTGAGAAAAATGCGCCGGAGGTACTGCTTCCCTTCTACCATCAAGCCGTGGAGAGATATGTGCTGCTCAAAAATAGAGCCGGCTACAAATCAGCGGTTAAGCTGCTTAAGCGGCTGGCAAAGCTCTACAAAAAAATGAAGAACGACGCGCAGTGGGAGCATTTCATAACCGCTTTCTCCTCACGGCATAGCCGGCTTCGCGCACTGCAGGAAGAGCTGCGGAAAGGTAAATTACTATCATGAGCAAGTTTACGAAATCGTTCACGGTGCATGTTAATTTAACGACATACGGCGATGCCCTTATCTATGGATTCAACGACACGGGAGACTACTTATCCGGCCTTACCTTAAAACAAAGCTTATTCGCCTGGCACGCTGCTTCCTTCTACGGTACCGAGTTGGAACTGGAACAGATTCAAGGAGCGGAGCTTATTATCCTTCCTGCCGAGCAGGTCATCCCCTTCTTTGCGGAAAATCAGCTGCTCGAGCACATTAAATGGGCATGGGGAGAACAAGCGGCGCAAATTGTCCGGCTGGCCCCCTTCCTGACTGCAAGCATGGAGGCAAAAAAATTTGTGCCGAGCTTCTCTGCCTTTCAGACGGGCAAGCTCCAATGGTCATGGGATGAGACTGCATTAGATATACCAAACGGTCTCAAGCAAGCGGACATGGAGTTGGTAGACGGATTACGGGCAGCGTTCTCTGCCGCTGTATTTAGCCGCTATTACGGATCAGAAACGGCTGCCGCAGATTTACGGCGGGAATATCCGCTGCTGTTTTCCAAGGACCATGTTGCCTTATCCGGTCTGAACGCAGAGGCATGGCTTGTTGCGGTTGGCTGGAAAGCCGATTATGCCCCCTTCCGTCCCGTTCTGCAATTGCTGGAGCCCGGCGAAGCCGAGAGCTCCTGGCAGCTAAGGCTCGTTCTTCAGGACAAGCTTGATCAAGCGGTGCTTGTGCCGGTGCATCTATCCGAGGAAGGCGAGACTTTCGGCGCTTGGCCGGGCTCATGGTCTATGGCTGTGCGCGAGCGATCTGCCGGTTGGCTTGACCGCTTGCGAGCCTGTCTTCCCAAGGAGCGTTTGTCCGGCAGACGCGAGGATCTGTTAAGCGGCCCCTTGGAAAATGATGCTGCTTGGCAATTTTTAACCGTGGATAGCCGCCGTTTGTTAGAAGCCGGTTGGCAGGTGCTTCTTCCCGCTTGGTGGGAGACGGCTAGCCGGAAGAAGCCTCGGCTGCGCGCCAAGGTAAGCTCCGGGGCCGGGAGCAAAGGCGATTCGCTGTTCGGGCTTGATTCGCTTATTGATTTTGATTGGCGCGTTGCCATTGGAGATACGGATCTCACCGAGGCAGAGTTTACTGAGCTGGTTTCCCGCAATGAACGGTTAGTCCGCTTTCGGGGGACGTGGATCACACTCGATCCGGCCCTGCTAACCCAAATACGCAAAGTCATGGCGAGCGTGGACAGCTCTCAGGGATTGTCGTTTCAGGACGTACTCCAGCTGCATCTGCTGGGAAGCAGCGATGATGCCGGAAACGGCGAGCCGGAACAATCACCAGAGAATGAGGCACGCGTCCAGCTTGAGGTGGAGCTGAACCAGCATCTCCTTAAACTCATGAGCCAGCTCGGCCAGCAGGCGGAATTACCGGCGCTTGCGGTGCCTGACGGATTGCAGGCTAACCTGCGCACCTATCAGCAGGACGGATATGCATGGCTTGCCTTTTTGCGCCGGTTCGGGCTCGGGGCTTGTCTCGCGGATGACATGGGGTTAGGTAAAACCGTGCAGCTTATTGCTTATTTAATGCATCTCAAAGAAACGAATAAAGGAGAGAAACTGCCCTCCCTCATCATTTGCCCAACTTCTGTTCTCGGCAACTGGCAGAAGGAAATCAGCCGTTTTGCCCCGTCGCTTAAGGTCATGCTCCACTATGGAAGCGGACGGCTGGCAGGAGAAGCCTTTCATGCGGCAGCCGTACACGCCGATGTTATTCTAACCTCCTATGCGACTTCAACGCTGGATCAGGAGCTGCTTAAGGCATGTACTTGGGCTGCCATTTGCCTGGACGAAGCACAAAATATTAAAAATGCTCAAACCAAGCAGTCTGCCGCTGTTCGCAGCTTTTCTGCCAAGCATCGCATTGCGCTAACCGGAACGCCTATTGAGAATCGGCTGTCGGAGCTGTGGTCCATCTATGACTTCCTTAATCCGGGATTTCTGGGCAGCTCCCACGGGTTTCAAAAACGGTTCAGCCATGCGATTGAAAAGGAGCATGACGCACAGCGCACGGCTGATTTGCAAAAGCTGGTGAAGCCGTTTATGCTCCGCCGGAAGAAAAAAGACCCGGCCATTCAGCTCGATTTGCCCGACAAGAACGAAATGAAAACCTATATTCATCTTACCGCTGAACAGGGCGCATTATATAATCAGACCGTCAATCAGCTTATGGAGCGTATGCAGAAGCTTGAAGGCATTCAGCGTAAAGGCGCTATTCTGTCGGCCATCATGCAGCTGAAGCAGATTTGCGACCACCCTATGCTTTTGACGAAAGAGCCTATACCTGAAATTTCTGCGGACGCGGACAGAGGAGTCGATGCCGAATCGATCATCAACCGTTCTTCCAAGCTGGAGCGTCTGCTCGCAATGGTGAAGGAGCTGCGGGATGAAGGAGAACGCTGCCTTATTTTCACGCAGTATATCGGCATGGGGCAGCTCCTGCAGCTGGTGCTGGCGCAAGAGCTCCAAGAGCCCATTCTCTATTTAAATGGAAGCACGTCCAAATTAGCGCGCGACCGGATGATTGAGAGGTTTCAATCAAGCAGCTTACCGGCTGCCGAACAGCCAAACGTCTTTATTTTATCCATTAAAGCCGGGGGCGTCGGTCTTAACCTCACAGCGGCCAACCATGTGTTCCATTTCGACCGCTGGTGGAATCCCGCTGTGGAAAACCAAGCTACCGACCGTGCGTACCGTATGGGCCAAACCCGCGATGTGCAGGTGCATAAGTTCATCTCGCTCGGCACGCTGGAGGAGCGTATCGATGAAATGCTGGATAACAAGTTTCAGCTTAGCGAAAATGTTATCTCCAGCTCCGAAGGCTGGATAACCGAGCTGTCAAATGAAGCGATTCAGGAACTCTTTGCTTTGCGGAAGGATTGGAACGGATCGTAACGGTCCGCTATCGCCATTAACGTCGCCATGATACACAAATATAGCGTAGGAGAACAGATTGGCGTGAAAAACCCAAGCCTGCTTGAGTCTGCCGTATTTCGTTCACAATCATCAGCTTTCGGTGAGGATGCTTATCTTTCCGTTTATGATAAAGCTGCGGCTTTGTTTGAATCTCTCGGTCAAAACCATCCCTTTCAAAATGCAAACAAACGCACTGCGTTTACTGCTCTTGTGATTTTCTTACGGTATAATAGTTTGCGTTTTGTAATGGACGCCAAGAAAGCCGAAGATTTTACAGTAGACATGGTCAATCATATTTACTCCTTTATGAATTGATAACTGTTATTCGTCAACACTCAATCAATGGATGAATTCTCCGCCGTTTTATGCTACACTGATGCTAATTTAAAGGAACGGAGGGTTACGTGTGATAGACTTTATCCGAGTTAGGTCTTTGCGCAGCTGCTAATTGAATAGCGCCAAAGCTCTGCCTGTGTGCAGAGGACTCAGGATAGGTCTGCCATTTTGAAGGTAACCCACATTTGGAATACGTCGGAACGTTGAGGGATCAGCCCTCTTTGGCGTATTCGCCTTTGGAACGGAAATTCCATATGCATACGTGGAGCGAAGCATCTCAGCTCTTACAACAGCCGGGCTTTTCCCGTCTTTTCTGGACGGCTCCGCTGTTCATTGCCTATGGAAGACCATTTTTTTCTGATATCCTCTTCCCCCTAACTGTGAACACAGGCAGAGCAGCCTGTGTTTTTTTGTTTTACAAATAACCTTTAGAGGATGATGAATAATGGAACAACCGCAGCAAAAAGCGATTATCGTCGGCGTTCAGCTTCAAAATCAAACAGACTTTTCTTACTCCATGGAGGAACTCCGCAATCTGGCTGCCGCCTGCTATATCGAGGTTGTCGATGAGCTCAGTCAGAAGGCAGCCCGCATAAATCCTTCCCACTACATCGGGACCGGTAAAATACAGGAGCTGCTGGCGCTGCTCGAGGCACATGACGCGCATGTCGTCATTTTTAACGATGAGCTGTCTCCTTCTCAAATTCGCAATCTGGAGGCTGCTTTGGAGCGGACGGTTATCGACCGGACGATCCTTATCCTCGATATTTTTGCGGAGCGCGCCAAAACCAGAGAAGCACAGCTGCAGGTGGAAGTTGCCCGGCTCCAATATATGCTTCCCCGCCTGGTCGGTCTTCGCGCATCATTAGGCCGTCAAGGCGGTGGAGCCGGTCTCAAAAACAGGGGCGCTGGCGAGACGAAGCTCGAGCTCGACCGGAGGCGCATCGAGGAGAGAATAACCGCCCTGCAAGCTGAGCTGGATAAGCTCGTAGCCAGACGTCAAATTCAGCGGAAGCAGCGGCAAAAGAACGAGGTGCCCGTCGTCTGTCTCGTCGGCTACACGAATACGGGAAAATCCAGTTTGATGAACGCTTTGCTGGAGAAATGCAATCCCGGTACCAATAAGCTGGTCTTTGCTCAAGATATGCTGTTCGCCACGCTGGAGACATCGGTTAGAAGCATAGAGCTGCAGGACAATAAATCATTTTTGCTGACGGATACGGTCGGCTTCGTCAGCCAGCTCCCCCATCACCTTGTGAAAGCTTTTCGCTCGACGTTAGAGGAAGTAGCCGAGGCCGATTTGCTGGTGCATGTCGTCGACTACTCCCATGAAGACTACGAGCAGCTGGTCTCCGTTACGAATGATACGTTGAAGGAGCTGGGCGCTCATCACATTCCGACGATCTACGCTTACAATAAATGCGATTTGACGGAGCACGCCTACCCGGCCGTACAAGACGATAAGATCTACCTCTCGGCGAAGAAAAAGAGCGGTTTAGATGAGCTTATCTCGCTCATTCGCGGCCATATCTTCGATGACTACATGGAGTGCGAGCTGCTGATTCCATTCAGCCAAGGACGGCTGGTCGCATACTTTAATGAGCATGCTCACGTTCAATCCACGGATTACGAACCGGAAGGCACGAGAATGAAGCTGGAGTGCCGCGTAGCTGATTTCGAAAGGTATCGAAATGAAGTAATCGTGCTTTAAACAGCAAGAACCCCCCGGCCTGTACTGGTCGGGGGGTTCTCGCTTAGAGCGTATGGAAGATACCTTTTGGCAAAGTGCAATACACTATGCTTTTGCCAAGCTAGAGGCTGACATCCTGCGGATGCGGACCTTGGACAAGCTGCGCGGCTTGGGCATTAGCGGTAACCTGCTCAGGGTTCTTACAGCCGGGAATGACGGCGGTAACCGCAGGATGATTCAAGCACCACGCCAGCGCCCAACTGGCCATCAAGACGCCGCTAGGCACTTCTTCACGCTGGATATGCTCTACTTCCAGCAGCTTCAGCCGCGTGCTCTCTGCATCATGCCTGTGCCGTACATCGGTATCGCCAAAGATAGCGCCAGGCCTATATTTACCGCTTAAGTAACCGCTCGCCAATGGAACACGGGCAAGCACGCCCAAATCCTGCTGCTGGCAGGACGGGAACACCCGCTCTTCAGGCGTGCGATCAAGCCTGTTATAAACGACTTGAATAGCGCGTGCGTTCACTTTCGATGATGCTTCCGTTTGATGAAGGTTGTTGTTGCTGCCGATCGATGTCCCAAGAAAACGAATTTTCCCCGCCGATATTTGCTTATCCAACACAGTCCACAGCTCATCGTTATCGAATGCTTGATCCGGCCCGGAATGGAATTGGTATAGGTCAATATAGTCAACCTTCAATGCTTTCAGCGATGCGTCGAGCTGCGTAATAACCCCATCGGCGTTAAATTCGTCAGTACGCGTGAAGCGCTCATGGAATTGATGTCCGAACTTCGTAGCAATAATCCAATCCTCGCGTTTGCGGCGGCTGATATAGTCTCCAATGAGAGACTCCGAAAGATGATCGCCATAGCATTCTGCGGTATCAATCAGATTAATGCCCAGCTCATGACCTTTGTCGAGAATCATATCCACTTCCTGCTGCGAATATTCCTGGCCCCATTCTCCTCCAAACTGCCATGTTCCGATACCGATTACCGATACATTTAACTCCGTGCTTCCCAGTCGCCTATACTTCAAGATTGACACTCCCTCCGAATGATCAGATACTTGTCCGCTTTATTTTACCATTGTGTCCCATACACAAAAATAGAACAAAAGCCTTCTTTATTAGCTTAACGCATATCCTACCAACGAATTTGCTTGACTAGGTCAATTATCAGCTTCTGATGCTCGGAGCGGATCGGCCATTGTCCCATTTCGTTCAAGATGCGCTCCAAGTTTGTATACCCTTTTGCCAAGCCGTTCAAACGGGCCACTAAGGTAGAGTTGTTCAAATCATCCTGCGACGGAAACCATTCATTCAGCTTTTCAATAGCGTTTGGAAACCGTTTTAAATAATATTTTTGATGCTTATCCTCGGCAAGGTGGAATCCGGAATAGGGCGCAATCTCCGTTTCAGGCTCGCCCCTCCCTTGCTCTTTCCGCCTCCTCAAAACATGCTGTATCGTTTCTCTTTGCTTATCATCTGAATAAAACAACAGCGATAAATATTGACGCCCTTTATAATTATTGATATTAACCGGATTGTGGTTATTCCAAAACACTTCCAAGATCTCATCAAACGTAATGATGCCCGGGCTAAAATCCAATTGGACCGTCTCGGTGTGATTCCCCATTTGCCGGTAAGCAGGATTCATAGAGGTGCCCCCCGCATAGCCTGTACGCGTTCTAATGACGCCCGGCAGATGGCCAAACAAGGATTCAGGACTCCAAAAACAACCCATTCCAAGCGTTACGGTCTGGACATTGCTCATCGGGAAAAAAGGTTCACTATCGCTGGCCTGCATGACCTGTTTGTTCAAATGGCTCCCTCCATAACACCCGGATATATAGCTTGCGTTTTACCTTATAATTGCAACCAGCAGCCCTATAAGTCTGCCCGATTATCGTTTAATCGTAATGCTGTGCTGAAAAATTGTAAATGCTGTACTAACGAGATGCAAAGAGTGAAGGCCCTTCAAATCCACTTAATTAAGTTGACACTTAATTAAGTATATGCTAAATTAAGTCCATGATCGAAAAAGCCATTCATGCTCTAGCTGAGCCTAGACGCAGAGATATTCTATATCTCGTTCGTGACAAGGAGCTTACTTCAAGCGCCATCGCATCGCATTTTGATATTTCAGCGCCAGCAGTTTCACAGCATCTCAAGGTTCTCGAAGGATCCGGACTTGTCGTTGTTCGGAGAGAGGGAACCAAACGGTATTATCGGATAAGAAAGGAAGGTTTCGCAGATTTGAGGGCCTATATCGACCATTTCTGGGATGATAGCTTATTACGTTTGAAAGAAGCAGCGGAAGCCGAGGAAAGGAGAAATCATGAATCCACTTAACAGCAGTGAACAAATTACCAAGGAATTGTATATCGAATGCCGTCCTGAAACGTTGTTCTCGTTCTTTACCGACCCGGACAAGCTGGTCCGTTGGATGGGCAGCCATGTCCTGTTGGAGCCTAAAATCGGCGGTAAATACCGTATAGATGTTAACGGAAGCGACATTGCTATGGGCGAATACGTAGAAATTGTACCGCATGAGAAAATTGTTATGACATGGGGTTGGGAAAAATCTCAGCAAGTGCCGCCCGGTTCGAGCACGCTTGAGTTTCGACTGATTCCTAAGAACAATGGAACCCTCCTTCAACTAAAGCATTACGACTTGCCTGTTCAAGAAGTACTGTCACACGAGCAGGGCTGGAACCATTACATGACACGACTGCAGGCTTTGGCTGAAGGCCAAGACCCTGGCATTGATCCTTGGTCCATAAAGGCCATGCATTAATATTTATTAGGAGGGAAATACGAACAATGTCTGCATCCATCCATCAAGAAATTGTTTTCAAAGCGAGCCCCAGCCGCATTTATGAGATTCTTACCAGCGCCGAGCAATTCAGTGAAGCCACCGGAGGCGCTCCTGCCGAGATCAGCCCGGAGGTTGGCGGCTCATTCTCCTGTTTTGGAGGTCATATCGTCGGCCGCAACGTGGAACTGCTGCCAAACCAACGGATCGTACAAGCTTGGCGTCCTGCCCGGTGGCCGGATGGCGTATATTCCATCGTTAAGTTTGAGCTCCAGGAGCAAGGCTCGGAAACCCTATTGATCTTTGATCATACGGGTATACCCGAAGGTCAAAGCGAGCATCTGGAGCCAGGCTGGAAAGATAACTATTGGACTGCCCTGGAGAAATATTTGGATTAAGCTCCATTCAACCAGCGAGTGCTGGCTGAGAATCAAAGGCGCGCTGAAATGGCGCGCTTTGTTCATTTTTATGGGGAAAGCAAAGGAGGAAGCTTCGTTGTCGCAATACGAGATGGCATTTAACGAAATTGCCAGCCACTTAAACCTCACGGACCATGTAGTCAAAGGCAATATGTTCGGCGCAAAGTGTCTGAAAATAAACAAGAAAGCATTCGCAATGTTTTACCAAGAGGAAATGGTATTCAAGCTGCCTGCAGAAGAAAGCTTGATGTCACTGGAAGGCGTCCGCACGTTCGAGCCTATGCCAGGTCGTCCCATGAATGGATGGGTGCAAGTGCCTAATCGCCATTCCGGACAATGGGAAGAGCTTTCCGTAAAAGCCTTAAACTATGTGCGTCAGTTAAACTAAGCAGTGTCTGGAGTCAACGATAAATAACAGGATCCACTTAAAAAGGACACCAATTATGAGGCCGGTGTCCTTGCCCTTAGTTGCTTTTTTCAATTACACTAAGCTTTCCGTTCGGTTCCATAAAAGCTTGTTCAATCTGTTCAAAGCCAGTTAGGCCTTTAACACGCAATTCCTGATCTAAATTGTTTTTCGTAATTCTCGCTCTACGCAGCCCGTTCATCAGAATTTTTCCGTTTTCGATCAGCTTGATTGGGCTGCCGCTCACTAATTTTTCTATAAATTTGCTCTTCATGGCAAGCACGCTGACTAGTAATTGCATCAACACCAGTCCGGCAATGGCTGCAATTAGAATGAAAAGATTTAGTTCGGGATCAGCTAATCCGTCACCAATTATCGCTCCAATCGCTATCACGATAACCAGATCAAAATCCGTTAGTCTCCCCACCGCTTGGCTTCCCATGATCCGAAAAGCTACTAATCCAACCACGAACAACCCAATTGCTCTAAGAACCGGGATTACATAATCCATACCATTGGCCTAATGTTCTACCAAGCTCTGTATGGGCACCTCAAGTTCTTGCTCCGAATCATGGAGGGGATATATTCTCGCTGTTTCTTTATCATGATCGACATGCTGAATATAGATAGCGTTTCCTTCGTATGTTACATGAGCCATTACCGGTGATTCTGCGATTTCTTGTGCTCTTAGTTTGTTCATGTCATATCCTCCCTTGTTTATTCAAACCGTATTCTACACATTTTTCATGAAAATATTCCTCTGGCTAAAAACAAAAAAAGCAATCATCACAGTATAATACCTGCAGCGATTGCTTTAGAGTGAACGAGACCGCGGATGCACCGAAAGAATAAACTGTAAAAGCCTCTGTACACTCGGATGCGGCAGCTGTAAAAACTGTGCCTTATCCTCACAATGTACAACCAATTCCCCTTTTTCCATGACGGCTAAAGCATCGGAAATGGTGTATGCAGCCTTAATATCATGTGTGATAAACAGAAAAGACAGGCCGAATGTCGACTTTAAGTCTTTTAACAAGGTCAAAATATTGGCTTGAGTAACCATGTCCAAACTGCTAACCGCCTCGTCCAATACAAGCAGCTTCGGTTTTAAGGCAATCGCTCTCGCGATATTGATCCTTTGCAGCTGCCCTCCGCTAAATTGATGAGGGTACTTCCTCATATCTTCCGGGCTTAACCCGACTGTTTCCAGCAGCTCTCCTATCGATCGCTTTTGCTCGTTAGGGGACAGGCTCTCGTAGTTTTGCAGCGGCTCCCCGATAATTTGCTCAGCGGTCATTCGCGGATTTACGGAAGAATAGCAATCTTGAAACACGACTTGCAGATCGCGGCGAAGCCGTCTCCTGGTAGACGCATTTGTGTCATAGAGATCGATTCCTTGGAAAAGAATCTGCCCCTTCTGCGGTTTTTCCAAACCTAGGATCACCTTGCCAAGCGTGCTCTTCCCTGCCCCGCTCGTTCCGAGAAGCCCCAGGCACTGGCCATGTTCGATAGAGAGCGATACATCGTCAAGCACCGTTGCCCGCTTCGCCTGCCAGAACAGATTGGATGAGCCGTATCCATGAGTAACGTTTTTCACCTGCAGCAAACTCACTTGCTCACCCCCCGTTTCTTAAAAAATAGCATTAGCAGCAGGGCAGCCGCTCCAATGGCGATACAGTCGGAAAACCTTGCTCCCAGCTCGTGCGAGCTCAGCGGCAGCAGAATCAGAAGGATATGGCTGGTCGTATTAAATAATATCGCTACGAGGTAAATCTGTATTGCTTTTGGACAAAAGGGACGGTCCTGCAAAACCGACGTCGGCGATTCTATGGCATTCATGACATGACAAACTCCTTAGTCGGCTGGTTGATCTGTAACGCGGGTCTGGCATTGAGCAGTTTTTTCGTATACTCATGCTGAGGATGATCGAACAGCTGGTAGACATCCGCTTTTTCGACTATCCGGCCATGCTGCATAACGGCGACCTCGTCAGCCATTTCAGATATTACCCCTAAATCATGGGAAATCAATAAAATGGATGTGCCGTATTCCGAACGTATGCGCTTCAGCTGCCGTAGTACCTGCAATTGGTTGGTCACATCCAGAGCGGTGGTCGGCTCATCCGCAATAATGACGGATGGTCGAAGGCATATGGTAATGGCTATCATAACCCGCTGCAGCATCCCCCCGCTCAGCTGAAACGGATACTGCTTCATGAGCCCTGCGGGATCAGGCAAATTCACATCTTGCAAAGAGGTAACCGCCAGCTCGAACGCTTGTTTTTTGGTGAGTGAGGTATGCGTACGGATCGTTTCGATGAATTGATCGCCGATCTTAATCACGGGAGTGAAGGCATTCATCGGGTTTTGCATAATGAGGGCGATTTCTTTCCCGCGAATGCTCCGCATCGTATCCGCTCTCAGCCCGTTCAGCTCACGGCCGTTTAATCGTATGCTGCCTTCCACGCTGGTTGTTTTGCGGTCCAGAAGCTGCAGCAGGGACAGACTGGTAATCGTTTTTCCGCTGCCGCTTTCTCCGACAAGCCCGAGCACGCGACCGGGTTTCAGCTCAAAATGGATATCTTGAACCAGAGGAACCGTTCCCTGAGCCGTATTTACCGTTACATGCAGGCCGCTCACCTGCAAAACATTTCGTGGATCTATAACCAATGGCCTCATTCCTTTTCAAAAACGTCGTTTTACGCCAAACCGGTCCGACAAAGCTTCACCTAATACATTAAATGTAATGACAACGATAAGAATCATGATTCCCGGATACAGCATTAATTCGGGATTGCTTCGTATATATGATTTCCCTTCGTGGATCATGGAGCCCCACTCCGGCGATGGCGGCTGAATGCCGAGTCCAAGAAACGACATGGCGGCGATGTCCATGATCGCCCAACCTATTTCCAGCGTTCCCATCACGATGATTGGAGGAAGCACATTTGGGATCAAATGACGTCTGATGATCGTCCATTGCGATGATCCGCTTATTCTGGCGGCGATAATAAAATTCCGTTCCTTCAAGCTGAGAACCATGCCGCGGAACATACGAGCATAATACACCCACTGCACCAGCACCATGGCCAAAACGACCTGTGGGAGTCCGGGTCCGAATATGCCGACAAGCCCTAGAATAAGCACAAGAGACGGAAATGCCATCACCCCTTCGCAGAAACGCATCAGCACAAGGTCAATTATACCGCCTTTGTATCCGGAAAAAGTACCGATCAGTAAGCCGATCAATAATGAGGATATGAATATCAATGACGCAAAGCCTAAAGAAACTTGGGCACCGTGTAAAAGGCGAGACAGATTGCACCGTCCCAAATGGTCGGTTCCGAGCGGATATTCCCACGTTGGAGACTGCAGCTTGAGCGCCAAATTCACTTCAACCGGATCGTGCGGAGAAATCCACGGAGCCAAAATGGTAAGTGAAAAAAGAACGAATAAAATGACCGAGCATACCGCTGCGGTCTTCTGACTTTTAAGGCCGGTCCGTATACTCGCGATCAATGGTCGGTTCTTCCTTTCCAGGAAATTCGGGGATCCAAATACATTTGCAAGAGATCCACGATCAGGTTGCATACGATAAACAGACAAGCGGCGAGGAACACATAGCTTTGGATGACCGGTATATCCCGGTTAAAGATCGCTTCGATAAAGTAACGTCCAAAGCCCGGCCAAGAAAAGACTTCCTCCACAATGATCGTCCCCGCAAGCAATTTGCCCATATTCATGCCGAGACCGGTAAGCATCGGTGAAATCGCGATTTTCAGCACATGCTTGCTCATAAGCAGCTTCTCTTTAATGCCTCTCGTCCTGGCGTATAACACATACGGCTCCTGCAATTGTTCCAGAACGCTGGTGCGCAGTAACCGGGAATAAATGGCGATCAGCCCCAAAGCGAGAGTAATCGACGGAAGGACGAGATGCGCGAACGAGCCTCTTCCTTGCACAGGAAACAGATCGAGCTTAACGGAAAAGAAAAATATCAATAAATATCCGAGCCAAAACTGCGGGATGGAAGCGCCAAAATAAGCAATCAGCCGGCTCAGATGATCGAACACGCTATTTTTGTATACCGCCGCCAAAAAACCAATCGGCACGCTAATAAGTACGGCCAGACAAATGCTGCTGAAGGCGAGCTGGATCGTTGCCGGCATCCGGAGAACGACTTCCTGCCAAACCGGTTCATTAGAAACATAAGATGTGCCGAAATCAAGTCGGCACATCTTCATGAGGGTTTGGGCATATTGAACAAGCAGCGGCTGGTCTAAGCCGAATTCATGTCTTTTCTGAGCGAGCAGTTCGTCGGTCGGTTGGATATGCGCCGCTGTCAAATAGGCTTCGGCGGGGTCGACCGGCGAGACATGGATCAGTAAAAACGTGAGAAGCGTGGCAAAGAGAAAAATAGGTATGATGGCGAGAAGCCGTTTCCCAATATAGCTGCCCATGTTAAGCCTCCCTGCGGTTTACTGTGCGATGTCGATACTGGAGAATGGATTCTCGTCCCGATTCGCCGGAAATTCAAAGCCGCTTATGTTTTTGTTATAAACAACCGTCTTCTTAATATAAGAGATCGGCAGCAGCGCTGCCTGCTCGTGTAATGTCGTCTGGATGGCACCGTACAGCTCCTCGCGCTTTTTCTCGTCCGTAGAGAGAAGAGCTTCCTGCACCTGCTGATCCAGCTCTTGCTTCATCGGCAGCTTCGACAGCGCATCCGAAATACCAAAGCCTTTCTCGGCAACGATGTGAATGAACGAGTGCGGATCATACGGCGCGCCGTAGTTGCTAAAGAAGTACAAATCAAAGTCGTTTGCACGGAACCGTTTCACTTGTTCAGTGAGCTCAAGACCGGTAATATTCAACTTAACGCCGATCGCTGCCCATTCGGCTTGCAGCGTTTCCGCCATCGGTTTTTGAATTTGTTCCGCCTTTTCATAGATCAATTCCAGTTCCAGTTGCTTGCCGTCCTTTTCACGAACCGTCTTACTGTCCGGCAGCTTCCAGCCCGCCTCATCCAAGTAAGCTTTCGCTTTTTCTACGTCGTATAGGGCCGGTGTTACGCTAGTTTGGGCATACGGAAAGTTTTGAGACAAAAGGCTGTCTGCCATCTCTTCCAAGCCTGAGGTAACGCCTTCAACCATCGCCTGTTTGTTAAAACCATGCTGCAGAGCCTGACGCACCTTCAGATCCGCAAGCGCTTCGTTTGTCGTATTCAATACCAATTGTCTAGTTGCGATAGGCTCAGAAAGACTGGTTTCATATTCTCCGGATGCTTCCAGCTGCTTATATGCATCCATGCTGATGATGCCTTCTCCGTAGATTAAGTCCAGCTCCCCTTTCTCAAAGGCGAGCACGCGCGTCTCTCCGTCCGGAATAATTTTGATCACGATTTTATCGACTTTCGGTTGTTCTCCCCAGTAATTCGGATTACGGGCAAACTCCGCGTATTCGTCTGTTTTGTAGTCCGTCAGCATCCATGGTCCGGTCCCTACCGGCTGCTTCACGCCTTTGGACGTATCGCCGTCATCCGGGAATCCGGCTTCGCCGAGAAATCGCACCGGACGAATGACCGACAGCTCCTGCAAGGTCGGGTAATAAGGCTGTTTCAATGTTAATTTAAACGTAAACTCGTCAACGGCTTCGGTCTTGTCGAGAACACCGATAAAACCAAGCCAGCTATGATTTTCGACGTTTTTCATAACGGCATCGAAGTTCTTTTTGGCAACCTCAGCGTTAAAAGACGTTCCGTCCGAAAACTTTATATTTTGGCGGAGCTTAAAGGTATATTCTTTACCGTCCTCCGATATGGTCCACGCTTCGGCCAAATGAGGCTCAAGCTTGCCTCCGTCTTTATAGCTGACAAGCGGCTCGTAAATCATCGATTGCGCTATCAATTGAGAAGGATTGTAAACATGCGGGTTCATCGTCCCGATATCTCTTGGCCACGATACAGTGACTGTTTTCTCAGCCGTACCCGCTTCTGTTCCGGAATTCTCTTCCGTATTCTTTGTTGAACAACCTACAATTGCAGTGGTTAGTATAAGCAGCATTAGAAGCAGTGTCTTAACTCTTGATGTAAACATTTAAATAGATTTCCCCTCTCGACCCTAAAAGTGATAATGATTATCACTATCTTTTAGAAGGATACATAAAAAGTTTCCTCCTGTCAACTAAAAAAGTACCGCTTAAGCTCTTTCTGATTGAGCTCTGCGGGAAGAGCTCAAGAAAAATTTTTTCCGGTACATAACGAAGAGAAGGAGAAAGTGACCATCGAACAAAATATATTATATGTTGGTTGTATTGGACATAGAGAATGTTTTATAAAAAAAGAAAGCGCTTTCCTTTACAGAAAAAATGAGCTTGGGATTGGAAGATGTAGGCAGACTACTCTTCTTCCAATAGGTTAAAAAATGTACGGAGGCATTAATGGAGAAAGTATACCGTTCCGCATTAATCAGCATAAACAGAAATAGTCTGGTTTACGACGATGGATTTAAAAGGAGCGATTCCGATGAATAAAATTAAAGTGGGTGTTATTGGAAACGGTTTTATCGGCCCGACGCACATCGAAGCCATTCGACGGCTCGGATTTGTTGAGGTCGAAGCCATAGCCGAGAGAACCCGGGAAAGTGCCGAGAAGAAAGCCTCAGCCTTGCATGTACCGAAATTTTACGGGGATTACAAAGAGATGCTGGACAATCCAGCCATTCAAGCCATTCATAATTGCACGCCTAATCATACTCATTTTCAAATCAATAAGGATATCATCTTAGCCGGCAAGCATGTCTTATCCGAGAAGCCTCTAGCCATGAACAGCGAAGAATCGGCGGAATTGTTGAAGCTTGCGAAGGAATGCGGAATCGTTCACGGGGTTAACTTTAACTACCGGCAATTTCCTATCGTAAAGCAGCTGGCCAGCCTGATCCGGAAAGATGAATTCGGTATCATAAGTCTCGTTCATGGAAGCTACCTGCAGGACTGGCTGCTGTACGATACAGACTACAGCTGGCGGCTGGATTCCAAGATGGGAGGCAAGACGCGTGCGGTTACCGATATCGGGTCCCACTGGTGCGATACGGTTCAATACGTAACCGGAAAAATAATTTCCGAAGTATTCGCCGACCTGACAACGACCTTCCCGGTCAGAAAAAAAGCGCCCCGAACGACCGCCACGTTTGGAGCTGATGATAACAGCATTCAGGCGTATGAGCATCTACCCGTCGATACCGAGGATTTTGCGACGGTGCTTATACGGTTCGATGACGGAACGAAAGGCGTCTTTACGGTTTCCCAAGTGAGCGCCGGCCGCAAAAACCGTCTCAGCTTCGAGCTGAACGGCAGCAAGCAATCCGCCTTTTGGAATCAAGAGGAGCCGGAGAAGCTCTGGATCGGACATCGGGACAGAGCAAACGAAATTTTGCTCGCGGACCCGTGTTTGTTCACGGATGAAGTGCGCGGATGCATTCATCATCCCGGAGGTCATAACGAAGGTTGGCCGGACGCACTAAAAAATATGATGCTGAACTTCTATTCATTCATACGCGACGGCAAGGATCCGAACAAGGACCAAGCACCGTTTGCTACGTTCGAAGATGGGCACCGGTCGATGCGCATCATCGATGCGATATGGGAAAGCCACGTCACGAACAAATGGGTAAAAGTAGAAGCGTTCTCATCCTAATCCTACCGTTTAACTTTTATGCAGAAATCCGTTGCCCTCATGAATCGTTTAGCAAGCTCTCTGCTGCTCAAAATAGGTTCTGTCATCTGCACTCGTTGTCCTTATTAGGAATATGATTTTTAGAATAGAAATCAACGCGTGTTATGAGCTATAGGAGGACTGAACTTTCATGAGATTTAACCAAACCCCTTATTCCAGACTTGTTCGGCAAAATTCGAGCCAAACTTATAAATTCATGAAGAAACTTCGCTACAAAAAGAATGAAAGCGTACATTTTATTTTAGTCCATGACGCTCCCCCCAATAAACGAAGCTATAATTCCTATTCAAATCGTTTAAACCTTAAACAGACGTTCCTCTTGCATAAACCTTTGAAACGTTTGGAAAAACGGATACCTCAATCCAAGCTTTATGCGTATAACAACCAATCCGAATCCGTCCATTTGCTCACCCAAAACGCGAACGGGTATGCCGTTTTTATGGGTATTAATTATGGCGGGACAAAGGATAGCGATATTAAAGAAGTCAGAGCGCAGTTTATCGATGTGGATCTTAACAAAATTTCGGAACGTTTTAATACATTAGAAGAAGTATGGCAGAAAATTAAAGCGCTGCGAGCCAATCCCTCAGAGCAGTATCAATTACTTACCGTCAAAAAGAATAAACGAGGTGAATACTTATTTTCAGCCCATCGACCGAAAAGGCAAATCCAAAAATTGAAAAAAAAATTTCTCTTCAAGCATTGGAGACAAATCAGGGATGCCATGATCGTCGAAACGAACAACGGATATCACATTTATTGGATCATAACAAGGGGAGCAATAAATAAATTCGTTCCTATTCAAAAAGCATTAGTTAGGAAATTTAATGCTGACCCTGCCGTTACAAATCTAGCGAGAGTAATGCGCGTACCCGGTTTCTTTCATATGAAAAATCCTAATAGCCCCTTTATGGTCCGTGTCATCCGATGGGGAAGAAAGAAGCCATTTTCGCAAGATGAGCTTGTTGATGGACTTTCATTAAGACCCTGACTGTGAAAATGCAGGGCTCATCCAGGAGTGAACGAAAACCCGACCTCACATGGTCGGGTTTTATATTGTGAAAGTCTAACTATTAGCCGTCTGATCTCCGGACGGTTTTCATGTGATAGATGATCCCGAACTTAGCGTTTCTGTTCATTCTGGCATTTCGTTTTAAATACGCCACCATCGTGCTCATCCTTAAACGGTTTCCTCCCTTAAGCAGAACGGTAGTGCCCGGTTTCATGTCTTTTGCCAGCTCCCTTTGAAGCTGTTGCTTGCCCTCGAAGCTCCTTAGCTTCGCGGCGGGAAACCCGCCTTTTCTAGCGCCGATTGCAATCTGCCGAGCGAGGCCTCCCAACGTATATATTCGGCTGATTCTTCTACCCGCAGCATACCTTCCGACCTCTTGATGGCCTTTAGCCGCATATTGACCAAGCTCAAACATAGAACCGAGTACAGCAATGTTCGTTTGCTTCCCAATGACCGATAAAACATCAAGCGCAGCTTTAGCCGCATCTGGATTCGCATTATAAGAATCATCGATTACCTTTATGCTGCTTCCCAAATGATGAACATGTAATCGGCTCTTTGGTCTTATATACGATTTGAGCCCTTGCTGCATTTCCTGCGGCGAAAACCCCAAACGATGAGAAACTGCAATGGCAAACAATGCGTTGTAAATATTATGCTCCCCGAAGGCAGGGATATAAAAAGAATGCTTAGTTCCGCCCAATCTCGCCCGGAATCTCATTCCATTGTTCACAAACCGGATATCAGATGCTCGATAATCCGCATCTTTCCTTATGCCTACTTTAATGATTTTTCCTTTGAATCCCTTTGTTTGGAGTAATTCGGAATGAGCATCGTCTGCGTTCAGAACGATCATGCCGGTTGGTTTCATGTAACGGATTAACTCTGATTTTGCCATGGCTACCCCTTTAATGCTGCCGCCAAAGTTGCCTACGTGAGCCCTTCCTACATTTGTAATAACCCCAATGCTCGGTTGTAAATATAGACAGTGTTTTTTAATATTTCCATGAAACTGCATGCCAAACTCCAAGACTGCAGCAAGGTGGGAAGAGCGGAGCTGCCTCGCATGCCTTTTCGTGACGCTAGGAGCATTTAGATTGTCAGGAGATTTGAATATTTTCCAACGCCTTTTCAATACTGCTGCAATCATTTCTTTGGTAGTCGTCTTGCCAGCGCTTCCGGTAACCGCTATGACAGCCCTGCGTTGTCTGGTTGCTTGAGTCAAAACACTGCCTCCTCAAATTACAAATATGAGCTTCCTTTGGGCAATAACCGTATCTTATTTTATGTTGGGTGAACATCGGAGGGTTTGGATGTTTGCCTAAAGCGTAACGATTCTTTCCGGAGATGCCATGAGATTAGCGGAAATAAAAAATCCACAACCTCACGCGGTTGTGGATTTACATGGTTGAGGCGACGTGTGGTATGTTAAATCCACAATGCGCCGCGCCATTTATTAAGGGGCAATAATCTTTATTGATCTTTCGTTGTTATCAAATTGATCGGCAGCATTTTGAGCCCTAATAAGTAAATAATATGTTTTCCTCGATGTTAAACCTTCTACTTGATCCTCGTAAGGGTAACGTTTGATTCGATCTCCTAAACCAGCATAGTTTGAGGGAAGACCCAAACGCAGTGGAATGATCTGTGTCCCTTGATTTTTCAAATCTTGTTTAAAATCAAAATCTTGACCTTCTTTTATATAAAGCGTGTAAGAAATTGGACGAGCCTGAGAATGCGCTACATCCCACTGGACAAAGACATTTTTTCCTCGGATATTTGTATTCTGAATTCCTTCCCTCGATTTAATATAAGGTTTTCCGAACGGAGGTGT
This sequence comes from Paenibacillus sp. Soil522, assembly GCF_001428245.1. Classification (GTDB taxonomy): domain Bacteria; phylum Bacillota; class Bacilli; order Paenibacillales; family Paenibacillaceae; genus Pristimantibacillus. The sequence continues at coordinate 56,289 of NZ_LMRV01000030.1, forward strand.
CTCTGTACTTCCCCAAGTTGGCGGCTTTGATATACCATCTTGATGATCAATGGCATAAGTATCAATTGCAGCAACCTGAGCATTGGATATGTAATGAACCATTCCTAAATCATTAGCTTCTTGGACATCAGTAGTTAGTATATTTGATGCTTCATTTTGTTCCCCATCCAGTGCTTTCTTCATCAAGTCACCGTTTGGTCCTTCCGCATAACCCAGACTAAGAACGCGAAATCCATCAACACGATCCGCTTCGGCTAATACCTTTTGTGCATAATTATACTTATTATCATTGAATGTAGCTTCGTTAAACCACTGAGTTGAACTGCTATCCAGCCGGTAGCTTTCAAATAAAACAAAATCAACTAATCCCCGTAATGTGAACGCATAGGCTGGCAAATCAGGATTGTAGAAAAAGAGCCCACGATTTGCCAACAGAAACTGATTCGGATAAGCTTGTCGAATGTTCTCAATTAGTTGCTTCATCCCTGGCTCAACCCACTCAAATTGACCTTGATTAGAACTAGATGCATTGGTAAAAGAGTTTGGTGCCGCAGTATCCAAGGTATCTAAAAACAACCCGTCACAGCCATACCCTTGGCTAGAATCACCCGACAAAAGTTCATTAATTCCCGATACCTTATCCGTTTGAAGTTTCATATCAAGTAACGCTTTAAACCATTCAGGATGACCCGGATTTACAAAAGCAGCCTTGAAATTTGTATTAAAATCAGGGGTTCCTGCTTTCCCGATCGTACCGAAAGTCACGAAATTATCGTTCAGATAAAATGGAGCAAATCCTCCATTTGTCGGCTTACCTTTCAGATCGAGATTTTTTGGAATGTCGCTACCTTTGGGGAATGGGGCCCCTACTCGAGGATCAGTGGATGGGCCGGATCCGTCAAGCACAAATCTCGGATCCTTTTTCATGTCTTCTACGCTCATACCCGCTGTCCGAAGATCTTCTCCTATCGAAACATAACCTAAGACGAGAACATCATCAGAAGCATCATGTGGATCCTTTCCTGCACGAATCTCGGCTATTTGCTTAGGTAAAATGCCGCTACGTGTGTCTAAAATGACCAATTGATACTTCTGTCTTGCTTGATCGATTAATGAATCTGTCCATGTACCATAGTAAATTAAATAATTTTGAATGTGGTTACGAATGGCTTCGCGCGGTTCAAAGTGTAATCGATTAAGATCAAAACTGGTTGTATGCCCGTCTTTATCGGTGGTTGTTAATCGGAGCTCCACAGAACGGTCTGCCTTTATCGCATCTTTTTCCTTATTCCATGAAACCGTAAACTCACTTTCCCCTTCTTTGCTTTCAAAAGAGGAGTTTCCTTCTAATGTGGCTATATGATAATCGCTTTCACCTTCCGGTTTAATAAATAAATCCACTAAAATATTTGTTGCCTTGCTAGAGGTGTAAGTAAAGGTTAAAGAAATTTGAGAGGCATCAACACGGGTTGGAGGCCACAGCTCTAATTTTGCCTCCGTTGAACTCTCGCTAGTTACGTCGGTGGATTGAGTTTGCTCACAACCATTAAGTACTATTAAAAAAACTACTATTACTGCAAATGTAATGAAAGAGCCCAAAATCTTTATCGACTTACTTCTCATGCCCATCACTCCGTTATTCTCAATATCTTTTCCATAATAATCCTAATTCATCTAACTATATCATAATCGACAGTATTCGACGAGTCTTCTAATTTTTTCACTCGTTAGAGGAAAATTAGATATATTTGAAGAAAGTGTACATGAAAAAGGAGCCTGCCATCAGTGGCAAAGCTCCTTTTCGTTTGAAGTTTCATATCTCCGAGAAATCTATCTATCTTTAAATAATGCTCTTCTTCGTGAAAACCGTCGGCGACATTTCCTCCCCTGCCAGCTTATTTCCGCGCGTGACATATACCTCTTTGTCGAGGATGACGTGATCCAGACTGGAGTCCTCTTCGATCACGCATTTCTGCATCAGAATGCTGTTCCTAACGACCGCCCCTTTCCCGATTCGGACTCCCCGGAACAAAATGCTGTTTTCCACGGTCCCCTCAATGATACAGCCGTTAGCCACCTGCGAATTCGTTACGTTAGCACTGCTTGCATATCTGGTTGGCGGCTCGTCCTTGATTTTGGTGTAAATTAATCCAGGCTGGTAGAAGAGAGATTTCCATACATCGGGGTTTAATAGCTCTTTGCTGTATTTATAATAGTTTTGGACGGAATTGATGATGGCCAAATATCCTTTGTATTCGTAGCCGTACACCTTCAAAACGTTCAGATTACGAATAATGACATGCCGCACCAGATCATAGTAATTTTGATGCACGCTTTTTTTGACCAAATCAATGAGCAGTTCCTTCTTGATAATGATCATTCGCATGTACACCTTGTTGCTTTTTTTCGTCTGCTGATTCTCTTTCATCCGTACGACCCGTCCATCCTCAGCAAAATCAAGCGTAATCAGGTTAGAGAAATCCTCGCTGTCATCGTCCATTTCCTTATAGATAACGGTGATATCAGCGTTCGTCCTTTGGTGGTTCTCTATCGCTTCGGTGTAGTTGATATTACAGATCATGTGGCTGCTTGAAACGACTACGAATTCTTCACTGCTGCGGTCAAAATATTCGAGAGAGCCGTAAAAATTTTGCAAATCGCCGTTAAAACCCGGGGCATGGCTATTGTTGGGAGGCAAAATGAACAGTCCCCGGTGTTTTCTATCCAAGTCCCATTCTTTTCCCGAGCCCAAATGATCTATGATGGAACGGTAACTGTTGTGGGCGAGTACCGCCACATTGTTAATCCCTGAATTCACCATATTGGATAACACAAAGTCAATTAAGCGGTACCTGCCGCCGAAGGGAACCGTTGCAGTTGCCCGTGAATACGTCAGCTCATGCAAGAGCGGCTGGTTGATGCTAAGATTGATGACACCTAACACATTATTCATCGCAATCACTCCTATATCAATTGAGAAGAAATGACCATGTTCTCACCGATTAAAGTGATTTCCGCCGATTCATCCGGGCTTCCGACAGACGCTCCGTCTTGGATGACCGTACCCGAGCCGATTATCGCTTTATGGATCGTAACGTTCTCCCCGATTTGGGCGTATGGCATGATGACCGAGTCTTTAATCACGCTGCCTTCACCGACATGAACACCGTAAAACAATACGGAATGGTCAACTTTCCCGAATACCATACATCCTTCATTCACTAGCGAACCTGTAACTTTACCGGTAGAGGCGATATGATGCGGCGGCTTGTGTGGGTTTTTCGCGTAAACACGCCATTTGGGGTCATGAAGCGTAAAAGGCGGGTCTTCCAAAAGCAGGTCCATATGCGCTTCCCACAGGCTTTCGACGGTTCCGACATCTTTCCAGTACTCGTTAAAACGGTAGGCAAAAATCGGATTACCGCTCTCCAGCATCGATGGAATAATGTCTTTACCGAAGTCATTGCTGGATGCGGGATCTTGAGCATCGGCAATCAGGTTCCTTTTTAATACGCTCCAGTTAAAAATGTAAACTCCCATAGAAGCAAGATTATTTTTCGGCTGCTTTGGTTTTTCTTCAAATTCAATTATCCGATCGTCATTGTCCACATCCATAATGCCGAATCGATTGGCTTCTTGTATCGGCACTTCTATAACCGCGATGGTGGCGTCGGCCTTTGTTTCCTTATGCTGCTCCAGCATGAGGGCGTAATTCATTTTGTAAATATGGTCGCCGGAAATAACCAACACATATTCGGGATCGTATTGCTCGAGATAATGAATATTCTGGTATATAGCATGTGCCGTTCCTTTATACCAACTGCCCCCTCTTTGTTCCATAAAAGGAGGCAGAACAGTGACCCCGCCGTTTTTACGGTCCAAATCCCATGAACTGCCGATTCCTATGTAGGAATTCAGTACCATCGGTTGGTACTGGGTCAGTACCCCAACCGTGTGAATACCTGAATTGCTGCAATTGCTCAAGGTAAAATCGATTATCCGGTATTTACCGCCGAAGGGCACAGCGGGCTTTGCCAGCTTTGTCGTCAGATGGCTTAGTCTTTTGCCTTCACCGCCTGCAAGCAGCATAGCTACACACTCTTGTTTCTGCATTCGGATCTCTCCCCTCTGTGAGAAATTTCTGCCATTTACTCGAAATAGATAGAATTTTCAGATAATTTAAGACATTCAACTCCCTTCTTCAAGATTTGGTAATGAAAGCGTATACATTGTTGTAGAAATTATAATACCTTGTTGGTGGCGGGAAGTCAATAATCGTTGATGAATATTGAAAATCTCTAGGCCGAAGGTATGATCAGAAATGGAATGGTGACCCGAATGATAGACACCTTAAAATAAAGTGTCAACCGTTCAGGTCACCATTTACCGCTTATTCCTTAACCGCACCCATTGTCATTCCGCTTACTATATACTTTTGGATCATGATCGAGAAGATTAATACCGGAAGACTGAAGCAAACTGCGGCAGCCGTCATCGGCCCTAAATCAAGGTTATACGCCCCTAAAAATTCAGAAAGCCTGCAGGCATCGTTTTCGCGTTTGTGCTGGTCATCATCAATCCCATCAGAAAATCGTTCCATGACAGCATATAGCTGAAGATTGCGGTCGTTGCCAAGCCGGGAAGCGAGATCGGGAGGATGATTTTCAAAAAAGCGCCCAGCCTGCTGCATCCGTCCACGCGGGCAGATTCATCCAGCTCCTTAGGCAATCCGTCGAAAAATCCGATCATCATCCAAATAACGAATGGAATATTAATGCTCGTATAAATGAGAACCAATGCCAATTTCGTATCGTATAAGCCTAATTTATTGATGATTCCATACATCGGAACAGCTACGCTGATCAAAGGCACCATACGCACGGTGAGCGTCAGCAGCAGAAACATATTGCCTAGCTTGGAAGAAAACCGGGAAAGGCCATATGCGGCAAGCGATCCGAGAAATACGCTTACCAATGTGCTGGCGATCGCGGTAAAAAAACTGTTACCGAAGTACTTGACCATCGGAAGCACATCGAACATCGTCCGAAAGCTTTCTACAGTAAACACCGTCGGGAACAAGGTCGGCGTAGTGGATACCACTTCCGTACCGGGCTTTAGAGATGTCATAACAAGGTATATGTAAGGGAATAAGAAGGCAAGTACAAACAATCCCGTTAACAGAAGGATCAGCATGGAGCTTACCGTTCGTTTTTGCTTCATCAACACAGTCATTATCGATAACCCCCTTGTGTCATACTGCTTTCTTGTTCGGATTCCATAACCGCAGCATGAAAACCCCACAAATCGATATTAAGATGATCATAAATAAAATAGAAAGCGCACTGGCATATCCTGCCTGATTATAGCGAGCCATCGTGTTGTAAATCATCGTGCTGAGAAGCGAAGAGGCGAAGTTCGGACCGCCTTGCGTCAGCACCCAAATAATATCAAAGGAACGGGCGGCGTCTATCATACGAATAAGGACGGCTACGACGATTACAGGCTTGAGGCTCGGCAATGTAATGTACCAGAAGCGCTGCATTCTGCTTGCTCCGTCGATATTCGCTGCTTCGTACAGGCTTACGGATATTCCTTGTATGCCTGCAAGCAGAACCAGCATCATGAACGGTGTTGTGAGCCAGATATCCGCGATCATACACGAAAGCAGCGCATATCTTTCGTCCGACAGCCACAGAATGCTCTGCGGGCTATCGATGAGACCCAGCTTGAAGAGAAAGGAGTTCAGAATACCGAATTGATCGTTAAGCATGAACTTCCAGATCAAACCGGCAACGAGCGGCGCAATCATAAGCGGGCTTAGAAACAATGTGCGCGCGATATTGCTGCCTTTGAATCCCGTACTTAACAGCAGCGCTAAAATCAAACCGATGATAAGCTCGATGGATACCGCTCCAATAACAAAAATGACCGTGTTGTACAACGACTTATAAAACCGCTCTGAGGTTAAAGCGTTTATATAGTTGTCCGCACCGACAAACTCCGTCCCTGTTTTGGAATCAAACAAGCTGTCTCTTACGAGCAGAAACATCGGATAAACGAAAAACAATATCATGAACCCGGCAGCTGGAGAAAAGAAAAGCAGCGCTGTTCGACGATCACTCTTGGTCATGGTGTCACATCCTCTTCATATCGATGGAAGAAGCGGAGGTTAGGCAAGCCTATCCTCCGCTTCTCCTATTCATTTATTGGCCTTGAATTTCGTTAATGATACCGGCCGCTTCGTCCAATGCCTCTTGAGGCGACTTTTTGCCTGACAATGCTGCTTGTACGGCTGGAATAAGGGCTTCGCTCTCGATCTCGTTCCAGTACTCAAGAACAGGACGGTTTTTCGTTTGCGGAGCTGACAACGTTGTGCCAAGGGAAATCAGATGAGTGTATTCCGGTTTCTGACCGCTGGTCTCAAGAATGGATTTGCGGGCAGCGACACCGATTGCGGCCAAATACTGATCATTACGCTCATACAGGAATTGGATGTACTGCTTTGCGATATCCTGCTTCTTGGAAGAGGCAGGGATGACTTGATACCAAGGACCCGGTACGACGCCGACGCCTTTTTCTCCGCCGATCATAGGAGCCGTTCCTACTTTGCCGGCTACTTTGGATCTGGCTGGATCATTAGATGGGACGAAGAAATGCCCCCACTCGAGCATCATCGCCATTTTACCGTTCCAGAACAACTCGGCAATTTCGTCGGAAGCCATATTCAAAGCGCCTTCAGGGGCAGATTTGTCTTCTCTGAGCACTTTGGTCAGAAATTCCAATGCGTCTACATAAGGCTTCGTATTTACATTCGCTTTGCCGTCTTCACCGACAACGAGGCGGTCTGCTCCGGCTTGCAAAGCGTGATCCAGCCAGCTTGCAACGGAGTCACCGTTGTTTTTGCCGAGTACGCCTGTGCCGTACATATCCATTGTACCGTCGTTGTTCGTATCGCGTGTGAAAAATTTAGCAACGTCACGGTACTCCTGCCAAGTTGCGGGCGGTTTCAACTCATAGCCGTATTCTTTCTGAAATGCTTCTTTTTCCTTCGCATCCTCAAAAAGGTCTTTACGGTACAGCATCGTCTTCGAGTTGGTCCAAACCGGCATACCGAGCAGCTTGCCGTCAACGTTAGCTCCATCGATCAAGTTAGGGTACAAATCGCTTTTTACCTCATCCGTAAACAGCTCATCCATCGGAGCCAAACCGGATGCCAGCGCTGGGAACCATAGGATGTCGATAACCGCTGCGTCGTAGGAACCGGCTTTTGCCTTCAGTTCCGCGTTCAGCTTGTCATAAACGCCTATATAAGGAACGGCTTCTATCTTGACTTCATAACCGGTTTGCGTTTTAAATTGTTCGGCTGTTGCTTCGGCTACTTTGAAAGCGGGACTTCCGCCTTCCACGAGTACGGTAATAGATCCGCCTTTTTCTTCATTTCCTCTAGTACCCGTATTGCCGGTGTTTTCTGTACCTTCACCCGTATTGTTGGCGCTCTGATTATTACTGCTGCATCCCGCTAAAATAGATGATAATACCAACATGACAGCCATTGCAGCTAACCCGATTTTTTTCCGATAAGACATAACCGTTCCCCCCAGGTTTTTATTTTATCGATCCCACAGACCATGCTCCGGCCATCTGCGCGGCAATCTTTGCTCTACAGGAACGCAGCCAACGTAATGCCCTTTTCCTTCTGCGTCTAAAATGACATAGTTGTCATCACCGGTTAAATTGATACCCGGAAGATCCCACGGCGCCGGATTGACGAGATCGGAGTCATGAACGACTTTTTCACAAGGATTCTCCTGATTGTACTGCGCGTGGAAACGGCCTACATCATCTGTCAACGGCTCGTCAGTCAGCTCATAGTCGATATAGTAGAATAGATTTTCAATTGCGGATTCGCTTTCATTAATGATTTTGATAACTGCCCCGCTTCCGAAAGGCATCGGGAAGTAGCTGTTCATTGCGGCGGCAAAAGGTCCTTTAGGTCCGCGCTTCTCTCCGAACACCATGCTCAGCGGCAGGGATACGAAATGTTTGCAGGTCGCGTGCCCGATTCCGAAAAAATCGCCGAGAGGCGCTCTAACGCTCGGATTATCTTCGCCGTCCCAGTACATTTCGATAATGACTTTACGCAATTACTTCGGCGCGTAGCAGCGGATTGTAAGCCAGATGTGCTTAATGCTTCCGGAACCTTTAATATCGGCAACGACAAAGGTTTCACGGGATGGGACGACTTTGAAATCCCGGTTGCCGCCTGTCTTGTCATAACTGGATTCACGAAGACTGCGTGCGTTCTTAATCATCGGCAGTTCGCCCAGCGGACTGTTCGGCTGCCATACGTTCATTGTTTTTCCTCCCGTTGATGGTTTTTATTGCGATTGCATTGCTCAATCTTATTTAGTATTTGGAAGCGCTCTCTTTTGCTTTCCATGTGTTTATTGTATAGTAAGAATGAATAGATGTCGTTGGCAAAGATTTTTTAATTGTTGTCATATACTGCTTTTATTTTTCCGCGGAGGCGATTAGGATGTTGATAGAGCAGCTTTCCCCTTATATACGAGTTGCTATGGACAGCAAAGTAAACTTTCCATGTCATCTGAAAGAAAGGCGAAATGAATGTCAAAGGCATGTTCATCCAGCTGTTCATTCATTTGCTAAGGGAGAATTACTGGATTCAGAACCCCCGCCTGCTTACGAACATGGATGAATTGGTCAAGCTCCGCAATTATTTAAAGCATCATGTCGATCAGAAAGTATCGCTGGATGAACTCGTTCGTGTGTCGGGAATCAGTAAATTCTATTTAATCCATTTGTTCAAAAAAACATTCGGCATGAGTCCCATCCAATACCATCAGCTGCTTCGAATCGAGAAGGCCAAGGAGATGGTCCAGTTCACTTTAGAGCCATTAAACGTGATCGCAGAGAAATTTGGATACCCTGATATCCATACTTTTAGTAAAGCGTTTAAGAAGATGGACGGGGTAAGCCCTTCCTTTTATCGGAAAACATAAAATAAAGAGGGAGAGTTCAACATGAACTCTCCCTCTTTTATTTCAGGTAAGGGCGCTGCGATGATCCGGCTGCGGATTCAAATGATGATGCGAGCCGCGGCATGCGCATAATTGGATGCCGCGTCATGCTCCCGATGCTTCGTTCGTCATCTCTTTAACCCTGTCCGCCGCCATCCATGCGATTCATGCGGCCTCCTCCCGGATTAGACGCTCTACCGCTTGTTACCCCTGATTCATTTAAATAGGTTACAGCGTTAGAAATGGTCATGCTCACGCTATTAGCTCCCTCTTGATATTCGCCATCCGTATACAGCCCGTCCGCTTCGCTTCCGGTTGACGAGCCTCCTGAATACAGAGTATACTCCGTATCCTTATTCAGCTCAGATGAGGATATCACTACCGTTTGATATTCCTTTTTAGGGGCAAATGTCGCGATAGTCTCCCCATTACTATCTTGCAGACTAATCAATGAACCAGCCTGCTGTGTGCTTGAGTATTGCATAAGAATCGAATGTTGTGTCGATTGCTCGGAAGGAGCTTCTGCCATTCCTGCGCTTCCTGCAGCGATCAGCAATCCGCCGCTAATTTCAAATACGCCGTTATAATCCAAAGCACCGTTGTTATTCACCGTCGGTCCATTCACAATCACCGTTCCACCCTTCATATAGATGGATCCGTTTGAATCCAAGCCATCACCCGCAGCGTCAACTGCCACATATCCGCCATTTATATGGAGTGTACTGTCTCCGGAGGAGCTGAGCGTATTTTGCCCAGACCGCCCATTTACGGATGATCCGTCATTGCCTCCGCCAATGTTAATGCCGTCATCGCTGGAGACCACATGAATTTCGCCGCCTGAAATCGTTACAAGCTTACTCTCAATTCCCTCATAGCTTTTGTCGATCGTAATAGCTCCGTCTATGACCGTGATAGATGAGTCTGCATGTATACCATCGTCACCGGCAGTAATCGAAAATTTTCCGGCTGCCAGAGTCATGCTGTTATTGCTGTGAAGAGCATCATCAGAAGAATCGATTTTAAAATTGCCTCCGCTTATCGTAATGTCAGAAGAAGCTTTAAGTCCTTTCGCGCTTTGCGTTTCCGTTTCATCGCTCGCCTCAGATGCATTGTCCTCCCATCCTCCCCTCGCGTTCTGTCTGTTGTCTTCAGCTTTGACGCTGCCGTTAACGCTGCCGTTAACGCTGCCGCCTCCGGTGGTAATGGTATATTGCCCGCCTGTAACGAAGAGCGAGGTTTCTGCCTGAACGCCGTCTGAGCCTGCCTTGATATCAAAGGATCCCCCCTCAAGGACAATAAATCCTTTCGAGGTCTCGGTGTCGTTTGTGGATTTGATGCCGTCTCCGGCCGCTTCAATTGTGACGGTTCCTTCTTTCACTGCCAGCATATCCCGCCCCACTAAGCCATCATCCGCCGAATGAATCGTAATATTTCCTCCGGTAATGATTAAAGCATCCTTGCCAACAATTCCGTCGTTATAATGGCCGTTCACCGTTAAGCTGCCCGTTCCGTTTATCGTTAGAGCATCCTTACTGAAGATGGCAGCACTAGGATCATCCTCGCCGGTATTTGCATAGCTCTTGCCGTCCGATACCATGTTTTGCGTTCCATCCTGCAAAGTTAATATGGTTTTATCGGCCTGTTTCACATAAATCGCTGCATCATTTGAATTATTAATCTCCGCTCCGTTTAAAACGAGCTTGACCGTACCTTTGTTTTCAACGTCAATCATGATTTGGCCATCATCAAGCTTCCCGCTAACGACATATACGCCTGGCAGCGCAATTCTAATTTGGTTATCAACCATCGCTGCACCTGAACCTTTAAAACTGGCGGAAGCTCCATTTAGCTCGATATAATTCGGATCCTCATTTTCCCAGTCACTGTAATAATCCTCCTCGTCGTAGGTAACCAGCTCACTTCCATCCGTATTGGCTGCAGCGCTGCTATCTACAGCTAATTCGGCACTTTCTGTTGTCTCAGAACTGTTTGCCGCTGGTGCAGTATTGCTGCTGCAGGATGCGAGCAAAAAGATACTTAAAAGTGCTGACGCCAGCTTCAGGCTGCTTAATTTATTTTTCATCATGCCGCTTCCTCTCCTTATCGCCTTACATGTCTTTAATTTGTACCCATTTCGATCTGCTTTTAATGTATCAAGACAACCTGAACTAACCCTGAAACCAATCTGAATCATTTCTGAGTGTCTTGCGGCCGTAAATGCCAAACCCTATGTATCTATACGCTTACATTCAATACATCCTTAGAGAGGCTCGATTAATAATCGCAAAAATGAAAAAAAGACACCGCAATGGTGTCCTTTTTCGTTGCCTACCTATGATTTCAGTCCATAAACGGGCTTACGACCGCAAATATATTTGATTTACTTAAATTTCTTTTTAATATCCCATAAATAATGGAGAATTACGGCGAGGGCAAGAATGAAATACAAACTCACAAGAATCCAACTCGTGGGATCAATCGGTCTTAACGTTAAAATAATGTTTAATGGCAGGACGTAGTATAAAACATCCTTCAAATAACCTAGCGCAAAATCCGGATCGAAAGAGCCTGCCCAGAATGCCTTGAAAAAGGAGATAAGAAAATTAATAATCAGGAGCCCAAGTACGGACCACATGGTATAAAGAATCCAGTCTGAAAGTGTAAATGTCACTTATCATCACCACCTTCGTACATACTATGCTCGAAGTACGGACAGGTGAGGATAAATAAAATTAAAATAGGCTCAATTTTCGTTATTAACTAACTTTATCTTTCCGAAGATTTAGTTTAGTTTAATCTTTTGCAGCTCATCCATGAGAGCAGGCCTCTTCCGATAATTGAGACATAGCTCCTCAATGATCTTTTTCGCTTGAGCTTCTCCGCCTGCCTTAATGAGATGACGAATAATACCACATACTCTCCGATACTCATTTCGATTCGAAGACCGGGCAGTTTCCTCAGCTATGATTTGTGAAAACAAAAGAAAAACTTCATCTGCATGCTCGCCGACGAGGTGAGGGTAGTAGTCCATTAAGGTTCGTTTGTGCTTATGAACATATTTCAGCAGTCTCAGCGTCTCCTTTTCTTCAATAAGCACTCTGGTGTATAAGGAAGCTGTATTCCAATTCCGATCGCAATTCGTTTCTAGCTTGTCTAAAAACCCCTCGTATGCTGCTTCCCATTCATCCTTGCTGTACAAATCTTTTAAACGCAAGTAATAACTATAATCACCCGATACTGCGAATTCCTCTGCAAGTTTTAATTGATGCTCCACTTGATAAGTAAGCTCATAAATTTCGTAGCGATACTTTTTCCATTGATGAACAAGACCAGGATAACCCTTAATGGTATCCTTCTGTTCTCCTTGCTCGGCTAGCTCCAGTGCTTTACCGAATTGAAGGTTCTTTATCGCGTCTTCTATTGCCATTTTGCGAAAAGCCTCAATGTCGAGATGATCTTGCATAAACTTCAATGCTTGACTCTCGCCTTCAAGCTTTTGAATGACTTGGTACCGAAGCATGGCCGCTTCCTCTGAAAAATAGGAGCTATATGATGATTTGTTACTTTCATGGCTCTCCAATCTTTCGATCAAATTACTCCATAAGTGCTTTTCCGCATCATTCGTTATTAAGTAAATTGCACTTTCCATGAGGGACAATTGCCACTCATCCCACCCCTCTAAACTTGGATGAAGCACCTCTTTTAAAAGCAGCTTAAATAGGTTTGGTCTATCCTTGTTGGAGATAAATTCAAATTGGCTAGCTGCACTATGTACAACGTTTAAGCATACCTGAATTAGACCTCCGACATATCCGTCAGAATCATCACACGACTGCAATAAATCTCCCATCTCATGCATAATGCAAAAACTAATTTCAACGGCACGAAGATGATGTCCGCTTTCTAATGCTTCCTCCGCTTTCTCCATTACTTTTTCTGCACCAGCTATAGCGTAGGGAACATTACGATAAGCAATAAAGCCATGACGATCGGAGTTTTGCTTAATAGAGGAACGAATCACTTTTTTATATTGGTTTAAACCCTCTTTATTGTCGACATTAATGAATTTCAAAGAAAGTGCTTGCTCTACTTCTTCAATTTCATTGGAAAATTTGACAAGCAGCGTAATTAACTCGTCCTTATTGAGCTTAGACAATTGGTCAGCGATATTCTTTTTAGGGGCAGACTGAACCTTCTCTTGACTGAAAAATTCGTTTCTGATTTCCAAAAGAACAGCTGCTGCATGCTTACAAATTGGACCTTTATCGTAAGGACATTCGCACAATGTATAGATTACTTCACCACGTGAACCAAGCTGTATTTCCACATCGTAAAGCTCGCTTCCCTCAACTTCAGCATGATAAATCCGTGGCTCTGTTTCAGTAATGGAAAAGATATGACCGTTTTCCCGATACACTTCTCCTCGCTCAAGAATAATCGGATCTATGATATTCTCAATCTGACTCAGCTTCATTCCAATCAACCTGCTTTCTTACCTTCAATTATTTAACTCTATACTATCTAATCGAACAAGAGTCAGGCAATAGAATAATTTCTGTCAATTCTCTCATCCGCCTAGCAATGTCTAAACCCGGGTTTGCCCTCTTCGGCATCTCCAAACATAGCAAAGGGATCAAGCTGATTGCTGGTCCCTTTGCTATGTTTGGAGGCGAGGGTATTTGAACCCTGTCCGAAGATAACGCCATAAAGGCTTCTATGGGTGTAGTCACATTGCTTGCAATACAAAAAGAGCACCTCTCGCGGTGCTCTTTCTTATGGTTTGGTGGATGCGAACCGTGGCATTGCAAATCCACAATTCGCCTCCGAGTAATGATTCGGATATTGAGAGAAGCTTAATTTAATAAGTCGGGCTGCTCTTTTATGATCATATCCCAAAGAGGTTGAAAGCTGAACCAGCCTACTCGCTCCGAACCAATTTGGCCGCTTGTCAATTCCGCATGCTCCTCTTGAATTTGAATCGGCTTTCCTGCCATTTCCGCTAATAATTGCGCTTGGCAGCATCTTTCCATCGTAATAAACCACCAAGCTGTTTCATCTACAGATTTTCCGACCGTCAAAAGACCGTGATTCTGTAAAATAACCGCTTTATGGTTACCTAACGCAAGAGCTATTCGTTTCCCTTCTTCATAATCAAGAACGACTCCATTATAATCTTCGTAAATAGAATGATCTTTATAAAAAGCGCAAGCGTCCTGGGTAATCGGATCGAGCAGACGTCCAAGCGAAGACCAGGCTTTACCGTAAGCGGAATGAGAGTGAGCGGCTGCAACAGCATCGGGACGGGCCGCATGAATTTGAGAGTGTATGGCAAAGGCAGCGCCGTTTACGATACCGGTACCCTCAGAACTCCCTTCAACAATATCGCCGTAGTGATTAACTAAAACCAGATTGGAGACTTTAATTTGACTAAAATGCATGCCGAATTGGTTAACCCAATAATGATCCGGTTTTTCAGGGTCGCGAACGGTGATATGGCCAGCTAAACCGTCATCAAAACCGTATTTTGCAAATAAACGAAAAGCCGCTGCCAAGCGTTCTTTTCGGTGCTGCCTTTCATCTTCAATTGAATTAAAAGTTGGCGCTTTCGGAAAAACTAATTTTGATTTCATATTAGCACTCCCTAAGTAATCAATTAATAAACAATACGGATTGGTAAATATCTTCTAAAACAGGGACAACGTTTCCCAAAGCATTGGAGGGGAAACACTTCATGAATTTCTTCCTGCTTTAAATCTATTCCCAAACCTCTTCCAATGAGTACAGCTTACTGCATAATTTTTTTGAGTAAGATCTCAATTCAGCGTCGTCGAACCATAGGGAACGAACTGGATTCTTAGAAACTGATCAAGGTGGCGCCTGAAACAAAAGTTTAATCAATGGCTAGTTTTGCTAAACTCTGTTTCAGGTGTAACAACTAGCAAAGAGATGCGCATTATATGATACACCTCTTTTGATTGAAGCTTATGTAATGGAAAAGCAAAAACCCCGACCTCATGCGGTCGGGGTTTACATGGTGGAGGCGAGGGATTTGCTTCTCAATTTGTTCTTTATGAGATCTAGTTATACGCCCCATACCGTAATAATCATCAGCATACGACCCGAATTCATATTTTTCCATCTCAATTGTAAGCTCTGTATTATCAGATTGAAGTACTATCCATTCATCGTTATTACTTATTGGGCGATACATGAAGGCTAGTGCTTTTGAATTATCATACCTTTTATTCTTAAACCTGCAAACCAAATTAAAAACTTTTGTATCGTCTAATCGTGCACCTCTTTTTAGAGCAATTTTGGCCCCACCTTCTACTTCTGTACGAGATCTAGCAGGATACTTATATATGTAATCGGTATCAGGTATAAATAATTCAGTTAATAACGCACTATTACTTCTCACTTTACGAACAAAGCGTTTTTCAAATTCCATCAGTGCTAATTCATTCAAATCGAGCTCAAAATCATTATATTCTATACACTCAATCAGATAATCGTTACTTTCATCCGAAAATGTTGCTCTTATCAAATAACCCAGCATATGAGAAACTCACCCTAACATTCTAAAGATTTAGAAATTCTTTAGAATTTTATTTCTACATCACAGTTAATTATTCCTTATTTATCCAAAATAATGATTTGATGATGAACATTTTCACTTTATAGAACGCAAAAAGAGCACCTCATGAGGTGCTCTCTCTGATAGTATTGGTGGAGGCGAGGGGATTTGAACCCCTGTCCGAAGATCACGCCACACAGGCTTCTACGGGTGTAGTCACAGTTTTGATGTCACCCAAGCAAACGCCCCGTAACCGGCTTTCGCTAAGGTCAGCCTGATTATCTTCTTCAGCTCACCGCAGGCGGAGATGAGACAGCGTATTCCACTACTTGTTAGCCCCTAATCCAGTCACATGGACGATGCTGGGTAGAAGCACGCACACAGTTTCTTAGGCTGCGAAAGCGTAGTTTGTTTGTTGTTTGCCGTTTAATAGGCTTTAGCGTTGATGAAGCAGACGACTCCCTGCTACCCGCAACCCGCGCTCGTACAATCCCCGTCGAATCCATAAACGCCCCCAATTTTGCATAAACGATTAGCTGCAGATCCACACTGTTAAGCATGTTAAACCGGCACTAACGTTTAGCTCGATTGAAGCTTTAGGATTAAGGAGCAGTTTCCATCAGATCGATAATCAATCTGTCAGGCTGTTCCGATTGTCTAGCACGATTGCTCTTGCTTTGTTTGTGTTACCGTTGCTACTGTCTTAGTATATCACGAAAGGACAGCTTCCGTGCATATTTGTTATTGGCAGCATTGGTTATCATCTTCCATGGAAATCATCAGCTTATCGCGCGACCTTCTGCTTCTCGCGCAAGGCACGCTGGATATCGCGCTGAGCATCACGCTTAGCGGCCGTATCCCGTTTATCGTATTGCTTCTTACCTTTACCAAGTCCAATCAACAGCTTCGCATATCCGTTGCGCACATAAATCTTCAAAGGCACGATCGCATAGCCTTCTTGCTTGGACAAACCAAACAGCTTATGAATCTGAGCCTTATGCATTAAGAGCTTGCGGGCTCGCGTTGGATCAGAGGGATTATGAATATTCCCTTGCTCAAACGGACTGATGTGCATGTTGTGTATGAACATTTCACCGTTACGAATGGTTGCAAACGCATCACTAATGTTCGCGCGGCCATTGCGAAGCGATTTAATTTCCGTACCCAGCAGCACCATGCCTGCTTCGAACGTTTCCTCAATGAAATAGTCATGGGAAGCCTTCTTGTTCTGGGCGAGCTGCTTGCCGTCACTTTTCTTACCCATGCTAGTCACCTCGGCTTATTTAAGCTAAAATAGTTGTTGCACGCATTCTGGTGTTCATTGTAACAACTTTAGGAACGGAAATCAAGGCTGCGGTTGAATGATTCTCTAGACATCCGATGCCAAAAAGGAGAATTCTCATGCTGCTTGAAATCATTGCTACCACTGCCGATGAAGCGGTTACAGCCGCTTTGCACGGAGCTGACCGCGTAGAGCTTATCTCGGCCTTCGACCAAGGTGGTCTAACCCCTCATGAAGCCGTTACGATTCCGGTGATTGATGCGCTTAAACGGCTCGAACAATCAGATGACGCATCTGTTTCCAAAATAATTCCCGTACATGCGATGGTCAGGCCGCACAGCAAATCCTTCGTATACGATAAAGCGGATCTTAACGTCATGACCGCTCAAATAAAAAGAATGCGTTTATTAGGAATTCATGCATTCGTTCTGGGCACTTTGTGGCCTAATGGTATGATTGATACCGATTCATTAGAGAGACTATTAGAGGCTGCCGGAGACCGTCCGGTCACCTTTCACCGGGCATTTGATAAAGCTGCCGATCAAGAAGCCGCTTTATCCACTCTTACCCGGTATCCGCAGATCAAATGGGTGCTGACCTCCGGAGGAAAGCCAAGCGCGCCTCAGGCTGTAGACCAAATCAGCCGATTGATCGAGCTAAGTAAAGGACATGCTGTCACAATTATGCCTGGCAGCGGATTAACGATATCCTCCTTGCCTGCTTTCGTTCATGCAACGGGAGCACGCGCCGTTCATCTTGGAACCGGCGTAAGAACCGGCGGAATAGATGCTCCTATCGATGGTGCACTTGTACGGCAAGCCCGTCTTTCTCTTGATTTATTCCAATAAAAATACAAATCCTAATTAAATAGCCCATCCTCATTCGGATACAAAAAAACCGCCCTCAACCCGTAAGGTTAAAGGCGGTTTTGTCAACGTTCTTAAGCTATTACAGCTTTACAACGTTTTCTGCTTGTGGTCCACGGTTGCCTTGAACAACGTTAAATTCTACGCGTTGTCCTTCTTCAAGAGTTTTGAAACCTTCGCCAGTGATTGCGGAGAAGTGTACGAATACATCGTTGCCGCCTTCAACTTCGATAAAACCGAAACCTTTTTCTGCGTTAAACCATTTAACTGTACCTTGTTGCATGTGTAAAAACCTCCAAAAAAATAATATTAATATGCGCCTGGTTTGTCTTTAAACAAAAAATTCACACATTGGAAAGGGTTTCATGACTATAATGACACCCTTTTCAATATGTGAATTCAGGTTCATATTATCGATTGATTTGAGTGTACTATACCCAGAATTAAAAAGCAAGCGACGAGCTTAAATATATTTTCCCATTTTGCCCAGAACACGGCGACTCCCAATTATTCCATAGTTCGGAAATCGCCGCCCCTATTTTTATTTACGTTTTTTGCGGACAAAAGCAGCTGTAGCGTTTCCGCCGCCTCCGCCCTTCTTCTTCCGCTTGCTCTTTCCAAGGCCGCCGCCGCTGTCATCGGGGCTAGGAGAATCTGAGCTCCGGCCGCCATTAAACACACCGCTCTGCGACGTATTCTTCCGCTTCGCGCCACCGCTGCTATCGCTCCGCCGGTTCCCGGATGCTCCGCGGCCATTGCCGCCTGGCCCGCCGCTGCTGCGGATGGGCAGGCCCCACATATCCGTGCGCGCACCGCTGCCGCGCGGCTGCTCACTGCCTTGGCCCGGCGGCAAATCCGCCTCTTGCCCCGGCCCACGCTCCGCCGGCGCATTCCCGCCGTCGTTCACGCCACCCCTGCCGCGCCGCTTGCTTCGACCGCGATCGCTATCAGGTGCATCGAGCCGCCACGGATTCGCTTGCTCGACAATACCAATGCCGTCTCCGCCACGGTCCGCGCCTCCGCCGCCAAATCCACCCCGGCCAGCGCCGGCTTTGCCGCCTCGGCTTTTTCCGCCCGCGCCGGCACCTCGCTCGCTTCTTCCGCCTCGGCCGCCACTGCTATCTGCACCTTGCCTATTTCCGCCTTTGCCGCCTCTGCCGCGGTCTCCGAATCCACCTCGGGCGTCGCCGGGCTTGCCGCGCTTTTTACCGCCGTTAGCGCCATCGCTCGGTACTCCCTTATAGCCGCCGCGCGGCTTCATATCGACAAGCTCAAAGTCGATCGTATGCTCCGTCATGCTGACGCGTGTTACGCGAATCTTAACTTCATCGCCGATCCGGTACACCTTAGAAGTACGCTCTCCGACCAAAATCATATGCTGCTCGTGGAAATTGTAGTAATCATCCGACATATCGCTCAAACGAATCAAGCCCTCGACTGAATTATCCAATTCGATAAACATGCCAAAGCTCGTAACGCTGCTAATAATGCCTTCGAACTCTTCCCCAACCTTATCGAGCATGAACTCGCATTTTTTCAGCTGATCCGTATCGCGCTCCGCATCAACCGCCACCCGCTCGCGTTCCGATGATTGCTGCGCAATATCCGGCATCCGTGCAGAGAGCGCTTCATGGCGCGCTTCCGTCAATTGGCCGCCGCCATCCAGCACCTCGCGCATGACCCGGTGTATGACTAAATCGGGATAACGGCGGATCGGCGATGTAAAGTGTGAATAAAACTCAGCTGCCAGACCAAAATGCCCTAAGCTCTCCGCGTCGTATTTGGCCTGCTTCATCGAACGTAGCATAACGGTCGAAATAACGGTCGCTTCCTTCGTACCGCGAATTTCCTCCAGCAGCGTCTGCAATGCCTTCGGATGAACCGAATTGCCTTTACCCTTCACCACATAACCAAAATTCGCAGCAAACTGCACGAAATTGAGCAGCTTCTCTTGATTTGGGTCCTCATGGATCCGGTAAAGAAACGGAACGCGCAGCCAATGGAAATGCTCGGCTACCGTCTCATTCGCCACCAGCATGAATTCTTCAATAATTTGTTCGGCTACCGAACGTTCCCGTTTAATGATATCGACCGCTTTGCCGTTCTCATCAACGATGACCTTCGATTCCTGGAAGTCAAAATCGATTGCGCCGCGCTTCATCCGCTTCGAACGAAGATGCATAGCCAACTCTTCCATCATCCCGAACATATCAAGAAGGCCGGCATACCGCTCCTTGAGCTCCGTTTGCGGCTCTTCTTCCGTAGCCGTCAAAATATTCTTAACATTTGTATAAGTCATACGTTCTGTTGTACGGATCACGCTCGTAAACACATCATGGCGCACGCGCTTCAAGGAATTCGCATCAAATTCCATTTCGCAAGAGAGTGTTAGCCGGTCAACCTGCGGATTTAGGGAGCAAATGCCGTTCGACAAACGATGCGGCAGCATCGGAATGACGCGGTCAACCAAATAAACGCTGCACCCGCGCCTGTATGCTTCCTGGTCAAGCTCTGAATTTTCCTTCACATAGTAGCCGACATCCGCAATATGTACACCAAGCAAGTAGTTGCCATTCTCCAGCCGCTTTACATGCACCGCATCGTCAAGATCCTTTGCATCCTCGCCATCAATCGTTACGATAGTTTCACCGCGCAGGTCCCGTCTGCCCTGTTTTATAATTTCTTCGTCTGTGATGGAATCGGGCGCTGCTTCAGCCTCGCGCATTACTTCATCAGGAAAGCCCTCCGGCAGCTGATGCTTGCGAATAATCGACAAAATGTCGACGCCGGGATCATTCTTATGTCCTAAAATTTCGACAATTTCCCCCTCGGCAGCAGAACGGCCCTCAGGATACGACACAATTTTTACGACGACCTTTTGGCCGGTAACAGCTCCTTGATAGCCGCCCTTCGGTATGAAAATATCCCGGTTAATCCGTTTATCATCCGGAACGACGAAAGCGTACGCCTCATGATCCTCGAACGTTCCGACGATTTGCGTGACGGCACGCTCAACGATCCGGACAACCTCGCCCTCCATCCGTCCGCCATGCTCGCTTCTCGAAGTGACGCGAACGAGGATGATATCGCCGTTCATCGCGCTCTTCAAGTCATTCGCATGTAAATACACATCGCCATGATCCTTCTCATCCGGAATCAGGAAGCCAAAGCCCTTCGCATGCGATTGCAGCTTGCCCCGCAAAAGGTTCATTCGTTCCGGTACACCGTAATGATCATTTGGTGTTCGAATGATTTTCCCCTCATCCTCGAGCTTATTCAGCATTTTAAGGAAATCCTTGAACTCCGCTGCGTCTTCAATACCAAAATGCTTCTCAAGCTCCTGGTAATTCATCGGCTTATAAGCCGTCTCTCTCATAAAATCAAGCAGATCCTGCTCGTTAATGGCCATAATTGTTTTTCTCCTCGCAAACCTGTCCAAATACTATAGTGTCGCCTGCAACAGGTTGATAGATTATCATATAACATGTAGTATACACGAAATAGCTGTCGCGCATCCGCGAATATGATGAAAATACAAAAAAAGCGAGGAATATCCTCGCTTTCTGCATGTGTATCGGTTATTGTTTTACGAAGTAAGAAACAACAAGCGCCAATATGAAGAAGCCAACTGCAAGAACAACTGTCAAACGCTGCAAGAACAAATCCAAACCGCGCGCCTTCTGTTTGCCGAACAGGTGCTCAGCGCCGCCCGTAATAGCCCCGGACAAGCCTGCACTCTTACCCTTTTGCAGCAAAACGACAGCAATCAGGCCGACAGAAAATATAGCGAGCACGATCTTCAATAAGATTTCCATTTATTCCACCTCCAGCATAGGAGCTCCGTAAAAACACGTAAATTGAGTTTACCATAGCTGGGCGCTAATTACAATAGGACAACCCGCAGATCGGTCAATTACGAAAATCCATGCGCCTTCAAATATTGATAATTGTTTTACGAGCAAGCGTAAACGGCTGTCGCCGTCCTTTGGCGGCAACAACTCGTTTCGCGGTGAAATATAAGCTTATTTATAAATGTGAAACTTATAAATTCTTATATTTTAAAAAAAGAAGGGAATGCCCATAGGGCACACCCTTCTCGAAAAGCCGCTAACGCGTCTTATTAAACGTTTTTCAAGTTGTAAAATGCTTTTTTGCCTGCGTATTGAGCAGTCGAACCAAGCTGGTCCTCAATGCGAAGCAATTGGTTGTATTTAGCTACTCGATCCGTACGGGAAGGCGCGCCTGTTTTGATTTGTCCAGCGTTTGTAGCTACAGCGATATCAGCAATTGTGCTGTCTTCGCTCTCGCCGGAACGGTGGGAGATAACCGCTGTGTAACCAGCGCGTTTAGCCATTTCGATCGCATCGAATGTTTCAGTTAGCGTACCGATTTGGTTAACTTTAACGAGGATGGAGTTTCCTACGCCTTTATCGATACCATCGGACAGACGCTCAGTGTTTGTTACGAACAGATCGTCACCAACGAGCTGTACTTTGTTTCCAAGCTTTTCAGTAAGCAATTTCCAGCCATCCCAGTCATCTTCAGAGCAGCCGTCTTCGATTGTAAGGATTGGGTATTTGTCAACCCACGAAGCTAGCAAGTCAACGAACTCAGCAGGTGTAAACGATCTGCCTTCGCCTGCAAGCACGTATTTGCCGTCTTTGAAAAATTCAGTCGAAGCAACGTCCATACCGAGGAATACGTCAACGCCTGGCTTGTAGCCTGCGCGCTCGATAGCAGAGATGATTGTTGTAATGGCTTCTTCGTTGGAACCAAGGTTAGGAGCAAAGCCGCCTTCGTCGCCTACAGCTGTATTAAGATCTTTGTCATGCAATACAGCTTTCAGGTTGTGGAAAATTTCAGCGCCGATACGAAGCGCTTCTTTGAAGTTTTCTGCACCTACAGGAAGAACCATGAATTCTTGAACGTCGATGTTGTTGTCAGCGTGCTCGCCGCCATTGATGATGTTCATCATTGGAACTGGAAGCGTCTTAGCGTTGAATCCGCCAAGGTAAGTATAAAGAGGCACATCAAGCGCGTCAGCTGCTGCGCGGGCTACTGCCATCGAAACGGCCAAGATCGCGTTAGCGCCAAGCTTAGCTTTGTTCGGAGTACCGTCAAGCTCGATCATTTTACGGTCGATTGCTACTTGGTCAAGAGCATCCAAGCCAATGATTTCAGGAGCGATTTCCGTGTTAACATTTTCAACAGCTTTCAGAACGCCTTTACCAAGGTAACGGGATTTGTCGCCGTCACGAAGCTCAACAGCCTCGTAAGCGCCAGTGGAAGCACCGGATGGAACGATTGCACGGCCTTTGCCGCCGGACTCAAGAGAAACTTCTACTTCTACAGTTGGATTTCCGCGGGAATCCAGCACTTCGCGTGCGTATACATCAACGATAATTGACATGAGAAAAAACACTCCTTTAAATAGTTTTATTTGTTAATAAGTGTAACGCCAGTCATTTCTTCTGGTTTAGCCAGCTCAAGCAAATCAAGAACCGTCGGCGCGATATCGGCAAGAATGCCGCCTTCGCGAAGCGTCTCGCCTGCTCTCGTTACGATAAGAGGAACCGGGTTCGTCGTATGAGCCGTAAACGGACGGCCGTTCTCGTCGAATACCATATCAGCATTACCGTGGTCAGCCGTAATAATGCAGACGCCGCCTTTGGCAAGCACAGCTTCCACTACTTTACCAAGACATTCATCCGTAGCTTCAACCGCTTTGATCGTTGGCTCCAGCATGCCGGAGTGGCCCACCATATCAGGGTTAGCGAAGTTTAAAATGATTACGTCATGCTTGTCTGATTCAATTTCGCGCACAGTCGACTCGGCAAGCTCATACGCGCTCATTTCCGGCTGCAGATCGTACGTTGCGACCTTAGGGGAATTGATAAGCACGCGAGTTTCACCCGGAAGGTCTGCATCACGTCCGCCGCTGAAGAAAAACGTTACGTGCGGATATTTTTCTGTTTCTGCTGTACGCAGTTGCGTCTTGTTGTTTTGTACGAGCACTTCACCAAGCGTATTATCAAGGTTCTTTGGTGAATACGCAACGAATCCGCCAACGGTTTCACTGAATAGCGTCAGGCAGACGAAATACAGGTTAACCGGATGGTTCTCTCCACGGTCAAAGCCGCGGAAATCCTCGTTCGTAAACACTTGCGACAATTGAATCGCACGGTCAGGACGGAAATTAAAGAATATAACGGCGTCCTCGGATTCCACAAGACCGACAGGCTTGTTTTCTCCGTCTACAATAACCGTTGGCATAACGAATTCATCATAAACCGATTTCTCGTAGGATTCAACTACTGCTTTTACCGGATCGATATATTTAGGACCTTCGCCGTATACCATAGCGCGGTAGGACTTCTCCACACGCTCCCAGCGTTTGTCGCGGTCCATTGCATAGTAGCGGCCTTGTACCGTCGCTATGCGGCCGACGCCAACTTCTTCGATTTTCGCTTGCAAACGCTCCAGGTAGCCCTTCGCGCTGTCCGGGGACACGTCGCGTCCATCTAGAAATGCATGGATATACACTTCCT
This sequence comes from Paenibacillus sp. Soil522, assembly GCF_001428245.1. Taxonomy (GTDB): domain Bacteria; phylum Bacillota; class Bacilli; order Paenibacillales; family Paenibacillaceae; genus Pristimantibacillus. The sequence continues at coordinate 80,597 of NZ_LMRV01000030.1, forward strand.
CAAGCTCTTCCTTCTTCGCCAGATCAAGCAAAGCGAACAAGTGCTCAATATGGCTGTGTACACCGCCGTCTGACAGCAAGCCGTACAGATGAAGCTTTTTGTTATTTGTTTTCACATGACGAACAGCGCCAAGAATGGTTTCATTCTCGTAAAACTCGCCGTCACGGATCGATTTGCTGATCCGGGTTAAGTCCTGATACACGATTCGGCCTGCGCCGATGTTCAAGTGGCCAACCTCGGAGTTGCCCATCTGACCTTCAGGCAAACCAACCGCTTCACCGGATGCCGTAAGCGTCGTATGGGGGTATGTCGACCAGTAACGGTCGTAGTTCGGCTTGTTTGCCTGTGCAACGGCATTGCCCGTCACATCATCGCGCAAGCCGAAGCCGTCAAGAATAATCAGCGCTACAGGTTTTGGTGCAGCCATCTTACTTGGCCCCCTCGACCAGTGCAATATAGGATGCAGGCTCAAGGCTGGCGCCGCCTACAAGTGCGCCGTCGATGTCGGCTTGACCCAAGTACTCAGCTACATTATTAGGCTTCACGCTGCCGCCGTATTGGATACGAACAGCATCTGCAGTCGCTTGATCATAAAGACCTGCAACAACGCTGCGGATGTAACCGATCACGTCTTGTGCATCCTCGGAAGTTGACGATTTGCCAGTTCCAATTGCCCAGATTGGCTCGTATGCAATGACGACTTCAGCCGCTTGTGCCGCGGAAACGCCTTGGAAAGCCGCTTCTGTTTGCACTTTACATACATCCTTCGTTTGTCCTGCTTCACGCTCTTCCAGCTTCTCGCCTACGCAGACGATCGGCAGCAAGCCGTTTTTAAACGAAGCGTGAACTTTCTTGTTTACGATCTCGTCCGACTCCGCAAAATAAGCGCGGCGCTCGGAATGACCGATAATAACATATTTCACGCCAAGATCCTTCAGCATAACGCCGCTGATTTCACCTGTAAATGCGCCGTTGTCTTCAAAGTGAACGTTTTGCGCTCCGATTGCGATTGAAGTGCCCTTTGCTGCTTCTACAAGCGCCGGAAGCGCCGTGAAAGGCGCGCAGATCACGCTCTCTACACCGTCAACCTCAGCCTTGCCTTTAACTTCGGTGAAAAATGTTACAGCCTCGGATACCGTTTTGAACATTTTCCAGTTACCTGCAATAATCGGTTTTCTAGTACTCATGCGTAAACCTCCTCGTTTGATTCATTTATGGTAAAGCTATTATTTATCGTTAAGCGCTACAACGCCAGGAAGAACTTTACCTTCCATAAACTCTAGGGAAGCGCCGCCGCCTGTAGAGATGAAATCCATTTTGTCAGCCAGTCCGAATTTCTCAGCTGCTGCAGCCGAATCGCCGCCGCCGATTACCGTGTAGCCAGTTGTTTCAGCACATGCTTGAGCAACCGCTATCGTACCATGCGCAAAAGGCTCAATTTCGAATACGCCCATTGGTCCGTTCCATACGACCAGCTTGGAGTTTTTGATCACGTTAGCATAAAGCTCACGCGTTTTAGGTCCGATGTCGATGCCTTCCCAATCAGCAGGGATGCCGTCAACGTCAACGATTTGCGTGTTGGCATTCGCGCTGAAATCGTCCGTTACAACAACATCAACCGGGATTAAGAAGTTTTTGCCGAGCTTCTTCGCTTTTTCTATGAACTCAAGCGCCAAATCAAGCTTGCTGTTATCAACAAGTGATTTGCCGATTTCATGGCCTTGTGCTTTGAAGAAAGTATAAGACAAGCCGCCGCCGATAATCACATTGTCTGCAATTTCCAACATTTTGTCGATAACCGCGATTTTGTCTTTTACTTTGGAACCGCCAACGATTGCTGTGAAAGGACGCTCTGGGTTGTTAAGCGCCTTGCCCAGCACCTCAAGCTCTCTCTCCATAAGCAGACCCGATACAGCCGGCAGGATATGCGCAATGCCTTCAGTCGATGCGTGAGCGCGGTGTGCGGCGCCGAATGCGTCGTTAACGAACAGATCAGCTAGCTTAGCGAAAGCTTTCGCCAGTTCCGGATCATTCTTCTCTTCGCCTTCGTAGAAACGCACGTTTTCAAGCAGCAGCACATCTCCGTTGTTAAGTGCCGCAACTTGCGCTTCAACCGTTTCGCCGATTGCTTCGTTCGCTTTCGTTACCTGCTTGCCGAGCAGCTCGGACAGACGCACTGCGGAAGCCGTGTGACGAAGCTCTTCGACTACTTGACCATTCGGGCGGCCCAAGTGGCTTGCAAGAATAACTTTAGCGCCTTTTTCAATCAAGAAGTTGATCGTAGGAAGCGTTTCACGAATTCGTTTGTCATCCGTAATTTTACCGTCCTCGAGCGGCACGTTGAAATCAACGCGAACAAATACCCGTTTACCAGCTAGTTCTGCTACATCACGTACACTTTTCTTATTCATCAATGAAACCTCCCGGAAAATTGTTATGGAAAGGTATAAATATAAGACTACAAAAAAAAGAAGGGCGCTCCTTCAAAGAAGAAACGCCCCCATGATTCACGACTCCTAGAAGCCGCAAATCAAGGACTTTAGCTCCGCATGCGCGAGAGGCCAAAGTCCGTCCGCCTTCTTTGCTTACAGACCTTTGCTTGCAATGTAAGCAGCAAGATCAACTACGCGGTTCGAGTAGCCCCACTCGTTGTCATACCAGGAAATAACTTTAACCATGTTGCCTTCAACAACCATAGTCGAAAGACCGTCGATTGTGGAGGAAGCAGGGTCACTATTGTAGTCGCTCGATACAAGCGGCAATTCGTTGTAGTTCAAGATGCCTTTAAGCGGGCCTTCAGCAGCCGCTTTGAAAGCAGCGTTAACTTCTTCAACCGTTACGTCAACTTTAAGCTCAGCTACAAGGTCAGTTACGGATACGTTAGGCGTAGGAACGCGCATTGCCATACCGTTCAATTTGCCTTTAAGCTCAGGCAATACAAGGGAAACAGCTTTCGCAGCGCCAGTGGACGAAGGAATGATGTTTTCTGCAGCAGCACGAGCACGGCGAAGGTCTTTATGAGGAACGTCAAGAACGGATTGATCGTTCGTGTAGGAGTGAGTAGTTGTCATCATACCTTTAACGATTCCGAAGTTGTCGTTCAATACTTTTGCGAAAGGAGCAAGGCAGTTTGTTGTGCAAGAAGCGTTGGAAATAATGGTATGTGCCGCAGGGTCGTATTTGTCTTCGTTAACGCCGATAACTACTGTAATATCTTCGTTCGTTGCTGGAGCGGAGATGATAACTTTTTTAGCGCCGCCTTGCAAGTGAAGCTCAGCTTTTTCTTTAGCTGTGAAAATACCAGTTGATTCAACTACGATTTCTACGCCAACGGATCCCCATGGAAGGTCTGCAGGGTTGCGCTCTGCGAATACTTTGATTTCGCGTCCGTTTACGATAAGCGCGCCTTCTTTTGCTTCAACAGTACCGTCTAGTTGACCGTGTGTTGTGTCGTATTTCAGAAGATGTGCCAGTGTTGCCGTGTCTGTAAGATCGTTTACTGCCACGATTTGAACATCAGGATTGTTCAATGCTGCACGGAATACGTTACGGCCGATGCGACCAAAACCATTAATACCAACTTTAACCATTTTTTATTTCCTCCTAAGCGTTTTTAAAAGATTAATATATATATTTCAAGATGTTTTGCTGCGGACATAGCTAGCCCACTTGCAAATCATCATGATTCCTCATTGCTTGTTGCTGCTTAATCCTTCTCTAGCTCGATCAAGGCGACAATTTCCAGTGCTGCCGCTTCATCGGTAATGAGCACGTCATTGTGTCCAAAGCGCATAATCGCCGCTATAGCCTCGCCTTTGCTCTTGCCGCCGGCTATGCCTATAACAACTTCAGTTTTAACAATATCCTCGAGTCGTAACCCTACCGTCTGCATTTTGTGCACGACAGCGCCTTTGCGGTCAAAATAAAATCCGAACGACTCTGCAAGCGCACCTTCAGCTTCCATAGCGTCGATGATCTCACGGTCCAGCCGTCTGCGTCTTGCCATTACGATAGCATCCCCGATTCCGTGTACAACGATGCGGGCACTGCGAATGACATCCACAACTTCCCGAATATTGGGCTCCTGCATAATGGACGCGAACGCTTCCTCGCCTAGATGATCCGGTACGTGCAGAAGCCTGTACTGCGCTCCTGTGCGCTTCGCCATCATGGAAGCAATGGTATTGGCTTGATAATCCAAGCTCTCGCCAAGTCCGCCCCTAGCTGGTACAAAAAAATTCGTCTTCAGCTGCGTGGAACTGGATATTTGATTCGAAAGCTGCGCAATTGTCGTTCCGCCAGTAACCGCCACAACGTCATTAGGCTGCATTACCTTAGTGAGCACCTGACATCCCGCACGGCCCAGCTCCCGCTTCGTCTGAGCGGAGACTTCAGAATCGCCGGCTACAATAATGACCTGCGACAGTCCGTAATGGCTGCGTATTCTTTCCTCCAGCTCGGATAGTCCGAACATGGTCTTGTAGAAAGGCTCAAGCTGTTCTAATAAAAACTTGCCTGAATCGCTAATTCGCATGCCCCCTGAATGGATCTCGAGCAGTCCTTGCGTTTTCAGAAAATCGGTCTCCGCCCGAAGCACCCGCTCCGTCATCGATAATGCCGACGCCAACGTTCGACGCCCGATTAAATCCGACAGCATTACCTGGTGCAGAATCGAATACCGTTTCTTCATGACATCGAGCAGATCCGGCACAAGCTGCTGCTGCAGTTCAACGATCTGACGCATCTCTCATCCTTCACTCCATCGGCCTACAGCGTATTCGGTTTAAATATGCTGGACTCATTATGTCCCACATCTCCATTTCAAGTCCCACCTTTATTTTATCGGAAATATTTAATTGAAGCAATAGCCGTTTTTCATTTGAAAACGGTTTCCGTCACATTTTTCACAAAATTAATTTTTGAATTGATCTTGCTTTCACAACTATAATAGCATATAATAAATTTTGCGACTATTTTCAAATATAAGATGGTATAGGTTTCAATCTAAATTAGGCTTATATTACATCGTAAAACGTTAGCCTAACCATCAAGGATGGCTTTAGCCGTTTATGATTGTGCGCCCGTGGTCCAATGGATATGACGCAGCCCTCCGAAGGCTGAGATCTAGGTTCGATTCCTTGCGGGCGCGCCACAACACTTCCTAGCCTTTTAAGCTCGCAACTCCTATCATGATACATACTAACCGTTCCTATACGCTGGAACGGTTTTTTTATTTCGATTAAAGGACTCGTTTGACTATCTTTGACTTTTGACTTTTCATCCGTTATTATGAGAATACGATTTAACCATTCATTGTTTTGAGGAGGGGGCTTACGTTGGATATGAATTTCGTTCCTATGGTTATTGAGCAAAACAATCGGGGTGAGCGTGCGTATGACATTTACTCTCGCCTATTGAAAGATCGCATTATTTTTCTAGGATCAGGTGTAAATGACGTGGTGGCCAACTCCATCATTGCTCAATTGCTTTTCCTGGCTGCAGACGATCCTGAGAAAGACATTTCACTTTATATTAACAGCCCAGGCGGTTCGATTACGGCAGGCATGGCTATCTACGATACGATGCAATACATTAAACCGGACGTGTCCACTATTTGTGTCGGCATGGCCGCTTCCATGGGTGCCTTCCTGCTAACTGCAGGCGCTATAGGTAAACGATACGCGCTTCCAAACAGCGAAGTAATGATTCACCAGCCGCTCGGCGGCGCAGAAGGTCAAGCAAGCGATATCGCTATTCGCGCGAAACGCATCCTGGGTATGCGCGACAAGCTGAACGGCATCTTGGCAGAGCGCAGCGGACAGCCGCTTGAGCGCATCGAGAAAGATACCGACCGCGATTACTTCATGAGCGCGGAAGAAGCGAGAGCATACGGTCTTGTCGATAAGGTTATTGAGAAGCTGGCATAATCGCTTATAGAAACTTAAAGCAAAAAAAGAGCAGGCCGGAGACAACTCCAGGCCTGCTCTTTTTTTGCTCAATTATACAAGCTCTAATGCGCCTCACACACAAAAAAAAGAGCTGCCGCCGCAAGCTCTATGCGAACCTGCGTGACTTCTCCCCTTCTGCATTATTGGTTTTCCAGCTCTTCTTTGCTTACCAAAGCGACTAAAGCGTTTACAGCCTGTTCTGCATCCGAACCCTCTGCACTTATGGATACTTCAGTGCCAGAACTGATTGCTAAGCTCATTATACCCATAATGGATTTAGCGTTCACTTTTTTGTCATCTTTCTCTACAAATACCTCGGAGGAAAATTTGTTCGCTTCTTGTACGAATAATGCTGCAGGTCTTGCATGAAGTCCCGTCTTAAGACGAACTACTACCGGAAGCCTTGTCATGGAAACCATACCCCCTATATTTTACTCAATCATTAGCATGCGGCACTAGCGTAACGGCTCTATTTGCCGTCTTCTGGCTGCAAAAGCTCGTTTTCCAAATTCATCTTGAATTATTATATCATTATACCAGCTGATGCACTAGGATGAAAGCTCACACGCCGCGGATTTTTTCCGCAAGCTCGTCAATTTTGCGCAAACGGTGATTTACGCCTGATTTACTGACCTTGCCACCCAGCATTTCGCCAACCTCTGTCAGATTCATATCGGGATGCTGCAGCCTAATTTCGGCAACCTCCTTCAATTTATCAGGCAGGCTATCCAGCCCTACTTCACGCTGCAGCAACTTAATGTTCTCAATCTGACGAACAGCCGCTCCGATCGTTTTGTTCAGATTAGCCGTTTCGCAATTGACGATCCGGTTTACTGAGTTACGCATGTCGCGCATAATTCGAACATCCTCAAACTTGAACAAAGCTTGATGCGCACCGATAATATTGAGAAGCTCGATAATTTTCTCGCCCTCTTTGATGTAGAAGATAAAACCCTTTTTCCGTTCAATGCATCTGGCGTTTAGATCGAATTTGTTCGCAAGGTCAACGAGCGCCTCGCAATGCTCTTGGTACATCGAATAAATTTCCAGATGGTAAGAAGAGCCTTCCGGATTGTTGACGGATCCGCCTGCAAGGAAAGCGCCGCGCAAATACGAGCGTTTGCAGCAGGGCTTGCGAACGATGTCCTTGTCGATGCCAAGGTTGAACATAAAGCCTTCGGATACAATTTTAAGCTCGCTCAATATCTCCTGTACCCCGGCCGGGATACGGACAATATAGACATTATTTTTTTTGAGCCTCATCTTTTTGCGGACGAGCAGCTCAACGTGCACCTCAAAATACTTTTTGAGCAGGGAATAAATTCTTCTGGCAATCGCTGCATTTTCCGTTGAGATGTCCAAAACGACTTTGCGGCTGGATACGCTAACTGAACCATTCATCCGTATGAGCGCGGATAGCTCCGCTCTCTCACAACAGCCGTCCGCTTCAATTAATGTTAGCTCCTTCTTCGTATGCGCCGCAAATGACATGATGTATCACCTCTTTCGTAACATCCAATTCTCAACTAATTTATATATATGATGGCTTAAACGTTCGGCATCATGCCGCAAAAAAGTACGGAATAAAACAAGCCGGTCCGCAATGACCTCATAACCCTTTTGGGTCACCGCATCCAAATCCAAATGAACCGCTTTCGCGCCCATCTCTGCGTATTTGCTTTCGATTTGCGGCGGAATCTCGCCATCATTCACAATCACGTAGTCAAATAAATGATGGCCGATATGAGCATGAATCGCGTCCAAATGATCGCCTACCGAATAATTATCAGTCTCTCCTGGCTGCGTCATAACATTACATACAAACAGCTTTACCGCTTTCGAATCCACGATCGCATTCGCAAGCTTCGGAACTAATAGATTCGGAATAATACTTGTATATAAGCTGCCAGGTCCGATTAAAATGGCGTCTGCCTGCTCAATCGCTTCAACAGCCTCCTGAAGCGGCTCCACATCGATCGGCTCCAAAAACACCCGCTTAATTACCTTGCCCGCCTTTGGGATCATTGATTCTCCGGTGACAATCGATCCGTCGGTCATTTCCGCTTTAAGCACAATCGCCCGGCCCGCTGCCGGAAGCACCCGCCCCCGAACGGCGAGAACGCGGCTTAGCTCGCGAATGCCGGTGACAAAGTCGCCGGATATATCGGTCATCGCCGCGAGCATAAGGTTACCAAGACTATGCCCTGCAAGTCCCGGAACTGATTTGAAACGGTACTGAAGCACCTCGGTTAGCAATGGCTCTGCATCGGCTAAAGCCATAAGCACGTTGCGAATATCGCCGGGCGGAGGAATCTGAAGCTCGTTGCGTAAAATACCCGAGCTGCCGCCATCATCGGCTACCGTAACGATAGCCGTAATATCAAGCGGCTTCTCCTTAAGCCCTCGAAGCATGACGGAGAGACCTGTACCGCCGCCAATGACGACGATCTTCGGGCGTCTCATTATCTTGTGTCTATTCTGCATTCTCTCACCCCGTCAATGCTTGTCACGTTCGGCATCGCGATGGCTGACACGCACTCGTTCCGTATCACTGCTGCCGAGCATGCGTCCCAAATATTCAGAAATCGCAACGGAACGATGCTTTCCTCCGGTACAGCCAATACCGATAACCACCTGGCTTTTTCCTTCCTTGCGGTAGAGCGGAATAAGGAATTGCAGCATGTCTAGCAGCTTCGTTAAAAACTGCTGTGTTTCAGGCCATTTCATTACGTAATCGAATACATCCGGGTTTTGACCGGTATTCGGGCGTAAATGCTCAACATAATGCGGATTAGGCAGAAAGCGAACGTCATAGATAAGGTCGGCATCAATCGGAATGCCGTATTTAAAGCCGAAGGAGGTTACGTTTATCGACAGGCTGTTCTGTTCCAAATTCGTGAAGTGTGTAATAATACGTTCCTTCAAATGAGCCGGCTTCAAAATGCTCGTATCAATGACCTGTGATGCCCAGCCCTTTAAATCCTCAAGCAGACGACGCTCATTACGAATGCCCTCAAGCGGCATTCCCTCCGGCGCCAACGGGTGACGGCGGCGGCTTTCCTTATAGCGCTGAACAAGCACAGAGTCGGTTGCATCCAAAAACAATATTTCGCAGCTGATCGTGTAATGCTCTTTGATGTAAGCTAACGATTCGGACAGCGCCGTAAAAAATTCACGCCCGCGCAAATCGATAACGAGCGCCACATTTCCGATTTTACCGTTCGACTGCTCAATCAGCTCCGCAAATTTAGGGATAAGAACGGGTGGCAAATTATCTACGCAGAAGAAACCGAGATCCTCCAGGCTTTGGACAGCAATGGTCTTGCCCGCGCCAGACATCCCGGTTATAATGACAAGCTTCGCTACTGTTGCTGCCTTTTCCATGAATAAACCTCCTAAAGACTTTGCGGATGCAAAGTCACTTCGTAAGGATACGCTTAGACTTTGCGGATGCAAAGTCACTTCGTAAGGATTAACCTAACAGACTACCCTCTTAGAATAAGACCAGCCGCGCCTACCACGCCAGCGTTGTTGCCGAGCGTTGCTGCAACGATTTTCACATTTTCTTTCGCTTGATCCTGAGTATACTTCTCGAATACTTCACGAATTTGGTCGAATAGGAAATCTCCCGCTTTCGACACGCCGCCGCCAATAATGAAATATTGCGGATTCAACACGATCGCGATCATCGCCAGCGATTTACCCAAATAATAAGCAGCGCGATTGACGATGCGGGTTGCTACTTCATCTCCCGCTTTCGCAGCATCAAGAACGTCCTTTGCCATAATATTTTCTACCTGCGAGAGCGACGTACGATCGCCGCGCTCCACAGCGTCTTTCGCCATACGGATAATGCCCGTTGCCGAAGATACCGTTTCCAAGCAGCCCATCTTACCGCATCCGCACCCAATAGCTTCAAGATCAGGCACGATTGCCATATGGCCCAGCTCGCCCGCCATTCCCATGTAACCTTCAACGATTTTACCATCTATAATAATGCCGCCGCCTACGCCTGTTCCGAGCGTGTAGCATACGCAGTGCGCGATGCCTCTACCCGCTCCGCCCCAAGCTTCACCTAGTGCGGCAACATTCGCATCATTATTGACCTTAACCGTCTTGTTAAGCTCCTGCTCCAAATAACCCTTCAAATTGACATTTTCAATTTTCAGGTTTGGCGCAAATTTCACAATGCCGTTCGGAATGTCCAGGAATCCGGCAATACCAACGCCTACCCCGTCAACCTGCTCCCAATCATAGTCCGATTCAACTACGATTTGCTGTGCATATTTCGCAATATTTTGAAGGATAGTGTCCGTTCCTTTGCTCGCCTCAGTCGGCCCTTCATACGTTTGGAGCAATTGTCCATCCGTATTACAAATGCCTACCTTAATAGCAGTACCGCCGACATCGACCCCAACGTAAATCTTTTCAGACATCACTAGTCCACCTCATCAATATGTTAATCTTCTCTGTAACACTATAAGCGACCTTCATCCTCCGGTCAAGATAGCGGAATACAGGGAAATCGAGCGCTACGGCTAATGAAAAGGCTATACCGTCAAGCATATCGCTCTGCAGGTATAGCCCCCCCTTCTGTATCTTATGCTGCTGCTCACTATGATTAAACCGATTTGCTCCAATCATGTGTAACGGCGCCTTCTAAAAATCTTTCGCAATCCAGTGCAGCCATACAACCGCTGCCTGCTGCTGTAATCGCTTGACGGTATTTGCTGTCTTGAACATCGCCGCATGCGAATACGCCCGGTACATTCGTTTCGGAGGTGCCCGGTTTCACTTGAATGTAACCATGTTCGTCAGTATCGATTTGACCCGCAAGAAATTTCGTGTTCGGCGTATGGCCGATCGCTATGAAGATACCGTCTGTTGCAATGACATTCTCTTCGCCCGTTGCGTTGTCGCGAACCTTAAGTCCGGTAACGCCCATTCCGCTTGCAACGACCTCAACCGGAGTGCGGTTCAGGCTCCAGCTAATTTTCTCATTCTCGCGAGCGCGGTCCTGCATAATTTTTGAAGCACGAAGCTCGTCACGGCGGTTAACGAGCTCAACGTTCGTTGCAAAACGCGTCAGGAATCCGGCTTCTTCCATCGCGGAGTCGCCGCCGCCTACTACGATGATTTTCTTGCCCCGGAAGAAGAAACCGTCGCAAGTTGCGCATGTGCTTACGCCGCGTCCAACATTTTCTTTCTCCCCTGGAATGCCGAGGTATTTAGCCGAAGCTCCGGTAGAGATAATAATGCTCTCTCCTACCAGCTCTCCGTGACCTTCCACTTGAAGCTTAAACGGACGCTCTGACATATCCACGCTATTCACCCAACCGGTGATAAACTTAGCGCCGAAGCGCTCCGCTTGTTTACGCATATTTTCCATGAGCTCAGGGCCCATGATGCCTTCCGGAAAACCGGGAAAGTTCTCAACCTCTGTCGTTGTCGTGAGCTGTCCACCCGGTTCAGGACCTTCAATAATGAGCGGGTTCATGTTGGCGCGGGCCAAATAGATAGCCGCTGTAAGCCCTGCCGGGCCGGTACCGATAATAATGGATTTGTACATCACATTCACCTCGTAAAAGTTTATTCATCCTGCAATTCCTGTGTAGTGAAGACGGAGCTTATCGATCTCATCTTTTCTTTAATGCCGCATACCTCGTCAATTAACTTGACGTTCTTGCTTACGGTAGCGATCGATGTGCCGTAACGTATCGATACCTCATGATACGAAATCGCCCGCCGATGCATCTTAGCTGTCAAATATTCTAACGCGGCTGCCCAGCCCTCCGGCTTTGTCAGCTTCGGAACGTCCGGGTACACCCGCGACAAAAACTCTACCCATAAGGTCATCAAATCATGCTGCTGAACCAAATCGTATTGCTTGCTCATGCGGCTCAGCGCCATTTCAACAACAGCCTGCCATTTATCTTCCCACACTGGCAGTCTCGAGGGTACTCGATTCGGTTCGATCACCGTTTCTTTCCCTTCCAGCACGACACGTAAAGACTCTTGAACGCCCATCGTTCGCAATACGAAGATGGCTATGCGCTTTAAGTAATCATCCTCGTCCTGTTCCAGCAGGAAAGTCTGCAGCACATCCTTCACTTCACTGTCGGCAATCATGCCGAGCGCTTGAATGACCTGCAGCTTCGTATGCTGGTCGCCATGGCGCAGAGCCCAGAAAAACGACGACCGCACAAGCGGATCGCGCTTGAGATGATCGGGAATGCCGTCCGAAGACTTCTCCCATAGCTTAAACTGCTCCTCAAACGGCAAATGGTAGTGGTAGCTTATAGATCCCGTCTGCTGCCCGCTACGGACGAGCTCAAGCTGTTCCATATAATAATGGGGAATCCCCGATGTCGGATCAAGCTTAATCGTCTGCTTCCACAGCCGCTCAGCTTCCTGAAAACGCCCGATATTGCATGCAGCGACAGCCGCATAATGATACAGACTAGGATCCTGATGCAGCTCAGAGTCCTTAAGCAGCCTAATAAAGTGTTTATAAGCAGCTCCATGCTCTCCTAAGATGCCCATTGTAGTTGCCAGTTTAAACACATGCTCCTGATGGAACGGTGCCGTCTTCGTAAGCAGTTCAACGAGCGGCTTCAAGCTTTGTTCGTCATTCTTATGCTGGTAGAAAATGGCAAGATTGCAAAGCGCATGCAAATTGCCGGATTCGATCTCGAGCACCTCTTGAATGGTATCCATCGCCTTATCGAACATGCCCATATAATAATAAGCTAACGCCAAATTGTTGCGCGCAGCCAGAAAATCCGGTTGGCCCTCGATGATTTTTTCCAATATGCGCACGGCCTCGGTGAATTTGCCTTCCTCAAGAAGCGTCCGGGCCAAGTCATGCTCGACCATGCCTTCACGCGATTTAATGTTCGTCAGACGCGTAGGGCGCTCCAGCTCAAAATGCAGCAAATCCATCATATCTTCCGCTTCGTCGAGAAACTGCCCTTCCGAATCCTCTTCCAAATATCGGATCAGCGAGCTCTCGGCCGCTTCGTACTGCTCCATATTGGCAAAATTGTTCGCCATATAGAAATGGCATTCCGTCATCGTCGGATCGATCTCATCCACAATCCAGCCTAAGATCCGGTTCGATTCCTCATAGTTCCCCAATTCAGAAAGAATGCCGGCCATATTGCAATGGTTTACCGGATTGTCCGGCTCGTATTCTACGGCGCGACGAAAATATTTAAGTGCCTTGTCATAATGGAATCGATCAAGCGACCGAACCGCACGTTCGAAAAAAAACGTGGCGTCCCATTGAATCGGTATGACTTTCGTCTGTTGATCTACGGCAACACGTTTCTTCCCTTTCACTGGCAAGGCACCTCCCGTTACTTCCGATTTTCTACGATTATACCATAGCCCTACCCATCAGAACACGAAAGAATATGTGGCAAAATCGCGGACGGCAAATACACCGCCCGCGATTTCCCGCGGCAATACTATTCAATTCGCATGTTAAGCATCGTTCAGACGCTTATACGCCACTGCTTTTGAACAAGGTGCTGATGGATCCGCCTTCCAAAATAATGCGGGTAGCTTCCGCAAGCAGCGGCGCAACCGAGAGCACTTTGAAGCGTTCCGGCGTCGATTCCGGCAACTTGATGGAGTCCGTAACGATAACTTCTTTAATATTTGGATGATCTAAACGCTCAATGGCCGAGCCGGAGAATAACGGGTGCGTAGCGCATACGTAAACATCTTCAGCGCCGCGCTCCTTCAAGCTTTCCACAACGTTGATAATCGTAGATCCCGTGTCGATCAGATCCTCGATGATAATCGGAGTCTGGCCTTCGACATCACCGATTACGTGTGTGATAACCGATTCATTGTGCGCAGGGCGTTTCTTGATCATGATCGCAAATGATGTATCCAAGTAGTTCGCCAGCTTCTCTGCAGTAGAAGCGCGGCCTGCATCCGGCGATACGACAACCGGGTTCTTGATGTTTTTGGACTTCAAATAATCGCTGATCAAATCAAGCGCAGTCATATGATCGACCGGAATGTTGAAAAAGCCTTGAATGGCTGGAGCATGCAGGTCGATAGTGATTACGCGGTTCGCTCCAACTGTAGTGAGCACATCCGCCAGCATTTTCGCTGAAATTGGCTCCCTTGGTGCTGCTTTACGCTCCTGACGCGCATAACCGTAATACGGCATAATGATGTTGACCGTTCTTGCGGAAGCACGCTTCGCTGCATCAATCATGACAAGCAATTCGACAAAATGCTCGTTGATCGGATGCGAGAATGATTGCACGAGGAAGACATCGCAATTCCGAATCGTTTCCTCGTAATGCACGTAAATCTCACCGCTTTTGAAACGGGACATCTTGATCTCGCCTAGCGTCAGACCAAGCTCTGCACTAATTTTCTGAGCCAATACCGGATTAGACGAACCCGAAAAAATACGCACCTTGTCGCTTAACATGATACCCTCCTGAGCGTTAAAACCAATTAATTTTACGGAACTTGTAGTCGTCCTTGCCAGATCATTCGACAAGGCTTATCTGATCATCTATATTATACATGGATTTTACCATATTTCAAAAATCAATCATCACTAATTTTCGACAATTAAATGTCGCCAGCTGCGAATATCCGACATCTTTCAACAATGCGTACGCTTGATCCAAATATTGGCCCAGCCTTTCGGGCTGATGAGCATCCGATCCCACCGTCAGCGGAATACCTAATTGCCGCGCATATGCCAGCATTCTGCGGCTCGGGAACATCTCTGCGGCAGGCGTGCGGAGTCCGGATGCATTAAGCTCGATTGCAAGCCCGTGCCGCTTAACCGCATCCAGCGCAGCATTTTCCAAATGCGTAACATCGCCCTCCGGCTGGAAGCCGAAACGCTTGATCACGTCAATATGCCCGATATAATCATAGAAACCGGTTGCAGCCGCTTTGCCGATCGCATCATAGTATTGCTCATATACAGCCATGCGGTCGCGGCCGTCCCAGCCCCCCGTTTGCCGGAAATCCGTAATGTCCCATTCGCCGAGAAAATGTACGGAGCCGATAACGTAATCCCAAGGATAAGCATTCACGATCGCTGCGATCTGCTCCTCGCAGCCTTCGATATAATCGCCTTCAAGTCCGACGCGGATGTCGATTTGCCCTTTATACTTCTGCTTAAGCTCAAGGCATTCCTCCACATAACGCGGAAGCTCATCCATCGGCATCGCCATTTCCGGATAATAAGCGGCCGGATCAACATGGAGCAGCGGCATATGGTCGGAGAGGCCGAGCTGCACGAGTCCTATCTCAATTCCCTTCCGTACATATTCCTCTAGTTCGCCGACGGCATGACCGCAGCGGGCATGGTGGGTATGGTAATCGATAAACATGTGCATACCGGCCTTTCTAAGGAAATTTATAAACAAGCTTCCATTATCTCATTTTGTTCGTGGTTGGTTTGCCGTGACGGCTGTTGATTTCACTGATTACATCATCCAGAGGCAGCCCGCGCTCGCGGAGCAATACCATCAGATGAAAAATAAGATCGCCGACTTCGCTGCGAAGCTCGTCGTTATCTTGATTTTTCGAAGCTATGATGACCTCGGACGCTTCCTCGCCAACCTTTTTCAAAATTTTATCTACGCCTTTATCGAACAAGTAGGATGTATAAGAGCCCTCCGGGCGCTCTGCATAACGCTCGGCGATAATGCTCTCCAGCTGCCCAAGCGCAGCGAACCGGTCTGCAGAAGCCGCCGCGGCTTCTGAGGATGCGGCTGTATTTCCGTTCATCTCAACCGGATTAAAGAAACAGCTGTAACGTCCTGTGTGGCAAGCCGGCCCCTTTTGCTCTACCTTAACGAGCAGCGTGTCGCCGTCGCAGTCATAAGCCATCGAGACGATGCGCTGCGTATGGCCGCTTGTTGCCCCTTTGTTCCAAAGCTCATTCCGCGAACGGCTCCAAAACCAGGTAACGCCGGATTCCACGGAAAGCTGAAGCGACTCTTTGCTCATGTAAGCCATCATCAACACTTCTTTGCTCTGCGCATCCTGCACGATGGCTGGTACTAGCCCAGCGTCATCCCATTTCATTTTTAAGGTAAGCTCGCTCTGGCTCAATTCCGTCATCGTACCTCTACTCCCTTCAACCGCAAGTCGTCCTTCACTTCGCGGATCGTCATTTCTTTATAGTGAAAAATCGTAGCCGCCAGCGCCGCATCCGCATGAGCCTGCTGGAATACATCGTTAAAGTGCTCAATTCTTCCCGCTCCGCCTGACGCGATAACCGGAATGCCCAGTGAGTCCGATACCGCCTGCGTGAGCTTAATGTCAAAGCCGTCCTTGGTGCCGTCCGCATCCATACTCGTCAGCAAAATTTCGCCTGCGCCAAGACGCTCCGCTTTGCGCGCCCATTCCAGCGCCTTAATGCCGGTTGTCTTGCGTCCGCCGTGCGTGTAAACCTCCCACTCGCCCCACTCGGCATTGAACTTGGCGTCAATCGCCACCACGATGCACTGCGAGCCGAACTTGCGTGAGCCCTCCTGCACGAGCGCCGGGTTTAAAACAGCCGCCGTGTTAATGCCGATTTTGTCCGCGCCTGCGCGGAGCAGCCGCTTCATGTCGTCAACATGGGAAATTCCGCCGCCTACCGTAAACGGAATCGTAATTTCTCCTGCCGTCCGCTTGACGACCTCTATCATCGTGACGCGTCCTTCGACGGAAGCCGATATATCCAAAAATACAAGCTCATCAGCGCCCTCCTGGTCATAGGTGGCCGCCAGCTCGACTGGATCGCCCGCATCCCGCAGGTTCACGAAGTTAACGCCTTTCACAACGCGGCCATCTTTCACGTCGAGACACGGAATGATACGTTTCGCCAGCATGTTGCCCTCTCCTTTATGCCCGTTTAGCCGAGCTTAATCTATATATCCGATGTTACTCGGTAATGCTCGATATTACTTTAAAAACTAAGAGCGTTCGCTGCTTGTCAGCGCAAGGAAATTGCCGAGCAGCTGCATGCCGAGCTCACCGCTCTTCTCCGGGTGGAACTGCATACCGTACACATTGCCGCGGCCGACAATCGCCGTTACTTGCTGGTAATAGTCCGTCGTTGCCAAAAGGTCGGAGGCCAGCTCCGGCTTCGCATGGAATGAATGCACGAAATAGACATGCCCCTCCGTCAAACCGTTAAACAGCGGCGACTGCTCCTGCAGAAACGACAGCTTGTTCCAGCCCATATGCGGGATTTTATAATCGCCGGCAAATCGAACGACCTTGCCCGGCAGCAGATTTAATCCCTCATTCGTGCCATATTCCTCGCTTTGGCTGAAGAGCAGCTGCATGCCAAGGCATATACCGAGCATCGGCTTGCCGGAGGCCGCATATGCTTTTGCCACCTCGTCCAGCTTCGTTTCGCGCAGGTTTTGCATCGCATCCCCAAAAGCGCCAACGCCCGGAAGGATGGCTCCGTCTGCTCCCGCGATCGTTTGCGGGTCGGCCGTAATAACCGCTTCGTAGCCAAGACGCTCGACCGCTTTGCTTACGCTGTGCAAATTGCCCATGCCGTAATCAATAATCGCGATCATGCTACAGCACTCCCTTCGTCGAAGGCACTCCTTGCACGCGGGGATCAATGCTTGTTGCTTCATCCAGCGCACGTCCGAGCGCCTTAAACACCGCTTCAATCATGTGATGCGTATTTATGCCGTAGTGTACGATTACATGCAGCGTAATGCGCGATTCAAGCGCCAGCTTCCACAGAAACTCATGAACAAGCTCCGTTGAGAAGCTGCCTACCTGAGCCGACGGATATTCTGCGCGGTATTCAAAGTGCGGACGGTTGCTGACGTCGATAATAACCTGTGCAAGCGCCTCGTCCATAGGGACGAATACGCTGGCGTAACGCTTGATGCCGCGTTTGTCGCCGAGTGACTCGCGAAGCGTCTGACCGATGCAAATTCCGATGTCCTCCACTGTATGGTGGTCATCGATATCGATATCGCCGCGCGCTTCTACCTCCAGATTGAATTGGCCATGCTTCGTAAACAAATCAAGCATATGGTTAAGGAAAGGCACATCCGTATCAATCTTCGTCTCGCCTGTTCCATCTACTGCAAATTTAAGCTTAATATCCGTCTCGTTGGTTTTACGTTCTACCGATGCTTCGCGTACCCGATTTTCCGACATTTCCATTCCCTCTTCCTACAATTTATTAATGGCTTCTATTGTTGTTTCCTCAGCTGATTCATTAGTTAGCGGTAAAAAGGGGCTCTATACGTTGATTAGTGGTTACAGTTATTGAAATAACGGCCGTTCATGGCCTTATTTAGGTATAGCTTGTTCCTAGCAGCCCATTAACCGGAGCATAGCGCCCCTTTTTACCGTTATATTGACGTTCATTTGCCATATGACTCAAATAAAGGACAAAATGTCCCTTATTGCTAATTCAATACCATAAAGGCATGCCAAGCTGCATTGTTCATTGCGCTGCGACCGTGTTACCCGCGTTCCTTCTCAAGGCGAATCTCGATCGCGCGAGCATGTCCTTCAAGTCCTTCATGGCGCGCCAGCGTCATGATTTTGTCGCCGTTCGCAAGCAGCGCTTCTTTGCTGTAGTAGATTAGGCTCGATTTCTTCAAGAAATCGTCGACGTTCACCGGCGATGAGAAGCGAGCTGTCCCATTTGTCGGGATGATGTGATTCGGACCTGCAAAATAGTCCCCCACCGGCTCCGAGCTGTATGGCCCGAGGAAAATTGCGCCGGCATTCTGAATGTAACCGAGCAGACGCATCGGATCGACCGTCAGCACCTCAAGGTGCTCAGGCGCCAGCTGATTGATAACGTCGATACCCGCTTCAAGTGAATCAACGAGCAGAACAGCGCCGTAGCTGTCGATGGAGCTGCGGGCAATTTCTTGGCGCGGCAGCGTGGAAAGCTGACGCTCGACCTCCGCAGCGACCGCTTCCGCAAGCTGCTGCGACGGCGTAATGAGAATCGCCGATGACATCTCATCGTGCTCTGCCTGCGACAGCAGATCCGCGGCTACATAAGCGGGATCGGCAGAATCGTCAGCAAGCACGACGATTTCGCTTGGCCCGGCGATGCTGTCGATATCGACGGCACCGAATACGGCGCGCTTAGCCAGCGCCACGTAAATGTTGCCCGGTCCGCAAATTTTATCGACCGGAGCAATGCTGGCCGTGCCGTACGCAAGCGCGGCAATGGCTTGAGCGCCGCCGACCCGGTACATCTCCTTGACGCCCGCTTCTGCGGCGGCAACGAGTATATACGGGTCGATGCCCGCTTTGCCGCCGGTTGCAGGCGGCGTCACCATCACGATCTCCGGCACGCCGGCTACCTGTGCCGGAATTACATTCATCAGCACGGACGACGGATAAGCCGCCTTGCCTCCGGGCACGTATACGCCGACCCGCTTCAGCGGCCGCATAATTTGCCCGAGCAGCGTGCCGTCCTGCTGCAGATCCATCCACGAGGTCCGCATTTGCTTCTCGTGGAATAAGCGGACATTCACGGCCGCCTCGCGAATGGCCGTGAGAAAATCGGCGTCGATAAGATCATACGCCGCCTCAATTTCCTCCTGTGTCACGCGCAGCGACGCCGCATCCAGCTTAACGCGGTCATGCTGCTCCGTATACCTAAGCAGCGCCGCGTCCCCCTCGGCCTTCACGTCTGCAACGATCCGCAGGGCCGTTTCATTTTGCTCCGGTGTGCCATACTCCACCTCGCGCTTCAAACCAAACTGCTCCGCTCGCATGATGCGCATATTGCCCACTCCTTCCACTTGCTAGGATATCTATAATTTTACACCCGTACAGCCAGCGCCTCTTGCAGCCGATCGCATAGGCTCTGAATCACGTCATTTTTCATCCGGTAGCTAACCCGATTCGCAATTAAGCGGCTCGTAATGCCGAAGATCGATTCCATCTCCACCAATCCGTTCTCGCGCAGCGTTTGGCCCGTTTCCACCATATCGACGATACGGTCCGCTAAACCGATCATCGGCGCAAGCTCGATCGATCCGTTCAGCTTAATCACCTCAACCTGCTGCCCAAGCTCGCGGAAATACGCTGAAGCCACGTTCGGGTATTTGGTCGCAACACGCGGATTAATTGTCGGCTTCCAGTCGGGCATGCCAATGACCGACATGCGGCATTTGGCAATACCTAGATCGAGAAGCTCGTAAACGTCCTTGTTTTCCTCCATCAGCACGTCTTTGCCGACGATGCCGATATCGGCTACGCCGTATTCCACATAAGTCGGAACATCGACCGGCTTCGCCATGATGAACTCCATGCCCGCCTCAGGCAGCTCGATGATCAGCTTGCGCGTATCATCAAAATCGCTTGGAATCGGTAGCCCCGCTTCGCGAAACAGCTTCGATGCCACCTTATAAATGCGGCCCTTCGGCATCGCCACTTTCAAAATATCCCTTGTCTCTCCGCTCATATGCCGCTTCCTCCTTTCATTCCATTTCCGTTAAACGACAGCAAATTCGTATAAGTCACGCCTTTATGTGTAAAAGAGCACTGCTCTTTCGATGTCATCACTTCATCCAGCGCACCGGACTTCTCGTCTGAACGCTCCGTTACAACGCTAATGCCTTGCGCACGCAGCTCCTGCGCTTTTATCAGCGCTTCACCCCGTCCAGCCGTGTCATAGATGACCAGCGTACGCTCCATTTCATTCTCATCGTTATCGCCAAGCAGCTCAAGGATGCGTGTCGTTTTCAACGCAAAGCCCGTTGCAGGCGCCGGTCTGCCGAACTGTGCCAGCAGATTGTCATAGCGTCCGCCGCTTACAACTGGGAACCCTAAATCAGCTGCGTAGCCTTCGAATGTCATGCCTGTGTAATAGGAGAAATCCCCGATCATCGTCAGATCGATGAGCACATGCTCGCATACGCCATACGCCTTCAGCACATCCCAAATTTCGCATAAATGCCGGATCGATGCCCGTGCGTGATCATCCACGCTTAGCTGAAGCGCTTGATCGCAAATTTCCTGGCCGCCGCGCAAGCGCAAAATCCCTTCAAGCTCGCGCTGCACCGATTCATCGATGGAAAGCTCGCGCAGCTGCTGGCGGTAGCCTACAAAATCACGGCCAAGCAAGCAGCTCTTAAGCTGCTCCTGAGCTTCCGTACGGCCCGGCAATGCTTCTTCCATTAAGCCGTTAAGGAACCCGACATGTCCGATCGCTATTTTGAAACGTTCAACGCCTGCCGCCTTCAGCGATGCTATCGCAAGCGCGACGACCTCCGCATCCGCTTCCGCCGATGAGTCGCCGACAAGCTCCACGCCCGTTTGGAAAAACTCCGCCTCGCGGCCAGCCTCTTCCTCAATAGCGCGGAACACATTGGAGTGGTAGGACAAGCGCTGCGGGAAATCCGCTTGCTTCAATAGCGATGAAACAACGCGGGCGATTGGCGCGGTCATGTCGGAGCGCAGCACCAGCGTCGTACCGCGGTTGTTGAGCAGCTTGAACAGCTTCTGGTCCGACGTAGAGCTGGCAACGCCCACTGTATCGTAGTATTCCATCGTTGGAGTTATAATTTGCTCATAGCCCCAGCCTTGCATACAGGCTAGCACCTGACGCTCAATATGACGCAGCTTCGCAACCGCGCCCGGTAAATAATCTTTAACGCCTATCGGCTTCTCGAATACTTTTGGTTTAGACATGTATGATCACCTTCACTTACTTTAGTGGTTTAAAGTACTACCATGTTACCATGCTAACAAATTAAAGAGTTTAGTCGTAATCTTAGCATGAATAGCTTCTCCCCGTCAAGCAAAAAGCCATCCTTTCAGCCCAAAAAGAAAGCCCCGTCCCGATACGAAACGAATCGTCTGGACGAAGCTTTTTGCAGCTTATTCTATTCGTTTAAAATGTTCCGCACGCTCTCATCGGGCAAGCTTGGTTTAACCGGCTCGCTCCGCTTAATCTCCCGCATAGGATTGCCGCCTACGAATGCAAAAGCCGGCACATCCTTATGGATAACAGAGCCTGCGGCTACTACCGCATGATCGCCAATCGTAACACCCGGCAATATCGTCGTATTCGCGCCAATCATGACATGGGAGCCAATTATGACTTCGCCCAGCCGGTACTCCTTGATCAAATATTCATGGGTCAGAATCGTTGTATTATATCCGATAATCGTATTATTTCCGACCGTAATGCGTTCGGGGAAGAAGACATCGACCATGACCATTAGCGCAAAAGCGGTATGCTCTCCGACCTTCATGCCGAGCAAGCGGCGGTAAATCCAATTTTTGAGCGGAAGGACCGGACAATAACGCGCGAGCTGGATAAAAATAAAATTACGGACCGATTTGACTCGGCTTACCGTCGAATATACCTGCCACAACGCGTTTGGTCCTTCCACCGGATATCGTTCAACTTTACGCAAGCGTCTCCCGCTCCAATCCTACAAATGCATATAGATCGCGCATGTCGTTAATGACATGGTGAGCTCCCGCTTCCTTTAGAATCTGCTCGCCCTTCAGCGACCAAGCGACGCCAACCGCGATCGTACCCGCCGCAATCGCGGATTCGATATCGACTATGCTGTCGCCAACCATGATCGTTGAAGACGGATCGGCTTCGAGCAGCCCGATCGCTTTGCTTACCGGCTCCGCATGCGGCTTAGGATTGACAACGTCATCAATCGTAACGATAGCATCTATGTAGTCATAAAGGCCCGTGTATTTTAAGCCGCGTTCCGTTGTCAGTCGCATTTTTGTCGTGACGACTCCAATTTGAATGCCTTGTCCATGCAGTTTCTCGATGACTTCATTTACGTAATCAAACGCTTTGACATATTCATCATGCAATCGCAAGTTCACTTCTCGATACGCCGCTACAAGTTGCGTAACGTCTTCCAAGCCCGAAAATAATTTCAATTGATCCGTCAGAGGCTGTCCCATGCTTGGGATGATATGCTCTCTTCCGAAGCCCTCCGGCGCTACGCCCTGCAAAGCTTCTATGAACGAGCGAATGATAAGCTCATTGGTGTCGATAATCGTGCCGTCAAGATCGAACAGCATCGTTTTGATTTTGCCCGTCATCGTTAATCTCTCCTTACATTACTCTTTTTGTTTGCCGGCTTCATCTTCTTTAATAGAAGAAGCATCCTCCAATTTTACTGTTGCTCCATCAGTCCCTACATTTCTCTCCGGCTTGCTTGTTACAATCGGATCATGATAATACGCCGATGCCAGACCTGTCTTGCGGCGCACGATAATAAGCGCGATAGCTCCGATGATGAGAAGCAGGGCCAATACTTGCGAAATTCTTATGTTTCCGTAAGCGGGATCCAAATAGCCTGGTTTGAATAAGACTTCCATCGGCGTCCATAGACCGTTAATGAATGATGCCAGCCAAGACGGCCCAATAAAGGCTAGACTGTCTGTACGAAGCGCTTCAATAAAGAAGCGGCCGATCGAATACCAGATAAAGTAGCTGGCCATCAGTTCGCCCGCACGTAAAAATCGTTGGCGGCGCAGTACGAACAATAAGCAGATACCGATCAGACTCCATACCGATTCATACAAAAATGCCGGATGGCGATATACACCCTCTACAAGCATTTGATCCACGATAAAAGACGGCAAATGAAGCGTATTGCGCAGGAAGGACTCGCTTACTTCCCCGCCGTAAGCCTCTTGGTTCATGAAATTGCCCCAACGGCCGATCATCTGGCCCGCAAGCAGACCAGGCACACAAATATCCACTAAACGCCAGAAGTTATAGCCCTTGTAGCGGAAATAGAAAAATCCGCAAATGAAAGCCCCGATTATTGCGCCATAAATCGCGATGCCGCCGTTCCATATTTTGAACACATCAACAAAGTTTCCTTTGTAATCTTCCCATCTGAACGCCACATAATAAATTCGCGCTCCAATAATGGCGGAAGGAACGCCCAGCAGCAGTAAGTCCATAAAGAAATCCGGCTTAATGCCGAACCGCTTCCCTTCCTGCACAACGAGCAGCAGCCCGACTAACGCCGCCGTTCCCAAAATAATGCCGTACCAATGCACTTCAATCGGACCTAACGTGAAGGCAATTGGATTTAATATCAATGTCTTCATTATTTTATATCCCCTTTAGACTCAATCGTATTCATCCATATCTTCGGCAATCGTCTCCGTCAGCTTGTTCGTAAATTGCAGCGCCGCATTATAGCCCATCCGTTTCAAACGGAAATTCATCGCAGCCACCTCAATAATGACTGCCAAGTTACGGCCCGGACGTACAGGCACCGTTACGAGCGGAATGTCCGTATCGATAATGCGCGTTGTTTCCTCATCCAGCCCAAGGCGGTCATACTGCTTGTCCTGCTGCCAATTTTCCAGCTTAATAACAAGGCCGATACGCTTCTGGGTGCGCACTGCCCCCGCTCCGAACAATGTCATGACATTAATGATCCCCAGACCCCTAATTTCGAGCAGGTGACGAATAAGCTCAGGTGCGCTGCCATGCAGCTGTGCATCCGAGGTTTGCATAATTTCAACCGCATCATCGGCAACAAGCCGATGCCCGCGCTTGACAAGCTCCAGCGCCGTCTCACTCTTACCAATGCCGCTCCCCCCGGTAATGAGCATGCCGACACCGTATACGTCAACGAGGACACCATGAATCGTTGCGGTTGGAGCCAGCTTTCTCTCCAGGAAGTCGGTAATTCTGCTCGATAGGATGGTCGTTGCCACATGGCTTCGCAGCAGAGGTATTTGATGCTCGTTTGATTGATCAATAAGCTCCTGAGGCGCTTCCAGCCCTCTAGTCAAAATAATGCAAGGCGTATCATCGTTGCATAGGCGAACCATGCGGTCCATCCGTTCCTCGCCATCCAGCATATTTAGAAACGATATTTCCGTCCGGCCGAGCAGCTGTACCCGCTCGCTCGGATGATAATGAAAATAACCGGCCATCTCCAGACCTGGGCGATACAAATCATCTACCGTAATGGCACGCTTCATTCCGTCCTCACCAGCAATAATTTCGAGCTGAAATTGTTTGACGAGTTCAGATACTTTCACTTTTTTCGGCATCGTAGGGCCTCCTCATATGACAACTGCTTGTGTGTGTAAAAATGAATGTTTATTTCCAATGTCTTCATCGTAAAGGAAAAAGGCGCCGAAAGCAACGTTTCTCCGCCGCCCGGCGCCTTGCATTCATTTAATCAGTACGCTTTTTCAATTAAACAACCGAGGCGTACAAACGGTTGTCGTTAAACGCAAAAAAAGAACGATCGGATAATCCGACCGTTCCTCTTCCAAACAATTTATTAATTTTCAAAAATGTTAAGTTCAGTCGCTTTGTCGAACAAGTGTACTTTGTTCATATCAAGAGCAAGCTTAACCGATACGCCGTCACGAACGCCGGAGCGGCCGTCAACACGAGCGATAACTGTGTCAGTGCCGATACCGTTCAGGTACAGGTACATCTCGTGGCCTAGGTTCTCAGCAACCTCAACATTCGCGTTCACGATTGTTTGCGGGGATGCTTCCAAGAATACTGGCTCTTCGTGAAGATCTTCTGGACGAATGCCTAGAATCACTTCTTTGCCAATGTAGCCTTTCGAGCGAAGAGCTGCTGCTTTGCCTTCAGGAACGACTACGTCAACACCGCTTGCTTTGAAGCGAAGCGCGCCGCCTTGCTCTGTAAGCGAACCGCTGATGAAGTTCATCGATGGAGCGCCGATAAAGCCAGCTACGAAGATGTTAACAGGGTGGTTGTAAAGCTCTTCAGGAGAAGCCGTTTGTTGAATGAAACCGTCTTTCATAACAACGATACGGTCACCCATTGTCATAGCTTCGATTTGGTCATGCGTTACATAAATAGTAGTAGTTTCAAGACGTTTTGTAAGCTTGCTGATTTCAGCGCGCATTTGTCCACGAAGTTTCGCGTCCAAGTTGGAAAGCGGCTCATCCATCAAGAATACTTGCGGCTCACGAACGATTGCGCGTCCTAGAGCGACACGTTGACGTTGACCACCGGAAAGTGCTTTTGGTTTACGGTCAAGCAAGTGCTCGATATCAAGAATTTTAGCAGCTTCACGTACACGTTTGTCGATATCTGCTTTTTTGAATTTGCGAAGTTTAAGGCCGAAAGCCATGTTTTGGTAAACGTTCATGTGCGGGTACAACGCGTAGGATTGGAATACCATCGCGATGTCGCGGTCTTTAGGAGCAACGTCGTTCACAAGGCGGTCGCCGATGAACAGTTTGCCTTCCGAAATTTCTTCAAGGCCTGCAATCATACGAAGAGTTGTCGATTTACCGCAACCAGATGGTCCGACCAATACGAGAAACTCTTTGTCTTTAATATCTAAGTTAACGTCAGTAACCGATGCTTTGTCAGTACCCGGATATTTTTTGTAAATGCCTTCTAAACGTACGCCTGCCATGATAATTTTCCCCCTAGAAAGAAATTTCGATATGCCTATATCTTATCCCACAGGGGAGAATGTGACTATGCACATACTTTACAAAAAAACTAATTTCTTTTCGTAACTTTATACAATAGCAATATAATTTTGACTAAAACAGCATCTCGAAACTGTCGAACATCAAGCCCCGTCTCCTGTTTAAGCTTGTCTAAACGGTATAAAAGCGTATTACGATGAATGTATAATTTCTTTGCCGTCTCGCTAACATTGCAATCGAGCGTAAAAAAAGTGTCTAAAGTGCTCAACATTTCTGATTCGACAAATAAATCGGCTCTTTTTAGCGACTGTTCCAAGTATTTGGAGCGCTGAACTTCAGGAATCGAGTTTAATAAACGTTCCAGCTGAAGCATCCACGGCAAATGAATACTCGTTCCGACATGAAATTTCCGTCCGAGATTAATCGTTTCCCGCAGCAGAATAGTCGTCTCGACCATTCCCTTCGCCGGTGATGTTGGATGTGCGACAGCCAGATGACATTCGCCGATCCATTCACTGGCAAGCATCTCGTGCAATCCGAGCCCAATCGACGCTAAGCTATCCTCCAGCGTTTCTTCCTCCTGCTCGTCAAATGCATCCGAATCCTCATCCTTTAGTAACGATACAGACCCCCAAATGAGCCATTCCTGACTCTTGAGCGGAATGAGCAATACATCATCGGACATAAATGAACGCAGCAGCTTCTCTAGCTCCGTATACGTTGCTTGCTTGGTACCTGTTTGCTCGGTCACGAGTAAGAATGGAATCATTTCGTTAAATAAACGGCTGCCAACTGTTAAATGATCCGGTAAAGAATAGGCAGGCTCATCAGACTCCAGCTGCTTCTGAATCCAATCGCCCAGCTTAAGCGCATTCTTTTCCGTTTCTGTGAGTGCCGCTCTCTTTTTCTCCGCTAAAGTGCCGCAATTAAGCTGTAATGTCCAGCTAATCAGCTCTTTTTCGGTTGTCTGCAAGGAAGAACTCTCGATTTCTAATAGATCTACTGCATATTCAGTAGAAGCGATGACGATCCACGTTCTCCCGTCTTTTTCGATGCGCTCACCTTCTATAGGAGAAGATAAATTATGATCGCCTTGCCGCACCGCAGCAGCATTACTTACTAAATCGCTCCACTCCGCTATCGATTTTGAAACAGCATGTACCGGACAGTTCAAAATGTGCTGCAGAGGCTTCAACCAGTCTGTCGTGCTCATTTCTCTTTCTCCAATCTCCACAAGCGTTAGCGGATTAATGAGTAAAAAGCTTATTCCTACTTATTTGTAGAATTATGCCTTTTTTCGTCATTGTACCACAAGCGTTAACCTAATTCAGCCTATAGCCAGTAAAAGAATGATCGACAGCAGCGCGAAAAGCGCAGCAATCAAATAAAGAAACGATACAGTCTGAACCTGACTCAAACCCCATTTCATCAAAATATGATGCGTGTGAAGCTTGTCTGCATGGTGCAGACCCTTACCGCTAATAAGTCTGCGCAGCATAACGTATGCCGTGTCGAAAATAGGCAATCCAAGCGCTAATAACGGTACAAGCAGCGTAATGAACGTTGCTCTCTTAAACGTTCCGTCAACTGCAATAACCGCAAGCGTATAACCAAGAAAGGTGGCTCCGGCATCACCCATAAAAATTCGCGCCGGATAAAAATTATGCACTAAAAATCCAAAGCACGTGCCTGCTACAATGACTGCGAGAATAGCCGTGCTTGGCTGCCCTTTTATGAGCGCCACGATTAACAGCGTGAGCGCTGATAACGTGCAGACGCCTGAGGCAAGCCCATCAACTCCATCTATAAAATTAATCATATTGATCAATCCGAAAACCCATAGCATCGTTGTAAGCCATGAGAACCAATCGGGGAAAGAAATAAAAAGATCCGTAAAAGGATTCGCGATTCCTGCTATTCTAATATGAAATAATGTGGGAATTGAAGCGGCGCCCATATAAAGAATAACGCGCGGCCATACCGGAAAATCCCTTCCCTTAGCCTTAGCGCCATCATCCAGAAGTCCGACGAGAACGAGCAGTGTACCTCCCGTAACAATGGTCCAAGTAAGCGGTGTAAAGCCTATAAAAATAAACATCGCGATAACGCAGCCAACAAAAATAGCCGCTCCTCCCATCAGAGGTATCGGCTTATTATGTATCTTCCTTTGATTCGGACGGTCAACAAAGCCTAAGCGCAGTGCAAGCATCCGAAGCGGTGGTACGCTTGCAAATACTATCGCAAAACTAATTAATGCCGCAAGTCCAAATACCATTGCAATACCCCTTTTTCTCTTCTAATTTATTTCTGTATGTATACATTGTTCCCTTATATCGATAAAATACAAGAAACAAATCATACTTGTTTGACCAAAAAGGCCAACTCGTGGTACGATTTATTCAAAGTTAACTCATCGGATTAATTAAATATTGATCTGCACATTATGAGTATAAAAGAGGAGTGTACATACATATGGCGAATATCGTTATTATTTCCGGTAGTCCGAATGCTTCATCACGCTTGAACGGGATCACGCAGTACGTAGAGCAGCAATTAACGGAGAAAAACCTTTCGGTCGATCTAATTACGGTCGTTTCTTTACCGGCCGAAGATCTCATTCATGCTCGTTTTGGCAGCCCTGCTATTATAGAGGCGAATAAATTAGTAGAAAATGCTGATGCCGTCATTATTGCTAGCCCCGTTTATAAAGCATCCTTCACAGGCGTTCTGAAAACATTCCTGGATCTACTGCCGCAAAAGGGCCTTGATGGAAAAATTATTGCTCCTCTGTTCATCGGAGGTACTATTGCCCATCTTCTCTCCATCGACTATTCGCTTAAGCCCGTACTCGCTTCAATGGGCGCAAAACTTTATGTTAGCGGCGTTTACGCTGTTGACTCGCAAATTAATCGTACGCAGGAGCCTAATGAAGCTCCCGTGTTTGAATTAAATGAAGAGTTAACCCTGCGGCTATCGGAAACCGTAAATGAACTGGTTCAAGAGCTTTCTCTTCGCAGCAAATAACGATTGCCTTTTTAAAATAATAAAATCAAAAAACCGAAGATCCTGGGATCTTCGGTTACGATGTTTTTGTAGGGAAAATGGTGAGTCATGTAGGATTCGAACCTACGACACCCTGATTAAAAGTCAGGTGCTCTACCAACTGAGCTAATGACTCATGATGCTTAAAAAAACTGGTGGAGGATGATGGATTCGAACCACCGAACTCAGAGAGAGCAGATTTACAGTCTGCCGTGTTTAGCCACTTCACTAATCCTCCATACTATTACCTATTTTTCGTTGTTACGAAAAATAAAGTGGTGGCTCGGGACGGAATCGAACCGCCGACACGAGGATTTTCAGTCCTCTGCTCTACCGACTGAGCTACCGAGCCTTACTTTAAAGAAAATGGCGGAGCTGACGGGATTCGAACCCGCGGTCTCCTGCGTGACAGGCAGGCATGTTGGGCCACTACACCACAGCTCCAAGTGGATCCGGTCAAAAACCGAATAATTAAATAATGGTGGAGGCTGACGGGATCGAACCGCCGACCCTCTGCTTGTAAGGCAGATGCTCTCCCAGCTGAGCTAAGCCTCCGAATGTTGTGATAAAGAAAGGTAATGGTAGCGGCGAAGGGGATCGAACCCCCGACCTCACGGGTATGAACCGTACGCTCTAGCCAGCTGAGCTACACCGCCACGCTTGTCCCCCGAATAATTGTCGCTTGCAGCGTTCGGGGACGCATGCAAGATCAGGTAATGACATCGCCAAATGTCTTCGCAATGAAGCTGTATCCGTTGCTCTAGGCAACGCTCAACAACTAATTTGCGCCCTGAAAACTGGATACGAAAGTTAGGTTTGCTGAACCTTTTAGCTGCTGTCTGCCGGATGTATGGGTCCTGGCAAACGTTTTAGGATAAGCC
>NZ_LMRV01000031.1 GCF_001428245.1 Paenibacillus sp. Soil522
CCAGCTTCTGAATGGCCTCTTCGAGTTATTAAATTAACTGGCAGTATACTGGAKAAAATTACCTATATTGGTACCAGGGATTTACATGATAAATTAGAATTAAAACAAATAAAAGATAAAAGGTAGTAAGGTGAACATTTATGAAAATCAAGTTACTTGAAGTATTAATTTGCATTGTGCTAGGCTTTTTTTCAGGGTTATTGCTAAGTGGGACTGGGAGACATATTGAAGAAAGTGGAATTCAAATTTTGCTCGGATGCATCTTTTGGATATCTGTCTTTTCTTATCTCAGAAATAAATGATCGACTTTTTATTAAGATACCAGGTCGCGAATGTCTTGATTTTTTATAACTACGAAGGTTCCCATACCCCTAAAGATGAACGAGTTGAAATGGTTGTAAAGGATTTAAAGTCTCTTGTACAAGCTCCCATGGAAGAATCACGGCGTCTCCAYTTTACCCAGCTTGTTTTCGAAACCCCATATTTATACGAAGCAGTCATAWGGCCAAGTTCGCCACTCTCGATCTCTTCAATAATGGCGAGTTTCTCCTTCGCATGATATTGAACTCTAGACATGAAAATGCTCCCCTCATAGCAGCAGGTTTTTATTATTTCACCTGTCTACTATTTGGGGAGCATATCACTGTGTCGGCAGCCTCAATCGAGCTATCGTTCCCTTTGACGAGAACCAAACTTCATCGGATACTTATTTGTCGGGGTACATTGACAGATGACACTATTCTAAGTCATTTCGGGGATGCGGATTAATCGGCGGATATAAGAATTGATTATCRAATTGATTATCTTTCTTCGGATCATGATCATCAGGGTTTTCRCTTTTATCTGGCATCTCAGCAGCAGTCATAGCCGACATAGCTTTAAAGCTCACGAAGTCTTCGACTTCATCAWGCTGGTTGTTTTCAGTCATTGCAAGCCTCCTTAAGAGTGGATTTCTTTACTAGGCAATTATTCACCTTATATTTGCTTTTTATTCAGGAATTCAAGGAAGCAAAGTCCCCCGTCCAGATGGACCGATAGTGCAGAAAAAAACGATAGAGCGATCCATCGCTTCGTTRTGCTAACGGGCAGGTTAGCGTGGTGATTGATGGGTTTCATGAGAACCTCTAATGTGGTAAAATATTCCACATAGAACGAATTGAGAGGGGATTTGGAATGAGCGCAAACAACATCCACGAAACCCAACCCGAAAAGGAACATTTATACAATAACGATAATTATGTCGATGAGAACCTTCGCTCTATTCAAAATATTGAGGGTGGAGGACCATTGAAAAAAATAGATTTAAATACAATGCCGCGTCCTCTAAAGGTCTTCGGCTACTTTCTCTTTTCAATTTTAATGTTAATGGGTGCTGCAGCAGTCTTAATTAGTTTTATTCGTTAATATTTGACTAAAGATATCACCGCGCTGCTCAACTCACTGAAACGGAAAGGCGGTTATCATGAGCCGAATAACTAAACGAACGGTACTTGTCACAGTCTCAGTTTTGTTAATATATATTCTTTTTTTTCCGTTGCCTACTCCCGAATTATCAGTAAGACGAGATATGCTAATCACGTCACCCTTTATTGCATTAACAGGGGAGGTAATAGAGGGAAAAATTAAAAATGACCCGAAGTACGGAGATTTATATAATGTGCCTCAAATTGAATTGTCGAGCATATATGTTAAAAAGAACTTTTTAGGTTGGTATGTAACTTCTCGTGGTACTGCACCCTAAGCTCCCTTGATTTGATTGAATTTTCTCACCAGATTCATCTATTCGTAAGATAACTGGTTCATTACGCTAACGGGTACGATAGCTCAATAAAAAACACTGCGGCAGCCGGCCATCCGATCGGCTGCCGTTTCCCCAATGATAACCATCATTTTAATGTAGTTCTGTGATAAAGGAACGCTATCGATGAGATAGAAAATTCGAAGCATTGTTTATCGATGAATCATGGTACTATACCACTATCTGGAAAAGGTGGTGAATGTGTTGGATATCGCTGTGCTATCGGAACGATTTAGGATTTTTGCAGAAAGGGAATGTAAAAACTCGAGCAGTCTTTATGAACATCTTACAGGGAACATTGCAAATGACCTGGACTTGCTTAAACTGGCTGCACATTCCAAACCAGGACAACCTGTACCTAACCTCTTACTTGGGGCGGTTCATTATTTGCTTTTAAGTGGGAGAGAACATGAGTTGACCGAGTATTATTCCAGCATTGTAGACGAACCAAAGGAATCTTCAGGAGCTATAAATTGTTTCAAGGATTTTTGTATGCAGAACGAATATGAGATCATTCAGCTTTTAGAAAACAAACTTGTCCAAACAAACGAAGTCAGACGATGTGCATATTTGTACCCCAGCTTTTGTCATATTTATAAAATAACAAAGAAGCCGTTAACCCTTATAGAAATAGGAACAAGCGCAGGCCTCCAACTCTTGTGGGACAAATACAGCTACTCCTACAAATCCAACCAAAAGTACGGATCTAAACAATCGACTTTAGAAATAAGTTCAGAAGTTAAAGGAGATAGATTCCCATTATTGTTTGAGCATAGTCCACCTGTCATACGCAGAATCGGTTTGGATTTACACGTTAATAACCTAAATGATCCTGAAGATTATCTTTGGCTAAAAGCATTGATTTGGCCTGAACATAAGGAGCGTAATTCGTATTTTGAAATAGCTGCTTATTGCCTTAAAAGCCAGCCTATAGAGCTAATTGAGGGAGATGGAGTGTCCATTCTCCCGGAAATAGTCCCAACCGTTTCTCACGATTCAACAATATGTATTTTTCATACCCATGTAGCCAACCAGATACCGGCCGATGCGAAGAAGAAATTGAGTGAGCAAATTCAATTCTTGGGTAAAGAACGGGAAGTGTTTCATCTCTATAACAATATGTGGGACCTAGACCTTCATCTTGATTACTACGTTAATGGGAAGGAATATAGTGAAACGCTGGCAGAAACAGACGGACACGGCCGTTGGTTTAAGTGGAAATTATGATTCGTCATTCAACTAACGGGAAACGATTGTTAAATAAAAAATTTACGTCAGCCGGCCATGATCGGCTGACGTTTTTTCAACTAACGGCCAGTAATTGCAACTAAGCGCCGATTGAAGGCGTTCTAAAATTGAAGGGGTTTAGGGACGTCTGCGTGGAATGTTTCATGCGCCCAAGTGAAAATATTAAGGAAGGATTATGGATAAAAAATGAGAGAAGGTGAGAGATTGAACTTTGTCTTCATTAAACGATTTTTAATATTAGTAGCAAGTCTTTTCATCTGGTTTATCATTCACACTACTTTCGTGATAATAGATGGGTTGAATGATGAATTGAAACCTGTTGACGTAGCTGTGGTATTAGGAAATAAAGTAGAAGTTAATGGACAGCCTTCTGAGCGGTTAAAAGCAAGATTAGATAAGTCCGTAGAACTTTATGATGGGGGCTATTTTCCTTTTATCATTGTAAGTGGTGGTATTGGTAAGGAAGGTTTCGATGAGGCAAAGGTTATGAAATCTTACTTAATAGATAAAGGGATACCAAAAGAAAAAATTAAAAAGGATAATAATGGGTACAACTCATATATGACCGCCCAAAATACCAGCAAGATTATGGATAAATTAGAATCAGACTCCGTTATGGTTATTACTCAATATTTTCATGTATCTAGGATAAAATTAGCGTTTAGAAAAATGGAGATTAAAGAAGTGTATTCTGCTCATGCCAAAATCTTTGAGTTTAGAGATATTTACTCAATAATACGAGAATTCCCAGCATATTATAAATATCTCTTTAAATAATGAAGCTATTAAGCTAAACGGGTACGATAGTGCAGAAAAAAGCGATGGAGCCGATCCATCGCTTCGTTGTGCTAACTGGCAGATTAGTGGAATATGTAATCAAAAATAGAAGGTGATAAACAAGTGAACATTGAAGGTGATTGGCTCGGACAGGCAGCGTTAAAGGTGAAACGATGGCCTAAAGATACCATAGCGGCGGGTCGTCGTCATACCGTTGGGCTTAAATCGGACGGCACGGTGGTTGCTGTGGGTGATAATAAATATGGCCAATGTGATGTAAGCGGCTGGCGCGATATTGTGGCGGTCGCGGCTGGTAATGTTCATATGGCGACGAACACGGGTAATGCTCATACAATCGGTCTTAAATCTGACAGTACTGTGGCGGCTGTGGGTTGGAATAAGCATGACCAATGCGATGTAAACGACTGGCGCGATATTGTAGCGGTTGCGGTGGGTTGGCGTCGTACCATTGGGCTTAAATCGGATGGCACGGTGGTAGCAGTGGGCCGAAATAATGAAGGTGAATGCAATGTAAGCGGCTGGCATGATATTGTGGCGGTCGCGGCGGGTGACTGGCATACTATCGGTCTTAAATTGGACGGCACGGTGACGGCTGTGGGTAATAATCGGTATCGCCAATGCAATGTAAGCGGCTGGTGCGATATTGTGGCGGTCGCGGCGGGTTATCTTCATACAATCGGTCTTAAATCTGACGGTACGGTGACGGCTGTGGGTTTGAATAAACATAACCAATGTGATGTAAGCGGCTGGCGCGGTATTGTGGCGATAGCGGTGGGTAGTAATCATACCATCGGCCTTAAATCGGACGGTACTGTGGCGGCTGTGGGTTGGAATGAGTATGGCCAATGTAATGTAAGTGATTGGCGCGATATTGTGGCGATTGCGGCGGGTTGTGCCCATACCGTCGGTCTTAAATCGGACGGCACGGTGGTTGCTGTGGGTGATAATGAATATGGCCAATGCGATGTAAGCGGCTGGCGCGGCATCCAACTACCCGGCAATTAGTTTTCAATATTAATAATACATATAATAATGAAAGCCATGCGCCGATGCGTCGGGGACACAGAATTAAAATGGTTATTTGAAGAAATATGATAGCATACCGTTTAAGCGACACCATTGGGAATAGTATCATTTTCCGTTAAACTAACGGGTACGATAGTGGAGCATGCTGCCGCGGTGCAGATGCTCCATTTTTCACTCATATGTTGATTGTTTTGGCGTTATATATTTTCAGGTTGCACTAAGGACGGATACAGGGTTCAGTGGTTTTATAAAAGCACCAACTAGGCGCAGCCAAAAACATTAATTGAAGGAGACAATTATGAAATATCAAAATCTCTTTATTCTTGCCACACTTTTTATGTTATTAATGGGATGTTCCGCGACACCCGAAAGAGCTGTGAAAAATGGTGACGTAGTGTCCGACTTAGGTRTTGTAGGGAATATWGATAAACTAGACCATTTTATTTCAGAAGTATCAAACAAAAAAGACTCCAGTAYAAAGATTACACGTTTCACTAAAGAGGGAGATCCAGTAATCATTCGACTGAGTTATACTCAGAATAAAATAAAAATAGAAGAAGATCCCTCAAAAGATAAGAATGGTGATAAAGAAAAAAGGAACTATCTTTGTAAGAGTATCACTAAAATAGAGCAAGCAAATGAAGTTCATTATCTCATTATGGATTGTAGTCCTTCGAGGTCGAGTGAACTACTTGTTGTTCCGAAATAAAATAACCTACAGTTCAGCTACGGCTGCTGCTCCCTTTCTTTATTAAACTCCTTCGGGCAGTAATCTCCAAAAAGATGATACTTTTGATACAAAGGAGGGATGATTTTCGGTGCAAAATACAGGTATCACTATAATAAAGATTTGGGAAGACGAGCTCTTTTTTGAAGTGAATTTTGAAGTTCGTTCAAGTTTTTGTACTTCAGAAATAAAATTTTACACAAGCAATACAGAACTAGATGAATTAAGAAAAGGGTTATTATCAATTTCATCATTGTCAGAAAATGAGTATATTTGGATATCTGGTGATGATATAGAAAATACAATCCATTATGTTTATACGAGATGGTCTTTACACAATAAACGAGGACATGTCGGGGTTGAAATTATTCTTGATAATAAATTAAGCCCACCTGATAAAATGCGGTCACATTCGTACGTAATTACTGAATTGAACCAACTTGATGATTTTATTAACCAACTCCTACGGTTAATAGAAGGGAAAAGTAACATAGTCAAAGGCTTGTTAAACTAACGGGTACGATAGTGGATTGAAGCAGATTGCAGCGGCAGTCTGCTTTTTTTCATTGAACGGGCAGATTAGCGAAAGAAGGATTGGTGCATTTTTCATAAATAAATAAAAAGAATTATTTGTTATGATTGTTTTTGGAGGCGGTAAAAATGAAGTTATTTGAAACAGCAAAAAAGAGTTGGCAAAAAGAATGGCGAAGAAGGTCTAAACCTANAGGAGTTATTTGTTATGATTGTTTTTGGAGGCGGTAAAAATGAAGTTATTTGAAACAGCAAAAAAGAGTTGGCAAAAAGAATGGCGAAGAAGGTCTAAACCTATATTTATTTTAGATTTATTGCTTCTAGTTGGTGCACTTGTATTGCTTTTAATCAATCCACTAAATTTTCTTATTTTATATCTAGTGTCCGCTAGTTTCATTATAAGAAGTATTGAAGAATTTTTCATGAAAGATGCTGCATTTAAATATATTTTAAATTTTTCTATTGGGCTTCTTCTATTACTTGGAACTATCTTATTGAAGTAACGGGTACGATAGCTTAATAGTTATGACGAGGTTGCCGGCATATGATCGGCAGTTTCATTACGTTAACGGGCAGGATAGCATAATACCGGTACACTGTAACACCCGCGAGAAATTTGACGCGAACAGACTTTAGACGGTGTGATTCGACTTCGAAGGGCCCCATCTTTTTCGCCAATTTCCCATTTCAACTAAAATGGTTTGAAAATCCTTACCTTTATCTGTTAGTGAATATTCTACCGATACTGGATTAGTTGGATAAACTACTCGGAGAATTACTTCCTTTTTTTCCAAATGTCGCAATATGTCCGCTAATGATTTGGTACTTATGGTGCCTAAATTCTTTTGTAATTGATTGAATCGCTGGGAACCTTTAAATAGATGCTGCACAACTAAGAAGGACCACTTTCCACCGAAAATTTGCAACACGTCGTCAATAGCCGTGATGCAGTCAGTTTCATTAGTCGTTTTATTCATACAGGTGAACCATGAAACAAATAAAGATCATGAATTGGATCCTAGAGGTTGATGTTGAACGAACAAGAGATTTTTATGAAGTATATCATCAGATTACCCAAGGTTGTGATTGCCTCTTCTGCAAAAACTTTGTGGCTGCAGCTGAACAATTACCCCATGAGGTCATAGAATTTTTTCATAGTTTAGGAATTGACCCAACCAAAGAAGGTGAAGTTTCGGAATACTGTGAAAATGCTGATGGTACTCATTTATACGGCTGTTTCTATCATATAGTGGGACGGTTAATTAGTGGACCAGACTGTTGGACAAAAACTGATGAAGAGATCAGTCATTTAACGGGTAACATGTTGGAAATTAGCGGATTTACATTTGGATTCACATACGGTGTAAGTTTATTGCCAGATGATTTTCCTAGACCTGCAGTTCAATTAGAAGTACAGGGTAATGTTCCGTGGGTTCTGAAAGAGAACCCGTAGCCATTCCCTTACCACGTTATTAGAGAACCATAGTTCTTAAACGAAAGAGCTTAGGACTCACTATTGGATCCTATTATTTAACTAACGGAATCTTCAGCATACAAAGCCCGTAATGGCGGCCTTCGTTACGCTAACGGGTACGATAGTTCAATGGGGAAGGCTACTGGTGGTTTGGCGGCCTTGTTCAACAAATGGCAGGATAACTTAACCTAGAGGGGGATTTGAGCCTGGACAACTTGAGCACAGTGTGGGGAATCTTTGTCGCAGAGGAAATGGGGCGCTTTCCCAATTTCTATCCAATAGCTGTTTACACAACCCGTGAAAAAGCCATCGAAGATCTAGATGGGGTACCGTCAGGAAAATGCGGATTTACAACGATAAGCCCATTTTCCTGACGATTTATCGGCTAAAGAGTTTTTACATAAAGCGTTTGAGCGAGCAAAAAGGCTGGAAGTATTACGCTAACGGATGAGCAGACTGCCGCAGCGATCTGACGTAAAGGGCAGGATAGTGTAATATCAAACGGTTCACATCGTTCCTGACTTTACCAGGAAATAAACAAGACCCTCGAATAGGGTCTTGTTTTGATTGAGAAGTTTATTCGCTATTAGGCCAAGCAAGATTGTTACTTTAGTCGATTAGTTTTAACACGATTAACAAGTTCTTCGGAAGCTTTTATAAAAGCACCAACGTAATCATTAGTCATCGTAGTTGATGGATGAATTGCAAGAGCCTTTCGGTTAAACATCGCACCGTTGTGGCCTTCAATCTCAGGAGTGAAAAGTAGTGGTAC
The DNA here is from genome assembly GCF_001428245.1 of Paenibacillus sp. Soil522. Lineage (GTDB taxonomy): Bacteria > Bacillota > Bacilli > Paenibacillales > Paenibacillaceae > Pristimantibacillus. Next base: position 8,375 of record NZ_LMRV01000031.1, read on the forward strand.
GACACGCTCAGCATATGTCTCTGGACTTTGCGACAAAAGACCAACTAGAGACTCAATAATTCGAAGTTTTATGCTGTTTTTACCAAGCGTATTGCTGCGAATATTTGTTTTAATTAGTCCAGGATTTAGACCATAAAAGTTAATGTGCGGGTAACGTTTCGCGGAATCAAGAACGAGTGCTTCGTTACCAATTACAGTATTCATATGTGCAACCATGGTTTTGTAAGTGCGTTCGGAATTTAGATCATCTATGCTCGCGGATTGGTTTGAACCTGGAAAACCCATAATAAAGACACGGGGTTTACTTTTAGCGTTTAATCGATCATTGCCAAGCCGTGGGGCAATTTCCCGAAGCAATACTAGCCTGTTTAAAAAGCTTACAGCCATATCTCGTTCGAGACCCTCACTTGTTTCTTGGCGTTTCGGGGCGGCCATGATTCCTGTAGTCAGGACAAGTAGGTCGAGAGTTTCCGCAGGTAACAGATTGCTGACGCGTTCCGCTTCTGAAAGTAGACTCAGGTCGGCCTTGATGAACGAAATGCCTTTTATATCTTTATCTCTGAATGTTTGTCCTACTACAGTAACATTCGCACCTCGTAAAGCCATCAGGCGACTGAAGGCTCGACCTAAGCCGCCAGTTCCACCAACTACTGTAACGTTTTTCCCTTTTAGGTCAAGTTTATTTGCAGCAATTGCATTCCATGTAATGTTTTTATTTCGTTTCATATTGCACACCCTTCTTCGTGTCTTATTAATTAAGTAGAATTAGAAAATATTGGAATTAAAATTGATGGATACAACGAACTGGTAATTGATGATAATACTCCGCACCATCGCCTAGGGGTTGCTCCTTCTGCGATTGCACCAGGAGTTGGAATGTACACACCAACTGGCAAGCAGGATGTCCCCGTTCCACACAAATTAACTATTGATGAGATTCAAACCACCATTGCCCTAATTCAGAGGAGTCTCAACTCCTCTGAAGAGCGAAGAGCAACTCCTCGATGACTACTTAACATTCCTTCAATATCATTGGAGGGTTCACATAGCCGCGCAAAGCTAGTTCTAGTTCCGCTTTTTTCTTCTTCAGTGTACGCTGGGCTAAGTTTGCTAGTATTTCAGTTATTGACTAATCACTAACATGTTGGTGTAGTTTGGATACAAGTTAGTAATCAATCAATCAATCAATAACGTTATTGAACAATTAGGAGCAAATATTCCATTATTGTACGATCCGGTAGGGAAGGGGACTTATCCTGCGACCGTAGTGGCCGCTGCCTATCTGCCCTCTTCGGTAGTGGCAGATCCTGGAGAAACGATCATCGTGATGCCAGCCGATCTGTCTGTCGAGGACTCTTTTTTCAGTGAAGTGAAGGAGGTGGGGAGATTGAGTTACCAAGTCGGTAAAGCTATTCTCCCTGAGGGGCAAGCTATCAACGAGCAACTTCACACGCAAGAAGGTATTCTAGTAGTGGCTCCCATAAACCAGGTAAAATCACAACCGAAAGTCTTGTACCGTTGTACAAACGACTTTCGGATGTGATGCAAAGTTGTTCTCTGATCAAAGAATGTTAACTCGAACTTACGCTCAAAAGAATTCTTCCACGCCCGTGTCTGGTTTCACTTTTTTCAAGGGCTTCCTTCGTATTGCTTAAAGGATAAACGGCATCAATCGCTGCTTTTACTGTACCATCGGCAATTAATTGAGCTATCGTCTCCGAATCCTCGTAGGTTGGAAACTTAGAGTTGAATTTAGCTGTAACGCCATGCTCCTGCGCTTTTTCCTGAGAAGGAGGCTGTGTCAATGAGACGAGCATTCCACCTCGCTTCAATACGGACCATGAACGATTCTCTGTATCCCCGCCGACTAAATCAACAACTAGGTCAACGTTCTCAGCGACATCTTCAAATCGGGTCGTGTTATAATCGATCACTTGATCCGCGCCTAACGATGTTACAAAATCAAGATTCGCACTTGAAGCGGTGCCGATTACTTTTGCACCCTTCCACTTCGCCAGCTGAACGGCAAATTGTCCAACCCCGCCTGCTGCTGCATGAATAAGAACGGTTTGGCCGGTTTGTAATTCCCCCTCGGTGAACAAAGCTTTCCAGGCCGATTCAGCTCCTGCCTTAATTGATGCGGCATCTTCAAAAGTTAAATCACCCGGCATCCTCACCAATTCATTCGCTGCTGCAATTCCATATTCCGCATAGGCTCCATTGACGCTGCCAAACACGCGATCACCTGGTTGGAATTGGGTCACGCCTGCACCTACGGATTCGACGAACCCGGAAATTGCAGTTCCTGGAATGTAAGGGAACGTTTTAGGGAAGACAGCCTGAAGCCATCCGTTACGAATTTTATAGTCAAGGGGAATTGCTGCAGCGTAAACGATGCGGACAAGAACTTCTCCCTCTTGCGGCTGCGGACGTTCTACCTCTGCTACTTGTAAGACATCTGGACCGCCGTATTCACGTACAAGAATGGCTTTCATCTTCGAATTAGACATGTAAATCCTCTCCCTTATCGACTCAAATTTACTTCTTGTCTTTTATATGAATGGATCTAATACAGCAGCTATTTTTCGTGATAAAGCGACTAATAACTTTTTTTCTTGTTCGTTGAGAGCTTCTGTTGTTAGGTTCTCAAGCTTACTCCAAGCTTCTGTAACTTTAGGTTCAAAATCTCGCCCTGCTTGGGTGAGCGATACAATGGTTACACGCTTATCTTCTTGCGAGCGACTGCAAGTAACCAAGCCGGAGTCAACCAAGCGACGAACAGATTTAGCGACAGTTGAGTGGTCTAGACGCAAGGTTCGGCACAGACTGTTCTGTGATTGGTGGTCTTGGTGCCACAATTGCATAAGCAAGATTTCTTGCCCTGGGAACAATCCAGCCTCCCTAAGCAGCTGGGCTGCAAGTGCTCGGTGTGATCGTGCAAGACCGAAAATCGCGAAACTCACTGGAAAGTCGGTAACTGTAATAAACTCTTCCTCAACGGTTTTCTTATTATCATCATCTTTTTGTTGTACCATGGCTGTCCTCAACTTTTCTGTATGTTTTTATTTCAATATCGTTGGATAATCGGTGTAACCTTGGCTGTCTCCACCATAGTAGGTTGATCGGTCTGCTTCATTCAATGGAGTACCGGATTTTATGCGCTCAACCAGATCAGGATTTGCCAATGCCCATGCGCCAACCGGAGCTACGTCTGCAAGTCCTGCATCGATGTCAACAGAGAGGCTCTCTAGCGGTCTTCCTGCACGGTTTACCAGTAATGCCGTAGGCCAGAGTGATCGAATGTTACGTAACAACTCCTCGTTCCCGCCATGCAAGAGGTGTAGATAGGCCAAGTTTAGCTTTGCCAGTTTAGGGATGAGGTATTTATATACATCTGGGCCACTCACACCTTCATCCAGGCCACCTATCGGTACGCCGGGTGAGATGCGAAAACCCGTTCGCTCCGGGCCAATCTCCTTTACGACTGCCTCTGCAACCTCAATTGCGAAACGGGCACGGTTCTCGATAGAACCACCGTATTCATCCGAACGCTTATTCGAGTTTTCGGCGATGAATTGCTGAATGAGGTATCCGTTCGCTCCATGAATCTCAACTCCATCGGCGCCCGCTTGGATCGCCGCAGCGGCCGCTTTCCGAAAATCCTGGACGGTCGTTTTAATTTCTTCCGCGTTGAGCTCACGAGGAACCGGAATATCCAGCATCCCATTAACAGTGAACATCGGAACACCAGGAGCGATTGCAGATGGCCCTACCGGCTGGCGGTGGTGGGGGGTATTGTCCGGGTGTGACATCCGCCCTACATGCATCAACTGAATGAACAAGTATCCACCAGAGGCATGAACCTGGTCAGCCACTTTTCTCCACCCAGAAATGTGTGAGTCCGTGTAAATCCCGGGTGTATTCAAATATCCTTGTCCGTCGTCGGATGGCTGCGCACCTTCGCTGATTAACAAGCCAAGCGATGCACGTTGCGCATAATATAATGGGCTTAGATCGCCAGGTGTTCCATCCTGTTTCGCACGGCTTCGTGTCATTGGGGCCATTGCCAATCGATGCGATAGTTTTAAGCGACCTACATTTACTGGACTCCATAACTGTGTCATATTATTCACTCTCCTCAATTATATGTGGTCGACAACATACGACCGATAAATTAAAGATATCAGAAATATATGTGGTTGGCAACATTTTTTTCTGCAATGAAAAATATATATTTAGCATTTGTTATGCTTGCACTATATTCCTATACACAGCAAGGGCCGGTGAATAATTAACCCCATAATAGCACGGCAGTAACACCCGCATAATAAAGTGAGAGAAAACAGTATTAATCACACCTAGGACAAAAATCGAATGGCGCGATGCCTTCATTGAAGTGGGTTTTTTATGTGCGCCCATCATGGGCGCTATCGCGATAAAATTTCTGTTGACACGGACATTATCCTAATGTTAGGATAAATATGTCCTAAGATTAGTATAAATAAGATTAGGATATATAAACTTTAATAAAAGCAAAGGAGGGCTACAAATGGAAATTAAAATCATTAAACCACAGGACCAAGCAAAAGGAGAATTTGATGGCGGCAAAATAACAGAACAAAAGCCGATTGGGTTTTCTGGTGAGGGTTCCCTCATTAATCGTCTCGGTCCTTTATTTTACTGGGCATGGGCACAATCCAAAGGCGAAGGCGGTATTGGCTTTCACCCTCATCAGGGATTCGAGATATTAAGCTATAACATTAAGGGTAAAGGTCGTCATCAAGATACTCTTGGTACAGATAGCGTAGTTGGTGCTGGCGGTGTTCAAGTCATGCAAGCTGGCTCAGGTGTATCCCATGCCGAAGCTCTTCTTGAGCCATCAGAAGGCTTTCAAATTTGGTTCGAGCCGTACCTGAATGAAGCCATAAAGCGTCCACCAACTTACAGAAAATACGTGCATGAAGATTTTCCAATCGTTTCCGAGAATGGTGTAACGGTTAAGACGATACTTGGCGAACATTCACCAATCAATATCGTTACAGATGCCAAAATGTATGATGTTCAAATTGCAAATGGTGCAACCTATACGTATCTTCTCTCACCTAATCGGACACTCGCCGGTTTAGCTATAAGAGGTGATGGTGTGATTGAAGGACAGGAGATTTCTTTTGAGAACAAAGATTTTGTTATTATTCAATCAGAGAAAGATGAAACCATTATCATTCAATCTAAAGGTGAAGAACTTCGGATGCTGCTAATAGAGATTCCGACTCAAGTTGATTATCCGCTGTATCGAAAGCCAAGATAACATTCATAGATAATTCTTCCCTTGGAAGGAGGTTGATATTATGCATCAAGGAGATAAACAAAGCCAGCTTGATTTAAGGTTATTTCGTATTTGGATGAAAGCTTCCAAAGTTCTTTTCGATAATGTTCGTAAGGATATTGACCGTTATGAGATTAATCCTGAGCATTTTATGGTTCTTGAACTTCTATACAGCAAGGGACCACATCCAGTACAAAAAATCAGTGAAACTCTTTCAATTCCGAGTGGAAGTATCACTTACGTTGTGGATAAATTGGAAAAAAAAGGTTTTGTTGAAAGGCAACCAAGTCCAACAGACCGCCGTGCTTCTCATGTTGTTTTGACAGAAAAAGGGAATACACTGTTCGATGAGATTTTCCCGCAACATATTGAAACGATATCCAAAAATTTATCTTTTGTAAGTAACGAAGAAAAAGAACAACTCATTGAGTTGTTAAAGAAAATTGGGATAGGCGCAAAACAATTATAATAAATTTTTTACATGAGAGGTGTCTAATATGCATATCACATCCATCGTTTTGCAGGTAATCTTGGGTTTGGGGTTTTTAATGTTTGGTTTGATGAAATTTGGTTCCAAGCAGATGGTTCAGGAATTTCAACGTTATGGTTATTCTCAAGGATTCCGTGTCTTCTCTGGGTTAATTGAAGTGATTGGCGCTGTGGGAATGATTGTGGGAATTTGGTATCCGCAATTCGCGGCACTTGCAGGGATTCTTCTCGCCGCGACAATGCTTGGAGCACTTTTCACTCATATCCGGATCAAGGATCCAGGAAAAAATATGGGAGCACCATTAATATTGCTTATTTTGTCCATTGTTGTGGCAATCATGAATTTGAATTCTTTAGTTTGAAACAACGGTTGACGGCAAAGTGATCAGCATCGAAGGGAAAACCATTATTGTTCCCGGAGTCAATGCGGTTGTAACAGTGCAAATCGTTGAAACCCCAGACAAAAGCGTGATAGTTGATTTAAATGGCGTACTGACCAGCGCTCACTATTTAACTCCCAGATAAACCGCAAAGTAAAGAAACAATCCTTTGCAATCTTGGGGGTGGCGAGGTAATTCAAAAGAGCAATGAGCTGCATGTATTGAAAAATGCGCTTGATTGCGCAGGAGAGATGTAGAACGGAACTGGTCGTACTCATGTGCTGAGCACTTACGTGGGATTCTTGGTGGACTGAAAATTGTGGACGTTCGTACCATCAAGCTTTGTCGCGTTTTCTCGATTTTGTCGAAGTACAACTTCATCCCGGTTGTGGATACCCCCCATTTTAAACGGGAGATTCTTATAATATGTATTGGTTAGCAACAAATTATTACTTTAAGGAGTGTTGAGAATGAAAAAAATGTGGAGCCCAGTAAGCGTAGGAATAATGAATCTGCCGCATCGTCTAGCCATGGCCCCGATGACTCGCAGCCGAGCGGAAGTAGATGGAACACCGGGTGAACTTAGTGCACTTTATTATGCCCAAAGAGCATCTATGGGATTGCTTATCAGTGAAGGCACGCAACCTTCGGATGATGGTCAAGGGTACATGCTGTCACCTGGTATTTATACTGATCGGCATATTGAAGGATGGAGAAAAGTTACGGACGCGGTCCATGAGGCAGGCGGATACTTCTTCATTCAGTTGATGCATGCAGGACGGATGTCTCACCCGGACAATACACCACATCACCGTCAAAGCGTTGCACCATCTGCAATTGCACCAGGTGTGGGAATGCATACGCCTAAAGGAAAGCAGGATGTACCCGTACCACGTGAGTTGAGCGAAGAAGAAATTCAGACAACAATTGCTGACTTCCGGAAAGCAGCCGCCGCAGCCATAAAGGCGGGAGCGGATGGCGTTGAAATTCATGGCGCAAATGGTTATTTAATTCATCAATTTATTGCAGAAAAATCAAATGTTCGTGTCGATCATTATGGCGGATCCATCGAAAATCGTGCGAGATTTGCTATCGAGGTAGCATCCGCTGTTGCGGATGAAATTGGTGCAGATCGTACGGGTTTCCGTATCTCGCCAGGGAACCTGGCTTGGGTCGGCATAGATGAAGGTGAGAGCAGTTCAGAGCTTTACAGATACCTTGTTAAAGAGTTAGCAAAACTGAATCTTGCTTATCTACATGTCATGCATTTAGGTAATGACGAACTCTTGAAAGAAATTCGGACACTCTGGCCAAATGCATTGGTAGTCAATCGTTTTGGTAGACCAATGGAACAAATTGATACGGATATTGAGAATGGAATAGCAGATATAGCTACTATTGGGGCATGGGCATTAGCTAACCCCGATCTAGTGGAACGACTTAAAGCTGGTTTCCCATTGAATCAAGCAGATCAAACAACATTCTATGGTGGTGGAAGCAAGGGTTATACGGACTATCCGATGATGAAAGAATTGCAATCTAAACAGTAAGACCCGAAATGGATATGCAGGAGATAAACCAAACTGGCCGTGCGACATCATTTATGATACGCACGGCCAGTTATAAATTTCCCATTTAATTACATCTACTTTGCTGGTGGTGTCAGCTTCGCTGGTACTGGGCCAATTTACTGGTTTTTGAAAGAGATAATTTGCAATACATATTAAGTGTAGATACACGAATAGAGGATTCTGTTTCAATCAATGTTCTTCTTGAAATAGCTGAATCAATTATTAATTAAACTAGGTTACGTTTGCTCTCAACCCTGCTCTAATCATTGCGCTAACGGGTACGATACTACAACAACGAATACACGCTGCCCATTATCGGCACCCTGTACCGATAAATGGGCAGGACAATTGAACAATGAAGTGAGTTGATTATTGTGCACGAGTTTGTAGTACGAGGCAAAAAGGGATGTTTTATACAAATTGCCTTAGACGAGGTATTCGGTTTTCCGAACATGACAAGTCATTTTGGTGGATATGATGCTAGAGGAATTGTGGAAATCAAGAGTGGGAACTATTACGTCAAGGGTGAACTATGGTTTTCAACTGGTGAAATATACGAGTTCTATAATCAGTTAGTTCGATGTTTCACTGATTTACAGGGAGTTACCACGTTTTGTACTTCTGAAGCTAACCTAAAGTTAGAAGTTAAATTTTTTAATCGAGGGCAAGTCGTTGTAGAAGGTTACTTCAAGGAATTTGCACACGAGGACAATGAGCTGAAATTTGAAATTGAAAGCAATCAAAGCTTTTTTGTGGAGACACTCGATGGATTGAAACAGATGGTTAACCATTATGGGGAACTGAGAGGAGTACGTCCCGAGTAACAGTTAAGCTCCCATGGAAGTGCGCAATTACTTCCATAATCTGTGGTGTCGCGTGCGGCATGGATGGCTAACGGGAACGAAACGATGGCTCAATAAACATTAAGAACATAGATAAGGCTGCCGGTCACCAGCAGCCTTCATGATCCGCAAGATCAGATCTTTCTAACTAATCAGCAATATTCCGGGTATAGTATTCAATGATATCTTTGCGGCGAATAATACCGAGGAATACGCGATCGGCGTCTACGACCGGAACGAAGTTCTGATCGGCTGCTAGTGCCAGCATATCGTCCAAATCGGCGCTGATCGCGACGCATTCGACTTTCATCCGTTTTTTGATGGAGACGACAGGAATTTCGTGCATCGTATCGAAGCAGAGGCCGGGTGTGCCTTTCAGCTTCCATAACAAATCTCCCTCGGATAGCGTTCCGAAATATAAGCCATTGTCGTCCAAGATCGGAATGGCTGTATAGTGGCTCGCCTCCAATTTATCCATGGCTTCTTTCATATTAGAGGATATCATGAGGTAAGAGACCGCGTTCTTGGGATATAGAAACGATTTGATGTCCATTGAATCACGCTCCTTTGGTATATTAAAGCATATTTCATCGCAGGGCGCACGTGGAAGTGACTGGGGCATGCCTAATATTATCGAATAAAGGATGCTAAAAGTTATGTCGAAGACAAGAACATAGTCCCAATTAAGTCCGTGCAGATAAGGGCTTTTTTTAATTATCAGAGAAAGTTAAGCAATGTCTGAATGCCGATAAGCATTAAGCTAACTGGCAGAAGAGTTCTAATAAAACTACTGTTTACCGTCCTAAGAAAACTCGTTATTCTGAAGGTATATCTTCGTTATTAGATGAAGGCATAAGTTCTTTTACTTTTATATTTTTTTTCGAATAAGATCAATCATGTGTGAAACAATTTCGCCTTAAGTTACGTTTAATAAAATGTATGAAATGCCTAGATGGCAGGTAAACCTATTTAAAAATTTCGGCAAAGCCTATTCATTTTTATGAGAATGAAACCGATATAATTCGTGGACCCAATATAGCAAGAAAAATAAAGCTTAGGCCAATGTGTTTATGGTGCCTCTCACACCGCGGAGTAAAAAAGGTTAAGAAATGAATCGATGTTCTTCAGGAATTCGTTCATGATTGAAAATAACGGTAGGCTAAGCCTTCATTTTTGTTGATAACTAGAAAAAAAGAACCCCAGTTCGTAAAGCTGGGGCCAAGGTTCCTCTGGTGACTCTCAAACACCGGAGGAGTAACAAAGGTTATGAAATGAACGCGATGTTCTCAAGCATCTCGTTCACAATTCATAATATAAAGGATGTCAGCTTATTTGTCATTGGAATAAACTATATATAAATACAGGGATAGTCAACATTATTACTTCTAATCAGTTTTTACAATATATATAAAGTTTTGAGAAATAGCTTCTAAATGTTTTAATACTTTCCTAACCATTATGCAATAAAATCCTATATACCCAAATATATAGTTTTTTAATTAATATTAATGTTAAATTTGCTTTAAAACAGGCAAACTAAAAAGTTGAAAATGTGCATAATAAAATAATTAAATGGCTGATTCTTCAATTGTTGTTTATCCGGAGGTGTAGGCCACGTTGATGCATTAGAATTTTCTCACCTGCATCACGCTAACGTGGAACATTCAAACAAATTGAATTACTCACCAGAGGTTTATCCTTACTTTGTGAATGTCACAAATGTGCAACGGATAAATGGATTTAGAGGATTTCATTTTTTAATAACACTTGAAGTGGTTCCAACTGTTGGTCCGCATATTCCCGTCGGTAAGGATAGTCTTACATTCGATATATCTCCTATAAATCCTAATAATGTAAAGTTAGTAACCTGGAAGCACTTAAAAGATCCGCAGAAGGCTGATTTTCCACCAAACTGGATGGATGTTCTAAAAAAATAAGTGGATCGTTTATCATTAAACTATAGTTTAATAACACACATTATTGAGCAGGCGCTACGGTAGCCTGCTCGTTTTATTAAACTCCCATGGAAGAACGCAATTACTTCCATAATCTGTGGTGTCGCGTGAGCGGCATGGATGGCTAACGGGCAGGATAACTCAATAACTAAGCAAACGCGGATTTCCACTAGGAGATGATAAAATGAAAAAGCTTAGTGAGGGTCGAACAGCCGAAATTTTCGAGCAAGGACTAGGAAAAATTTTAAAGCTTCATCGGAACGGAATTCCTGTGGAAGCAATCAGATATGAATATGAGGTAAATCAGATTGTCGCCTTCCTTGGAATCCCTGCGCCCAGAGCGTACGAATTAATTGATTTTGAACAAAGGAACGGTATCGTGTTTGAACGGATCGAGGGTTCAACTTTGCTTCATATGATTGTTCAACATCCTAACGAACAAAATCGTTTAACCAAAGATTTTGCTGATCTTCATTATCAAATTCATAGATATGAAATAGATGTAGAGTGTAATGGAAGATCGTCCGTCCTAAAACAAAAAGTGGTAATAGCTCGTAACATACGGAACGCAGCTCAGCTCTCGAATGATGTGAAGAAAGAGATAATTGATTATTTGGAACAACTACCGGACGGAAACWGTCTATGCCATGGTGATTTTCACCCGGATAATGTCATGATCGGTGAGCGAAATTGGGTAATCGATTGGATGACTGGAATGGTCGGTAATCCTGCCGGTGATGTCGCGCGTACGCTACTCTTATTTCGTTTCGGTACGTTGCCTGATGAAGCCCCAAGGGTCGTTAAAGATACACTTCAAATAATGAGGGATAAGATAAACGAAATATACTTGGAACATTATCTTACATATTCTAATCTGCAGTTCAGCGACATTGATGAGTGGATGTTACCGATTGTGTTCGTCGTCATGAAGAAGTTCCAAGCNGATGACTGGAATGGTCGGTAATCCTGCCGGTGATGTCGCGCGTACGCTACTCTTATTTCGTTTCGGTACGTTGCCTGATGAAGCCCCAAGGGTCGTTAATACACTTCAAATAATGAGGGATAAGATAAACGAAATATACTTGGAACATTATCTTACATATTCTAATCTGCAGTTCAGCGACATTGATGAGTGGATGTTRCCGATTGCAGCCGCTAGACTAACGGAATGGATTCCTGACCAGGAGAAAGCACTGCTGTTAAACTTTATCGAAGAACGATTAAGCTCCCTTGGTACGATATGATTTTCTCACGAATGCTCGCTTATTCGCAGGATTTCGCCCAGATGGTAAGGGGTGAAAGACAAGAAGGGGAACGCCGTGTTAGACTTCGGTAACATGAAGGCGCACGGGAATAGAGGGGGAGCACAGCTACCCCAAGTAATTCCATTTACTGCACGCTTTCTCCACGCCGCCCCTGAAGGTTTTCACTCCCATGTCTCAACGGGTCTATGCCTTCTCATTCCTTCGTTACGCCTGTCCAAGGGGTGGAGGCCGGTCTTGCTAACGGTACGGGTCGGTGCCCTTTGGTTTAATGAATCCGGTACTCCGTGCTTTCTTTGAAATCCTGCGAATAAGCCAATCTACGTGCGACGAAACGGGTTGTTTGGTTAAGCTGCTTGCAAGAGCGGTAACGTTTTATGAGGAATGTAGGCTAGACCGCTCCGAGCCATCCCAACTAGTATTCTGGCCAATTTACCGCATAGTTTCATAATGGACCTCATTTTCTTCATCTTCTTGACCTGCACATTGTGTTTATGCATCGCTTGAAACTCCGAATTGTTCATGACCAAACTCATAGTGGCCATGAAGAGGAAGCGTCGTAGGCGGGATCGTCCGCGTTTGCTAATCTTCATTTGTCCCGTCCATTTGCCTGAACTTGCTTCCGCGAGGTTGAGTCCGGCATGGCGAAGCAAAGCATTTCCGTGAACAAATCCGCTTAAATCCCCAGCCTCACCAAGAATACCAGCTAGTGAAATGATACTAATCCCCTTAATCGCGAGGATGGATTTTGCAAAGGGAATACGTTCTAATACGGATGAAATCTCTTTCTCCACAACCACCAGCTGTCCGCAAGCAAGGTCATATTCGGCGAGTAATTGTTTCAAGTGGAGCTTGTAGTACTGTATAGCTGATTGAGACCCTACAGAATGGCTGGCCAACTCGATCAGTGCTTTTGCTTTTTTAGCACCGCTGTGACGTTTCATGATCGTTTTCCATCCCTGAATCAGGTTCTGGGGCTGCAGTTTACTGATCTCTGCTGGAGTAGGGAAGAGGCGAAGCGTTGCCAGGGATCCGATACAGGTGATGTCCTTAAATACGTGACGCAGTTCAGGGAAAACAACGTCAACCCAGCGGTGGATCTGGTTTTTGGCACTGACAAGCCGCTTCACGACGAAGTCGAGGTTAGAGAGAAGCACACGTAGATCCTCGAAGGCTTCGGGGGTCGTGCGTGTAAATGAGTAATAACCGTTCTTGACCATGTCAGCGATAACGAGTGCATCTTTTCTGTCACTCTTTGAGGGCGTATTGTCGCGGTTCTCTTTGTTCTTTTTCACGAGATGCGGATTCACTAAAACGACTTCAAAATGGCGTTCTGTGAGCCACCGAGATACGTTGAGCCAATAGTGCCCGGTTGGTTCCATCCCGATAATGGCTGCGCTTAAACGATGGGTGGTTTGCAGCTTTTCAATCCATAGTAAGAGACTGTGAAACCCCTCCTCGTCATTAGAAAAGGATAAGTAGTCTCCGATGATGATGCCGCGAAAGTTTACGGCACGTGCTACATGCGTTTGCTGCGCGATGTCGATCCCGACAACTAAATGCTGAGCAGTAATTTTTTCAATGAGTTGATTTTGTCTCGCTTGCGATTTAAACTTCATAATAGAGCGTCCTCCTGGATGATGGAATTTTTAGGGCTATGACCCGTTGCGTACTTCCATCGTACCGAGGCGCTCGTTTTTTTGCAAAGCGGAAATTTAACGCTCTACAGGAATGCTAACGTAGTACAACGACGCCAGGCTGCCGGACGAACTACAGCCTGTTCAGCTAAATTATTTGGATAAAGGAGAGGTTATTTGAAATGATCGTAGCAGATGAAATCTTTCAGAAACTAGGTATGCAAAGAGACGAATTTATTCACCTCATGAATGGAAAGAGAGAGAATACAGCTATGCAGACGCTCGATATCGAGTATATGGAGCTGGCGCCCGACCGAGTAGTAATGACGATGCCGGTCGGCCCCAAAACCCATCAGCCAGCAGGAATACTACATGGTGGTGCATCTGTGTTGCTCGCGGAAACAGCCGCTTCTATCGCTTCGTTTATCAATATCGACAGTAAAAAATATGCTGCGGTAGGCCTAGAGATCAACGCCAATCATATTAAAAGCAAAAGCGGCGGCATTGTAACCGCCGTAGCTACGCCTTTGCACAAGGGCCGAAAGACAATGGTCTGGGACGTGAAAATTACGGATGAGCTTAACAAACTGATTTGCGTTTCCCGTTGCACCGTGGCGATCATCGATAACCCTGACGCCAAACGATAATGTAATGATTAATAGGAATAGGGTGCCGACAGTGGTGTCAGCGCTTTGTGCTAACGGGTACGAGGGAGTTGAACAAACAAGGAGCAGTTTGCCGCGGCAGCTGCTCCTTTACTCGTTGAAGTAACGGGCAGCAGGTTAACGCAACAAACTAATGAAAACATTCAACTTTGCAGTACAATAATATGGTAATATATGTGTATATATTAAGTTCGGAGTGATCCCTAATGTTTGAGATTAAATATGAAATCTTTGAAGATGATATCCTTGAGTTTCGAACAATTGATCTCCAGACTTTTAACAAAGAATATAATCAAATTTACGGTTGTTTTACCATTATCGTAAATGGATTTGAATATTTATCTTATCCTTCTCCTGAAATGGGACTAGAGACGAAGCGGATTTATTCTGAGCTAATATTGACTCACTTTGATTTTCTTATCGATGTGTATTACCAACTTCAAAAAAACAACTACGTCGTATTAAAGTATATTGAAAACCCTCGGACATGGCTTGAGTTCATTAAAGAAGGAAATGAGCTTATCGTTAGTCAGTTAAATCTTGAAATTCATGAGGGTCCATTAATTCGAACTAATAGAAAATTATTTATTAATGCATTAAAAGAAGAAATTATCAACGAGACAATACACTTGGGAGATTTTGAAAAAGAACTTATTTCAAAATCCAAGGAATTAATAAAAACATTACAAGAGTTAAACAAAAATATTCTTACAGCAAATTGTTTTACCAAGATTAGATTATTTGCTGCTCTAAAGCGTTAAGCTAACGGGAAACGTTAGTTCCACCAACTAACCAGGACGAGGCTGCCGGCAAGGTGGCCTTATTTAGCTATTGGCAGAATAGTGGAATTTTTTGCATATATCGATCCTAAGAAAGAAGTATTACAATTTTTTAGTAAGCTTTAGCATTTTCTTTACTATTAAAGAAATGTATTAGAGTATAAGGGAGTTTGAATTGTTTGGACCACTTTAAGTTTTTTATTTATCAAGTCATTTTTTCAATTATTGGTCTAGCAAATAATATTCTGTTTCGTGAGTTTATAAATGAATTTTTTAATAATAAATTTATTACAGCATTAATTGAGGTGCCAATTGATCTCATAACACTTTATTTCACCTTTAAGATATATTTCATATTTAAAAGTAAACTAAGATATAAGATTTTAGTTCACATAGGTGCTTTTATTGTTGCAGCGTTAACTGTGGGGTTAATGGGTAGTTTTATGGGCTTGTAATTATATTTAACGGGTACGTTAGTTGAACGATAGAAGGAGCAGTTTGCCGCGGCAGCTGCTCCTTGTTTTTATTAAGCCAACTGAGTAATGGTCGGGCTACATTCAGTTATAATGATGAAATATAAGTATAAGAAATTTGTTGTTATCGACGAAGGAGAGGAGAGGTGCTGTTTTGAAGAATAATATCATCGAATACTGTTTAAAGAAGAAAGGAACGACTAAGGATTATCCATTCGGACCCACTCCTTTGGTGATGAAAATTGCAGGTAAAATGTTCGCGCTTATTTTTGAAGACAATGGGGATTATTTTCACTTGAACCTAAAATGTGACCCGGTGATTGCGGAAAACTTGAGAGAGCAACACGAGACTGTTCGACCAGGGTACCACATGAATAAAAAGCACTGGAATACAATTACGATTGACGGTTCCTTGCAAGAATCGGATGTTTTTGAAATGATTGATCACTCCTACGATTTGGTTTTCAATAATCTTCCGAAGAGCCTCCGAGAATCTATACTGGAAATGAACTAACTGATCAATGGCGTTTCTTGCTTCATCAAGACCACAAACCAATGATTTCCTTAATAACGGATTGTCTGAATCGGGACCAGCAGATTGAACAACAACAAGCCGGCTATAAGCGAAAGTTCTTATTAGATCGACTAAACGAAATCAAAAAGGAAAAGAGAGTAAAAGGAGAGCAGCCATCTCCAAAAAATGTGGAATGATCTAGATCGCTAAAATACTTATAACGCGACACTGAATGGGAAAAAGAGTTGATTAACCGCAGGGAAAAACATAGGGAACTGAGGAGAAAATAATCTGTAGAAAATATGATACTGATTTTGAATCAGTTGGAGGATATGATGAGCGAATATATAAAAGAAGCTTTGATGTGTATTGAATCTAATGACAGTGAATGCTTGAAGAATACAATTGTGAAGTACGGCTATCGAGATGGTTCTGTACTACCCATTCAGGTTTTACGCCATGCCTTCGAATGTAACGAAATTGTTTTAGCCATGGATTTAATGGAACGTTTTAAATTTGATCATTTAAATGACGAACAGGATCCAATCATCGTCTCAGCTGCTCACCATGGGAATAAAAAGGTTTTTGAGAAGCTTATTACATTAGGAGCTAATCTTAACGCATTAAATCATGTCAAGAATTCAGCCGTTGGAGCAGCCCTTTTTTCCAAGAATTACAGTGCGGTTCATGATTTGCTAGATTTAGGTTTCCAAATGAGGTCGTACACTGGCGGGTTAGCTCTACGTCAAGCAGCTTGGAAAGGGGAATTTGATTTTGTTCGATTGTTCATAGTATGGTGCTGACGTCAATTTTAATGGCGCTGATCAAGTATTTCCGTATTGTACGACTCCTGTGCAAATGGCTGCACAAGCGAACCACATGGAGATCGTTAAATATTTGGTTGAGCATGGAGCGGATGTTACCATTACCGGAAGCGCCCCATGAAGTTTATTTGAAGAAGCAGCTGGACAGCATCTATAACCAGATCGAAAAATATTACGATGGGGGATGATTCAAAGTGCCATACGTAAAACAAATTACCATACGTACCACATTGAATCGGTCCCTAAGTTATATCGTCAATGATAAAAAAACAGACGACGGCTGCTTAGTAACAGGCGTTAATTGTGCAACCAATGATAAACTCGCCTATAAGCAGATGATTGGGAATAAAAAAAAGCATAATAAAGAGTCAGGAACACTTGGTTTGCATTTTATTCAATCTTTCAAGGAGCATGAGATTACCGATCCGTACAAAGCACATGAGATTGGTTTGAAATGGGCTGAAAAATTTTTGGCGAAAAATATCAATTTATCATCAGCACGCATTTAGATAAGGGTCATTATCATAACCACATTATTATAAATTCTGTTTCGCTGGACGGAAAAAAATTCAATGCTTGTAAGCAGAGTCTGAAAGATGCAAGGGATTATTCGGATGAAGTTGCAAAGGACTATAACCTGACCATCATTCCACTTAAGAAAGATTTAGTTTCGAAATCGTATAAGGAATGGAAAGAGGATAAGCGAGGAGTCTCATGGAAAACGCATATTAAAAATGATATTGATACCGTCATAAAATCCTCGAAATCGTTTGAAGATTTCATGTATCGGATGGATCAGCTCGGATACTTTATGTAACAGGGCCGAGTTAAGTATATGACTTTTAAGCATCCAGACATGGAGAGGTCAGTAAGGGGGAAAACACTAGGGGTCGATTATACAGAGGAAAGAATCAAAGAGCGTATTCAACTGAGGGAGCTTAATTTCGAAGAATCCAAACGGAAATACAAATATCGATTTGCTCATAAAACGAGCCGGAATCAACTTCGCACACTAACGAACAGTAATGCTGCTGATGCAAAAAGAAAAAATGTTAGAAGGGATTTTAGGACCGACATTGAAATTTCCAAGCTGTCTAATCAATTGAAATTCATTACTGAACAAAATTTAAAAAGTCGGAGCGATTTAAAACAGGCTGCGGATGAAGTTGAGCTTCAGATGCGGGAAATCAATTCTGTTTTAAAAGAAGCTAATGAAATGAATCGATCCATGAAGCTTATCATCCAGACCATTGATACGTATAACAAGTAAAAAGCGATTTACGATGATTTTCAAGCGTCAACAATCAAACGAATGCTCATAAAGAAAAAGTACAACACGGAATTAGAAATGTTTAAAAAAGCATCTAATCAATTGAAAAAAATGGGTGTTAAAATAAAACGATTGAGAGGGCTCAACGAAAAGACGAAAGATCAATGTGAATTTTGGCATGAATCAGGCGTCCAGTTAGAACGGATTTATGAAAAAACTGTTTCCACCTGTGTTGAATTTTTGAATGGGCAAAAGGGTACATACACCTTTAGTCTCATACCTAGGACAATTGTGAATATGTTACAATACCAGAGATTGAAAAGACTGAACGTTTTATCAGAGGAGGTACACTGTGTCAAAAGTAATACTCTTTAATTTCAATGGTACAGTCGTGAACACTAAGAATTTGGCCATTCAAGCCTTCAATGAGATTGCAAAAAAACGAGGATATAAAATAATCAATAATGAAGACATAGATTGTTTAAGCAAGCTATCTGTGCGCAATAGATGTAAAAGACTTGGTGTGCCAATTTATGAAATGCCGATTGTAGGGATATTAATAAAGAAAAGGTATCAGCAGTACATTCCTGGACTCTATGCAGTAGAAGGTCTTCAAGATATGATTCAAGTTTTAAAGGAAAGAGGATATCGGCTAGCGTTTATAACATCAAACTCCTCAAGTGTTACCCAACAATTCTTAACTAATAATTCAATGGATTACTTTGATTACAGTTATTATTCCTTTAATCCGTTTTCGAAGAAAAAGAACATTTCTTCTTTTCTTAAAAAATATGCTTTAGGTCCAAATGATGTTATTTATATTGGTGATGAACTGAGGGATATTAAAGCAGCTAAAAAAAATCGAATCAACAGTATAGCAGCAGCTTGGGGTTACGATTCGGTGCATTTATTAACTACTGAACACGTAGACCATATCGCACAAAGACCAGCTGATATTTTAAATATCCTATCGAGGTTTTAAACTATGCTGTTTTTTTTCTTTTTTCAATTTGTTGTTCGCGATCTTTCTATTCGTTAGCCAGCCAAAAGAAAATGAAGCTAATCCTTGGATGATTACATTCATCATGTCTGCTGCAATAGGTGCTTTGTCCGAATCAATCGTAAGTGACATTATACCTGAGCTCCAGATGATGGGTGACATATTTATCTCTATCTCTACATTTTTGTTTGAGGAACATATCTATTTTCAATTTTTAGGTCAGGTGATTTCTCCTTATGCGATCCTTATGTACGCAATTGTGTATTCAGGGACTATAAAGAATGAGATTAAGAAAGGATTATCGTATATCCTCGCAATGCCAATGGTTATTACGATATTCTATACCGATTTTGACCCCGATATCGCCATTAATTTTCGTATGCTCCTGGTTTGGTCCGCACCGTTTTTCTTAATTGCCAGTGGAACCATGTTTCGCACTTGGCACAGAGAAATCAATATATATCGCAAAAAAAGCAAGCTTCGAATATTAATTGTATTGGTTCCGGCTTGGTTAGGCATCTTTCTATTTAATTACATCCTTCGAGCAATTGACCCGCACACAGAGTTATTTCGCTTAGTCCCACTCTTTTTTTTCATCGCCTTTATCTTTTTTATTAGATATATTATCGTGACTGGCGCCTTCGGAATCAAAGTCCAAATAGAACAATAACACATATTAGATAAGTCAATTCAAATTGTGAGCAGTGGTACGGCAATTTTAAACCACTCTATCAAGAACGAAGTTAACAAAATTAAATTTTCTTCAATCTTGCTAAAGATTCCATTGAAAAGAACAATTTGGATGAGGCAAAAAGCTCTATCGAATCGGTTTTCTCTGCTAACACTTACACCATCGGAACAGGAAATTTTTACTCTTCAACATAAGGGATATAGTAGGAAAGTGATTGCGGAAAGATTGTTCAAGTCTGTAGAAACTGTCAAAAAACAAATTCAGTCCATAAAATAGAAATTAAAAGTGTAATATAAGGCTCCAGATGTTAAGGCAGCAACCACTATCGGGGAAGCAGCTTCTTGTTTTGCACCCAGCATGGGCTCACAATAAAAAAACTAACGTCTGTATGGAATTGGTTTTTTAGACGAAGCAGCATAAAAATACAGCGGCAGCTTGGGACTCGAAAATAAAGTCCTAGACTGCCGTTTTTTATTGAACTATCGTTCTCCGTTAGCTCAATCCCATCTATATATCGAGACACTGTTTCCAATCGTAATGGGGATGCCATAGCCAGTTTTATTTCGTTCCTTCAATTCAATACCATGACCAGCCGTGTAAATCCCGACATTCGGCATGATCAGTCAGTCATCACCGAACCGGACCTCCACCCAATACCAAGCGGTTTTTATCTGCTCGGTTTCTTTTTTCTTGCATTACTCGGCATCATTCAAAGGCATATCTGAACAACCCGTAATACAAAGGTCCGACCATGACAACAAATGTTATCAACATCCAGACTCTCCTCGCCACAATCGGCAGCTCCTCCAGGATTTCTTCCCCTTCATAACCTTTTAGAAGCATCGTGAATGATAAATCCCATAGAAAAGCTGCCACGGAAACAAATTTCCAGATAGTAGGATTTAGAATAGCTGTTTCCGCAACGTACCCGAACAATCCAATCCATGTAATGATGGATACGACGAAATCTATTTTGCTAAGTTTCGACTTATATTTTCCTTTTATTAAAAAAGTGAGGGAAGCTGTTGCGAGCAACCCTAAATAAATCGTCCATAAAACGTCAACCATACATACTCCTCATTCTTTTTCTTTATACTTTTGAATTTGATGACCCTTCGCCATCCTATTGCTATTATAGCTAATCAATACAGATAACTGGAGACTATCACTTTCGCTTCGGCGTTATGGGAGGGTCTCATTCGTCGTTAATGAGGGTGTAATAAGAAGCGACGGAAAAAGCAATTTACGGCATTGCAACGAAACAAATACAGCCGGCCTCTCAAGAGGGCAGGCTGTATTTTTTTAAAGGTTTTAATTGGATGGAATGATTCGAATATCCTTATCCAAATTGGCAAGCATCATGTAATTGCGATTAAAAGTAAAGATGCGTTTTACCTGATAATAGGACATGATCACAGCAGTGAATGCTTCGCTGAGCGAGAAACGGAGCTCGGGTCTGTCCATAAGCAGTCTGCGTGATTCCCTCTCAAATTCGGGGCCGCTGGAGATGACCTCCAGTTTGCCTTTACTCACTGCCTTATCCATTGCATTCAGAAAATATTCCGCCTGCTGATAGCTGTATTCATTGCGAAGCCATTCGTGAAGATCAAATATAATGGAGTTGGTCGTCACGTAATTACGTTCAAGATCATGCAAATCCAGAAACAGGGAACGGGCTTTCACATAGCGGGGGTCTTCAGGGTTCATTAAAGCGGCTAAAGCCGTTTCATCCAGAAAAACAGTATCCTGAATGTTCAAGTAGTTATCCATATGTTAGCACTCCTTAATCCTCTAGTTTGCAAATACCATCCAAATACAGAAGCGGGTTATCTTCCTTTTGATCCACTGAGATGGGGGTTGATTCGTATGGGACGCTTGCCAGGTATTGGACAATGATTCCATTGACGATCGCTTGCACGGTCGTATGCTGCATATCGGCGATTGCTTTCAGTTCAACATAATATTGCGGATTGAGTTCTATAATGCCTTCATCTCGTTCTTCACTTCTTGAGGAAATGAATTCGGAAGCGGTAGACTTCGCTTTTTCGATGAAGCGTTTGTAATTATTCACCATCGTGATTCACTCCTTATGTATAGCTTTTATAAAGATTCGTCGGATTTTGTCGATTTGAGGGGGTAATTTTGGGTGGAAAGCTAGATTCTGGCTTCCTGCAAGTTGATGGGCGTCTTGGGAAAATAAAGTATTAGACTGCTACTTTTGTTCAATAATTTTATTTAAGGAATACTCTGTTTTTAACTGCCCGTTACTTAACCGGGGGTAGACAATCCGGCAAAAAACGAAACAGCCCTTTTACGATATGACTCTATCATGGGCCGTGACCGTTCCGAAAAGTATGTGGTGCAGACTCGAGAGAACCTTGCTGGAAACCGTTCAAGGGAGAGTAGACCACGGTTTGAGAAGTCGTTGAAAAAGCTGTGGTGCAGATTGGTCTATAGGAACCGTAACCAATCCGGGGCATGTCCCCAGACAAGGTCATTCCTTTGCTGTAATTGTCTTTGCGTCCGTCAACTACGACGAATAGGTTCGTCGCACCTAAGTAAAAGAGCATCATTAAACTTTGACACATCCAAAGTTTAACGATGCTCTTTATTTGTTCAAGTACTTGTCTAGTAGTAGTCTCCTTGGTTTGTTTCTGGATCCGGTCTCTCTGCCGGCATCCGGGACCCGTTAATATCAGGCAGCTAGCTAGTCACTGCAGTCTGCACAGCACCCGACAATTGCGGGGCCTTATTATTGGGACAACAAATATTGGGCATCCCGAAGCAAGAAATTCGCGGCTTCGCGGGAAATGCTTTTGCCGCTTAGCGCCTTCACTGTGCTCACGAAATCGGGCAGATCGTTTGCAGCTAATTGGCTTTGCAACCCGGCTGCGACACCTTTGTTATTGATCCATCCGGCATTCGCAAAACGGGTTACCAATGACTTCAAGGAGTCGATACTCGTCGTGGTCCGGAACGTGACGGTTTCAGTGCCTGCGTTCCCTGCCAGGTCGCTCGCTGTTACGGTCAACGTATGCGAACCGAGCGGCAGTGTATACAGGGGAATTGTTGTCCCTTGCTGTACACCTTTCGTATCAATTGTTACCGTTGTCTCGCTGCTGTCTGCCCCGGACAAGTTATCGGAAAGCGTAATGATTGGCGTAATGTCCTCGGCATCACTGAACGTACTGTTCACTACTCCTGATACGGTAATTGTCGGTGCCTTTGTATCCACGTTGAACGTAATGTTGCGTGCAAATTCTACGCCGCCTCCGATATCTCTTGACTCATACCAGACTGAATGCCGTCCGTCTTGATTGAACGGGATTGGTCCTGTATAGGTTTCCCATGTCAGCCCCTCATCAAGGCTATAAACGGTGTCGGCTACAGGAAGCACCAGTCCTTCTGCCGTTAATGTCAGGGAGACCGGATTTACATACCAGCTGTTTTGCCCGTCTGGTACCTCGTTTGACAATACGGCTGTCGTTAAGGGCGGATCGATCGGAGTTTGATAATCAAATCTTCCGAAGTCATTGTTTATACTATCCGCGTTCGCCTTCAATACTCCCGTTACCGAATCCACGGTCACATATTTGCCGTTCAGCATTGACTGCATGAGGTTGCCGGAGCCGTTGTTGCTGTAAGCGAATGTTTGAGCGGTTCCTACAGTTTCCGAGTTAGCCGCCAATGTACCGTCCGGCATAACCGTCAAATATTTGTTGTTTGCCAAAGAACGGTAAGCGTATAAATTGGTGGTTCCCAAGTATTCCAGTGCAAACTTGGTCGACATGTAGTCACTCTGAATCACAAGTGTCGGACGATTGCCTGCCGCAGCCGTCTCTTTGGTGCTGTAGTCCACTCCATCGCCGCTCGTAAGAGTACTGAGGCGGATGGAAAGCTTTTTATCCCCGGATTTGGTCAATTCGGCGTTCAATTGATCGGTTACATCAAATTCTACATAGCGGCCGGCCGTCGGTTTCGGCCAAGCTGCCAGAACGGCACCGGAGGCCGGTTTCGTATTCCACGTAATGCCGCTCTCGGTCCAACTGTCGTCATCCACAAAATCCGCTTCCGTGGTACCTACATTCGCGCCTGTTGATACGGCGAAGAGCTTCACGGTTGCGGACCCGACCTTGCTTCCCGCGTATCCGCTCAGGTCGAATTTGAAATAGGCTTCGCGAGTGAAATCCGCTGCAGACAGCTTGGTCGTCATCGTTACGTCCGCACCGTAGTTGTTATTTGCATACGCTCCACCCCGCACAGTGGCATCCGCCGTTGAGGCGATCTGTTGTTCCACGGTAATCGGCGATTGTTCGTCCAATACGACTACCGCTTTACGCGCCCCGCGGTTGGTTATCGATATATTCGTTGTCTTCCCCCACTGACTGGAATGCGGGGTATCCTTGCTCTTGAACAAGAGCTCCCCGTATGACGGAAAATCCAGAGCGAACTGCTGGAACGGCCCTCTCGCCAGCACTTGTTTCGTATAGGACAGCATGGAGTCCGGCAAGCCGATGTCATTTGCATACAGATTGTATACCTGTTGGTAAATAGGGCTGAAATTGCCCCTTCCAATCGGCGAAATGGTCAAACCGGGTATCCAAGACAAGCCTTTCGCCATGTCCTCAAGCGTATATCCGACCCCCGGAATCGGGGTATAAGGAACGTCGTAGCCCATGTTGTATTTCGCCGTATATTCGATGCCTTTGAGCAGCCGGTACGTATTGTCCGGATACGAGTACATATCTCCGCCGTTCGGAGCCGCAGCCCTTTGGTTCCAGCCGATCTGCGCGGCCTCGGCCAAAGCTGCGAGTCCTCCCTGGGTATGGCCTTGATCACGGCCGCTTTCCTGCACTTGGCCCTCGTCATTTTGGATATAGTGCATTACCGTTCCGTTACCCTCACCGTTTTTATAGTAGTCTACGGCTTGATCGTAAATCTCCTTATTATCCGTCCAAATGCCGAAGCTTAGGTTGAAAACAATGTCGACGGCATCCCAGTTCCCGTTGGCCCACCCGCCATTCACTTGGCCGTACGTGCTTGTAAGCGGATAAAAAACGTTCGTCATCATTTCGGTAAATTTGCTGATATCCGCAGAAGACCAACCCGCATTGCTGTAACGAATGATCTCGGCGGCGTTCAGAAGCTTATACCCGTATATGCTTGCTGCCAATTGGGCGTCATGGCCTTGAATGGCAGTCAAATTATATGCCCAGCCGTTCAGGATTTGGATCGCTTTATCCGCATAAGCCTGGTTTCCGGTAATATTCCATTGTATCGCATGCAGAAGGGCTGCCGAAGCGCTGGAATACAGGCTATAATTACCTAAATTGCCATTTGCGGAATCGTTTCTGTAAACGATAGGCACATAGGTTGTTGAATAATTCAAAGAAGACAGCGGATTTGCTTGAAGATTATTCCATTCATCGATTTCCGGAGATTGCCTCGCAGCCACTTTCTGTTTCATGCGGTCCAGGTCCGCCTGGGTAAAGAGCATGCCGGGATGGAGAAAGCTTGCGTCTGCAAGGGCTCTCTGAGGCTGACTGATGACAGCCGAAAGCAGAGCTAGGGGCAACATATAACATATGATAAAAACAGAGATAAGCTTTTTCAATCTACGATGTTTTTGCATGCTGAATCCTCCAATTATTTTTGAATGATTATATGTCTTGTTTTAACAGTATCAGAAATATGGTTGAAAGGGATTTCATTTTTTTAAGGAGAAAGTGCATTTTCTTAAGAATTTTCTCCTCCGTCTTATCCTCTAGGGGAACGAAGCTTTTGGAACAGCTTCGTTGAAGAAAGGAAATAAATTGCCAAGGTCAGCAATAGGATAAAAAGTATGATGCGAAGCTGGACTTATGTCGGGAACGAAACAAAGTAAGCGCTTTAAGCGTTTAAATAAGTAAGAACGTTTTTTAGGAGAGGGGTTATCTCAGATGCGCTGGATTCCCGCTGCAAGAAGCAGTCAATGGTGGCTATTGGCTGGAATATCCACCTTGCTGATCAGCATTTTGTTATGGATTATTCGCTTTCTGATCTTAGGTCAACCATTTACGGGCATTCATGCTTTCCGCTTTATGATTCTTGCCGTCGTATTATCTTTTTTGTTCAGCTTTACCGGCTGGCTTGGCGCGAGGAGGCTGTGGCTGCTGTCTAACCTGGGTACGGTAATCGGTCTTATATTGATGGCCGTTTATTCCCGGGACCAGACGGGCTGGGAGGATCTGATCAGCTTCATCGTTTTTTTAGAAGCGGCGGCGGCAGGCTTTATCCTCGGCTTGATCGTCGAAGGGGTCTTTCTCCTATTGAGGCAGACAAGAAAATAATCGGGACATGTTAGAGGTGCTGCAAAAAGAAAAAACGATGATCGGTACGAAGTTCATGCGAATGGAGCAATTTAAAGAGGAATTAATCGAAAAGGAACGCTTAGCGTGCAGGATGTGTTCCGTTTAGGGACGATCATTATTATCGTCTCTCTGCCGCTTATTTTACTGCTGCGGAAACCGAAGCAGGCTGTCATGCAACAAGAAAGAGCGCCGTTTGCGGCGCTCTTTCTTGTTGCATCGTATTTTAAAAAATTTGTGCGCCCTCTAAAGCGACTTTGATTCTTCCGTTAGTCTCCAGCACCTTCACCTTTACTTTGCGGCCGGGCTGGTACTGCGGAATATTAACCATGTAAATAACGGTCTTAATGATGGTACGGTAAGGCTCGGCATGCTCTCTGGGAATCGTTAAGCCGATAAAAACTTCGGGATGCCCGTTGATTTCTGTATCGGTTTGCCGAATGGAGCTTACGGTCGCGTCAAAGGGGACGCCGTTCTTTAAAATATATTTGATTTCCCGATTATCCTGGAACGATTGCCTGATGACCATGATGGCGAGCAGGCAAATCGGCAAAGAGATGAGGATAACGACAACTAATGAAACGCTTTCACCAGTACTCACGAATCACCAACTTTCATGGATCATGTTAGACGCTGCTTCCTAAAATTTCTGGGCGTATTTAATACTATGAGAAGCATAGCACAACAGATACCGCGTGGAAATATTTCCAAGGTCTTATATCGGAATAGGTACTTTAGGAACTGTAATTCCGGTAGACGGTCTGTTTTGTTTCAAATAAGAAGGCTGTTCCGTAAGGTCATTTGACCTGGAACAGCCTTTTTGCTGATTTGCTAGCCTTTCAGTACGCCATAAGCGGCTACAGGAAGGTGCTTTTTTTGTTATTATAATATTATGCTCTACAAGCAGCGCGGAAACATGCATAATGTGATCGAGGAGGGGATCAATAATGGGTATTCGACTCCAAACGGAGCTTTGTAAAATATTTCAGATACGCTTCCCGCTTTTTCTAGCCGGACTCGCAGGGGGCCCGTCCACGGTTAAACTGGTGGCCGCTGTGTCGAATGCCGGCGGTCTTGGCACGCTGGGCGCCGCTTACATGGAGCCTGAGGCGATTCGCAATGCGATTGAGGAAATTCGTAAGCTAACGGATAAACCGTTTGCCGTGAATCTATTTGCCGTTCATATGTCCGATTGCCATGCGGGAATCGAGGTAGCCCAGCTTGAGCTGAACCGGGCACGCGACGAGCTTAACATCCCTCATGCCACTATGGAGCTTATCGAAACGCCGGACCGTTTTGCGGAGCAGATCGCGGTATTAATGGAGCAAAAGGTGCCTGTCATTAGTACGGCATTCGGCGTGCTGCCGGAACCGTACATGCGTCAAGCGAAAGCGGCCGGCATAAAAGTGGTTACGATGGCCACTACCGTGCATGAGGCGCTTCTTGCCGAGCAGTCGGGCTGCGATGCGGTTGTTGCCCAAGGCAGCGAGGCGGGCGGACACCGGGGAACGTTTGATGTATCGATCCATCCGATGGGCGCGAATATCGGCACCTTTGCACTGGTTCCGCAGGTGGTCGATCAAGTGAGAATTCCAGTTATAGCAGCTGGAGGCATAATGGACGGACGCGGCCTTGTTGCCGCCCTTGCTCTTGGCGCGCAGGGCGTACAGATGGGAACGCGGTTTCTGACGGCGATTGAATCCGGCGCGCATGCCGCTTACAAGCAGGCATTGCTGGCAAGCACGGAAGAGAGCTCTGTTATTACGAAAGTCTTCTCCGGTCGTCCGGCCCGAGGCATCCGCAACGGGTTTATTAGGCAATGGGACGCAAGCGGCTTAGAGCCGCTGCCTTTCCCAGTGCAAAATACGGCGACAAGAGATATTAGAAATGCAGCCGCCGAGCAAAGCAATGCGGACTATATGTCTTTATGGGCGGGCCAGGCGACAAGGCTGCTCACCAATGGACAGAGCGCAGAAGCAATCGTTGCGCAGACGATGGAGCAGGCTCGTGCTTTACTGCTGTAAATGTAAAAGCTGCGACGTCCGAGGACGTCGCAGCTTGATGATCCTATTAACTCCGGGCTGTTAGGCTTATGCAGCAAGAACGATGCAGGCCGTTTACGCTTTTTTCGCGGGATTAGGGAAAGCTTTTAAACCTGCGTAACCTTGATGAGGTTAGTGGCGCCTGCCTGTCCGATCGGAACGCCGGCAGAGAGAACAATGGTGTCGCCTGTTTCAATCAGTCCGGTCAGCTTGGCATTGCGCGTTGCGGATTCGAACATCTCGTCGGTTGTCGTCACGCTATCACCCTTAACCGGGATAACGCCGGATAGTAAACAAATCTTCGGCAGCACATTGTCATGCTGCGTAATCGCGATAATCGGCGCCTTCGGACGGTATTTGGATACCATGCGTGCCGTAAAGCCGCTTTCTGTCGAAGTCAGAATCGCTCTGGCGCTCAGCTCAAGCGAGGAGCTAACGACGCCTTGACTGATAACCTCGGTAATGTTCGTGCTTTGCTGTGATCTCTTTTTATCGAACTGCTCATTGTAGTCGATCATGGATTCCGCTTTTTTCGCGATGGAAGCCATTGTCTGTACGGATTGAACCGGATATTTTCCGGCAGCCGTCTCACCGGAGAGCATCACAACATCCGCGCCTTGGATTACGGCATTAGCAACGTCGCTAACCTCAGCTCTCGTCGGACGAGGGTTCACCTGCATCGATTCCAACATGTGCGTAGCAACGATAACCGGCTTGCCTACCAGGTTGCATTTGTTGATCATTTCACGCTGCATCATCGGTACGTCTTCAATCGGCACCTCTACGCCAAGATCTCCGCGCGCTACCATGATGCCGTCGGAAGCTTCGATGATCGCATCGAGATTGCTCATGCCCTCTTCATTTTCGATTTTGGAAATGATCTGTACATGTCCCGCATTCGCTTCCTCGAGAATGTTGCGAATTTCCAAAATATCCTCTGCTTTTCGGACGAAAGAAGCAGCAATGATCTCGACATTATGCTGCATGCCAAAATGGATATGCACCACGTCGCGCTCCGTTACGCCGGGAAGCGTCGTTTTAATACCCGGCAGGTTGACGCCCTTGCGCGGTTTCAGCGTTCCGCCGCTAACGATTTTGCAGCGAATATCATTTCCGTCTACGGACAGCACCGTAAGATCAACGAGCCCGTCGTCAATCAGAATCCGGTCACCCGGCTTAACGACAAGCGGCAGCTCGGCATAATTCACCGGCAGACGAGCCGCATCGCCCAGTACATCCTCCGTCGTTAAAATCAGCTCTTCGCCGATGACCAGCTCGCAAGAGGCCTCTTTCAGCTTGCCGATCCGTACCTCAGGCCCTTTAATGTCCATCATAATCGGCACGAAAGTGTTGAGCTCCCGCGCGGCTTGCCGTATATTTTTCATTCGCATTACATGATCTTCTAATTCGCCGTGAGCCATATTCAGTCTGCCAACAGTCATTCCTGCTTGGATCATTTCTTTGATCGTTGAAACGGAGTCGCAAGCGGGACCCATTGTACAAATAATTTTTGTTTTTAGCATGTTGTAGGCCTCCTCGTTTTTTTCATTGTAACGCGAAAGCTCGAAAGAGAATGAGAACTATAGTATAATGAATGTACTATAGTACAGTATTGAGGGGCGTTAATCATGATTGCAATTTCGGAAGTGCATCAGGACAACGGAGCAGATTGGTACGAGGAGGGAGAGGGGCGCAATCTAACCTTTCACCTCTCGCTTGTGACCTACGGGAAATGTGTCTATTGGGTAAACGAGGAGAAGGTTATTTTGGAGAAAGGCGATATGCTCCTTATACCAGGCCATATTCCGTACTATGGAAAAGGCATTCCGACAGTCGTGCACACGAAGTATGTAGTCAATTTTCGTAAAAGCGCGGCGGAGCGGGGACTGCCCCTCCTTCAGCTGCAGGAGCCGCTCAAGCAAAGGCTCGGCTGCTTTGAGGTTATACAGGAACGGCTCAGGGGGATTTTGACTCAATATAAGGAGAGACCCGCCTACTTTGAGCTGATGTCGGAGGCGCTGCTGACAGAGGTCTTAATTTATTTGAATCAGGAGAAGGACCGCGGCATGATCTCCTCCGAAAAGCATCGGCGTGTGGACAGCATGAGGCAGTATATATCGACCCATTACCGTGAGAAGGTGACCAAAGAGGAGCTGGGGGATGTCATCAGCACGACGCCGAATTACGCTGCGGCCTTGTTCAAAGCCGTTACCAACCAGACGATCAGCGAATACGTGCACAATCAGCGGATGAAGACGGCAATCTATATGCTGACCGAATCGCAGCTGATGATCAGTGAAATCGCTGACTATTTAGGCTATAACGATGTCTCCTATTTTTATCGCATCTTCAAGCGCAGCACGGGAAGCTCACCTTCTGACTTTTTGCATGAGCGGTCTTCAACGGTTTAAAGCGGGACTCTGCTGTATTGACTATTCGGAATATTCTGATTACAATTTATCCAGAAATAGGCATTGACCAAAGACATGATTACCTATACGGGCTGTCCAGAGAGAGAGGCTATGGCTGAGAGCTTCTCCAGCAACCGATTGCGTAATTACCCCTTTGCAGCCGTGTTATTGAACCCGCAGTCTATTGTTGCGGCTGTAAATAACACCGTTTCATCCCCGTCACCGGATGCTCAATAAGGATCTTGCTCCAGCTATGGTCTGGCGGTCAGCCAGTTGCATAAGCAGCAGATCGAATGAGGGTGGAACCACGAGCTGAACGCACTCGTCCCTTTGTGGAGAGATGTGTTTTTTTGCGTTCTACTAATTCGATCGGAGGCTGCATGATGAGTATTGCGATTACATTACCGGATGGGACAGTTAAGGAGTATCAGAAAGGGACGACCGTGAGGCAAATCGCCGAATCCATCAGTGCGGGACTCGGAAAAAAGGCAGTGGCGGGCAAAGTGGACGGCAAGCTTGTCGATTTGAACCACGCTATTCAGGCAAGCTGTCACGTAGAGATCGTAACGCTTGAAGGAGCGGAAGGGCTTCAGCTTTACCACCACAGCACAGCTCACGTCATGGCGCAGGCTATTAAACGCGTCTATGGGGATAAGGCTGTCAAGCTGGGGATCGGCCCGGTCATTGAAGACGGCTTCTATTATGACATCGACATCGAGAAGCCGTTGTCGAGCGAGGATCTTGCCGCTATTGAAGCGGAAATGAACAAGGTCATTCAAGAAAACCTGCCCATTAAGCGCCGCGAAGTGAGCCGCGAGGAGGCAGTGGAGCTTTTCTCACAGCTGGAAGAACCGCTTAAGCTGGAATTGATCCGCGATTTGCAGGAGGACTCCGTCATTACGCTGTACGAGCAAGGCGAGTTTACCGATCTTTGCCGGGGCCCGCATCTGCCGTCTACAGGGCGGATAAAAGCGTTCAAGCTGCAGCACGTCGCCGGCGCCTACTGGCGCGGAAATTCAGACAACAAAATGCTGCAACGGATATATGGAACGTCCTTCCCTAAGAAGGCGCAGCTGGAGGAGCATTTGCATCTGCTCGAGGAAGCGAAGAAGCGCGATCACCGCAAGCTGGGCAAGGAGCTGGAGCTGTTCATGTTCTCCGAGGAGGCGCCCGGCATGCCGTTCTACCTGCCTAACGGAATGACGATCCGTACGGAGCTGGAGAGCTTTGTCCGCGAGCTGCAGCGGCAGCGGGATTACGAGGAAGTACGGACGCCGTTTATGATGAACAACCGGCTGTGGGAGCAATCAGGACACTGGGAGCATTACAAAGAAAACATGTATTTTACTGATGTTGACGATACGACTTATGCGCTTAAGCCGATGAACTGCCCGGGGCATATGCTTATTTTCAAAAACAGCCTGCACTCCTACCGGGAGCTGCCGATTCGGATTTCGGAATTCGGCCAGGTTCACCGGCATGAATATTCAGGGGCGCTCAGCGGCATGATGCGAGTGCGTACGTTCTGTCAGGATGATGCGCATCTATTCGTTCGGCCTGATCAGATTGAAGAGGAAATTAGCCGTACGATTGTTTTGATCGATCATATTTACGGCGTATTCGGCTTCGAATACAAGATCGAGCTGTCGACGAGGCCCGAGGATTCTATGGGCTCTGAGGAGCTGTGGAATCAAGCGGAGCAATCGCTGCGAAGCGTGCTGGACAGCCGCAGCATTCCATATCGCGTGAATGAAGGCGACGGCGCATTTTACGGACCGAAAATCGACTTCCACATTCTTGATGCCCTAAAGCGCAGCTGGCAATGCGGCACGATCCAGCTTGATTTCCAAATGCCGGATAAGTTCGATTTGGCCTACATTGGCGAGGATAGCCAGAAGCATCGGCCCGTCGTCATTCACCGCGCGGTGTACGGCTCGATCGACCGGTTCATCGGTATTTTGACCGAGCATTTCTCAGGCGCGTTTCCGCTATGGCTGGCTCCCGTTCAGGTTAAGCTTCTGCCTGTCTCGGAGAAGTATATCGATTACGCTTTGCAAGTTAAGCAAGTGCTGTCCGATGCGGGCATTCGCACGCAGGTGGATACGCGAAATGAAAAGCTGGGCTATAAGATCCGCGAAGCGGGGCTTGCGAAGGTGCCCTACACGCTCGTGCTGGGTGAGAATGAGAAAAATGCAGGTACTGCAGCGCTAAGGAAAAGGGGCGAGGGAGACCTCGGGTCGCAAACGATTGGCGAAATTTCTCAGCGTATCAAGGATGAGATTCAGGCTAAGTTATAATTGCCGCAGAAAGAAATAGAAGTGAGCTTTGACCATTGATCGAATGGCGGAGCTCACTTTTTTTATTTTGTGAAAGGGATGATAGGGCACGGACGGGTGCAGCTTTGCGAGTCTATCCTGCACTATTGCTCTGTAGAGACTCCAAATCGGAGCTTATCGGATCGAGAAAGGCGTCTCAAGTGCGAGTGTGCAGGATAGCTCAATTCGTTAGCCGGAAAAAAGAAAAGATCGTGCATTTGTGCAATATAGCACAGCGGGAGACGGTACTGCAGGAGAACGCGAATAATAGACAATCATCGAAACACAAAGAGAAGCAGCATCATATGATGAAGGGAATAGACCAATAAACGGATGTGCGCTACAGGAAATAGGATATCGTAGGAGGGACTGCGGATGGCTATGTATCGAAATGTCCACGAGCTGATTGGCAACACGCCTCTTGCCCAGCTTACGGGCTATACGCTGCCAAAAGGCATACGGCTTTATGCAAAGCTTGAGTACAAAAATCCGGGGGGAAGCGTCAAGGACCGGCTTGGCATTGAGCTGCTGAATCATGCATTCGCAAGCGGGCAATTGCAGCCTGGAGGCACCATTATAGAGGCTACGGCCGGCAATACGGGCATAGGGCTCGCTTTGGCGGCAATCGGACGCGGCGTATCAACGATCTTTGTCGTGCCAGACAAGTTCAGTACCGAGAAGCAGCAGCTTATGAAAGCGCTTGGTGCGCAAATCGTGAATACAAAGGCTGAGCTGGGCATAACAGGTGCGGTGCAGAAGGCGGAGGAGCTGGTTAAGGAAATACCGGGGGCCTATTCGCCTAGGCAATTCTCCAATGCGGCTAACCCGGTAACTTATTATAAAACGCTCGGCCCGGAGCTATGGCGTGATTTAAAAGGCGGGATCGACGTTTTTGTCGCCGGGGCCGGCTCGGGCGGCACCTTCATGGGAACGGCCCAATATTTGAAGGAACGCAATCCAAAGGTGAAGACGGTTATTGTCGAGCCGGAAGGCTCGATACTTGGCGGCGGAGTACCGGGTCCGCACCTGACGGAAGGAATCGGCGTCGAGAAGCTGGCCCCGTTCATGGACAGCTCGTATTTCGATGCGATTCATACGATTAAGGATGAGCATGCTTTTGCCAGGGTGAAGGAGCTGGCGCAGCTTGAAGGCATGCTTGTCGGCAGCTCATCGGGCGCCGCGCTGCATGCTGCATTGCTCGAGGCGGAGGCCGCACCGCCAGGCAGCCGTATCGTTACAATTTTCCCGGACGGAAGCGAGAGGTACTTGAGCAAACAGATTTACAACGGGGGTGTTTAAGCTGAGACGGAAAACAAAGCTTATTCATGGAGGAAATCCCTTTGATCCGCATACGGGTGCGGTTAGCGTTCCGATTTATCAGGTCAGCACCTATAAGCAGGACGATATCGGCGTTCATAAAGGCTATGAATATTCGCGCACCGGCAATCCGACGCGTCATGCACTGGAGCAGTATATTGCCGAATTGGAGGAAGGTGCAAGAGGTTTTGCTTTCAGCTCGGGAATGGCGGCTATCCACGCCGTCTTTTCGTTGCTAAACTCGGGGGATCACATTATTTTGACCGATGATGTGTACGGGGGAACGTACCGGATCGTTACGAAGGTGCTGAGCCGGCTCGGCATGGAAGCGACCTTCGTAGATACGACGAAGCTGGAAGAAATCGAAAAAGCGGTTCAGCCCAATACGAGGGCGCTGTTCGTAGAAACGCCGACGAATCCGCTGCTCAAAGTAACGGATATTGCGAAAGTAGCCGGCTGGGCGAAGGCCTGGAAGCTGCTGTTTATCGTCGATAACACGTTTAGCACGCCCTACTGGCAGACGCCGATTGCGCTTGGTGCCGATATTGTGCTGCATTCCGCAACGAAGTATATAGGCGGTCATAGCGATGTAGTCGCCGGATTGGCCGTGGTGAACAGCGATAAGCTGGGCGAGGAGCTTCATTTTGTGCAAAATGCAGTGGGCGGCGTGCTTGGACCTCATGATTCATGGCTGCTTATCCGCGGCTTAAAGACGCTTGGCCTTCGCATGGAAGCCCATGAGGAAAATGCACAGGCAATCGTCTCCTATTTATATTTATCGGGTCTCCCGGGTATTAAGAGCATCCACTACCCTGGATTGCCCTCCCATCCGCAGCATGAGCTGGCTAAACGGCAGGCACGCGGCTTCGGCGGCATTATCTCGTTTGATGTAGGCAGCGCGGAGAGAGCGGCCGAAGTTCTCAAAAAGCTGAAATACTTTACGCTGGCCGAAAGCTTAGGCGCCGTGGAGAGTCTTATTTCCGTACCCGCGAAAATGACGCATGCCTCCATCCCGCGCGAGAGGCGGGAGCAGCTTGGCATTACCGACGGGTTAATCCGCATTTCGGTCGGCATCGAGGATAGCGAGGATCTCGTAGAAGATCTGGAGCAGGCTATTGCCCCTGCTCTTTAAAACAGCTATTTGATGCTGAAAACAGAGCAATTCCTACGAGCATTACGGTTTTTCGTTGCCGTGCGAATGGATAGCAGCATGCCCCACTCCTTTTTATTGAATAAAAGCGAATATTTATAAAATTGGGAAGGATTGTGAACGGTCCAGCTAGAATATTGGTTAATGCAACAATATTGAAGCTAGCCTCCTGGAAAGGTTAATTGATACAACATGATGAATAACAATAGAATTAAAGAAGCGCATAATAAATGCCGGCTGCAGGGGCTTGATCCGGATAAGCTGCCAATCCATACAGAATGGTTTTCTGGTACGGAGCTGGAAGCGCAGCGAAGCCGTTATAAAGAAGCCATCGAGGTTATCGGTTTTTTTGTCGATAAGTTTCTTTCCTCTGTGTCCGGTGATCCTTTCTTCGTTGCGATTTCGGATAACGAGGGCTATATTTTGGAATTCAAAGGCGACGCTTCTATTATTAGCACGGTGCGTCAGCTGGGAATTACAGAAGGAGTACGATTTTCGGAAGAGCTTGGTCCAAATGCGATTGATTTCAGCCTGCGCTACAATCAGCCTAATCAACTCATAGGCGAGGATCATTACCATAAGGTGCTGCATGAACTCGCTTGCTACACAGCTCCGTTCCGCAAGGAGGAAAACGGCGAGCCGCTGGGTACCATTTCGCTAATGACCAGCATCCAATTCGCCCATCCTTATTTGATTGCTCTCTTATGCACGATCGTCGATTCCATTGAGCGCGAGCTTCTATTACGGAGGCATAATACCCAGCTGCAAATACTGAATCAGGTTCTTCTGGAGACCAATTATTATGGTGTCATTATTACAGATGCGCTGGGAGTTATTGTGGAAATAAATGGAAACAGTGCAGCAATACTCGGTAATACCGAGGATGGGAGGCGCGGCTTCTTAGGCAAGAGCGTATTTGAAATGAGTATGATTGGAGCCTATTTTGAACGCGTTATTGTGCATCGGGAGCCGTGTGTAGGCATAGAGGTAGCGATTAAAGTAAGGAATTCGCAAAATTATTATATACTTGATGTGGTGCCAGTGTACGATAATGAGCATCAGCTTACCCGGGTGGTAGGCAGCCTGCGGGACATTACCGAAATGAAGACGACGGAGGAACTGCTGCGGAATACCGAGAAACTAGGATTTGCCGGTCAGATCGCAGTCAGCATTGCGCATGAAATTCGCAACCCGATGACTACGGTCAAGGGCATGCTTCAATTGTGCAGTAAAACGACCAATCCTCTCCACTACAACGTCATGATGTCTGAGCTGGAGCGTATGAATGCGATTGTGGGTGAGTTTTTAATTTTAGGAAGGCCGCAGGCGGTTGAATATAAAGAAGAGCAATGCGCGATCATTTTGCAAGAGGCCATATCCGTGTTTGAAATGCAATTCGAAATGAACGGCATCCGGATTCATAGTGAATTTGGTGATATGAAGATGGTTCGATGCGACCGTGATCAAGTGAAGCAGGTTTTCCTGAACATTTTGAAAAATGCGTTGGAAGCTCTGCCCTTCGGCGGCGAGGTGAACATCCGGCTGGATGCTGTTGATGGCTTCCAGCGGATTCGGTTTACCGATAACGGCGTCGGAATGACGGATGAAGTACTGCAGCGCATCGGGCAGCCCTTTCATACGACAAGACCCGACGGAAATGGCCTCGGCATGATGATCGTGGATAAAATCATTTCTTCGCATGACGGCCGCCTGGCGATATCGAGCGAATTAGGCGTCGGGACGACGGTAGAAGTATCGTTCCCCGGCATATAAAGGCATAATGACGACGGCCAAATGCGGCACTAAGCCGATGAGCAGCAGCCGTTAACTATATTAAATGAAAGCGCGTCTCGAATTCTGAGATGCGCTTTCTGCTGTTTTCTAACCTATTTGACGGCTAGCTGCGTGTCGACCTTTGCGATAATGCTCATCGTTTGCTGCTCGTACGCGTATATGTTTTGCTTAAGGTCGTTAATCTGCTTCATATAGGCGAGCATCCTCGTAAAGGAGCTTAAAGTCGCTGTCGAATCCCTCTTTCTCACCACTTGGTTTAAGATAGAGGCTTCGGTCGTAAACTGTTGTTTTGTACGGCTGATGGAGCTCTTGGAAGCTTTGATTTTCACTTTAACCGGGTCGATATCACTCAGAAGATCCCGCAGCTTTTTTATGGTCTTAGTGGTGCTTGCTTTTGCGGTCTTAAGCACCGCTTCCTTGCTGCGTATATCCAGCTTGGCAAGCTGAACGGCGGCCTTTGCCATTTCAACCTGCGGCTTAAGCAAACCGGTCAGTGTCTTGTCCTTGAACGACTTCGCGATGCTCAGCTGCTGGTTCAATGAATCATAGAGATTGAATAAGGGCTCATACTTCTGCTTGGCCTGTATCACGGCAGCCTCAAGCCTCCGCAGCTTCTCCGCGTCTACTTCTTTTATTCGCTTGCGCGTTGCGAGGATAGCCTCCTCATTCCGGTAATGAAGATTGTCTATTCTCGTATCCCAGTCGGCCGACTGCTTCTGTATGGTTTGCAATTCAGCATATTGCGATGCTAGTTTGGCAGCTGTCGCTTTATCCGCAGCTCCTTTCATTTTGTCAAAAGCGGCTTTGGCCGTAGCGCTGAACTCGAACGAAACGGCGGCAAGGACGGTTGGACTAACAAGCGCGAGTAAGAGGACGAGCCCTAGTGCGGTTAACCTTGAAATAAAACGCATGATTTATGAAGCCTCCTTTGGCATGGTCAGACAACGCAAAAAAAGCACCTGCAAGATAGGCGTCATACGCCATCTCTTACGGGTGCTTCCATCGTAAGCCGTGCTTATTTAACTGATTTCTACCAATATACAGGATGCTTCGGGCCACAGTCAAGCCGCCCGGCGAGCTACAAGGATATTGACTTGGCATACTCTTCCGGCGTTTTGCCGATAATGGATTTGAAGTCTTTTATGAAATGCGATTGATCATAATAGCCGAGATCGGCAGACAGCTTAAGCAGGTCATGATGGCTGCCGGAATCCATGGCCTCAGCCGCATTTTGCAGCCGGTAAAGCTTGATGACCCACTTAGGGCTAATTCCGACGTACTGGTTAAATAAGCGCTGGAGCTTTCTTTTGTTTATATCGAATAAGCCGCATAGCTGTTCCACCCTGGTCAGATCGGGATCCTCGAGAATACGTGCGATCATTTGATTAATGACCTTAATTGCTCCATCCTGCCCTGGAAGACGCTGCAAAAATAATGATTCCGTTAGCGCGATCATGCCGGCCGGATCAGTCTCGGACTTAAGCTGCTGCTCGTAGTCTATTGCATTTATGCCGAAAACAGATTCAATAGACAGGGCTTGATCCTTAAGCATGGAAAGCGGCGATTTGATAAAGGGATAAAACCCACCGGGCTGAAATTTTACGCCGAACACTTGCCCTTTGCCTTCTATTTTCTTCGTATACATGCGGCTGGCGACGCCGTAAATGCCGCTTCTATGGTCTTCCATAACCATATTGACACAAGGATTCGGAACGACGTCCTGCAAATAAGGGGCTTGGCCTTCCAAATTCCAGCTTACGATCCAGTAGTGCTTCACGAAATGCTGGAGCGGCCCGGAAGGCGCATAGCGAGTAAGCTGAAATTTTTTTTCGCCCTCGCTTAGCTGTAAAATGCCCATGCTGCGCTTTTGGTCCGTTACTTTCATATATAAATCTCTCCTATCGGCCGATTTGTCGCGTTTTTACAATACCAGCCATTCAAATAGCGTTATACTGCAGATAGAAACAAATGGAAGCTTACTTAAAAATAGAAGATAGAAGGAGTGTATCACATGGAGTTTAAATATGAGTTTTATATCGGTGCAGCGCCCGAGCAGGTGTGGGATGCGTTTGTATCGCCGGAAGGGACGCGTCAAACGTTTTTTGGCTGCGTCATTCATTCTACGTTCGAAGCAGGAGCGTCCTTCCAATATGTTGGCCCCGGTACGGAAGGCGATGAGACCGTACATGTTTACGGTACTATTTTAGCATATGAGCCGAATAAAATGTTTAGCGTTTTGGAGCATCCGGGCCCTTCGTATAGACCGAATCATGCGGAGCTGGAGTCCACGATCACCTTTATGTTAGAGGCAGTCGGGGCGACAACCAAGCTTACTCTGATCAATAACAAGTTTACTGAAAACCATCCTTCGCTGGAAACGGTCGACAGCCAGTGGTGGATGATCCTTAGCAATCTGAAGACCTATGTCGAGACAGGCAAAGGCTTAGACTTTGGCTGGTAAGCATTAGGGGGAAATAGATAGCATCGGCAGCCGCTGATGCTATTTTTCTTTATAATCTGCAGGTAGTGATTCCTTTTCTGAGCATGATTCTTTATACTGTATAAAAAGGACAGGCGGTATGTCTGCAACTACGGATAGGGGAGAAGACAGAATGGGCTATAAAATCGTTTTTTTTGATATCGACGGCACGTTAATCAATGAGCAGAAGGAAATACCGGCGGATACGATTAAAGCCATTGCCGAGCTGAAGGAAAGCGGCATTGAGCCGGTTATCGCAACGGGCAGAGCGCCTTATTTTATTAAGAAGCTCGCTGAGCAGCTTGGAATCGAATCATTCGTATGCTTGAATGGCGGCTATGTCGTATACAAGGGAACTCCGCTTTATAAACGCGAGATTGAGAAAAGCCGGCTGGAGGCGCTCGTCAAGGCGGCCGCAGAACACAATCACGGTCTCGTATTTGAAGGAGAGCACAGCTTCTTCGCCGATAAAGAGGATCATCCTTTTATAATAGAATCGGTTAATTCGTTAAAGGTTGATTTGCCGGGCTACAATCCGGAGTTTTGGAAGACAGATGAGATCTATCAAGTATTTCTTCATTGCGAGAGTCACGAGGAGCACTTGTATGAGGGTCTGCATTCCGAGTTGAAGCTCATTCGCTGGCATCCGCAGGCTATTGATGTTCTTCCAGCCGGCGGCTCGAAGGCGCAGGGAATCGAAGCGTTGCTGGAAAAACTGGGCCTTACGGCTGCCGATGCCGTTGCATTCGGTGATGGTCTGAACGACAAAGAGATGCTGGAGACAGTCGGCTTCGGAGTGGCCATGGGCAACTCGCATCCCGAGCTGCTGCCATTCGCCAATTATGTGACAACGCATGTCGACGAGCAGGGCATCCGGAACGGTTTAGTAAAAGCAGGTTTATTATTGCAAACTGTATAAAAAGGAGAAAGCCCCGCCGAAACATTCTTGTTTCGGCGGGGCTTTCTCTGTTGTTACGCACGGCGTGTTTAATTCGCCTGTCCGGTTGTGGCAGGTTCCGAAAAACGTTTACGATATCCCTCCAGCAGGAAACTTCCTCACCCGTATAAATACCACACTCGTACCGAGGCGGCAATGGTCAGCTGCCCGGGTTCGATCGGTGTGGCAGCGCTTTGCATTTGCAGGGCGGCTGCGAAGGGAATCGGTTCCGCCGCACGAGGAAGCTCCTGAACCTGGCTCGGAACCGCGGCAAGATTGACTCTGAGTGCAGCTGCGATCGTTTCGGCCTTTTGCCGGGCGTTGCGAATGGCTAGCGACAACGCCTCGCTCTCGTAAGGTGCCGGATCTGCCAATGTAAACTGGACGCTTGTAACGGTATTAGCGCCGCTTGATACGGCTGTATCAATAACGATGCCGGTTTCCTCGACTTTCTCGATTGTGATTTGCAGTAGATGGGTCACTTTGTAGCCTCGAAAGATCTGCTCCCCGTCCTTGTAATCGTATTGGATCTCAATCCGAAAATCATTCGTTTGTACATTCTCCTTCGGAATATTCAGCTCTAAAAGTGATTTAATAATATGGGTAATGAGTTGCGCATTTTCGTTTTGGACGGTTTGCAGGACAGGTCCTTCCGTTATGGCACCCAGCACGACCACTGCTTGGTCAGGAGCTGCTTCAACCTTTCCATCACCCTGGACTTCGATGGTAAAGGGGCATTTTGAATGAATAGAAGCGGGCGCGTTGTCGTAGGAATAACTATACATCAGTAAACTCCTTTCTCATAAAGGATTATAAATCTAATGTATATGAGCCGTATGAGCCCGATAATTCGTATTTGGGACGGCAGCTGCTTAATTTTAAAGTAGAAGAGGCTATATACGGTTATATCGGATCACTGCTCACAAAAAAATTTTTTGCACGTACAATAACCTAATCGAAAAATGACCAGATGGAGGAAAACGACGGTGATACTAGTTGCGGGTAGTAATACGTTTGCGCTTAATCCGATCACGCTGACAGAGCTGGAGAGAAGGATGCTGCTAGACAAGCAGAATAGCCGGGTCGTCTATCGCTATCCCTCTGAAGATGCGTTTAAGTTTGAGCTGAAAATGCGAACGAATATCGTGGAGGCTGCCAAGGCGCTGTATGCGGGCGGGGCAAACTTCGCAACCTTTGCAAGATCAAGGTGTAACGAGCGATACTGGACGAGAACGGAAAACGGCGGCTTCATGCTCAATCGAGGCGTGTGGCCCTCAGACGGAATATACGATATTTTCGTAAATGGTCGTCTATACGGCTTTGAATGCGCGGGTGCAATCATTATTATTTTGTACAAGGCGGTACTCGATACGGTTGGCGGAGCGGTGTTTAATGCTTATTTCCAAAACCTGTTTCTGCGGGACTGGCAGTTTGACCGCGATTTGCGCTTAATTACGACCTATAATAATTATAATGCGTATCCCGGCGATGTGCTTTATTTTAAAAATCCGGATTATGATCCGAGAACGCCGGAGTGGCAGGGCGAGAACGTCGTCATGATGGACGACAATTTGTATTTTGGGCACGGCATCGGTATTAAATCGGGTCAGGAAATTGTTGCCGGGCTGAACCGGATGAGAAGGAGAGGAAGCATCATATCAGCATACATGCAGGATTCGGTCGTTTCCCCTGATTTCGAATATTTGCGCAGCCTTACGATGAGAGACGACGCTCAGCCGGTCGTTAAAAGCGTGGAGAGGCAATATGGAATAGTCGCAAAAATAGGAGCAGGTACCTTTATCTATAAAGAAGTATTATGAAAAAATTCGTATAAGCTTAGAAGCACCCGTAACGCTAGCGTAATGGCTTGCGCTTACCGGTGTTTCTTTGTATCGATATCGGGATATTTTACGAGATTAGTGCTTCCACCGGGCGGTTATATCGAGCATCCAAAGAGCATATCGCAATCTTCAGCCATAACTGTTACTGTAGAAGATGAAGACACGCTTTGCGACGCAGCGGCCTGCTGCGGAAAGCGCAATATAAACCTGATAGGTGAGCATTTAGCGGATAGAATCCATCATTAAGGTTATTAACTGTAAAGGCAGTAAATGAATTTAAAAATCAGCTTTATTCTGAGCCTATAAATGGGGGGGAATCTTATGTCATCATTTAAAGCGCTTGTGATAAATAAAATCGACAACGAAATAATAGCAGAAACGAAGCGCATAGAGATAAAAGATCTGCCGGAGGGCGAGCTGCTCATTCAGGTTGCGTACTCCAGTGTAAATTACAAGGACGCGTTAGCTTGTACGGCAAACGGCGGCATCGTAAAGAGCTATCCGTTTATACCGGGTATCGATTTGGCAGGTACGGTCGTTTCCAGCCAAAATGAGCGGTTCCGGGCAGGGGATCAGGTGGTGGCGACCGGCTACGGGCTGGGGGTAAGCCACTACGGCGGATATAGCGAATATGCCCGGGTGCCTGCGGATTGGGTGCTCAAGCTGCCGCAGGGCTTATCGATGAAAGAAGCGATGATACTTGGAACGGCGGGCTTTACGGCTGCTCTTTCCGTGTACGAGCTTCAGCAAAACGGAGTTCGTCCGGAGGACGGCCCTATTCTGGTCACGGGAGCTACGGGAGGCGTAGGCAGTGTGGCTAGCGATTGCGGCAAAGCTCGGCTACGAGGTGGCGGCGAGTACCGGCAAGCCGGACAAGCATCAATATTTGCTCGGGCTGGGCGTGAAGCGAATCCTCGCAAGGGAGGAGCTCGCAGCCGATTCGAAGCGGACGCTGGATAAGCAGCTGTGGGCGGGTGCGATCGATTGTGTCGGCGGCGAAACGCTGTCATCGATC
Source organism: Paenibacillus sp. Soil522 (assembly GCF_001428245.1). Lineage (GTDB taxonomy): Bacteria > Bacillota > Bacilli > Paenibacillales > Paenibacillaceae > Pristimantibacillus. The sequence continues at coordinate 51,701 of NZ_LMRV01000031.1, forward strand.
CTGCCGAAAATCCAATATGGCGGCGTCGTGGCCGCGTGCGGATTAACGGGCGGCACGGAGCTTTCGATGACCGTATTCCCTTTTATTATTAGAGGGGTTCGGCTGATCGGCATCGATTCAGTCATGGCCTTGATGGAGAAGCGGAGCAAGGTATGGGAGCTGTTAGCCGATGTATATAAGCCTCCTCTATTGAACGAGCTGTGCGAGGAAATCGGACTGGAACAGGTGATAGAGAAGACAGCTGTTTTGTTAAAAGGGCAATCCAAGGGTCGAACGATTGTTAAGCTCTAGAAGAAAGGGTTAGACAAATATGGATTTTCAGCAGCTTATTATGCTTATTCCTTGGCTGGATCAGGTTCATCTTTATCAAACGTCACATCAGCTTAAGCTTGAAGAAGGCCAGCATGCTCTCCTTATAATACGGCGCGGCCACGTTACGGTCACGACAGAGGGAAAGGACGCTGCCATCTGCACGCAGGGCTATGCTTGTCATCCGCAGAGGAGCATGTACAGCATTGAAGTGCCGAAGACGAGGGAGGCGGAGTATGGTCTGATCACCTACCGTATGATCCCGGAAGGCCAAGAATGGAATTTGGACGGGCCGCTCAGCACATTCAGCGAGATCAAAATCCATTATATGCTTGATGAGATACTGCGGATAATGGAGCCGGATTTATCTGCTGAGGAAGAGGTGGACGTCGCTCAGCGTTTCCGGCTGCGGCTCATGCTGGAGCGGGTTTTGTACATCTATTTGTATGAGTCCGGTATGAAGAAGGAGGAGAAGTCAGCCGAGCAAGCGATAGAAGATACAATTTCCTATATGAATGAGCATTATATGCTGATGCTCACGCTGCCGATGCTCGCGATGCGCGCGGGAATGAGCGAGGGGCATTTTACCGTATTGTTCAAAAAATATACAGGCGCGACGATGACCACCTATATGCGCAAGCTTCGAATTGAGAAGGCCAAGCAGCTTTTCCAGCAAACCGATTTGACAGCCAAGGAAATTGCGCAAAAAGCAGGCTTCAGCGATTATTTTTATTTTAGCAGGATGTTTAAGAAAGAAGTGGGCTGTTCGCCGATTGCCTACAAAAAAAGCGTTGCTGAAATCTAAAAATAAGACATGTACAATCTTAAGATAAGATATGGTCGGATGACAAGTATACCTTTAGAATGTGAATGAGAATAATAATCATATTCATTTATAGGGGGAACAAGTATTATGTTTCAAGGTATTAAGCGCGTACTGAGCTTCACCGTTTTAAGCATCGTTATATTAAGCCTAATCGCTTGCGGCAACGCAGCTAACAATGATTCAAAGCAAGCGGCAGAAGCGGGTCAAGCTTCGGAGACGCCGGCCAACGCGCCATCCGCTTCCAAAACGGTTATCGAGCATGCACTTGGCAAAATCGAGCTGGAGAAAGCGCCGGAGCGGATTATCGTATTAGAGTTTAGCTACACGGACGCACTTATGACGTTAGGCGTTCAGCCGATTGGCGTGGCTGACGATGACGATCCTGCATTGTTTATGGATGTGGTGAAGGAGCAATTGAAGGACTACACCTCCATTGGCTCGCGTTACGAGCCTAACATTGAGCTTATTAGCTCGCTTAAGCCAGACCTGATTATTGCGGACTTGAATCATCACAAAACGGTATACGAGCAGCTGAATGCGATTGCGCCGACGCTTGTGCTGGATGACCATCAAGCGGATTATAATCAAATGCTTGAGAACTATAAAATCATTGCTAAGGCGCTCGGCAAAGAAGCGGATGGCCAGAAACGGCTCGAGGAGCATGCGGCGAAAATGGATGAAGCCAAGGCGAAAATCAAAGACGCCAGCTTAAGTGTGCTGCCGGCCGTCGTAAATCCTAAAGGCTTTTATGCGCATTCCGATCATTCGTATACCGGTTCATTTTTGGCAAGCCTAGGCTTTACGGATCCGGTTAAGAGCGAGGATTCCTATCCGCAGCTAAGTCTTGAGTAGCTGGTCGAGACGAATCCGCAAGCGATCTTCCTGCTGCCTGCAACGGAAGAGACGATCATCAGCCAGTGGGAAGCGAATCCGCTTTGGAAAGAGCTTGATGCGGTGAAGTCAGAGCATGTCTTTAACGTGGAAAGACGGAATTGGGCTTTATCTCGCGGCTTGCTCGGTTCGGAAAGAATGGCCGAGGACATCGTCTCGTACTTAGGAGAGTAACAGCATGGTTAAGCTAACAGAGCTTCAGAAGCAGAACCGCAAGCCGGTTCTGCTCTTCCTGTTTTTCGCGTCGGTTATGGTTTTAGCGATCGGTTTTCTCAGCAGCTTGAAATGGGGACAAGCGCATACCACGTGGCCTGCTCTATGGGAGGCGTTAACATGGCAGGGCAAGGACAAAGCTCATTTGTATATTCAAACGCTCCGTTTACCACGAACGCTTACGGCTCTTCTCGTAGGCGTTCAATTGGCGTTAGCGGGCTTGCTGACTCAGCTGATTACTAGAAATCCGTTAGCTTCACCACATTTATTAGGGATTCATGCGGGGGCTTCTCTGGCGGTAGTCGTCGCTTTAATTACGTTCTCGGCCATCTCGTTAACCCATACGGTATTATTCGGCTTTGCAGGTGCAGCATTGGGCGTCTTCTTAGTGTGGCTATTAGCGGGATCACAGCAGAAGCAGCATGTTCAGCTCACGTTGGCGGGTATTGCCGTCTCGCTGCTGCTGTCCTCGTTGACGGAGGGGCTTACGATTTTGAATCAGCATTCTACCGAAAGCATGCTGTTCTGGCTCGTTGGCTCGGTCGATCATGCCTCATGGGCGGAAGTGCGGACGATTACGCCATTTGCCTTGATAGGCTTTGCCGTGTTCATGCTTATGATTCCATCGATTAAGCTGCTGGCGATGGACGATGCCGTAGCGATTGGCTTAGGCGGACGCGTTGCCGTTATCAAAGCGATATGCATGCTGCTTGTCATTGTTCTCGCTGGATCGGCAGTTGCCATCTGCGGGCCTATAGGCTTCGTCGGGCTGATCGTTCCGCATATTGCACGCGCGCTCGTCGGCGGGCGACTGGTGCTCCTAGTGCCCTTAACGGCACTGCTTGGCGGAAGCTTGCTGCTATATGCTGATTTCATTAGCCGCTTTATCGCCTTCCCCTATGAGTCGCCAGTAGGCATTGTGACAGCTGCTATCGGCGGTCCCTTCTTCATTTACTTAGCCCGGAAAAAAGGAGGTGCAAGGTAATGCTGCTGCGTAAGAGCAGACCTCTTCTTATTGCATTTGCACTGCTTTTTATTTTATCTGTGCTCTCGGTTCGGGCAGGCGCCGTCTCGGTTCCCTTTCATGAGCTATGGGCTAGCTTAGTGACGAAGGACAGCGCCTTCTCGTTTATTGTACGGGAGTATCGGCTGCCGCGAATCGCCGTCGGCATTTTGGCCGGCTTTGGCCTGGCGGTGGCGGGCGTTATCTTGCAAAGCATCATTCGCAATCCGCTCGCAAGTCCAGACGTAATTGGGATCACGAAAGGTGCGGGCTTCGCGGCAACCTTGGTCATCTTTGTATTTCCGGGAGCGCCGGGCTATGCGCTTCCCGCAGCAGCTTTTGCCGGTGCGCTGCTCTCCTTCTTCCTGCTGCTCTTATTGAGCAGACGAATGACGCTGACGCCAGCCTCCTTCGCTTTGGTCGGCATTGCGGTCGGGGCGATCTTTCAGGCCGGCATTCAATATTTGCTTGTAAAAAACCCGTCGGACATTAACATGGCGCTGCTGTGGATGTCGGGAAGCTTGTGGGGACGCGGCTGGGACGAGGCGCTGATGCTTTTGCCGTGGATCATCGTATTGCTCCCTATCGCATGGTGGAATTTCGCTAAGCTGAACGTTTTTCAGCTTGGGGATGAATGGAGCGTGGCGCTTGGACTGAACATTGTGCGGGAGCGGCTATGGCTGCTGCTGCTGGCTGTTGCGCTTACGGCGATTTCTGTAGCGGCTGTCGGAGCAATCGGCTTCGTTGGCTTGATCGCTCCGCATACCGCGAGACTATTGGTTGGCGGCAGGCACCAATGGCTTATTCCGCTAGCGGCGTTCATTGGTGCCGATATTATGCTCCTTGGCGACTGCTTAGGCCGCGTGCTTATCATTCCGCGGGAGGTATCAGTTGGTATTATGACTGCCATTATCGGCGCTCCCTATTTTGTTTACTTATTGCGCCGTGCCCGCGTACGCAATGGATAAAGCGGCGGCCGCAGCAGGAGGCAAGGCAGTTAGCCCCGATTCAATCTCCGTGCGCGGAACTGCTTGTATTGAAAATAGATGGTGCAGCCGATGCAATAGCCGAGTATGGCGCCTAGAGCGGCGGCTCCCATCATGCCGGCGAAGATATACCCGGCAACAGACCAGCCGAGCGCAAAGCTAAGCAATGAACAGGTGAGAAAGCCTACGCCGAGTGAGTTGTTGAAGCGCTGCAGCTCGGCTGTTTCGGTTCTGGCTGAAGCTGCTTGGCGGGCGAGAAATGGACGGGCCGCCATAATAAACAAATTTGCCTTCAGACCGAAGATAAGCCCAGCGGCCTGAATGATCCACAGCGCAGCGATGAGCCAAGGCAATTGAAAGGTAATCGCGATGAGGAGCACGGTGACGATGCCGACCTGATTACTGCGGACGTATGGAATCGGAATCTCCTTCATTTTAAAAACCTACTTTCCTTATTGGATTTATTAAATTTAATAGTAGTGAATCGCAGGTGATTTGGCAATATATTTTATGCATTTCAAAACCCCACAATCCATTAGGTTGTGGATTTTTGCGTTTCTGCTACTTCAGCTTCGTGCAGCGCCTGCGTTAGAAACGCCGTTTGCACAGACAAATAAGGAAAAATAAAAAACTTGAGAACGTTTTCGTATCTGTGTTACAATTTGATTACAGAAATTTAGTTAATAAATTAACTAAATATTGAGGTGGTTATCTATGACAACTATTAAAGATATAGCCGATCGTGCTAAGGTATCAACGGCGACGGTTTCCCGCGTCATTAATAATGATCCCACTCTGGCTGTGAGCAATGAAACTCGCAATCGAATATTTACGATCGCTAGAGAAATGCAGTATAAGCCATCCCGATTGAGACGCATGAAAATCGAAAGCGAGATGCTTAGCAAGAAAGTCGGATTTCTGACGATATCCTCAGAAGAAGATGAAAAAGGCGATCCGACGTTGGCGTTGATTAGAACTTGGGTGGAATCTCATTGCGAGCAGCTTGGCATTAAAGTGGGCAAGGTAATCCGCAATAATTCCGTCGATCAAAATGCGTTGAGAAATTTGGATGGTCTTATTGTTCTTGGAACAATTTCGATAGAAGACATCGAAGCCAGCGTATCTGAGCATACCAAAATCGTGTTTGTCAACAACACGATAGAGAATAAAAAATATGATCTGGTAAGCATTGGTTTCAAACAAACCGTAGAGACGGTATTGGATCACCTTACTTCATCCGCTCACACTTCCATTGGATTTATTGGAGGAACACATCACTTAGACAGACTTAACCGCTCTGAACCAGCGAAAATGATTAATGATCCGCTAACTGTTTATTTCAATGAAATGATGACGGAGCTGAAGCTGTTAAGGCCTGAATTTGTCAAGAGAGCCTATTGGAATCCTGCGACAGGCTATGAAGCAATGAAAGAGATTTTAGCTGGCCCGATTCGGCCTACCGCATGTTTTATAGCGAGTGATCCAATGGCTATCGGCGCTTTAAAAGCACTTCAAGAGGAAGGCGTTCATGTGCCGGAAGATATGGCTCTCGTTGGTTTTGATGACATTGAAATAACCGCTTTTATGAATCCTCCATTATCAACGGTGAATATTTTCCCGGAGCAAATCGGAAAAACAGCCGCTCAGCTTCTGTTTGAAAGATTGAACGGCCGGGAAGCAAGAATTCATTCGATTGTTGGAACTCAATTAGTCGTTAGAGAAAGCAGCAGCGTGAACAAGAAGATTTAACAGATTTAACACTTGTTTATTCTGTTAAGGAGGTGGTTTGTGGAGAAATGTGAAAGAGGAAAAAACCTAGCCACGGCAATGACTAGGCGCTTTAGGTAAAAAAGCCAGCTTTATTGTATCAAAAAAACAGTTATTATCCAACACCTACATGAATCGGGGGGACCATTCAATGAAAAAGGCATTTTCTCTTACTCTTGCATTAGCATTAGCCGTATCTATTGTAACTGCATGCGGCAGCAAAGAAGAAGGTTCCAGCAGCAACGGAAAAGTAAAAGTTGAGTTTTTTCAATATAAATCAGAAGCGGTTGCAACTTATGACGCATTGATCGCGAAATTCGAGGCGGCTAATCCTGGTATCGACATTGTCCAGACAAACGTTCCTGAATCAGCAACTGTTCTTAAAACACGGGTAGCGAAAGGCGATGTGCCGGATATCATTTCAACAGGCGGCGATGCACAATTTGCTGACCTAGCCCTAAATGATATCCTTGCAGATTTGACGGACTACTCTGTTCAATCTTCTGTCATCGAAGGCTATAAAACAACTTTGAAGTTGATTACAGGCACTGACGAGCTTTACGGTGTTCCTTTCGCTGCGAATGCGAACGGCATCATCTACAACAAGGGTGAATTTGAAGCGCTTGGCTTGTCTGTTCCAACTACAAAAGACGAAATGGATAACGTTTTAGCTGCGATTAAAGCTGCAGGTAAAGTTCCGTTCCATTTAACTTTTAAAGATGCTTGGACAGCGCTTCCCGCATGGAATGTTTTTACCGCTTCTTTGCAGCCGGCTGACTTCTACGCGGATAGAGCAGCAGGATCTACAACTTTCGCAGCAGCTCATAAAGAACTAATGACTCAATACCTTGCATTTATGCAAAACGGTCAACCCGGAGACCGTTTCACTGATGGATATACTGAGGGTAACACAGCATTCGCTAAAGGCGCGTCTGTGATGTATCTGCAAGGTGTATGGTCAATTCCGGAAATCTTGAAAGCCAACCCAGAAATCAAGCTTGGTGTATTCCCATATCCTGTATCCAACGACAAATCCAAAAATCTTCTTGTATCCGGTGTTGATGCATTGTTCGCTATATCTGCAACATCCAAACACCCGGAAGAGGCTAAGAAATTCATTGAATTTTTGATTCAAACCGAAAACGCCCAACAATATACAAATGAGCAAAAATCTTTCTCCGCCATTGAAGGTGTTTTTCAAAACGAAGAATACTACAGTGACCTTAAGCCTGTATTTGAAGAAGGCCGTATTGCTGACTTTCCAGATCACTACATCAACGGTATGGACCTTGGCATAATCGTTCAAGAACTGATGCAAAAGAAAGACATTGATGCAGCATTGAAAAAAATGGATGAAGAGTACGACAAATTAGCGAATCGCTAATCTATATCAAATCGGGAAGTGATAAAGGGATGAAAAGCATTCAGTCGCTTTTCATCTCTTTGTTTAATCTGGAGAAGGAGGATGCATGGTGAAAAAAAATAGAGGGACCTATTTATTAATGGTCGTACCAGCCACTTTATTGTTTTTTTTATTCCATACAACACCAGCATTAATGGGTATATTCTACAGTTTCACAGACTGGAATGGCCTTCGGCCTACGTATGAACTGATAGGACTTAAAAACTTTATTAACGTTTTTAAAGATAAGGATGTTTTAGATGCTTATTTATTCACATTTAAATTTGCAATTGTAACGACAGTTATTGTGAATATTGTAAGTTTATCAGCAGCCGTTGCGTTAAACAGCAGAATCAAGTTCAAAAACTTTTTCAAAGGCCTTTACTTCATGCCGTATATTTTAAGCATGTTAATTGTTGCCTATATCTTCAACTATTTCTTTGCGAACTTTTGGATTGATATCATGGAATGGTTAGGTATTGAGAAATGGATGGTTAATCCATTAGGAAACGAAAAAGGCGCGTGGCTAGCCATTGTCTTTGTTACAGTATGGCATTCCTCGGCATTTAACACGGTGCTTTACTTAGCGGGTTTACAAACGATTTCGGAAGATTTATATGAAGCCTCCGCGCTTGACGGCGCTAACAAGTGGAAAGAATTTTGGAGTATAACGTTTCCTCTTATTGCCCCTTTTTTCACGATAAATATGGTTCTTTCTCTGAAGGGTTTTTTACAAGTTTTCGATCAAGTGCTGGCACTCACAGGGGGCGGGCCTTTCGGGGTAACCCGTTCGATCGCACTGCTCATTTACAGAGATGGCTTCTCAGGTACGGAATTCGCATTCCAATCAGCAAATGCCGTCATTTATTTTGTAGTCATCGTGATGATATCGTTCATTCAGCTTAAATATCTTCAAAAGAGGGAGATGAATCTATAATGCGATTAAACCGGGCCAATTGGTTTGCGACCATTTTTCTTGCGCTGGGATCAGTATTTCTTTTGTTTCCTTTATATATGACGATTATGTTAGCCGTAAAAAATACGGAAGAAATCGCAAAAAGCGTGCTCGCTTTTCCAGAGCTGTGGAGCTTGGATAATTTCCGTATTGCCGCGGAGAAGGTGAACTATTGGCAAAAGTTCCGTAACAGCGCGTTAATTACCGTAATTACGGTTTTCCTAACCTTGCTGACAAACTCTTTTGTTGCGTATGGGATTAAGAAAAACTTCGATCGTAAATTTTACAAAAGCCTTTATTTCTATTTCGTAAGCGCAATGTTTGTGCCGTTTCCCATTATCATGCTGCCTGTTGTGAAACTGACAGCCAAATTTAATATGGATAATTTATATGGATTAATTGTTCTATATATTGTGTACGGATTATCCTTTAACGTTTTGCTTTATGTCGGTTATTTGCGAAGCCTGCCGCAAGAGCTTGAAGAAGCGGCGATCGTGGACGGTGCTTCCATATGGCAAACGTTTTGGAAAGTTATTTTCCCGCTGCTTGCGCCAATTAATGCTACGGTTGCAATTATTACAACGGTTTGGGCTTGGAACGACTTTTTACTGCCGCTCATTATGTTGGATCAAGAGTCGCAGGCTACTCTGCCGCTCGCACAATTTATTTTCCAATCGAAATTTGGTCAAGACACAAATTATGCTTTTGCGTCATACTTAATGGGTATGGCTCCAATGTTGATTGTTTATCTCGTTGCGCAAAAATGGATTATTAGCGGCGTTACACGCGGTGCTGTGAAATAAGAATGAGGCCTCCTCAAGCATCCGAATCCATGCGGCGCCACCGCGTCAAAAAACCGCCTTGCGCTAAGGCGGTTTTTTGCTGTGTATGGAATCAGCCGGCGGAAAGATCCGAAAATAAAATATTTATATATAAATTTCGACATCTTATCTACTATTTTCACTTTTCATATATAATAGACGCATATAACTTGAGAACTAATTTTTCTAATGATAGGTCGATTGGCCTGTGAAGCAAAATAGAAAGTGAATAGGGGGATATTGTGCGAATTAAGCTTGTACATATGATTGCTTTGCTAACGGCGGTGGCCGTGTTCCTCATGTATAAAGGGACGCTCGATACGATGGACTATTTTTTCCAGGATCGGTTTATGCAGAAGGAGAGCGCTGCGGATACCCGGATCGCTATAATTGCCATCGATGATGAAAGCGTAAACGAATTTGGAAGCTGGCCTTGGAACCGCAGCGTTCATGCCCAGCTCATCGATATGCTCGCCGAAGGGAAGCCTGCGGTTATTGCGTTTGACGTAACCTTTCCCGTACCCTCGGCAGATGACACATCATCGGATGAGGCGTTGATCGCCGCAGCAGCGAATGCGGGCAATGTTGTCATGCCTGTGTATGGAACGTTCGCTCCGTCTGCGAAGCAAGGCGCGATTGAAGCGCTGGACATGTCGGATCCATTCCCGGCGCTAAAGGAAGCGGCCGCAGCGGTCGGGCACATCAACACGATACCGGATCGCGACCGTGTCGTGCGTAATTCCTTATATAGCTTTACGGATAAAGGCGAGCGGGTAGAGAGCTTTTCTTGGGTTGTTTACCGGATGTTCATGGAACGCATGGGCAGGTCCGCTAATGCGGATATGCTTCCGCTCGATGCGTTTGGCCGGTTTCATATCCCGTACACGGGACGGCCGGGACAGTATGAAGCCATTCCGTATTCCGCTGTTCTTAGCGGAGAGGTGCCTGCGGATTATTTTAAGGATAGAATCGTGCTGGTTGGCCCTTACGCAACAGGATTTAAAGATGATTACCTTACGCCGCTGCAGGTGAAGAGCCCGATGTATGGGGTGGAGATACATGCGAACATCATTCAGGCGCTGCTCGAAGGGGATCTGAAGCATGAGCTTGATTGGAAATGGAATGCGCTTATTTTGCTGCTGGCGGCGGCGCTTGCCTGCTTCCTGTTTCGAAGGTGGAACATGGTCATTTCCTTCATGGCCGTTGCGGCAATCATTGCTTCTTTTATATTAGGGAGCAGTTATCTATACGACAATGGTCTAATCATCTCGATTGGCTATGTGGTTCCTTTGCTCATCGTCAGCTGTATCGTCGTCGTTGGCTTTCATTATATGGAGGAGCTGCTGGAGCGCCGCAGGGTGACGGACATATTCGGCAGGTACGTTGCTCCGGAGGTCGTGAACCAGATTTTGAAAAATGGCGAGGAAGGCTTGAAGCTTGGCGGAACACGCCGGAAGCTAACCGTTTTGTTCGTCGATATCCGCGGCTTTACGCCGCTCTCGGAGCGGGCGGAGCCGGAGGAAATCGTAGAAATATTGAATGAGTATCTCGATCTTGCAGCCAACTGCATCTTTAAGCACGACGGGACGCTGGACAAGTTTATCGGGGATGCGGCGATGGCGATTTTTAACGCGCCGCTGCTTCTGAAGGATCATCCGATGCGGGCTGTGGAAGCGGCTTGGGCGATGAAGGAAGGCTCGGCTGCGCTCGAGCGCAAGCTGGTCGAACGGTTCGGCTTTGGCGTTAAGTTCGGCCTTGGGATTCATACGGGCTCTGCCGTCTTCGGCAACATTGGCTCGAAGAGCCGGATGGACTATACCGCAATCGGCGACACCGTGAATACGGCTGCTAGGCTGGAGAGTAATGCGAAGCCGGGGCAAATTATTTTGAGCGATGCAGTTTATCAGGCGGTAAAGGATCGAATCAAGGCCGGTTCTCTTGGCGAGATCAAAGTGAAAGGGAAAGAGCAGGGCATTACTATTTATGAATTGGAGGGATTAAATTGAAGACTTTAAAGCTGTTTTTCGTCACTTTGCTTGTCATGGTGCTCATTTTGCCGACTTCCGTTTTTGCGAAGGATACTGGCAAAGCGGGCAAAATGACGGCCGTTACAGGCAAAGCGGAAGTGAAAAAAGGCGGCGGCTTCAAAAAATTTAATGCTTTTAAAGGGATGGCCATCACGCAAGGCGATACCATTATGACCGGCAGCGACGGCAAGGTTAAGATGGATTTGGATAGCGACAAAGAGGTGACGATCGGCACCAATACGACGCTTGTCGTCAGCGAGCTGGTTAAGAGCGCCAAGGCGCTGGGCGGGAAGACAAGCCTCAGTCTGCTAAAGGGCAAGGTGCTCGTTTCCATTAAGAAGAAGCTGGACGGCGACTCCAGGTTTGAGATCGAAACGCCGACCGCCATTATGGGCGTTATGGGGACGGATTTTACCGTTAAATATGAAAATGAAGAAAGCTACGTCGGCGTTTTTGAAGGCGCTGTGAAGACCAAATACGGTGAGGGACTGCAGGATGAGACGACCGTTACACCCAATGAGCAGCTGCAATTAAACGAAGAGGGAACAGGCGGCAAAGAAAAGCTCGATTATCGCGACCTTCCGCTTGTGGGCTTGGAGCATTATGTTCAGCTGCTCGAGAAGGATCCTGAAGCCGATAAAAATTTAATTAATCAAGTAAAACAAGTAATCGAAACGAAAACAGAGGTGGAAGCTGCGGAAGTTTCTACTAATAGCGGAAGCTCGCAATCCAGCTCGGGCATCGTATACGAGGATAAAGAGGGACAATCGAGCGATGGCGGTAATTCAGTGACACCGACGCCGACAGCAACGCCAACGGTGACGCCGATACCAACGGTATCTCCAACAGCAACACCAACTGCCATTCCGAATCCGCCTGAACTAGACGTCACTGCATTTTACGGCAATCTTAGTTCATACATCATAAATGATAAAAATTTTGTTTTGCCGTTTACGGCAACACTTGCTTACAATGGCGCGAATTCGGCATTCCCTGCCGATGGATCACAGGTCGTTAAATTTGAGGTCTATCAGGAAAATGCGGGTGCATTCATTGAAAACAAGAGTATGGTTGAGACGGTTAAACGTGATCTTCACCATTCCAACCGATTAGTGGTTACCTTATCGCAGGCCGTTCCGTATGGCTCTAAAATCCGTATAACGATTCGCGAGGGCAAATTGAAAAATGCGGAAACAAACGATATTCAAATCGAGGATCAGGTAACGGCAAGCGAGCGGTCAGGCCAAGGGTTTACATTTAAGTTCGATCAGGAAACGATACCGCTCGAGTTTATACATGAGGCAGATGCGGCGGACAGCTACCAGAATCTGTCGTTTTCTACACTCGGCTATCATATACCGCTAGTTCCTGAAATGGATAACTCGCCTGACATTACGATAAGCAAAGTTTGTCCCGGTGATGGGAATGAAGGAGAGGAAACGCAAGAAGGAGGCGAAGTAGATTCAGAATGTTATCCAAACGTTATCCATAATGGGAATGGGATTTTATTATTAAGCATGATCGAGAATAGAGCGGAAGTTAGCCTGAATACATCCTATTTTAAAAGGCTTGAACCCGCTTTATACCAAGTGCGCCTTAATTTTAAAGATGATAATGGCCTTGAGATTGATGGCCATGTAGATATTCATATAAACGTAAGGCAGTTTAATCCTCCTGTCGCGCTGAGCTATCAGGCGCAAATGACGGATGATCATACCTTAATACTGCCATTTAGCACGAGTTTGATGCTGCCTTTCATTTCGTCCAATCTGGAGGATTTAATAACTGTCAGTGTTTATAACATTCGAACTGAAGTTCCAGTTTTGACGACAGATCCTTTTAACGGGGAAAATGAAGACGGAGACACGGCTTATCCGCCGTTTAACGCTGTTAATATTTTGAATGTAGTCATTGATGGCAATGATAGGGCGCGGCTCATAGTTACATTGGAGGATGCTGTTGAATACGGCTCGCTAGTATACGTAAATGTAAATCCAAATTTGTTGCTCAATGCAGATACTAAGGATATGCAAGAAGCACCTCAATTTTTTAATTACATGTATCGGTCTGAGCTGTCAAAGAACACCGTCAGATTCATTCATAAGTCACCCGTATCAGATGACGTAGAAATTATGATTAATAGCCGCGGAAATGAAATAGGGAATATAACTTTGCTTCAGGCTTGTGATTGGGTCGATAACTCTTGCAGCGGGTATGAGTCTCCTCCTGATTTAGACAAGGGGTATGAGCTAACCAGGGTTGGGCATTTAGCGAAGCTGACGCTCAAAGGGGCTTATTTTAGTAATGAAGCTGCAGTGTTAACGCCATATTGGCTCATTATTCCAATCATAAAAGACGAAGAACAAATAGATGTGCTTTACATAGAAATCATGGTCTATTCACAACTTCAATGATCAAATAGCGAAAGGAGCAATCATGTGAAAAGCAGATTTCGATTGCTGGCGGCAGGCGCGGCGCTTACTGCGGCGCTTACCGCGGCTAACTTAACGGTATACGCGGCAGCGGAAGGGCCAACTGAAATAACGGCGGAGGCCGGCGCTGCTGTAATTGCGAAAGTGTTCGACAAAGTAAATCAGCCATGGGGGCTTGCTGCTTTACCGGATGGCGGCATCATTGTCGTCGGCTCGGAAAGCAACCAAATTAGCAAGTGGCAAAATGGGCAGCTCACGCCTGTAACGGCTCAGACTAAACCGGGTTATTTTGATGGTACGACCGTGACCTCAAGCTTTTATCACCCGACTTATTCAGTCGTGAACAGCAAGGGTGTTATCTATGTTAGCGATACGGACAATCATGTTGTGCGCAAAATCGTTCATGAGCGGGTGTACACGGCTGCCGGAAACGGCAATGCGGGCAATAAAAACGGCAAATTCGAAGAGGCGCAGTTTAACGCTCCGACTGGTCTCGCGCTCGATGCCGATGACAACGTTTATGTTGCCGATTCGTTAAACCATGTCATCCGCAAAATTACGCCGGAGGGCATGACGTCCACGTTCGCCGGAGCCGCTGACGAAACGGGCGGATATAAGGACGGCAGCGCATCTGAAGCGCTTTTTAACGAGCCGATGGGACTTGCTTTTGATAAGAAGGGCGGCTTGTATGTTGCGGACAGCGGCAATCATTTAATTCGTTATATTCATGAGGGAAAAGTGACGACAATTGCCGGCAAGCCGACAGCCGCCGATGCGTTTACCGGTTATATGGCAGGCGGCTACGCAAACGGTTCGGGAGGCGATGCGCGGTTTAACCGTCCCCGCGGACTTGCTTATGCCGATGGCGTCTTATTTATTGCCGACAGCCTGAACAACCGTATCCGTGCTTTACAAGCTGATGGGAAAGTGATTGCGATTGCGGGCCAAAGCGCACCGGGCGATAAGGTAGGAGCGTTGGATACCGCACAGTTTAATCAGCCGTCCTCCTTGCTCTATACGGCGGGTAAGCTGTACGTTGCGGATACGATGAACAACAGCGTGAAGATGCTTGAGGCTGATCCGAAGACGCTTAAGCCGATTAGCACAAAAGAGGAGTTAATTGCCGGTACGGAGCTGCTGCCGGCGGGCAAGGATGTTCAAGTATGGCTGGAAGGCAAGCAGGTGAAATTTGCTGCTGCGCAGAAACCATATAAGAGCGGGGACAAAACGTATCTCCCTGTCAGAGCTTTGTTTGAAGCATGGGGGACAGAAATCAAGTGGAATGCTGCCAAGAAGGAGGTGCGCTTAGCCAAAAAGGGCTGGAAGCTTGTACTCAAAGCTAATGCAAAGCGTACGGTCGTTCTGAACAAAGGTGTCATGTACGTAGAGGCCGTTTATTTAGAGGACGCGGCATCATTCTTAATAGCGCACGACGACGAATTCAATGCTATTATTATAAGCAGGGGCTATAACAAGCTCAGCAATTATACTTGGAACGGAGGCTGTAAAATGACTTCAGGAAGCCATTTGCAAAATAACGTAGAACGTTTCTCCGGATTCGAAAATGATTATGATCAGCATCGGCCGAAAGCCCCGACCGCGGTTGTCGATATTTTGACCGGCTACTTGGGCAAGGCGCCAAGCGTTGTGGTTGATGTCGGCTGCGGCACGGGCTTGTCCACCTTTGTCTGGAATAAGCATGCCGGGCGGATCATGGGCATTGAGCCAAACGACGATATGAGAAGCAAGGCGCTGGCCCGTTTATCTGAGCTGAAGGATGCAGGGCATATTTCATTTGTCAAAGGCTATTCTGACAAGCTTGCCCTGGATGTGGAGAGCGTGGATGTCGTGACTTGCTCGCAATCCTTTCATTGGATGGAGCCTGTCAGCACGCTGCGTGAATTTGCTCGCGTTCTGCAACCGGGAGGACTGTTCGCGGCGTATGATTGCGACTGGCCGCCAACTCTCCACTTTGGCGTTGAGATGGAGTATAAGCAGCTTATCGACCGGTCCGAGGCGATCATTGCCAAGTATATTGCCGAGAAAAACCGGGCAAGCAAACGGGATAAGGAGCAGCATTTAACCCGAATTAGGGAAAGCGGCCTATTTCGTTTCTCGAAAGAAATCGTGTTTCATCATATAGAGTCATGCGATGCAGAGCGCTATATCGGTTTGGCGCTCAGCCAAGGCGGCGTTCAGGCGGTGTTCAAGCTTGGCTCGTCGGAGCTGGACAAGCCGCTTCAATCGTTCCGCAGCAGCGTGGAGCATTATTTTGCGGGAAGAACGCTGGATGTGATGTTCAGCTACCGGATGAGGCTGGGCGTGAGGTAAGAAGGGGAGCTCAAGTCGGGTTATAGAAGCAAGCAGCCAGCGCTATTTAGGCAAAGGCTGCTTGCTTTTTTTGTTATTTTAAAAATGGCAGAGCACTGTATCGTCGTTACTGGCGATTATATTGGCGTTTATGAAATGGGTTTCATAAATTTTTATCATCTGTTATCATGGAGACAAGAAACAACCTCAAGGGTGGAACATGATGAAAAACATAACGATTTACGATATCGCGAAAGAAGCGGGCGTTTCGGTATCGACGGTTTCACGGGTCTTAAACAGTACGGCGCCCGTCAAAGCCAGTACGAAAGAAACCATTATGAGAATTATTGAAAAATACAAATTTCAGCCGAATGCTTTGGCAAGGGGCTTAATCAAAAAGGAATCAGGCACAATCGCCATGATTGTGCCTGATATTACGAATCCGTTCTTCCCGGAAGTGTTCTGGGGATCAGAGAATGAGGCGAGGGAGAAAGGCTACACCTTTTTCCTATGTAACACGGCTGGCGAATACAGCAGAGAAACGGAGTATTTGTCGATTTTTCGTGAAAAAAGAGTAGAAGGCATTATCTTTGTTGGAGGCCGTATCAATTTGGCGAACTGTCCGCCTGACTTAGTGCAAGAAGTAATGGAAGTGGCTGAAGGTACTCCCATTGTCCTCGTAAACGGAAATCTCGCCAAAAGCGGTTTACACCGTATTTATACCGATGAAGCAGCCGGGACCGCTATGTCGACGCAGCATTTAATTGACCTGGGCCATAAGGATATTGCGTTTATTGGCGGCTTGGACTTTATGACGACCACCAATCAGAAGGTGAAGGCGGTTAAAAAGAAGCTGGAAGAACATCAATTAAGTTTGCGCAAAGAATGGATTCAATATGGCGAGTTTTCGATAAAAGCAGGACGCGAACTCATGAACAAGCTTTTGGATGGAGAGGAAAGGCCTACGGCTGTGATCTGCGTAAATGATTTTACGGCCATCGGTGCCGTTAAAGCAGCAATGGAACGTGGTTTGCGGATCCCGGATGATATTTCAATTGTTGGTTTTGATGATTCGCCGTTGTCCACTGCCGTTATTCCCGAGCTAACCACAGTGACACAGAATACTTATGAGCTGGGCAGGCTTGCGGTTGAAAGAATTTATCAGATCATTAATGGAATACCTGCGAAAAAAAATACAGTCCTGCAGCCTGAACTTATTGTTCGGCAGAGTACGGGGAAACCTCGGCAAAAAAATGAATATTGACTGATTATGGAATGTGGGAATATAATTAATTTCAGATTAATGAAACCCCTTTCACTAAAGAAGGAAGTTCAAAAAAACGGGCCCGCAAACAGCGGGTATTATTTTTGAAATTAGTGAAACCCGTTTCATGAAATGGGTTTCACTAAAGCGTATAAGCGGTAAGCTTATTTTATAGAGTTTTTTTTATAACAACTTGTAATCGTTTACAAACCAAAATGCAATGCCATATTGAAAGGTGGTGAGGCTAATCGAAGAAAGAATAACAAGACATCCAGATTTTCAGGAGGCTTGATTTACACGGTGTAATGAATCCTTGATCTTAGAAGGAGAGATGGTAATAATTGAAAAAGTTAGTCATGGGTAACTACAGTAGATTTGTTCATCATACAAATTTCGACCGATACAATTTAAGTAAGGGGGCGGCTATTAGAATATGAAATCATTAAAGAAATTTACAGCAACATTTCTCACTTGCACATTATGTTTTGGTCTATTCGGAAGTGCTGTGAGCGCCGAAATGGCTAGTGAAGAGAATAAGCAGATCGATGCATTCGTTACCATCGATGCCTCAGTTAAGTATCAGAAGATCGACAACTTCGGCGCATCCGACGCATGGTCAATGGAGCAGCTGGGAACCAACTGGACTGATGAAAATAAGGCACGCGTTGCCGACCTGCTCTTCTCAAGAGATAAGGGTATAGGTTTGTCCAGTTGGCGCTTCAACATTGGAGCGGGCTCGACGGAGACGGATGAAGCGATTATAACGAATCCGTGGCGGCGCGCAGAAGCGTTTAAATCATCGGCAGACAGTGATTATGATTGGAGCAAGCAAGCGGGACAACAATGGTTTCTTGAGGCAGCTAAGGACCGGGGTGTCGATACGCTGATTGCCTTCGTCAATAGTCCGCCTGTCTGGATGACAAAGAACGGTCACGCACAGCCGGACTCCACTGTCGGTTCCACCAACTTGAAAGACGGATACGAAGACGATTTTGCTGCTTATATGACTGATGTACTGGAGCATTTTAAGTCAAAAGGCTTTGAATTCGACTATATAAGCCCGATTAATGAGCCTACTTGGGATTGGAATAAAGCCGGGCAGGAAGCCAATCGATATAATAACGAAGACATGAAAATTGTCATACTCGAGCTTTACCGGCAGCTTAAGGAAAGAGGCGCAACCGCTCAAATCAGCTCGCCTGACGGAGTGGAAATCACGGCTTTGCTTGATGATGAAGTCTATAAGAGCTTCGCGGACAAAGATCAATATTCAGGCGGCGCCAATAGTCTTGGGGTTGGCAAATATCGCGAATATATTAAGGATCTGCTTGGCGACCCGGAACTAAAGGAAGCGATTGGTAATAAAATTGCCTCCCATTCGTATTGGTCAGATTATAGTAACCCGGGAGACGACCGCCTTGGTAAGTTGAGAGACCTTCTGGCTGAGAACTTGAAGAAATATGATTCTTCCGCTAAATATTGGATGTCTGAATATTGCATTCTCGGTTCCTATGGTCCTGGACGCGATCTAGGCATCGACCCCGCTCTTTATGTTGCCCGTACCATTCATTTCGATCTGACGCGGGCGAATGCCGCGGCATGGCAGTGGTGGACAGCTGTTTCCACTGAAGATTATAAGGATGGTTTGATTTACACGGATTTTAAAACAGCGGGGGATGAGCAGAACATCCTCGCTTCGAAGATATTGTGGGGATTAGGCAATTACAGCAAATTCATACGTCCAGGCGCAGAGCGCATCGCACTTACCGGATTGGATGAACAAGCGCGGAGCGGATTGTTGGGCTCTGCCTACAAGGATGATAACGAAAAGACGGTAACGGCTGTATTCGTTAATGACAGTGAGGAAGATAAACGAATCAAGCTATCCGCTGCGGGATTGGATAAGAACGACGCTGTATACATGTTGAAGCCTTACGTTACCTCGGCCGATAAGGATTTGGCTAAAGGCCAGAATGTGTCTGTTCAGGCGGATGGAACGTTCGAAACGGTTATTCCTGCTCGTTCCGTTGTGACGTTATATGGAGATCTGGTGAAGGTGAACAAGAAGCCGGATGCCCCGGAAAACGTTCAAGTAAAACCAGCGAATAAAGGGCTGGAAATAGCATTTACAGCTCCAAAAGGCGCGTATGAATATGAAGTGGCATATGGGGAGAAAAAAGGCAATCGGGAGCGCAAAGTGACGGTGGCAGCTGATGATGTCATCACTCTTCAGAATTTGGAAAATGGAACGGAATACTATGTTACCATTCGAGGAGGCAATAAGAATGGTTTTGGGCCTCCGTCCGAGCGGGCCTACGGAGTACCGGAAATGCAGGTCCCGAACGGAGTATCGGCCATTAGTACGGATGGCGGTTTTACGGTCAAGTATGACGCTGCAACCGGGGTTCCTGCGTATCAAGTTCGCTACGGATTGCAGCCGGGCAGTTATGATCAAAAACAGGTAAGCGAAGCGCCGAACGGAGCCGTTCAAGTTGAAGGGTTGATAAATGGCGAAACCTACTATGGGATCGTGGAGGCGGTTGACGGCATACATGTCAGTCCTCCATCGGCTCCGTTTCAAATCATGCCCGATATTCCTGCACCCAAGAAAGTCATTGGCATTGCAGGCAATAACAAAGTACATCTTGAAGCGACTCCGGTAAATGGTGCATTAGGGTATATATTTCAAGTTGGTTCTGAAACACAAACCAGCACTACCGTGAAGAGTGATAAGAATGCAATAGAACTGGACGGCTTAATCAATGGGGCGCCAATAACGGTTCGTGTATCTACTATTGGAATAGGCGGAAATGGTACCGGATTCTCGGAGGCGATAGTAACTCCGAAAGCTGAGGAAGTCCGGTTAGAGGACAACTTTGATAAGAGTGACATGACACGCTATCAACAGGACATTAGCAAATGGCTCATAGAGGACGGTTTGTTAAAACATGCTTCCGGTGCAGATAATCAAGGTGAAATCAGCTTAAATAGTCTGAAACTGATTGATGGTACAATAACAGCGATTGCAAAACACTCGACAGCAGGAGCGGATTGGGGTATCGTTTTTCGCGGCGCCAGCTATGACAAAGGGTACATGTTCGGCTTCGAAAACGGCAATTTGTTCATTCGTAGAGACGGACAGAACTTGGCTCCCTCCATTCCTTTCTCTGCGAAACTGGATGAGCTTTATAAACTTGAGGTTCGTCTAAAAGGGAAACAAATCCAGGCATTTTTAGACGGGGCACTGGTATTTGAAGTGACGGATACAACCTACACAAGCGGACGTGTCGGTCTACATAGTTGGGCTGATGCGGAATTTGCTTACATTAAAATTGCCACCGAAGCGAATAGCATCATGACTAAACCCGAAATTTATCAGGTGAAAGAAGGCGATCGGCAGGTTGCGCTGAAATACAGCGAAGTTGACGGCGCGGAATCCTATACGATCAAATATGCGGCGTTAACTGGAGATGACACTGCTCCGGTCGAACTGTCTGCAAATCCGGGTTCAACGATTGTAACCGGTTTAACTAACGGCGTTTCATATTCATTTACGGTGGTTGCCAAGCGAGGCTCAGAGGAAGCAATATCGGAACCGATTACAGCAACGACCATCGGAAACTCGGATAACGTTCTTTTCTATGTGGACGCTGGCGATGGAACGCCTTCCGTGCTTGAGGATGGCGAGAAGTTTGGCTCACTTCAGACGTTGGAGGAACAGCCGTATGGAAGTGACCCTATTACAGGTGTGAAATGGGGGTACGAAGCCGATGGCGGACTGACTTGGGCTCATACTTCACCTACTGAGGCTTACCAATCGATCCGTCAATACGACGGTAATGAGAACGGCAAGGGGCTTGCTTACCGTTTTCAATTACCGAATGGTACTTACAAGGTTAAGGTCGGGTTCTTTGATCCATGGAAAGCAAGCGATCGTAAGATGAATCTGACCATTAATGGCGAGACGAAACTGACTGATTATGTGATCGGTGATAAACAGGAAGAGAAAACATTTGATAGTATTAAAGTGAACAATGGAGAACTAATTGTTAAGGTCATTAAGGCAGGCGGATCCAAACCGATGTTAAGCTACATCGTGGTGGAACAGCAATAGTTGGAGCTTGTCACCTAACAAGGGTCCCAAACCAAACGGTTTGGGACTTTTTTGCGGTTTCTTTGCTCGAACATACGCGACGCGGCCTCACCTGAACTAAAGCCCTGAGCGGAGCAGCAGCTGCGCAGTTTCCGCCGGATGCGAGATCGGAAAGTGGTGACCGTGCGGGAGGAGTGCAGTAGAGATGGATTGATAGGCTGTAGGAATCGTATATGCGAGATCCTTCGTCCCCCACAGCATGCTGATTTTACGTTTATCCCAGCTCTCCGGCCGAAGCCGGAAATGCTCGGCCGGCTCAAGGCTGCCAGCGTATCCGCTAAGGTAGCTCTGACCCGGGGCGAGCTAAGCTCGTTCTGCGCATAGACGGCGTAGCTGTGCGGGATCGCATTTGCATGCTCAAAGCAGCCTCGCGAGATGAGCTCCTTGCGCAGAATGTCATTCGTAACCTGCGGCAAAAGCATACGATTAATGAGCCGGCTCTTGTAGCGGGACCCTGCCGGATGGAGCACCGGCTGCATCAGGAGGACGGCATGGATACATTCCGGTATTTGCTCCATGACCTTGGCTGCGAGCAATGCGCCATAGGAGTGGCCGATTAACGTGACCTGCTCCGGCTGCGATGCAATCGCCTCTATGATGGCATGGACATGTCCTTCAATTACATTTGCTGCATGGTGATAAGGCGAACGTCCGAAGCCTGGCAGATCGGCGACCCAAACATGATGGCCCTTCAGCTCGTCGGCTAGAGGCAGAAGGCAGTCTGCTCCGCTGAAGATGCCGGGCAACAAAATAACGGGATTGCCGCCGCCCGTTTTCTCAAGTACAGCTAATGGCCCGCGTCTGCTGCGCTCGAAGCCCGAATGGCTCGACTGCCCGTGCGAAAGGCGAAAATCCAGATCGGCAACGACATGCGGAAGAACGGATGCATTTAGGGAGGCAGGAAGCGCGTGTTTTTGCTGAATATGCCGGGCAGCTTGCAGCGGAAAGGAGTCATTGACGATAAAGCTGAGCGACTGCTCGGGCCTTCGGCTGCAAGCCGCCTTACAACCTGCAAGCCGATAAATCCTGTTCCGCCGGTAATGAATACATGTACCATAATAAATGTCCTCCTCAGGCTTAATGAATTAGTACCGATTAGTACTAATATGGTCAAAAAAATTACTTTAGCATGGCAGCTAAAGCTTGAAGCGAATGCTGCAATATGGCCGGGTCCTGATTGGCATGCTGCAGGAACAGCCCGCCCTCGATCGTCGACAGAATTAAGGCCGCTGTCAGCTGCGGGGACAGGCTGCCGTTGATTTCTTTCCTCGCGATGCCTTGTTTGATGAGCTGCTCGAGTGTGATCTTTTGTCTGCTGAAAAAACGGCTGATTTGCTCGCGAATAGCGGCGGCTTCCTTCGGCGTATGGGTATAGAGCGTCAGGAAGGGACAGCCTCCGAGGCAGTCGGCGTCTTGCTCGATGAGCACCTGCATAAGCCTCATGAGCCGGTCCATGACCGGAAACTCGCTCTGAGCTGCAATGTGGGCAATGAGCGTATCGTATTGCTCGGTCATCCGCGCGATAATGGCGGACAACAGCTCCTCCTTGCTTTTGAAATAATAATAAATGTTCGTCTTGGATACTTTGCTTGCGGCGACAATGTCGTCCATGCTGGTAACGAGGTAGCCTTTGCTCAAAAACAGGCTGGCAGCCGTCTGGAGCGCGATCTCACGATTGGATATTTTTGTTTTAGCGTTCATATTGGTACTATATAGTACTAAATAATGAGCTGTCAATGGGCAGCCAAGGCACACAAAACCCCCGATCCTGTTCGACCGGGGATTTTATCACAGATGCTTTTTCTAATACAGGCCATGAACCTCCTCCCACCAGCCGAATGAAATGACGGCGGGGGCGGGGTGGTTCATAGAGCTGGTTAGCGTAAAGAGAATGGCATTGCCGGGACCGATAATCCAGTGGCCGTCCTTCTCGCTCGACACGCTTGAGTAGGACGGAATGACCCGCGTGGATACGGGAATCGCCGCCAGCGCGGTTGTATCGAGACTGCTGCCGAACTGGATTTGCCCCCGCGGAAGCGGCTGTGGATGAAACGACAGATTGGCGGATGAAACCTCATGCGACTGTTTGCCTTGCGTCGGCAAGCTGGAGCAGAAGCAAATTTGCGATACCAGCTTGTCGTTGGACAAATTACTGAGCACATACACGGCAAAGTAAAGATTAACGTCCGAATGAGAGGGATTGACGAGTGCCCCCCAAGTCCGGTTCGAATCGGTCGGATTCAGCTGATCCGTTTCGCCCAAAAAATATTTCCCCTGCAGCGATTTAATAAACGGATTCGTTAAATCGACCACACTGGCAGGCACGTAGCCATACATCGCTTCACCGTCCTTCGCAACATGCTTATATTCCACCATATGATTGGAATCCGGGAACATGACAGTGATTGGCTACTCTTTTGAAACGTGACTGCCCCATATGGCAATCCCTTCTTTGGATAATGCGCTAAACGTCATGACATAGCTAAGCGTGCCTTCATTCCACTGGCGCAGCAGCGAGCCGTTGTATTGCGTTCCGTCGATCGTAAGACCGATCGTCGAAGCGCCGGTGTTTTTCCATGTGCCGCTCACGCTGCCGGTTATTTTGCCGTCTTTGCCAAGCGTGATCAGACTGGCTTGCTTAATACCGGCCGTAATATCCTTGCCGTGATTCACGTATTTATAGTCGCCGATGATTTGGTCCTCCGTTACGTTCCCGGCTGTCTCACCCGCATAACGATGCGGAGCGACGACGGGCCAGCCTTCGGAGTTCATCAGCATCTGATGAACTCTCACTTCATGGGCTTCGCCGCGGGAGGGGAAGCGAGTATGGAAGATGATAAACATTTTGCCGGAGTCCGGATCTATATACGTTGAATTATGGCCAGGCGACATGTACCCCGTTCCGATATTCGCGATTTCCCCGTCTACATTGTCCATCTGGAAATTACCCATGAGTTTAACCCCGTAAGGCGCGATAGACACATCATCGAACAGCGTCCCGTAAGCGCCAAATGCGTCGATCATATCCTTGCCCTCGGCGTCGAGGAACGGACCGTCGGGATTTTTCGAGCGGGCGACGCGGATGTTATAGCCGCCGGCCGAGTCTAGTCCGCCATAGGACAGGAACAAATAATAATAGTCCGTTTCCTTGCTGTACATCATGTACGGCGCTTCAATGCGGCTGTGATTGTTGCCGAGCAGCCGCTTGCCGTAGCCTTGACCTTCATAAGGCAGTCCGGTGACCGGGTTCATTTTCATAATGAATATACCGCCTGAATACGAGCCGTACACCATCCAAAGAATACCGTCTTTATCATAAAATACATTCGGGTCGACTACGTTTGGATGCACGGTCGCATCATAGATCGTCCCGTCCTCGCTCAAATCATTCCACATGCCGGATTTCAAAATAATCCCTTTATTTTTATAAGGCCCTTCTGCCTTGTCGGCGACCGCATACCCAAGCACGGACCGCGGAGAGTCTCCCTTGCACATGCTGTAATACATATAAAATTTGCCGTCCGGCAGTTTAATAACGTCTCCTGCCCAGAACGTATCTGTTTCCGCCCACGCAAATCCTTCGCTCATTTCCGTTAGTACGTCCGGTATAATCGGATTACCTTCGTAGACACTAGAGTTAAGCTGTTCCCAGGACATAAGATCCGCCGACTTCGCAGCAGCGAGATGCGATCCGAAAATGTAGAAGGTATCGCCGGCTTTAATGATAGACGGATCGTGGACGGAAGCGTTTGCGAAAACAGGCTCTTCAATTAAAACCGCTTCCGTTATAATGGTTTCAGCAGCGTTTGCAGGCGCAGCGCTTTCACCCGGAACGCGGCTTCCGGTATTATTGCCGCTGCATGCGCTCATGATAGACATGAAACATATGATCGTAAGTAAAATGGCAGATTTCTTCAATGCTGTGTGCCCCCCAGGTCTGTTTTTTAAAATAATATATTTATTAATCAATTAACAAATATATTATAATTTAAGAAAGCTATCTTCACAACTACTCATTCAAAGGAGGGCAAATTTTGATATTTCGAACCATGCTGCGGTTTCTTTGGCGAAAATCGATTATTCGCAACATTTTATTCTCGTATTTGGGTATTAACCTGATTCTGTTGTTTTTGCTCGGCCTCGTATCGATAAAAGATTCGACGCACACGCTAAGGGAAGAGATTATAGCATCCCGTTACAAATTAATGGAGCAGGCCGCGCGCGGCATTAACTTCAATGTAGAGGAAGCGAAGCGCCCGCTCGTCCAATTTGCGTCGCATGCCTCCGTCATCGCCCTTATGAACCCGGATCATACGTTAAGTCTGGAGGAGCGCATTCAGCATGAACGCAGCATTGCGGAGCTTTCAAAGGGAGTAACGGCGCTGCAAACCTTAATCAGTGACGTTCTTATGCTGGGGACGAACAAATATGTCAATAATCTGGACAACCGCAAGTCGCTGCAATGGAATTATCCTTTCTGGGAGCAGCCGTGGTATCTGAAGGCAGTTTCCTCAAGCGGGAGCAGAGGCTTTATACCGTTGTACCTGCATCAGCAAAACTATTATACAGAAGCGATGCTGTCCAAAATTAACAGCCAGACGTTCGCGATTTCACTGCCGGTAAGAGGCTACAGACAGCAGGTAATAGGTACTGTCATAGCTAATCTCGATCTCCAAAAAATTAACGGTTTGTTCGAGCTGAGCGCGGACCAGAACGGAGAGCATATTTTTATGCTGGATGAAAAGGATACGATTATCGTGCATCCTGAGCCTGGGAAAATAGGAAATCATCTTGTTTTTGAAGGGATAGAAGCGATTCACTCCAGCGAATCCGGCAGTTTCGTCGCGACGATTGAAGGACAGGAAAGGCTGGTCATCTATCATCCTACGTCGATTAAGGGACTGCGAATCGTCTCCACCGTGCCGATGTCAGTGGTGTATGCGCAGGCTGATCCGCTTAAAGCCACTCTGGCGGGTATTTTATATTTATGCCTGCTGCTGAATACGCTCATTTCCATCATTATTACGGTCCGTATTTCGAGGCCCTTCACCCGGCTTCTGGTTACGCTTGATCGAATAGGGGAAGATAGTTTATTGGTCATTCCGAAAAATTATAAATACCGCGAATTGAACTTAATCGGCAATAAATTTAAAGAGCTGGTAGGACGAATCGAGCAGCTGGTAAAGCAAAATTATGTCGCCCAAATCGCGCTCCGGGATGCTCAGCTGAAGACGCTCGAATCGCAAATCAACCCGCATTTTTTATTTAATACGCTGCAGCTGCTGCAGACGGAAATTGTTTGCGGCAATACGGAGGACTCCAATCATCTGGTACTCTCGCTCAGCAGCCTGCTCCGCTACTCGATGCAGAGGGATCAAGGGCAGGTTGAGCTTGCGGATGAGCTTCGAAATGCGAAGGACTATTTGTACATTATTAATAAAAAATACGACGACGGCATTCATATTACATTCGAAGTAGCCGATCCGGCGCTGCTGCGAAGCGGAACCGTTAAGCTGATGCTGCAGCCGGTTATTGAAAATGCGATCGTTCATGCGTTTCAGGAAAATCCGCAATCCGCGCGTATCGGGATAAAGGTTGCGTCCATGCGCAGAGGCGTCTGTATTTCGGTAACCGATAACGGCATTGGAATGACGAGGGAGAGACGGCAGTGGCTGACAAGACGGCTTCGGGGGAAATCGGACAGCACGGGCAGTATCGGATTAATTAACGTTGACCGGCGCATCAAGCTGACCTTCGGTCCGGCGTACGGGTTGTCCGTTCGCAGCAGGCACAAGGCGGGCACGACCGTTTATATCGTGCTGCCAGGCTTACTATAAAAAGAAAGAGAAGTGGTGAGGGGATGAAGCTTCTTATTGCGGATGACCAGCCGTCGCTGCATCGGTTTTTAAATAAAATGATAGATTGGAAAGCGCTGGGCATTACCGAAGTACGGCATGCCTATAACGGCAAAGAGGCTGCTGAAATGACGGAGGCCCTCGAGCCGAACTTGCTTATTATCGATATTCATATGCCCGAATGGAACGGAATTGAGGCGCTAAAGCATATCCGGCATCTGCGCAATAAACCGAAAACGATCATCCTCAGCGCATACGATCAGTTTGAATATGCAAAGGAGGCGCTCCGGCTAAATGTATCGCAGTATATGCTAAAGCCCGTCGATGCTCTGCAGATTAGAGAGCTGCTGCTTGCTCTTGTGCAGGATATTCGTATGGAGGCACGCGCGCTTGCACTCAGAGAGCTGGAAAATGCGACAGCGGTAGAGCGTTTCACGGAGAATTGTTTGGCAGCGGCAAAAGCCGCATTGACTGCGTATGGCAGTTCGGCATATGCGGTATTGACGGTCCGCGGACCGAAGGCAGGCAGCAGCTGGCCAGCCCTCGGCTTTACGGAAGCAAGCGGCATCGAGCTGTTTCCGCTTCCGCCCCGCGAGGATACCGGCGAATGGTGCATCTTTGTTGGCTTGAGCGATGCTGATCAGTATGCGGAGCTGCTGCTGGAAGGAGAGAAGTGGCAAGGCGAATGGCTGCGCCTGCTGCCCGGGCAATCGTTCACGCTTGGCTTCAGTCAGATCGAAGAGGAGGTTGCGCTGCTGCCTAAGCGAATGGAAGAAAGCCGGCAGGCGGCGAAGCAGGCCTTTTATGAAGCGGGCCGCATCTATCGTTATGAGGACGGCTTATTTGCGGAAGGGGCGGAGCTTCGCACGGTCCGTCACGAAGGGCTCCAGCTTGAAGAAAAGCTGCGGAGGGGTTACGATACGCCGGCTGCGCTGGAGCTGATCAGACCTTTTTTCGAAGCAGCCAAGCAAAGACGAGTTGAGCCCGAGGAGATGCAGGAAATAGCGCATCGGCTGCTCTTTGTGTTTTGCGGCAGCCATACGGGCGGGCCGGGCGGATATAACGGCGATTTCATGCCGCTGCGGGCTTACCGCCACGCTTGTACAACCTTTGCCGAGCTGATGCTGTTCTGGAGCAAATATGCACAAGCGCATGTTGCCGGCCTTGCGGCATCGGCTCCGGAAAACGATGTCATTTTTCAAATAAAAAAATACGTTGATACCAACTTTGAAGCCGATTTGTCGCTGCAAACGGTTGCTGATCGCTTTTTCATCGACAAGTTCCGTTTAAGCCGGGAATTTAAGCAGCTGTTTGATGAAAATTATTGGACGTACGTGACGAGAATCCGGATGGAGCAAGCCGCATTGTTCCTTCGGGAGACGAATTGGAGAATCGGCATGATTGCTGAGCGGACGGGCTATTGCGACGAAAGCCATTTCAGCCGCGCCTTTAAAAAATATTATAATGTCTCGCCAAGGGAATATCGCGGTGCATCCGGAGAGCGCAATGATTGACAAGTTTTTGCGCAACGATTTGCATTCAAATGCAGGGGTGGGATGCCTACAATAGGTAATGTAAGTGCTTTCAAATATTGTTCGAGGGGGATACAAAATGAAAAAGTGGTTAGCGTTAAATCTCGTCATCGTACTTGCTATCACGTTCGTGCTCTCTGGCTGCAGCGGAAATAAAACCGAAACGGGAACGGAGGGCGATAGCCAAGGCGCGGCCAAGAAGGTGAAGCTGAGCATCCTGTCCTGGAATAACGAAAAGGAGATGAAGCCCGTCATAGAAGGGTTCACGCAGAAATACCCGAACATCACCTTCGACTTTCAGAATGCGCCGCCGGTGAAGGATTATATCGCCAAGCTTCAGACGATGCTTTTGTCCGATACGGCGACTGACATCTTCATCATGGCAGCGGAAAACCGCAATGAGATTATTGACGGCGGCTATGCGCTTGATCTGACGAATGAACCCTTTATGAGCACGATGGTAGACGGCAATAAGCCGATGCTCAGCAAGGACGGCAAAACGTATGCCTTTACGCAAACGGGCTGGGCTGGCGGATTGTTTTATAATAAAGAGCTGTTTGCCAAAGCAGGCGTTGAGGGTGTCCCTCAAAATTGGGAGCAATTCATCGATGCGGCTTTGAAGCTTAAGGCGGCGGGTATCATACCGTATTATGACAATATGCAGGATGTGACGACCATCCACTCCGGGCTGTTCGGCAACTTGACGCTTGCCGCGAATCCCGACTTCGATGCGAAGCTGTTTGAGGGGAAGGCTTCCTTCTCCGAGGGCTGGACGGAGGTGCTCCGCATTTGGAAACGCGATCTCATCGATAACAAAATTTTGACTCCGGATATGATCGGTCTGACCGGAGACCAAATCGTGAATGAGTTCGCGATCGGCAAGGTTGCGATGTTCCCGGGCGGACCATGGAATATTAATACGCTTAGGGAAACGAATCCGGATCTGGATTTTGCCATGATGGCCATACCTGGACCAAATGAAGCAGGCGGCAATTATTTTGCCGGAGCGCCGGGCGTAGGCTTCGCGATTAACAGCAAGACCAAGTACAAGGAAGAGGCGCTGCTGTTCCTGCAATATTTGGCATCACCGGAAGGCTTGAAGGCGTTTGAGACCGGTACGGGCGCGATGATTACCGCAAACGGCTATGAAAGCACGGTTGATCCGGTCATGGAAAGCGCCTATAAAGACGGACTGATGAAGAGCAGGATTTATTTGCCGATGGTATCATGGGCAAGGCATCAGGAGGCGCTGCGCAGCCAGTTTGTCGTATCGATTCAGGATTTAAGCTTTGGCAAAATAACGCCTGAGCAGGCAACGGAGGCGCTCGATAAGAAGCTGAAGGAAATGGAAAACAAGTAAAGAAAGCGGAGGGTATTAGGAAGTCCTAATGCCCTTTTCTAGAAAGGAGACAACATGGGAAAGCTGCTGCGGCAACTGAAGTTTCAATTATTTTTGCTCCCGATCCTATTGATTTACACCTTATTCTCCATTTACCCGCTGCTCAAATCGGTATTGCTGAGCTTTACGAATTTTGATGGCTACGTAAAGTCATACGACTTTGTCGGGTTTAGCAATTACGCTAAAATCTTTATGGATGAAGCGCTCATTTCAGGCATTTCCTTCACGCTGCTGTTTGCTTTCGCGAGCACGCTGCTCATTACCGTTCTCGCGATACCGCTTGCCATCATTTTGGATCAGAACTTTTGGAGCAAAAATGTGCACCGCGCCATTTTCTTTTTTCCTT
The DNA here is from genome assembly GCF_001428245.1 of Paenibacillus sp. Soil522. Taxonomy (GTDB): domain Bacteria; phylum Bacillota; class Bacilli; order Paenibacillales; family Paenibacillaceae; genus Pristimantibacillus. Next base: position 82,192 of record NZ_LMRV01000031.1, read on the forward strand.
CGATACCGAGCGGCTTGCTGCTGGCGTACATTTGGGGCTTCATTTTGGCTCCGATCTCCTCTGGGGTGCTGAACGGCATATTGGAAAAATTATTCGGGATGGGTCCTCAGCCTTGGCTGTCGGATCCAATGCTTGCCAAAGCGTCGACGGTCGTTATCTCGGCGTGGGCCGCGGCCGGCTGGCATGCCGTATTGTATTTGGCTTTTTTGCAGTCTATTTCGAAGGATTATTACGAAGCGGCCGCGATTGACGGCGCTACCCGCCTACAGCAAATTAGACATATTACGCTTCCGCTGCTTGCGCCGGCCATGACGATCAGCATGATGCTGCTGCTCACCGGTGGCTTGAAGGTATTCGAAATTCCGTTTGCCTTAACGCGCGGCGGTCCCGGCTTTGAGACGCATACGATTACGCAGGTTATCGTGCTTCGGGGCATTTCCGAAACGCAGTACGGTCTCGCCTCGGCGATGTCCGTCGTCTTCTTCCTTATCGTACTCGCAATTGCGATATTCCAAGTGAAGCTGATGCAGAAGCGGGAGGAGAAAATCCAATGACGAGCGACAACAAAAAGAACTGGCTGCTGGATGTGCTCATGCTTCCCATTGGCGCCATCACCTTCTTCCCGTTCTATTTAATTATAATCAATACATTCAAGAGCATGCAGGAAACCGCGGCAAGCCCGCTCAGCCTGCCGAAGAGATGGATATTTTCCAACTACGTGACCGTATTCAAGGAAACTGAGCTGCTGCGCAGCTTCGGCAACAGCTTGACCATCACGGCGGTATCGGTGCTGCTTATGGTGCTGATAGGGGCGATGGCGGCGTATCCGATCGTATTTAATCCGAACCGGACGAATAAGCTCGTTACGATGTATTTGCTGGCTGGCTTTATGATCCCGTTTCAGACGACGCTCATCCCGCTGTTTCAATTGATGACCGATCTCGGATTTATCGACCGTCTCTACGGACTTATTATTTTGTATATGGGCGGGGCGGTCTTTGTCTTCTTTCTGATGATGGGCTATATGAAGTCGATTCCGAAGGAACTTCCGGAGGCGGCGATTATTGACGGCTGCGGGGTAGGCGGGATCTTTTGGCGCATTATTTTGCCGCTGCTAAAGCCGATAACCGTTACAAGCATCATTTATCAAACGATGTGGATTTGGAATGATTTTTTGGCGCCGATGCTGTTTTTGAACTCCAAGAGCAATGCGACGCTCGTGCTTGAGGTCTATTCCGCCAAAGGAGAGTTTTCGGTTAATTGGCCATTGTTTATGACCTTGACTGTCATCTCGCTTATTCCGATCTTCGTTTTCTTTATCGTGATGCAGAAGCAAATCGTGAAAGGAATTGTTGGCGGAGCGGTGAAAGGTTAAGGGATCGCAGAATGCCCTGCAAATACGAAAGGCTGTCCTAAGGTCGGAGACCCGGACAGCCTTTTCATTTGAAACGTTAACGCTGCTAATATTTCACCGTAATAACGGGCCTAAGGACGGCGATGGCCGCTTGCGCCCGTTTATTTTACTTTTGCCGGTTCTTCGAACGTCATGCCGAGCGTGTCTACCGTTACTTTTTTCATCGAAATCGGATTTTCCGGCCTATCATTCGCACCGGTTGTCTGATTCGCGATTTCGTCTACCGCGTCCATGCCTTCCGTTACTTTACCGAAGGAAGCATACTGATTATCAAGCGAAGGAGCGTCGGCAACCATGATGAAAAATTGCGAGCCTGCGGAGTCCGGCTCACCGGTACGCGCCATCGAAAGCACGCCGCGCGTATGCTTCAGCTTGTTCTCGAAGCCGTTATCGCTAAATTCGCCGGGAATGCTGTAGCCGGGGCCGCCCGAGCCTACGCCGTCCGGGTCTCCGCCCTGGATCATAAACCCTGGAATAACGCGGTGGAATATAACCCCGTCATAGAATCCTTTATTTATGAGAGAAATAAAGTTGTTCACCGTGTTAGAAGCAACCTCCGGATAGAGCTCAAGCTTAACGATTTTTTCATTACTTAGTTGAATAGTCACGACGGGATGCTTATCCGGACCGAGCAGCTCAGGGCCATCCTCTTCAGGCGCTTCAGTAGGGGGAGTTGTACCCGCACTGCCACTGTTCGAGCTTGCGCCGGAGCTTTTGTCCCCAGCCGCGTTCTTGTTTGCGCCGCAGCCTGAAGCGGTAACGAGCAGAACGAGCATAAGGAGCAGCATCATCCCAAGACGTTTGTTATTAAACAGCATTCCAATATCCTCCTCAAAATTTGCTTTTCCTTCTCTTATTCCATTTGTATGATAACATATGGATCGATTTAAATGCGAGAGAGCCGCATTCTGTTGTAAGTGGGACTAGAGATTGAATGTACGCTAGGCAGCATAGAAGAACAGACTCGATCCTGGACAAGGCTCTCTTTTTTGAGAGCCTTGTTACTTACTCAAGTATACGAACTCAACTCTTCTGCTTGGGAGCTGCCTCGAACTCACACCAATAAATAGCTATCCTGTAAATGCAGTAACTTTTCACTTATTAGAGCCAACTCCTGTCTATCCTGCACATTTGCAATAAAAAGCTTCTATATTCGGCAGTATGCTGAATAAGGGGGTCTCCATCAACCGCACGCTATAAACCCCAGCAACAACCAGCAGGAAATAAGCCGTTGTCTCGCGAATATACTTGAAGTATTTATGACTTTTATTAGGAAGGGCTTAGGCAATGGGAATGTTATTTGCAGTCATCGGTTTCCTTATTATCGATTTGTATTTTAATCTCATTCCGCAGTTATTCCCGCTGGATACCGTCTCTTGGCTGTTGTATGCTTGCTTGTTTTTTGTATTAGCCCATCATGTAGCTAAGCTTACCGGTTTAAGCGGAATTGGCGATTTGGGTATAAAAGCTCATTTTGGCTGGAAAAGAAATCTGCGGATCGGTTTTTTATTCGGGGCAGGCATTTGGGCTGCGATGTATTTGCTTTTGTGGGGTTTTGGAGATTTTGAAATCACCGGTGTAAAGAAAGCGCCGGAAGCCGTCATTTTTGTCATCGAGACCTTTGCCGGCATGTTTCTTGGCTCGCTTATGAATGATCTCATTGTAAGGGGCTATGTATTTGCACATCTTAAGGGTAAAGTGTTAAACGTTTATTTATTGCTCATATCCGCGTTTATTTATGCGCTGGATGATGTTTGGCTGGCAGGCTTCAGCATTTCAAACACCCTATTTTCCGTTATACTCGGTCTATCGCTTGGCTATGTGCTTCTAAAGACGGGATCGATTTGGATGAATTCGGGTATACATATGGGCTTAAACGTCATGTACTGCTTCGTATACGGGATTCCGGGGCGTGAGGCTGTAAAGGGCCTGCTTTTAACGACGCCAGGGGGGAGCCGTTCCTTCCTGCTGGACCATGCCCATATACTGGCGGCTATCGTATTGCTCCTGGTTATCCTTGCTGCATATGGCCGTTTAAAGCTTAATTCGGCTAATAAATACATGTACTGAGAACGGGCTGCAGGTAATAAAAAGCGATGTTTGTTAATGCAGTTAAAAATATAAGCAGTTAAACATACAGCAGCTATAAATACAGTTGCGAAACAAGCGTTGATTCGCTATAATCACTTTAATTCAGTCGAAGGGATTGGGTATCATGTACAAATTCCAATTGAATCAGCTTCATCATTTCACCAAGCGTTAGCACACCTGAACAACATTCAGGGTGGGCTAGCGCTTCTCGCGTTGGCCTCCCTGCAGCATACGATGCGCGCAGGACCATGAGGTCCTGCGCGTTTTTTTTTATTCCAATAATCCGGGAGAGGAATGATCGTGATGCAAAACGTGAAGGGGACTTATGATTATTTTGGCAAGGAGCAGGCGCTTAGGAGGCAGGTTCAAGCAGCTCTCCATGAAAAGTTTGAGCTCTATGATTTCGATGAGATGGTGACGACCGAGCTGACCGGGCTCGATTTCTTGACCTCCAAATACGCGGGTGGCGATGAAATCATGAAGGAAATGTACCAGCTGACGGATCAGCGAAAGCGGCGATTAGGATTGCGGTATGACCTGACGGTCCCTTTCGCCAAGGTGCTCGCATTAAATCCGGGGATTGAGCTGCCCTTCAAGCGGTATGAGATCGGAAAGGTGTTCCGTGACGGTCCCGTTAAGCGCGGGCGTATGCGGGAGTTTTTGCAATGCGATGTCGATATTGTCGGGGTAAAAGGGCCTGAAGCGGAGGTCGAATTAATGCAGCTGGCGGTCGACGTATTCCGTACGCTGGCGATTAAGATTCAGCTGAAATGGAACAATAGACGTTTTTTGGGCGAGATTCTGGCTGCTGTCGGAGTTCCAGCCAAGGATTCGCTATCGGTCATGCTGACCCTAGATAAGCTTGCAAAAATCGGAGCAGACGGCGTGAAGGAAGAGCTTGCCGGGAAAGGACTGGCGGGCGAGGCGAGGGATGCCGTTACCTTGCTGATTACAATAGAAAATCCGTCGCTCGAGGAACTTATGGACAAATACGGGCTGCAAAATAGCGCGGGAGCGCTGGAGGTGCTGGCGGTACGAGATATGCTGTGCAAGATTGGACTTGCGGAGGACTGCTTGTTTGATCCATATCTCTCGCGCGGGCTATCGTTCTATACGGGAACGGTCTATGAAATATTTGATGCAGCAGGCGGCTTCTCTTCGAGCTTGGGCGGCGGCGGGCGTTATGATGCGATTATTGGACAGCTGGCCGGTAGGGACGTTGCCGAATACAGCGCGGCCGGGTTATCGTTTGGCATGGAGTCGATTATGGCGCTGCTCGAAAATCGTACCGCGGAAGCGGCTGCCGCTTCGGTAGTCCTCATTCCCGTAGGCGTATCTGCTGCGGATATGCTGCAAACAGCGGCCGAGCTGCGCGCGAGCGGTATCCGGGTGAAGCTCGATACGAGCGGCCGAAAGCTGAAAAATATTCTCGCCTCGGCAGCGGGCAGCGGAATCCGTTATGCGCTGCTGCTGGGAGAAACGGAATGGAAGGCTGGAAGGGTCCGTTTAAAGGACATGGAAGAGCGGATCGAGCGGGAAGTGAGCGTAGATGAAGCGATATACGTAATAGAGACTAATATTGCTCAACCGCTGGTCCCAAATAGACTGTAGATGCCGCGGAAGGCAGCTTTTGGCGATAACGGACAGCCGAAGCCGCAGGAACGCAAGCGGCACCAGCTCTTCGGTGAGAGCCGGTGCCGCTTGATTAATCTGGCTTTGATATTAAGCGTGAGTAGGAACCTTCAGCAGCTTCTGGATATAGCTTTCGATTTGCTCGGGCATATCTTTAGACCCGAAACGCTTCAGCACTTTACCGTTCTGGTCGACGAGGAACTTCGTGAAGTTCCATTTGATGGATTTCGAGCCGAGGAACCCGCGCGCTTCATTCGTAAGATGTTTGAACAGGGGATGCGCATTGCTGCCGTTCACATCGATTTTCGCATAGAGCGGGAACGACACTCCGAAGTTGATTTCGCACGCCTCTGCCACTTGGCTGTCGTCGCTTAGCTCTTGATTGGCGAACTGTGAGGAAGGAAAGCCGAGTACGGAGAAGCCTTGCTTGCTGTACGTATCATGAAGCTTTTGGAGACCCTTGAACTGAGGCGCAAAGCCGCATTTGGTAGCTGTATTTACGATCAGCATAACCTTCCCTTTATAGGGGGCGAGCGTCTGCGATTCTCCCCGGATCGTCTTTACCTCAAAATGGTATAAGGACATAGGAACAACCTCCAATAACTGAATTTTATATTTTATATAATTTAATTTTACACAATTTAAATGTGGGTGTCAAATCTAAGGCGAAAGCATCTGCCATAAAAACATGACATATCCCCCGAATGATGATCGCGCTGCAGATATATTAATCGAATACGAAAAAAATAACAGGAAAAACTCCATCTAATTAACTCGCGTATAGGATCGCGCTTTAATTATCAGGAATTTCTCCCGCTAATTCAGCACATAAACCTTTAGTGTGATGAATCTCTTCAGATTACATGGAGGATTTCCTGCTAAATGCAGCGGTAAGGCGTATACAGGTAAAATTAACAGGAGCTTTTCCTGTTAATCATGCCGCGTGCTGCTGCTGTCTTGAATGATGGATGGCTCTCGACTCGCAGATAGAAAATCGATTCAACATGATATGTGGCTAAGGCAATGCAGAGAGGAAAGGGGCGTCTCGGAGGACTTTTCAGGCCTACTGGGACACCCTCGTATATTCGCGGTTATTCTTTGGCTGCGCCTTGCTGGATTCGGCGGAGAAACTGCTGCATAAGCGCAAGCAGTGCAGCACCTTCTTCAGGCGTACCGTCAAGCTTGCAGGCAAGCTGATAAGGAATATCGAGCGCATTCTCCTTCAAGGCTCTGCCTTGCTCGGTCAGCTCGACCAGAACACTCCGTTCATCGTTGCGGTCGCGCGTACGGGTAATATGTCCGGCTGCTTCCAGCTTTTTGAGCAGAGGGGTCAAGGTGCCGGAATCGAGATACAGCTTGTTGCCAAGCGCGGTTACCGTTACATGATCCTGCTCCCACAGGGCGAGCATCGTGACGTATTGGGTATAGGTTAGATCAAGCTTTTCCAGCATTGGACGGTACAGCTTCGTAATCTCCCGGGAACAGGCATAAAAAGCGAAGCAGATTTGATTGTCCAGTTTTAATATTTCGTTGCTATCCATATCGTTGTCCTCCGCGGGAAGGTGAATTTGTTAGTTTAGGCAAGTTGAGCATTATCGCTAAATTTAGTAAAATTAAATTGTGATAAATATAATATAATGGAGATGGCAAAGGACTGTCAATGCGAGGGAATACGGAGTACCATTGAAGATAGAAGTCCAAGTATGCTATAGTTACTGCGTTTATTAAGGTGGAGGAGTGAGAGCGATGTCCCATAACGCTGTTGAGGTTGCAGAGTGGATGCTGAGCGAGTTGAAGGAAAAAGGGATTTTGCATCAAAGCGCCGCCGTGGAGCATATAAAGAGCCACTATGGCGAGTCGTTTATATATGTAAATGAGCACGGCAATCAATCGATCGATAAAGAAGTGAAGAAGGTATTCCGCAAGCTTCATAAAGGGAAAGCGGCATGGGAACGGGATGGCTTCTTCTGGGGCTGGAGTTAATTTCGCTGCTCGGCGGCGGGCGTTACGGCAATCGATGGCTCCAGAGCCGGCTGATTGCAGCGGATAACGCCCTTTTTACCGGTAATCACAACTCGTCTACTGCATGCATCCAATAATTAGACCGGCAATCGCGTACGAGACCAGATGGTAGCCTATCGTAATGAAGTAAAGACCAAGCTTATGTCCTTCGAAGAGATAGTTCATGCCGATTTTGAGCGAAACGCTAATACCGATCAACAACCCGACGACTAATCCGGCTATCATCGTTGATTCATCCGCAAGCGTAAGCAATAGCGCCAAAATAAATGAACCGCCAAGCGCGGTCAAGGCTGTCAGCATATAAGTTATCGCCCCGCCGCCGGACATTTCATTCTTTGACAAGCCGCGATACTTCATCCACGCATTGCCTAACAAGATAGGGGAATACCATAAGAAGCCAAGCACCTCGTCGTTACCGCAGCAAGCAGTACAGCTAAATAGTTTACGTCAGCCCAATGCACCATCCGCTTATTCCTCCTTTAATTAGCCAAGCCTCCTCATATTATCAGAAAAAGAGATCTTCTCGTTAGCATAATGTCCAATTTTGATGAAGAACTTGACAAAGATAACTGTAACTATTAAACTTACAGTATGGAAGTCACCAACAAGACGGCGCTTGAATTCGAATGAGTTTCGTCTACTTTTTTACAGTAAATGTACTGGAAAAAGTTACAGTTAAACGGGTATCTAACTAATAGGGACAGGTGGTGTTGGAAGATGAAATTCAACATAAGCGACTGGGTGCAAGGTAAAACGAAAGATGGCGAGCTTATTCACGGATTTGTCGAGACGGTCGATATTTTGCAAGGCTTCGTAACCGTCAATGTTGTAAAGTCAGATAACGAGGAAGTCATAGGGAAAATCGTTGCGGTTCGTTCATCCTGGCTCAAAAACGTATCCGACATTTCACTAGACGATGCCCAGGTTTTTCAAAATACAATCGACTTGGCATTAGATACATGGGATGAGGCTTGGTTTATGGAGCTGACGAATGCGCAGAAAGCAAGCAGGAACGAAGCGGCCCAAGCGGGCGACCGTTCAAACCTATATTCATTTCCTGCAAACCGGCTAGGCCGATCTGCTTGATAATAAGCGGTTTCGATCATAGAGCATAATAGCAACGAGCAAAAGGATGATGCCATGCGATCCATGGTATCATCCTTTTTTTGCATCCGAAGGGGTATAAAAACAGGCGTATCCATTCAAAATGAAGGGGACGTTACTTGACCTGCAGCCCAATCCCGAGCGCTATCGCACGCTCAACGAAATAATCTGCCGCCGCCATATCGAACACCGCCATACCCATTGGGCAAAATAATACTGGCTCCGTGCTGGCGAAGGCGGCCAATGCGCCGCGGCATACGACATCGCTTAAGGACCGGGTCTGGGCCTTGCTTAAGCCTCGTTCAATGTGCAGCAGCTCGATGTCGGTATTTTCGCGGCAAACCTCCTCCCAATCGTCGACGATAACCGCGTTAATGCCGCTTAAGGCAGCCGGGGTGTAATCCCGTAAGGACACATCAAGCAGAAGGCTGCCTGCGGCAGGAGGGATATCAATATAACGCTGGTTGCTCACCGTACATGTAATAATGAGATCGCACTCGGTATATAATTGCTGCCAGCTGCTCGCGAGCCGGGTACGGCTGCGCAGGTCGTTGTCCGCCCCGGTGAAATCAAGCTCGCAGCCCCGTATATCATACACATACACATTCTCCAAGCGTTCCCCGAACAGCTGACAGCACATATCGTAATGAAGCCGGCCCACAGGCCCGAAGCCGATGATCCCAAGCTTTAAACGTCTTTCCGCACCTTGCGCCGCCAGGTAATGACGGATGAGAAGACCGCTTACCGCAGCCGTTCGGGCGGCGCTTGGCAGCGGCGTATTGAGCATCGCGTAAGGGATGCCAGTCTCAGCGTTGTTTAGCAGCGTGACGCTGTGTGCACGCGGCAAGCCGGCGTCGATATTGCCCGGAAAGCTGGCTATCCATTTAATGCCGGCCGTCTGCACGGCGCCGCCGACATAAGCGGGCATGGCGATGATTCGGTTAGCCGGATTACGGTAGCGCAAGTAAGGCTTTATCGGCTGCGCATAATCACCCGAATCGATGATCCGCACCGCGGCCTCCATGCTGTCGACAAGCTCTCCCCAGTGCAGACCGATGGCGCGAATATGCTTATCGCCGAGATATAGCACGGGCATTGTCCTCTCTAGTATAGATTTTAATTGCTTTTGACGGCTCTATGCCAAAATCAGGATTTGGCATCCGCTCCATCAGAATTATAGCGGTACCCGCCGAATTGCTGCTCTACCCATTCATCGCAAAACACCGTATCCATATAACGCTCGCCCCGGTCATGCAAAATAACGGCGCATACCGAGTCATCCGGCAGCTCATGCAGGATCGACTTCAAGGCATGGATAACCGCGCCGGAGGAGGGGCCAACTAGGAGCGATTCGTGTTTTACAAGCAGCCTGCAGCCGGCAACCATGTCCTGATCGGCGACTTTAATGGCATGGTCCATAAACCTCGTTTGTCCAAATGGGGGGATAATCCCGGTTCCGAGGCCGGGAAATCGCCGATTGCCGTTCGTTCCTCCAAAAATAACGCTGCCCTCCGCATCAACGGCAACCACCTTCGTGGAAAGCTTGTGATCCCGGACATACTTTGCGCATCCGAGCATCGTGCCGCAGGTGCTGACTCCGCCGACTACGTAATCGACATGGCCCAGTTCTTCGATGATTTCACGCATCGTTCCGTCATAATGGGACAAGTAGTTGTTTTTATTCGCATATTGGTTCGGCCAGAAGCTATTTGGCGTGCGGGCCAGCAGCTGCTGGACCCGGTTCAGTCTTGCTGGCAAAAACTCCCCTGTCTCCGGATCCGCTTCTTCGACGAGATCGATTTTGGCGCCATAAGCGCGCATAATCCGAATGTTCTGCTTCGTCGCTTTCGGATCGATGACGCTGATGAAGCCCATGCCCAGATAGGAACAGATGGCTGCAAGGCTGATCGCCATATTGCCGGAACTGGACTCAATGATGACGGAACCGGGACCGATTATGCCTTCTTCCCACGCTCCGTTAATAATTCGCGCGGCTGACCGGTCTTTTGCGCTGCCTCCCGGGTTAAGCAATTCGAGTTTGGCAAACACTTTGATTCCGCGATCGTTCGTGAACAGCTTCGACAGCTGAACGAGAGGCGTATTCCCGATGATAGACAACAAATTTTTCTCCATAGGCTTCGTTCCCCTTAGAAATAAATTTTTTTGGATTTCACCGCCCCGCGCTCTAGCTGTTCGTTTTCCGCTGCGCGTGTCACTGTAACGCCTTCAAGCATGCGGTTTTGAATCATTTGTCCGATCTCACCAATTTTATGCTCGATAGCATGCTGAATATGAACAAGCATCTCATTTCTTAACGATTTACTTCGAATATGGACGGACAGCTTGTTATGGCGCAGTCTCACGCGAAGCTCGGCATCGCCCACGAATTGGTTCACGACGCTTTCGATGTCATATAAGCTAATTTTCTCGCCATGCTTCAGATCCGTGCCGATTCTCTTGGATATACAGCGGAAGCATTGCCTTTCCCGGCCGTCCACCTGGATCGTTTGAAAATCCCGAACCACGTCATAGGTAACGTATCGGATGGCCGGGAACAGCGTGCGCACATAAGAGGTCAGCACGAGTACGGCTTCGTTAGCTTGAAGAGGCTCGAACCGGTCATCAATTTGCTCCGACGGCAGGGCTTCGGCATGAATGCCGTCCGCGATCATATATAGTCCGAGCTCGTGAGAGTAAGAGGCGATAGCGCCGATCTCAATTGAGCCGTATGTGTCCAAAATATCCTTAGGCTCAATCCTGAACCGGGCGGCAATGTTAGACTGCCAATCAAGCGGGGCGATTTCGCCGACAAGTATTATTTTTCTGATGCCAAAATGCTGCGGCTCCCCTGAAGCGGAAACGAGAGCGTCCAAAATCGACGGCATCGTATAGAGAAGCTCGGGCCGGAAGGAATCCAGCCTCGCGATATGCTCTTCGATCGGCAGTGCGTAGGACAGAGAGTCCGCCTGCAAGCCAAGCCGGCTGAAGATCGTCATTGCCGTGCTGGCCGCATGTCCGGTGCCCATATCGGCAAGCGCTTTGCGGATCACAGCCGGATGCTGCTGTAACGAGCCGTCAGCCGTCAGCCACTCCCGAAAGGAAGCAGTCTTCGCAGCGATATAGCTCTCATCGTCCTCCTCTGAGTAATAGATCGCCTTGCGGATGCCGGACGAGGTACCGGAGGTTCTGTATACAGATAATCCGGCCTCGGTTCTGGCCTCCCGGGTGAAATAGTGCTTCTCCAGAATTTCTGATGTAATGAGCGGCAGCTCAGCAAGCTCGCATGCTTGCGGATTTATTTCGCGCATTGCAAGAAGAGCGCCGTACCAAGGGTGAAGCTGGCAAATACGATCGATTTGCTGCTGAATTAGAGTCAATGACGACATTCGCGCTGAGCCTCCTAAAGAAAAACGTCATGGATGAATGCGTTACTTAAGCATATGTCGCTTGCGCCTGCAGGTTCGGTTATGCCGGCAGCTGCCTAAATCCATTTCGCAAAATGTTCGTATGCTAATAGGAGCGGGAAAGTGAAAGGAAGGGATTTGATGAGAAAGATGCATGCAAAGGCGTTGATTGTAAATAAACCCATGCTCAACCCCAGTCTAAACCTCAGTCTCAACCCCAGTCTCAACCCCAGCCAAAGCCCAAGCCGCGGCCGCAGCAAAACCGATAAATGGACAAAGACGGAATTATTGCAGGGCGATCCGGAGCTCAAGAAGCATTTGCCCCCGGCACAAATGTTGACGGAGAGCGGTTTGCGGGAGATGCTGCAGCAGTGCGGAATGGTGTACGTTAAGCCGATACGGGGGTCGCAAGGACGCGGCGTGATGAAGGTGGAGATGATCGAGGCGAAGGCGGCGGGCCGTCCCGTGCGGATTTATGCCTACCAGCTTGGCGAGAAAAAGCGGGCCTTCCCCGTTTATAAATCGTTTTACCGGTCCATGTTGAACAATGCGCAGGGGAAGGTCTATTTAGTCCAGAAGGGCATTCAGCTGCTAAAGCATAAAGGACGTCCCTTTGATATTCGTCTCGTCGTGCAGCGGGCGCCTCGCGGAGGCTGGAAAGCGACCGCAACGGTGGGCAGAGTGGCTCATCCCCGCAAGATCGTAACGAACGGCAGTCAAGGCGGAACCATTTACCCGACGGCGTACTTGCTGAGGAGCTATACGAATGAGACCGGGCGGCTGCGGCTGCTGAAGCAAATGGATCAGCTCGGTGTCCGCACGGCGCAGCGGCTCAGTCTTGTCTATCCCGGCATCGTGGAGCTTGGACTCGACATTGCCCTCGACCAACAGCTGAAGCCTTGGATACTTGAGGTGAACAACAGGCCTGATCATTGTCCGTTTACACTGCTCGAAGATCAATCGATGCTCCGCAGGATCATACGCTACGGCAAAGCAAATGGGAAGATTTACAGGCTGCGCTGCAAAAAAGCGAAGCGGGGGCTGTAGCCCACAGCTTGTCGCTGTAAGCACGCATATGTGCTTACAGCGACGATGCAGCCTGAATTGGTGGGCTGAAAGTACAAATATGTGCTTATAGAGCGGATTCGGCGTGTGCGGAAGGTTGAAAGTTCGTTGTAAGCGCGAATATGCGCTTACAGCGACAAAGTAACCCGAGTTAGTAGTCTGTAAGCACAAATATGTGCTTTACAGAGCGGAATCGGCGTGTGCGGAAAGTTGGAGGTTCGCTGTAAGCGCGAATATGCACTTACAGCGATAAAGTAACCCGAGTTAGTAGTCTGAAAGCACAAATGTGTGATTATAGGCTGGTTTGGCGTGTGAGTAAGGTGGAAACTTCTGCAGAGACGGAGTTTTAACGATTTCGTCGCCAGAAGCGACTTGTTAGGAAGACAATAGCGAAAGAAATTTTCCCTATTCATCATCATTTACCTATAAAGAGGAAACTAGAGAAAGAAAATTTCTCTATTTTCGAATAATGATCTGATTTCAGGCGGTCTAAAGAGATTATTTACAAAATAGCGAAAGAAATTTTCTCTATTTACATCCAATAGGCATGTTTTTCGCAAATAGCGAAAAAAACTTTCCCTATTAGCGGGCGATATGCTCATCTCAGCCAGCAGTTCTCACTCTCTCATGTTTTATCGGACAGGAACAGCGATTCCATCGCAAAAGCGGTGCGGAAACGAAGGCTCTCGACGGGATCGCGCAGATCACGGCCGGTGAGCCTTTCGCATTTTTCAAGGCGATAGGTGACGGTGTTGCGGTGAATGAACAGCTGCTTGGCAGTCTCCGCCAGCTGGCAATGCGTCTCATAGAAGGTACTGAGCGTCTTGAGCAGATCGCTGCGTTCTTTCCCTTCGATGCTTAACAAATCTTTGAACGTTTCTTCGTAATACTCCCGAAGCTCCTCCTTCGGAATCATCCGCAGCAGATTGTTGAAGTTTTTGGCGCGATACGGCTGAACGAACTGCTTCTTGCGCGCGTCGTAGCCGGTTTGGAGCGCTTCGATCGCTTCTTTGTAGGATAGCGGAATATCGGGAAGCTGCGATACCGGATTGCCGACGCCGACCGAGATTGGAATGCCGTGCACCATGCTCAGGTTGCTGACCATTTGCTTTAGCTGCTCGAGAAATTTGCTTTCCTTGCCTTCAGTCACTTTTTGGCCCCCGTGCAGCGCAATGAGGAAGCAGAAATATTCGTTTTTCGTAAACAGAACAAAGCGAAGATCAAGCTTCGAAAATTCGCTCTTCAGCAGGTTGTAGTGGCGGTCGCGTTCGGAAATAAAGCGGCCGTCCGACTCGAGCGTGCTGGAGGGACGAAGTAAATCGAAGGAGGTATCACGCTTGGCGACTACGCTGATATATACAGGATGGTTCAGCAGACCATAGTTTTTACTGCGGTGCAGAAGCTCCTGCTCGGAAGTGATCAAGCCGTCGACGAAGTCGGAGAAAAACTCGTTTTTGTACCGCCGCGACCGCTCCTTTACCGCTTGCTTCTTCATGAGCTCCAGTCCGATGACGTTAGCTGCTTGTTCCATCGCATGCTTCGTGAGGTTGCTGAACTGCTTGCTTATATCGCTCGTTAAGGCGATCAAATAGCCCTCCAGCTGAAAGGTGACGATCGGATGCAGTTCGACTGCCGAATAGAGCGTGCCTTCGGACAACTGCGGCGGCAGCTGGAACGTAAAGGAGCCGTGCAGCGAGGGTGAAGCAAGCTCCGTATGAAGCTCGCCCGGCAGCTTAAGGTACAGCTCCTCAGTCAACCTGCTGGAGCGGAAAAGCAGTCCGGCATGTTGATTCATAAGCATGACCGGCGAATCGATCAGGTGAGCCAGCGCTTCGATAACATCCTCGGTGCTCTTGCCCTGCATGATCATTTGAGAAAATTGCTTATGCGTCGTTAACGCATAGTTCAGCTCATCGGTACGTTTCTCCAAAATGTGACTGAGCGAGTAATTGGATATATCGCCGAGCGATTGCTCCAGAGAGAGCTCAATTATCGGAAATTGAAGCTTCTCCGCGCACTGCAGCACATCCTTCGGAATCTCCTGCAAAAATCGCTTCGTCTTAATGGCCAGTCCGGCACAGCCGACCTTAGCCATGTTTGATACGAGGGACAGCAGCGCTTCCGGATGATCCTTCATCGCGTAGCCGGTCGTGAGGAGCAGCTCCTGCGGCTTTAAATAATTAATAATATCAGGTGCGTCCATGATGTTGACCGATTGGACGCTATTTGTCATGCCGTCATGTCCGGCAACCACTTTTGCGTTCGCGTAAATAGGAAGAGTGATGAGCTCTTTAAGCAGCATGACAGCACCACCAATAATTTAATGTTATATTTATTGACATGAATATATCACTTATGCCGTAAGGTGTAAATGTATAATTGTGTAGACTAGTCAATGATCTTAGGTGATTTTTAGCTAATGCGCACAATGACAACGACTTAGATTCGGATTATGATGTAGCTATACATCACCGATACATGTGATATAAGCTTACAATGATATGGATTGGGGTTGAAGAAATGAAGTTGGTCGTAAACCAGGTTGGGAAGAGCTTTGGAAGCAGAACGATTTTGAAAAATGTAGATCTCATGGTTAACTCACACGAGTTTATTTGCATACTTGGCCATAGCGGATGCGGCAAATCGACGCTGTTAAATATGATTGCGGGTTACCTTCTGCCCGATGACGGCTCCATTACGGTAGATGGAGAAGAGATTAAGGGTCCTTCGAAGACGCGGGGAATGGTGTTTCAGGATCATGCTTTATTTCCTTGGATGACGATAAAGGACAACATCGCCTTTGGTCCTGAGGTGCAGAAGGTACCAAAGGCGCAGGCGAAGGCAACGGCGATGGAGTTTCTTAAGCTGGTTGGACTTGAGCAATATGCGTCGCATTATCCGGGGGAGTTGTCGGGCGGCATGAAGCAGCGCGTCGGCATTGCGAGGGCGCTTGCGAGCAAACCGGATATTTTACTTATGGATGAGCCGTTTGGAGCGCTTGACGTACTGACGCGGGAGACGATGCGGGTCGAGCTGCAAAAGATTTGCAGCCAGCTGAAGCCGACGATCTTGTTCGTCACACACAGCATTAGCGAGGCGGTTTACCTGGCTGACCGCGTAGTGGTCATGAAGCATGGCGAGATTGCAGATATTTTCGAGGTTGGCATTAAGCACCCGCGTTCTTCTCATTCCGCCGGCTTTGGCGAAATGATGAGCCGGATTGAACGGGTTCTAATGGATGAGGAGCATCTGGGGATTGCTTCTGCTTCTGCGAAGGTGGGGTCGTAATGAACGGAGCGAATTTATCTGCTGTGAAGGATACAGGAGCGGGGTCGGCCGCATTAGCTAAGGCGGCGGTAATAGGCAAACGCCCCCCTGCGCTAAGCCGATTTTTTCAGAAATATAATATTCTCCCGTCTATCTTGTTCTTTGTGTTCTGGGAGCTGTTTTCCAGATTGAACGAAACCGCCAAGTTTTTTAATCCTAACTTCCTTCCGGCTCCGACGGTGCTGCTGTCGGAGGGCTGGGAGCTGGCGAAAACAGGGATTATTACAGACAGCCTTATTTCAAGCACGATCCGGATTGCTTTAGGGTTTGTGATCGGGAGCGCAGCAGCGGTGGGGCTTGGCGTCATTATGAGCAAGTTCAAAACGGTGGAGCGGTGGTTTTCGCCGATTCTCAATTTGGTAGGGCCGATTCCGACTCTGGCGCTCCTGCCCTTGTTCATTATCTGGTTCGGCATCGGCGAGTTTCCAAAGGTGCTGCTTATTGCATGGACCACGTTTATCCCGGTGCTCGTATACACGCTCGACGGCTTCAAGTCGGTGCCTTCGACTCTGATTCGCTCGGCGCTCAGCTTAGGCGCGACGGAGCGGCAAATTTTTACGAGGGTGATGCTTCCGTCTGCTATTCCGAATTTTCTCGTTGGCGCGCAGGTAAGTCTCGGCCTATCCTTCTCGGCCCTCATTGTCTCCGAAATGATGGGTGCAAAGTCGGGGCTTGGCTACATTATCGTTGACGCAAGAAATTATCTCAAAATAACGAATATGTTCATTGCCATCATTTTGATTGGCTTGGAATACAGCTTGTTCTCCTACCTGTTGAAGCTAGTTGAGAGGAGGGTTATGGCTTGGCGTAAAGGCGGGCTTCGAGATGCCATCGAGAAGTAACGCTGCATACCGAAGGAAAGAGCAAGGCGAAAAACAACTATAAAGAGAAAAGTGGAGGGAATATCGATGAAAAAATCGGGAAATTGGTTCAAATCTGCAATTGTACTCACATCATTAACATTTGTGCTTGCTGCCTGCGGCGGAAACAATGTCGCCCCAGCGGATACGAACGAAGGCGCGGCATCGAATGCGCCAGCCTCCACGAAGCTGGAGACGGTGGATCTGACACTGGTTGGCGTTCGCGACGCTCAAATTTCCTCGCAGCAAATCATTGCCGATAAGCTTGGTTATTTCAAGGAAGAGGGACTTAACGTAACGAGTCAACTGATCGAGAGCGGCCCGGATATCGGACCGATGGTTGCCGGTGGAAGCGCCCCTGTTAGCATTCAAACGAACTTTATGGATATTATTCTTAAATCAACCGATATTCCAGTCAAAATCATTGCTCCGCTCGCACAAATTGCCGGAACGCAAGCAGTGGTAGGCGGGGGCAAGCTTGAACTGAAGAGCGCGAAGGATCTCGAGGGCAAAACGATCGGTATTCCAAGCGGCGCTGACGTCACGATAGCCATTAACAACATGGCAAAAGAGCTGGGCGTAGACGCAAGCAAAATCAAATACGTTAACCTGGCGCCGAGCGACGCAGTCGTGGCTTTGGAGAAGGGCGACATCGATGCGCTGGCTGCTTGGGAGCCGTTCATTACGAAGGCAATCCAAGGCGGCGGCAAATTCCTCTTCAGCGGAACGAAGAGCGAGCTGCCTGACAAACAAGGCGACGTGAACTGGATGAGCGTGCATACGACGATCCAAGTATCCGATGATTTCATTGCGAAAAATCCGAACACGCTGAAGGCTGTGCTGCGGGCTTTGAAGAAAGCGACGGACTACATCAATGACAACCGTGAGGAAGCGATCAAAACGCTGGCTCCTGAGCTGCACCTAACCGAGGAAGAACTTACGCAAATTATGAGCCGTAACGTGTATTCGATGGAGGTTGGAGATACCTACGTGAACGGCAGCAACGGCCCTGCTGTCGGCGAGTACCTGAAGTCGGTCGGCAACATCAAGACGATTCCGGCGTCAGCATCCTACCATGATCTAAGCCTGCTGAAGGAAGTGGACCCAAGCTTGATCGTGACGGATCTGAAGGAATAGAAGGTTGAGAATGGAGCAAGCCCGCCGGGTTTAGGGCAGCTTGCGATACAGGAAAATCGGGCCGCTGACCTCGTAGTCCGCGGCCCTGATTTTTTGGAAGGATACCAGCGGGCATTTGGCGAAAGGAGTAGGGGGAAGCTCATTATCCATGAGGATAGCTTCGTGGCGGGTGAAGTTGAACTCACTAAGCTGGCGTATCGTTGTTCGAGGGGGAAAAATAGTGAAGCCAGCTTCACTATTTGGCTGGATTGCCTCATAAACTGCATTAGAGTGTATATGCGTATAGATGGCGCTGTTAACCATATATCGAGAAAGGCAGGGGTGTTGGATGGGCGGACAAGATAAGCTGGATTTCATTATAAAAAACGGCACCGTCGTATTAAAGAATGAGGTGAGAGTGCTCGATATTGGCATAAAAGCGGGAAAGATCGTTCAGCTTGGTGAAGAGCTGGATGGCGGAAATGCCGCTGCGCTTCAGGATGCGGCGGGACTAACCGTCATGGCCGGCATGATCGATGTCCACGTACATCTGAATGAGCCTGGCTTAGGTGAATGGGAGGGCTTTGAGACTGGCTCCGCGGCGCTCGCGGCCGGCGGCTGCACGACCTATGTCGATATGCCGCTGAACGGTATTCCGCCTACGGTTACCGTGAATGCTTTGGAGCAAAAGCTTGCCGCCGCGAAGGATAGATCGTATGTGGACTACGCTATTTGGGGTGGATTAGTGCCGGGGAAGCTGCATGAGTTAATTCCGCTGCACGAGGCGGGAGTCATCGGCTTTAAGGCGTTTATGTCATCGCCAGGCGACCCGAGCGAGGATGCGTTCCGCGAGGTAGACGATTACACGCTGTTCGAGGGGATGAAAATAATCGCAAGCTTGAACAAGGTGCTTGCACTGCATGCCGAGAGTGAACCGATTGTTGCCAAACTGGGCCAAGCTATGCGGGCGGAAGGGCGTCTGGCTCCGGCCGATTACGTGGCCTCAAGGCCAATCATTGCCGAGCTGGAGGCGATTAACCGGGCACTCTTCTATGCCGAACAAACGGGCTGCGCGCTTCATTTTGTCCATATCAGCAGCGAGGCTGGCATACATTTGATTACGCAGGCGCGCGGGCGCGGGTTGAACGTAACGGTGGAAACCTGTCCGCACTATTTGACCCTGTCGGCGGCGGATTTGGATCGTAAGGGCGCGGTCGCCAAGTGTTCGCCGCCGCTGCGGGACGCTTCGGAGCGGGAGAAGCTCTGGCGGGCCATAGCGGAAGGCCGTGTCGATATGATTTCGTCGGATCATTCGCCTTGTCCGGCCTCCATGAAGGAAGCGGATAATTTCTTCGATGCGTGGGGCGGCATTGCCGGCGCGCAAAGCTCGATGGAGCTCGTTATCGGGGAAGGGCATGTAAAGCGCGGCTTGCCGCTTACGTTGCTAAGCGAGCTGCTTGCAGCCGGGCCGGCCCGGCGGTTTGGATTACAGGCCGCGAAGGGTGAAATACGAATTGGCGCAGATGCCGACCTTGTTCTAATCGATTTGAACAAGTCTTATATTTTGGAAGAGGGGCAATTGTATCAACGGCACAAGCATAGTCCGTATATTGGGGAAGAGCTTCATTGCAAAGTAACGGCTACTTATTTGCGCGGTCAGAAGGTATACGGGGAAGATACGGGAATCGGCGAAAGCAAGACGGGTCGGTGGGTGAGATAGATTTTGCTAACAGAATAGGAGGAACAGCTATGGAGCGAAGCGTATGTCTCTCTCCGCAGGAGAAGGAGCAGCTGTTATCGTATTTTGAGACGCAGGTTATGCAGGTGTTGAATTGGCTGGCTGCATTTAGCCCGGATGAAGAAGGCGGCATTACGCGGCTGCTTTACACGGAAGGCTGGCTGGAGACGCAGCTGGCGCTGGCGGAGAAAATGGCAGGCTGCGGCCTTAAGACGGAATTTGATCATGTCGGCAACTTATTCGGAAAATTACAGGGCGAGGATTTGGATGCGCCTTCTATTATAACGGGGTCCCATATTGATACGGTTGTTCAAGGGGGCATGTATGACGGGGCTTATGGCATTGCGGCTGGCTTGCTTGCGCTGGACTATTTACAGCGGCAATTCGGCAAGCCGAAGCGAACGCTTGAGATCGTCTCCCTCTGTGAAGAGGAAGGCAGCCGGTTTCCGATGGCCTATTGGGGCTCGGGCAGCATTGTCGGGAAACGGAACTTCGAGCAAATCGTCCATTTGCAGGATTCGTATGAAGTATTTTTCGCGGATGCGATGCAGCGGTGCGGCTTTGGCGAGGGAACGGGCAGGGATAGCCGGCGTTCCGATATTGGAGCCTTTATTGAAGTGCATATCGAGCAGGGGGCCGTGCTTGAGAAGGAAGGCATAGCTATCGGCGTGGTGGACACGATTGCGGGCCAGCGAAGGCTGAAGTTTGAAGTGATCGGCGAAGCCAATCATGCGGGAACGACACCGATGCATATGAGAAGGGATGCGCTTGAGGGTGTGAGCGTAATGATTCAGGCGCTCCGCCAAGAGGCGGTCCGGATCGGAGCGCCTCTTGTGGCAACCGTTGGCAGGCTGCAGGTGCAGCCGAATGTGCCGAATGTCGTGCCGGGCAAGGTGGTTTTTACGTTAGATGCGCGCCATGACGATGAGCAGGCGCTCGATAGCTTTTGCCAGTGGGTGATGAAGGAGTTTACCTCTCTGGCGGCCCAGCGGCAGCTTGCCATTCATGGAACGGAATGGTTCAGGGAAGAGCCGGTTCCTATGAACGACAAGCTCAAAAAGAAAATGGACGACGTTTGCGGCAAGCTGGCCATCTCCTCGAAACGGATGGTAAGCGGAGCCGGGCATGATGCCCAAATGTTTGAGCATCTTTGTCCGACTGCCATGCTGTTCGTTCCGAGCAGAAGTGGCATTTCGCATTCGCCTGAGGAATATACGGAGCCCCGCGATCTCGCGGTTGGCGTTCTCGTGCTGACAGAGCTGCTTTATCGACTAGGCTATGAGGGGGAAGAGCTATGAAGGCTTATAAGGATTTATCGCCATCGCCGCGCACGATCATGACACCGGGCCCGGTGGAGGTCGATCCGCGGGTGCTGCGGGCGATGTCTTTTCCGATATTGGGACAGTTTGATCCTGAGTTTACGGCGTTAATGAATGAAACGATGGGGATGCTGCGGGAGCTGTTCAAGACGGATAACGAGTGGGCATTTCCGGTGGATGGGACGTCCCGTTCCGGAATTGAAGCGGTACTTGTTGGTTTAATCGAGCCGGGGGATAAGGTGCTTGTGCCGATTTACGGTCGGTTCGGGCATTTGCTGACGGAGATTGCGGCGCGGTGCGGCGCGGAGATCGTGACGCTGGAGAAAGAATGGGGCAGCGTGTTTGAAACGGAGGAAATCATTAGCGCCATAAAGGAGCATCAGCCTAAGCTTGTAGCACTTGTCCATGGCGAGACGTCGACGGGGAGGCTGCAGCCGCTTGAAGGCATAGGACAAGTGTGCAGGGAAGTTGATGCGCTATTCGTTGTAGATGCGGTTGCTACGATTGGCGGCATCGAAGTGGCGACGGATCGGCTGCTTATTGATGCCGTTATCGGCGGCACGCAAAAATGCTTATCCGTGCCGGCGGGCATGGCTCCGATCACATACAATAAACGGGCGGAAGCGAAGCTGCAGAGCCGCAAAAAAATTGAAAGAGGGCTGCTGCTCCAGGATGGCGGGGAGGATCCGCTGCTGCGCCCGATTCAGAGCAATTATTTGGATTTGAGCCAGCTTCAGGACTATTGGAGTCCGGCGCGGCTCAATCATCATACGGAAGCGACCTCGATGCTTTATGCGCTGCGCGAAGGGCTGCGTCTTGTGCTGGAAGAAGGGCTTGAGGCGCGTTTTGCCCGGCATCGCGAGCACGAAGGCGCGCTGATTGCCGGTTTGGAGGCAATGGGCCTGCGCTTGTATGGCGACCCGTCCTGCAAAATGACCGTGGTAACGTGTATTGAAATACCCGCCGGGGTAGACGGCGAATCCGCAAGATCGATGATGCTCGACCATTTCGGCATCGAAATCGCCAGCTCCTTCGGACCCCTGAAGGGTAAAATATGGCGTATCGGCACAATGGGCTACAGCTGCAGCAAACGAAACGTGCTTCTCACGCTTAGCGCGCTGGAAGCTGTGCTGCTGCGCCACGGCCATCAGCTGAAAGCGGGCCGTTCGCTGCAAGCTGCGATGGATGCCTACGGGATGTAGCGGATTTGTTGTACAGCAGGGTGCAGTCTGCGGGCTGCCCTGCGTATAACGAGCTGCGTGATCTGCACCTTCGTATCATCAGTCAGGTGGCCAGCCGTAAGTGTAACGACCAACCCAACCCAACCCAACCCAACCCAACCCAACCCAACCCAACCCAACCCAACCCAACCCAACCCAACCNACAAGCGAAATTAAACGGCCTCAGTCCGATAGAATTTAGGACCAAGGCCGCCTAACTGTTTTTATTTTTTGTGCTGTCTACTTGACGGGGTGCAGTTCACAGGTTTAGATAAACCTGGGGACAGCCTCGTTTTTTAGTAAAGTTATACGGCATCAGCGGTAAAATTAGGCGTTAATTTCTTGTGCTTAGAAGTTTTTGTGGGAATTAACGGTAAAATTAGGAGCTAATTCGTCTGTTATTGAGGTTAGACAACTCAAATGAGAGAGTTAACGCCAGAAAATCCCGTTATTATACCTATAGCAGGTGTTTATGCATATATAACGCCACATTTTCCCGCTAAAATTTATTTCACATCAGCATACTTCCCAACCCAACCCAACCCAACCCAACCCAACCCAACCCAACCCAACCCAACCCAACCCAACCCAACCCAACCCAACCCCATGCGTAGGCTATCCTGCACATTTGCAGTAACTTCGCTCATTGCAGCCTCCTAAGTTACTCTATCATGCACAAATGCAACAAAATTACTCATACTTTGCCGCCTGAGTAGTAAAAGTCTCATATACGCTGCATAAGTACAACATACGTCGTGCAAATAGATGAAAAGTGGCTTCTACCCTGCAAATTTGCAATATAGCAAGTACAGATAATCTAACTATGGGGTCTCGCAGTATAGAATAGCACTCTAAGTTACTAGACTAACCTCCATCATCCGATCGCAGCATGAAGTGGTGGTCGAGATGCAGCTCAACACCCAACACCCAACACATCGGCTATCCTGCACATTTGCAGTAACTTCGCTCATTTCAGCTTCAAAGGTTACTCTATCCTGCACAAATGCAATAAAATCGCTCATACTTTGCCGCCTGAGTAGCAAAAGTCTCATATACGCTGCATAAGTACAACATACGTCGTGCAAATAGATGAAAAGTGGCTTCTACCCTGCAAATGTGCAATATAGCAAGCACAGACATACAGATAATCTAACTATGGGGTCTCGCATTATAGACAAGCACTCTAAGTTACTAGACTAACCATTCATCCGATCGCAGCGTGAAGTGGCGGTCGAGATGCAGCTCAACAGCTAAGCGCTTAACTCATCGGCTATCCTGCACATTTGCAGTAACTTCACTCATTTCAGCCTCAAAGGTTACTCTATCCTGCACAAATGCAATAAAATCTCTCGATCCTTGCCACCTGTGGAGTAGAATGGTCTTGTAAGCTGCAAATGTGCAACATACGCCGAGCAAACAGACGAATAGTGGCTTCTACCCTGCAAATGTGCAATATAGCATGCTCAAGCAGGTGGTCTAACTAGCGGATCTGGCAGAATAGACTATCAAGCTAAGTTACTAAGCCAGCCTACCTCATACAGCGGTATGTAGCGGGTAGCCGAGCTGCTGCTCAACTCTCAACTTATTGGCTATCCTGCCACAATCGCACATGATTGAACCTCTCAGAATAAAAGGTTCAGTGTGTTTGGTTGTAATTCGTAATATCTTACGGTTTTTCCCTTCGAGATGGGCTTTAGCCAGCCCTTTTCGGACAGGGAAATGAGAAGCTTGCGGGATGTACGAAAATTGATACGCCATTCGTCGCAAACATCCTTCGGACGAATAGGCCTGCCGAGTTTCCAAGCAAGAAGCAGGAGATCCTTTCTATTTTCAGGGCGGGGCCTGCACTGTCTTTATTCAGCAGGTAAGGACCGATAACGAGCTGCAGCAAGGAGCGGCATATTTCGGGACGATCCTTGATGTCATCGAAGGAAAAATGAATATTTTTCCAGCCTAATGCCGTTAAGAAGGTGTCGCGATTAAGTGAGTAGCTGAACTTCTCCCTATCCATATCTTTAATATGGGATTGAAAGCCGTGGCACTCGATGTTGAAGAGCCCGAATGGGGGCGTGAATGCTAAATCAAGAAAATATGATTTTCGGTTTCGGTCATAGACTTCGTATTCCGGATGGAGGTAATCGAAATTACCGAATACCGGCCACCATACATTTTGCAGCAAAAGCTTCTCGCCATATCCGTGTCCCCGCAGCAATCTGTCTTTACGCTCACCATTTCTGCCGACCAAATGTTTTTCAATAAATACTGCATGCTCGCGTTCAAATAAATCCATAATCACACACTCCTCGATATTGTACGCAAAAAAAGAACGCCCATATGCCTAAAGCGGCGCATGGACGTTCTTCGTCTGTTGTTAATCATATTAAATTTGCTAAGCGTCGACTATCGTGAAGTCGATTTAGTTATTGATATAACGCTCGAAAATAGCGCCAAAATCCTTCACGCGATACTGCTTATGCGTGTTAACGAGCCAGTTGAAGGCGGATTTGTTCAGCCCGTCGAACTGCTCGACGACATTGAAGTCGCCTTTGTGGAATTGCTGCAGCGTAGTGGATGCGAGATCCAGGCTGCGTCTTGCATATTCAAGCGAAATTTCATTCTCGCGTGTAATTTCTGAAATTTTAATCAATGCTTTGTACAGATCCTTAAGCTCTTCGATATGCTTCTTGTTTACGTCGATAGTGAAAGGGACGGAGCCGATATTGAACTTGATTTCGACGTCAAGATCGACCGTGCCAGCGGTTTCCAGCATCACCTGTGAAATCTGGTTGGAGCTGTAGGAGTAACGCTTCAGCATACGCTTCTTGCTCATTGCGCTTGTGCCGTCCAGATGAATGAGTGCGAGATTCGTGAAGCAGTATTCATCTGTTTTCGATTTGATGAGAAAATAGATTTTCTCGTTATCTTCATGCATGACATAATCGTCAGAATCCGCTTTGCTGAAATCTGCCGGCTTGATAATCGCGCCAATATCACTTAATCCAAGCGCGTCTGCAGCTAATTTTCCAAACATCGTACCATTCCTTTCGTGATCGCATCGTATAATTACTTACCCATTATATAATAGGAATTGGGATTTATGATCATTTTTTTGCTGCTTGAAAGTTTTGGATTAACTCCGCAAAATATTTACGTGGAGAGGAAAACTATTACTGAAGCGAAAAAAACGCCCAGTCTTTCGTTTTTTTGCGAAGGGCTGAGCGTTTTCAGTATTAATGAGCGGTTACCGCCTGGAATTAGTCGAGCACGGCTGTGATATGAGCTTTCGTAATTGACCAATGGGAAGCCGTCCACACTTTTTCTTTTTTATCGATAAAAATAATTTGCGGAGACTCATGCTTCACGGACGTATCTTCAGCGATTTGGTTGGAAACGGGACGCGACTCGATGACCTTCACAAGCACGTATTCGACGTCTTCCCGCGGTTTGCCGTCAAGGTATTGATTAAACTCCTGATGAGCGTTCGCGCTAACCGGGCAAGTCGTGCTGTGCTTGAACACGATGAGCGGACGGGTGGCCGAGCCTTC
The DNA here is from genome assembly GCF_001428245.1 of Paenibacillus sp. Soil522. GTDB lineage: Bacteria > Bacillota > Bacilli > Paenibacillales > Paenibacillaceae > Pristimantibacillus. Next base: position 108,049 of record NZ_LMRV01000031.1, read on the forward strand.
GTAAACGTTGTTCCATTCTTCAATGGACGTAATTTCTTTATATGACATATGGGAAACACTCCTTATATTCTGCGATGCAGATAGTAGTTGTAACAGTATGTGTATTATAGCTCTTTTGACCGGGTAAAGTCATCTTTGGGCGGATGGATGTTGCAATCAGAATAAGAGCATGCTATGATTGCTTCATTCTAATTGACCGTTTTGGTTTTTCGGTCATTTTTTAAGAGAACCAGAAGTTACAAGGTTGGAGGTGCCGGCATGGCAGCAGATCGGCGGCAGCAGATTGTGGATGCGGCGGCGAAGTCGTTTGCTTTGTTTGGCTATAAGGCGACGACGATGGATCAGGTCGCGAAGATTGCGAATGTGGGCAAGGGTACGATTTATACGTTTTTTGCGAATAAAGAAGAGCTGTTCCATGAAATCATGAAGAAGCTCATCATTGAAATGAAGCAGGTAGCGGAGAAGGTGCTTGATCCGAATAGGCGCTTTTTCGAAAATTTGAACGCTGTGCTGGAGCAGCTGCTTGAATTCCGCGAGGAGCACGAGCTGGCGCTCAAACTGTCGCATGAGGTGCGCGAGATTGGCACGCCGATGGCGGTAAAGGGCATGCAGCAAATCGAGAAGGCGGTTGTCGGCTACATTCAGCAGCAGGTGCAATCGGCCATCGACAAGGGCGAGATTAAGCCGTGCAATCCGGAAATGACGGCATTCGTTATGCTTCGGCTGTATATGGCGCTTACCGTGGAATGGAAAAAAACGCATGAACCGCTCGATAAGAAGCAGGTTGCAGAACAATTGCGATTTTATATGCAAGTAGGATTGGCTCCGGAATAGCCCGGATGCCTTTTTTTACAGCATAAAATGACCATATGACTAAATTGGTCAATTAAAAAAAGGAGAGTGGACGTTTTGAAGTTCAGAGGGTTAAAGCAGTTTGGCGAGGAATTATCCGGCATCGCACGCAACAAAATGCTGCTGATATCGGTTATCGGCGTGCTGATGATTCCTGTTATGTATTCCTCGATGTTTCTTGGGGCATTTTGGGACCCGTACGGACACTTGGATAAAATGTCGGTGGCCATCGTCAATGCGGATAAAGGCTATACGTATAACGGTGAATTGATGGATATCGGCGATGATTTTGAGGAACAGTTAAAGGAAAATGAAAAGTTCGAGTGGCACTTTGTCGGCAAGGAAGAAGCGGAGGCGGGAATTGAGGATCACCGTTATTACATGGCGATTGAAATTCCGGCGGATTTCTCGGAGAACACGGCATCACTCACTTCGAATGAGCCGACACCGGCACAGCTGACGTATTTGGCTGATGAGAGCTACAACTTTCTTGCCTCGCAGATCGGCAGCAAAGCTGTCGATACGATGAAGGCTGAGCTGGGCAAAGAAGTGACGGCGGCTTATACGCGCACCGTGTTTGAGCAGATGGAAGAGCTCGCGGAAGGGATTGGCAAAGCGAGTGACGGCGCCGGCGAAATCGCCGACGGCACGTCGAAGGCGAAGGATGGAGCGGTGCTCATCGAGCAAAATCTTGCGAAGCTCGTCAGCGGATCGTTGACGCTGCAGGAGGGAGTTGCCGAGCTGAACGATGGCGGAGCGGCGCTGCGCAAGGGCAGTGCCGAGCTGAGCGCAGGCACAGCCGGCTTGGCCAGCGGCCTGACGCAGCTTCAGGCTGCGCAGCAGCAGCTTGGCGCGGGAGCCGCAGCGCTTGGTGATGGCGCGGGTTCGCTTGGGGCTGGAGCGGTGAAGCTGAGCGACGGCTTGGCGCAATTGGCCGGAGCGAGCGGACAGCTGGCGGAGGGCGCGGCGGACGCGCAGCAGGCTGCGGGGCAGTTGGCGGACGGCCTTGAGGAATCGGCTGCGGGCGAGGAGCAGCTGAAGGGGGCAGCGGCGCAGCTTGCGAATGGGCTGGCGCAGCTTGGGCAGGCAAATCCGCAGCTGGCGGAGAGTGAGGGCTTTGCCACTTTATTGAAAGCGAGCCGGGAGCTGGCGGCGGGCTTGGAGAAGTCTTCGGCCGGCCAGACCCAGCTAAGCGTCGGTGCGGCAAAGCTGAGCGGCGGACTTGTGAAGGTGTCGAATGGTCTGGGAACCTTCGATAAGAAGGCAGCGGAAGCGGCAGCAGGCGGCAAGCAGCTGGGCGCTGCTGGAGAGCAGTTAGCTGCTGGAGCGGAGAAGTTCACAAGAGGCATGACGCAGTTTGGCACAAAGCTTGCCGAAGCAAGCGCCGGCGGAGTGAAATTGGCGACGGGCGCTAAGCAGCTGAATAGCGGCGCAGCTGCGCTGGCATCTGGACTAACGCAGCTCTCCTCAAACGTAACGCCATTCGTGGATGGCTCAGTTAAGCTTGAGGATGGCGCGCAGCAAGTGGCTTCCGGGTTATTGAAGCTGGAGGACGGCACGCAGGAGCTGTCTGGCAAGTTGAATGAGGCATCCGGGAAAACTTCCGGCATGAAGCTGACAGATACGATGGTGGATATGTTCTCCGATCCGGTGAAGCTTGATATAGAGAAGGTAACCGAGGTTGATAACTATGGTACGGGGCTGGCGCCTTACTTCCTATCGCTTGGTTTATATGTCGGAGCGATGCTGTTGACCATCGTCTATTCGGTTCGTGAGCCGGCGGTTCATCCCGTGAACGGCTGGAGCTGGTTCTGGAGCAAGGCGCTCACCTTGGCGCTTATCGGTACGATTCAGGCGCTTATCGCAGACGCGGTGCTGATTTATGTGCTGAAGCTTGAGGTTCAGAGCATAGGCATGTTCTTGCTTTTCTCGATTCTAACGAGCATTATGTTTATGATGATCATTCAGTTTTTAGTTGCTTCAATGGGCAATCCAGGCCGCTTTGTCGCCGTTATTCTGCTGATCTTTCAGCTTACCAGCTCTGCCGGCACGTTCCCGATCGAGCTCGTTCCAGGCTGGCTGCAAAAGGTATCGCCGTTTCTGCCAATGACCTACTCGGTAGCAGGCTTTAGAGATATCATCTCAAGTGGCGATTACAGTAAGGTCGGCGGATATATGGCGATTATGGCGGGCATTGCCTTCCTATTCGCAGCGCTGTCTTACATTTACTTTACATTGTCCCATCACAAAACGAAAAGGGATAACGTGGACCCGGCGGAAGCAACGGCAGCCGTTTAGCAGCGCGGAATATCGGGCAATGATGCTGTGACAGGCTTCAACGAGACTGAAAAACACAAAAGGACAGCGAATGATCGCTGTCCTTTTGTGTTTTTCGCTTTCATTCGCTGCATTTTACGGGAAAAGCTCCTGCTATTTTATTGCCGATGTGTACGTGACTGATTTATCAGGATTTCCTCCTGTTATTTCGGAACATACACCCTAGAAGGGGCGGTTTACGCCAAATTAAAGGGAGAAATTCCAGCTAAATGAGGCTGAAGCGCGCAAATGGCGGAATTAGCAGGAGTTTTTCCCGTAGTGTATGCACCTGACCTGCCTGCGTTCTACTCGTGAATATCCGTCAAAAGCTTCCCCAGCGCGTTAAGCGCCTGCAATTCCTGCTCGCCGTCAATCTCCAGCGTAACTTCCTCGTTCGCCGCAATGCCAAGCGTAAGCATGCTTAACGAGCTTTTGCCGTTTACTTTCTTTCCTTTATTAATGACGTTAACCTTGCAGGGAAAGGTGCTTGCGGTTTGTACGAAGGATTTGGTCGGGCGTACGTGAAAGCCTGTAGGATTAACAATGATGAAAGTTTGGCTAAGCATATTGCATCACTCCGTTTCTTTTAAAATATAAGAATGTATAAGTTTCACCCTTATATCTGCTTATATTTCACCGCGAATCAAGCTTTTGCTACCAGAGGATGGCGAAAGCTTGTTTACGCTTGTGTTCAACAAATTGCGTTATTTCCTGCGTGCTCCGCATGGTCAGCGCCTGATTCGCGCAGCCCGCCCATTCGGTCTTGTCGAGCTGTCCGATCAGCTCTCTTGCTTGCAAAATCGAACCGGCGCTCATACTGAATTCATGCAGGCCAAGACCCAGCAGCAGTGGAATGGCCGTCACATCTCCTGCCATCTCGCCGCACATGCCGACCCATTTGCCTTCCTTCTCCGCCGCTTGAATAACGAAGCGAATGAGGCGCAGCAAGGAGGGATGCCAAGGCTGATACAGGTAGGATACCGTTTCATTCATACGGTCTGCCGCCATTGTATATTGAATCAAGTCGTTCGTTCCAATGCTGAAGAAATCGACTTCCGGCGCAAATAGGTCGGCGGCGACGGCCGCTGCCGGAACTTCGACCATCATCCCGATCTCGATGTGCTCCGCAAGCTGAACGCCCTCGGCAATTAGCTTCTGTCTTTCTTCCTCAAGCAGCTTCTTAGCTTCAAGCAGCTCCTCTAATACGGCGATCATCGGAAACATAATTTTCAAATTGCCGTAACGGCTAGCGCGAAGCAGCGCCCGCAGCTGCGTGCGGAACAGGTCCTGTCTATCCAGGCATAGACGAAGTGCGCGCTGGCCGAGGAAAGGGTTGGTTTCCGCCGGCAGCTCCATATAAGGCAGCTCCTTGTCGCCGCCAATATCAAGCGTCCGTATAACGACCGGCTTTGGGTTCATTTTCTCAAGCGCATATTTGTAGCTGGTGAACTGCTCCTCCTCGGTAGGGAGGGAGCTGCGTCCCATGTATAGAAACTCGGTGCGAAAAAGCCCGATCCCTTCGGCGCCGTTGTCGATGGCCCGCTGAATATCCTCCAGCTTGCCGATGTTGGCTGCCAGCTCAACCTGCTTGCCATCTTTGGATAGGGTAGGCTGGTCCTTCAGCTTGCTTAATTCCGCTCTGCGCAGATCGTCCTTCTGCTTCTTGTCCCGGTAAGCTGCCAGCTCTTCTTCCGTTGGATTCACAAGGACAATGCCTTGGCTTGCATCCATCACGACGACGGCATGCTCTGGCAGGCCGTGAATCGACGGTCCGATGCCGACGATTGCGGGTATTTCCAATGACCGCGCCATAATGGCGGAATGCGAAGTCCGGCTGCCTACCTCTGTAATGAAGCCGCGAACGACTTCCAGATTGAGCTGGGCTGTATCCGATGGCGTCAAATCCCGTGCCACAATAATACATTCCGCAGGCAGGTTGGCCAGGTCGAGGTGCGGAACGCCGCGCAAATGACTCATGATGCGGCCGGAGACATCCTCGATGTCAATAGCCCGCCCGCGCAGCAGTTCGTCGGTCATCGACTGCAGCAGCCCGATGAAGGATTGCGATACATCATGCAGCGCGAATTCGGCATTAATGGCTTCATCGTCTATTTTCATCTCGATCGCTTCAATGAGATCGGGGTCCTCAAGTATCATAAGATGCCCTTCGAAAATTTCGGCTTTGTTGGCACCGAGCCGCTCTTCCGCAGAGGCGCGAATGGCCTCGACCTCATCACGGGCGACAGCGACTGCCTGGCGGAACCGGTTGATCTCCTGCGGGCTGTCTTGGATGGCTTGTTTGGTTGGGGTATAGTGCTCGGATGCGAGATGGAACGCGCGCGCGATGGCAATGCCCGGAGATGCCGCTATCCCTTTCAATGATTGTGTCATCATATCCTCATTCCTTTCCATGCCGGACTGCTTGTAATGGTCCCAGCAGGCTGTACTTCTCTGCCGCTTGAATATGAAGTGGATGCTGCTCGTCTAAGCCTGTAAATCTAGTAATCGTAGAATGAATGCCATACTCCCTGATCGAGGCCTGCAGCTGATCGGACTCGGGATCGCCGGCGCAGTCGAAGTGCAGAGCCGCTGCCATAGCAGTGGTTAAATGAGTTGCGGGTATGCCGTATTGATAAGCTAACGTTGCCGGTCTCACAAGCCGGTCATTCGGAGAAAGTTTGCGGACCGGCGAGCGGCCAATCCGTACGATCTCGTCTACCAAGTAAGGGTTAACGAAGCGTTCTAATATTTGTTCGATATATTCCGCGTGTGCTTTCTCGTCAAAATGATAGATTTGAACAAGCGCGGCTCCCGACTCCAGCAATGCGCCTCTTACCTCAGCTACTATTGCTGGATCTTTCATCGCCTCTTGAATCGTTGCATAGCTTTTCAAGAAACCGTGATACGCGGCGACGCAATGCCCCGTATTGACGGTAAACAGCTTGCGTTCGATATATGGCTCCAGTTGATCGACGTAATGCACCCCTGCGATTTCCTCCAGCGAATCCAGCAAAGGGGAACGTTCCACGGTCCATTCATAGAAAGGTTCAACGGTAACCTGCAGCGGGTCCTCGTGCTGCTGCACTGGTACGATCCGGTCTACGGCAGCGTCGGGGAAAACGGCATGCTGATCGGTCTTGGCCTGTGCTTCCGCAGACAGGTGCTCATAGACGAATTGCTTCAAAATCGTGCTGCCGCCGAGTGCATTCTCGCAAGCGATAATAGGGAGCGCAGCCTTTCCCCTCGTGAGCCGAAGTTCTAGGCCTTTGGCGATCGCGGCAGCAATATGCTTTAGAACCGATACGCCGACAGCGGTCGTTACGAAATCAGCTTCCGCGATCGTTTCTGCGACTAAAGCGATATTTTTGCCGTCAATGGCTGTAACATGATCGACAAGATACGTATCCCCTTGTTCATTGGCCAGCTTGACTGCATACTGTCCTTTTTTCTGCAGCTCCGTGACGAGAGTATCGTTAACATCGACGAAGCATAGCTCATAGCCTGCGTTATGGAGCAGCAGTCCTATAAAGCCTCTGCCGATGTTGCCTGCTCCGAAGTGAACGGCCTTCATTATTCCATCCCCGCTTCGAAAATAGAAATCAGCTCTTCTTCCGAAGCGGCATTCAAAATGCGCTGCATGTCTTCTTCCTCGGATACGAGCATGGCTACGTTAGTTAAAATATCCAGATGATCGTCGCCGGCCGCCGCTAATCCGATAATTAATTGAGCCGGCTCCCCGCCGCCGAAGTCTACGCCAGCCGGTGCGATGATAACCGCTATGCCTGTCGAGCGAATTAATGCCTTCGCCTCATTGGTTCCATGCGGCATGGCAAGGCCTCCGCCGATGTAGGTGGATAGAGCCTCCTCGCGTTCAATCATTTTGTCGATGTACTCCTGCGGCGCGTGTCCCGCATCGACGAGCATTTGTCCGACCATGCGGATCGCTTCGTATTTGTCTGTTACAATGGCGTCTAGCTTTATTTTTTCTTTCGATAGAATGGTCATAATTATTCTCTCCAATCCAATTTGGTTTTGATATAAAGCTCAAGCATCTTTGAGATGAACAATTTGATGCTTGCCGCTTGTTCATGCGCAAGCAACTCGAGCAGATCAGGCAGCAGCAGCATCGCGCTAATTTCACTAAGCAGCTCCAACGTATACGAGTCCAGCTTCAGGGGGCCGAGCATCATTAGCACCTGCATGGCCTCGGATTCGCCATCCTCGCTGAGCTGCAGAGGTCTGTCGTAACGGTATAAGGCGAGCAAAGGCTCTTCGATCCACTCGCTACGGGTATGAATCAAAGCGAGCCGGGTATCCGGGATGATAAGACTTCCTTGCTGCTCTCTTGCCAGCAGCTGCTCTGCAATTTTCCCGCTATTCGAATCGATATACGGCTGACCGATTAAGGAAAGCATACCGGGCAGCTGATTCTCTAATCGTTCTTGGCCTTCCAATAGGACAAGATCATGAACGCGAAAGCCGTCAAGCAGCCGCAGAACGATACCGGAGTAAAGCTGCAGCAGTAGTAAGCGGTCCATTGGAGATTGCCCGGACGTATCTGCTTTGGCGGTAACGGCCGTTTTCTTTAAGGTAGTGCCCTCGATATAGGCGCGAAGCTTATTCGTTTCTTCATGCGGGAGCATAGGGCTTAGCTTAATGTAACGATCCGGTTCCAGAGGCAGGTCAACGGTGGAAATGATTAAATCATACCGGTCCGGCGCAAGCCTTGTTGCTTCGAACCATGAGTAATGGCCGATCAATTCGATTTGCGGAAGCTCCTTAGCAATTTTTACAGCCAGAAGCTTGGATGAACCGATGCCGCTCGTGCAGACGAGGACGGCTCTTATTTTCCTTGGGAAGGTCTTTAACCTCTCCAGGGAGGCGCCGAAATGCATGACGATATAGCCTATTTCCTCGTCCGGCACGTTGAGCTGACGGAATAGCTCTTTTACACCCTGCCGCACAATAGAGAATAAGGGACCATACTCTTTCTTGATTGGCGCAAGCATGGGATTTCGTACGGACATGCCGTCTCTAATCCGCCCGAAGGCCGGCTTAATGTGCTGGATGAGTCCTTCCTCCAAGGAACGATCCTCCATAAGCGGCATTTGCAGCTGCGCCTCCACATAACGGATTAGCTGCTTAACGCCTTCGATGGTCGGCATATCGTCATGATGGATTAGCAGACTGCTTTCCGGAAAAGCTTCGCTGCTTAGCAGTTGAGAAAGATACCGTTTTTCTTCTATAGGAAGCTGTATGTCCAAAATATCCAGCAAACTTTTCAGCAAGGTGATCTCATCGCCAAAATCATAACCGCTTGCTGTAATCATGTATTTATGCTCCATACGGGTTAGCGCAACCGACAGCTTAATAAGCAATCTCGTGTAATCGGATTCGGATAAGGTGTTCGGCCAATCGTCATTCAGCTCCCATAACGCATGCTCAAGCTTCTTGAAATTTTCTTTGCCGATCATGCCGAGAAGCTGCGCTGTTATAGGATGAGAAACGGTTTGGTCTTTGAATTGTCCGAATAAATCAGAGTCGTCGAGATGATTGAACGCAAGCGAGCTAATCGATAGACGTTTCGCTTCTTCAGGGCCAATAATTTCAACGCCGTAGCCTCTTTTTCGGACTAGAGTCAAGCCTTGCTGCCTTATCGCTTCTTCCATCTCATCGAGGTCGTGGCTAATCGTCGGCATCGTTACGCGCAGCTCGTGAGCGAGCGAGAACAGTTTAATGGGCTCATCATGCTCAAGCAGTCTGCAATAAATGAGAATCTTGCGTTCCGCTGCCGAATATTCGAATGAATCGGACCGGTCGAATGTTTGCTTGAAACGGCTTAGCGTGTCGTGATCCGCTTCGATTCGGATGCCGTGTCCGGCTATTTTGTGTAGCACAATGCCGCTCTCCGCCAGCAGCGGTTCGATATCGCTAAGCTCGCGATGGATCGTCCTTGTGCTTGTTCCGACGGCAGCTGCAATATCGGCCGCAGTAATTTCATGCTTCTGTTCAAGCAGCAGCTCTATAATTCGACGTTGCCTAGTTGAGGCTTTGATGGTTTATCCTCCTTCGCGGAAGAATGGACTTAACGCCGACAGGTATCTGTCAGCGTTAAGTATTAGTGTCATTAACTTAGTCTTTGTACGAGCAAGTCATACTCTGGACTTTTGAGGAAATTCTCGATTGAAATATGCTCGGCGTTCGGCGCTTTTTGCCGGGCGCGGTCGGTAAGGGTCTTATGGGTGATGACGATGTCGGCATCCCCGGGAATATCGCTGATCGCCGTGTTAATGACAGTAATAGACAGCACGGCTGCATTGATCTTTTTGCGCAGGATGGATGCTCCCATTGCGCTAGAGCCCATGCCGGCGTCGCAGGAAAATACGATTTTGCTTACTTTCGTCTTCGCTGGCTCCGCAGCGGGCGTTACGACAGTTCCTTTGGATACCGCCTTCATTTGTTGAACCTTCTTCGCCGCTTGCTCAAGCTCGTTATCGGCATCCTCGTTCTGCTTGCCGGTTTTTAACAGGATCGATGCGATCGAGAATGAAACAATCGTGGCTACTGCTACGCCGCTAAGCATGGCCAGAAATCCGCCTTTAGGCGTCATAGTGAAGTAAGCGATAATACTGCCCGGCGATGGTGCGGCGACTAGACCTGCTCCGAAGATGGAGAAGGTGAAGGTGCCGGACACGCCGCCTGCGATGGCAGCAAGAATTAAGCGCGGGTTCATAAGAATATAAGGGAAATAAATTTCGTGAATACCGCCGAAGAAATGGATAATGGCAGCGCCTGGCGCGGAATTCTTAACCATCCCTTTGCCGACAAACCAATAAGCAAGCAGGATACCAAGACCCGGACCGGGATTGGATTCCAGCATGTAAATAATGGATTTACCAGCTTGCGTTGCTTGATCCAGCGCGAGCGGCCCTAGTATGCCGTGGTTGATGGCGTTGTTGAGAAACAATATTTTGGCCGGCTCGATCAATACGTTTGCGAGCGGCAGCAGGCCCGAGTCGATGAGAATCTCAACGCCGGAAGCAAGCAGCTTGCTAAGGGTTTCTACTACGGGCCCAATGCCTTTGAATGCGATCAAGGCAAGTCCGCCGCCGATGATGCCGGAAGAGAAGTTGTTGATGAGCATTTCAAAGCCGGAAGGAATCTTTCCTTCAATAGATTGATCGAATTTTTTCAATACCCATGAAGCGAACGGGCCGACGATCATAGCTCCGAGAAACATTGGGATATTGGCCCCTGCTATAACGCCGAGCGTGACGATTGCGCCAACTACTCCGCCCCGTACGCCGTGAACCATTTGGCCGCCGGTATAGCCGATAAGAATAGGGAGCAGATAGGTGATCATCGGTCCTACAAGCGTTGCTAGACTTTCGTTCGGAATCCAACCTGTCGGTATGAATAAAGCAGTTATGAGTCCCCATGCAATAAAGGCGCCAATATTGGGCATAACCATGCCGCTTAGAAAACGGCCAAACCGTTGAACAGAAACTTTAACACCGCCGGATACCGGTTTCTCTGATGCCAAATTACTCATGCTTCAACCTCCATTTTGTCATTTCCTGGTGTTTATAATGTTTGCTACCAGAACCTGATTTAATCGTAATGGATAGCGCTTTCATATTCAATGAATTGAAAAGCAGGTTGCGTCATGATCGCTGTTGCCATCATTTTTTCTGGATGAAGAATAGTGTTAAGAAGGCAGCCGCATTTGAGCGAGTTGTTCTTTGCGTTCAAAAAGCATAAGAACTGAGCTAAATGCAGGAATATTTACGCGCCCGCTCGTGCTATGATGGATGAGGAATTTGTAGATAGACGACATTTGTGAATAGACGGGGCGGTTAGAATGAATAATAAATGGATAAATTACGGCGGACTTGTGCTGGTAGCTGTCGTATGGGGAGCGAACTTCGGCATATCACGATTAGCGATGGAGTCGTTTAACCCGGTTGTATTTTCGTTTTTGAGATTTGGACTGGCTATTCCAATCTTCTTCCTTATTTTGAAGCTGACCGAAGGCAGTGTGGGGATTCCTTGGCGGATGGTTCCGAAACTTGCGCTAATTGGGCTGTTTGGCGTTACGCTGCTCGAAATTACGGTGATGTACTCCATTAAATATACGACGCTCGCGAATGCGTCGCTACTGAACGTAGCGCCATGGCCAATCTTTGCTGCCTTGTTTGCGCCGCTGTTCATACGTGAATCGATTACGCTGCGGCTCATCGTCGGCGGCGCGATATCGATTGTCGGTGTATGCTTTGTCATTCTTGGCGGAGGAGAGGGCTTCAGTCTTTCTTCTGAAAATATGCTGGGCAACGCGATGGCATTTGGCGTCAGCATTATCGGCGCATTATATAATCTCAGTTCCATGAGTCTAATGAAGCAATATTCGGTCCTTCGGATAAGTACGTGGATCATCGCGTTCGGATCGCTGTTTATGCTGCCGCTGACCTTTGGCAAGTGGGGGCAGACGGATTGGTCCGCATTGAATACAGGACATTACATGTCTATCGGATACAATGTGCTTATTTGCACGGTGCTGGCCTTTGTCGTTTGGAATTACTGCATGATCAAGGTCGGAGCGACGCGGTCGAACTTCTTTCGTTACGCGGTTCCGGCTGCAGCTGTCATAGCCGGCTACTTTATGTTCGACGAGAGGATTACACCGCTGCAAATGTGCGGCGCTGCATGTATGGCGGCCGGACTGGTCTGGATCAGCATTGAACGCAAACGGCCGGCGGAAAAGCCAGTTCTTCTGAGTAAGTCCCCGAAAGGACAAACCGTATAGTTGGCATTTACAATCTGACAAAGTGATAAGGAAGGGCTGTCTCGAAAGGTCTAGCAACCTGAGAGACAGCCATTTTTTATTTAATAAGCGGGTGTATGCGGCCGATTCAATTTACGGTATTAAGCTATTCGGCTAATGGGATACTCTGACTTTACAAATACGAGAACGAGGCTGCCGGCATGGAACGGCAGCCTCGTTGAACGAACTGGCAGGATAGTTGAACAACAATACGAAAAACAGATTGTATAAAATTTTAAAATTGTGCATAATTATTCCAACATGATTCTTTGGGGGGAATTTATGCACATTAAATAAGTGGGAATGCAGGACACTGAATCCATAATTGAATTAAATGCAAATAATGGTTTAGAGGTGGAGGAAAATGAATCTAGTCTGTGAATCGGAAGTCTTAAATGACTACTTGACCGAGACAACTGAAATCGATTATAACCATCGTCTAATAGTTTATTTGACATCCAGACTGGGAGAATCATCAGTAGATCAATTGGATTTTATAAAAAAATCGTATGAGTATGTTCGTGATGAAATTAATCATTCCTGGGATATCCAGAGTTCCAGAATCACATGTACGGCTTCAGAAACATTGCTTTTTAAAGAGGGCATTTGCTATGCAAAAGCGAACTTGCTGTGCGCAATATTTAGAAAAGCAGGTATACCGTCTGGCTTTTGTTATCAACGGCTAACATTAGGGGACACCCCAGATACCGGTTATTGTATTCATGCTTTAAACGCTGTTTATATACCGAGATATGATAAATGGATTCGCTTGGACGCACGAGGCAATAAAAGAGGGGTTCATGCCGATTTTTCATTAGTAGGAGAACAATTAGCTTTTTCAATACGCAAAGAATATGACGAGGTCGACTATCCCACTATATTTAAGGCACCGAACCATAAGACAATCGAAGCACTAATACAAAATACTGACTGCATAAATATGTATCTTCACGGACTGCCTGATGAATTGTAGTTCCTAAACTAACGAGGCGCTGGGGTTTCTAAAGAGAACAAAGTGGAGGAGCTTGCATCGTTGCAGAGCTCCTTTTTGCTTATTTAGACATATTAGCGTGGTAATGCTGAAAGAATGATTGATGTTGCTGTAAGCGACCCAGTCGCCGGGCTGCAGCGAACCGATTTTCAGCCCTGTCCCGGTTTACGATAAAGTCTGGGTCCCAAACCCCATTTGTGAACTGTAATTCCCGGCTTCTATCCTGACTGGAGAAGGAACTTTCAACGAACCCCGTTAAGGTGAACATTTTCCAATCCGGCATGTGCCGTCTTCATGATGTTGACCATATCCGCATACGGCTGATCCTGCTGATTGACCAGGCCGACGTTGTAGCTCTCGCCGTCCGGACGCCCGGTAACCGGCTGATCGTAGTAGGCATACCAGCCTGAGCCGACAAACAATGGATGCGCGGCCTGGCTTTCCGCAAAAGCTTGGTAAGCGATTCCTCTTTCCCTAATGCTTGTTGTCATCGTAGCCGCACTGATATAGGAAAGTCCGCGTTCGGACGAGCCGAATGAATGCTCCAGATTCAACAGGGGCTTTCCGTAATCTTCGTATCTGGAAATCCAACTCGCATCTCTTGTATAACTGTCCACGGAAAAGGCATCTACAAACTGCATAGCCGCTTGATCCCAATCCAAGCTGGTTCGCCAGGTAGGAACGATAGACGTGCCCAGGAACAGATGGTTCGGATCGTATTTTTTAATAATGTCCCTGATCATGGAATGGTAAGTTCTGGATGCCAGCCTGATATATTCTGATACATCGACCGCGGGAACTTTGGCGATATCGATCGGGGTATCTTTCAAAGCGTCAAACGATACAGCGTTCGTACCCAGAAGCTGGTTGACTGCGTCGAGGTTGCCATTATATCTTGGCGCAAGAAAATCCACGAATGCGCTTTTCGCCGGAGAGGACGAAGAATAGGTCAGCACCTGTTTTGCGATATCGGCATTCCAACCCGCTTCATTATCGTAGGTATAGCCGACCAACCACTTGCTGTATCTCGCATTTTGAAGCTGTGTCTTAAGTGCGTTCTCGATGATGGGCCCGCTCTGCGGATCAAAAACGTCATACGTCCATTGTATTCTTTTCAAATTCGAGGGGTCTTGCAGCGATTGAATGTACGGAAACGTTATGTTTTTCGGTTTGGTCCACTTGCTGAAGGTGTTAAAGCCCCACTGGATCAAACGCTTCTTCGTGATATCCTCCCATTTCGACTCATATCCGCTTCCGTATTTTTTCATGACATTGGCGATGACGAAGTTGACGTATTCTCCGTTCGCATCTCTGGTGTAGGCGGGAGCGTAAGCGGTCCGATCGGGCAATTCCTCAAAAATTTGCTTGGAGGTGCCGTCCGGTTTCAGAATCGGCGTCTTATATCCGGTCTCCCACAAACTTGCTGCATCTACTCCTTTAACAATAAAGGGATATCCGTCCGGCGTAATAAACCACCATTTGCCGTTAATTGTTTGAAGCCTGAAGTACGCTGTGCTTGCTTGCTTTCCTAAGCTCTTAATGCCTCCATATTGATCATATGTTGTGGGATCCAGCGAAACATTCGCCAAGGCAACGGCCTCATTTGCATATTCCAGCTGCAGCTGCGAGTCGGATGTAACCTTTCCCGACCAGGTTTCATTCATCCATTGACCGAATTTGTCCGCCAGCAGGGCCTCCTTCTTCAATTCAGCTTTCAATCCTTCTTCAATAAGAGCGGGTTTCGGATTTTGACCCTCAACGCCCGTACCTTTATAAATCTCAACTTCCGTCAGCGGAATATGTTGATAAGCTTGGGTACGCCTAATATTCAGCACGATAAACCTGACTGTCTTGTTTGACATCGGGATGGTTACCGAATAGTTTAAATCGGTTCCCGTTCTTACGTGTCTGGTTGCAATGTAATAACCCGTCGCCGACTCGGGACGGTACTTTACGGTAATGTCCTTAAATCCCCAATATTTGTTGGGTGAATTCAATACCACGCGGATTTGGTCCAAGGGGTAGTCCTTCAACAGATCAATAACCACATTCACAGTTGAGTGAGAGGTTGCGCTACCCATCCAGCCTGCGTAAGACGGGGCTCCGTCGAACAACACGCCGTTAGCCGAGGATATAATACCGGACTCTCTCCAGTCGGGAGAGTTTCCTCCATCCGGAGCAGGGCTATGAATATAGTTTCCTGTCTTTAGCATAGCGCCTTCACCTCCAACTTTACCGATTGGGACAAAAACGGTTGTAACGACAAATGCCAACAAGAACGTCAAAATACCGCTGCGATTAAACTTGGATCTTTTCTTCATTTTATGTAGAGCCTCCAGTTAGTGATACTCTGTTTATCGTCAACTCAAACGGTTAATATTAGTGTTAAGTTCTTAAATTTTTACGTGTAACACTGGAAGAGTTATGAATGAGAAGCCTGCACCACTCTCTGGGTGCCAGGCTTAAAATATGGAAAAAACAATGGAACAGGACCGGTTTTCTCCTGCTCGCTTGGGCGCTGTTTTACTTGTTTCCACTATGTGGTAAAATAACTCCAAAAGACACATTATATGAAAGCGCGCTGGTCTGAGAGGCCCAACCCGACGCTTCATGCGCAAAATTAGGTTTAGAGTACCACCAGCTTTTCCCTAGAATGGTCGAGAAGGATCAAATCAGGTAAATATAGTAGATTTATTCATTTACCTTAAGAGGAGGAAGCCCGATGAAATGTCCGGTTTGCAATGATGTAAGGATGAGAGAAGTGGAAAAGAACGGCGTGCATATCGACATTTGCCCGGATTGCAAAGGAGTGTGGCTGGACCGCGGAGAGCTGGAGAAATTAACAAATGAGGTACATGAGTTACGGAAAGAACACGACGAATGGTATGAAGCTCCGCCGCAACGGCCGTATCCTCAATCGCACGGGCATCACGGAAGCGATAACGACCATCATTATCCGAAGCACAAAAAGAAGAAGCACACCGTGTTTGATGTTTTCGATGGTCTATTTTAAACGTTGCTAGAACCGCCGAACGAAAGAACAGTCCATGGAGCTCCGTGGACTGTTCTTTTTATTTCACTTCCTTTATTTAATGAGGAGGGACGAGTCATTTCGAAATGTAAGCGTTTGATTGCTAATAGTCTGAAATTTTTTTTCATAGCTTTTCAAAGCGCTTGCAAAAATAGTAAAAACCCAGCAGCCGCAATGGTTTGCGGGTCATAAGGGAAATGCTGGGACATGCGCGAAAACGGGGATTTAGGCGTTCGGTTGCCTTGACGTAAACTTTCAAAACATGTTACGGTTTTGTTATCAAATCTAACATTTTCTCTCTTGAAAGGAGACGGATGGATGATTAAAGCGATTATCTTTGATTTTGATGGCACAATTATTGACACGGAAACGGCGTGGTACAATGCATTTCACGAGGCGTACAAGGAACATGGCGTAGAGCTCACATTGGAGCAGTACTCCGGTTGTATTGGCACGAGTCTGCATGCTTTTAACCCCTATGAATATTTAATAACGGATTTGAAGCTGCCGATCGATAAACAGGCATTCCGTGAATCGGTGCATCTCCAGCATTCCGAGCTTATGCAGCGGGAAGAGGTACGGTCCGGTATTTTGGATTATTTGAATTCCGCTCAGGCCACTGGCTTGAAGATCGGCCTTGCCTCCAGCTCGAATCGCGCTTGGATCGATAAATATTTGGAGCAGCTCGACATTGCGCATTACTTCGAGTGCATCCGGACGGCGGATGATGTGGCGAAGGTGAAGCCTGATCCCGAACTATACAAGCAAGCCCTGGCTGGTCTGGGTGTAGAAGCAATCGAAGCGATGGCAATCGAGGATTCCCCTAATGGAGCGCGTGCGGCGTCGTCTGCAGGCATGTCTTGCATTATCGTTCCGAATACGATAACGAAGAGCTTGGCTTTCGATAAGGCCGACCGTTGTTATCATGCGGAATCGTTAGCTCATATTGATTTTCATGAAATGGTGTCCGGTGCGCTGTAGCATATTTAAATTAGTCATAATATTCAGATAATAATTCAAAGACGACACCATCCCATTAAAGGAGGTTCGGACGATGAAGGCTGTACATTTTGGCGCAGGAAATATTGGCAGAGGGTTTATTGGTCTTCTTTTATCCAATGCGGGCTATGAGGTCATATTCGTGGCTCGTAATGAGAGGAAGGTTCAGCTGCTCCAGCAGCAGAAGCAGTATTCGGTTACGCTTGCGAACGAGGCGAGCGATACGGAAATCGTGAACAATGTCACCGCGGTCAGCGGCAAGAACAAGGCTGCGGTGGCGGCAGCCGTTGCAACGGCCGATATGGTCACAACAGCGGTAGGTGTAACCGCATTGAAGCATATTGCCGAGTCCATCGCGGCGGGCGTTGGGCTGCGTCTTAAAAACCGGAACTACAACCCGCTGCATATTATCGCTTGCGAGAATGCGATGTCCGGCAGCTCGCTCCTGAGGGAACGCGTTTATGAGCATTTGCCGGCGGAGTGGCATGAGAAAGCGGATTGCTGCATCGCCTTTCCGGATACGGCTGTTGACCGAATCGTTCCTGTTCAGGAGCATGACGATCCGCTTAAAGTAACCGTAGAGCCTTATTTCGAGTGGATTGTAGACCGTTCGGCGATGATCGAGGGCTACTCTAAGATCGAGGGAGTTAAGTATGTGGATGCGCTGGAGCCTTACATCGAACGCAAGTTATTTACCGTCAATACAGGTCATTGTACGGCCGCGTATCACGGCTACCTCGAGGGCTATGATACGATTCAAGAAGCGATGGGCGATGCTAAGATTAAGGCGGAAATATCGCATGTGCTGGGAGAAACGGGGAATCTCCTTACCTCCAAATACCACTGGGATAAGAAGAAGCATGACAAGTATATTCAGAAAATGATGGTAAGGTTTACGAATCCAAGGCTGTCGGATAACATCATACGCGTCGGCCGTTCTCCGATCCGTAAGCTGTCATTGAACGATAGGCTCGTCAGGCCCGCTTTGCAGGCGCATAGGCTGGGTATTCCTATCCCGCATTTAACGACAGCGATAGCGGCTGCGCTTCTGTTCGACTACGAGAAGGATGAGGAAGCTGTCCAGCTGCAAGCGGCGATACGTCGTTCCGGCATACATGATGTGATCACCTCGCATATGGGTATTCCGCATAAGCATTCGATTCATCAGAAAATCGTGGACAGCTACGGGACTCTCAAAGAGTCCTATGCAGTCATTAGGTAAAATGCAGCAAGTTATGCGTCGAAACGCCCGGTTTTAGTGCGAAGCTTATGTACATGAAAGAAGCGATGGAAGCTGGACTTCCGTCGCTTCTATTTTTTTGGCCTGTATGCCATGTGAGTGAATGTATAGTTGCAAGCTATTGCGGCTGCGGCGATCGGCGGAGAAATCGGCAAAAATACCTGCACCTAAAGATGTATTAAATCAGCGTTTGATTTATGTTAAATTTGTGTTAGGTCTGAAACTCTCCTGGACAAATTGCAACTCTTACATTTTTTTACTTACACTTCTGGTAATAGTAGGATATACTTAGGGGGAATGTAGTAAAAAATGTAAAAATGCAGAAGGAAGTGCTGAAAGTTCTATCTTAATGTGATAGAATAGTTACATGCCCTGCCTATCAGGAGCTTTTGATCAAATTCTAGTAGGAAGTGAGATCGGAATGATAGACATACATACGCATATTTTACCCGGATTGGATGATGGCGCAGCGTGCACCGATGATACTTTGATTATGGCCCGGGCAGCCGTATCGGAAGGAATTACAACCATTATCGCAACTCCGCACCATGCCAATGGGGCCTATACTAATACAGCAGACAAAGTAGCTGAGCACACTCATGCCATCAACGAACAGTTGATGGCAGCAGGTGTGCCTGTTACTATCATGACCGGGCAAGAAGTCCGCGTTCATGATGATTTACTGGATGCTTGGCATAGGAGTGAAATTCTCCCGTTAGCCAGCTCCTGCTACCTATTAGTTGAGATGCCATCTTCTCGTATACCGAAGGCGATGCTCGAGCTCATTCATGAGCTTAGCCTTCTAAAACTCAAGCCGATAATCGCTCACCCCGAGAGAAATGCAGAAGTAGTCAAGCACCCGGAGCGATTAGCCGAGCTCATTGAAGCAGGAGCATTCGCGCAAGTTACGACCCATTCTCTGCTGGGCGGGTTCGGTAAACGTATTGAACAATCCGCCTGGTCCTTAATGAAGGATGGTCTGATCCATATTGTGTCTTCCGATGCTCATCATGTCGAGCGACGCGGCTTTCGGCTGCGCGAGGCTTACGCTTCTATTGAGAGGCGGATGGGAGAACAGTGGGTGAGCTATTTGCAAAGCAATGCCCAATCTATTATCGAAGACAAGCCTTTCCATATCCAGCCTGCCAAAGTATCCTCTTCTAAGGGAGCTGTTCGTCGTTTCCTTTCCTATTTCTACAAGAATTAGGCAGCGCTAGAGTAAGAGACATAAGCAGCAAGTACATATTGAAAGTTATGTTTATCGGCGTTATTAGTCATTCGTCATTTAGATGAGTGCAACTATTTTAATATATTAGGAGTGAGAAAGCGTGAAATTAACAAAAAAATTAGCAGTATCTACGGTTGCGGCGAGCGTAGCCCTAACGGCTTTCGCCGGCATTCCGCTTAGCAGCCAAGGTTTGGCGGAGAAGCTCGGAGTGAGCGGGGTTGCTTATGCATCCTCGGCAACAGCGGATTCCACGCTTGAAGATGACATGGAGGCTCTGTACGACGCGCTTGTCGAAACGGGAGGATTGCCAGCCGTTGAGTCGCTTCAAGGTGCTTTCGAGGCATTGAGCATAGCTGCAGCAGGCAGAATCGCTGCGCCAGTCGTTGACAAATTCGTAACTGCAGGACCTGAGAAAGAGCAATTGAAAGCACTGTTCTTTGAAGCGGTTAGCTTGTACTATAGCCCTTCCGATGAGGGTCTTGAGAAGCTTCGCGCGGATCATAGCGCATTTATTCAATCATTTGCTGAGAATGCTGACGTTGTTTTGAGCGTAGATGACATTGCTGAATATTTCTTTGATATTCAGGCTGAGTTTTTTAATCAACTCGGCGAAAAGGATTTGGAAGAATTACTTACTTTGATGACGAACTCAAGCTCTCTTAATATGTTGTTAGAAGACGTACTGGATGCATTGCCTATGAGTGAATATGCAGTTGAGAAAGTATTCCTTGAGTATGGAGTAACCACTGAGGATGTAATAGACGTATTATCACAAGTTAGAATCGAGATTGGCAACGACATCCTATTTATTAATGCTGCTACAGCGTTGTTCACTGCTTATGAATCATTGAATACGGATACTCCAGTTGGCGGCGGCGGTGGAATCGTAGGTGGAGGTGCTGTAACTGACCAATTGCCTGCTAACGTTACTTCCCTTCTAGATAATCTGAAAGCCGCGCTTGAAAAAGCTACTGATGCAGAGAAGGCTGCTATTATCGAGAAGTTCGTTAAGGATTCTCAGTCATTGATAAATGATATGGTTGTTATTAATGCTGCTGGCAACGTAACGGTTGTTAACGGACAAGCTGAATTGAAACTCGATGATTCGAAGGTGTTGCCGGTTATTGCAGGAATTGCGGCTATTACCGCAAAAGTCAAGGAAGTTGCTCCTAAGGCTGTGTTGAAGAACCTGGGATTAACGTTTAATCTAGGCGCTGTTACACAAAAGGCATTCGTTCTTAATTTGTCCGATGCAGTAGTGAAAGCCGGTGCAGGTGCGAAGTTGACTGGTTCAAAATTTATCGTTGATAAATTTGAAATTACAACTCCGTTCGGAGGTACTTTCTCATCCGCTATTTCGTTGACAGTTAAGACAAGTGATGCGACAAAAGCGAATATTGGTACTTTGAAATCGGCATCTTCCGTATTTGACTTCAGTCTGAAAGTTGGCGGAACAGAGACGACTAAGTTTTCTGATCCGATCGTTGTCAGTATTCCGCTTGACAGCCTAGAAGGTCTTGATAAAGAGCTTCTGTCCGTAGCAAAAATCGTTAACGGCAAGCTTGAGATCCACGGTGGACGAGTGAAAGGTAATTCGATTATCGAATCCCGCGATGCGTTCTCCTCGTATGTAGTTGTTGAAAATAAAGTATCGTTTAACGATATCGCTTCCGTTCAAGCTTGGGCTGGGCGCCAAATCGAAGTAATCGCGGCTAAGGGTGCAATCGAAGGTAAAGCTGCAGGTAAGTTTGCTCCGAAAAATAATGTAACACGTGCTGAATTTGCGAAAATGCTTGTTCGCGGACTTGATTTGGAGAACAACTCCGCAACAGAAAGCTTTGATGACGTAAAAGCTGGCGACTGGCATGCTCCATATGTAGCTGCAGCAGTGAAGCTTGGAATCATCAAAGGTCGTTCCGCATCCAAGTTCGCTCCAAATGCAACGATTACACGTGCTGAAATGGCTACAATGATTACTCGTGCACTTAAAGTAACAACGGGTGCTGCAGATGTATTGGATCAGAAGGCTGCACTTAAAGGATTTGCTGATGAGGGTAAAATCAGCGCTGCGCTGAAAGACGGCGTTGCATTTGCGGCAAATCACCAAATCGTAATCGGAAATGCAGGCAAGTTCTTACCGAATAACAATACGACTCGCGCAGAAGCAGCTGTCATTATTTACCGCGCGCTAAATTTCGACAAATAAGTTATAATAAAGTTAAAAATCTTCCTCCCATGTAGAGGGGAGGAAGATTTTTTTCAGAAATTTATAATTTACAGTAAAATTATGTATTAATACATAGTAGGGTGTAGTCCTCAGGAATCAATAATTCATATCGATGCGACTATATCTGATGGAGGAGTATGAAGTGTCTAACGAACTGGATTTACGACAGTATATGGCTATCATTAAGAAGCGATTAGCGCTTATTCTATTGTTTGTATTCGTATGTACAGCCGCAGCGGCCGTTGTCAGCTTGTTTGTTAAGGCCCCAGTCTATGAGGCCTCTACGAAAATTATCGTGAATCAGACAGCATCACAAACGGCAACCGGTCAGCTTGATCTCAATCAAATCAATTCGAATATTAAGATGATTGATACTTACAAAGAAATTATTAAGACACCGGCTATATTAGACAAAGTTGCCGAGCAGTATCCGCAGCTTGGGTTAACCCCAGTCGAGCTCTCGCGCAAGATCCAGGTCAGCTCCGTAAACAATACACAGGTAATGACGCTAGTTGTACAAGACGTGGACTACAAGCTGGCGGCTCAAGTCGTGAACGCCGTGTCTCAAGTATTTCAGGAAGAGATCCAGCATATTTTTAAGGTCGAGAATGTATCGATTTTGAACAAAGCGGTCGAAACCGTAAGCCCAAGTCCGGTCGCTCCTAATGTGCCGCTTAATATAGCGATTGCGTTTGTCGTTTCCTTAATGCTAGCCATCGGTGTCACATCTCTGCTTGAGTATTTGGATGATACGATCAAGACCGAAGAGGATGTACTGCAGTATTTGGGCCAGCCTACGCTTGCCATGATTTCAAGAATGAATATGGAGGAGACTAATTCTAACCAAACGAGCAAGGCCAACCAAACCTACAAGGCAGGTGAATTAGAGCGTGTCTCAATCGAAAAATAAACGGCAGATGATTACTGTTACAAACCCCCGCTCACCTATTTCCGAATCCTACCGCGCGCTGCGGACCAATATCGAGTTTTCTTCCATCGATGAGACTCTTCAAGTGCTAATGGTCTCCTCGGCAGGACCCGGCGAGGGGAAGTCGACAACGATTACGAATCTGGCCATCACCTTCGCGCAATCGGAGAAGAAAGTCATTCTGATCGATGCCGATCTTCGTAAGCCTACCGCCCATCACACCTTTTCTTTATCCAATCGCTGGGGGCTGTCTTCTGTTATTTCGCAGCAATCCAAGCTGGAGGAAGTCATCCAGGCATCGGATATTCCTAACTTGGATGTTATGACATCGGGAGCGATTCCTCCGAACCCGGCAGAGATGATGGGCTCGAAGAAGATGACATCACTCCTGGAACAGCTCAGACAAATGTATGACATAATTTTAATCGATACGCCGCCACTGCTCGCGGTAACCGATGCGCAAATCGTGGCTACGAAGAGCGATGGCGTTATTCTGGTAGTCGATCAAGGCAAAGTGAAACGGGATATCGCAAGCAAGGCTGTAAAGAGTTTAGAGAGCGTAAAAGCACGTATTCTAGGCGTTGTGCTGAACAATGTGAAGCGCAAAGCGAATGAAGAGGTTTACTATTATTATTATGGCGTTCAAGAGAAATAAAAGATAATTCCGTAGTAGATAGCTGTAGCGTAGGATTAAGCTTAGAAGAGAAGATATGGATGTTCAGTATTATAAAGTATAAAGTACGATATCTAGCAAATCTGGTTATTGCTTATAGCAAGAAAGAAGCTACTCTGAAAGCCATGTGAGTCTGGAGTTAGTTGAATCAGGAAAAATAGGTGTCGTTTTAAATGACATTAAACCGCAATCGCGCAGTGAGTTATTTTTAGGACGAGCAGAAAGAAAAAAATGTGTGAAGCAGAAATAGCTGATCTTACATCATTGGACAAAGGCCACAGTTGCTTCCCCGATCCGCCTATCTTTTCGAAGAGAAAAATAGTTCTTTATTCCCTATTTTTTGAGCAAAATGCAATACTAAAGTATGATGTTATTTTTTTAAAATTTGATAATATATTCCTATATACGAAAATTACATAAATCGTTCGATAATAGCAAAACTGATGAAAATCAGTGACGCAAAGCTAAAGGGACTGAATTGGAACATTCAATATGTCAGCCAGCTGCCGAAAACGGGCCTCCGTCCGATTGTATGTGGAACACATTTCAAGGAGGTAGAAAGTATATGAGTTGGTTAATTACTTTGTCTATTTTTTGGATTATTGGCGGTATCTTTTATTTTAGTTTATTCGTAGTTTCAAAACGAGCCGATAAAATGGCTGAAGCAATCTTTGTTAGAGAATTTATGGAATCAAAAGCTGCAAGTTCTATTATAATCAATGAGATTCATTACTCAGATGAAGAAACTATAGGGAAGTTATGTCTCTCTTCTTAAGTCTTTTAACCCGGCATATTTAAATAAGAGGTATCTAAAGACTAAGACTTTAGGTACCTCTTATTTATGTTTGAATAGAAAATACTTACTAAATATTTAAATAAATGCATTATTAAATAGAGAAACTCAAAATCCAAAGAACAAATCTTGAAGGAAATTGCTTTCGCTTTCATTAGCATTGCATTAATGTTCTCCTAGTCTTCATAATTTTCAGTCATTCGGTCATGTGAGCATAAAAAAATCCTTTACAATGGGTATGGTAGGTAGTTCCTGTCCATAATCCATTCACGCATGGACAAGGATACCCTATATTCTTCATTTGGTAAATGGTTGAGACATTGCGGACGACGTCTTATGCAAAGAGTTTCAGCAGGAGCTCGGCTTCAGTCCATCTCTGCTGCTCAACTTTGTTGAAAACACAACCGAGTGGATCCTGAGTTGCTGGGGCAGGTTTTTTGAGCGATTGGTCAAACAGATCCTGTCACGAAATGGTTCTTCCGCAGATCGAGGAATGCTGAAAATCATCGATTCCATATCGCAGTCGCTGGGCAATTGAAACGTTCTTCAAGTGGATGAAACAGCATCTACAGATCAAATGCTTTTATGGGACAAGCGAGCAATCCGTGCATAATCAATGAATAGCGCTCATCGCATTCTGTTTGCTTGTAATGATCCTCGATTCCGGTGGCCTTGGACTAATGCTTCTTCATGCCAAGCGTCTCGGACTACCTAGCCGGTCTCTTGGCATTTGACAATAATGCCATAAGCTCTCCCCAACCCATCAATTACGTACATTTTCTGGGTATGAGCGTTAACGAAATCTATTTTACAGATAAATGACGCATATTCGCTTGTTTCCCTGATTTTCCAGTTTTTAATGCATTGATGGGAACTACGCGTACATCCACATTTCCGAGTTGCCGTAACAATCTCGCATAGATAACCGCTTGTTCAACGATCAATTCAGCGCTGATGAACCCTTCATTAGCTGTAATATATGCTTTCAAGTTTAAATCTCACTTTCTCTTTAATTTACGGAGCTTACGTTGATCTTATGAGCAGTGATCTTCATTGTCAATTAAGGTTTACATTTTGGGCTTAGAATAGCCTAAAGACAGGATGAGGAAGCAGTGGTTTTGAAAAAGAATATGAATAGAGAGGGAGGTGAATCGCCGGAATCCCTGAATGAAGTGGACTCTTTCGTCCAACCGATTCTCGAAGCGTTGTTCATCGATGAACTATAATACCGATGGTCTTTTGCGAAGTAGTGCATCTACTTTTTTTAGAGAAGGCATCACATTCACTATCAGTAACGAATGAAGTTACGGGATACTTGGCCCCTTTGAGAGCCTTGCGAAAGTCCATTTATCCATCCTTTTTAACAAACCATTCGCTTAAAAAAGCTAGGGCCTCCCTGTTATTTACAGAGAGGCCGTTTAGGCTGATGAGCGGCATTTATAATGTGGAATATGGTTACATTGCCAAGCCACAACGTTGAAATAATGTGTTGCTAGGGTCGTGGCTCTGGCTTTAATGAATTTGATTGTGTCGGTATTGGCTAAGTTAATAGGAATTGTGGCAGTGATAATTTGATGTCCAGTTTTCCTTTGAGGCCCAGGAATGCGTAAAGATCGTTTGGAAAATGTAACGATCAAGGCGGAGAATGGTAATCAAAAACCGTACTTGATCACCCATTCACAATCCCAAACTTCGCCGTTGTTGTGACAAAAGAGGCAAACTAATCGTTGTCTTGAATGTCTGAAAAATTTTTGGTTGCAAGCGAAACTTTTAAACCGAAGGCTGGCTTTCACCAACATCGTAGCAAATTCCGCCCGTGTACATATTCGTTTAGTTGGAATTCGGTTGTTGCTTTTCCACCCATTATTCACATTAGTCTTGCCTTTATTACTCATTTCAAGACACCTTCTGAAGATGCTCTTTGATTTTATTGTGAATACGGGTTCGCTCATCATTCTCGACATTATAATACCAAATTCGATTGATAATCTGGCCTTTTCCTTGCACCTCAACCATATCGATCTTATGAATCTGAGGTCGGTAATCCGTCACAAATTGCTTCATTTCATCAAAGGTAATATTCGTCTTCACACTATCTTTAAGCTCGCCTAGAATCGACTGTAGTTGGGTTACATTGGAGAAGCTCATTGCACGATTCATGACTTCCTGCAGAATATCACGCTGCCGCGTATTGCGTCCGAAGTCGCCCCTTGGGTCATCATAGCGCATACGGGAATACTTCAACGCTAATGTTCCGTTCAACGACAGATGACCTTGATCGAACTTATGACCCTCATAATCAAAAGAAAACGGATTATCCACCTCAACGCCGCCTATCAAATCAATAAGCCGCGCGAAGCCTTCCATATTCACTTTGGCATAGTAATCAATAGGATAATCCAGGAAATTCTCTACTGTTTGTATGGACATTTCCACGCCGCCGAAGGCGTAAGCATGGTTGATTTTGTCTATGGTGCCGTGACCAATGATTTCGGTTCGCGTATCACGAGGAATATTAAATATCAATATGGACTGCTTTACAGGATTAACGGTCAGTACAATCATTGTATCAGAACGACCCCGATCATTTTTCCGCTCATCCACACCTAAGACAAGAACTGTGAAGGGGTCCAAATTTTTCATGGGCTCCGTTGCCTTGTTCACGTCTGTGTCTTTGCTGATATAGGCCGGATTTACGGGCTCTAAGTCATCATATATCTTTGCAGCGGTTTGCTGGGCTGAATTATATACGTACCAAACTAAGCCTCCTACCAGCAGTAGTATTGTAGCGACTACAGCCCCTGTCCATATGAGGGTGAGTTTCAATCGACGATTCATGTTTGCAGGACTCCTTATTTTACTTTTGAGCACGTAATCCATTTGGTGCTAATTGCTCATCAACTTATTTCAATTATTAAACATGTTCTAGAACAAATGAAGTGGTAATTAGTAGAAGCATCTTAGAACATAAACTCCTCCCACAATCATTCCATAGCATTCTCATTGCCGGTAATCAAGCTAAAGATTAATCTAGCAGTCGCTCTGTCCGAATCAAGCGATAACGCTGTTCACTTCGTTTGATAGTTGGGGGAGGCCGTCGATCATTAATTGGATTGATCTGAAAGTTCGAAGTCAAGATTATTTTGTAACCGCCCCAATAAAAAACCGCATAAAACGCGAAAATGATCAGCTATTTTATTTAAAAGGTCATAACCTAGTTCTCTTCGATTATTCTCCTAATATGAGAGTGAGTCCAGGGTAATTTCAAGGTGGTCTGCTAATTCATCCTGCGTCAATTCCCTTTAATTATGCAAAAAGGCAATTCTATTACACACGAGCATCTCCTTTCCTTAATGTTCTTTATAAAAAAGTAACCGAATGGTCTCAGGCTCCATACGTTCCATTGAGTTTGATCACGAAACGTATTGACAATATCATATAATTTGATAAAAAGAAAGAGTGCTAGTGCTTCCCGACCGAACTATGGTAAATATGGTTTGGTGAATTTGAAGGCACTACCATGACCAAGAGTTATAAAAGGTTCTACTCCTAGCCATGCTTGAACGAGGTGTCTCGGACTGGAACGCTCCGATTAAAGCTGCTCCTTTCTTACTATTGGCATTTAATAGAGAAGGGATTCGGAGAAAAGTCGACGTCTCCTTCCATGAAGAAATTTTTCGATCATATGAAAGATGAATTCAAATTGAGACTGTGAGACTCTTAAGGAGAGCTATGTGTACATGACATCTCAAAACCGTCCATATAGGGTCACGGTTCGCTCATTGCTGTAAGCCTGGAATTCACCATAGCGCGTGATGACAATCCGGTAATCTATTGTCATCTAGTATTGCTTTCATCTGCGAGGGACCTGCCTAATGAGCTCGGAGATCTTATTCATTCTTTGGAAGCTAAACTCAATCCCACCTTTCAGCAACCGATTGACGGTTATGTGAAAACCCTTATAAAAATCCTACTCAAACACATTTCTACACATACATGATTTCCTCGAAGGAGATACAAAGGAAGAGAACAGAGTCTAGGTGGACAGAAAGAGACAGTGATTAAGTATCGTTGTAATTCGTTACTTGCATGTTCGGAACTTCATTCCATGATAAAAAAGGGGAGAGGCAACGCCATGCAGGAGGTTCCAAAGGTGGTCATTTTATCTCATTGTGTCATTGTCACACTTTAGTATTGATTGAAATCACAGAGATTGGAATATATGACAACATTGTTAAAAAATCATTAGGGTTTTTTCATAATTATAGATACAAAGTAGTTACTTTTTGATATAATTCAATTTGTTGGGCAAAAAAATGGTCGTATTTGCCCATGCTAACGTAAGCTGGAATCACGAAAGTGATATTAGTCAAGATAGTAGATACAGTTTTCAAGTAGTGAGTTTTGGTGAGTACATAGGACTTAAGCAGGTTTTGTAGGTGGCAAGTCTACAACGGTTACTTCATTTATGCGCAGTCAGGCAAACGGTTGAGCTGTTTCATTAAAGGAGCACTCTGCCAATTGACTGTTTGTTCGATAACCGGACTATTTGGAAAGAAGATTCAGAAGCACTTGAATTATGTCGAACCGTATGGTCTATTTCATTGCTATCGATGCTCATAAATGTTACCACAGAGCATTAGAACTGAACAAAAGCGTATCATATCCTCGGCAGGACACTTGGCGATGAATATATCGATTTGTATCGTAATAATACGATTCGAGTCATTTAGAACAAAGAAATTTACTGAGGCGGATAAATCGAAAAGAATAATACTTTTTTGGTAAAATAATACAAATGGAGGAGGCAACTTGAAACTGAAAGATTATTGGTCAATTGTCAGGAAAAATATTTGGATGATCCTTGTGTTGGTCATCGTCAGTGGAACGACAACGGGCATCTATTCTTATTTCTTTATGGATAAGATGTATGAAGCATCCACGAATTTGATCGTGAATCAGAATATGGATGCGAAAAATAGCAGAATAGATCTCGGTACAATCAACACCAACATTCTATTGTTAAGACCTACAAATAAATTATAAAAAACCCCGTATTATGAGCAAAGTTGTGGCGAAATTTCCCGACCTGAAGCTAACTTTAACAAAACTTTGTTGGATTTTCTCATACGCGGTACAAGCGTCAAGTTCGGCCAGCCAAGAATTTGTTCGACATCCGCTTCCGATTTCAACGTATCATCGATTAACAGAAGGTCACCAAAACAATAAGAGGTGAGAAGAATGTCATGATAGACACTTAATGATCAGTTGATCACAGATAGCAATCCAATGTCGCCGATCTCCGAAGCCTATAAAATTCTTCGGACTAATATCGAATTTTCGAATGTTGATGAGAAGATACAAACGATAATGCTTACCTCCACCAAGATGGCCGAAGGGGAAAGTACGACATTTGCAAATCTGGCTGTTGCTTATGCGCAGTCGAACAAGAAAGTGCTCCTCATCGATACGCCGCCTGTCCTGGTGGTCACCGATGCTCAAATCGTTGCCGCTCAGTGCGATGGTGTAATAATGGTCATCGATTCCGGAAGGGTCAAGAATGAAGCCGCCCTGAAAGCCAAAGTGAGTTTGGAGCTAGTTAAAGCGAGAATGATCGGCGTCATTATAAATAACATTAACCGCAACAGCACAGATGGTTATTATTATGGCGAGCGGAAAGAGAAATAAAAAGGGTAACGCAGAAATAGCACGTAGAGTAATGTATGAACGGATTTAAAGGTAATGTCTCCTGTACCTATATCACTGGAGGCACTCGGTCATGCTGTGGGTCGATAGACCTTAGACGTAAATCGTCAAGAGTGTGACGTGAGGATGGGTTTGATGCCTGAACTTGGACAGCAAAAGTCCAAGCTATGCTTTCTTACGTGCTTAACAGGCGTAAGAAGACACAGCTTGCATTTTTGATAACTAGATAAATAGGAGACAAGAAAATTTAGAAAATCGAAGGATAGGTGATTGAGATGAAAAAAGTGAGAAAAGCTATCATTCCTGCCGCTGGACTTGGAACACGATTTCTTCCAGCAACGAAAGCTATGCCAAAAGAAATGTTACCTATCGTTGATAAACCTACCATTCAGTACATAGTAGAGGAAGCCATCCAATCCGGTATTGAAGACATCATTATTGTAACAGGAAAAGGAAAGCGGGCTATTGAAGATCACTTCGATATTGCTTTTGAGTTGGAGCATAATCTCTATGAGAAGGGCAAACACGAAATCCTCAAAGAAGTCCAAAAATCCTCGAGCATCAATATACATTATATTCGTCAAAAAGAAGCCAAAGGGCTGGGGCATGCGGTATGGTGTGCTAGGAATTTCATCGGCGATGAACCGTTTGCCGTCCTCCTTGGTGACGATATCGTACAGGCGGAAATTCCATGCATCAAACAGCTGATAGACCAATATGAGCAGGTGGGAAGATCGGTTATCGGTGTTCAAGCCGTTGCCATTGATCAAACTGAAAGATACGGAATTGTGGATCCAGTGGAGCCGGCAGATACGAAGCTCGTTCAAGTTCGTAATTTTGTTGAGAAACCACCGCTAGGTTCTGCACCTTCCAATCTCGCTATCATGGGAAGATATGTTTTAACTCCAGCAATATTTGGTTTCCTAGAAAAACAAGAGACTGGAGCCGGCGGTGAGATTCAACTGACGGATGCGATTCAGAAATTGAACGAATCAGAAGGCGTTTACGCTTATGATTTCGACGGAGTTCGTTATGATGTTGGAGAGAAGCTGGGCTATATTAAAACCAGCTTGGATTTTGCACTTCAGAGGAAAGAACTTCGTTTACCATTACTTACGGCTTTAGAAGAGATATTGGAGCGTGAAAAGGCCAACAAAGTCATTTATTGATTGGTAAGAGGGGGAATGAATATGGCTCAACAAAGAAATGATGCAAAGATCGCTCTGGAAACTAATGTATATAATGCTTCGGTAGCGATAGAACATAAAAGAAACTTAAGAGCTTATCTAATAACCAAGAGAGCGATGGATATTATAGCCGCTTTTATTGGAATGGTATTTCTTATTCCGTTATTTATTGTCGTCGCCATCTTAATCAAGATCGAGGACCCTCGTGGTCCTGTTTTCTTTCATCAGGTTCGAATTGGTAAGAACGAAACACCATTTCGCATGTATAAATTTCGTTCAATGGTCTCCAATGCGGAAGAACTACTAGATGGGTTGCTGAGCCAAAACGAAATTGACGGCGCGATGTTCAAGATGAAGGAAGACCCACGTATCACCAAAGTGGGTAAGTTCATACGAAAAACCAGCATCGATGAGCTGCCGCAGCTATGGAACGTGATTAGAGGCGACATGTCCATTGTTGGGCCTAGACCCCCGCTATCACGCGAAGTAGCAGAATATACGAGTTATGACAAGATGAGGCTCAAGGTGATGCCAGGTTGTACCGGCTTATGGCAGGTAAGCGGAAGAAATGAATTGAACTTTGCCGAAATGGTTGATCTAGATCTGGCTTACATAGAACGCAGAAGTATGCTATTTGATCTAAAAATTATATTCAAGACAGTAAAAGTACTAATCGGATCAAAAGATGCTTTTTGAAATAAAATAAATATGAAAATGAGGTGTCGGTATGGAGAATAACGCCAGAATTTATGTTGCAGGACACAGGGGATTGGTTGGTTCAGCAATTCTAAGAGCTTTAGAAAAGAAAGGTTATCGAAATCTCATTTATCGTTCAAGTTCAGAATTGGATTTAAGAGAACGAGACCAAGTTCAGAGCTTCTTCGAAGAGCAAGAAATAGATTATGTTTTTCTGGCTGCGGCTAAAGTAGGCGGCATTGCCGCAAATAATGATTTTCCAGCGGATTTCATTCGGGATAATTTGCTAATTCAAACGAATGTGATCGATTCCGCTTATCGTACCGGCGTGAAGAATCTAATGTTCCTGGGTTCAACATGTATTTATCCTAAATTCGCACCGCAGCCTCTGAAGGAAGAATATCTACTGACGGGGGATCTTGAGCCTACGAATAAACCATATGCCATCGCGAAAATTGCAGGAATCAATATGTGTCAATCGTATAACCGTCAATATGGAACGAAATTCATTTCAGTCATGCCAACGAATATGTATGGACCGAATGATAACTTCGATCTGAAAACTTCACATGTGTTACCTGCACTCATCCGTAAATTTCATGAGGCCAAAGAAGCCAATGCGCAATCGGTTGAAGTATGGGGAACGGGCCAGCCAAAACGTGAATTTTTGCATTCTGACGATCTGGCAGAAGCGTGCTTATTCCTAATGGAGCATTACGAAGATAGCGAGATTATTAACGTGGGTGTCGGTGAAGATATTGCGATTAGGGATTTGGCTGAATTAATCAAGAGCATAGTAGGTTATCAAGGCGAAATTAGTTTTAATTCCTCCATACCGGATGGGACACCAAGGAAATTGGTTGATGTTTCTAAGATCAACGCCCTTGGTTGGCAAGCCAGAATTTCCTTGGAAGAAGGACTTAAATCAGCATATGTGGCCTTCCAAAAGGAATATTTGATAAATAAATAATAAGAGAATTTATGGGGGAAAACAAATGAAAAAGCGTGCATTAATTACAGGTGTTACCGGACAAGATGGATCTTACTTGGCAGAATTCTTGCTTGACAAGGACTATGAGATTTATGGCCTGAGAAGAAGGACCAGTACAGCGAACTATGAGAATGTTGAACATATTAAAGATAAAATCAAGTGGATCTCTGGTGATTTAACAGACCTAGCTTCTCTGATTGAGGCTGTTAGACTCTCTGATCCTGATGAGGTTTATAATTTGGCTGCTCAATCATACGTAGCTGCTTCATGGCCGCAGCCTTTACTAACAGGACAAATCACCGCGTTATCCGTTACGAATATGCTTGAAGCTGTAAGAATTATTAAACCCGAAGCGAGATTTTACCAGGCTTCTAGCAGTGAAATGTTCGGCAAAGTAGTAGAAACGCCACAGAAAGAAACAACACCATTTTATCCGCGCAGTCCTTACGGTGTTGCTAAGGTTTATGGTCACTGGATCACGGTCAATTATCGTGAAAGCTTTAATATGTTTGCATGTTCCGGCATTTTGTTTAATCATGAATCTCCTAGACGCGGAGTGGAGTTTGTAACCCGTAAAGTAACTGATGCGGTAGCTAGAATCAAGTTAGGTCTTCAAAATGAACTCCGTATTGGTAATACTGATTCACTTCGGGATTGGGGTTTTGCAGGTGACTATGTAAAAGCAATGTGGCTTATGTTACAGCAAGAAGAAGCGGATGATTATGTGATTTCGACTGGAGAGATGCACACAGTTAGGGAGTTACTTGAAGTGGCCTTCACTCATGTGGGATTAAATTACAAGGAGTATGTAATTATAGATCCGCAGTTTACACGCCCAGCTGAAGTGGATCTTTTACTTGGTGACTGTACGAAAGCGAGAGAACAACTCGGTTGGAAGTTGGAAGTTGGTTTCGAAGAGTTGATTAAAATGATGGTTGATGAAGACATGAAGAAAGTTAGTAGAATAATTCAATTTAGTAATGTGAAAATTCCTGTTTGACTAGCTGAATTAAATAAAAAAGCACTGTGTAAAGTAAAGCAGCACTTTTTTTATTTTTAACTCAAATAACTTTTACTTATTCATAGGAACGGAGTTCGGATATGAAAGTCCCTGAACCAAATGTGAAGAAAAAATTACTAATATATGCCCACTATTATCATCCAGATGTCGCATCCACAGGTCAGATATTAAAAGAACTGGCTGAAAAAATGCTTGATTCTTTCGATATAACCGTAATTTGTGTTGTTCCTTCCTATACTGGAGAGGTTACTGCCGAGTATAAGACAAAGATGTTTTATAAGGAAGAATTCAACGGTGTTAAAATTATCCGAATTCGTGTTCCGGAATTCTCCAAGAAAAATAAATTAAGCCGAATTAAAAATATTCTAGCATACTTCTTAGGAGCTATGATTGCCACATTTAAGGTCGGAAAAATGGATTATGTGTATTCCATTTCTCAACCTCCTATTCTTGGTGGCCTGCTTGGTGTATGGGGGAAATGGATGAAGTACGCCAAATACATCTACAATATTCAGGATTTTAATCCGGAGCAGACCATGGCTGTTGGATATAGCAAGAATAAGCTGATTCTGAACGCTATGATGTGGTTCGACAAATTTAGCTGTAAACGTGCTGACAAGGTAATTGTTGTTGGTCGTGATATGGTTGAAACCATGAAAGACAGATTTAAAGGTAAAAAGGTACCGAATCATGTGTTCATCAATAACTGGATTGATGAGAAGGAAATCTATCCTCTGCCGACAGATAATGAAAAAGTAGTAGCTTTCAAAAAGAAATACAAATTAGAAAATAAGTTTATCATAATGTATTCCGGTAACATAGGTCTCTACTATGATCTTGAGAACTTGATACACGTAATTAAGAAGTTTAATGATAGGAACGATATGGCTTTTGCATTTGTTGGCGAGGGCACTATTTTAGATAAACTGGTTCTCTATAAGGACGAATACAATCTCAAAAATGTAACTTTTATTCCTTATCAGAATAAATCAGATCTGGTCTACAGCCTGAATGCCGGTGATGTTCATTGGTGTATTAATGCTAAAGGCATCAAGGGAGTATCCGTTCCAAGTAAGCTTTATGGAATTATGGCAGCAGGAAAACCAATACTTGGTGTATTAGAGGAAGGCTCCGAAGCACGCTTGATTATTGAAGAAACAAAGTGTGGTTATGTAACTGAACCGGGTAATTATGATGAGGTTGAAGCCAATATTGAAAGGTTTCTGAAAGAGAAAGAAACCTGCATTCGTACTGAAATGTGTGAGCGTGCAAGAGCCTATTTGGTTAATAATCTAACGAAAGATGTATCAATAAAGAAGTATATTGAAGAGATTAGTATCTTAATAAGATGAGGTTTCAAATATGAATAGCAACTGGTATAAGTTAATATTGAAAGCAACGAAAGTTAAATATGGGAAGAACTTATTGTTAAAAGGTGCACCAGTTATCTTCAATAAATTTGGGGCAGAACTCACTATCGGCGAAAATGTGACGATTAATTCATCGTTCTTATCTAATCTAGTAGGATTGTATCAGCGGACTATTATTGTGACGAGAACACCAGAGGCTAAAATTATTATTGGTAATGAAGTTGGCATTTCTGGTGCCACGATTTATGCACGTAAGAGCATCATAATCGGTGATAATACAATGATTGGCGGAAATACGAAAATTATTGACAATGATTTTCACCCGGTTGACCCAGAAGTGCGGAGGAAAACACCAAATAATCATATGGGAATCCGACCAATTGAAATCGGAGAGAACGTGTTCATCGGTTGCAACTGTTTGATTCTGAAAGGTGCGAAGATTGGCGACAATACTGTTATTGGTGCCGGTAGCGTAGTTAGCGGTGAGATTCCGGCCAATTGTATAGCTGCTGGGAATCCGGTGAGAGTGGTACGATATCTAGATACTAATGAAGCAAAGGTATGATTCAATGAAAAAGAAAATGATATGTTTTATTGCTCAGTTTCCACCTCCAATTCATGGATTGACGAAGGCAGTGGAAACTCTTTATAATTCAAATCTCTCGGACGATTATGATTTTGGAAAAGTAGATATTGCGAATAATAAAAGGTTTCTGAAGAATCTCGTTCTAATTTGGAATAGCAAAGCAGATTTGTTTTACTTTACCATCAGCCAGACAAAAGGTGGAAATATACGTGATTTGATTATCTTAAAGATTTTAAGTCTTAAGAAGAAGAAATGTATTATACATCTACATGGTGGTTATTACCGAAAACTGGTAGATGATGATGTGGGTAAAATACAGTCAAAGTTAAACTATAAGGCAATAAGTTTCCTTGAAGGTGTAATTGTTCTAAGCGAATCATTAAAGTCTATTTTCACCGGAATAATAGCTCATGATAAGATTTTTGTGGTTCCGAATTGTGTAGATGATCAATATTTGATGGCTGATACAGAGTTTGAAAATAAAGTAAATGCACTGGATAAAAAGCAGATTCTGCACGTCTTATATCTTAGTAATTTTATTAAGACAAAAGGCTACCCAGAAGTTCTAAAAATGGCAAAGATCGAAAAAGAAAGAATTGAATCTGGTGAAAAGAAGAGATTTCATTTCAATTTTGCGGGAAGGTTTTTTGAGGACTCAGAGAAAGAGTTCTTTTTTAATTATATAAAGGAAAATAATTTGGATAATTTTATAACTTATCATGGTGAAGTAGGTGGGAAACAGAAAAAAGATTTGTTGAAAAATTGCGATATTTTTACATTAATCACTCGCTATCCGAACGAAGGCCAACCAATTTCAATTCTGGAAGCTATGGGCAATGGGATGGTAATTATGACCACAGACCATGCGGGGATTCCTGATATTGTTAAAGATGGTGTAAATGGAATTGTCGTAACTACAGCTCAACAGCAAAATTTAGTAGCATTATACAACAGATTGTACTGTGATAAGAAGACGATGATTAATAATAGAAATATCATTTTAAAAAACTATATGCAATCGATATATCTTGGAAAACTACAGAAGATATTCAATAAAATCTGAAGTAAATAATTAATGTGAAATATATGTTTGAAGTTTCTAAGAGTGTCAGATAGGAGTGTGAATCTTAATAGTGAAAAAATTTCTGTATATTGCGCCAGTACTAATAGATGATAATAAACCAGATGGGGTTGCCAAAAAAGTATTAAGCCAAGTAAGTGTTTTTGAAAAAAAATATAAATGTACTTTAATGTCATATAGTAATAATGGTTTAAGAAAATATAATTCAACGGGCATAAATTATATAAATTATTCTAGTAATATCCACCGAAGATTTAATCTATACAATGCTGTATCTGAATTAGTTAAAAATGAATTTTTTGATTATGTTTATATTAGGTATCCGAAAAGCGAGTTTAAATTCATTGAATTATTAAAGTATTTAAAAAATAAAGGCACGAAAATTGTTGTTGAAATCCCTACCTTTCCGTATTATGGTGAAATAGGTAATAGTTTTGTGTCTTGTGGAATTGCGGCTGCAGATTATCTGTTTCGGACACAGCTTAAGAAATATGTTGATAGAATTATTACTTTTTCGGATGATAAGAAAATTTTTGGAATTAAAACAATTAATACAATTAATGGGATAATATTTGATAATGTTGAATGTAAAAAAGAAAACAATGTCAATGTTTCAGATACCATTATTATGGTTGGTGCAGCCGCTATTAGATCAGTTCAGGGTTGGGATAGAATTATTAAAGGAATGAATTATTACTATAGAAATGGTGGTACACAAAAAATTTTGTTTAATATCGTTGGAGAAGGACCACATCTAAATCAGTATCGCGAATTGGTTACTAAGTATGGATTAGAAGATCGAGTCGTTTTTCATGGATTTCAATCTGGTATAGCACTCGATGCATTATATAATAGTGCTGATATAGGGGTTAATTCAATAGCTATTCATCGGGATAAATTGAAAGTAGAAAGCACATTGAAGACAAAAGAATATGTGGCAAAAGGCCTCCCAATCATTTCTTCATATCCTATAGATGCCTTTAGTCAAGAAGAAAATAGAAAGTATGTTCTTCAGGTAACACCAGATGAAACTCCAGTGCAAATTAAATCGATTATTGAGTTTTATCACCGTCTCCACGGCACCAGTGCCAAGAAAAATACGTTCTTAGCTCAAAATATTAGAGAAGCCGCAAGAAAAAAATGTGACATGAAGAAAACACTCGAAAAAGTCTTTGAATACTTTGATATAATAGGAGAAGTCAATGATAGAAAAGTTAAAAGCTAATGACATTAAAGCAAAAAGTGTAAAAGCAATTGTCTATGTAGATATGTTCTATCCTTATGATTATAAAGGTGAAACTTTCTTGGCCACAGAAATTAATTACATTAAAAAGCTGGAACAGGAACACACAAGTAAATATATCTTTCCAATTTGGGCGAATAGAATAAAAGAGAAGATTGTGGATTTAGTTGGATTTGAAGTAATTGACAGTATACCAGATTATTCGAAATCAAGGAAGATTTTATGGTGTTTATTGTCATTACTAGACATCGGATTGTATAAAGAAATGGTGTTGTTAATGAAGAGTAAACGCCTAAATTTTAAAAATATTATTAAACTTATTGGCTTTGTAGGGCAAGGAAATTATTTATCATCAAAACTAGAAGAATATATTATTAAAACACTTCCATCGGGTGCGAAAATTACTCTTTATTCTTATTGGTTACATTTACAGGCTTATGTTGCTGTTAAAGTATCTAAAAAGTTATCTAATAGTTTTCAAATAAAGTCGATATCGAGATGCCATAGATTTGATGTATATGAATATGCAGCCGATGGTTATATACCTTTTAGAAATTATATTTTAAATGGACTGGATGTAATTTATCCAATATCTCAAGATGGAGCTGATTATATAATAACAAATTACGGTGTAGATAAATCAAAACTTAAAATTAGTCGGCTTGGTACAGAAGATATGGGATTAAGGATATCACCGAAAGGAAAATGTTTAAAAATATTATCCTGTTCTTGGATGAGGGCAGTTAAAAGAAATGGATTGATATTGGAGGCATTAAAAGAACTCACTTTTGACGTGGAGTGGACTCATATAGGAGATGGAGATGAGTTTGAAAAAATCCAAAACGAAGTCAACAAGTTTAAGAATAGTAACATAAGATGTAATCTCCTAGGTAACATGAATAATGATCAAGTTATAGAATATTATAGAACGCATGATTTTAATGTTTTTGTAAATGTAAGTCGTAGTGAGGGCGTTCCAGTATCAATAATGGAGGCAATGTCCTTCGGGAAAGTAATTATTGCTACCGATGTTGGGGGAACAAAAGAAATTGTTATATCCGGGCGAAATGGGTTCTTGTTGCCAGGAGAATTGGATCCTAAAGAACTCGCAGAGAAATTCAGAACCGTTTATGAGATGAATGAACGAAAGTACAAAGAAATGTGCCGAGAATCTAGAGATATTTGGGAAGAACTATGTAATGTAGAAACTAACTATAGGCCATTTAATATTGAATTGTTAAATTGAAACTAAAAATAGAAATAAAGGCCATTCCTGCCTTTTATTGTTTAATGGAGGAATTATGTGTTTATTTTATTCTCTTGGATATCGTTAGCTACATCTATTATTTTATGGGCGGTTTCAGCTGCATTTACTGATAATTTGTTTTTGTTTTTTGCATTCCATATTATGTGGATATCGAATTTATTATATGCACTATCGTCAGTTCGGAAAAGATTTATTTTTGGAGTATTTAATCTTACCTTTTTTATCTTTGTCATGGGTAGAATGACAATGAGTTATATTTTTTACGGAAATTTTGGTCTTGAATACAGTAGTGACGTAATAAATAATGTGTTTTCAATTATTATGGTTGCTTTGGTTTCGTTAAGAGCGTTTTATGCCGTTTTCAAAAATAGGTATATAGTTATTGAAAAACAGAGAACAAGTGCTATTACTAATAATATACGTATTAATGGAGAATTGTTGCGTAAAGCATGCATCTATTTGTACTGGATAACACTTGCTTTTTCTATTGTGAATGTTATGGAAAAAGTGTTGTTTGTTCAGACAACAAGTTATGCAGATTATTATACAAGTTTTAGTACTTCATTACCAAGTATATTTGCAAAACTTGATTCAATGAACGAGATATTCTTCTTTATATATCTTGCTACTAACCCGAGGAAAAAAGAAATGCTTATTGCAAGCATTTCATTTTTGGCATTAGGTGCGTTGAGTTTAGGATATGGGCAGAGAAATCCGATTGCGTTAAGGTTCTGTATTTTATTACTAACCTATATCCCACTGAGAGAGCTCTTTCGTAAAAAGGATGAAGAAAAGTGGATAACAAAAAAATACAAGTTTGGGCTTACATTAGCGCTCCCAGCTGCAATAGTATTTTTCTCGTTTTGGGGCTCATTTAGGTTAGCAACAGATCAAAGTTTTAAAATAGCTGATGCTTTTATAAACTTTTTTGATAGCCAAGGCAATAGTGCTCGTATCCTAGCAGAAACCATAGTAAATTGGAGTATCTTTCCTACTAATCGTGTATATACAGTAGGGCCTTTAGTTGATTTTTTAACGAACAATTTTATTTATAAATTAATATTCAACTCTAGCTCATATTATAGTGGGTTTACAGTTGAAGGAGCTCTGAATGGTTGGAACTTTGGAAATGCGATTTCTTATTTTTATGATCCATTCAGATATCTACAGGGTGTAGGTCTTGGGAGTACTTATTTAGCAGAAACATATAAAGATTTTGGATATATTGGAGTCGTCATCATTTCTGGTGTATATGTATGGATAATGTGTTATGCAACCAAGAATTATGGCAAGAATTTTTTCGTTTCTGGTGTAGTTTTAATTTTTCTATACAAAATAATATATGCACCTAGAGACTTAGCGCTATCTTTCTTAGGGAAGATTTTCTCGTTTACTTTTATATTGGCAATAGCTTTAATTTTTATTATTTATAAATTTTTACATTTGAGTAAAATTAGAAAAGAAAGTATAACTGGAGATGATAGGGAGAAGGGAATAAATGAATCTAATTAAAATGTTTTTGTCACTGCTCAAAAGCACATATTTCAATTTCAAAGTCTTTTCTTTTAGAACTGCGATAAAACTACCAGTCATAGTTTCATATAATACCAAATTGTATAACTTACATGCTGGTACAATTGCGTTTGAATGTCATCCATCCTTTGGAATGATTAAATACGGGTGGTCGGAAGGATCTAAGGGGTTATCAGGTGAAAAGGAACGATCTAAGTGGAGCGTAGATGAAAAAAGTAGAGTTATATTTAAAGGACGAGCAGATTTTTCAAACGGAATTTCTATTCGCTGTGATAATGGTGGTACTATAGTTTTTGGGAATAATTTCGTATGTAATTCTAATTGCTTTTTTGCAAGTAATAACTGCATAGAATTTGGTAATAATGTACTGATTGGTTGGCATACGAACATAAGGGATGTAGATGGTCATTCTATCTTTGAAATGAATGACCAAGAGGTAAATGTAACAAACCAACCTCGAGAAGTGATTATTGGAAATAACGTTTGGATTGCAGCTTATGTTGATATTCTAAAAGGTGTTTATATCCCAGATGAATGCGTTGTTGCTTATCGAGCTTGCGTAACAGGAAAATTTAGTGAAGAACATTGTATAATCGGTGGTTTTCCAGCTAAGGTAATTAAAAGAAATATTAAATGGGGAAGGTAATGGTTTCATGATTGCAGGCCACTTAAGAAGCAAGTGAAATTATTTATTAAAAAGACCTTAAGATCTTTATATCCAAATATGTAAAAAGGTGGATTGTTAATCAATGACTTAATGGTGGGATAAATCAGGTGAAAATTGAATTTGAAGATTTTCAGAAATAAAATCAAAAAAGACTTATGCAATGGATTAGACTAGAAAGTGAGAGTAAATTGGTGAAAATGGATAGAAAGTTAAACTCAACTAGAAGTCTTTTTTTTGGATTAATTAATAAACTAGTTTCATTGCTATTACCATTCGTCCTACGAACAATTATGATATACTCTCTAGGTGTTGAATATTTAGGTCTAAATAGCTTGTTTAGTTCAATTTTGCAAACATTAAGCCTCGCTGAATTGGGATTTGGAACCGCAATGGTTTATAGTATGTACAAACCCATAGCTGAAGGTGATAATGCAAAAATAAGTGCTTTGTTGAACCTTTACAAAAAAATTTATAGATTTATTGGTTGTATTATTTTAGCGGTTGGATTGTGTTTATCACCGTTCCTTGAGCATTTAATTAACGGATCATATCCGAATGATATAAATTTATACTTATTATATTTTATATATTTGGGGAATACAGTTATAAGTTATTTCCTTTATGCGTACAAGCAATCTCTCTTAGTAGCGTATCAACGAAATGATATTTTAAGTAATATCAGTACTGTAATCAATTTTGCTTTATACGTCTTACAAGTAGCGGTTTTGTTTCTGTTTAAAAATTATTATTTATACATTATAATCTTACCGATTTCAACGATAATAAATAATATTATAGTTTCAAGAATTGTGGATAAGAAATACCCTGAATATGTTTGTAACGGAAGCGTTACATCTGAAGATTTAAAAGAAATAAAAAAACGAGTAGGTGCTTTAATTGGACACCGATTATCTGGAACTGTTGTTAGAAGCGCGGATAATTTAGTGATTTCTGCGTGGCTAGGATTAACAATTCTTGCTATGTTCAATAACTACTTCATCATTATAACTGCTATTATAGGAATCTTATCGATAATAAACACTGCAATTACACCAGTAATTGGAAATAGTATTATAGTTGAAGAAGTAGGGAAAAATTACCGCGATTTTAATAAGGTCTTTCTTCTATATGCATGGCTTGTAGGGTGGAGTACTATAGCCCTTGTTGTTTTATTTCAGCCATTTATGATTCTTTGGATGGGTAAAAATATGCTATTTTCATTTTCGACAGTTATACTATTGGGAGTATACTTGTATTTCTATTTAATTAGGCAAACTGTTCTAATATATAAAGATGCAGCAGGAATGTGGTGGAGCGATAGGTATAAACCATATGCAGAAGCAATAACAAATCTAATTTTAACTTTAACGCTGGTGAATTTTATCGGTGTAAATGGTGTCCTAATTTCAACTATTATTAGCGTGGTTTTGATCGCAATTCCATGGGAAACATATGCTTTGTTTAAAAATTATTTCAAACTCCAACCAATAAAATATTATATAAAATTTGCTACTTATATATTAATAACATTGATCTCAGGGATTGTAACTTATGAAATTTGCTCTTATATTCCTGATGGAAAATTTGGCTATCTCATAGTCAAAATATTAATATGTTCAATAGTACCTAATATTTTATTTTTATTAGCCGTGTGCAGAACGCAGGAATTTAAGGGATTGATATCTATAGCAATAGGCATTGTTAAGAATAAATATATTGGATACTCAAAATATAATAAGAAAATATAGAATATAAATAAAAGAACTATGATTAAAAGAGAAGAAATAACTTGGTGAAATATTAAATTCGGGAATCATATCAATTAATCCCGTTGTTTTGTTAAAATAGTTTGAAAGATAATAGTTTTTTATTGGAAGACGGCAGAATGAAAAATATAATAACCAATCAATAATAACCTTTTCAATATCATATTAATATAGCAATTCAAGAACTAATTTAATCGGTTTTTTTGTAACATGTTCATAATGTATCAAGTTACATTAATATAAGAATCTAAATATATTGAAGGTGGGACAAAATGAAAATTGCAGTAGCTGGAACTGGATATGTTGGCTTAGTTGCAGGTGTATGTTTTGCAGAAGTTGGGCATCAAGTGATATGTGTTGATATTGATGAAAATAAAGTAAACTTAATGAAATCTGGATTTTCTCCAATCTATGAAGCGGGTTTAGAAGAGTTAATGCAGAAGAAATTATGTAGCTGAGAGAATAAATTATACTACCGATTATAAACGAATAAACTGCTCTACCTTATCATTGGAACCTATCGGTACTGTTGATTTCACTACAACTAAGCAGTCCTTCTCTACAGATTCAGCAATCTGCCTTGCTACAGTTGCAATATAGGAAAGATTGGCTGAACCATCTGACTGCTCTGGAGTTCCTACTCCGATAAAGATTGCGTCTGCACCCCTGTATGCCGATTATTTTTTAATCAATGATGTGAATGTGGAAGTAGCATCGAATCCGGAGTTCTTGGCACAAGGCTCTGCAGTACATGATACGCTCCATGCAGAAAGAATTATTATAGGGACTGAAAGTAATAGGCTCAAGAGATGCTTATGCAGATCTATGAGCCTTTTCATTTGCCTATAGTTTCAGTAAATAGAAGATCAGCAGAAATGATTAAGTATGCATCCAACGATTTCCTCGCTCTTAAAATATCGTATATGAATGATATTGCAAATCTTTGTGAATTGGTGGGTGCTGACGTCCATATAAGCTAATCCCAATCTATTTTTTAATGAAAAAACCCGTGTATGCTGAGCTTCAGGATTATTAAGAGGTCATATAAAGATAAATTAATTAAGATTTAGCAGAAGACAAGTGGAGGTGTTGGATATGAAACTCATCCTGTTATCCGGCGGATCAGGAAAGCGGCTGTGGCCTTTGTCCAATGACGCAAGATCGAAGCAATTTCTAAAGGTGCTTGAGAACGACAACAACGAGCTTGTCTCTATGGTACAGCGGGTATGGAGTCAACTGGATAAGAGCGGATTGAGTGAGTCCAGCTACATTGCAACGAGCAAATCGCAAATCGAAATCATGCAGAGCCAGGTTGGTCCGGACGTTCCGCTAATCGTTGAACCTGAACGGCGGGATACCTTTCCAGCTATTGCACTCGCTGCTGCGTATCTCTACTCGATAAAGGGTGTTGGGTTGAACGAAGTCATCTCCATTCTCCCGGTTGATCCTTATGTGGAAAACCATTTCTTCGAAACTGTTAAAGAGTTAGAACATGTGCTGGAGCAGTCGAATGCGGATATGGCCTTGATTGGCGTTAATCCGACTTATCCTTCCTCTAAGTACGGCTATATCATTCCGACGGAAGAACAAACAGAAACGATGAACTTTCGTCGTGTCAGCCATTTCCGTGAAAAGCCTTCGGAGGAGCAAGCGGTTGAACTAATCTCTCAACAAGCCCTATGGAATTGCGGTGTGTTCGCCTTCAAGCTCGGATATTTGGTCAACATCCTAGAACAAAAAGGCCTCCCTATTCAATATGAAGAACTTTCGAAA
This sequence comes from Paenibacillus sp. Soil522, assembly GCF_001428245.1. Classification (GTDB taxonomy): domain Bacteria; phylum Bacillota; class Bacilli; order Paenibacillales; family Paenibacillaceae; genus Pristimantibacillus. Next base: position 153,035 of record NZ_LMRV01000031.1, read on the forward strand.
CAGTATCATCTCCTTCCGAAGATAAGCTTCGATTATGAAATCCTTGAGAAAACCGATAAAATCGTCGTTGTTCATTATGACGGTTATTGGAAAGACCTCGGTACCTGGAATACGCTGACGGAAGAAATGAGTAACTCGCAAATCGGTAAGGGGACCATAAGCGAAGATTGTATAAATACACATTTGATCAATGAAATCGATATTCCGGTTACTGTACTTGGTCTATCGGATGTGGTAGTGGCTGTCAGTCCCGATGGTATTTTGGTGACGGACAAAAGCGCCAGCCCAAGAATAAAGGACTTTATTAATTACGATCAGGGACCGATGTTTGAAGAAAGAAATTGGGGCTGGCTCAGAGTCCTTGATGACCAAGTTTATGAGGATGGGCGCACTGTAGCAACCAAACGAGTAGGAGTCAAAGAAGGAAAGAACCTTGGTTACCGAATGCACCTGTATCGGGAAGAAGTCTGGACAATCATTAAGGGTGAAGGCGAATTTATCCAGAATGGAAACTATATGAAGGTAAAAGCCGGTAATATCCTCCATATCCCAATGAAGACGTTGCATAGTATAAAAGCAGTTAGTGAACTGGAAATGATTGTGGTTCAGAGCGGTCTTCAACGAGAAGAGAATCAAATCGTTGAGATATTCAGCACATGGGATGAAGTTACTCAAAATTGTATGAACGTATAAGAAAGGCCTTGATTCGACTTGAGACGGTTACATTCTGCAAACAGGATCGATCCAGCCCGATCTTAGGCAGTTAAGGGAAGCGTATCTCAGCTATATGGAGAACTTGCCGAGCCATGTTAAACGGGAAAAACATTTTCTTCTTCAAGAGAAAGTGGATTTAGTTATTTCGGATATATCACCGGTGCCATTTGCTGCTGCGAATCAGGCTAATATTACTTCGGTAGGTATTTCAAACTTTACATGGTTTACAGCTTACACCCAGATGCTGGATGAGAAGAAGCTTGAACCTCTATACCGTGCATATTCTTATATGGATTATTTTGTAAGTCTGGCAGGTGGTATCACAGAGCCTCGATGGGGACGACGTGGATACTCTCAAACTGGATTTTTTTGTCGTACGCCACATGACGAAGAAGTAAATCGACTCAAAGCTCAGTTCAATCCTGAAAATGCAAAGATAATTGTTTTCTTTGCAGTAGGGATGAGCATTTACGTCGATGATCTCAAACAAATGGCCATGTGGAACGATGATTCATGTCTCTTTATTGTCTCCAATAATATGAATGCCGACGGAGATAACATTATTCGAATACCCGAACATGTTACAGAGTCTCAGGATTATTTAGCGGTCTGCGATATTGTCATCACAAAGCCCGGATGGGGAACGGTGAGTGAAGCTATCTCTTTAGGAAAACCGTTACTGCTCTTAGAAAGATCTTCATTCCTTGAGGATCGCAATACGGTAGAGGCATTAACCGAGCTTCATCCATATCGACTCATGGAATGGCAAGAGTTAAAGCATCTCCAAATAACGAGAGGGCTCATAACTTCGATTAAGAATAACAGACCTAACCGTTCACTAAAGAACAAAGGCGAACCTTTACAAGAGATCGTTAATTTTATTAGACATTTAGTGAATTGAAAAAAAACTCTAAATAAGCTTATATATCGGGAGTGATCCAAATGAAAATTGCAATCATTGGCACCGGATACGTCGGTTTGGTATCCGGTGTTTGTTATTCGGAGCTAGGAAATAACGTGTACTGTGTAGATAAAGATCTTAATAAGATTGAGATGCTGCGTAATGGTGGCGTACCGATCTATGAACCGGGCTTACAACCGCTGCTTATACATAATGCGGACCAAGGGAGATTGAAATTCACGACAGATACCGTTGAAGCTGTAGCTGAAGCGGATCTTATCATTATTGCAGTAGGAACCCCGCCGCTTCCGAACGGTGAAGCGAATATGCAGTATATTGAAGCTGCGGCTAAAGAAATCGCACAAGCAATGAATGGTTACAAGGTTATCTGTGTAAAGAGTACAGTTCCAGTAGGTACGAATGAACGTGTACGTACGATTATAGCCACTCATTATAAGGGTCAGTTCGATGTAGCTTCACTTCCGGAATTCCTGCGCGAAGGAACGGCTGTGAAGGATACGCTGCATCCCGACCGTATTATCATCGGTGCTGAGAGTGAACATGCAGCAAAGCTCTTGAAAGAGCTGCACAGCCCTCTTACGGATGAAATTGTTGTCACGGATATTCGGAGCGCAGAGATGATCAAGTATGCATCGAACGCTTTCCTAGCTACGAAGATCTCGTTCATCAATGAAATTGCAAATATATGCGAAAAAGTAGGAGCGGATGTGATCGAGGTAGCCAAAGGTATGGGGCTAGATCGACGCATCGGAGCATCTTTCTTGCGCGCCGGCATTGGCTATGGTGGGTCTTGTTTTCCTAAGGATACGAAGGCGCTTATCCAAATTGCGGGTAACGTAGAGTACGACTTCAAGCTTCTGAAGGCCGTAGTGGAAGTGAACCGTCATCAGCGCTACGGTGTTCTCGATAAATTGTTCCAAGCGCTGGACAATGTATACGGGAAGACGATTGGCATCTGGGGGCTTGCCTTTAAGCCGGAAACAGATGACGTTCGTGAAGCTCCAGCCTTAGAGATCATTGACAGGCTCATTGAATTGGGAGCCAAAGTGAAGGTGTATGACCCGATAGCAATGGAGAGCTTCCGTCGCATGTATGATAATCCGGCTATTACGTGGTGCGAGACAGCGATGGATGTCGCGCAAGGTAGCGAGGCACTTTGTTTACTGACGGAATGGAGCGAGTTCGTAACAGCTGATCTCGCACAAGTCGAAGCTGCTTTAGCCCGTCCAGTGCTTATCGATGGGCGCAACGTCTTCAGCCTAGACCAAATTGGGAATACAGGCCTTTCTTACTATCCGGTAGGCAGGCCTGTTTTTCATAATAAAAGCCAGTATTCTCATTTGCCTGTATAAATAGATTAAACCTTCCTATAATCTATGACAGGGCATTAAGCCCTTTGGTAGAAGATGGGAAGGTTTTTCGTTATGTCCAATTTCGAGGAAAAAGAGATGCATAGAGAAGATCCGCTATCGGTCTCCAGAAGCATTCTGACAGCGTTCTGATAGGAGCCCTGTTGTGGGTGCTCATATTGCTGTGGTAGTATGATCAAGCAGGCATCATTTTTAAGCTATTTAATGTAAAAGGATCCGATGAAACCCGGATCCTTTTTGCGTTATTCTTCATCTGCATTATCCTCCATGGCTTGGCCGGCTACGTTTACCAACCAATCCTGGTGTCCCTTTTCCTCCAAATGTTTGACCAACTCTACCTTTTTGCCTTCCGGAAGATAGAACGTGACTGGTGATAACCCAGTATCAATGAGGGTGCCTTCAAACTTAGAAACGATATGGCCTGCGGTAATAAATAATTTCAATTTATCAATCATATCCGGATGGGTCGACGGAAGGATATCCTTTAGCTCGGATTTTTTTACATCGACTAGGAGTCTATCCCCCTTGTCGACCGCATATTTGCCGGTCCCACCTGTTGAAACAATTCCTCAATGATTAAATAAATCATCGAATCTAGCGTGGTGGGGATCTGAGTTCTCGCGGTGGTTTGATCCTAATCGGACAACTACTGGCGAAGACCTCATTAAATAAACGTCTAAACCATAGTGTCGTTGGAGAAACAAAAGTCCCTGACATCTCCCACGCGGATAATGTCCGTGCCTATCTCGGATCACTCTGCCAAGGAAAAAATGATTTTGATCACATCGAGCCCTTTCGCAGTGATGTGTTCTATGCAAAAGCCTTATGCATTCGCAACATTCCTTCCAATCCGACCATGCCCAACGATTTGATCAGGCAGCCCTAAGCAAGCAGTGGCAGAAGATTGTATTGGAAGAATCGGCCAAACTCCTTAAACAGGAAAAAGCTCCGCTAACTCCTCTGCAGATTCGGGTAGACGGGGAAACGAAAGCTTATATGCAGCTTGATCTGGATGTTTCGCCCTTTGACAACTCCAAAACGAAGAAGGAAGGCTTCTCCAGAACGTATAAAGGGGTTGATGGATATGCCCCTTTCTTTGCCTATCTTGGACAAGAAGGATATGGCGTTAACGTAGAGCTTCGCACGGGTTCCGCTCACTCTCAGAAAGAGGCTGACGACTTTATTGATCAAAGCATTCGGTATGCGTGCACGATTACAGATGTACCGATACTGGCTCGATTTGATGCAGGTAATGATGCTGCTGATACGGTCAATACCTGTCTGTATTACGAACAAGATCTGTTATCAAACGGAACTAGCGAAAAGAATCACCCGAGAAATGGCTTATGACCGCTCAGGAGCAAGGTCGCTGCGAAGAAGTTCGTCCTGGCAAAAAGGTTTATCTAGGGTCTATGACCGTACAGCCGAAAAAGTTCATTAAACCCGTACAACTGGTGTACAAGGTCATTGAACGTTCTTCCGAGAAAGATGGTTAATTACTATTAGTTCCTACTATTGAAGTCGCTACCTTCAGGACGACATTGCTGTGTTCGGAAGAGGAAGTTGATATGGCACATAACTTAGGGTTTCAAGTTATCATTGAAGGTGTAGAAGACTTAAATCAGTTGAAGGAAATTTTAGGAAATGTACAAAAGGGGAGTAACGCTTGAAAGCCACGCGCTTGAAATCTTACTATATTAAAACAACAAAAAGGATTTGATATGTTGTCTTCAAATGTGAAACGAATGAAGCCATGGATAAAATGGACTCTCAGCAGTCTACTAGGTCTACTTGTTCTTGTCTTATGCGGTATAGGATATTTGTACTATCAAGTAAAGTCAATTTCTTTAGAGGACATCAAGGACAGACAAGTATCCAGTGCAGTGGAGCAAGTAACTGACTCAACTGAGAAAGAGGCCCCCAAAGCTTTAGAGGGAGCTGTTGGGAAAGCAAATGAGTTTACTAATAAAGAGATAGAGACACAAGATGCCTTGGATGTAGCTGCAATACTTCTAAATTCTGGTCTTAGTTTCAAAGAAATTTACTGGTTACAGGGAAGCGCTTCTGAGGATATATCTATAGAAGAAAAGCAAAGGATTCGAGAGGTTCTCTTGGAAAAGCTGTCAAAAGAGGAGATAGAAGCACTTCGTTCTATTACTACCCAATATGGTAAAGGTTTAATTATTTTAGATCCTAATTACCCCATCGAGGCTGTTGGAGTTAAGGATGAGAAAGAACGTTTACGCATTTTAAATGAAGCGAAAGAGAAACAAGTCAATACGGATCAGTCAATAGACCAATTAGATCAAACCGTAGCTGAGCCCAATACGTCTGACTCTAAGTCTTCTTTAAAGCCTCTTACTGAAGAACAAAAGGTTGTAAAGGAGCAAATTCAGAAAACATACAACTCTAAATTAGGTGCATTAAAAGCTGATTGTGTTTCGAAGAGTACTATACTGCTCTCCGAGTTAGTTAGCGATATTAAGCATAGACAAGCAAATGGGGAGAAAGTTTCTATTGATCTATTACAGAATACATACTTACCTAGGATCGTATCATCGGAAGGCCATTGTGATCGAGAATTTTCCGATATGTTAGAAAGTGCTAAGGAAAGATATAAAGCAGAAGGCCTAAATATCAACGAACTAGATGCATGGCAGTCTGAATACAACGAAGCTAAAGAGCAGACTCAATCGAAGGCTATTTTGCAAATAAGTAACTTATTAACGGAGAAATAGAGTTGAATATTTGTTTGATTAACTGTGATTAATGAAAGGAGCCTTGAAGTATTTTTAAGGCTCATTTCTTATTTATCTGAGATATCTACTTTCCGTAATAACGACTATCTTCTCAATTTTTTCGTTTGGAGTTCCGGAATTTATACCAAAGATCTGGGATGGGCTTTAACTGCTATTTCACAGTGGTGTGATGGCAAGAGATCATATCCATATAGTGGTTCTTGCCATTATGATCCTAATTAGGTCCAACAAATCATATACATCCTTCCGCAATTTTGTTAAAATACGATTAAATATTAAACATAAACCGTACGATAAAGGCAAAGCCATTGAAAGATGGCGACGCAAAGCTAGAGGGGCTTATCTGTGGACAGACTGCCAGCCAGCTACCGAATATCGTGCCTCCCGTTGTGGTTTATGTAGGAACATGGAGGATAATGCTATGATCAAACGCGCAAGTATTGTACGCGAGTGGCATCAGCTTTCTATTTTATTTCAAGAGATGCTGTTGGAAGGCTGCTTGGATGAAGCCAAACGCATGGAGATTTATTTGAAAATTATTCGTCACAAAAATAAACTAGCGGGTCTTGCTCTATCATAAGCCCCGCATCAGAAAGAGGGGGGAGTAGAGAAGTCGCGTTGACTTTCGTGCTCCTCCCTTTTTCGAATACATAATTAAGTAATTTTGTTCCACAGAGAGGAGAATTAGTAGATGGCGATACTAGTAACAGGAGGGGCAGGTTATATTGGAAGTCATACCTGCCTGGAGCTCTTAAACAGCGGTTATGAAGTGGTTGTTGTTGATAATTTGTCTAACAGTAATGTTGTAGCCTTAGAACGAGTACATAAGCTTGCAGGCAAACCGGTAACGTTTTATGAGGTAGACTTATTGGATAAGGAGGGTCTGGAAGCCGTCTTCTCGGAAAATAAGATCGATGCGGTAATCCATTTTGCCGGATACAAAGCAGTCGGCGAGTCAGTCGAAATTCCTCTTAATTATTACCAGAATAATATTACGGGAACGCTTATTCTTTGCCAGGTCATGCAGGCCTTTAATGTGAAGAAAATAGTATTCAGCTCCTCGGCAACTGTATATGCTCCTACTGCTTCTGGAGAGGCCATATCCGAGGATTTTCCTCTGGGGGCTACTAATCCCTATGGGCGCACGAAATTGATGATAGAGGAGATCCTGCGCGATCTTTATGTATCGGATAATAGCTGGAGCATTTCACTGCTGCGCTATTTCAATCCGGTGGGCTCTCACGAAAGCGGTCAAATTGGCGAGGACCCGAGCGGCATTCCTAACAATTTAACGCCATATATTACGCAGGTAGCGGTAGGCAAGCTGAAACAGCTTCGCGTGTTTGGCGACGACTACCCAACGTCAGACGGGACAGGGATAAGGGATTATATCCATGTGGTGGATCTCGCCCTGGGGCATTTGAAGGCCATCGATAAGGTCATGACAACCGCCGGCGTAGAAGCCTACAATCTTGGTACCGGTAAAGGATACAGCGTGCTGGAGATGATCCATGCTTTCGAACAAGCGTCGGGCAGGAGCATTCCTTACGCGATTATAGATAGAAGACCGGGTGACATTGCGATATGTTATTCCGATGCCTCTAAGGCGAAACAGGAATTAGGCTGGGTTGCTGAGAGAGGGATCGATGAAATGTGCGCGGATGCTTGGCGCTGGCAGCTGAATAACCCGAACGGTTACGAAGCTAGCGAGGAGTCAATGAGTATCGTGAAATAGCGCTTGAGCGGAAAAATGCTGATGTCTCATATCCTATGAGACATCAGCATTTTTGAATTTCGCTTCTGAATCCCCGATGGATACTTAGCAGATGCACAATGATTCCCCCCTTAACAGAACATCAACAATGAAAAGGTAAGTCCTCCATATACGGCTTAATTAATTTATTGCAGCACGGTAGCTTGCAGGCTGCTTATTCCGAAATAGGATTTGCAGCTGATTCAATATTTTCGTAAGATTTGCCCGTTCTGCCTCATCAATTAAAAGCTCTATGCCATATTCGTAATTATGCTCTCCTGCCTCCCGGGAAGCATAAACGGTCTGTTTAGGCATGAGCTTTCCTTTTATCAGTATTTTGCCGAACTCTTGCGCGGTTACGGCTTTGCTGTACAAATAACCTTGAATTTTGTTGCACTGCATTCTTCGTAAAATAGCTAACTGCTCCTACTGATATTCGCATTGGAACACCGGCAGTCTCCCCCCATTTAATTTGCTGACAAACGGTCTCAAGGACCCGCATTCCAATGGAATGAATGGATCCGTTCTTCTCCGATAAGGAAATAAACTCACCCGGCGCCAGTTCTCCCCAGTTCGGATGATTCCACCTTATAAGAGCCTCTGCACTTACAATCTGATTGGTAGCCGTATTTATTCTCGGTTGATAGTAGACTTCAAACTCTTCCCAGTTCAATATGCCGGTTCCGGGTCAATTGCTTGCAGGAAAATATAAGCTGTTAGTCGTAATTATCGACCCGGACAGCGGGAAATCCGGCATCCAATTGGGAATAGAGGGAATGAGAAGTGACGGCTGGTATGAATTAAACGATGTTCTTTTGAATATATAAAATATTATTCTTTTAAATTCGACAAATACCAGTATTTTAGTACTTATATTAAGGGTTACTTTATGCTACGATAAGCATAAAAAAGTGTCGAAAGTATTAAGAAATTGTTGGATCTAATGGTAGATTGATGAATTAGTATTAGAAAGATATAACAGGACTAACGGGTCATATAACTAGGAACATATTCCTGGTCGTAACTTTCCTAATTCATCACCCCATATTTTTCCGGAAAGCCAGGGATAACGGATGAGCGACAAAATGAAAGTCTTGCTAACGACGGAAGGAACCTATCCTTTTCATCAAGGAGGCGTTAGCACTTGGTGTGATATCTTGATCAACAAGCTGGAGCCTGTGGATTACGTCGTATATGCCATTTTGTCCAATCCGTTCGTGACGCAGAAGTTCAAGCTGCCGAAAGGGGCATCGCTTTATACGGTCCCGCTCTGGGGGACGGAAGAGCCGAGCGAGCATTTGTCGACACCGTTTCCTCATATTTACCTCATGAAAAAGCAAACCGGCCTGAATGAAATAAAGGAGCACTTTATTCCTTTATTTCAGGAGCTGGTTTACGAAATCATAGCCGAAGTGAAAGATCCCCGTAGATTTGCAAATATTTTGCTAGGGCTATACCATTTTTTCCAAACCTACGAATACAAGGAAAGCTTTAAATCCGAGATTGTTTGGGATACCTATAAGAAGATTATTTTGACCGCGGCGGCTGACCAGAGTTCCGGGCTCAGCCAACCCGATGTCTATGGACTGGTGCAAAGCTTAGGATGGCTTTACCGGTTTTTCAATATCGTGAATACACCGATTCCCAAGGTGTCTGTGTCTCACTCCTCGGCGGCTGCGTTTTGCGGCATACCGTGCGTACTGTCAAAGCTGCTGAATCAAACGCCCTATTTGTTAACTGAACACGGAATCTATTTGCGCGAACAATACTTATCGTTGTCCAATCGGGGATACTCCTCGTTTCTTAGCAAGTTTCTGATCCGGATGGTGCACTCGATCACCAGCCTTAATTATACGTTTGCGGATCAGGTTTCACCGGTATGCCAGTATAATATGCGGTGGGAGACGGAGTTCGGCGTTGCCAAGAAACGGATTGACGTCATTTATAACGGGGTCGACAAAAGCGTTTTCGTCGAAGCGCCGCCGCGGCCGCCGGGGCCTCCGGTCATCGCCATGATTGCCAGAATCGATCCGATCAAGGATATTCAGACATTCATGAAAGCTGCCAGAATCGTCCTCGATAAACAGCCGGATGCAAAGTTTATCGTATACGGGTCGGTCAGTGTTCAAGCTTACTATGAGGAATGCTTAGCGCTTAAAGAGCAATTGAAGATGGGGGAATCCTTCATCTTTGCAGGTCATGCTACACAGATGACGGCCGCCTACCATAGCGGGGATATTATTGTTTTGTCCAGCATCTCCGAAGCGTTCCCCTATTCGGTCGTCGAAGCGATGATGACCGGAAAGCCGGTCGTTGCAACGGATGTCGGGGGGATCAAGGAAGCGCTCGGCGATACGGGCGTGCTGGTCGAGCCGCGTAATCCCGAGGCGCTTGCGGAAGGGATTATGACCTATGTCACGAATCCGGAGCTGCGGGCCGAGGTCGGAAGAGAAGGGCGTGAACGCGCTCTAAGCTACTTTACCCTCGATAGAGTGCTGGAGCTGCATTTGAAAAGTTATATCAAGCTGGCGACCCGGGCAATTGAGCGGAAACCTGCGCCGCAAGTCAAAGTAACTCCGCGCGAGAAGCAGCGGCATGTGATGGAGAAAGCATTCTCGCTCGCCGCACTCGGTTTCAACAGGGAAGCGATTGCCCAGTACCGGGAAGCGCTGAAGCTGCTGCCCGGATCCTCAAGCGTTCCATACATATTGACAGAGATCGCCGGCTTGTACAATAAGCTTGGTGAGTATGACAGAGCGATGGTGGAGCTTGCCAGATGTGAAGCGTATGTCGGCTTAATCGCTGACCGCGAAATTTCATAAGTGAGAAGAGAGGAGGCGGCCGCAATGAAAATAAGAAAGAGAGCTTTACGCGGCTATGCCGAATCCGCCGTTCGCGAAGAGCTGAAGCTCAGGCAGGAAACCCATCGGCTGCGCATGCAAGGACTGAAGGAAGAGCTGCTGATGCTGCAGCAAGGCAACGGGAAATTGCGCCGTGAACTGGAGGGGCTTGATTCAATCGAGCCGAGTGCAGGCTCAGCCTCGGGCGAAGATCCTGTCCATCGAATGGCCAAGGAAAAGCTGCTGCACATGCATATTGAGCAGAGCGGTTTTGTGTGGGAAGCCATGAAGCAGCTGGACAAGCTGGACGGGGAGCATCGGTTGGAGCTTGTGGATAAGCAGCGCGAATGCAACGGCCTGCTTGAACGCGTGGAGCGCCAAATAAAGGATAACTTTGGCGTTCATGCCGGGAAAGAGGTGCAGAATAATGAAGCATCCGAATAAGCTGCGGCTTGCGTGGTTCGGATTGGACATAAGGGAAACAGAGCGATATTTGAGCAAATGCGACTCCCTGTACGACAGTGAAGCGGAGCAGCTGGAAGCACTTATTCAATCGGAAAAAGCATTAAATAAAAAGCTGAGGCAGGAGCTTGATCAGAAAACGGCTCTGCTGAACTCAAATAAGCATGACCGTCCCGATAGATTTGCGGATTTACTCCTCCGGAGGCTGGACGATTCGGTTGAAGCGCTGCGTAAACAAGGCGAAGCCGAGCGGCAAAGACTGCTTGTGCTGATGGAAACGAAACGTAACGAGCAAAGCAGCAAACGGGCGGACATGGATAAGCAGCTTGCGGAGTACCGGGCTGCCTTTGATCAATTGCTGGAGGATGCAGCTCGTTTGATCACAAACCTCAAGGATAAGCCGGAGGAGGGTAAGACTCCGGTCAGTGAAGAAGAGATCGTATCTCTTCCTGCTGAAATCCAAGGTCCGGTTGAGATGGCGGAAGAAGAGAACGAAAAACCGGCTGAAGACGTGAAGATGGAGCAGATCATGAAGGGCGAGCCGGAATTTGCGTATGGGGCCAATGTTGTTCCATTCAGGCTGAAATCGGTTATGGACTCTTTGCAGGATACGGAATCGGAACAAACGATGGTTACGGCGGACGGTGCAGCTCCTCCGGCTAGCATGAGAGACCATTCTTCCAAAAACGAGCCTGCGCCGAAACAGGCCGAAACCGCGCCGCGGACGAAATACGAGACGGCCAGCCCGATCGTACCGAATACACAGACATCATCTTCCGGATTTTGGGGAGATGTAAGCCTCTACATGGAGGATGGATTAAAGGGGCCTGAAGGCGCGGAGGCTTCTCCGCCTCCAGAAGAGCCGCCTGTCATCGCGATGGCACCGGAGAGATTAACAGCCTCTGCCCAGACTGAACGGGCTAAGTCGGAAGCGGCTTCTTCGGCAGCCGATCCGGCTCCTCGGATTCCGAATCCGAACACTTCGGATGCAAGCTCTGCAGCCTCTGCGGAGCCCGAGGCGAGTCCGGTGAGTCCGGCGCTTGCGGAAGAAATCAAATCCATCCAGTACCGCTATATTGCAGGTAAGGCAGCAGGCGAGAATTTGTACGGCGAAGACGGCTCTCTCATTATCGCCAAAGGGGCAATTATTACCGCCGATACGATTAACCGGGCGGAACACGCGGGGAAAATGCCGGATCTGATCGTCCAAATGGTCATTCCCGGCTTCGCGGACCCGTCATGATTATGGTTACGGAAGGGGAAAACCGGCTTGGGACCGAGATAAACAGGCATGAGCGCTTTGATCGGCTTGTTGAAGAAGTCATGAACAAAAACATGACACCTGAGGATCGAAGCGAAATCGCCGCGCTGCTCGAGTCGATGGGCTGGAACGACAGCCGGGCCACAGAAATATTCGGCGTCGAGAACATCTTCGAGCTGGCCACGGAAATATGGGAACAGATCCGGCAAAAGGTCGTTACGACCGCTTTCACGCAGAACGTGCAAACCAGCGCCGTGAAAATGACATTTGAGCTCGTGAAAAGTTTTTTGCGCGGCCTAATCTTTGCGCTGCCTATGGCTATTTCCGTCGTCTCGATGCTTACGCTGAAATTTTCGCTTTGGTCGTACCAGAACTTGTCCGTCGAGCTTGCGACCTGTATCGCAATCGGCACGATTCTCAGCTTTGTTGTCGTAGGCGGGTACACGCAGGCGATTGCGAGAAGAGGCTTCTTCTATATTTTTCAGGGCTATTACAAGATGGCCAGAAAGGCGACTTTCCTGTTTATCCGGTTCGGCTATTGGACCTGCTTGATCGTGGGCATCGCCATTTATTTGTTTAACCTCATTTTCAACATTTTTCCGATGGACATGTTTATGTATATTATCCTGTTCTTCTTTTTTCTGAATTCGATCTGGCTGTCTGTAACCGTCATGTATATTTTGAAACGCGAGCTTACTTTTACGGGACTTATTGTCGCGGGAATCGGCCTCGTGTACGTTTTGTTCCGGGAATTCAAGATGGATATTATCGTATCGCAGCTTATTGCGATTTCACTCGTATCTATCACCGGCATGGCATTGGTCATCTATTATTTCAGATCGGCTGAGAAAAGAGAAGAGAAGGGCATTGCACCCAAGATGACCAGACTCTCCATCACGATTTACTCGATTATGCCCTATTTTGTTTACGGATTTCTATACTTTTTATTCCTGTACATTGACCGCATCAACGCTTGGTCGGCAAATGATAAAAGATTTATGCCCTATTTTATTTGGTTCCGCGGCGATTATGAGCTTGGGCTCGACTTTGCGCTGCTCGCGCTCATGATCCCGCTCGGCGTTTGCGAGGTTCTAGTCAATAAGATGATGATGAATATCGAAGCGAGCTATAAACGTTACTGGGGCTTTGAGACGGACAAAATGAACGCTTTATTCGAGAAAGCATATTATCGGATGATCGCCGTCATAACAGCCTCTTCGATTGCCAGCGCTGTACTCATCTATTTCGTCATTTTATGGTCAGATAAGGCCTACGTTGAGTCGGTAGGCAAGCACCTAATTGTTAGTAAAGAGACGGAGTTCGTCTTCATCGTCGCGATGGCGTCCTACGTCATTCTTGCAGTCGCTTTGCTGAATTCTGTTATCCTGTTTTCTCTTTCACAGCCCAGCTTGGTAAACAGGGCGATTTTGCCCGCGCTCGGCGTGAATTTTGTCGTCGGATTTTTGCTCAGCCGCTGGATTGATTATACGTATGCCGTATTTGGCTTGATGGCGGGAGCGGTCGTATTCGCCGTTCTGTCGTTTAAAGCGATGCGGTCGGTTTTTCGCAAGCTCGATTACTATTTATACGCGATATCGTAAGGAGGAGAGGCGTAAGTGGACTATTCATCATTCTCCCATCAACTCTATGCGATGCTGCACTACGCCTTTGCTTTCGTACTGCTCATGATCGTTTGGCCGCGCTTCTTCCTGAAGGCAGATTCTGAGGACCCTTTGGAAAACGGGTTTGCGTTGTTTGCGAAAGCGGTCTGTATCTATATCGTGCTCGGCTACGTGCTTGTCGCTTTAAAGCTGTATGAAGTCATATCGGTATCGGTCATTCTAATTGTCCTGTCGACCCGCCGTTTTTGGCGAAAAGGCTCAGCGAAGGCTAGGTCGGATACCGCGACTGCCTTCCATGTCTGGTTCTACCATCTGCTTGAAGCCGGCTTTCGGATAAAATCGATGTGGCTGAAAGCGCGAGGCAAACTGACAATGGCGCGCAAGCACGTCAAGCTGTACAAGCTGCGAAACAGCGACCCGCTGCTTCTGCTGCTTCTTGCAGGGGTATTGGGTACGGCAGCTTACGTCCGGTTTTATGATGCGGTACACTACGCGGCGCCAGCCTTGTCCGATGGTTCGGTGACGCTGGCCTGGATGAAATTTATCAACAACCGCCTAATATTTGTAGAAGGAATTTATCCGCAGGGCTTTCACATTACGCTGTCGCTTCTGAGCAAATTCGCAGCCATCGATCCTTTGTATATATTGAAATATACGGGTCCGTTAAATGGCGTTCTGACTGCCGCCGGTTTTTATTTCGTCCTGTCGAGATTAACGGGAAATAAAATGGCCGGCATCGCCGGTGCGGCGCTATTTGGCCTTGGAGGAACATTTCTCTTTGGTGGCGACTGGGAGCGTCAGGCGGCAACCAACTCGCAAGAGTTCGCTTATGTATTCGCCTTTCCGGCTCTTTACTTCTTTCTAAGGTATTTGGAGAAGGGAAGACGCCATTCGTTCTGGACCGGATTTGCGGCTGTAAGCATTACGGGCTTCGTTCATTCGCTCGTTTTCGCTTTCGTCGGTATGGGGCTCGCGGTCGCTATGATCGCATCCGTCATGACGCCTGAGGCCCGGTCGTGGAAGCGGATTTGGATGGTTTGCGCTGCGGGTTCCGTTTCGGTCGTGTTTACCTACGCGCCGATTCAGACTGCTATTTGGTCAGGTATTTCATTCAATTCCAGCGCGGCCGAGTTTCTAAAAAGTATCACGGAAGTTACCTTTCCGCAGCTTGTACCGAGAGATTACATCGGGCTCGGAGCAATTGCATGGATCGCGTTAAGCGCGCTTATCGGCTGGCGGGACAAAAGGAACCGGATTTCGGAATGGTTCGCGGTCGGCATAGGAACGGCAACCTTTCTGCTCTATTATCTGGTGCCGGTCGTTACCAAAAGCACGATGCTGTCCTCACGAACCGGGAGTCTTTGGGTGCTCACCGTTTGTTTTTGTATCGGTTACGCTTGGTGGTCCCTATGGCGCTTCGTCTCCAAGCTGAAAGGCATTTCCATTGTCGAACGTATGGCGGCCGGGGCAGCTGTGATCATCTTGGCTTTGTATGTTCAACTCAGTCCCATCCAAACGTACAAGATGGATTGGGACAGTATATTCCGGCAGTATTTGCGCATCTCATCAATGTACTTGGAAAATACTTGGACGATCTTCTCCCAGGAGGAGGGTTATTCTCTTATTTATGGAGAAGGGTGGCATCAATATATCTCTACCCTAGTCAATAATTACGATCCTGCCGGTACGCCCATCACACGCAAAGGACAAGACGAATACGATCCCGATGTAACAAAGTATATGTTCGTCATCGAAGAAAAACAGGTTTTCAAGGTGTCTATTACAAGTAGCTTCTACGAAAAGTTGGAGCAAGAGCGTTATGTAAAGCACGAAAAAGAGCAGAAGCAGCTAAAGGAATGGTTGAATGCTTACATAGAAGCTCATGGTAAACCTCCTATTTTTTACGAGGACGAGCATATCCGCATCTGGTATTTGTACAGGCCGGATGCCGAAGATAAGGAACGTCGAAGAATCTGGGGAGCATCGTGAGAGGAGGGGAGAGCATGCTTAACGCGCTTACGGTTGATGTAGAGGATTGGTATATGACGAACGGGCTGGATATCGATCCTTCGGAGTGGCATAAGTACGAGGACCGCGTCGTACGGAACACGACAACGCTGCTCAATTTGTTCGATCGGTATGCGGTCAAAGGGACGTTTTTCATTCTTGGCTGTGTAGCAGAGAAGCATCCTGGACTCGTGAAGGAAATCGCGGACCGGGGGCATGAAATCGGCTCCCACGGCTATTGGCACCGGCTTGTCACATCGCAGACATTGGACCATTTCCGGCACGATGTGAGGTCATCTAAGGAAATACTGGAGCGGATCACCGGCCGGAGGGTTGAGCTTTACCGGGCGCCTTCGTGGTCGATCTCGCCGGAGAGGTTCCACGCGCTCAAAATATTGGCTGAGGAAGGCTTCGTATGCGATTCGAGCATGCAGCCCTTTCAGACGCCGCTCTCCGGTATCGCGGGAGCGCCAAAAACGCCGTTTTCTCCCGTACTGGACGGGGAACCGCTCGGTATTTCCGAGTTTCCGCCGACCGTGACGGAGCTGGCCGGCATGTCCATCCCTTTTTCGGGCGGCTTCTACCTAAGGGTAGTGCCGTACCCACTGGTGAAGTGGGCGTTGAACCGCGTCAACCGGACAAGACCGGGAATGATTTACATCCATCCATGGGAAATTGACACGGACCAGCCTCGAGCCCAAACAACGGCATTTATCCGTACGATACAGTATTACGGCCTGACCGGGACCAAAGGTAAGCTGGAGAGGTTATTCCGTGATTTCAGCTTCCGGCCGCTCGGAGAAATCATGAGCGGGGAAAGCTACCCGCCGCATCGGCTTTATTCGCCGGATGCCGTACAGAAAAGCGGATGAGCGCGTCAGTAATCGCAAAGCTGCGGGGCAAGCGTTCGTCTGCATGGCTGCTGATCGGAGGCGTGACTGCAGTCCACTTCTTGTTAGCGGCGGTATCCTTTCTGAAGGATTTAACGTTTGCCGCTTATTTCGGCACATCGCAGGCAGCGGATCTTGTAACGACGGCCTTTCTGCTTCCGGAAGCGGTCAGCTACAACCTGATCGCAGCGGTGATCGGAATCACGGCGGTTCCCGAATTAAGCCGAAGGTGGCAGGAGAAACAATACGGCATGTTTTTAAGAAACGCGGTTCGGATGGCCTTGCACGTTACCTTGCTGATGATTGCGGTCCTCGCCTTGCTGCTGCTCACTAAAAATCATATGTTCGAGCTTTTCGGCTACCGGTCAGGCAGTGCAGAGATGGGCGAGCTAGAACGTTTGTACACGCTTCTGCTATTCTCGATGCCGCTGTTTCCGGTATTTGCCGTAGGCGCGGCGGCGCTTCAAGCTGCCGGCGCCTTCTATGTTGCAGCTGCCGGTCCGATTCTACTGAACGCGATGATGCTGTCGGCGATCACCCTGTCTTGGATGGGAGACTTCGCTGAGGGCGACGGAGCAATAGCGTACGCTGTCTCCATTCTGATCGGATCAGGCGGGATGGTACTAGTTGTTTGGGCGGCACTCCGGAGAAAGCTCAAGCTTGAGGTGCGGCTATCGTTTATCGAAGCTTGGAAAATCCGGGACGGTGAAGCAGCCGAAACAGATAAGTCTTTGAAGGCTTCAGGGGGCCTTGCCCGTGTCTACCGGGACATTCTGCCGCTGCTTCTGCTGAACTTATTTTCTCAGGCGCTCTATGCGATAGAAAGGGCGATTGCATCCAATATGGAACCGGGTACGCTGGCCGGTCTAAATTATGCATACCGCATTGCCCAGTTCCCCAATTGGGTATTTGTAGCGGCGGTGACCGCCGTCCTGCTGCCCGCTTTGTCGCGATCGGCTGCAGCGGGCGGAGGCGGGGGATCCGTGAAGCCCGAGCTGTATCGCGCCCTGGGTGCGACACTCTGTCTGATGCTGCCTTCGGCTGCCGTTCTCTATTTCCTAAGGGAGCCGATTATCTCGCTGCTCTTTGGACGGGGGGCTTTCGACTCGCATTCCGTTGCCCTTACATCGGAGCTGCTGGCAGGATACTCCTTGAGCGTCGCCTTCCAAGTCGTTTCCGTCCTCTGCCTCCGTTATTTCCTGGCATGCGGCCGTCTGTACGGCCCCGCGGCCGTTTATCTGGTTTCAACGGTATGTACGATCGTATTCGACCTGCTTACGGTGCAATCCTTTGGTCCTGCTGCGCTGGGATACGGCGCTCTATGCGGCTGGGGACTTAATGCCCTGCTTATGTTTATCTTAGTCGTACGAGATTCGAATAATCGGAGTGGATAATATGTCAAGCCAACCCTTTTTAATTATCATACCCGCCTTCAATGAAGAAGAAAATATTGGGAATGTTCTTGCCGGTTTGCTGGACGTGGGGTTAATGGCCGAAATTCTTGTCGTGAATGATGGTTCGCGCGACCGCACGGAAGAGGTTGCCAGGCGCTATCCCGTAACGGTCATCACGCATCCGGTTAATCTCGGGTACGGTGCTGCGATTCAAACGGGCTACAAGTACGCGACGGAGAAAGGCTACCCATACATCCTCCAATTCGACTCCGATGGACAACATAATCCAAACGACCTGTCCCGTATTATGTACGAGCTGCAGAAGGGCGATGCCGACATCGTCATGGGCTCACGGTTTCTTGAGGAGAGCAGCGGATTCGATACGGGATTTGTGAAAGGAGCCGGTATCCGTTTCTTTCGCCTATTAATCCAAAAGCTGACCGGTACACGGATTACAGATCCGACATCGGGTCTTCGCGGCGTCTCCAGCAGCGTATTCAACTTTTACTCGGTACGCGACCGCTTTCCGGCGGATTTTCCGGATGCGGATATTTTGATTCAGCAGCTGCTGATGAAGTACAGGGTGAAGGAAGTTCCTGCGCATATGCGTAAGCGGGAAGCGGGCGTTTCCATGCATGCGGGTCTAAAGCCGGTCATTTACGTGCTGCAAATTATGCTCAGCATAAGTATCGTTATTATTAGCCATAAGCTGACGAAGAAGGTGTCGTGAGAAGATGGATTATCATTTAAAATGGTTCATTTTGCTTTGCGGCATTACGTTCTCCGGAGCCATTATCCGTCTGCTGCTGCGCAAAAAAATTAGCGCACGCAACTCGGTGGCGTGGATGCTGAGCGTCGCTGTTATCTTGATCCTCTCGGCGAACCCGGGTTGGTTCGATAGGCTCGCTAGGCTTCTTGGCGTCAGTTATCCGCCGTCGCTGCTATTTCTGTTCTCCACCTTGGTGCTGCTCGTTATCGTGCTTTACCAGTCGATGCAAATCTCCGTGTTGAATGAAAAGCTGCGCCAGCTCGCTCAGCATGTCGCTCTCCTGGACAAGGAACGCGATATTCCGCGGAGTGGAGAATCGAATGGGAAAGACAATTGACACAGCTTTGCCTCGTCAAGGAAGGGGGAACCTTTATGCTCAAATGGACTGATTTTATACTATC
Source organism: Paenibacillus sp. Soil522 (assembly GCF_001428245.1). Taxonomy (GTDB): domain Bacteria; phylum Bacillota; class Bacilli; order Paenibacillales; family Paenibacillaceae; genus Pristimantibacillus. The sequence continues at coordinate 172,199 of NZ_LMRV01000031.1, forward strand.
GAACATAGCCCCTTATTTGCTCCCGGCTGCAGCCGGCTTGCTCGCGCTCGCCGTACTGCTGATTATCGGTATATTACGCCGGATGCGCAAAAAGACGGAGCGCCTTGAAATGGCTGAGCGCATGATCAAGCTTATGCAGCCGGAAGCGGGACTTGAAAATAACCTCAATCTTTTTCTGGAAGTGATCGGCTCTATCATTGATGCATACAGCTATGCTTTCTATATCCGGGATCCGAAAAGCGGAAACTTCGTACTGAAAGCCGTTCGTCACGAGCGGCGTGATCCGGGTCAGGCGGAGCCTTCTTACAGCGGGCTAGCGCCTTATCAGAAAGAGGTGTATCTGCCTCCGCTCAGCTTGAAGGTGGATGAGTCCGCCCAGAATTCCGGGATTATATATGAAGGCGAAGTGCCGCTGCTTCATCTGCCTATGGACGGAGGAAATGGAATTATTCGAGTTGGACCGATCGCGCGTGTGCCGAAAAAAAAGATGGAGCTGCTGCGGTTCCTTTTGGAATTAATGCCCCGGATACTGGATGTGCTTATCGAGTCGGAGCGGCTTTATCTCAAAGCTGACGTCGTGGAAACTTCCAGTCATGCGCTTCAAGCGGTCAGCTCCATGGCAATGGACTCTGAAGCCGTCATGCAGAAAACGTTCAGTATGTCTGCAAGTGCTCTCGGCATGTCCGGAGGCTGCCTGCTCGTATCGAGCGGTGGAAACGTTGATATGCCCGTATTCTTCGGATGGCCGCAGCAAACCGCGCGCAGAATCGCCGATTCGTCGAATTTGTCGATGCTCCTCCAGCTAATCGGCAAGCAGGAGCTTGTTCTATGGAACAGCAAGGTTCCGCAGTTCGAGCAGGTTCTCTCGATTCTGGGACATTCGGGCGATGAGCTTATCATCGCTGGCAAGCTGCCGCTGCCGGGCAAACAGGCATGGTTCGTGAGCGGCTTTCCGCGTCTCTCGTCTGCAGATTTAACAGCGGATCAGCTCAGTACGACGGTGAAGATGATGACCCGTCAGCTCGCTCAGTTAATGGGGATACAGGAGCGGATGAAGTCTTTCGGACACACCTATACGGAGTTTCTCAAGCTGCTCGCCAGCACGATTGACGATTTGAGCCCGTATACGGTCGGCTATTCAGAGATGATGAGCCGGTATTCGATTATTATCGCCAAGGAAATGGGACTTCCCGCCGACCAAATCCGAAATATTGGTGTTGCAGCTTATTTGAGCAATATTGGCGTGCTCGGGCTTTCGGAGGATCTGTATTTGAAGGATGGCAAGTTCACCGAAGTGGAATTTGAGAAAATGAAGCTCCATGCCGAGGTAGGGGCGGCAATCGTCGAAATGACGATCGGCAGCAAGGAAATCGCTGAGTATATAAGGTACCACCATGAACGGATGGACGGGAACGGATATCCGGCCGGCCTTCGAGGCGAGGCCATACCGGTCGGAGCCCGCATTCTATCCGTCGTTCAAATGTTTCTGGCCAAAATAAACGGGAGGAAGTATCGTGATCCGCTTCCTTTCGATAAAGCCATTAAGCTGATGGAGTCGCTCGCGGGCACGCAGCTTGATGATAAAGTGGTGCAAACGTTCGTCCGCTGGTTTGCGGCGAAACGGAAGGGGCCTGAGCTCGGAGGCCGGGCTTTAGGGGCCTGCTATGACATGGGCTGTACGCCTTCCGATATTTGCCGGGTATGTCCCGCTTACAGCCAGCCGGAAAAAAATTGTTGGGAAGTGGAAGGCAACAACTGCCAGGCGCATGGAAAGTCCTGCGGAACCTGCTTCGTTTACACGGAAACCATATCCAGGAGTAAAGTGGTATAAGCCGTATTGCCGTAACATCCGGTTTATAAGCGATTATAATCGCCGCCTGGGCTAGCCCAATGAATAAAGCCGTTTCGTTCGGCTGTTAAATGGATTCTCGGATCGGCCTGGTCGGAAACGGACAATACCGATAAACCGTCTTTTTGATGGCGGGCAAGTGCTCTCATCCAATGCTTGGACCAGTCGCTAGCAAGCGTATCGCCTTCAAACCCTTCCCACAGAAAACCGTCAAGCAGGCCTGAGCACGGACCAAGCTGTTTAAACCCGCGGTTTTGCAGCCATTTCAGTTTGGTATGCCGCCCGCTCGCAACCGCGAGGAAGGAGCGGTAAGCTGCAGTCATTTCATCTTGCAGCTCGGGAGGAACATAATCCTCAATGTCGCCTACCGTATCGAGGAAAATACCGTTCAGGTTATACGACTCGGTTATTTCGTCCAATTCCGCAAGCAGCAGGCTGCGATAACCGGGTGAACGAAGATCCATTAAGACGGAATTCCATTGTTCGAAGCGAATGGGCTTACCGTTCTCAGTCAGGATATCGGTTGAGGCGATCGCGCTGGTCCGCTTCTGGTTCCAATGAGGGGTTTCCATTACGGACAAATAGCCGTAGACATCCGTACCGGAGGCACGGATGTCGGAAATATCGTCCGGCTGCCATTGCTGCAGCTCGATTATCGCAAGATCGGCCTCCTTGAGCCGTCTTTTCGTTTCGGGACTTGCGGGGCCGTAGTAAATGAGGAACGACTGAATTTTGCCCAGGCGGCCTATCGGTTTCTCTTTTCTGATTCCAAACATGCTTCCTGCACCTCCGATCCATCTTCGTTCCAGTATAGCAAATCGTTGACAAAATAATGTCATAGCCGGTTTAGGTTTAATGAGGAGGGAAATCTTGGCTACAGTTTTATGCACAAACGGACTGCTCAGCAAAACGCTGGCCGTCGTGCGTTCAATGGGAAAGCACGGCATTCGTACGGTCGTTGGCGAAAAAACGCGTTATCACGCCAGCGGATTTTCGAAGTATGCGGACAAAACGGTCGTATATCCTGATCCGAAACGATATCCGGAGCAATTCTATGATTGGTTGTACGAGACGATTATCCGGGAAAAGGTTGATTTCTTGTTTCCGATGGACGACGATGTCATGGATGTGGTCGTTTTAAAACAGGAAGAGTTAAAGAAGCTGTGCCGCATTCCGGTACCCTCTCTGGAGAGTTACCGGGTGGCAGCGGATAAGTCTTTAACGATGCGTCTTGCCGAAGACAGAAATGTCCCTTACCCCCGTACGGCGGAAACTTCCTTTGGACCGCAATTCAACCCGGATGAGCTGCTGGCTGTGACTGCGGCAATGGATTATCCGCTCTGCATCAAACCCCGGGTAGGCTCAGGCTCGCGTGGAGTGCGATTCGCAAATGATGCCGCCGAGCTTGTTTCATTATTTCAAGAGATTCACCGCAGCTATCCTAATCCTCTTATTCAGGAAGCTGTTTCATTCGGAGGCAAATACGGGGTATGCCTATGCTATGATTCTAATCATACGGTACGTGCCGCTTTTGTTCAAAAAGAGGTACGAAACTTCCCTGAGGAACGGGGACCGAGTGTCGTTCAAGAGAGCATTTACGATGAGAAGATGCTTGATTATACGAAGAGGCTTATGGACGGGATCCCTTGGTTTGGCGTCGTCGAGGTTGACTATATGGTCGATTCCCGTACTGGAGAGCCCAAGCTAATGGAAATCAATCCAAGATATTGGGCCTCGCTGAACTTAGCAGTAGTAAGCGGTGTCGATTTTCCGTGGATGCATTATCAGCTAGGAATGGAAGCCGATGCAGATTCGATGCTTACGTACAAGGCTGGAGTTTTTAGCAGACAGCTTCTTCCGGGCGATTTGTTATATTTCTTGACGAGTAAGAGAAGATGGCGGTTGGATCCTCCGTTTTTTACAGCAAAATCAAAAGACGACATCATTTCCCGGGATGATCCATGGCCGACTGTTGGTTTTCTTGTATCCGCTCTTCGGTATTGTCTGGATTTGAAGATGTGGAAGTTTATTATTACCCGCTGAAGTATTAAATAAGTAAGGAGAATCATGCGCGGCGGCCTTCAGACGAATGGTCCGCATGAAACAAAATCGATGAAAAAATGGAATAAACCGCTGATTATTATAGCAGGTGCGCTTGTTGTTATCGGGATTGCGCTGTATGGCAGTATCAGCTTGTATGCGAAGTTAAATAAAGTGACTGAATTACATACTCGTTTAGATGAAGCTGCCGAGAAACCGGAAACGGTGCCGACGCAGGAGCAGGAGCAGGAGCAAGAGCAGGAGCAGGAGCAGGAGCAGGCAGAAAAGCAGAAGCAAGATGCTATCCACGAGCAATCGGAAGTACCTCAGCCTGCTTCTGCTGAAACTTTGACACCCGCGCAGCCGTCTAATCATGCGAACGAGGGTCAGAAGCCGGTAGCAGATGCTGCTTCTGCGGAAGACAAAGCGCGGAAGAAAAAAGAGATTGATGTTTCGGTTACAGCGAAATTGTGGCAGCTGAAGTCTTCTTGTCAAGCAAGAAGCAACAGCTTGGCCGGCCAAATCGCACAAGAGTTTGGAGGAGATGACGGGGCAACGGCTGCGACGGTCCAGAGCAAATATTTGGACAAGATTTTTGCTGCCGAAGCCGAATGTGATGCCAAGTTTAATCAATTGATAAGCAATGCACATAACGAGTATAAGGCGGCCGGTCTAGGCGACCAATCCTTGCCTGATTGGAGCTCGCAATATGAGAGCGCGAAGGCGGAGGCTAGAGCGGGTGCGCTTGCTGTTATTGCAAACTCACTAAACTAATTCGCTTTATTATTCGAAGGAGGCCCAATGAATAAGTCACGTGTACTTTCTATTTTTCTAGCAGTTATGATGCTGTCATCTGTACTGGCTGCCACTGTATTGGCAGCATCGACGGCGGTTAAAACAAAAACGCAGTCGCTTAGCCTGCAATTTGACGGACAGGCGCTTAAGCTGCCGGACGGTCAATATTCGTTTATTTATCAAGGACGTACATATGTCCCGATTCGTTACATTTCCTATGCGCTGCAGAAATCGGTGAACTGGGACGGCAAGAAGGCTACGGTTTCTGAGCCGACTGAGCAGGAGCTTGCCGCGATGAAGAAGCAGCTGCAACATACGTCTACAGGCAGTGATAAGCCGCAAGCAGGCGTTGAAATCACGATTCAGCCTGTAAACGCAGCGCTCGTATTCGATGGGAAGGCAGCGCCTTTGCCGGCAGGCCAGCCGCTGTTTGGTTATAAAGGCTCCATCTATGTGCCGCTTCGCTTCTTATCGGAGTCGGTAGGGACGCAGATCAGCTTTGACCCCGTGACGAAGACGGTTAACGGCCAATCTGCCGCATACCGGGCTGAGCAAGGAGCGGGCGGAGGCAATCTTATTCCGGGAACGGGCGAAGGCAGCGCCGGCGGCACAGGCGGTGCCGGCGGCGGAGCGGTTAAACTGTCGTATGAGCAAATTACAGCAGAGGCCGAATCGAAGCTTGCTGCGCTGAAAAGCAGCTGCAAATCAACGTTAATGAGTATTGGTTTGCAATATATATCGACATCGGATGCGGCTGTAAAAGCACAGCTGAAGGCTCAGGGGCTGCAAGAGGTAGACAACTGCTCTGCGAAGTTTGAGGTCATTATGTCGGATACAACAGCTAAGCTGACGGAGAACGGCTACAGCACGGCGATTATCGCCGATTATCGCAAAGCCTTTCAGGCAGAGCTTGAGGCTGGCAGAGATCTTGCGAATAGCATGGGATAGCAGCCGGTTCCTCAACAACCTCAACAACCTCAACAACCGGGCCTATACCGAGCTTTACATAATAAGAAAAGGGGCAGCAGTGAAGTCGCATTGACTTCTCTGCTGCCCCTTTTGCATACAGCCATCGGGAGACGACCCCTACTGCCGCAGCGGGAACCAATTGTTGGGGAAGTTTATAACTCATTGTAATATCTTTATCGAGAAGACTCCCTCATTAACGTGGTAAAGGGGAGATAAATCGATTTCTTTTTCGTTCATAAATAAGAACATATGTGCTATAATTTGGGTAAGGGAACGATCCCATCCCCTTTCCCTTCTTCAAAAATCAATTGATTTTAAGAAGGGGTAATTCAATAGCAAAAACCCTACCATAGTACTAAAATTTGCATTACACTATCATTACAAAGTATCCTAATTCATACAATAGTGGCATGCAGGGGGTCTATGGGCGTATTTGATTTGTTATGCCAAACCGGCCGATCTATTTCCAATCCAAGACGGTTCTGAAATAACATGGGAGTTGCATCTTGGCTTGTTTGATAACAGGTTGTGAAGGGGGGAGATCCATGGTTAGAGAAAGTGTTCTGCAAAAAATCAAGCTGGAGCAAACGATCGAGCTGCTGCGGCAGGATATGGTCGAAAAGCTGTTAATGAACGGATCTTATCAATCTGACGAAGTGTTAGGGGCCAGCCAAGCGTTGGATCGTATTCTTAATTGCTATGATTGCGTACGATATGGGAGAGAGTGCGGGAAAGAATCGAATTGCGCAGCATTTTCATTTCCGTTTATCGGATATTAATGCTATTTAAATATACGTCTCCGTGTGTATTCATAGTATTAAATTTTAAATATATTGACTATATGCAAATAGTACTTTTATACTATTTTCCGCAGGGTTATGTTTTGGCTATCTCATACACCTAAATTTTGATATTACGTTTTTTTAAAGTATGATAGAGGGAGAGAAAGCTGCTTTGCAGGAGGTGCAGGGAAATTGAACAAATCTACGAAATGGCTGCCGACTTTATTATGGGGCCTGATCTTTACGGGCTGGCTGGCGCTTTTATTTATGTTTTCGTCCCAGTCATATGAGCAGCAAACCATTCAACCGTTTTTGATCAGCCACTTCGATTATCATCTGCTCGTGAGATGGCTGCCCGACATGACGATTACGTATCGGACCAGCGTATTTAATTCGCATGAAAATCCATATAGGTTCATTGAATTTCTATTTCGCAAGGGTGCGCATTTGTTTGTGTATGCGACGTTCGCTGCCGTGCTGTTTATGTTCATGCGTTCGCTGAGCAGCGGGCGCTGGTTTCGTTCGATAGCCGTTACGCTACTGGTTACCATTGCCGTTCCGGCTCTGGACGAATGGAATCAGCTAAGCTCTCATGCGCGTACGGGAAACAAGGCGGATGTTGTGCTAGATTTTGCAGGAGGATGTGCGGGCTTGCTTGTCTGCTTATGTATTTTAGGGCTGATTAAGCTCTTTAGAAGACGAGGGCAGCAGTCTATCAAATCTTGAAGGTGGGATAGGTCAACAGATAGAGGCGTATCACGCAGCCGCTGAAGCACAAGCATATCTGCGTGGAGCTTGAATTGTTTGTGATGGATAATGTTTACAATATCTATACGAATCGGATACATGTGGTTAATATTCCTTTTGTATGATATAGCTTGGCCAAGCACGACAGGATTGGTGCGAGGTACTTGCTTGATCTCAGGGGGAAATAAAGTGAGCTTTAGACGCAAAAATACGCGCAAATCGTTTCAAGTGCTTATATCCGGATTACTAATGGTATCCTGCTTGGCCCAAGGCCATTGATATTATTGATCTGTCCCAAATAGGACAGAAGCGGACATTCCGCATTTGGACCGTATGGCGGTGTAGGAGTTTAACATAGCGGGCTCCACGCCAGACAACTGCTCGTAGCGAACGAAGGAGAACTGGCAAGCGATTATTCAGTTGATTCGGAAGGATCGGTATCGATCGTGGATGTAACAGGCCACATTTAGGCGCTCACGGATACGAATGTAACGACTGCTGGCTTCGGCGGAGTGACGATACCAGAAGGTGTACGGGAGCCATAGCGGTGACGATGAATGCTTAAGCATGTGAAATATATGAATTAGGTTTACAACCATGGAAGCTGTTGTTCAAGCGGCGAAAACTGCTGGGGCGGCAGCTTTTTTATTCGTTTATACGCCGATGATCGGCACTTAACCTGATAGATGTTTCGTCAAAGGCTGCATCCCGGAATTGTCTATATTAAAGATATAAGCACCGAACCTGCATATATGGCATTAAATGAAAAGGGACAAGTATACGTATGGGCAGCGCATGTTATGTGTCTCTCATGAGACCTGACTTTAAAAATCAACGGAAAATATATTGGCTTACAGAAACACTAGGCGCGAAAGTGCATTGGAATGCCTCGGATGGCTGTGTCATTGTTCAGTTGTGATGCTTCTATCCTTTATGTTCGTGGAAGTGGATGAAAATAGTTACGGACAAAGCAGGCTGCTATTCTTTATAATCGTCTTTATTGCTATAAAGAATAGGGTAAGTATAAGGGGAGTCGCAACTTGCAGCGCTATGAAGAATTAGATTCACTGAGAGGTTTGGCAGCACTTGCCGTTATGATTGGGCATTTCTTAATGGTGTTTACGCCAATCGTGCAAAATACATCTGGATTAGGCTTTTTAGAATATCCGCTTAACCTGCTAAAATATACGCCACTGCATGCTGTATGGGGCGGACATGAAGCTGTCATTATGTTTTTTCTGCTGAGCGGATTCGTGCTTTCCTTGCCTTTCTTCCTTTATCGCCAGCAGACGTATACGAAATATGTGATCAAGCGGATTTGCCGTATTTATATTCCGTTTCTTGTTGCTTTGTTCATTGCGATTATGATGAGGGAAGCCGTCTATGTATCGAAGCTGACGGACTTAACGAGCTACTATAACAACCTGTGGGTGATACCGCCGGACTCGGGTTCAATTATTCATCATCTGCTGTTTGTCGGGAACTATAATACGACGAGGTATGATCCGATTTTGTGGACGCTCGTCCATGAGATGCGCATCTCGTTATTATTTCCGTTTATTATGTTTGCTATTGTAAAAGGCGGCTGGAAAATCGGGCTGCCGCTTGCGCTGACTTTGTCCTATGGAGCTGAAATGTTGCTCGCCAATTTCGAGACGCGCTATATGACCAACTTTGTGGTGTCGCTTCATTATGCTTCATTTTTTATCGTAGGGGCGCTGCTTGCAAAGTATCAGAAGGAGCTGAAGGCGGCATTTACACGGTTAAATGGCTGGTGGGCAGCGCTGCTTCTTATCGCTGCGCTCTATAGCTATTCGTTCAAATGGATCGGTTACAGCGAAGATTTCCACGATATGTTCATGCCGCATCGCGGCGATTGGATGACAGCTATCGGCGCTTCGATCTTCCTTGTGGCGGCTGTATCATCCGTTCGTTTATCGCGGCAGCTGCAGCGTAAGCCGTTGTTATTTTTGGGCAAAATCTCTTACAGTCTCTACTTATATCATATGATCGTATTGTTATCGCTCGTTCATCTGTTAAATGGCGAGCTCGATACACCGCTAATCGTTATACTTGCCTTCGTCGCTTCGTTTGGAGCGGGGGCGCTGAGTTACTATTTCGTAGAGCTGCCGTCCATTCGTTTGGGTAAGTGGCTTACGAGCTGGGGCAAGAAGCCGGTCATCGTTGCTGGAAGCCGTACTGACGGCGCATCATCCTCAATATGATGAAAGGTTGAATAGTAGAAGGGGATGGTTCTCTTAGAGAGAGCCGTTCTTTTTTTTCTTTGAAAGAGGGCTTCCTTTCTGCAAAAAATTATGGGAAAATGACCATACTCCACTATATGGAAGAAGGTGCTGATTTGTCAGATTTCGTTATTAAATCAATAAAGAAGCTCCTTACAGATGAAATCTCAGATTTGGTTGAAGAAAGTGTGCGCGAGGAATTTCATTTTTTAAAGCGGCTTGTCAACGATTATAATAGCGGTCGAAATCGATTCGATAAGTCTGGTGAATCACTTTATGCGGTGTATGGCAGAAGCGGCAAAATTATAGGGGTATGCGGTTTAAATCAAGATCCGTATTCACAAGATTGTTCGGTGGGACGTCTAAGGCGCCTGTATATTTCTAAATCGTACCGCAGACTGGGCATAGCCGGAAAATTTGTTGAAGAAGTCATCCAAGAGGCAAAAAAACATTACAGCGTTCTTGTCTTAACTACTGATAATCCGGAGGCTGATTTATTTTATCAGAGGCTGGGTTTCTCAACAGAACCTGTCTATCATAATTCAACACACCATTTGGAATTAGGCAACTGAACCAAAGTGCGGATTTTATATACATACAGCATCTGCAAGTTACATAAACTCCTGTATGCTTCATGACAATCAGGTCATGGGGTGCAAAGAACAGGCAGCTTCGGCAGAACGAAGGCAATAGCTTACGGCGCCATCCTCCTCGTGTGGATGGCGCCGTTTTTTTGGAAATATAAGAATTTATAAGTTTTACATTTATAAATAAGCTTATATTTCACCGCGAAACGAGCTGTTGCCGCCTAAGGACGGCGACAGCCGTTTACGCTTGGCTTACAGCCAAGCTTATCCGTGAGAAAACCGCTGCCGGTATTTGCGTGGCGAGATGCTCTCGTATTTGGCGAAGCAGGAGGTGAAATAAGCGGCGTGATTGAATCCAACCTCTTCTCCGATGCGGGCGATGGGGAGGTCGGTTTGGAGCAGCAGCAGCTTGGCCCGCTCAATGCGGAACCGCATCAAATAATCGAATGGGGCGCATCCGAACTCCTTCTGCATGCATCTGGCAATGTAGACCGGATGAAAATTAATGCTCTCGCCAAGCTCCTGCGCAGTAATATTCTCGCGGTAATGCTCCCGCAGATAAGAGGCCGCTTGCTCTGCGCATAAGGCGGAAGGCGATGGTCCCTGCGCCTCCATCGAGGCGGACAGGTGCTCGATGACCTCCTGGAAAACAAGCTGCTGCTTCCATTTTACGCTCGGAATGTGGTCGTTCATATTAAGCTGCACAAGCTGGCGCAGGAGACTGTCCATCTTGGAGGGCTGGAGCAGCTTGGCGAACTGGGGAAGAAGCTTGATGAAGGTTTGCGTAGTATAAAAGCTTGAGGTAAGCGTTCTCTCTTTGACACGGTCAGCCAGCTCCTCAGCCTCGGACTGATCAGAGACGCTCCATGCTCCGGTCGTCTGAAAGTGAATCCAGTAATAGCCGGTCTGCTCTTGGCACGCCAGTGTGGCGTAATGATAGGCATCCGGTCTTAAAATGAGCGCATGGCCGGCGCTTACTTCGTAATGCCGCTCTTCTTCTCCAATGTATAAGCACCCCCGAGTCACCACAAGCAGGTCAAACACTTCAATATTGCGTCTGGTTGGATGTTTGCGGCCTGGCGGAGCAATGGTATAACCTCCGATTATATAGTGCGGAAGCGGAGGTATCGTCATATGAATGATTGACATGGCATGGATGACTCCTTATGATACTGAAGTTTGAATCGTTATAGTTTCGGTTGTAAAAGTGATACATCAAGCTCAGTATAGCATCTATAATTTGAAATGACGATTGGTGATCAGACAACGGATGCGGTCTTTCCAGGAGGACCGGTGCAGGGAGGTACAGGAATGGCTTTATCAGACAAAAAATTTTCGCTCTGGATGCTGGCTTGGCCTATTTTTATAGAGCTGTTTTTACAGTTTTTGCTGGGAGCGGCGGACACGCTGATGGTTAGCAGGATTTCGGATGATGCGGTTGCGGTGGTAGGCTTCTCTAACCAGCTGTTTCAGGCTTTGACTACTTTATTTATAACTGTCGCGAGTGGAGCGGGCATTCTCATTGCGCAAAAAATCGGATCGCGTAACGGAGAGGATGCGCGCACGATAGCCATTATGGCGGTAAAAGTGAGTGCCATCATTGGACTCGCGCTAAGCGTGCTGTTGTTTCTGCTGCCAACCGAGATTGCTTCGCTGCTGCAGCTTCCGGAGCAGTTGCTCCCGCTTGCCAAAACGTATATATCGATTGTAGGCGGCGGTATGGTGCTGATTGCGTTGATGGCGGCGCTCAGCACAGCGATTCGCAATACGGGCAACACGAAGGGGCCGATGTATACGGCGATCGGGATGAACATTGCGCATGTTTTTTTCAATTATGCGTTCATATTCGGTGCATTCGGTTTTCCAAAATGGGGCTTGATGGGCGTCGCGGTTTCAACTGTGCTGTGCCGGTTCCTGGCAGCAATCGTGCTGTTTATCATGTTTCTTGGCTCCTTCGAGCGTACGATTGCCTTACGCGACCTTAACGTATTTAATCGCAAGCTGTTCGGAGATATTATCCGCATCGGATGGCCGCTTGGCATAAATTTGTCCTGCTGGGTGTTTACGCAGCTGCTTATTTTTTCCTTTTTGGCAATCCTCGGCCCGAATGAGCTTGCGGCGCGGACGTATATGAACACGCTGGAATCCTTCTGCTTCATGCTAGGCTATTCAATTGCGCTGGCGGTGCAAATTCAAATCGCGCATCTGTTCGGAGCGGGGCGCGTGAAGGAAGCGTACGGCCTGGCCTTCAGGGCGATGTGGATCGGGCTTGCCGTCGTGACGGTCAATGCGTTTATGATCTACCTGTTTGGCCGGCAGCTGCTCGGATTGTTCACGGAAAACAAAGAGATCGTGGCGCTCGGCGTATCTTTGCTCGGACTGAATCTGGTGCTGCAGCCGGGCAAAATGATTAATATGGCGCTCAATAACTCACTTAATGCGGTAGGCGATACCCGCTTTACGATGTGGACGTCTGTTTTTTCCATGTGGCTGATTGCAACGGGTCTGTCCTATTGGGTAGGGATTGAGCTCGGCTGGGGCTTGATCGGCATTTATGGATGCATGATTTTGGATGAGTACATTCGCGGCGCGCTGTCGCTTATTCGCTGGAGAGGGAAGAAGTTTCTGCGCAAAGCGGAGCGGGCTGAGGCCGAGGCCGGAAAAAGCGCAGAGGGCGGCGCCGGCGGGTCGATTCACAAACAAACCGCGCTAGACGTTTCATAAAAGCGTATAATAGAAGAAAGCGAAAACAGCGGCTTAGCACGTAAAGGCTGCTGTTTTCCATATTTACAGGTAAGGGAGCGATACGTTGAAATGGCATCGATGGTTATGATGAATGAAAAAATACGGGCCTCTGAGGTGCGGCTAACGGGCTTGCAGGGTGAGGATCTTGGCATTGTCCCGCGTGATGAAGCGCTGGCGAAGGCGCGTGAGCTGAAGGCGGATTTGGTCTGCACCTCGCTTATGAGCAGTCCGCCGCCATGCAAGCTGATTGACAAAGGGCAGGCCAGGAAGCAGGCGGATCAAGAAAAGCGCAGCGCGAAGGCGAAGGAGCAGCCGGGCAAGATAAAGGAGCTTCGCTTAACCCCGCATATTGAGGAGCATGATTATGATACGAAGCTGCGGCAGGCGGCTAAGCTTCTCGGTTCCGGCAGCAGCGTCCAGCTCGTCGTTCGCATTCAAGGCAAGGAAGGCCCGAAAGCGAAGGAGCTTTTGGAGCGCATGCTGAAGGATCTGACCGGGAGCGGCAAGAAGCAGTCAGGCATTGCGGTAAGCGGGAAGCAAGCGTCAGTGCAGATATTGCCATTGTGAGGGGACAGGATGTTAGGAAGCGACTCATTTTAAAAAATGGTTGATGCCTCTGGATGGCGATCTGGCGCTGAGGCGCTTGCCTAATTCGCCCACCAAGGCTTGTATGCGCTTACTTAACGGCAGAATCAGCAGGAGCAAAGCTCATAACACCTTTAGATATTTAGGACCTTAACAATTAGAAGCCGCTTAACCGGCATGAACAGACTTACAGATTAGAATGGATTCGTTCGACGATGATTAGCGGGGTGAATCATTAATGAAGAAAACTGTTCATACGGGGCCAATTAAGCTGCCGAAGCGGCCGGATCCGAAACTGTGGGTGAGTAAAGCGCCGTTTGGATTAGGGCGCATTAAGCCGCATCATATTCGCGATACGCTCAAGGTAGCGTGGGATAACCGCGATAATTTGCCGTACGCTTACCGGATTTTGACTCAGGGGGTATGCGATGGCTGTGCGCTTGGCGTGTCCGGGTTGTATGACCAGACGCTGGACGGTCCGCATATTTGCACGACGAGGCTAAACGTTCTGCGGCTGAGCACGATGCCTGCGATTAAGGCTGCTGCGCTGCATTCGGATATTGATGAGCTGCGCAAGCTGGATAGTACACAATTACGCAAGCTGGGGCGCTTGCCGTATCCGCTTATTCGAAGCAAGGGGGAGCGCAGCTTCCGCAGGCTGTCATGGGAGGAGGCGCTCGGCCGAATTGCGGCTAAAGCGCGGGCGATTGACCCGAAGCAGCTGGCCTTTTATTTAACTGCGCGCGGTATAACGAATGAATCGTATTATGTGGCGGCAAAGGCGGCGCGGCTCATCGGGACAAACAATATCGATAATGCTTCCCGCATCTGCCACTCTCCCTCCAAGACAGCCATGAAGCGCTCGATTGGCGCTTCAGCCTCTACCTGCAATTATAAGGATTGGATCGGTACGGATGTGCTTATATTCTGGGGCAGCGTAGCAGCGAACAACCAGCCCGTATCAACCAAGTATATGTACGCGGCTAAGCGGAAGGGGACAAAAATCATCGTCATCAATCCTTACCGCGAGCCGGCGATGGAGGGCTACTGGATTCCGTCTATCCCGGAATCGGCACTTTTTGGCACGAAGCTTGCTGACGACTTCTACCAGGTCAATATCGGCGGCGACATTGCGTTTATGCACGGTGTAATGAAGGTTTGGTTCGAGATGGAAGAGGAGCAGCCTGGCTCAGCGGTCGATCATGCTTTTGTTAGCGGGCACGTGAACGGATATGAGGAGCTGAAAGCGCATGTGCTGCGGCAGAGCTGGGAGCTGTTGGAGAAATCCTCCGGGCTGAATAGGGAGCGGATCAGGGCGTTTGCCGAACTGCTTGCGGCAGCGAAGTCAGGCGTGTTCGTCTGGAGCATGGGACTGACGCAGCATCGTTTCGGTACGGACAACATTTCGCAGGTGACGAACCTTGCGCTGCTGCGGGGCTTCCTTGGTCGGGAGCATTGCGGCTTGATGCCGATCAGAGGACATAGCGGCGTGCAGGGATCAGGCGAAATGGGAGCCGATCCTTTCAGTCTGCCCGGCGGTGAATTTAAAGGGGAGGACATTCGCCGCCTGGAGCGCCTTTGGGGCTTCAAGCTGCCTGATTGGCAGGGCGACATTGTCGGCGTATCGCTGGAGAACACGCTGCTGCCAGAGTGGCATGAACGCAAGCTGAAGCTGTTCTATACGTCGGGCGGCAATTTTATGGAAACCATGCCGGATCCCGATTTTATGAAGCGCTGCTTGGAGGCCGTCGATATACGGGTGCATCAGGATATTGTGCTGAACAGCTCTACGCTGCTGGATGCGCAGGAGGAGGTCATCGTGCTGCCTGCAATGACGCGATATGAGCAGCCGGGCGGCGGGACGTCGACTTCGACGGAGCGGATGGTTTATTTTTCGCCAACGATTGAAGGGCCGAGGATAGAGGAAGCGCGGGCGGAATGGCAAATCTACGCGGAGCTCGCTGCCCGCATCAGGCCGGAGCTCAAAGCGGCTATCCTGTTCAAGGATGCAGACGAGGTCAGGCGGGAAATTGCTTTGGCAGCGCCGCATTATGAAGGCATTCAGCGGCTGAAGAAGCAAGGCGATGTATTTCAGTGGGGCGGGGCGTGGCTGTGCGAGGATGGGATTTGTCCAACAGGAGACGGCAAAGGCAATTTATTGCCGGTCGAGCTGCCCGAGCTCCGCATACCGGAGGGGCATTTTTATGCGACGACGCGGCGCGGCAAGCAGTTCAATTCCATGATTTACGGGGAGAAGGACGCGTTCAATGCTGCCGAACGTTACGACGTACTGATGAATGGGGAGGATCTAGCCGGCCTTGCAATCGTAGAAGGAGAGGCGATCGTCGTATACAACCGCAGCGGCAGCTTCCATGGCAGAGCCAAACGTGAGGATATAACGCGAGGGAACATCGAGCTGTACTGGCCGGAGGGAAACAGCCTTTTTGCCAAAGGGGTATATGAGCCGCTTGCTGGCATTCCCGAGTACAACGCGGCGGTTATCGTGGAACGGGCGGATACTTATCATGCTTTTAAGGATACGAAGTATAGGGAGAAGCGGATCGTGGAGCTGGAGATCGAGCCGCCTGCTTAAGCAGCAAAGCCGGAGTGAAACACGCCCATGCAGGACGCGGAAGGGGAGTATTCGGATGGAGCTTTCAAACACGGCAAAATGGCGCATACTCAAATATGACGGCAATGAGCCCCGGGAAATAGATGACGACATCGCAGCGGAAATTCCGCTTACCTTGAAAGTGGATGGCGATGAGTTCGCGACCCTGGTATGCTCGCCGTCTGACCTGCAGGAGCTTATCATCGGCTTCCTCGCTTCCGAAGGCGTCATACGCGCGGCCGGGCAGGTGAAGTCGTTATCCCTCCATGAGGATACGGGTTTTGCGTATATTGAGCTTGAGCATAAGCAAACGATGAGCCATGGCCAATACGCCAAGCGCTTTATTGGCTCTTGCTGCGGAAAGAGCCGGCAGTTTTATTTTCACAACGATATGTTAACGGCGAAAACGATCATGACCCGTACGAAAATATCGGCTGAGCAGTGCATACGCTTCATGCGGGAGCTGCAGGAAAGCTCTTCGGACTTCCACAGCACGGGCGGATTACATAACGCAGCCATCGGAACGCCTGCTGAGCTGCTCGCGATAAGAGCGGATATCGGGCGCCATAACGCGCTCGACAAGCTATTTGGCTACTGTCTGCTGCATCGCCTCCGCACCTCGGATAAGGTGATCGCCTTCAGCGGAAGGCTTTCCTCGGAAGTGGTGCTGAAGTCGGCGAAGATCGGCTGCGGCATTTTGCTTAGCAAGTCGGCGCCGACGGACCTGGCCCTTCGTTTGGCTGATGATCTGGGCATTACCTGCGCAGGCTTTATCCGCGGCGGGGAAATGAACGTGTATACGCATCATGATCGAATAGATTTTGCAATTGATTGACAGTTTAGTAGTGATTATTTATCATTTTTTTGAAAATGGTTATCACTACGTGGAGAAAAGGAGCTCACGATGCTTTTACGATTTTTTGCCTATTATAAGCCGTACAAAAAGCTTTTCCTGCTCGATTTCTGCTGCGCGGTACTGCTGGCGGTACTGGAGCTTTGCTTCCCGCTAGCGGTAAGCTATGTGATTGACACACTGCTGCCAAACGAGAATTGGGGCCTGATTATAACGGCTTGCGCCATCCTTTTAATCGTTTACATTATTAACACAATTTTACAATACATAGTCACTTATTGGGGCCACATGCTCGGTATAAATATTGAGACGGATATGCGCAAGAAGCTGTTCGATCATGTGCAGAAGCTGTCGTTCCGTTTCTTCGACAACACGAAAACCGGTCATCTCCTCTCCCGCCTCACGAACGATTTGTTCGAGATCGGCGAGGTTGCCCATCATGGCCCGGAGGATATGTTCATCGCTGCAATGACGCTGGTCGGGGCATTCGGCATCATGGCGTATATTAATCTGAAGCTAGCCATTCTAACGTTTGTTATTGTTCCTATCATTATTTGGCTCGTTCTGCTGTTCAACGGTAAAATGACGAAAGCAGCGAACCGGCTGTTTTCGGATATGGCCGATTTTAATGCGCGCGTTGAGGATACGGTCGGCGGCATTCGTGTCGTTCAAGCGTTCTCGAACGAAAACCACGAGAAGAAGCTGTTCAAATTGAATAATCTGCGCTTTCGTGAAGCAAAGCTTATTTCGTACAAAATTATCGGCTTGAATTCTTCCATTACCTACATGCTGATGAGACTTGTCTCTGTATTTGTGCTCGTCGCAGGCACATGGTTTGTTATTCAGGGAGAACTGAAATACGGCGAATTTATCAGCTTTGTGCTGTTAACTAACATTTTCTTCAAGCCAATTGAAAAAATTAATGCCGTTATTGAAAGCTATCCGAAGGGGATAGCCGGTTTTAAGCGTTACGTGCAGCTGCTGGAGACAGCGCCAGACGTTGCGGATAAGCCGGATGCAGCCGAGGTTGACCGTTTAATCGGAAATATCGAATACCGTGATGTTACGTTTGGTTATGAAGGCGAGGCGAAGGTGCTTCAAAATATCGATCTGAAAATTCGCGCAGGCGAGACGATTGCTTTCGTCGGACCTTCCGGTGCCGGCAAAACGACGCTTTGCAGCCTGCTGCCGCGGTTCTATGAGATTGAGGACGGCAGCATCTCGGTCGATGGCTTCGATATTCGCGATCTAAAGCTGGAATCGCTGCGGAAGCAAATCGGTATCGTGCAGCAGGACGTATTCCTGTTCGCGGGCACGATTCGGGAGAACATCATTTACGGCAAGCTTGGCGCTTCGGATAAAGATATTTGGGAGGCCGCCCGCAGAGCGAAGCTGGAGGAGTTTATTCATGCCCAGCCGCAAGGGCTTGATACGATTGTCGGCGAGCGCGGCGTGAAGCTGTCCGGGGGGCAGAAGCAGCGCCTCGCCATTGCGCGGATGTTCCTCAAAAATCCGCCGATCCTCATCCTCGACGAAGCGACGTCGGCGCTCGATACAGAAACGGAAGCGGCTATCCAGCAGTCGCTGGCTGAGCTGTCCTTTGGCCGGACAACACTCGTAATCGCGCATCGGCTGGCGACGATCAAGAACGCTGACCGCATCGTCGTCGTAACGGAGCAGGGCATTACCGAGCAAGGCCGCCACGAAGAGCTGGTATCTGCGGGCGGCATATACAGCCGCCTGCACCGCGCGCAGTTCGGCAGCAGATAAGCAAAGGGCTTTCCCGCCGGTCAAAGTCGACCAGCGGGAAAGCCTTTTTTTGGCGCAGCGCAGTCATGCAGCTCTAATGTTTCCGAATCCGGTTTGACGATACGGAATATGCGTTATAGAATGAGGAAACGATTTATTACCTACGTGCACGCAAAAGAGAGAAAGAAGGTTGAAATGGATGGGAGTATCAGTGAAACAACTGTCGCCGCTCGTGCAGTCGCTTGATTTGAAGCAGCATGTGGAAGGCGGATGGTACAAGGAAATTTGGAAGGCTGGCTTTGAAATACCTCAGGAGGTGCTTGGTGCTCCATATTCAGGACCTCGCTTTGCGGCATCATCGATATACTTCCTGCTGCATCCCGATGAGTTTTCCGATTGGCACACGGTTTATTCGGACGAGCTGTGGCTGTGGCATTCCGGCAGTCCTCTGCTGCTGACGCTCGGTGGAGAGAAGGAAGCCCCGGAGACAAGAAAAGAAATCATCGTCGGACCAGACGTGCTGGCTGGCCATCATCCGCAAGCGCTCGTTCCGGCGAATGAATGGCAAATGGCGCGTCCGCTTGGCGACGAGCCTGTGCTCGTTTCCTGCGTCGTAGCGCCAGGCTTCCATTATGACGATTTTAAACTTATTAAACGATAGTTCATTCATTAGAGTGAAGAAAGAGCCATCCGGGCAGGGAGATTCCCTTGCCGGATGGCTCTTTCTATGTCATCAGGAGGCCTCGTCGTCTGCCTGTTCATTCCCATTTAACGACTCTATAAACAGCTGCGTGAGTTTAGGATCCCATTGCGTGCCCTTGCCCTCCTCCAGAATGGAGAGCGCCCGCGCATAGGTCATGCCCTTCCGGTACGGCCTGTCCGAGGTCATCGCGTCGAATGCGTCCGCAATGGCGATCACACGCCCGGACAGCGGAATGTCGTTGCCTGCCAAGCCGTCTGGGTAGCCCATGCCGTCATACCGCTCGTGGTGCGAGCGAACGCCAGGCAGCAGGTCGGCCATGGCATCGGCAGGCTCGATCTGCTTCAAAATATTTTCGCCAAGCACGGGGTGCAGCTTGATTTGTTCGAATTCCTCATCGGTGAGCCTGCCATCCTTAAGCAGCACGGCGTCCCGAACGCCGATTTTGCCGATATCATGGAGCAGCGCCGTTTTGTGCAAAATATCGATCTCGCTCTCGGACCAACCATCCAGCAGGCCGATTTGAACGGAAAAGCGGGCTACCCGGGTCGAATGGCCGGCCGTATACGTATCGCGGGCGTCGAGTGCTGCCGCGAGGGTCATGAAGTAGCTTTGGAGCAGCTGATTGTTGCGCTGCTCCCGTTCCTTTAACCCGTTGACCATATGATTGAAGCCGGCAACGAGTTTAGAAAATTCGTCGGAATATATATCTGCCGAGCTCGGATCGAAGTTGCCGGCCTGCACGCTGATCATCCCATTTTGAATCGTTTGGATAGGATCCTCGATATTGCGCGATAGAAGCGATGCCCCAAGCAGGGAGTAGGCGATGCCGATAATAAGAATGATGCCTGCCCACTGCCAGTAGGCTAGGGTGCTTTCCCCTTGAAGACGATCAAGCCTAATTTGCGATGCCAGACCGAACAGCAATAAGGGCAGCGTCCCGATGAGGGAGGCGCTGAGGCGGAACTTCGTACGGATAGAGACGAGGACCCGGCCGCTAAGCGTAATATCCTGCTTGTATAATTCCTTATGCTTGCCGCGAATAAAAGTGACAACAGGACGAATAGCTTTCGTCGTTAAGAAAAACTCGATCATCGCATGCATGCCGGCAATCATGAAAGCAACCGCGACCGCGATTCCGAGATAAGAATAGGGTAGCTTTAGCAAGCCGAGCTTGATCAATACGAATGCCATGCTGACAGCAGGAGCCAGCAAGCCTAGAAAATGCGGGCCGAAGGTGCGTCTAACCGATAACGTCGGAAACTTATGCGTTTGAAGATAAGCGGTTTTAAGCTGTTCGGATGTCGGCTTTTCTACTCGAAAGATGGCTTGAATCGGCCGGAGATGAAGGTGGAAGACGAACAGCTCGCAGACGAACATAATGAGAAGCGAGATGACCATGATGCTGCCTAAAAGGATCCGTTCATCGGAAGGAATCGACAGCGTGGAAAATACGACGATACCGCCGACTCCGAGCACGGCAACCGTCGATCCGAAAATATAATTACGAAGGAGGTGAGAGAGGAAAGAGGCATAGACGCGGTTTCCTTCTTGTTCGCGCTCCGTATGTACATGCATAAGCTGAGACCTCTTTTCCAAAATTCTCAATAGAGTAGTGCATAGTACCTATAGTATAAATCGGCATTTTAAAAATGTATATTAGATCTTAAGCACTGGGAGGTTGGAGGGGGATAAAGAAAATTTTTTTCTTTATTTCTGCTGTAGGGGTTAACTGGAGGCAAATAGAGAAAAACATTTTCTCTCATTCATCAGGAAAGGCTCGTTAAAGGGCATTTGGTTCGATTTTGAGAAAAATAGAGAAAAAAATTTTCTCTTTTGTTGCTGTATGAGGTAGTTAGGGGGAAATAGAGAAAAAATTTTCCTTAATTTCGTCAGAAGCAGCTTGCCTGAGGCCGGTTGGCCATAGCATAGGGAAGCGATCGTAGTCTGCGCGGGGCAGCGGCGGCGATCGCGGTGATTTACTGTGTAACGAATCGGTTTTTTCCTTCACGCTTTGCTTGGTAAAGCGCTCTGTCCGCTTGGATGAACAGCTCGTCCTGCGTAAAGGAGCAATTAGGCTTCCAAGTCGCC
The DNA here is from genome assembly GCF_001428245.1 of Paenibacillus sp. Soil522. GTDB lineage: Bacteria > Bacillota > Bacilli > Paenibacillales > Paenibacillaceae > Pristimantibacillus. Next base: position 193,545 of record NZ_LMRV01000031.1, read on the forward strand.
GAGCCGATGCTGATCGTGACATATGGGCTTCCGGTCGCTTCAGCATGAGGAATTTGCAATTGCCTGACCGCTTCGAGAAGCCGAACCGCGATGGTGGCGGCACGTTCATGGCTCGTTTGCGGCAAAATAATGCCGAATTCCTCGCCGCCATAACGTGCGACGATATCAAGCGGGCGCTTCAAGGCGCTGCGCAAGGCGGAGGCGATCTGTCTAAGACATTCGTCGCCTTTTTGATGCCCGAACGTATCGTTGTAAGCCTTGAAGTTGTCGATATCGCCCAGCATCAGCGTTACTGGCATATGGTGGCGCTGCGCGTCCTCCCACTCGTTATTCCACGACTCATCGAACGTTCGCCGATTGGCGATATTGGTCAATTCGTCAACGTGAGAGAGCGCATGCAAAATTTGATATTGTTCGAGCATCTTCATCTCTATCTCTTTGCGGGGGGTTATGTCCCGGGAGACAGAAACCAAGGTTTGCGTTCGGTCGCCGTCGTAGAAGACGACGCTGGTCGTAGATTCAAACCACCGGTAGCTGCCGTCCTTGCGCCTCATCCGGTAAGTGATGGTGTTGGCGTCGGCATGTTTGTAGATGAGCTCCAGGTTATCGATCATACGCTGCTTGTCATCCGGATGATGAAAATCAAAGTGAGATTGTCCGATCAGCTCATCGTCGCGGTAGCCCAGCAGCGTATAGCAGGCAGGGGAGACATAAGTAAACAAGCCGTCCCGATTATGCTTGGATATCATATCGCTGGAGTTTTCGGCCAGCAGGCGGAAGCTTTTCTCGCTTTCCTGCAGCTTGTCCGCTATCCGCTTCCGCTCCGTAATTTGGCGGAAATGAACGGAGAGCCCGAATTCGGAAGGATATACATTGGCTTCAAACCAATGGCTCAGCTTAGGAATATACTGCTCGTACAGCCGCTGCTGATGGTTTTCCATGGCAAGCTTATATTCTTGTTGGCTGACCGTTCCAACCAGCTCGGGGAGCGCCTCCCAGATGCAAAGGCCACTCAGCTCGCTTTCGCTTCGCTTGAACAGCTTCTGTGCCGCTTCGTTCATATAAATGAACCGGTATTGATTATCCAGCGAGAAGAAGGCATCCGAGATGCTCTCAAGAATGTTGTCAATACGTCTGGAAAGCTGCTTCACATCCGACATCGCTTTCGTTTTTTCTGAAATATCCATCATCTGAGATATAAAATGACGAGGATTGCCCTGCTCATCATATACAAGCGACACGGACAGCAGCGCGGTCAAGATGCCGCCGCACTTTTTGAAATATCTTTTTTGCATTTGATACGTATCTATTTCACCGTCTAACAATTGCTTCACATAACAGTTATCCTGATCCAGGTCGTCTGGATGGGTAATTTGCGCGTAGGACATGCCGCAGAGCTCGTTCTCTACGTAGCCCAGCATCGTTTGAGCGGAGGGGTTGGCTACCATAAAACGGCCGTCTAAATCAACTAAAGCCATGCCGATGGGGGCATATTGGAAGGCGCTGCGGAATAAATCGGCTTCGCGATTCGGTTTTGAAATGAAGGTCAAACTTCGCACCTCTCCTGCTGTCTGTTCTGGATAAGATTTTTAGCCTATAGTAAAGAATAGAACAGAGCAATTCTTTTGTCTACATAACTTAATGACCATTTATAAAGCAGCGCAGCGATGCATAAATAAACAGCATCTTATCCTTTATTTTATAGTGTGGTGCAAGGAGATGGATTCTAAGCATATCTGCGGGGGAAAAGTAAAAAAGCTGCCCGTAAGTCATCGACTTAGGGGACAGCTGTTGCTGGAAATGAAATTACACGATGAATGCGCCTACCGAAGCTTTCACGAGTGCGATGAATTTTGGTCTCGCTTGCTCAGCTACACGAACGACCTGCTCATGCGTGAGCGGCTCCAGCTCATCGCCGATAGCCATATCGGTAATGCAAGTGATCCCCGCTACGCGAATGCCGGTATAGTTAGCCGCGATAACCTCGGGAGCTGTTGACATGCCGACTGCATCTGCGCCCCAGCCTGCCATCATGGTGAGCTCGGCTGGCGTACAGTAGGCAGGACCCGAAATGCTGACATAAACGCCTTGCTGCAGATTGATGTCCAATTCTTCCGCTTTGCCGGCAACGATCGAGCGCAGCTCGCGGTTGTAGGCTTGCGACATATCGGGGAAGCGGGGTCCGAGCTCGGGGATGTTTGCTCCCATTAACGGATTGCTGCCCGTGTTGTTAATATGATCGGTAATGAGCATCAGATCGCCAGCGGCGAAGGACCGGTTCATTCCGCCTGCGGCGTTCGTTACGAGCAGCGTCTCGATTCCAAGCTGCTTCATGACGTAGACAGGGAACACGACCTCTTTCATGGAATAGCCTTCGTAATAATGAAAGCGGCCTTTCATGACAAGTACGATTTTTCCTTCAAGCTGGCCGATGACAAGTTCGCCGGAATGGCCTTCTACTGTGGAGACAGGGAAGTGCGGAATTTGTTCGTAAGGAATGACGATTGATTCCGTAACCTCGTCGGCCATTACGCCAAGACCAGAACCAAGTATGAGACCGATTTGCGGCGGAGCTTGCAGCTTGCCGCGTATGTAAGCCGCAGCTTCATTTATTTTGCTTAACATGTTGTCCATGGTTGCAGTACCTCCTAATGTCAGCTCAACCTTTGCACAGCGGAATTTGCGCATCTGAGCCGGTTGTGACGGGCATAACCATCATAGCGCATCGCAAAAGCAAAAGTAAACAAATGGTATTTCAGCGTGAGATTGTTGTTTCATACAAAGCTTCGTATAATGAAAATTAGGCTGGCGCATCTCATTCATGATTTGGTTAGGATAGGGACAAGACGCTCCGGCAGCGCGTTTACTGGTACATAAGCATGCAGAGATGAAGCGGAGGAATAATGAATGAGCAACGGCACAAATTACACGCCTGCGGAAGTAGCGGCGATGATCGATCATACGATATTAAAGGCGGATGCGACGGAGGCAGAGGTTTTGCAAATTTGCCGCGAGGCTAAGCAATATAAGTTCGCGACGGTGTGCGTGAACGCAGGCTGGGTAGCAGCGGCTGCCGAAGAGCTGAAAGGCTCGGGAGTAGGCATTACGACAGTGGTTGGTTTTCCGTTAGGAGCGACAACGACGGCATCCAAGGCTGCTGAAGCTGCGTTTGCCATTGAAGACGGAGCGACAGAAGTGGACATGGTTCTGAACATCGGCTTGTTGAAATCAGGCGACCTCGAAGGCGTACAGCGTGATGTTGCAGGTGTAGCTGCGGCAGTCAAAGGACAAGCGGTGCTTAAAGTCATCCTTGAAACGGGTCTTCTTACAGACGAAGAGAAGGTTACGGCATGTGAAATTTGCAAAAAAGCAGGGGCCGACTTCGTGAAGACATCAACGGGCTTCGGCAAAGGCGGGGCGACGGTAGAGGATATCGCGCTGATGCGCCGTACGGTAGGTCCTGACTTCGGCGTGAAGGCATCGGGGGGCGTACGCGACCGCGAGACCGCGCTGCAAATGTTTGCGGCTGGCGCAACGCGCATTGGCGCAAGCTCCGGCATCGCCATCGTTACAGGCGGCGGTCAAGGGGAAGGCTACTAATACGAAGCTGGGCATATAAAAAATAGTGGGGGAAACTTCACTCCCCTTGAGGCAATTCTCATGGCGAGCGAGGCTTCCCTCACTTTTGTTTAAATATAAGAATTTATAAGTTTCACATTTATAAATAAGCTTATATTTCACCGCGAAACGAGCTGTTGCCGCCAAAGGACGGCGACAGCCGTTTACGCTCTAATCGTCAGATTAGCGCTTAGCTCTTCGCCGGCATTCAGCATAACGAGCTCGTCTTGGCGGTTTAGCTCGCTCGTCTTGGCCATCCACGGCTCCACGCAGATGAACGGACGATCCTTAACCGACCACAGCTGCATATATTTGAATAGGTCATCGTAAGTCAGACGAACGCGGGCCCCTTGTAAGACAGGGAAGGAGATTTCGCTCTTCTTCGCGTCCAGCAAGCAGACGGCTTCCACCAGTTCATCAAAATCAATGACGCCGTCGAACGGCTTCTCGACATTATCGTTATAGTCGAAATAGCGGGTTGCATCCGTTTCATAGGCGATCTTTTTGTCAGAATCAATCGCAAAGTAAGGGTGGAAGCCCGCATAGAAAGGCATTGCGGCAGCTTCGCTCAAATTGCGGTATTGCTGGCGGGTATGTAACTGGCCATCCTGCAGCACGTAAGTAAACAGCAGCTCGAAAGCAAAAGGATAGGAGCGCAGCGTCTCTTCATTGCTTTGCAGACGAATCGTAATAGAGGCCCCATCCTCGGTTCCGGTGCTTACAACCTCCCAAACGGCGGTGCGGGCTACGCCGTGGTTAGCCATTTTATACGATTGGCCGTTCCATTCATAAGCTTGCTCCTCGAGCTGGCCGCAGATCGGAAACAGGATCGGGTTGCCGCCGCGAATGTTAGCGGTTGGGTGTTCAAACGTCGCCTTGTCCAAATAAAATAGTTCCAGTCCGTTCAGCTGGCAGCCGATTACGATACCGCCTCGCTCCGGACATACAAGCACGCGGGAAGCGGTGCTTTCCTCCGACAGTTCATATAACGTATACGTATCCTTGTAGCTGCGTACTTCGTAGTTGCTCACTTGATTCCCTCCAATAATAGGTGAATGTCATTTTCTCCCCATCATACCATATTCGCAAGTGGCTTATATCGCCTATTTCCAGCCTGCTGTGTCATTCTCCCTGCCCCGTCATCCATCAGTCCATCGGCAGCCGGAAGGATACAGGTTCCAAAATGGTCGAATCTAGTAAAGCATACATCTACTCCATTTTGAAAGAAATGAATAGTATATATTAGCTTCAGAGAGAAGCAGGCCATACCATTCTCAACATGATGTCAACGCAGCAGCAGCCGATGATGCTTGCCCTCGTTGCTTGAAGCTAAAGTCATTCCTAGCTCACCCCTCCGGGCGACAGAGTGGCTTTATTTTTTTGTAAATTGAAAAAGAAAAAGCGCCCCACAGGCCATAAAGACCTATGAGGCACTGCCTCTTTACATAAACCGACAATTATTCTGTTTTTGGTGCCGTTGTAGCAGCGTCCTTAGCTTCTTCAGGAGTCAGTGAGTTCGTGATTTTCGCTTTTGCGCGAATTTCAGCCATCCAAGCCTCGGACAGCTCATTTGCTTCAGTAGCGATAAGCTGCTTCTTGATTTCTTCCTTCTTCTCCTCGAAGGTTGGAACAACAGGCGCTTTCTCAGCTGTTTTCTTAATAATGTGGAAACCGTGCTCGGATTGAACGACAGCGCTGATTTCATTGATTTTCAGTGCGAAAGCAGCCTCTTCGAATTCAGGAACCATTGCGCCTTTTCCAAAGAAGCCAAGATCGCCGCCTTTATCCTTTGAGCCTGGGTCGATCGATTTCTCCTTCGCGATGGCAGCGAAGTCTCCGCCTTGCTTAAGCTCAGCTAGAATCGCATCCGCTTCTTCTTTGGCAGCTACCAAAATGTGCGAAGCCTGAATTTGCTCCGGCGTACCGAGCGATTCTTTGTTCGTGTCATAGAATTGCTTGATTTCGTCTTCCGTAACGTCTGTTTTCGGCTCCAAAATTTTGCGAATCGTCAGATTGATTTTTGTATCCTTTACCAAGCTCTCAAGCGTCATGTTGTATTGAGCAAGCGTTGCAGCGAACTCCTCTTCCGTTCCGAAGCTCTTCTTAATGAGGGCGATTTCGGAATCGACGTCAGCATCTGTAACCGTAACGCTTGCTGCTTTAGCCTCTTGCGCAATAAGCTCTTGCGTAATCAGGTTATCAAGTGTAGCCGTACCGCCGGCCAGAACTAATTCATCGTAAAGTCTGTCTTTGCTTATGTTGACACCGTTAACGGTTGCCACGGTTTCATTGCTGGCTCCAAATGGCGGCTTAATGAGTACAACGACCAGCAAAATGGCCAGAACAGCCGAGACGATGATCCATGCTTTTCCGCTTCCGCCTTTTGGCGCTTGCTGAACGCTGTCTGCACTTGAAACTGCAGCGCGGATCTCATCGTTTGATGCTTCAGGCAGCTCTCCGTCAGAATCCTTAAGTAGCTCTTCTTCAATGGCTGCATCTTGCTCTGAAAGCTTGTCCTGCTGCGTTGTTTCGTCATCCGTGTAACGCTCTTCTTTCGCAGCCAATTCGTTTTCTGCGTCTTTGCCTGGCCGCGATTCCTTGTTATTCATTCCATGAACTCCCTTCGTTTTACCTAACTTTCATTACTATACCAAAAGAAGAATGAAAAAACCTTAATCTAACATAAAAATATGGCTTGCTGAATTTGTCGATTCCTATTTATTGTATAGGTATGCCGTGTACGATTTCAAGCTAAAAGGCCAGTTAGAACAATTAAACCGCTTATACCGGTAAAACTTCACTGTTTATCGGAAGCGGGTGGGATGATATGATAGGATAGTATCATTACATATTCCAACATTCTCCTACATTTTTCGTGATGGGTTTCATTGGTTCATGCTTGTCACATAACTCACCATAGCGCGAATGACCCCTGCAGGGGTATGTTTACTACCATTAACTATGATTGATATGTAGGAGGAATAGGCTTGCGCAAAAATACAGGTGTATTCGCACGTTTGGTAATATCGATGCTTTTACCGTTAGTCGTCTATTTCGCGCTGCGGGATACAGAACTGGATAAGAGCATTATTGCGCCTCATGAGCATTTTTATATCGTCAGTCTCGTTTCCGCACTCTCGTTAGCCCTAGCGATTGCGGTCGGCTTCGTCGCTATTTCGCTTCGCAATATTAAGATTAGCTTTCTATCGTTATCTTATGTATCGCTATCTGCGATGTTTGTTTTGCATGGCTTGTCGACCCCCGGGTTTCTGATGCACCATTCCGGCATTGCAGGCAGCGCCGCGCAGCTTAGTATTATGCTGGCTGTCGTCTGGCTATGGCTGTCCTCTCTTTCCATGGACCAGCCTTTGATCAAATGGCTGGCAGAGTGGCAGCGGCTGCTGCTGCCGATATGGACAATTGCGCTGCTTGCTTTCTGTACGGTCCTTTGGTTTTATCCTAATTTGACTCAATTTCTTCATCTGCTTCAGCTGCCGATGAAATGGATCGCCAGCATCTTCATTATCGGCTTAAACGCTTGGACGATTAACCGGTATTTGATGACCTACATATCCTCCCGTTTCCCGCTGCAGTTGGCGATCGTGTACAGCTCGGGCTGGATGATTATCGCTCAGATCATTATGGTAAGCAGTCAGAAATGGCATGTAAGCTGGTGGCTGTATCATTTCCTGCTGCTTGCCTCTGTTATTGTGATGGTCACAGGCATCGTGAACCAATATTTTATCTCGAAATCCATTACGGCCTCTATTAAGCTGATGTTCCGCTCCAATCCGCGAGATTGGATCAACAGCTACATGTCTTCCAGCGTAAGAGAGCTGGTTATGACGACGGAAGCGCGTGATTCGTATACGGCGGGTCACAACTATCGGGTTGCTTTGTATGCTCTGAAGCTGGGCGAGGAGCTTTCCTTGACCGCTGCCGATCTGAGAGCCATTGCGCAAGGCGGACTTGTCCATGACGTCGGCAAACTGCGCATACCGGATACGATTCTGAATAAGCCCGGCAAGCTTACGCCCGATGAGCGGGAAATTATTGAAATGCATCCTTTATCGGGCTATGACCTGTGTAAACGGTTAGGCTTTATGCCGGAGGAGCTTTCCGTTATACGCTCGCATCATGAGAAATGGGATGGCAGCGGCTATCCCGATCAGCTGGCGGGAGAGCAGATACCGCTCCTCGCGCGGGTGACCGCTGTTGCGGATGTGTATGATGCCTTGACCTCTTCGCGTTCCTATCGAAAGGCGATGTCGCATGAGGCGGCTATGGAAATCATCGTAAAAGAGAGCGGGCGGCATTTCGATCCGCTTTGCGTGCAGGCATGGGTGCGGCTCGTTTCGGAGCAGCCGGGCTTTTTTGAGGAAACATTACGGCACAGTCCGCAGTTCAAGCTGGAAAGGAAGCTCGCAAGATAGAATAAGTTTCCATTTGCCAATCTTCAGTTGTACAATAGACGGGGAAGCCTCGTGTTCATCAATAATCGAATCGGGCAATGAGCGTTTCAAATAACGGGTTGGGGGATATCGAACATGACTTATTTGGCGGCTAACAATCGGTATGAGAGCATGAAGTATAATCGCGTCGGGCGCAGCGGCTTGAAACTGCCCGCAATTTCCCTTGGGCTATGGCATAATTTCGGCGGCGTCGACCGTCTTGAGAATGGGCGGGCTATGGTGCGCCGAGCATTTGATTTGGGGATTACCCATTTCGATCTTGCCAATAACTACGGGCCGCCTCCGGGTTCGGCAGAGGAGATGTTCGGGCAAATCCTGAAACAGGATTTCGCCGCATACCGCGACGAGCTTATCATATCGACGAAAGCGGGCTACTATATGTGGGAAGGCCCCTATGGCGAATGGGGCTCGCGCAAATATTTGATTTCCAGCCTGGATCAGAGCCTGAAGCGGATGAACCTGGACTATGTCGATATTTTTTATCACCATCGTCCAGATCCGGAAACGCCGCTCGAGGAGACGATGGCCGCGCTCGATCATGTCGTTCGCCAAGGAAAGGCGCTCTATGTCGGCGTTTCGAACTATAGCGCGGAGCAAACGGCTCGTGCAGCAGCGATCCTGAAAGAGCTTGGCACGCCGTTCCTGATTCATCAGCCATCCTATTCGATGTTCAACCGGTGGATCGAGAATGGCCTGCAGGACGTGCTGGAGCAGGAAGGCATTGGCTCCATCGTATTTTCTCCGCTAGCCGGAGGCGTGCTGACTAACCGTTATTTAAACGGCGTTCCTGCCGATTCGCGCGCCGGAGGCCCAAGCGTGTTCCTTAAGGCCGATCAAATTACGGACAGCAAGCTGAACAAAGTCAGGTTGCTGAATGAGCTTGCTCAGGGACGCGGGCAATCGCTCGCCCAAATGTCTCTTGCATGGGTATTGAGAGGCGGAAAAGTAACCTCGGCATTAATCGGCGCAAGCCGCGTAGAGCAAATCGACGACAATGTCGCCGCCTTGAGCCGTCTTGATTTCAGCGATGAAGAGCTTAGCCGGATTGAATCGATTCTTGCAGCTGAGTAGCTGCATGATCATTGCAGGCTGAATGCATTTATACCATTCAAATAGAACGCTGGAGCAGCTGTCCGTAGTATCGGCATGCATGCTCCAGCGTTTTTTTATTGCCGCTCTATTGGATTAAAGAGGTATAATAGTGTCAATGTTCGACAGATAGAGCTAACGCGGAGCGGAAGGGGAAAACGGCTTGGAAAAAATGTCGTTACGAACAAAAGGCTTGATTTTAATCGTTCTCATTTCGTTCGTCCCGCTGCTATTTGCCGGGGTGTTCAACTATTCTGTCGTGAAGGAAGCGATTGTTCAATCGGAAATCGGGAAGACAAGCAGCAAGCAGAGCAACCGCGCTAACGATTTGGCATCGTGGATGGCTATCCGCAAGGCGGAGGTTGTCGTGATGAGCCGTACAGAGGTTGTGCGGTTCGGCACGGAAGCGGAGCGTCTTCACTATTTTGGGCGTGAGCTCGTGCGGGGAGGCTTCATCTATCATGCCATCGGGTACATAGATAAGAATGGTCAAAGCTTGAGGACCGATGGCGGACGATTAGACATGAGCGGGGAGTCTTTCTTCCAAGAGGCGGTTAAGGGGCAGGTTGTCATGACAGACCCGTTTACGCCTTCGTTCTCTGAAACCAAGCAGCTGCTTATTGTCGTGCCTGTTTATGGGGCAACGAATGAATTAAAAGGACTCGTTTACGCGTCTATCGGATTTTCGGCCATGCGGCCATTCATTGAATTCGCGGGAGAGCACTCCGTCATTTGCTTGTTTAACGATGAGGGAGATATCCTTTTTTGCTCTCATTCTGAAGAAACGGTAAGCGCGGGTTTATTTGATAAGTACTCCGTTCTGTTTCCAATTTCCAATAAAATGCTGGACTCGTACGAGGGGATGTCGAGGATAAAGGCAGGCGGCAAGTCCTATGCGGTCTTCCACACGAAGGTAAGCGATACGCCATGGCGCTTCGCGCTGCAAGAGCCGGTATCGATGCTGCAGGAGAAGCTGAAGCCTATCTTATGGCGTATCATTACGACGATTGCCGTCTCAGAGGCGATTATTGTCATCTCTTTCTTTCTCTATTTTGAGCGAATCGTTAAGCGTCTGGAACGTATTCTGGGTGTTACGGAGCAGGCTGCGGCCGGACGCTTCGAGGCCGAGCATCTTGAAGCGCTGCCGTATGATGAGATCGGACAGCTTGGCCGCTCCGTCAACGGGATGATGGAGCATCTGCAAGAAATGTTTGATCGGCTTGAGGCTATTATTAACCAAAACCAGTATGCGTTTATCGTTCTTGACGATCAATATAAGGTTTCCTTTTTGAACAAAACGGCGGAAGATATGCTGGGCTACAAGAGTGAGGAGCTGGCCGGTGTTGCTACGCCGCTCTTGTTCATGGATTTGGATGAAATCCGCTTGGAAGCGGAAAACCTGAGCATCCAGCTCGGAAGGAAGGTTAAACCCGGTCTAGAGGTATTCAAGGAGCTTCGCGGCGAGAATTTCTCCTATGAGCGGGAATGGACCATTATCCATAAAGACGGCACGCGAATGCCGACGCTGCATAGCTCGAACGGCCTGCGCGACCGCAATGGGCGGTTCTCAGGCGTCGTCGTTATGGTGCTCGATATTTCCGACCGCAAGCATATGGAGAAGGCGCGAAATCGCTTGCTCGACATTGTAGAATCGGCCAAGGATTTAATTGCTTCTGTCAGCGCGAGCGGCAAGGTCGTATATATGAATCGTGCCGGCAGAGAGATGCTGGGCTTGCAGGACGCCGTGGATAGCGAATATACGGTCGAGCAGCATTCTCATCCGGAAGTGTATTCGGAGCTTGTGAAGGGCGCTGCGCTAGCTAAACAATTCGGATATTGGGAAAGCGGGGCACAATTGCTCAAGAGCAACGGCGAGGCGCTGCACGTGTCGATGGTCGTCGTTGCGCATAAGAACGAGGATACGGGAGAACTTTTCTTCTCCTGTATCGCCCGCGATATTTCCGAGCAAAAAATGGTGCAGGAGGAGCTCGTTCGCGCCACGCTCGAAGCGGATGAGGCGAATCAGGCAAAGAGCCGCTTCCTTGCGCTCATGAGCCATGAGATTCGGACCCCGCTCAACGGGATTATCGGACTGACGCAATTAATGCGCAAAACGGGGCTCTCTGCCTCGCAACAGGATTACATGGACAAGATGAATACGTCCTCGGAGACGCTGCTGCGAATCATTAATGATATTTTGGACTTCTCCAAAATCGAAGCGGGCAAGGTCGACATCGAACGTCTGCCGTTCCAGCCGGAGGAGCTCATGCACCGCATATCCGACCAGCTAAGCGTATTTATGGGCGGTAAGGAACAGTTTGAGTTTATGATTGATACGCCTGAGCATTTGCCGCAGACGATCATTGGGGATGCGCTGCGTCTTGAGCAGGTGCTCCTCAACTTGTGTATGAACGCGATCAAATTTACGAATAGAGGACGTGTAAGACTGCAGCTGGAGCTAGTGGAGGAATCGGATAAAGGGGTAAAAGTACGCTTCAGTATCTCGGATACGGGCATCGGCATGAAAGCGGAGCAGGTGGAGAAGCTATTTAAACCATTTACGCAGGCGGACGGCTCAACGACACGGAAGTTTGGCGGCACCGGTCTTGGTCTAGTCATTTCAAAATCTTTGGTCGAGCTGATGGGCGGCAAGCTGGAGGTATCCAGTGAAGCGTACGTGGGCAGTCGGTTTTACTTCACGCTGCCGTTCACCGTTATTCATAAATATACGGAGCAGCACAGGAAGGTTCGTCCGGAGCTGATCGAGCAGCCTGTTTGGATCGTGGAGGATGACGATGAGATGCGGGACCATTGGAGCAGCACGATCGAATCCTTTGGTTTAACGCCAATACCGTTCCATTCTTGGAAAATGGCCCGTGACCGCCTCCGCCGCATTGGAGCGGGCGCATTGCCGAAACTCATCGTCTTGGATATGGAAATGCCGGATATGTACGGCGCGGAGACCTGGCTTGAGTTCCACCGCGATGCGGAGGCGGCCGGCGTCAAAACCATCGCCATGACGACCTCCTATGGCCGTGATGAAATGATGCAGCTGCCCGCTGAGCAGAGACCGGTTACGCTGCTGATCAAGCCGATTATGCGAGGAGACATGCTGCGCGCAATTAAAAGCGTCCTTGAACGGAAGGGTTCCGAAGTAAATGAGCAGGAAAGCGCTGCTCCCGTTCCGGAGGTTCAGAAGAACGGCGCGGATACACGTATTTTGCTCGCAGAGGACAACAAGATCAACCAGCTGGTCGCGATAGAGATTTTGAAGGAGCAGGGCTACGAGGTAGGATTGGCGGAAAACGGCGAAGAGGTGCTTCAAAAGGTTGTGGAAGAGCACTGGGATTTAATATTGATGGATATTCATATGCCGGTTATGGATGGCTCGGAGGCGGTTCGCCTTATCCGCAACCAGCCGAAATACGATCATATTCCCATTATTGCGGTAACCGCAAACGTGCTTCGCAACGATCACGAACGTTATTTGAAGCTGGGTATGAATGATGTGGTGACGAAGCCAATCTCTTCCGAGCGGCTACATACGGTCATCTCTTATTGGCTGAAGCAGGGCAACGAGCTTATAACGAAGCCGGCCGCCAAGCAGGAGCTTCAAGCTGAACCGAATCGTTCCCATACTCCAGACGCAGCAGGCGAAAGTACATTGCCTTCCGTTGCCGGCATGGACATGGTGAGTGCGCTTGCGAGAGTTAATGGGAAGCAGCCGATTTTTCAGCATATGATGGAGCAATTTGTGCTCGATTATGATTCCTTTGCCGATCAGCTCCGCATGATGGTCAAGCAATCGGAGCTAACAATTGTCAAACGAATGGCTCATACTTTAAAGGGAGCGGCCGGCTATTTGTCTGCCTATGAATTGTTAGAGGCCGTATGTGAATTAGAACGTATCGTTAAGCAGCCGGAATTGGAGAAAGAGGAGCTGCAAACGGCCATTGTTCAGGTAGAGACGACGCTGAAGCGGCTGTTGGAAGGGCTTCGAAATGCGAAGGAAGTATTGGATATTAAAACCTAACAAATTACTAACAAATTGTTGTCCCTTTAATGTCGGTATTGTATAGTAGAGATACAATGTATATTCGACAGAAATCTTCAATCCTCCAAAAGGGTGACAAAAATGTATAAGGTTCTAGTTATTGAAGATGACGTCATGATGAGTGATATGCTGTCTATTTATTTATCAGAAGAAGGCTATTCCGTCATGCAAGCTTACAGGGCGGACGAAGGATTGAAGCTCACGTCAGAGTTTGTTCCTGATCTGGTGCTGCTGGATCTGATCTTGCCCGATTTGGATGGCATGGAAGTATGTGCGCTTATAAGGAAGCGCTCAAACGTACCGATCATGATTCTATCTATGAAGAGTGAAGTATCTGAACGGGTTCAGGCTTTGAAAGCCGGAGCGGATGATTACATGTGCAAGCCATTTAGCATGCATGAAATGACAGCTCGGGTAGAAGCGTTAATTAGACGTTCAAATACCGTTCAGGCAGAAACAATGCAGCAGGTTGCTGCAGAGGTAGAATTGATGGACGATCGTGAACCGATCCAACTTGATTTTGAGAGACGCCTATTGCTTGTCCGCGGCAAGCTGGTTGAAACAACCTTCTCGGAGTATGAGCTTATGAAGCTGTTTCTGGCTTATCCGGGCAAGGTATTCAGCAGGGAAGAACTTATAAATACGATTCGCGGCTTTGACTCCTTCGTGACAGACCGTGCCATCGACGTCCATATTGTCAATCTTCGCAAGAAGATTGAACAGAATCCTAAGGAACCAAGGCTAATCCGAACGGTTTGGGGATTTGGTTACAAGTATACGGCGCAGCATACAAGCGTAAGCAAAGGCTGAACGCCATACCATTTTAATTTTACTCTGACAAATAAGGCAGCGGCGGCGAAATTTAAAAGACCTGACGGGGCACTAGGGATATGCCGTCAGGTCTTTTTCATATGGCTATTTAACATACTTCAAGATAGAGCTTTGTGCCGTCGTTATACTGGAAAATAGCCACATCGCGCACCATTTCAACGGATTTAATTCTTCTCCATTTTTTGCGAAAATCAAAATCCAATTCCAATTCGTACAATTTATGATTAAGCTGTTCTATGGATGCCGATAGTTCGTTAGGGTAGTAGACTGGGACGGAACGACTTTTGAAGGTAACGATTTTCATCATTTCCTATAACACCTCCGATCGATTTCCTCCATTCTAACGTAAACCTTTTAGCCTCTCATGAAACTGTCGTCAGGATATTGTTTATTTTATTTACACTTTTCTAACAAATTCGACATTTTCCGCGCTTTTTTTTAGCTGGAATAGCTGCTGTATTTCTTCTTGTAATAGCCGTGGCCTTGATATGGGCGGTTATGCGGACGATATTGCCCGTTATTGTAATCACTGCTGCTGTAACGGCGACCGTAGCGCTTGCGACCCATGAGCGAGTATAACAAACGTTTAAGCAAATGCTTTAGCATGATTCTAACCTCCTAAATTTTATTGTGAAAAAATGATTTGAAAGCAATCGCTTATGTTATTGTGAAACAAAAGGGGCATCGGAAGCGTACGCTTTCATATGACTAATCATACGTATTTTTGTAGTTATGGTTTCTTAATTGCCGACAAATTTCGCTATACAAGGCGATTGAGGACATCAGACGGCTGCTGGGGGCAAATGAACGATGTGGACTTTTTTCGTGCGCAAGTGTAAGGATATGATTAACCATTGGCGGGATTATCCGCTTCGTACCGGCGTGATTTGGCTGGGGCGATACCGGATTGAACGCTTTATCGGAATGGGAAGCTACGGGCAAGCTTATGCGTGCACCGATATCGTAACAAAAAATAAGGTTTTAATGAAACGCAACATGCCGAGCAAGAAGGAGATTGGCAGACAGCTGCTGGAGAGGGAAAGCATGATTTTGCAGCAGCTGAGTCATCCGCAAATTCCGAAGTGGATCCGTTACGAGAAGAAAGGCTTTGATGAAGCGCTTCTAATGGAGCTCGTCGATGGCGACAATTTGGAGCACAAAATGATGGAGCAAGGCCAAATGTATTCTTTACAGGAGACGTTAAGCGTTATAAAGCAGCTTTTGCAGCCTCTTGGTTATTTGCATCAAGCCGGTTATGTCCACCGCGACGTCCGCATTCCGAATGTGCTGGAGAAAGGCGGGCGCTTGTATTTGATCGACTATGGGCTCTCCTGCCGCATTGGCGAACAGCTTCCAGAAGCATTGCGTTTAGGTCTGAAGGAAACGGAGCCGCTTGAAAATAAGGATGGCCATTTGCCAGGCGGCGGTTGGTCCGGTGATAAGCGCCTGATGAGGCGTCCCGTTCCGGAGAGCGACCTGTACGGACTAGGCCATTTGTTTCTATTCATGATGTATGCAAGCTATGAGTATCATGAAGGGCAGGAGGAGCGCAGCTGGGAAGAGGAGCTGGATCTTCCGCCGGCGGTGAAGCAGTTCGTGCGCAGGCTTCTCCAGCAAAGCGAGCCGGGCTGGGCGTCCGCTGCGCAGTGCGTGCAGGAGCTGGAGCAGCTTCTGGCTTCTCTGGCAGAATGATTGGCTGAATCATAGGGCGCGAAGTATTTCTTTAAGGCTTTCGTTGCTCATTACATAGTATACGATCGCGATGATGGTTAGATGAAGCGGATAGAAGCTGCGCCATACGATGCGTGGTATTTTTATTTTGTCGGCGCTGCGCATGAAATCGGGCATATAAACGATGAGAACGGTGGCCATTAAGCTGAAGGCTTGAATAAACCAGCCCTTTACAAAAATACTTACCACATTCAGCGAGAAGTGAAACAGGGTAAACCACTGCGCCTGGGCATAGCGATAAATGAGCACGAGCAGGACGACATAAGCGCCGTAGCTGAACGGTATAAATTCCAGCAATCCAGCAAAAGAGGCAGCTAACAGGTATTGTAAGAACGGCTTACCGTTCCATTTATCGAGAAGGCGAAGAAGCAGCAGGCAGACGAATAAAGAGCCCACTGTATTGACTTCAAGCCGATGAAAGGCGAATTGATAAGGCAGCTGCGAGAGAATCGCGATCCATGCCATTCTCTTCAGGTACCTTTGAATGTCACTCGTGCGAAAATAGCCCAGTACAATCGCGTAGGCATAGAACGGCAGTGCCAGCCGTCCAATTATTCTCCATACGATGTGGTCAGGAAACCAAACGAGACCGATATGGTCGATAAGCATCGTAACCATAGCTAAAAATTGTATCGGAATCACCTTCATTCTCTCGTCTTGCACCTAGTATAGCATAAGAGATACGAGAGAATATGAACAGGAAGACCTCCAAGCAGCTCCTGTACTGCTGCCGCGGCATTCGCATCCGCGTAAGGAGAAGGCGGGAGCTCTACCTGAAGTTGGTTAATTCGTTCAATCACGAGCTTGCTCACCTCTTTTCATCGACAATACAATTTGTCTATATGTATGACAGCTTTCGCAGTCATAGACCGTCAATGTCAAAAAGGACAACCTTCTGTCGAATGGATATGATTTCAACGTTTGACGGGTGACACATGTCCATACCTCTCTCTTAAATTTGCATAGAATAGAGTATGTTTTATAGGGAGGGGGGATAGAAATGTCCGCCAATTTAAAACTGAAAGCCAGCAACATGAAATCTGCCGCTAAAACAACTAGCCGTGCCCGCATCTCTTCCAGCTGTAATTGCAACAAAAACGATCATAAAAGCTGTGGCCGCAAGGAGGACCCGTCAGTTGAATCGATGCAAGAAGCAGGAAAAGAATTAAGCGATATTTTCAGGCAATTGGAAGACAGACAAACTGCAGCTAAGCTTGTCAGAGCGATTCGCTGCCGTGACGCGAAAGCCGTGCAAAGCCTGCTGGACTGTGACTGCCGTGTCGTTAACTTCTTCTGTACGCGAGATAAAGATTGTGTGAGAATCTGCTGCCAATTCGGTAGATTCAACGATGTAGTGATTACGTTCGATATTTGCATCAAAAGAGTACAGGATGAGTGTCGTCGCCATAATTGTTGGTTCTGATTGTTCTAGAGGGGCTGCCCGTGCTATGATATGCTCCCCATACAGTAGACAGGTTAAATAATAAAACCTGCTGCTGTGAGGGGAGCTTTTTCATGTCAAAAGAACAGTATAGCGCACCAGAGA
>NZ_LMRV01000032.1:0-262 GCF_001428245.1 Paenibacillus sp. Soil522
GGTCGGCTACGCATCGTCGCCTTGGTGAGCCGTTACCTCACCAACTAGCTAATGCGCCGCGGGTCCATCTGTAAGTGATAGATTGCTCCATCTTTCCCGGTYCGGTCATGCGACCAAACCGCGTATCCGGTATTAGCATTCGTTTCCGAATGTTATCCCAGTCTTACAGGCAGGTTACCCACGTGTTACTCACCCGTCCGCCGCTAATCTTGTCCCGAAGGACAAGATCCGCTCGACTTGCATGTATTAGGCACGCCGCCAG
>NZ_LMRV01000032.1:288-105855 GCF_001428245.1 Paenibacillus sp. Soil522
ATTTTCGCTTATCCCGAAGGATTTGCGAGGCAGTTATTACTCGTTGTTCAGTTTTCAAAGAGCAATCTTTTCTTTCGTTTGTGTTGCTTGTTTTGCTTGTCGTCCGCGTGTTTCTCTCGGCCGGAATTAGAATATACCATGCATCAGCCTAGTATTGCAAGTCTTTTTTTAAAATAATTTATTATTTGCCTGTATAAATTGAAAAACAGCTTGAAATAGGCTCGAAATCACTCGGAAGATCATAGCCCCCATACAGCTTAACCCCGCATAGACGCGGGGTTAAACGAAATGATTACTCCGTAACCAATATTCGAGGTGTTGTTTTATTGATAGCTCTTGATGATAACCAGGACCCGAGAATAGCTGAACAAACACTTAGCCATGCAACGGCCGCTATACCAGCAACGTTTCTAATTAGAGGCATTTGGACAATTCCATAATCGGATAAAATATTTCCCAGAATGCTAGGAAGCACATAAACACCGGCAAATATGCCAACGGCCGCCCCGATTACCGAAAGAGCCGCGATCCCCATCGTCACAGCGATTCTTATTTGATAAGAAGTCATACCAATAGATTTATAGATGCCGTAGGTTTTGCTTTCCTTTCTAATACCCATCCGGCATATGCTATAGATGATAAGGAAAGTAACCGCAACAAACAGCAGACCCATCATACTCATCGGCAAAACCAAAATGGCTGCTGCATCTTTATAGACAGAATCTAATAATGTCTGCTGGGTAACTGCTGATATGGAGTCTTTATAATCCGCATTTAATTCACGCACGAGCTGATCTGCTTTCGTACTGTCGGTCAGGTTAATGAAACAAAGCTCCATCGCGTCGTAATCAGGATTGTACAATTTAACAACATCAACCATAATTCTTGCTGAATAGGACATATTGGCTATTGCTTGATAGACTCCCGTAACGGTTAGCGTATGCTTATTGCCTTCAATATAAACGTCTACAATGTCGCCAACATCTTTGCCCAGCTTTTTTGATACGTTGACGCCAAGCGCGATTTCATTTTTGTTCCGCGGATTATACCCTCTCAGGACAGCCATTCCCAAATCATCATAGCTTCCGTCAACAACACCTAAATAGATGTTCAAGGACTCGGCCTCTGCATGCTCATCGTTCCGTATCCGATCCGCGGGGAAAACTCCACTCAGCGAACCCATCCATCCGATGTTTTTAATTCTTGGATCTGCTAATACATCCTTCTCTAAATCTACCTTAGAAAAAGTCGATTTATTGAAAATGGTCACGGCGATATGGGAGGAATCGTATCCCCATAATGGGGCAGTCTGCTGTATGGAGAAAATACTGTTTAACAAAATAAATCCTAATACAAGCATGGCTGAAGTAATCATTGTCAGCACCATCATAAGGAAGGAGCCTTTCGCATCTTTCAAAATAGGCCTTAACCCAATGACAAAAGGGACCGGGAATCGTTCAAAGCCCCTTAGGGTGTTTCCCATAAAGCCTAGCCGTCTTATCCTATTATTGTTTTCCATTTCTGACATGCCATACCGGATCGCTTGCATCGGCTGTACGGAACGGGCTTTGCCTGCATATAAAAGCACAAACAAAAGGACCAGGATCAATACAACTATTCCGGCTAAAATAGCTCTATCATTTCCTTGCATAAGCATCCATGAATCTCCTGTTTTCAAGTACGAGAGTGAGCTTTCAACGATGGCTCCCGATAAAAAATGACTGAGCACCAATCCGGGAATGATAGAGATAATAGAAAGAAAAGTATATTGCAAAACAAAAATACCTATCGTTCTATTCGAAGACAGACCTATAGATTTTAAAATCCCAATCGTTTTATAGTTCGATAAAATCGCATCAGAAATCGTAAATCCAATCGTATACAACGCAACAAGCATCATAACGATACCAATAAAAATCATAATAAAGCCAATCAATTTATTGATAATGTGATAAAAGGACGAGATTTCTTCAAACTCGGTTTTGGATTCAAGGTAAGGAGTGCCAAGCTCGTCCTCGAAGCTTCTCCATGCGCTGGCATTCTGACTATAGTTATCGAAACGAAGCCCGAGCATATACATGTCGTCTCCCTGCATGGCATGCAGCTGAGCACTATAATCCCGGCTGTTCATCCAAATGCGTGCGCTGGTTGCAAAGGGACCCCCATAAGGAATATCGATTACAATGGCTGATACGTTCAAATCAAACGTGTGCTCACCCGTTTTAAATCCAAGGCTGTCTCCGATTGCAATTCCATTCGCATAAGCCATGGATGTAGGTATCCATACGCTGCCTGGCTCGGGACTCAACCCTTCGCCGCCTTGGGCAAAAACAAACTTCTCTACCTTAAAAGGCAGCGCCGGCGTATTCATCATATATAAAAATAAATTTGCAATCTCTTTTCCATGATAGGTCACACCAGATAAGTTTCTATACGGCAGCAGCTCCGAGGCTGTAACCCCGTCCTGCTTATCCCACCAGCTCTTAACCATTTGCGGGTCATGCAGTCGATCCGTTAATGTCAATATTTGATGCGCGCCATTTGTTTTAGTATGAATGTCCATAAACACATTTTCAGTATTTGTGATGACATTAACCGATGTTGCTAACAGCAAGGTGGATAAAAGGATAAGTAAACCTATTAACCCGTTTTGCAGCTTCTTTTTTCTCAAATGAGATAAACAAAGAGACCATACGGCATACATAGCGCTTACTCCTTCCCCGAAACATAAGAAAATATAATATGTTCCCGTGTTGGAATATTCGTATGGTCAAATTTATCAAACTCTAGAATGCCGCCTATTTTGCCGTCCCTAATCATAATTAGACGGTCTGCCCTGCATGCCGCGTTAATATCATGGGTTACCATGACGACGGACTGCCCTTGACGGTTCATATTCGTTAAAATATCCAAAACAGCAACGCCCTGATCATAGTTCAGGCTCCCAGTAGGCTCATCCGCAAAAATAACATCGGGCGAGTTAATAAGCGCTCTGGAAATGGCCGCTCTTTGCTGCTGACCACCTGAGGTTTGCGCCGGCATGCGATTGCTCTGAGCTTCAATATCCAAAGCCTTCATAAGCATAAGCGCCTTGCTCTTCAATTCACTTTTGCGATACCCGGCTACATAACCGGGCAGCACAATATTTTCGAATATCGTCAGGTCAGGCACCAGATTGCTGCTTTGATAAATATAGCCTATTTTTCTGGCCCTGAATTCCGCAAGCTCCTTTTCGTTATATTTGTCAATACGCTGCTCCCCAAAATAAACCTCACCTGCCGTTACGCTATCAAGCCCGCTTAACAGGTAAAGCAGCGTCGATTTTCCCGAGCCCGAATTACCCATAATGACGGTGAAATCCCCTTCATAGATGTCTAAATCAAGGTTACGAAGCGCATGAAATTGTTCGCTTCCGGTCGAATAGGTTTTGCATAAATTTTTAGCATGAATAATTGCTTTTTTGGACACCGTTAAGCCCTCCTGTACTACTGTAATCTAATCATTGTAAAGGGCCCATATTTATAAATGCTTATCAACCTATTAATAAAGTATTACAGCCTGTGCTCAGCATAATGGAATCGAAAAATAAAATACCGTTCCTTGATCCTTTATGCTTTTAAAAGAAATCATGCCCTTATGCGCTTCAATAATATGCTTGCATATGGAAAGCCCTAATCCCGTCCCCTCACTATGAGCTTTGGCAGGACTAGTATGCATTTGCCCTTTAAAATAACGTTCAAAAATAAAAGGCATATCCTGCGGAAGAATGCCATTCCCCGTGTCTGCTATCGTTATCTTCAACCCGCCTTGCTCAATCTCGACACTCAAGCTGATCGTATCGCCGGTGGCTGTGTGCTTTAAAGCATTAGCGATAAGATTGGAGATGACCTGCTCCAAACGGTTCGCGTCAGCTTGAATCAGCACATTTGGAATATCCGGCGGCTCAATGAAAGCAACTCCCCTTGAACGCACATAATGACTTAACGGTTTAATAATCGATTGAAGCATGCTTTGGCTGTACTGCTCAGTGAGATGAACGGAAATTTGCCCCAGTTCTCTTAATGCATGCAGGAGAAGATCTTCCACCAGCATCGCCATTTTGTCCGCGTTCGTTTGCATAACTTCAACATAGTCCATAACCGAGGCCATATCGGGACAAACACCGTCAAGAATAGCATCAATGTATGCTTTTATAGCAGTAAGCGGCGTTTTGATATCATGAGAAATATTGGTGACAAGCTCTTTTTGCGCTTTTTCTTGTTCAGCCCGCTGCTCGCTCAGAAACATCATTTCCATCCTCATCTGGTCAAATACCGCATACAGATCGCCTATTTCGTCTATTGTTCCATACTCCGCCTTCTGCTCATAATCCCCTTTTAAAATAGCTTCTGAATAACCCTTTAATTTATGAATAGGCTGGAGCAGCTGTCCATTGATCTTATTTTGAAGAAAAAACAGCAGCATGATTAAAATAACGATAAGTGAAATCATCACAATGACTCGGAAAAGCGGTATTTCGTTGGCCTGCCCATTATCCACGACGCTTGCAGGCATTGTAAAAATAGCATTTCCGATTTGAAGCTGCGATTCTTCATCTACTGTCGGAAAAGCAATCTTTAGCGTATCCTTTTCTACCTTGGAGGTATATAAATCGTAGTGCAGCGCGGTTTTTAGATCGATTTTCTGAATGGGCTTGTCTTCTGGCGAGGAGTTGAAAATGACGCTTCCGTCCAATTGTGAAAATAAGAGGTTTACATCGCTTGCTTTACTCATCGTTAGAAGCGTCTCTCGTCTAGCTTCATCATGTTCAATGTCGTCATGATAGCGTTCAAGATAAAACATAATGCCGCTCACCTTTAAGCGTACTTCATTGATCACATATTTAGGATCAGCCTGTTCCTTGCTCTTGGAGCTGTCCAGCAGCAAGGTTGCCCCGCAGACTAAAATGATAGCCAGACAAATAAAAAAGGCTATAAACCATTTTTTAAACCAGCTGTTCAAATACATATACTTCTCCCATCTTATGCTTCATCCAAACTGAACTTATATCCAATTCCCCAGACGGTTTTAATATAGGTTGGATTTGACGGATCAGCCTCTATTTTTTCTCGTATTCTGCGAATGTAGACGGTAATCGTGCTTTCATCTCCATAAGACGCGAATCCCCAGATGGCATCGAGCAGCTGACTTTTTGAAAATACTTGATTTTTATGCTTAGACAAATAAAATAACAGCTCAAACTCTTTGGCGGATAATGATATCTCCTTGCCATCTACCGTTACGGTATAGGCTCTCTTATCAATTGCGATATTACCGAATTGCAGGCTGTCTTCGTTCTTTGGCATGCTGCCTATACTCTCAAATCTGCGTAAATGTGCATTTATTCTAGCAACCAGCTCACTTAAAGAGAATGGCTTGGTCATATAATCATCCGCACCAAATCCAAGTCCAATAACCTTATCCGTATCGCTGCCTCTTGCGCTCAGAATAAGAACGGGCGTATTGCTTTTTTGGCGAATTTGGCGGCAAAGCTCAATGCCATCCGCATCCGGGAGCATAATATCCAAAATAATAAAATCCGGGTTCCAGCTATCTACTGCGTGCAAGCCGTCATTGCCATTTTCTGCAATTAAAGCCTCATAGCCGTTTATCGTTATGTAATCCTTTATGATTCGGGAAATGTCTCTCTCATCCTCAATAATGAGTACCTTGCGTTGTCGTTTCATTGTTTAATCTCCAATACTTTTCAATTCAAGCAACGTTAGGCTCCTCTTGCTGCTACTATCAGATTCGACAGCTTCCAGTATTATCCTTCATACTTTGCTTCTAGTTCTAGCTGTCTACATGCTGCTAACCCGCTGCCTTTTGCCGGCGAGCGGGTTAGAAAACTATATTTCGAGATTACTCTGCTCCAACATCAATGTATGATCCGGCTGAAAAATGATCGCGTACGCTCTTCCTTAGGATTGGACAATACTTCCTCAGGCGAGCCGGTCTCGATGATTTGTCCTTTATCCATGAAAATAATCCGATCCGCAACTTCCCGCGCAAATCCCATTTCATGCGTAACCAGCGCCATCGTCATCCCTTCTACAGCCAGCTGCTTAATAACCTGGAGAACTTCACCAATAAGCTCTGGGTCAAGTGCCGACGTCGGTTCATCAAACAGCATAAGCTTCGGCTGCATCGCCAGAGAGCGCGCAATCGCGACACGCTGCTGCTGTCCGCCCGACAGCTGACTCGGATAGGAATTCAGCTTATCCCCCATACCCACCTTCTCCAGCAAGCCGGCCGCTAACTCCCGCGCCTGCTCCTTGTTCATTTTCTTCACCCACGTCGGCGCTTCCATCACATTCTGGACGACGGTCAAATGGGGAAACAAGTGAAACTTCTGAAATACCATACCGATCTCGGTACTCAGCTGACTCTGCTTCTGCATCAGAATGGATTGCCCGTTAAAAACAATATCGCCAGACTCAATCTTCTCCAATCGGTTAATGCAACGCAATACCGTACTTTTACCCGAACCGCTCGGTCCGATAATAACAACCTTCTCGTTGTTCTTAATCGTCAGATTAATGCTTTTCAATATATGATTATTCCCGTAAAATTTGTCTACCTTTTTAAATTCGATCATGCGCGCTCAGCCCCTTTTCCAATTGGTGAGCCGCAGCCATCAGCAATGAGTTAATAACTAAATAGATAACCCCGATGATCGTATAAACTTCAAAGCTGCGGAATGTCGTGGTTATAATTGTCTCGCCTGTGCGGAACAATTCCGCAATCGTAATCAAAGAAACCATCGATGAATTTTTAATCGTCGTAATGAATTGGTTAACGAGTGGCGGAATCATGATTTTACTTGCTTGAGGGCCAATAATACGAATCATGCTGATCGTCTTGCTCATTCCAAGGGAACGCGCCGCTTCCATCTGTCCCTTGTCGATTGCCTGTATGCCGGAGCGGACAAGCTCTGTGCAATAGGCTCCCGTGTTTAAGGCTAATCCGAGTATACCTGCTTCGAACGGCTCTAAATGAATCCCCAGTTGAGGAAGGCCAAAGTATAAAATAAACAGCTGCACCAACAACGGAGTACCCCTAAAAATCCAAGTATACATAAAGGCAATATTTCGCAGCAACTTTGATTCCGATACCTTGCACAGCCCTCCGGCAATACCAAGCAGCAATCCGATCGCCAGGGATAAGATAGAAAGCTTTACCGTCATCCAAGCGCCGTCGATAAAAGCCGGCAGGAAAGGCATTACCGTTGAATAATCCAGATTCATAACTGATCCTCCCGAGATTCCGTTAATATTACTTCAGCCATTTATTAAACGTTTCTTCTGCAGCTCCGCTATCTTTAAACTCTTTAATGACTTCATTCGCAACCGCGAGCAGCTCGCTATCTCCCTTTTGCACCCCAATACCCAGATCGGCATGGACAAAAGGCTCTCCAACCAGCGCAAGCTTATTGTCCGGATTTTGTTTGTTATAGCCCAGCTGATTAAGATAATCGTTGAAACCGATATCCAGCCTGCCCAGCGACAAGTCCAATAAATATTCAGGATTGTCCTTGTATGCCTTAATGGTCAATTTCATGCCTTTCGCGACGAGATCATTCGCTACTTTCTCACTCGTTCCACCCGCTTTGACGCCAACCTTCAAGCCTTCAATATCGTCCATACTGTTAACTGTCTTGTCATCCGCCCGCTTAACAAGGGATACGCCGGTCGCCAAATAGGAGTCAGACATATCAATGACCTTTTTTCTTTCATCGGTAATGTACATGCCGGCGATGACCAAGTCCGCCTGTTTGTTTTGCAAGGTCGGTATTAATGCCGTAAACTGCATATCGACCCATTCTACAGGGACGCCCAGCTTCTCTCCGATTTTGTTGCCGAGATCGATATCGTAACCAATAAGCTTATTATCCTTATCGCGGTATTCAAATGGAAAATAATTTCCTGTTGCGATAACAAGCTTGCCTCTCTTTTTAATTTCCGCAATGCTCCCCGATTCCTGAACACCCGCTTCGACACTTTCCGCTTCCTTGTCCTTACCGCAGCCAGACAGTATCATCGTCAATATCAGAATAGCCAACATAATGAAATAACCCGTTGTTTTTGTTTTCATATAAATCCCTTCCTTTTATCATGATTTAATTTTCTTTACTACCCCAATAAATGTTAGCTTTTATGACATAAATCCAAGGTACACTCACATATTACAGCCTGAAACCCTTTGTTACAATGTGTGCTGTAGCTAAAAAAACTTTTTACCTTTGTTTAGCGTAAACAAAAATAACATATACCTATCATTAAAAAGGTCTGTGCAAACGCAAAAAAGCCCGATATACACATGTATATCGAACCTCATACAGCTTCAGATACCTTATCTTTTGGAAACAAGCGTTGGGCAGACCGCCATTTGGAACCAATCATACATTTATTGGGTCTCATTTGAGCTTCCGGATGATATAATCCGCCGTGCGTATGGCAAGAGCCACCATCGTGAGCGTTGGATTTGCTGCGCCCATAACCGGAAAAATGCTGTTATCCGCTACATAGAGACCGGGTACACCATGAATTTGCCCGTACCGGTCGGTTGCTGAGGTGGCTGGATCGTCACCCATCCGGCAGGTCCCGGCTTCGTGGTCGCCGTCGATCGGCTCATCGGGAGCTAAAGAGACGAGCGGGGTTCCAATCACGGACGCAACCCGTTTTACCTCTTCCGCTGCCTGCCCAAGAATGGCTTTGTCTGCTTCACTGTAATCAAGGTGAATTTGCAGCTCGGGCATCCCGTATTCGTCGCGTTTGTACGGATCGAGTGTGACTTTGTTTTCGTACCGCGGCTCAACCGTACCGAAGCCCGCAATAAGCGCATCCATTTCTTCTTGGAACGGGATTTGTTTGTCATGATAAAACTGATAACCGATCGGTCCTTGCAGTGACACTTGGTAAGGAAGCTTCTCGGTTTCGGGAATCAATATGCCTATCGGACCTAATACATACGGATAATCTTTGCGATTGAATTTGAATGTTCCTCTGACCGCCGAGTGATTGATCAGATAATGGCCGATTGCGTTTCCTCGGATCCCTGAATTCAGAAGGATGCGTGGAGTTCCGAAAGTGCTTGCACTCAGGATGACGGTTTTCGCTTTCAGAACATAGGATCGTTTATCGGGTGTCATCACATGAACGCCTGCGACACGCCCTTTTTCGGTTACCACTTGTACGGCGCGGGCCAGAACCGCCAAATCGTACGGCTTTCGATACAGCGCTTTGGCGAGAAACGAGATCGAGCTGAAAAAGACGTTAGAGTGAATCTCGCCGTACTTGGTCGGTTCCAAATCAACGGCCAGCGGCTCGTTCATCGCTGCGGGATACTGGCCGTTCCGAAGCCGATTGAGGAAAAGTTGGTTAATCGGGGATCCTTTGGTATATACATTTGAAACATTCATGGCTTGCTCGGCGATACGATAATACATGTCCATCTCCCATTGGGGTACAGGCCATTGCTGAGGCGCAAGATACATGCGCGGACTGACCGCCGTCCAGATCAATGACCTGCCTCCGACAGCGATGAGCTGCACAAACTTTGTGCCGGCGACCGGAATTTTGAAACGCGGACTGTTATACGCCAAGTCGAACCAACGCTTAAAGTTCACGGTTTCGATATTTCGTGCATGAGTTGGCAGGAGCAGATTTCCCGCTTCGACGACACCGATTTTCTTCCCGTTGTTTCTCCATTGTTCGCACAATCGCCAGAGTGCCGCACCTCCGCCTGGCCCGGTGCCTACGATAAGTACATCATACTCGGTTTGACTCATTTTCTCCAAGGAGCTTGTCGGTATCCAAGATCCCTCGGAAACCGGGGCGGGAGTAACGTGGATAATGCTGGGCTCCGAATAGGAAGGAGCGAGGGGAAGATAAACGGGAAATCCGGCAAGAGGATGATCCGGATCTGGAATTCGGGAGTTTAAAGTTATCAGATCCGATAGGTTGATGTGAAACTTTTGAGCGATTTTTCTGAGTGTATCGCTTATGTCTGCCACATAAATCCGCATCGATGTCACATCCTTATCGTTCATCTCGCCGTCTAAACCATAAACCATCCCCGGGATACATGGTTATTGCTTTTGACTTCTTTCCCTAAGAAGTTTGTTGGATATAATCTGGAATTCGTCTCATACATCCTACGTGTGCGAGGGAATTATTATGATCTTTATCGAAGTTCATACGCAATCAAAGGCCGACTTAAACAGCACGGAAGTTCATCCGTTATAAATCGGCGGTTATGCAACAATGCCCTATAACGTATCAATCCCCATTTTGACGGCTGGGTAAGTGGATTCGCGACAATAACTTGTCCGGGAATTGCGTTCCAAATGTTTATCTCTGAGATAAGCAATGAGCCCTCTCGAATCGTGCATGCGCTACAATGCATAGTAATAAACTAAAGTGCAGAGGCTGCGTTCTTTTACAGAACTGTGAGGATGGTGAAAAAATGTGGGTTTATTTGGCGCAGAGTGATGATACATTGAGGCGGATTACCAATAAATATTTCATAGATTCGGCCGAACTGGTTTCTATAAACCCACACATTATCAGCCAAGACCATTTCATTCCTATTAATGGCACCGAATTTAAATCGGGAGGAAAGAGAACATGTTCAAAGCGACAATCGGCAACAGAACATACGGGGAGATGAAAACGGTGCGAGTGACGATATGGAACGAGTACGTGCAGGAGAGGACGGAACCGTCGGTCGCGAAAGTGTATCCGAATGGAATCCATACTGCCCTTCACAGAGGACTTGAGCCCTACGGATTCCAGATACGTACGGCCACGTTGGATCAGCCGGAACACGGCTTGACACAAGAAACATTGAAGAATACCGATGTCTTGATCTGGTGGGGGCATAAGCACCACGACAAGGTAAGTGACGATATTGTCGAAAGAGTTCATAGAAACGTCCTACAAGGAATGGGATTGATCGTGCTGCATTCAGCGCACTTTTCGAAAATTTTCAGGAAACTGATGGGCACCAACTGTGCTATAAAAGTAAGGACCGATAACAGGAAGGAAATATTGTGGGCACCCTGCCCACCCCATCGCTGAAGGAGTCGGTCAACATTTTGAGATTGAGCAGGAAGAAATCTATGGTGAGTTCTTTGGCATCCCCGCACCGGATGAACTCGTATTTGTCAGTTGGTTCGAGGGCGGGGAAGTGTTCCGCAGCGGGTGCGCATTTATCCGGGAACTAGGGAAAATCTTTTATTTTCGGCCGGGACATGAGACGAACCCAACTTATTACAACAAAGATGTATTGAAAGTGATCGCGAATGCCATCAAATGGACCGCCTCCCCGCATGGAATCGAACCGGTTTACGGATATGCTGAGCCAATTAATCCGATCTGCTAATGTTTTCATACATCTTTAATTTCCCTCCTGAAATCCGAACGCAGTATAATCACAATAACCGATTCGGATAAATCCCGGCACCAGAACAGAGAAAAATGTTGGATCAGCTTGGTTTGCGAGCGTCGCTGCAAGACATCGCTAGCCGATTCTTCATTAGCCGCGAGTATGTCTCACGCAGGTTTAAACAAGAATTCGGCATGAATATTTCCGAATATATGGAGAAGGTCAGGATCGATAATGCTAAAATTTTGCTGTCGAACGAGAAGTATTTGATCGCGACAATCGCGGAAATGGCGGCTACCAGGATGGCAGGTATTTCAGCAAAATTTTCGGCAAGCTGACAGGTAAGACGCCGAGGGAGTATCGAAAGAAGAATGACCTTGACGGTACGTTCAATTTTGATGAATAGAGTGAGCAACATAATCAGCTGTCCGGATCGCCAAGGCAACCGTCGTCAGTGTGGGATTGGTGCCTCCCATCGAAGGCAGAACGCTGTTCCCGGCCACATAAAGGCCGGTTACGTTGTGAACCTGCCCATAGCGGTTGGCGGTCGACGTATACGGATTATTGCCAATCCGGCAGGTACCTGCGTCGTGTATGCTCGAACCCGGTTTTAACAGACAAAATTCCGGCTGGCCCGGCTGCTTTTTCAGAGCAACTCCCATTGCTGAGAGCATCCGCTTCATCGTAACGACCATCCGCTCCATATTCATGTAATCGTCAGGATGATAGGAAAATTGAACTTGAGCGAGCGGAACGCCATACCTGTCCTTTTTGGTCGGGTCTAGATATACCCGGTTATCGTAACGCGAATGCATTTTGCCGAAGCCCTGCAGATGCAAATCCAAGCTTTCGGGATAGGAAACGTTCTGGAATTGCTGATAGCCAAACCATGGCGCTCTAAAAAATTGGATTTGAAAAGGCTGCTCAGCGGAAGAAGGATTTAAAATCCCTACGGTCCCGGGAATTTCCGTAAATTGTTTCATGCTGATTGTGCCTAACCCCTGTACAAAGGTCTGATCCACCAGAAAACGGCCGATTGCCGCTCCAGGGATCCTGGAGTTAAGCAAAATACGCGGATTTTCTAGTGCGCTTGTTGCCAGTATGACATTTTTGGCCCGTATCGTATGCGACCTTAGATCCGGCGTCATCACCCGAAGTCCGCTAACGCGGCTGTTCTTATGCAGCACTTCCACAGCGGAGGCGTGAATGGCCAAATCGAACGGTCTGCGGTTTAAAGCATACGCAAAAAAATTGATGGAGCTGAAAAAAGGCGTGGAAAAGATTTTACCGTATTTGGAGGATTTCGTGTAAACGGCCAGCGGCGTATAGGAGACATTCGGAAATCCGTTCTCCCAGAGCCGATTAAGCAGAACGTCCTGCGCAGTGGAATCCTCGAGAAAATCGCCGCTGACATTCATCACTTTTTCGGCGATATTATAGTAAGGCATTAATTCCTGATAGGTGAGCGGCCACGTCAGAAACTCGGAGGGGTGCAGCCTTGGAGAAACAAATCCCCAAAACAAAGTGCGTCCTCCAAGCGCCAACACTTGTGTCGCATTCGGATAATCGGGCATGTTTTGTCCGATCGGCAGCGTTACACGGGGATTCGATAAATAATTGCCGGCTAACGGAAGATTCGCCCCATGGGTCGGCAGAACAAGTCCGCCGGCTTCCACAACGCCAATCTTCATCTTGGTACCGGCCAACTTCTCGCATAATCTCCAAATCGCCGCACCGCCGCCCGCCCCGGTACCGGCCACAAGAACGTCATATTCGGTCTGCTCCATTTGTACCAGCGGTGTAGTTGGAATCCATTCGTCATCATTCGGCTTGAATTCGTAAGGACATGTCTCCATACCGTTTCACCCCATCGCAGAATTGCGCATCATGTTAATGTTTAGTATCCGGGGAGACCGTTCATGCGGTTTTTGCAAAATTAGCGCCGTAAATCATAAAAGCCGTCCATCACTAATATCGTGATAGACGGCTTTATTACTTCATCCCATCTTCTTCTCGGAATGCTTTTGCTCCTGACGCTGCTGCTGAACCTCATCCAAATAAAGCGTAAACTTGGAATCCCCGCTGTAGGAGATGTAGAGCCACTCAAGTGCCCGTGTCATGGCGATATAAAACAGCGATACCTCGCGTTCCTCCACCTCTACAAGCGAGAAAGGCATGTTCTCGACATTTACGATAAAGACCGCCCGGAAATCGAGTCCCTTTACGCTGTCAATGTCCGATACGTTAATGGCATCGCCGCCGGTACTGCCCGATTCCTGATGCGAATCCGCATGGTCCGCGATCCAGTGAAACGGAAGCCCCTGCCCCTTAAGCGTCCTGCGGATCGTATCCGTGTAGGAGGAATAATAGTTATTTTTCACGCGGTACAAGATGACCATTTCGGAATAAGGAACCTTATATTCGCTATGCAGGTACCGGATATGCTCAAGGGCGCCCCGCAGCTCTTCCTGAAAGCTGCCGCATCGCTGCACCCCGGGCTCCTGCCCATTTCTCCGAGTGCTCTGAGGAGGGATAATTTCGACCCCTTTTGCCGAGCCGTACTGCACCCGGTTCTGAAGCAGCGAATGCCGCTGATAGAAATCCCAGGCAAACTGGGCGATCTGGGCTGTGTTGCGGTAATTTATGGAGAGAACCCGTGACCGCCCCCGAAAATCAAGCCCCGTGTCCTGCAGCAAGCTCGATTTCCGCTTAAAGAACGATTGCGCCCGATCCTCTACCAGCAGCAGATTTTGCGTAGCCGGATTTAGCAAATAGCTTAACAGCTTTAGCCATTCCGGTTGAAAATCCTGGCCCTCGTCGATCAGGATCGCTTCATACGCAGGAAGAATCGCTTCCTTCTTCTCGAGCTTGCCAATAAGCGCAGGGATGTCTGTATCCCGGGCGTTCAGCGCTTTTTTCAGCCACTCATGAAAGTTATAGACCTCGACGTTTTGCTGGCGGGGCTTGCCGTCCTTTTGCTCCTCCAGCCTGATCCAGTCCAGCAAATCCTCCGGCTCATCCATCATCCGGTCAATCATTCGCTGCAGGCTTTGGGATAGCGCGATGCTGCTGCAGAGGACGAGAATCTTCCAATCCGGATAATGGTTGGCCAGAAGCTTGGCACGGCTTGCGAGGACAAGCGTCTTCCCGCTCCCTGCCACGCCGCGAATGAGCCGGTGACGATCGCCGATATGCTTCGCTATATTTTCCTGGTGCACGTCCATCATTTTCATATTGTGAAGCGAGAGCACGAACTGCTCCTGATGCTTCGCCGGCTGGCGGAATTCCGCGCTGATCCGCATCTCCGGTATGAGGTGATTACGAATAGACCTAATATCCTCATGCGATAAAATGTACCGTTTGCGGCTCCACTCCGTAAACATCCCATGAATTTTTTCAATCAGGCCATCAGCGGAAAATCCGTCATCCTCCGGATCGATTTCGTCGCGGCAAAGCACGAATGGCTGCGAAATGACGTCGTATAAGCTGTATTCGATAAAATCCTTCTGCTTCATCCGCGTAAAAACCGTTCCGAACCCGTGCGGGAGCTTTAGCTGTCCTTGCATTTTGCCTTCCCGTGAAATGAGGCTGTCGTCCTTCTTAAGCTGGCTCACCACATGCCGCAAGCCCTCCCTTGCTTGTTGATAGGGACTCTTAACGGTTTCCATTTGTCCTCCGGACCCATGCAGCAGCCACTCCTCGCGGTCAACCTCGAAAAGGGCGGATCTCGTATAATCCTTCACGACCAGAACGACCAGTCCCAGATCGGGGCCTATAATAACAAAGTCCGGCCGGCTCCCCTGAATCTCCGGCTCAAAATATACGACATAATCGCTCGGCAGATGATCCTTTAGCGTCCGAAACAATAACCGTTCCCCAGTAGCCGCGCTCGTCCGGATAACTTCCGGGACCATATAAGCCATCCTTCGTCACCTCTAATTCCATTTTTCCAGTTGCTTTTAGTATAAACCATCTTTGCTAGATTGGTATGGGAAAATAGGAACGTGCCAATAAATTCACGATTTCTTTACTCAAATGTGCATCAGAGATAATAATCATGCACTACTGTGAGGATATCATCCCGGAAGAGGAGTGATCCAATGCGCATTGCCGTGTTTTCAGACACATTTGTCCCGCAGATCAATGGCGTTGCTCTTACTTTGAAGCGATGGACCGATTACTTGTCCGACCGCGGAGTCGAATGCAAGCTGTTTGTGCCTACAGAACCGGATCCATCTTATGAAGATGAAGTGTATAGGCTCGCCAGTATTCCCCTCCTGCTCTATCCGGAATATCGGTTTGCCATTCCCAATTTGCTGCGTATCCGGCATCAGCTTTCCCGGTTCAAGCCTGATCTTGTCCATATCGCGACCCCCTTCAATGTCGGACTCGCCGGTCTGTCTGCCGCCCAAAAGCTTGGCATTCCTGTGGTAGCCTCTTACCATACCCATTTCGACCGTTATCTGGACTCCTACCGCTTTCCGTTCGCCCGGGCGTGCTATTGGCCGTATATCAAATGGTTCCACCGTTCCTGCCGCGCCATATTCGCACCTTCGCTGGAGACGATCAACCGGCTGGAAGAAAAAGGGCTGCCCAATCTTGCTTTGTGGACCCGCGGAGTGGACTGCGATTTGTTCACGCCCGCGAAACGATCGGACCGTATTCGCGAGATTTACGGGATCAAGGAGCGGTATCTGTTCCTGTTTGTCGGCCGTCTGGCGCCGGAGAAAGATATGGATATTCTGCTTCAACTAATGCAGCGGCTGCCTGATGAGATCCGCGGGCAGGTCCACTGGCTGATCGTCGGTGACGGTCCAATGATGGAGCAGGCCAGGCAGGAAGCTCCGCAGAATGCGACGTTCGCCGGCTATCAAAGCGGAGAAGCGTTGGCGGAATTTTACGCCTCCTCGGATCTGTTCGTGTTCCCGTCTTCGACCGAAACATTTGGTAACGTGGTGCTGGAGGCTTCGGCGTCCGGGCTTCCCGCTATTGTCGCCGATAGCGGAGGCGTGACTGAGATTGTTCAGCATGGGAAGACCGGGATGCATGTCCAGGCTAGAAATGCGGAGTCCTTTCTCGCGGCCTTGACCGATTGGATTGACCACCCGGACAAATGGCAGGAGTTCGGGGTAAGAGCCAGAGCTTATGCGCTCTCGCGCACATGGGACCAAGCGATGGAGTCGATTTACACACGCTGCCTGCAGATCACAGAAACGGAGCATAATCAGCTGGCCGCCGCAAGACAAACGATGGCAAGCATACGTGAAGAAGGCGAGACTGCTTGAAGATGACAGACATTGGAACGGGGTATGTTCAAATCTGAGCTTCAGTAGGAGGTACAAGATTATGGATACCGGAACCCATCTTCTTATTGGCGCCACTTTGGGCGGACTGGCGAGCTCTCTTGCCGATCCCGCTCTCTTCAGTCATTCGACCGTCGTTTACGGATTATTCGCGGCTACAATCATCGGGTCGACCGCCCCTGATTTCGATGCCGTCATTCGTATTCGCAGCTACAAGTCGTACTTGCAGCATCATCGGGGCTTCAGTCATTCGCTACTTATGCTTGCAGGGTGGCCAGTTGTCCTCGCCCCCTTGATTGCCCTCGCATTTCACGCCTGGGCCTACCTGATCCCGATATTTCTATGGACGATGGCCGGGGTCGTGCTTCACGTCATCCTCGATTTTTTTAATGCATACGGCGTGCAATGCTTCAGACCGGTTTCACGGAAATGGTTCCACGCGAACACCATCCCGATCTTCGATCCGGTTCTGTTCGTTCTTCATGCCGCGGGGCTGCTGTTATGGCTGTTCGGCGTCTTCGGGGCAACGGCTATTTTCCCGTTCGTCTATGCTTTAACCTTTCTCTTTATCGGATGCCGTATCCTGATCGGCCGCTTAATGCTGCAGCACGTCCGCAGGCAATACGGAATGGCCGGTTATTCCTTCCTGATTCCGCGCGGACTTCCCCACAAGTGGAAATACGTCCATGAAACCGGGCAGGCCTATATCACTGGCTCCATTCACGGATTGATTCTGAAGGAAGAAGCCATCTTCGAAAAAGGGGAACAGAACGATGTGATTCAGGCGGTCATGGGCAGCGACGGGGTGCGCACGTTTCTCCAGTTCACGCATCGCGTTCATATCTCCTGTCAGAAAGTTCAGAACGGATATAGGGTCGAGCTGCGCGACATCCGTTTTCGACATGGCCATAATCTCCCATTCGGCATGGATGTAATGTTGGATGAACGGCTGCTGGTAACCGGGGACACGATCGGGTGGAGGAAGAAGATATGGGAGCCGCCTTTTGCCTGATGATCGACCTGGCTGAATCCAAAGTTAATGAAAAAAAGGTCGTCCCGGAATAGAGGGCGACCTTTACTTACTTTTCACTTGATAGGAAAGAGCTGGCTGCCGCATGATCTGCGGACGATAAGCTCGCTGTCCAAGATAATCTCATGATTACTCAGCGCCTTGATATATAGCATACAGTCACCCCTCGTCCCCGAGCATTGGCAGCCGTATCCCCTTCTTCTTAGCGGTTTTGATAGCCAGGTCATAGCCTGCATCCGCATGGCGGACGATGCCCATTCCCGGATCGGTTGTCAAGACGCGATTCAAACGCTCCTCCGCCTCTTTGGTGCCGTCCGCGACGACAACCATGCCGGCATGGATGGAATAACCCATGCCTACGCCGCCGCCGTGGTGAAGCGATACCCAGCTGGCCCCGGCCGCCGTATTGATGAGGGCGTTCAGAATCGGCCAATCGGCGACCGCGTCGCTTCCGTCACGCATCGCTTCCGTCTCGCGATTCGGCGACGCGACGGAGCCGGCATCAAGATGGTCGCGTCCGATTACGATCGGAGCCGACAATCGCCCGGAAGCGACCATGTCGTTAATGATGCGGCCGAACAGCGCCCGCTCGCCATAGCCTAGCCAGCAAATCCGGGAAGGCAGGCCTTGAAAGGCAATTTTCCCCTGCGCCATTCGAATCCATTTGCATAAATGTTCATTATGGGCAAACGTCTTTAAGATGACCTCGTCTGTTTTATAAATATCTCCGGGATCTCCGGATAACGCCGCCCACCGAAACGGTCCTCTTCCTTCGCAAAATTGCGGACGGATATAGGCAGGAACGAAGCCGGGAATAGCAAAGGCGTCTGATACGCCTTCATCGTAAGCAACCTGGCGAATGTTATTGCCATAGTCGAATGCGACTGCGCCGAGCCGCTTCATCTCGAGCATAGCGTTCACATGCGCGGCCATGCTCGCTTTCGCCTTCCTGACGTAGGCTTCAGGATCTTCCATGCGCTGCTTCCTGCCTTCTTCCATCGTAAGGCCTGCCGGCAAATAGCCGTTCAGAGGATCGTGAGCCGAGGTTTGGTCCGTAATAATATCCGGAATGAAGCCAAGGCGGATCATTTCCGGCAATATCTCAGCCGCATTGCCGACCAGACCGATGGATAACGCCCGCCTTTCCTGCTTCGCCTCGTTCGCGAGCGAGATCGCATCATCCAAGCTTTCCAGCATACAATCGCAATAACGGGAATGAATGCGTTTCTCGATTCTTGTCCTGTCGACGTCGATCCCGATAAGAACGCCATCATTCATCGTTACCGCTAACGGCTGGGCGCCTCCCATCCCGCCCATGCCGGCCGTTACCGTAATCGTTCCTTTCAGGCTGGCGCCAAAATGCTGCTTCGCGCATTCCGCGAATGTTTCATAGGTGCCCTGAACGATACCTTGGCTGCCGATATAAATCCAGCTGCCGGCTGTCATCTGGCCGTACATCATAAGCCCCTTCTTATCCAGCTCGTGGAACGTATCCCAGTTCGCCCATGCCGGCACCAGGTTCGAGTTTGCAAGCAGCACGCGCGGCGCATCCCGGTGAGTCCGGAACACCGCGACAGGCTTCCCCGACTGCACCAGCAGCGTTTCGTTATCCTCCAAATTTTTGAGTGTTGCAACGATGGCATCGAAGCTTTCCCAATTTCGCGCAGCTTTGCCGATCCCCCCGTACACAACCAGTTTATCGGGATATTCTGCCACATCCGGGTCCAGATTGTTCATCAGCATTCGAAGCGCCGCTTCCTGAATCCATCCCTTCGTATTTAGCTTAGCGCCCCGCGGCGCACGAATGACTCTTTCCTCCACATCGTTCAACCTCCACTCCTATTATTCGATCGGGATGACTGAAGCGATTTGTTCCTGCACATTCGTATTTCTCATCCATTCGGCGATGACGTGAATATCGTTCGACAATACGCGGTCTTCGTCCACGAAGCCTACATGTTCGCGGCACCGGTCGTAGATCCATTTTGTCCCCTTCCCGAGAAGCTCCGGTCCCCGGAAATCGACGGCTTGCGCGGCGCATAGAAGCTCGATGGCGAGCACCGAATAGGCATTGCGTACAATTTGACTCGCCTTACGGGCCGCGATCGTGCCCATGCTGACATGATCTTCCTGATTACCGGACGAAGGAATAGAGTCTACACTGGCCGGATGCGCAAGCGACTTATTTTCGGAAACGACCGCAGCTGCCGTGTATTGGGCAATCATAAAGCCGGACTGGACGCCCCCGTCCTTCGCAAGAAATGGAGGAAGCTGCTCATTCAAATGCGGATTCACTAGTCTTTCAATACGGCGTTCCGATATATTGGCGAGTTCGGAAGAGCTAATCGAGAGATGATCCATTGCGAGTGCAATCGGCTGGCCATGGAAATTCCCACCCGAAATGACGCGATCCTCGTCAGCGAAAATAAGCGGATTGTCTGTTGCGGAATTGATTTCGATTTCCAGCTTCTCCTCGATATATCGCAGAGCATCCCTGCTTGCTCCGTGAACCTGCGGCGCGCAGCGGATGGAATAGGCATCCTGTACGCGCAATTGTCCTTGGCTTGTCATGAGCCGGCTTTCAAGCGTCAACCGCCGGATATTACTGGCTGATTGTCCCTGCCCCGTGTGGGGGCGAATCGCATGGGTGAGTGGTTCGAAAGCATCGCGAATGCCGCGAAGCGCCTCTGCCGTTAACGCGGCCGTACAATCCGCCCATCTGGCTAAATTGATGGCATCAAAGCAAGCAAGCGCGCCGATCCCCGTCATCACCTGCGTGCCGTTAATCAAGGCAAGACCTTCTTTGGCCTCAAGCATGATCGGCTGTATGCCGGCTTTGGCCATAGCCTCACTGCCAGGCAAACGTTCACCAAGATAGTAAGCCTCTCCCTCGCCAACCAGCACGAGAGCCAGATGAGACAAGGGCGCCAAATCCCCGCTTGCGCCAAGCGAGCCCTGTTCCGGAATGACCGGCGTTACCCCTGCATTCAGCATCTCGGCCAGAAGCTGAACAACTCCCGGCCTGATACCGGAGTAACCCAGCGATAAGGCATTGACGCGCAGAAGCATGGTCGCTCTTACGGCTTCCACCGTCAGCGGCGGTCCAATCCCGCAAGCATGACTTCGAATGAGATTGAGCTGCATGCGCTTGGTATCCTCCGCTGAGATATACGTATCGCTGAATTTCCCAAAGCCGGTCGTAAGCCCGTACACTATCCGCTTCTCGCGAAGCAGCTTTTCGACATACTCCCGGCTAAGCCTCATCTTTTTGAAGCAATTTCTGCCTATTTTCACCTTCTCCATATAGCGGGCTACCCGGATCACTTGATCAACCGTCATCGTTCCTCCGTTAACGAGCACAAACTTCTCGTCCATTGCTTGCATGGTACCACCTGCTTTTCAAGTAACTAAAAAAACCAATACCTTGGGTAAGGTACCGGCTTCTAATCACTAAACAGAAAAAAGTGAACAGTAGATAATAAACAAAATGGCTGCCCACTCACTATCGATCACTTTAATTATATGTAGAGGATACAACCTTAAAAACCTTAAGAATAAAAAAGTTCAATAATAGAGCCTAGAAACCACGGAAACGGTGTCTTTTCGTGTTCCAATATTTGATCCATACAGCCCCGTCATCCTCCCGGTAAGTATAGTTTTTACATAAGAAAAAAGAGCCTAACTAAAGTTGTAAATCGGTGAAAAGATCAAAAAAGCAAACAACCGGATGTCTCACGACTCCGGTTGTTTGCTTGCGATTTCTTGTTACGAACATTTACTTTACCACGCAGTCTCTCCGCTGCTCCAACCGCTATAGTAGGTGTTATGTCCCCAATAATGAGTATTGTACCAATCCCACCAACCTGACCAATAATCCCATGAATCTGAATAAGGGGTTAGAGAAATCGAGTAATTACCGCCATAATGGGTACCGTTAGCAGATAACAAATCAATGTTCACGGCGACAGAACTTTCCGCTTTTAAAAGCTGCTGGCCATAGTCATAGGAATAAGAGCTGCTTCCCCAGTAACTTTGCCAGTTATAGCTATAATAACCCGCATAATGCCCTACATACGTTTGAGTTCCCAAAGGTGTTGAATAGCCCCATATGTTCGTATTCGTATTTTGATCGTACCCAGAAAAATAATGAGTGGCTTGAAATGGCAAGCACCCTGCAAGCATTTCGTAAAACATCATGCCCAGCGCATATAAATCGCTTCGCTCATCAGGCGCACGATTGATCCGGCCCGTTTGTTCGGGAGATAGATAAGCGTAATCCGGCTTCCGATTGTCTGCGAGAACCGCCAGATTCATTTCCAACTGGATTCGAACACAAGCTGGATTCAAATCGCCAATGATTACGCACCGCTTATGAGCCGTTCGAACCGATTTCGTCAACGCTATAGCTATATGTAAAAAGGATGGAACCTCCATCGAAGTCCCATTCAGCAATTCCTTTAATTTGATACCGTCTGTTAGCGGCATGTAGTCGATTCCCCCATTTAATCCTGCCAAATGCCTACTCTTTCAGAAAATCTAGTACTTATAGCTTACTATAATTATTTCTATCCAAACAGCAAATCCCATAAAAAAAAAGCTCAGGCATTGTTTACGCCTGAGCTTTACTTTTTATAAGCTTTGTATTCATCCTATAAAGCCATATTCCCGCTAGTATAGTAATCACTATGGGGATTACTCCTGAAGTAGGCATGACCAAATATTCACTTGCTTCAGGTACAATCAGGTAATTTTTTAAAAATAGCGTATCCAGAAAGGAATTCCCCACCGTGTGCATGATCAAAGCGGGCCATACGCTTCGTGTCATGATCCATATTTCTCCGAACACGATAGATAAAACAACAACGCCAAGTAACATACGCGGAATAAAGGTTATCATGCTTTCGGTCGTGTTCATAATGACAAATGTATAGGGAATATGCCATGCTCCCCAAATCAGCCCGACGCAAATATGAAAGAAAAGCCTGTTGTATCCGATCGAATTCAGTTTCGGAGCCAGGTAACCTCTCCAAGCAAATTCTTCGAAAATATTTTTTATAAAACCAGGTATAAGGGCCATCCCAAATGCAGCTAGAAAAGACGGTGACAAATTCGATGCATCCAACCATTTCAAATAATGTCCAATCAAAATAATCATCGCTGCTAAGATGGGGAAGAAAAGCATGCTCACAAAATAAGGGAAGATATTCCCCTTTATGTTTGGCTTAATACCAAAATCTTTCCAACCGTCACCCATAAATGAACGGAGTATGATCATCGTGAGAAGCGGTGAAACAATCCAGATCAGCATGCCAAGACTTCCGTTGCCATCCATGCCGGCTTTTAAATCCACAAGCCGGCCTATCCAACCGCAGCTTAATACAATCAGAGAAAAAATGATAATATTCCTTAGCGTTTTTTTATCGCTTGTTCTTTTAATCATGAGCAGGATCCTTCCCTGTATCATTTTTTAACTGCTTTAAGTATTTCTCATACCACTCATTCAAAAAAGTATAATAATCCAATCCAAATTGTAATGTAGCCATTCGGCTTTCAATTTTACCGGTATCCAAAGATTCTTGAATCTTCGCAATCTGTTCCAGTGACATTTGTTTCATCATCGTCATTGCTGCTATCACGGCTTTAATTTCATGCAAATACTGCTCGATCAATTCAATCTTCCGATCCGGCTCCACATAATTAAAGAAATACATTTTCACAAGAGCTGGATCTCTTGGTTTTTCTAAAGCGATCGATTGAGAAGCCCAGTTAAAAAACTCTTTCTTTCCTTCTTCCGTCATTTGATAGACCTTCTTTACTCTCTCT
This sequence comes from Paenibacillus sp. Soil522, assembly GCF_001428245.1. Lineage (GTDB taxonomy): Bacteria > Bacillota > Bacilli > Paenibacillales > Paenibacillaceae > Pristimantibacillus. Next base: position 23,872 of record NZ_LMRV01000032.1, read on the forward strand.
CCTTGGTATTCTTCGGAACATGTAACTTGCCTATTATTCATCAGCTTCTTCAAAGCGGGTTGAATACTGCCTTGGCTCGCATTATAAAAATACCCTGTACTTTTTTCCATCGTTTTTTGGAGATCGTACGAAGACTTATCTCCATCCAAAAGCAATCCTAAAATGATTTTATCCTGCATAGGTCCTCCATTTATATCTTCTAGATATGTCTTATAGATATATAATGAATGTTTTATCTGTGTATGTCAATAGTTGGATATTGCTGTCGGGCAATCAGCAGTTCCTTTTGTGAACGGGGCTAGAATAAACCATGTTTTATCCCCTCTATAAAAAAAACAGCGAGCGTATGATTAAACATACACTCGCTGAGATTGATGACTAAGCCCCGTTACCCGGGGCTTTTGCTTTTAAACGTTCTTCTGCTCCAGCGACTCAAGCGCATTCCGAAGCTGTGCAGCCGCATTGTCGATAGTCTCTTGAGCTGCATCCGCAGGCAGTGCATTCGCTTCCGCGACCGCTGCCTCAAACGCTTGCCAGCTCGATTCGGTATACAGCGCTGCATTGAGCGCAGCAGCTTCTTCCAGCAAGACATTGACCAGGCTGCTGTCAATCCATTGCTTCGCCGTATTGTTCATCGCTGCTTGAATTTCTTCCGCACTCAAGACGTGATTATAAGTGCGGAATTCGTCGATCATGCCATTAAACAGCGGATCAGGCCATTGGCTCTTGCCGATGTAATTAACGCCCGGTTTGAAATCGCTTGGCTTGATTGTGACATTGCTATTAGCAGCCTTCAACTCTCCGCCTACATATAACTTCGCCGTACCGCCGCCCAGCGTCACCGCCACATGCACCCATTCACCTACGGGAAGCTTTGCGGTTTGCACCAATTGTTCGGCGCCGCCGTTCTTAATCGCGAAACGCAGCGTATTGCTGCCGCCGGAACTCGGCGTAAGGAACATGTATTGATTCGTATTGTTGCCAAAGTCGAAGATGCGCTGCCATGCATTTCCACCCTTCCAGTTCACCCAGGTTGCCACTGTGACGGCATCGGATGTGGACAGAGCATGTGCCGAAGGCAGCGTAACGGAGCTGGTTCCGTTCAGATCAATCGCCTGACCAAACTTTCCTTCCACATAAGCGGGCGTCCCGTTCACGGTTGCGTGGGTTGACCCGAATGTATTGTCCGCATGGCCATCAAACGAATAGAGTGATAGAGGAACCAGAACCAGCAAACCTTTGGCCTGTTCAAGTTCAACCGCAAGCTTCTCTTTATCGGCTTCCGGTTTGTTCAACTCCGATTCGATACGCTCCACTTCTTTCTGGTACATGTAGTAGCTGCCTCTTGTGTAGCTTGCAGATTCGCCGACGTAAGTCTTTGCCGTTTTTTCACTTTCCAGCTTGAACCGGGCAGTTGCAGAAACATACAAAGTGCCCGGACCTACGCCAATTTGCGGAATGCTTACGGTTCCGTACGTGCTTTCGATTACGGTTGAGCCAAGCGCATCGGTATCCGAGGCCGTTCGGTAAACCTTTACAACCGTTCCTGCCTCATATCCAGAAACTTCAACCGTGTCCGCAGCTCCTTCCGAATGATTGGTTACTTTGATACTGGTTTCAGAAGGCGGTACAGTGATGTTATCCGATTTATATTTCACAATTAATTCAGGTCCATATTGACCAGTGATGCTGTTACCGGAAATATATTCTTTCGTAACCGGGTTCACTTCGCCGCTAGGAACGGATAATAGGAATGTTGCTCTGTTCCCTTCGTTGGCTTTCACTATTTCGGTCACGTCAAGAGTCCAGCTCGCATTAATAGCATGCATCGTGTACGCATTTTCCGGTTTAACTACGGCTGAAGCGGACGGTCCTGCCAAGAAGGCTGTGGCCGCTTCCCAGCTTCCATTAAAGTACTCGCTTTTTAATTCGGCTCCAAGCGTACCGCCTGCGCCCGGCTCTTTCCAGTTATCCCACTCCATATGCTGCGCACGCAGGGTCGCCGTTCTTCCATTATTCCGATACATTCTTAGCGATACGGATTCAATATTCTCATCCTCGAAATCCGGTACGTTGTTAAATGTAACGATGCCAAATCGTTTAGCCCCTTCGTCCGGACCATTGGAAAGAATAACTAACGATGTATCGCCGCCAGGTGCAGTGGTGTTAAACCGCAGCGTTGCATCCTTTTCCGCCTTCAAATTAATTAGTCCGTCTTCCCCTGGATATGACTTGGCCGTTCTGGCACTTTCCATTTTGCCCGGAGTGGTTGCAGATACATACAGGACACCGGAATTCGCACCGATTTGGGGGATGCTGACGGTTGCGTAGGTGCTTTCGGCAACGGTTTTGCCAAGCACAGCAAGGTCCGTAGCCGTTCTGTATACCTTTACAACATCACCTGCCGCCAGACCGGTCACTTTAACCGTATCTGCAAGTCCTTCAAGATAGTTGGATACCGTAATGCCGGCTACGGAAGGCTGCGATGTTTCAGCAGGAGGATAGACCGTATCGGAGAATTCTCCCAACGTTCCGTCCGCATACTTCGCAACGACCTTGTATCCGGGCGAATCTTCGAAATTCGGCTCCGGGTCAACAAATGACAATGCCGTCGCATTCGAAACGAGAGCTGTCCAAGGCGAACCTTCCGCCAGTTCCGCAGTGCCTTCCTTAAATACCGGGTTTGTTAAGCCGGCGTCCTTGTCATAGGTACGGTACAAATTGAAGGTTACCGCATGCTTCGGTTTGTTCCAGGAAACAGAAATGCCGCTGCCGTTATCCACTCTTTGAATATAAGGATAAAGCTTGCCGCGAGCCGTTTCTTCGACAGTTACCTCGCTGAACTGCGCTTGCTCCGCAGCCGCGACACCCGTATAGATAGCGTAAGGGAATGGGGTGAACATTTTCTCCACCATGAACCAATCCGCTCCGTCCCTGGACACATAAGCATGAATATAATGCGAATCGTAGTCACGCACCAATTTCAGATACGGAAAATCATCCGCGTGCAATCCAATGAGTTTCGCATTCGTCGGACTTTTCTTCTCTTCCGAGAACGCGTGGCGGGATTCCCTTGTACGGTTCTGCAGTACAAGATTGCCGTCTTGATCGGCTCCAAAATAAATGTACCGGGTATTGGACTGCAGCAAATCACGCATCATAATTCCGCTTGCGTTCCCGCTGCGGCTGTCCAATTTCGCACGGATGGAGCTGCTGCCGGCTGCGACCTGATTTACGAAATGCAGCGAATCGTTGATATCTCTATCGAACATATTCAAGTCATCGCCTTCACCCAGGCCTGTGCCGTCAGCACCCTTGATTGCAATGGTTGTGCCTGTATTTGTTGCGCTGCCTACTGTTGTGCCGATGCGGTCATCACGCCATAACGCGCCCGGATTGTTTAAGGATACCGGTGCAGTCAAATTAACCTTTGCACGATAGGAGTCATCTCCAGCACCCTCATCATTTACAGCAGCGACTTTGTAGAAATATACTTTTCCATTTTGAACCGTCGAATCTTTATAGTAATTGCCTGTTACTCCTGCTGCAATGACTTGGTACGTACCATTTTCCGTTTCAGAACGCTTAATAGTATAAGACTCCGCTCCGGCGGTCGTATTCCATGTAATTCCTGCATATCCGTTACCTGCTAATGCTTTTACGAAATTAACGGTAAACGGCAACGGGTCTATATGGACATCGGACGTTAATTTCAACACCATCGCAGATTTCGGTGGAATCGTTACCTTTCCAGTTTTGGTAACCGGAATTTGTTTCCCCGATACAAGGTCCAATACGGTACTGTTCCCCTTATAATCTGCTGGCATTTTCACATCAAAGGATTTTTTATTTCCATATTCGTCGCGGGTTGTATTGAAAACCATGAGATACTTCCCGTACCTTGCCGATAAGAGATCCGGATAACCGGCATAAGGCGTATCCGCCTCAAAATTATCCCGTTCCGTCTGGCCGACACCAGGTTGATACGTAATCGGTATAATTTCTCCCGCAAGAGCTTGAGGTGCGTCAGCACCATTCGTTAATTGGTCTTCAAAGAATATCATGTCGATATTATCCATACGCATCCAATAGTCCTGATACTGAAATTTGCTGTCGGTTGCAATTTGTACGATATTGTCATAGTTGTCGTTAATCACATGAAGTCTGCCGTTGCCGCTATAACCTTTATTAAGCTCGTTCAGGTTAGCGAACATACGAAGATCGCCATCCCGGATTGAGAGGAACATATTGTCAATGTCAGCCCAGGCAAACTGTTCGTAGTCGGCCGGGTTCACATCAAGCTCCGCTATTTCTTCTTCCGTATAATAATTGAAATCTGTCTGCGGAAGAACGGCGCCAGCCGCCTCCTGACCGCCGAAGCGGCTAAAATCGGCCCGCTCGTCGGAGACGTATTTATAAGTGTCTGCCAGATGGTAATCCTCTGCGCTATTCGTGCCTCTAGTTCCGAAAGTGAAATTGAACAGTTGGTGATCCGCAAGCTGCTGCTGCGCGAAACCGACCGCTTCCTTCGCATACCGCCAGTACTCGTCCCATTCCGGACCGCTGTACCTTTGCTCGTTATGGACCATCTCCATTTCCAGGGAAGCGTACTGCAGCGACATTCCAGTTGAAGTTCTCGCGCCATACGCGTAGAAACCTGGCATAGCCGTGTTCCGCTCATCCGTGACTTGTTCCGCTCTCATAATTCGTTTCCCGTCGTCATCCAAAGACGTGTACCGGACAAACCCGCGGGCATGCATGTTTTTCAATGCCAGCTTCAGGATTTCATCGTTCAATTTCTCATCGCCGGGGTGGTTTAACGTTTTGTAGAAGTTCTTCAAAAGGTAGTTGGCCGCCTCGCCGTAATTGGCGACATATCCGTTTTCCCTTGTCAGCCCCGCTTCCGTCAGGCCGTTGTAATGCTCGCCGTACGGCAGCCGCCTGACGACGTTCCCGTTCGCATCCAGCTTGCTCTTCGCGAGTCCCTTTGCAACAATTTGCAAATAATCTTCCGTAAATCTAGCCGTCTGGTCATGATAGAACAAGGAATGGTACAAATCCAATTCTTCGCCGTTCGGGCCGACCAGCACTTCTTCTCCGAGGAACGGTTGCCCCCCTAACGCTTCAAGAAGAATCTTATGGCTGCGCTCTCTGCCTTCATAGAACGGAGAACCGATCATGCGCAGTCCTTCTTGCGCTTCCCATGCGCCTTCATACGTATACAACATTTGATTATAGATGTAGGACAGTCTGGAACGGGCAAAGTCGAAATTCGCTTTCAGCACGCGCTCCCACGCTTCACGGCGAGATAATTCACCGCCATTCCAGTCTAATCCCGCAAGCGAGTACAGTCCATCGACCGATCCCGTCACAAACGGCTGATCGAGGAATGCGTTGAATGCCGCTTCGCCATAGACGGAGTCATCCTTGATGAGCTGTTCGACAATATACAACGCCTCGCCTAATGCGCCGTAATATCCGCCCCAATCGCCTTGATGTCCACCCCATGTCACCAATCTTATATTTTTGTAATAATCCTTAACATGATTGTCAATCACTTTAAAAATCCGTCCAAGCGCCGCTTTCTTTGCTTCGGCCGTTTGAGCCGGCGACCAATCGTAATGAAGCGCGCTCGCATAAAACCGCAATTCATCCTGATAACGCACAATGGATAATTTGCCGGCTGCGCTGGCATCCACCCGGTTGGAATAATCATTGAACGTCTTTACCTGACTTTGCGTGTAGCCGTTAATGAGGGCTTGCTTTTCCTCATCCGTCAGATCCTCTCTAAGCATTGAAACAGGATCTTCTGCAATATCGCCCTGGGTTTCATCCGATACATCCAAGTGAGCCCCCGTGTGCGTATAGGCGTTGTAATACCCTCTGGATGGCGCGTTCACTTTATCGCCAAAATTTCCGCTATACGTTCTGACGGTAATTTGTACGGTATCTTGTCCATACGTGCTTACTAACGGAAGCATGGTTGTATTAAAGTAAAACCGCTCCGGCAAACCTTTGCTAATACCCATATTGATCGGTTGGTAATCTCCAACGCGGCGATAGCCGACTTGCTCGCCATTGATGAATACCATACTTTTGTAGAATGATTCATCGCTTCCCCAAAACTTCATGGTGAAGTAGTTTTGGGCGGCAGGATCGACTTTCATCGTAAAAGTTAATTCTCCGCCTTGAATTTCCTCTGGCGTACGCGGCAGGGATACCCGTGCAGGCTCACCCAATGCGCCGACGATGGGGCTTGTAAATTCACCCGTGAACCGGTGTTGTTGTTCTGACTCTGAATTACCAAACACCATTTTATCGGTATATGCATTAGCCGCTGCAATCGGTTCAGCATGCACGGTCTTTGGTTGCAACGGTAAAGCTGCCGGCAGCATCAGGGCGACACTCAGGCAAACAGCCAGGACACTTTTGAAATGTTTTATTATCATGTTGATCTCCTCGTTCCTCAATTGGATTGAACCATATGCGATTTACGAATATGAAGCTGTTAAATCTTTCAAATGAGTATGTATCGCCCTCCTTGCTTCTTGCCTCGTAAAATGTTTCGAATAAATTGTTAATAGTCACCCACCTTTAGATCATTTTTGAAAGCGTTTACAATCATACTTAAAAAATACATCACCTGTAGTTTGAATACAATGCGATTTTTTAAGATATACTGTATGTTTTTAAAGAAAAACGTTTGGAATAGTCAGAAATAATAAATAAACTTAACGAATACCTACAAATAAAATCAAATTTAGCGTTTGCAAAAATCCCCAAATCAGTCCGACGCAATCAGCAGTTCCTTTTGTGTAGAGCACCTTGACATTTTTGTAATTCGAGGACAAGGAGGTAGAGAGAATGGTCGGCCGCGAAGATAGGAAAGAACAGATTATTGATAAAGCCGTGGGGGTATTCGCGGAACGGGGCTATCTTGGAACTTGGCGGTTATCACCTCGTGAATGAGATGGAAGCATTGGATGACATTTCACTCTCCGATGTCGCAGAGCATTTTACGTACAACAAAAGTTATCTCTCCCGCTTTTTTAAGAAGAAAACAGGGTACAACCTGCAGGAGTACATTAATCTCATGAAGATTTCAAAGGCGAAGGATTTGCTGACGAGAAGCTCCCAAAGCATTCAATACATGCGGATAAAGTGGGGATTCATGATGAAAAGTATTTTATGAAATTGTTTAAGAAATATGAAAGCATGACGCCTACCGAATATCATAAAGCTTTTTACCGCATTCACCTGAACAACCATTGATGGTATTTTAAAATCTTTTCCCGCCAATCAGCCTGAGTCCGCCTGCATGGTATTATCCCCGGCCGTTCATACATACGATACAACATACTGCAAATTTGAACGATCCTTCGTGAGGGTAGGTGAATCCATGCCGGATCAGCATGGCTTCGGATCAGACCATTTCAAATGGATTTTGAACATGATCGATATCGGCGTGCATCTTATCGATCGGGACGGAATCACGTTATTTTATAACGATAAGATGGCGGAAATCGACGGTTTGAAAAGGGAGCAGGTCATCGGGAAAAAGTTGTTTCACCTCTACCCTTCGCTGACCGACGAAACGAGCACGCTTGTCCATGTCCTGCAAACGGGCAAAGAAACGGCCGAGAAGGTACAAACCTATGTCAATCTGAAAGGAAAGCGAATCACGACGATTAACCGCTCTTATCCGCTGTTCGATAACGGCCGTCAGATCGGCGCTTTGGAGGTCGCAAAGGATATTACGGGCATCGTTCATCTTCATGACCAAATCCTGGACCTCCGTCATCAAATCTATCAATCCCATCAAAAGGATAAAAAGCCCGGCGGGTCCGCGCATTATCATTTCAGCGATATCATCGGGACGAGCGAGCAGAGCCTGGATGCGATTTCGATGGCCAAGAAGGCCGCCCGCACCAATTCGCCCGTCTTGATCTGCGGTCCTACCGGCACCGGCAAGGAATTGTTTGCGCAGAGCATCCATAACGCCGGCATCCGCAAAAACCGCCCGTTCATCGCCCAGAATTGTGCGGCCGTTCCAAGCGAGCTGCTGGAAGGTATTATGTTTGGAACCGCCAGAGGCGCTTTCACGGGGGCGATCGATCGGGCCGGCCTGTTCGAGCAGGCGAACGGAGGCACCCTTTTTTTGGACGAGTTGAACAGTCTGGATTTGTTCCTGCAAGCGAAGCTGCTGCGCGTGCTTCAGGACGGCATCATGCGCAGAATCGGAGGCGCGTCCGAACAGCAGGCAGACGTCCGGATTATATCCGCCATGAACATCGATCCGAAAGAAGCGCTGGAGAAAGGAATTTTGCGCCAGGATCTTTTTTATCGGATTAATGTGGTGAATCTATCCCTCCCTCCCTTAAAGGAAAGGAAAGAAGATATCCCGCTCCTTACACAGCATTTTATCGAGAAACTGAATCCTGCGTTCGGCATGAAGGTCACCGGCATCCACCCTTTCGTCATGAACCGGTTGGCGGCATATGATTGGCCCGGCAACATCCGCGAATTAAGCCATGCCATCGAATCGACCTACAATATGATGGAGCTGGAATGCGAAACGATTGAAGAGCATCATCTTCCCGCCTATTTGAAAAATGCTCCTGTGCGCAGCCCAGCCGCAGGTTCCCTGGAATGGCGGCAAGAAGCGGCAGAAGATTCTTCGCAAAGTTTATCGGACCGGGTGAAGCAAATCGAACGGGAAGCGATCGTGATCGCGCTGCAAAATCATAACTATAACATCAGCCTCGCCGCGCAAGCGCTGGGCATGAAACGGCAGGCGCTGCAATACAAGCTGAGCCGCTACGGCATCGAGAAAAAACCAGACGTCATAAACCGGCCATAAAACAGGCAGGCTCCGTCCAGAGCCTGTTTTTTTATTTTGTCAGCAAGCAGATTGGCATCGTTATTGCTTATTAAAAGAGGTAATAGAAAATAAGTTGATGGAGGTGCAGCATATGACAGACAAAAAAGCCGAGACTCCGCTTGTACCTTTGAGCAGTAACCGGCACTGGAAAGAAGTCGCGCTGTGGAAAGACGTGACGGATGAGCAGTGGAACGATTGGCTTTGGCAGCTGACGCATACGATCCGTACGTTGGACGATCTGAAGAAGGTCGTCCAGCTAGCGCCGGATGAAGAAGAAGGCGTCCGTATTTCGACGCAGACGATACCTTTAAATATAACGCCCTACTACGCATCCCTGATGCATCCCGATGATCCCCGCTGTCCGATCCGGATGCAGTCCGTGCCGATTTCCGCCGAGCTGTTGAAAACGAAATATGATCTGGAAGATCCGCTCTACGAGGATGAGGATTCGCCTACGCCGGGCTTAACCCACCGCTATCCGGACCGCGTGCTATTCCTGGTAACCAACCAGTGCTCCATGTACTGCCGATACTGCACGCGCCGGCGTTTCTCCGGTCAGGTGGGAATGGGGGTGCCGAAGAAGCAGCTGGACGATGCCATCGCCTATATCCGGAATACGCCGGAGGTTCGCGACGTGCTGCTGTCCGGCGGAGACGGCTTATTGATCAATGACAACATCCTGGAGTATATATTGAAAAATTTGCGAGCGATTCCCCATGTGGAAATTATCCGGATCGGTACGCGTGCGCCGGTCGTTTTCCCGCAGCGCATCACGGACAATTTGTGCGCGATACTAAGGAAGTATCATCCGGTCTGGCTCAACACCCACTTCAACCATCCGCTGGAAATAACGGCCGAAGCCAAAAAGGCATGCGAAATGCTGGCCGATGCGGGCGTTCCGCTGGGTAATCAGGCGGTCATTCTGGCGGGCATCAACGACAGCACGGTCATCATGAAGAAGCTCATGCATGAGATGGTGAAAATCCGCGTACGCCCTTACTATATTTATCAGTGCGACTTGTCCGAAGGAATCGGACATTTCCGGGCGCCGGTTTCCAAGGGGCTCGAAATTATTGAATCGCTGCGCGGCCATACCTCCGGATATGCCATACCGACCTTCGTGGTCGACGCTCCCGGCGGCGGCGGAAAAATCGCGCTGCAGCCCAACTATTTAATCTCGCAAAGCCAGGATAAAGTGATTCTGCGTAATTATGAAGGGGTCATCGTCGGATATCCCGAGCCTCAAAATTATAAGCCGGGCCGGGCGGACGAATATTACAACGAAATCTACGGTCTATCGAAGCCGGCGGAAAGCACCGGTGTCATCGCCCTCTTGAAAGACGAAAAATTTAACCTGGTGCCAGAAAATTTGCGCCGGATCGGCCGAAGAAAGCTGTACGAGGAGTCGCCGGAGCATGCCTCCCTTAAGGACCGCCGCCAGAAGAGGGACGAGATGAAACAGAAGCTAATGAAGGCTGGGGATAAGAAAGAAAAAGAAAAAGAAAAAGAGAAAGAGAAAGTGGACGCGCCGCGCCAAGACGATCAACCGCAATAAAAATGTAAGGCATCAAGAGAACCGTCTGATATGGAACAAATGGGGCCGTCCCATAAGTTATGAAACTGACTGAGGTGCGGCCCAACCAGTTTCGTTCCGAGCGAATGAAAGTGGTGCTGGAAAAAGTCTTTACCGCCGTTCTGCAGTTTCTAGCTGAAGAAAACGACGTGAAACGCGATCATTACTTTGTCGTGGCTTTCGCTTGCCCATAATTTGCTCAAGAATTCTGCCATAGAATAAATAAAGAAATGGCAGTTCAGGGTTAGTCTCCCTGAACTGCCATTTCTTTATTTATTGCATCATTTTTGCTCAAAGCGAGCTAAATCTCTAGCGAACTTAACCACTTTTGATCATATAAAATATTCCTTTCATCTTCCGCTTATCGCTTAAAGCATACCAGCTTCAGCTCGGTCATCTCCTGGACCGCGTATTTGACCCCTTCCCGCCCGATTCCGCTGTCTTTGACGCCACCATAGGGCATATGGTCCACGCGGAAGGTCGGGATATCGTTGATCATGACCCCGCCCACTTCCAAAGCCTCCGCCGCATGAAGCGCCGTTCCGAGGTCCCGGGTATAGATGCCTGCCTGGAGTCCGAATCTGGAATCGTTCACCTCCCGGATCGCTTCCTCCATCGACGCTACTTTATTGATCATGACGATCGGGGCAAAAGCTTCCTTGCAGGACAAGCTCGCCTGAGGGTCCACATGGAGCAGGACGGTTGGCGTCACGATGTTCCCTTCCCGCCTGCCGCCGGTCGCGACGACCGCGCCCCGCTCCCGGGCTTCCTCGATCCAATGCATAGAGCGCTCCGCATCCCCGGAGCTGATTAATGCGGACACATCGGTATCCGGATCCAGCGGGTCGCCCAGCTTCAACGTTTCGGTTTGCGCGACGAATTTCCGGACGAATTCATCGAACAGCTGCTCATGCACATAAATGCGCTGCAGCGAGATGCATATTTGCCCGGCAAAAGAAAATGCCCCCGTGACGGCCCTTGCCATCATGGCATCCGCGTCGACGCCTTTATCGACGATCAGCGCCGAATTGGAGCCGAGCTCAAGGGTAACCTTCTTTATGCCGGCCTTATGGCGGATCGCGATTCCGACCTCCGGGCTGCCTGTGAAGGTAACGGCCTTCACGCGGCCGTCCGTAACCAGACGATCCCCGATCGCGCTTCCGCTGCCCGTTACCACATTTAACGCTCCCTTCGGCAGGCCAGCTTGCTGCAGAAGCTCCGCGAGCAGCAGCGCGGTTAACGGTGTCTGGCCCGCCGGCTTTAACACGATGGTGTTGCCCGCCGCGATTGCCGGACCTACCTTGTGCGCAACCAGATTCATCGGAAAGTTGAACGGAGTAATGGCGGCGACGACCCCGATCGGCTGACGGATCGTATACGCGATCCGGTCTTCTCCGCCTGGAGCGGCGTCCATCGGAATCGTTTCACCCTGGATGCGTCTGGCCTCTTCCGCGGCGAATTTGTAGGTCATGACCGTCCTCGCAGCTTCTTGCCTGGCCGCCTTTAGCGGTTTGGCCGTTTCAAGCGCGATCAGGCGGGCGCATTCCTCCGCCTTCTCCCCGATCAAGACGGACAGCCTCTCCAGGATGGAAGCCCGCTCATGCGCCGGCATCCGGGCCATAACCGGCCTCGCCTTATCCGCCGCTTCAATGGCGAGGTTTACTTCAGCTGCGCCGGCATAAGCGATTTCGGCAATTTGCCCGCCGCCGTATGGTGCGTACAGGGGACGGTATTCACCGGCTTCTACCCAATCCCCATCGATAAACAATCGCTTCCTCATCCCGAGTTGCCTCCCCTCTCTATTCAAGAATGAATATCGCTGCGGGTGCAATTTTTGAGCGCATTTTCCAGCACGTCGAGTCCTTCCTCGAGCTGCTCTTCCGTAATGACGAGCGGGCAAAGAATACGAATAACGTTGCCGTACAATCCCGCTCCCATCACAATTAAGCCCTGTTTATGCGCCTCCTGCAGCACGCGGGACGTCAGCTCTTTATCCGGCTCCTTCGTCACCGGATCCTTGACCAGCTCGATTGCGCTCATCGCCCCGAGCGTGCGGATGTCCCCGATCCGGCTAACTTCCTGCTGCAGCCGGACGAATCGCCCGCTGATCGCCGCCCCGATCGATACCGCCCGCTCCGCAAGACGCTCTTCCTCCATCATTTCAATGACCTTCAGCGCCGCCGCGCAGCCAAGCGGGCTTCCCCCGAAGGTTCCGCCGATTTCGCCGACGCTCGGCGCATCCATGATTTCCGTACGGCCGGTTACCGCGCTGATCGGGAGACCGGCTGCGATCGATTTGGACATCGTCATCAGGTCCGGAACGACCCCGTAGTGCTCAATGGCGAAGCTTTTTCCCGTTCTGCCGAAGCCAGTTTGCACCTCATCGGCAATGAACAAGATGCCGTATTGCTCGCATATCGCCTTCACACCCTGCACGAAGCGGACCGAAGGAATGACGAAGCCGCCTTCGCCTTGAACCGGTTCCATGATGACCGCGGCGACCTCCTCGCCCGGAACCTCCGACAGGAAGAAGTCCTCGAATTTCCGCAAAAGATAATCATCCAGCTCATTGGGCGCGAGCCCGAAAGGAGCGCGGTAATAGTAAGGATAAGGCATTTTATACGTATCGGGGGCGAATGGGCCGAAGCCGTTTTTGTACGGCTTCACTTTACTGGTCAAGGACATCGCCATATAGGTGCGGCCGTGAAAGCCCCGCTCGAAGGAGATGACCGCCCGTCTCCCCGTATATTTGCGCGCGATCTTGACTGCATTCTCGACGGCCTCCGCTCCGCTGTTTAGAAAGAACGTTTTCTTCGGATGGCTTCCCGGCGTAATGAGGTTCAGCTTCTCCGCCAATGCCACATACGGCTCATACATGACAACGTGAAAGCAGGGATGGATATATTTCTCCAGCTGGTCTTTCAGCGCTTCCACAACTTTGGGCGGACAATGACCAACGTTTAATGATCCGATTGCGCCAGCGAAATCGATGAAGGTATTCCCGTCGACGTCAGTGAGCAGCGCCCCCTCCGCTTTTGCCGCAAAGGTGGGAACCGTATTGAACGGCCCTCTCGGCACGGAATCCGCGCGCCGCTTCAGCATCTGGCGAGCGATTGGACCGGGCAGCCCGGTTTTGATCTCGATAGACTTGCTCCGATCAGGTTCCATCTCCCTTTTCCTCCAATCCGCACCACGCAATCAACGTCAGCGCAATTATTTCCGCAGCCTCGAAAACATGGCCCAGCTCAATATATTCGTTCGGGCAATGAGCGGCTTCCGTGACGCCCGGGCCAAATACGATGCAGGGGGTATCACCCAGCTGCGTCAGCAGGCCGCCGTCCGTTCCCCACGGCGACGCCTCAATGACGGGCTCCTTCAGCAGAACCTCCCTGTACTGCTCCGACAACGTCCGGATGAGCGCATGTTCCCGGCTTACGCTGCCCGGCACCCATCTCGCGCCGAACCATTCCACTTCCGGCTGATGCTCCCCGAACCAAGGATCCTTCTCCTTCAGCCGCCCCATCCACCGGTTCATCTCTTCCTTGGCCTGCTCCAGCTTCTCCTCGGGGGCGACGCCGAACCTTCCTTCCAGCGTGACCGTATCCGGAACAGAGGACGGCCAATTCCCCCCTTTAATGACGCCGATATTGATCGGAAACGGAATCGGATTGCCGGCATATAACGGATCAGAGACAGCGGAGTTCCTCGCTTCCTCCAGCTCGCGGATATGTGCGATGACGGCCATGCTCTTGTCGATCGCGCTAACGCCTTCGTACCGGGTCCCGCCGTGGGCGGAACGGCCCTTCACCTCGATGCGGAACCACATCGAACCCTGCTGCTTGGGAAAAATCTTGAGGTTGGTCGGTTCCGGAATAAGCGCCGCGTCTGCTTTGTACCCCTTCAGAATTGCCGCCAGCGTCCCGGCTCCGCCGCTTTCTTCCTCAACGACGCTTTGGAAGATGATGTCGCCCTTCAGCCGGATCCCGAGCTCGCGGACCGCTTGGACAGCCAGCAGCAGTGACGCGATGCCGCCCTTCATATCCGTCGCGCCGCGTCCGAACAGCTTGCCTTCCGTGACTTTGCCGCTGTACGGATCATCATGCCACTGCCCGGCGTCTCCCTCCGGCACGACATCCATATGTCCGTTCAAAATGATCGACCGTCCCCCTCCCGATCCTCTCCATATGCCGACGACATTAGGACTGCCTGCAAACCGGCTGCGCGGCGAATAAAAAAAAGGATGGGCTTCGAGCGCTTCGCCGTCCGGTTCCCACACCTCCACATCCAGGCCCATCCCGCGCAGCTTGCCCGCAACGAGCAGCTGGGCTTCCTGCTCGTTCCCCTGCGTGCTCGGCAATCTGACCATGTCCTGCAGCAGGCTCGTGCCTTCCTCCCGATGGTTATGCATCCACTCGCGAATGCGAGCTTTGAATGAAGCCGGATCGCCTTTCATGGCATTCCCTCCTTTGGATAAGGCCGGCCTACAGAATGATTGGGATATTCTCCGGTATGATCAAGGCCGCTTCCGTATATCGAACGACGTCCTCCACCGTATATGGAGCCATTACTTCCCGCAAAATCAACCCTTCCGCGCCTACCTCCATGACCGCCATATCGGTAATGATCAAATCGACGCATTCACGTGCGGTAAGCGGCAGCACGCACTGCTTCCTGATTTTCGATTCGCCCTGCTGATTGACATGATTCATCAGGACGACGACCTTCTTCGCTTTTTGGGCCAGCTCCATGGCCCCTCCAATGCCGGACACGCGTTTGCCCGGAACGATCCAGTTGGCCAGATCCCCGCACCCGTTCACCTCAAGCGCCCCGAGTATCGTTATATCGATGCAGCCCCGGCGAATCATCGCGAAGGCGATCGCGCTGTCGCAATAAGAGGCGCCGTTAACTGTCGTGATGGGAAAGCCGCCCGCATTGCACAGGAAAGGGTCTTCCTCTCCCGGACCCGGCGCTCTGCCGGCGAAAAGAATGCCGTTCTCCGCATGAAACACGACGTGAACGCCTTCCGGTATGAAATCCGCGACGAGCGTCGGAATGCCGATTCCGAGATTGACGACCATCCCGTCCTGCAATTCCAGGGCAGCCCTTTTCGCTATTCGGCTGCGTATTTCTTCTCCCATACCCATTGCCAGTTCACCCCTTTGCCCGGAATGACCATATCGACGAAAACGCCTGGTGTGACGATCGACTCCGGGTCCAGTGCGCCAAGCGGCACGATTTCATCCGCTTCCGCGATCGTAATCCGTCCGGCCATCGCAACTAAAGGATTAAAATTCCGGCCGCTCTTGTCGTAAACCAAATTGCCGTAAGGATCCGCCCGTTTCGCATGAACGATGGCCACATCGGCCATCAGCGCCGGTTCGACCAAATACGTCTTCCCCCCCACGGACACCGTCTCTCTGCCTTCGCCCATCAAGGTACCGACTCCGACATCGACCAAGATGCCGCCAAGGCCGACGCCGCCCGCCCGAATTTTCTCGGCCAGCGTCCCTTGCGGGTAAAAGACGACCTCCATGCTCCCGTCCGTCATCCGCTTGCCGGCAAATGGATTGGAGCCGATGTGGGAGGTGATAACCTTGGCGACCCTCCCCAGCGTGACTAACGGTCCGATGCCGATCTGCGGAAACCCGGTATCGTTGCCGATGAGAATAAGGTCTTTGACCCCTTTAGCCACGATCCCTTCCGCAAGGGCAGGAGGGGTGCCGATCCCGCCGAAGCCGCCGTACATGAGGGTCATGCCGTCGGTGATGGCGGCCAGCGCTTCCCCGAGCGTTCTGATCTTGCTTAGCGCTGCTCCCGATCCATTTCCGGCACCGGCTCCAGCCGGAATACCGGAAGCCGCATCGATTCCGTCCGAGGCGCCAGCCGAAAGCTCGGCGGCATCCCCTCCAGCTTCGTTTCCATTCCCGTTTGCGCCGCGATCCATCATCACTCTCCCACCCCCGCTTCCCCGAGCTCCCGCGTCACTTCCTCCATCGTTTCCTTCAGGAGAGCGATCAGCAAATCGATCTCCTCCCGTTTGATTACCAGCGGAGGAGCGATAATGATCGCGTCTCCTTCCCCTTCCGCCCCGCCCGCTGCCGGATAGATGAGAAGCCCTTTATGAAACGCCTTATCAACGATCCGGGAGGTAATGCCGAGCCCGGATGGAAACGGCTGCTTGGCGGTACGGTCGGATACCAGTTCAATGCCCAGGAGCAGACCCTTGCCCCGCACATCCCCGATCATTTCGTTTTGCTGCGCCAGCTCGTTTAACCGGGTCAGCAAATAGGCGCCGCTCGTCTCGGCGGCTTCCGCCAGCCGGTGCTTGCCGATATAGTCCAGAACCGCCAGGGAAACCGCCGCCGATTGCGGATTCGCGCTGTACGTATGGCCGGACATGATGCTTTTGGAGCCCCGCAGAACGGGCTCCATCACGCGATCGCTGACAAGCGCGGCCGCCATCGGCGTATAGCCGGCGCTCATGCCTTTGCCCAGCGCGATCAGGTCCGGCTCGACGCCCCAATGCTCCAGACCGAACATTTTTCCCGTCCGGGCGATCCCGGTCATCACTTCGTCGGCAATGAACAAAATCTCGTTCCGCTCGCAAATATCCTTGATCTTCCGGTAATAGCCCGCTGGCGGCACAACGGCGCCGCCAGCAGCCCCGATGATCGGCTCCGCTATAAAAGCCGCGATATGTTCAGCCCCGATTCGCCCGATTGCGGTCTCCAGATCGTCCGCGCACATCAACCCGCATGCCGGAAAGGTTGCGCCAAACGGACAGCGGTAGCAATAGGGGGGCGCCACGACCGGGAAATCCTTCAGCAGCGGGAGAAACCGTCTTCGCCTTGCGTCGTGTCCGGACATCGATAAGGCGCCCATCGTAATCCCGTGGTAGCTCATCCGCCGGGAAATAATTTGATATTTCTCCGGACGCCCCCGCTCCTGCCAGTGCTGAATCGCGATCTTCATGGCCGTCTCCGTAGCTTCGGAGCCGCTATTCACGAAGAACGCCCAGTAATCGCCTCCCGGCGCCAATTCGCTCAGCTTCCGCGCCAGCTCCTCGGCGGGCTCGCTCGTGAACTGGGAACGGTATACGAAGGATACTTTGCTTGCCTGCTCGAGCATCGCGTCGGCGATTTCTTGAACGCCGTGCCCGATACTGGCCGTAACGGCGCCGGAACAAGCATCCAGATACGATTTGCCCTGCGCGTCGTACAGAAACACGCCTTTCCCGTATTGAACGGCGGGATAAGAACGGCCCAGCAGCGGTTTAATCAAATGTTCCCTCTGCAAATCACAGCCTCCTCCCCTGGCTTTGCTCCCTGCGCTCATTTAAAATAAAACTTATTTATCCGCGGCGCATTCATCAGCTCTTCATAGCGGAACCGGCTTCCCAAGGCGGATACGTCATTCAAATACAGCGCCTCTTCCACTTTCTGCGACATGCTCTCGGAAACATAGCTGCTGCAGCGCGGACAATCAATTGCCGGAATTTCCAAAATCTCAACCGACGATTTGCCGTCCGGCATAATCCAATAGCAATCTATAACGCCTTCCTTGCTGTCTTCCGCATCGCACCATATGCATTTCATGTCCGTTTGTCCCTCCTAAAAGTTTTGTGTTGCCCCGCTTCCTTGAAAACACTTCACAACAAAATGCCGGGCCGTACCCCTTAACCCTTCTTCATATGCAAATGTCGTGCCAACTTTTGAATAGGGCGGTTACCTACTCCCCCGGGTTGATGAAGCGCCGGATTTGCTGCAAAAGATTTTGCGGCCGTTCATTTTTTTGCAGCAAGCCGCCGAAACCCGGTTGGCAATGTCCGATGAAACCGGAGGGTTGCCTTCCTAAGGGCCGACCCGCGGAACTGGCATCCTTTTTGCACATGAAATACGTATAGAACCATTTGTAATATAAAGGAGGAAGCCCGCATGCCGAAGGACCCTTACTATATCAATCAGGTCGAGACCGGAAGCGGCTGCACCGTTCACTACTGCCTCGATGCCTTTAACAAAAGGCTGCGCGTAGACGACTATGAGGGAAATGTCTATTTGATCTTCGAGCGGGTTTGCGGGATCGCCGGGCAGCACGCGCTGACCAAACTATTTATTAAATCCCGTCAAGAAGATTGGGAGACCTTCTTATCGAATGGATGTATGCTGGAGGGGATTTACAAAGGCTATTTCGACGGCCGGGATGCTTACTGTATGGCCTATTATATGGACCTTGAACGGCGTACAAGCGACTATTGGATCGAGGAAGACCGTATTTTAAGACAGGTGCTGGAGCTGCCGCTGAGGCCGGACCGCTCCCAAGCGGCTGACGGCGCTGCGCTGCGGATGGCTTTGCCGGATGATACCGAAGCGCTCGCTGCTTTGTACGGCCGTATTTTTAAAACCTACCCGGTCCCGATGCATGATCCTTCTTATGTGGAAAAAGCGATGCTTGAAGGCACGTTATTCTATGTCGTCGAACAAGCCGGCGAACTGATCAGTGCCGCATCAGCTGAAATCAACACGGTTTACCGGAACGCAGAAATGACCGATTGCGCCACCCTTCCGGCCCATCGCGGCAAGGGTCATATGCGGCTGCTCCTTCATGCCTTGGAGGATGAACTGGCCGGACGGAATATCCGCTGCCTATATTCTTTGTCACGCGCGCTTTCGCTGGGCATGAACGCTGTTTTCCGCCAGATGGGGTACCGGTATTGCGGCAGACTGACGAAAAACTGCGATATCTATGACAAGTTCGAAGATATGAATCTATGGGTAAAGCTATAACCGTTTGCGGTTCACGGACGAGGAGATGCCCATCTCCTCCCGGTATTTGGCCACCGTGCGCCTGGAAATCCGAATGCCCTCCTTCGTCATCCGATCCGCCAGCTGATGATCCGAGTATGGCGTCTTGCGGTTTTCGCCGCCGATTAATTCCTTTATCCGGGTCTTCACGCTGCCTGCGGAAGCCGAATCGCCTGAGTCCTGCCGATAACCGGAAGGAAAGAAAGCTTTCAGCTCGAAGACGCCCCACGGCGTTTGCGCGTATTTGCCGGCGGTCACGCGGCTGACGGTCGATTCATGCAGGCCCACTTTATCCGCAATCCGTTTCAGGTTCATCGGCTTGAGACGGGAAATCCCTTCTCTAAAAAAATCAATCTGCTCCTCGACAATCGCCTGCGTCACGCGAAACATGGTATCTCGCCGCTGCTCGATGCACTTGATAAAAAAGGCCGCCGCGTTCAGCTTTTTATAAAGAAAGGCTTTTGCCTCGTCATGCTCCCCGCCTTCCTTGAGCAGCCGTTCATAATGCCCGTTAATGGAGAGACGGGGCGCAGCCGCGTTTTGAACGGTGACGACGAACCGCTCCCCCGCCTGCTCGACTCTGACGTCCGGGATGATATAGGGGATGTCGCCAGCAGCGAATGCCGCACTCGGTCGAGGGTTCAGCTGCTTCAGCGTCTCGATCGCCTCTTCCAATTCACCCGTAGCGGCCTGCAGCTTCGCAGCTAATCGATGAATGGAATGATACGCGATATCTTCCAGATGATGCCGAATGAGGACGGGAACAAGCGGCGGACAAGCCGGCAGGCGATTCGCCTGAATGATCAGGCATTCCTGCAAATCTCTCGCCCCGACGCCTGCAGGTTCAAAGCCCTGCAAGATGTCGAGCGCCTGCTCCGCCTCACCGTAATCGACCCGAAGCGCATCAGCGATATCGGCTAACGACAGCTCTATGTACCCTTTCTCGTCCAGATTTCCGGTCATGTACGCGATGATTTGCCGGACAGCACGCGGAATGCCGGTCAGCACATTCAATTGCTCCATGAGGTGCTTCTCCAGGGAAACGTCCTTCCATACCGCTTGATAAAGCGGGTCATAATCGGGATTATACGGGCCGGCTGGGCCGGACCCGGGCTCCGCCGGTTGCCCAAGCTGCCGCTTGTCATACTCCGCATAGGCATCCCAATCGGTCCCGGAGGGTTCCAGCATCATATTTTCCTGAAGCTCCTGCCGGATGCATTCGAGTAAATCCGGGGTCGGGAGCTGAAGGAGCTTGATCGCCTGCCGAAATTGCGGCGTCATGCGCATCTTGGCCGTTTGCTGCTGAAACATGCCGTAACCCGGGCTCATCGCAATCATCCTTTAGGCTTTTGCTCTATTTTATTCCGGATGCTCGGCCATTTTGACAACGGTATGCGGGTCGTGAAGCTGTTTTTTAAAGTTCCGGTCCTTTATAAACTCCAACTCTCGCAGCAGCTAGGTTATAATAGCATTTAAGTTATATTGAAAATTCCTTGATCCATTAGTTTAATCGTGATATCATCTCTTCAAACCAATATTTACCTATAAAAGCTGTGATGAGAAAGAGTAATTGGACAGTTTCTTTTACAGAGAGCCCCTCAGTGCTGAAAGGGGGCAAAGAATAGTTCCAATGAATATGGCCTCGGAGCTGCACCTCGAAACCCATTAGGGAAGTAGGATGTGACGGTGGCACCCGTTATAGTGCTAGGGTATAAGCAACATAATTAAAGTCGCTGTACTTGAAAAGAGGTCAATGCGTTAAGCATTGATGAACTTGGTTGGTAACACGGAGTATTAACTCTTGTCCCTTTACGGGGCGGGAGTTTTATTTTTTTATCACAAATGTAAATATGGGAGGTTCTTGAAATGGAAAGAAAAAACACTTTTAACGAAATTGCAAGGGAATACGACAAGTACAGACCTAGCTATCCAGAACAATTATTTACTGACATCTTGGAGTTGACGGCTATCAAGCAGGGCGATTCCATACTTGAAATCGGCTGTGGCACAGGTCAGGCAACGAAAGGTTTTGTTGATTTAGGTTTTGATAATGTGACTTGCATTGAATTAGGTCAAAATTTAGCGGAACTTACTCGTGAAAAATTTAAAAACAAACCAAATGTTAACATAATCAATTCCCCATTTGAAACTTGGCAGAGTGAAAAGAGTAACTTTGACTTGGCTATATCTGGTACAGCTTTTCACTTTATTCAGCCACAAGAAGTTGGCTATCGCAAGGTCTTCGACTTGCTCAACGACGAAGGCTCTATAGCATTCTTTTGGACCGTCCATATTCCGTCTTTTGATGATGTCTCTAATCGAATTCGAGAAAGTTACAAGAGAAATGCACCCCAACTAGACGATTCAAAAAACCCAACCATTGAACAAATTATTGATGAAAGGTCAGTTCTAGCTCTAAAGGATGGGTTGTTTAAGGAATTAGAAATAAAGCAATACATTTGTAATCACACCTATACAGCTGATGAATATATCTCTTTATTAAACACTAATTCCAGACATAGACTACTTCCCGACAATGTACGATTTGAATTGTTTGGGGAAATCAAAGAAGCGATTGAAGAACATGGTGGAATTCTTAATAAACCTCAAGCTGTTGTGTTGTACCATGCAAAAAAAAATCTAAAGTGAATACCCAACAAATTCATTCGTTAAACTCCCATGGAAGAACGCAATTACTTCCATAATCTGTGGTGTCGCGTGAGCGGCATGGATGGCTAACGGTTACGATAGCTAATGATAGATAGAAAAGGATGCAGTTTCCATTTCGCCGTTGCATACACGATAAAGACGATACTGAAAAGTAATAGAACTAAAATAATAGGGCCTAGTTGAACAATTTCAGGGCTAAATCCTGCTTGGTTCATTGTAATCCCCCTTTTATATTGTAAATACGAACGACTTGCTCTGCCGCCTGCTCCAAAAGCGTTTCGGTTAGCGCCATGGCCTCGTCAAGCGGCATAGGCCGATTCAGAATGCTGATGACCGCCGACACTCCATGCTCATACAAACTCTCGATTCCTTGTCCGATGGATCCGGCCAAAACAATGACAGGCACTTGGTGTTTTCTCGCTACATGCGCAACTCCGCACGGCGTTTTGCCTCTGGCTGTCTGAAAATCAACCTGCCCTTCCCCCGTGATGACAAGATCCGCATCCTGAATGGCCGATTCGAGATCCGTCATTCTAGTCACAATCGATATGCCTGATTCCAATTGGCCATCCATAAAGGCAAGGATTCCGCCAGACAAGCCGCCTGCCGCACCTGTTCCGGGAATATCGTGTATCGCGATACCTTTGGCGCGTTCAATCAAATCGGCAAAATGCTTCAAGTTCTGATCAAGCTGCTGCACCATCTCAGGCGTCGCGCCTTTTTGCGGTCCGAAAACAGCCGATGCTCCGCTAGGTCCAACAAACGGGCTATTTACATCGCAGGCGATAATGAACTCGCTTTCAGCAATACGCGGGTCCAATCCTTCCAGACGAATTTCTGCAATCCTTCCTAATTCGCCTCCCCCAAAACCTAGCGGCTGACCATTTTGGTCAAGCAGTTCCGCTCCCAAAGCTTGCAGCATTCCCGCTCCGCCGTCATTTGTCGCGCTTCCGCCCAGGCCAAGTATAAAATGTCTGCAGCCATGGTTGAGGCCGGCTTCGATGAGCTGACCGAAACCGTATGTGGTTGTATACAATGGGTTCCTTTCGTGCTCCCCGATCAAATATAATCCAGAGGACATGGCCATTTCGATGACACAAGTCATGCCGTCTCCCAGTATGCCGATTCCCGATTTGATATCCCGGCCTAACGGGTTTTTCGTAATCACTTCCAAGAAACGCCCGCCTGTGGCATCCATCAGACAGTCCATCGTGCCTTCGCCGCCATCAGCCATCGGAACTACGACGGTAACGCTTTCATTTATTGCCCGCTTTACTCCTCTTTCAATAGCGAGACCAACTTCTTTGGCCGTGAGGCTGCCTTTATAAGAATCCGGTGCAATGACAATTTTCATTTCGCTTATGTTTCCTCCTTCAACGATTTTCATCATGCTCTCGATCTTATCGACATAAGAAACGATTTAACATATTGTGATTATATAGAACATTACCGTACCGCTCAATGTGTAAAGCATATGAGTTTACGTTTAAATTTCCGACATTTTATGACCATGAATATTGTTATCGTAATTTCCGCTTACTTCAAAGATTCTGATGCAACATAAAAAAAGAGCCAAAAGGCTCTTTAGACCGCCATTTATAGTCGAATCGATTGTTTTCAAATAAAAAGTGACCCGTGACGGCTGCTCACGAGAGGTTAAACGACACGGCTCGCACTTTAATATTATTCCATGATCAGTGGCCTGTCCATTCCGTGAGTAGGCAATATTTCGACCTAGATAATGCCGTTTATTTCGCCCGTGCCATTCATCGGTAATTAAACTGCCTCCTCCCGGAGATAGCGCCCATGCTGGGTGTATAATAATGGGCGGTCCTTATATTCATAAGGCCGCCCTGCGTTTTATCAAATCCTCCAGACTATTCTCTTCTCAAGGGATGACGCAGTCAATCGGATTCCTCCGTATGATGGTCGGTCTCCTCCGGCAGCTGCGCCGGGTCTTCCTTGGCAGGCGAATCGATAATAGTCCGGGCTTTTATCTCAGGCGGCTCTGGCCGGCTTTGGCCATAGAGCCGCACATAGATCTGCTCAATTTCCTCGCCGGTCAGATCTTCACGCTTCAGCAGCTCCTCCGCAATGGCGTGGACGAGGTCGGCGTGATCCCGTACCAGCTTCTTCACTTGGAGCATCTGATCAATCAGCAGCTCGTTGATCTTTGGCCGAAGCGCCTTGAGTGCCTCGGCCCGATTGCCGGTCGCAAGCCAGCTGAACAGCTCATCACCCATTCCGACCATACCCAGATAGACGCCGGCCATCTCGGTAGCCCGCTGCAGGTCAGAGGTAACACCGTTTAATTTCTTGCCGAGGAATTCCTCTTCCACCGCCCGTGCTGCCAGAGAGACTTGAATCGCCGCCAAGATCTCGCTGTCGCTCCGGTTATACCGCTCATGCGTCGGCTTGGTGGCAGCGAGACCGAGCGCATTGCCCCGGCGGATAATCGTCACTTTCCAGACCCGTTCGTGGGGCTTGAGCAAATACTGGGCAACCGCATGGCCGGCCTCATGGTAGGCGATGTTTCGCTTCTCGTCATCCCTCATGGAGCGAAGCGGCTGTTTGAGGCCCCACTCATAGGTCTCCATGGCGACCCGGAAGTCCTCGTAAGAGGCAAGCTCGGCGCCCCGCTGGTGGGCGATGACGACCGACTCGTTGACGATGTGTTTAATCTGTGCCGGACTGTAGCCGACCGTATCGAGCGCTACCCGTTCTGCAGTTAGTGTGGATTCCCGCTTCACCTTCTGGAGGTAGTATTCAAAAACGTCCACCCGTCCATCATAATCGGGGGTATCGACCCAGAGCCGCCTGTCGAAACGGCCGGGCCGGAGCAGTGCGGTGTCTAGTACGTCGGGCATGTTGGTCGCAGCGACTGTCAGCACCGGCGGCCGATCTGCCTTCTTGCGCCTAAGACCAAATGAGCGAAGCATCTTTGCAAACCAGGAGCTATCGATGTTCGGCGGGTCCATCTGCAAGAGCAGCTCGTTAAGCAGGCCCGCGCCGCCCATGCCTAACATCCCTCCTCCTCCACCGCCTGATTGACGACTCATGCCAATGGCGTCAATCTCGTCGATGAAGATGATGCAAGCGCCGTACACTCTCGCCAGCTTCCGGGCCTTCTTGTAGAGGCCCATCACCTTCAGGTTGCCGACGCCGAAGAACATGTTTTGAAAGCTGGGAGCCGAGGCGTAAGCAAAGGGTACCTGCGCCTCGTTGGCGATTACCTGGGCCAGATAGGACTTACCGGTACCGGGCGGCCCGCAGAGCAGCAGCCCCCGGATCGCTTCGCCGCCCATATCCTTAAACTCCTTGACGCCCTTGAGCAGGGTGACGATCCGCTTGGCATTCTCCACGATCTCGGGGTTACCCCGGTAGTCGTCCCAGGTGGACCCAGTCTCCCCAGGCAGTATCCAGTATGTGCGTCCCCGGGCCAGGAACCAGAAAAGGGCTACGAACTGGATGATTATAAATACTACGGCGAATAGCAGCTGCAGCAAAACGCTGACAATTCCGAGCGTGACCTGCCAGGCCTTCGGACCTCCTGCCCACAACAGTACGCCGATGATGATAAGGACTGCGAGTCTGAGAAGGAATTTACGCCACCTGATCCAATGGTATTTCCTCATGGCCTCACTACCTTTACAGACGATTTTGAATTATTTTATGAAATATCTGCCCTATAAATGCCTCTTATCCAAAGTGATGTTAGTTAAAATGACTTCCAGTTCACAATGAGCCCACACTTCCCCGGAAAAGTGAATAATCAGAAGAACTTGGTCTAGCCGGCGGCCAGTAATAACCGTAATTGCCCCTTTTCATCTCTCGTAAAATAACTGAAAAAAGAAGAAGGATCCGCCGAGGCGGATCCCTTTTTATGATTGCTGCTCCAGACGGTCCACGCGCCTGCGGAGGCGTTGGACTTCATTGGTCAACTGATCCACTTGACGTTCCAAGCGCGTTACTCTTCGCTCCAGATTACCCGGTCCAGGCGGGCCAGGCGGAAATGGCGGGCCGGGCGGAAACGGTGGAGCAGGTGGAAAAGGCGGGCCGGGTATAGGGATATACAGCGTTAATCCGACATAAATATAGTTTGGGTTCGATAGGCCGTTCGCCTGCATGATCGCTTGAACGGACGTTCCGAATCTCGATGCGATCGACCATAATGTATCGCCGGGCTGCACCACATAATTCATGAAATATTCCTCCCGATAAATGAATCCTTACCGAGATAGTGTATGTGCCTATCGCTATTAATGATTGAGGCTAATGCCTATTTTCACTCTTCTTCATTACTCATAATCCTTCGCCAATACCGCGAGCTCCTCATAGGCTT
The DNA here is from genome assembly GCF_001428245.1 of Paenibacillus sp. Soil522. Classification (GTDB taxonomy): domain Bacteria; phylum Bacillota; class Bacilli; order Paenibacillales; family Paenibacillaceae; genus Pristimantibacillus. The sequence continues at coordinate 50,139 of NZ_LMRV01000032.1, forward strand.
GCTCCGGCGTAATTTCACCGAACATGATTTTCTCTCCGACCGCTTTGAAGTCTTTCTGCGTGAAGTTGCTCCAGCCCTTAGGCTCCGGTACATATAGCTGAGCATCCGGCGCCGTATTCGTAATTAACGAAATGCCCATTTTATCGGGAGCGTTAAATTTCGGAGTCAGACTCTCGACGATTTTGCTCGAGACTGGTACGCCGCGGGATGTGCCCAAAATTTCGGCCGCCTCCGGATCGTTAATAAACCAGTCGATAAACTTCTTCGCTTCCTCCACATGCTCGGAGTTAGCGCTTGCGCTCCAGAACATCGACGGCTTGAGCCAGCCGCCGGCCTGCTCATTTTTCGGGATCGTTACGAAATCGAAAACCCCCGGCTTCAAGCTGTCAAAGCTGTTCGCTTGTGCGGCGTGAACGATGCGCACCAGGGTAGTGCCGTTTACCATAAGATCCAGCTGAGGGTCCAGCTCCTTATCCGTCACGCTCACCTCGCCCGGAGGCACAATCCCCTCCTTGCGCAGCTCGGCAAATTTACGTTCAAATTCGAGGTACGAATCCTTATCCAAATTCAGCTTGCCGTCATCCGTAAACACCTGTCCCAAGCCTTTGCTCAGCTGATAATTGACGTATTGCCCGAAAGCGGCTGAAAGGTCAGGAAGCACGTACTTATCGGAACCCACCTTGGCTTTCGCTTCTTTGCCGAAGGCGAAAAACTGGTCCCAAGTCCAGCCGTTCGCCGGCTTCGTAATGCCCAGCTTTTCTACGGCCTCTTTATTATAGGCCATCCCGATTGCATTATTGCCGAGAGGAATGGCGTACAGCTTATCCTGATATTTCCCTGTGTTCAGAAGAGCGGCATCGATATCCCCCGTCGCTACCCCCGTAGACAAGTCGGCCAATTGGTTACGGCCCGCATATTCCGCTAAGTAGGACGCATCCATTTGAATAATGTCCGGTGCATTTTTCGCCGCGGACTGGGTGGCCAGCTTATCCCAATAGCCATCCCAGCCGGAAAACTCGGGCTCGAAAGTGACATTCGGATTTTTTTGCGTATACAAATCGAGCGCTTTTAAAGTAGCATCATGTCTGGACTGAGATCCCCACCATAAAATACGCAGCTTTACCTGACTTGCCTCCGCCGCTTGCTCCGTGCTTTCCGCCGTTGTGTTTTTGTCATTGCCGCTGCAAGCGGCAGCGGTTAGAAGCATAATTGCCGATAATAGAACGGTAAGCGATTTCATTACATTGATTTTCATAGTAAATCCCCCTTAGGAATGGATAAACCGTTTACATTTCATATATTAGCAATCAACCGGACAATCGGGTATACGAAGAATGCACAATTTCTTATAGAAATGCATCCTTTCTAGCCTTTTACCGATCCGGCCGTGATCCCTTCTACGAAGTGGCGCTGTGCCAGGAAAAAGATAAGGACAGAAGGCACGATGGAAACAAGAGACATCGCAAGCAATTGTCCCCAAGGAACGGTTGACTGGGAATCGACGAACATGCGCAGCGCCAAACCGACCGTGTACTTATCCACCGAGTTAATATAGATCAAATGGCCGAGAAAATCATCCCAGTTCCACAGAAAGCAGTAGATGGCTACCGTCACCAATGCCGGCTTCGTTAAAGGCAGCACAATTCGCCAGTAGATGCCAAACCAGCTGCAGCCGTCCATTTTGGCCGATTCATCCAGCTCCTTCGGAATGCCTCTAATAAACTGTACCAGAAGATAAACGAAGAAGGAGCCGCCGATTCCGCCCGCAAGCGTATGCGGAACGATAAAAGGTAATAACGTATCGACCCAGCCCCAGCCATTAAACATTACATATTGCGGTACCAGCGTGACCTGACTGGGCAGCATGAGCGTTAGCAAGAGGATCGAAAACCACAAGCCGCGCAGCGGGAAATCGAGCCGGGCAAACGCAAAGGCAGTCAAACTGCAGGCAACTATGGTTGTAAGGAGCACGCCTATAATTAATTGAAAGGTGTTCATATAGAAGTGGGTAAACGTAAATCCAGGTATCGCCGTCCAGCCGTCGCTGAAGTTGTTCCACATCGGATGCTCCGGAAAGAGACCGGGCCTCGACATTTCCTCATTCGTCTTTAACGAAGCCCCGATCCACCAAAAGACGGGATACATCATGACAAGGCTTAAGAGGCTGAGCAGCACATTTTTTTGAACCAAGTTTCGTTTATAGCTCCGCATCATCCTTTTTTCCTCCCGTCATTCTCGTAGAATACCCAGTACTTTGAGCTCATGAATATCAAGGCCGTGCAAACGGCAATGATGACAAGCATGATCCAGGCCAAAGCCGAGGCGTATCCCATCTGCAGCCGTCCGAATGCGCGGTCGTACAAATAAAGAGCATACATATACGTCGAGTTGATCGGACCGCCTTCCGTAATGATGAATGCCTGCGTGAACATTTGGAAGGAGCCGATGGTTTGAAGCACTAAATTAAACAAAATGACCGGCGAGAGCATCGGAAGCGTAATACTGAAAAACTGTCTGATCTTGGTAGCTCCGTCCACCGACGAGGCTTCATACAGCTCTGTCGATATTTGCTTGAGTCCGGCCAGAAAAATAACCATCGAAGAACCGAACTGCCAAACGACCAATAAAATCAGCGTTCCAAGCGCGGTTTGCGGATTGGTGATCCAGCTCACGCCTTCAATTCCGAACAGCCCCAGCAGCTGATTGAAAAGCCCGTCCGAGTTAAAAATATTTTTCCAAAGAATAGACACCGCAATGCTGGTCCCGATCAAGGAAGGAATATAAATCATCGTCCGGTAAAAGGACATGCCGCGAATATTTTGCTTAAGCAGCATCGCAATCATCAGTGCAGAGAACAATTTGAGCGGAACCGAGAATAGAACAAACAGAAATGTGACCTTAAGGGATTGGACAAACACCGTATCGGAAGTGAAAATCCGTTCATAGTTCCCGAATCCGGTCCATTCCGGCTGCTCCAGCAGCGAATATTTCGTGAAAGAGAAATACAACGATTGCAGCATGGGCCAGAACGTCAACAAAAAAAGTCCGATCAGCCATGGAGCCAAAAATAAATATCCGGCAACCGGCGATTCCCATCTGCTCAGAAAACGGCTCAGCATCGACTTCTTTTTCCGTTCTGGAACCGCTTTCGCCGCATTAGCTAGGACTGTAGAAGAGCTCCGATTCATAGTAGCTTCACCTCTGCCTTAGTTTGTATGAGTTAATCATATATGACCGGCAGATGATGAAAAAGAGGAACGATGTACACTTTGTTATACATATCAACAAAAATAGAAGACTGTAAATTCGTTGTCCCGAATCCCAGTCCCCAGTGAGAGATCTACGGTTTATTTTTATACAAATCTGTCGGATTGCTGCCGGTATACTTTTTAAATAACGTACTGAAATACGGCACATACTTATAACCGACCCGGTCCGCCACCTCGTAGATTAAGTGCTTCCCTTCCAAAATCATTTCCTTCGCCTTCTCCATCCGGATCCGCGTCAAATAGCTGTTAAAGGACTCGCCCATCGCCTTCTTAAAGAGAAGGCTTAAGTAGTTTCTCGAAATATGAATACGGTCCGCCAGGTCGGAGATCGTAATCGGCTCGGCATAATGCTCATGGATAAACTGGACGATAAAATCGACGGCCTGCCGGTGCTTGATATTCTCATTGCCGCTGCGGGAGCCGCAAATCAGATCAATTTTTCCGTAAAGCCATTCCTTAAGCTGCTCCAGCGTCGTGACATAGCGCAGCTCCCGGGTAACCTCGTCTACCTTCGCGATGTCTTCCAATTGAACGCCGACTTCAAATAGCGTATACGCAAAAATAGTCCACAGCTCCGTACCCAGCATTTCAAGATTGCGCGCCGATACATCCCCGCCCTTACTCCACTGGCTGAAGTAGTCGTCCACAATCTCCTTCGCCTTATCTTCTTGAAACAGCTTCATGGCCTCTGCCATTTGCTGATAAAACTTAACCGGACGGAGGGAGAGCGGGTAAGCTTGCTGCTCTTTTTGCCCGCCGGAGACATATTCGTATAAGTGGATACCTTCTATCGGAGCGGTGTTCTTAAAATAAAGAGCCTGGAAAGCCTCCTCGGTCGAATCGGCAATTTCCATCCAATTCGACTTAAACGTTCCGATTCCGGCATGAAGCGTAATATCCAAGAAGGAGCGGACGCTTTGAATGACCCGTTCCCCAAAGCGGTAAGCTTGCTTCATCGTAAGGTCGCTCCATTCTTCATTCGGTGCATGAAGGATAATCGCCGAGTGACTGCTGAATAGCTCCACATAATGAGAATCTGGCCACTCTTCATGTGAGAGCTCCTGAATAATGTTAGCGATGGCGAACCTGAACAAGCTCAAGTCCTTCGTCGAGGCCTTAGTTACGCGGTCCGTACGGATAATCTCAATTCCGATCACCGCATGGCGGCGGTCGTTCCAATACCGGTACGTTTCAGGGATCATGCGGGTAACCGGATGCTTCGTATGGTCCGGTCCCGTGGAGATCGATTTGATCCATTCTTTCTCAACGAACGGCTCGTATAGCTTTAATTTCTCCTCCAGCTTTTCATTTCGATGTCTTTGCTCCAGCTCTTCCTCCAATGCCGCGATCGTTCTCCCCAGCACATCCTGAATCGTCTCAACGCTGACCGGTTTGTTTAAATAATCGGTTATCCCAAGCCGAAGCGCTTGCCTAGCATATTCAAAATCAGCGTAGCCGCTTAAAACAATAATTTTCCCGTGAAAATTCGCCTTGTTCAGCTGCTCTACCATATCCAGGCCGCTGAGCACGGGCATATAAATATCGGTGATTACGATATCGGGCTGGCACTCTAGAACGATCCGCAGTCCTTCTTCCCCGTCCATCGCCTCCCCGACCCATTCGGCATCAAGCTCCGCCCAGGGGATGACGTTTTTCATTCCTTCCAACACATTCCGGTCGTCATCGATAATTACAATTTTCCACATGCCGCATCACCCTGCCCTTCTATATTGTTTAATACCGGAATGCGTATGAAGACCGTCGTCCCGGGGCCATCCGTATTCGGCAACAGCTCCAGACCGTAGCCGCCGCCAAAATAAATGTCAATCCGTTCACGGACGTTCCGGATGCCGTATCCCCCAGTTTTTCTCTTTTTCGGCTGCTGCCAGTCATCCCTTAGACCGACACCGTTATCGGTTATGCGGAAAACGACTACAGCATCCTTGGTGATCTCCGAACACACCTCGATCAGTCCCTCTTTTTTGCCGTGAAACCCGTGCATAATCGCATTCTCGATAAAAGGCTGCAGCGTCAGCTTCGGTATATATAAATCCTGGATGCTTTCAGGTACGTCTACCCGTAAAGCGAACTGCTCACCCAGGCGAATCTGCTGAATCTGCATGTAGCATTCCATGTGCAGCAATTCGTCACGGATGCTGATTACGCTTTCACCGTTCGAGAGGCCGATGCGGAACATTTTTCCCATTAATTCCAGTATGGTGCTCATTTTCTCCTGTCCGCCCGCAATCGCCATCCAATTCAGCTGATCCAAGGTGTTATACAAAAAATGCGGATTGATCATCGCCTGCAGCGCTTTGATTTCCGCTTCCTTCTGCCTCCGGTACTGATCCTCTAACGAAGCGTACAGCTCCTGAATGCGCTCGAGCAGCTTGCGATAACCTGAAAATAGCGCTCCGAATTCATTACGGTACCCCGTCGGCAAATTAATTTTGTTGACGTTCACCGAATTTCGGCTCATTTCATGCAGCAGCAGCCCGATCGGCTTCACAAATTGCCGGGAGAAAAACAAGTTGAAGCATAGCGCGATTAGCATGGCCGAGCCTCCTGCCAGCAGCAGCACCATCGCAAGACGAAAGCTTCCTCCTGTAATTTCCTCCCATGGAGTCGATTCGATCAGCGTCCAATCCCGATTGAAACGTTTGGCCCATACCATCAAATATTCGCTTGAATCCGCAGAGCCGCCGCTCACGGCTTCCGTTTTCATATAACCGGAATCACTGTTGATGTTTGCTAGGTAGGCCTTGATCCGGTCCTGCGACATGGATTCGCTGCCGATCATCGTAACAAGCCGTCCCCCAGAGTCGAGCAGAATCCGGTTTGCCGCAGGATTATGGCTTTCGATCAGCTTCTTAATGGAAGACGCTTTAATATTCAACAGCAGCAGCCCGCGGTAATCACCTGCTGCCGAATACACCTTGCGGATAAAGCTGATGACCTGCTTCTCGCCTTGAGCGGTTCGGATCTTGTGCTCTCCGATCCAGCCGAAGTCGTTATTTTCAATAGCCGGGTTATACCAGTCTTCCTCTTTGATTAAATCATGCTCAATAAATTTCACGGGGCCCTGAGAATCAGATTGAAGCGGTTGCTTAATATAGAAATAAACGGACTCAATATCGGGTGTCGAAAAAGTAAGCTGTGCAAGGAACGACTCCATTTCCTTACGCTTCTTGTAATTGGAATAGGGATTCTCCGGCAATTTTACATCATCCAGTATCGTGTTCCGGCTGGCCGTCAACGAAATCTGCTCGATCGATTTCATTTGGATATCGACCTTATTATAAAGCTCATTAAGCAGACCTTGCTGGTAATAGGACGTATTTTGCACCATCTGCTGTGCGGAGTATGAATAGGCGATCCAAATGACAATGGTAAGAAGCGTTACGATGAATGCTGCCGAACCGCCGAACAGAAGGTAGTCTATGCGGTATTTTTTAAACATGCTTGTTCGCCTCCTGCAAACTATCTTTTTAGCACCTATAGGAGACACTATATACAAATAGTAGGTTAGAAAACAAGAGTGAAAAAACTGTTAGTGGAATAAGATCTGGGATAAGAAATTCTCAAAGACCTACTTAAAAGAAAGGGCATGCAGACAAAATAGAAATTGTGAATACTTTCACGCTTACTTAAGCTTAACTGGTTAGTACTGTAATTGGCCTCTCCGATTTGGTGCTTTTCTTATACAAAAGAGTTGTTTAGGAAGTTTGTACAGTAATCGAACCTTATATCATTAAAAAAAGGAGAAACTGGTATTATCCCCTCATGGTAGACAGTGAAAAAAGAGTTCATGATATGATGAACTTATCACTGTTGACCGTAGGGGATTTTTTATGCCACCAAAGAAGGGACAATCCTTTAAACGCTATCATGAGGATACGAAGAAAGAAGCTGTACGTTTGCATGTGGAGGAACAATGGAGCTATACAATGATCAGAAAAAATGGAAAAAAAATGAAACCAGATAGTGAGGATGCAGCTCGGAGGATGATTAGCGAGTATATTGCTTACTACAACAATGAACGTTTCCAGAAAAAGTTAGGCGACCTCTCCCCGGTTGTATACCGAGAAGCGATCGCCGCTTAATGTTTTTATTTCACTGTCTACTTGACGGGGCTATGACCAGACGATAGCCGTCCTATGCTGATCGTCATGAAATATAGGAATATCCAGCTCGTCTGCAAGCCTCGTTTCAATCTCGAAACAACGGGGAGAACTGATATCCTCCAGATTAAATCCCGATCACAATAGGAGAGGTTAAATTTCGAATCGTCTTAATGACGCTCATCGCCACAATATAACCGGTTTTTGGATTGCCTACGGATGGGGTATTCCTAATTTGCAGCTTGATTTGTCCGAATTTTCCCTTGGCTTCAATCTCATGTGTATTATGACTGATATGAGGGTCGACCAATACTTTCACCTTTGTCCTGTCAAATCCTATACCGGCAAGACTTAACGCGGCCGAGACATTTACGCTCTCCGGGAACAAGCGGGCAGAGTCGCGCGCCACACCTTCGAATGCGCAATAAGGCTCTGACAATTCAGCCAAATCGACCTGCTGCTCGATAAGCGTACCGATCCAGGCGTTAGGCGGCTTTCTTGTCACCAAGGTAACTTCCTCCATCGGGCCTACGCTGCCTGCAGCAATGCGGTCCAGCCCTCCTATGGCAGCTGAAGGGACAATTACTTTTCTCCCGGTTTCACGCGCCTTCCCCGTAATTCGCAACAGCAGTTGCTCGTCCGCTAACGCGCCAACGCTAACCAAGATGAAATCGGCTCCTTGCTCCAGTGTTTTTTCCCCATATTTCATTACCGCCTCATGACCCGCACACTCCACAACAACATCTAGATCTTGGTCATAAAAGACGTCCTCACTTGATGTCATTATATATCCACGGGAACCCGTATCCGGATATTTAGTCTCATCACGGACCAAAATCGCTTTTAATTGAACCACCCCCGCTTCTCCTTGAAGTATAAATTGAGCTACATCCTCACCTATGGTTCCATAACCGATAATTCCAAGCTTTAGCATAAGCGATAAACCCTCCTGAAATGGTTTCAATTTAAGCAGTTAAGTCTCTCTCTATCATAACAAAAGTATTGTATTTGGTATACCATAAGCCAAATACATATGATATACTTGGTTTATTAGAAACGGGAGGGATGCCGAGTGCCATCAGTTACTTTTCAAACATCAGGCAAATCTATTGAAATTGACAAAGATTCCAATCTCCTAAGAATGTCTATCCGATATGAAGGGTCCATACCCTTTAAATGCGGCGGTGGCCTTTGCGGTACTTGCCGTGTGCAAATCATAGACGGGCAAGAGAATTTGAGCAAAATTATGAAGAAAGAGATCGACAGACTGGGTCAAGAAAGGCTGGACCAAGGCTACCGTCTCGCTTGTCAAACCTTCGTCACCGGGGATATTACGATCGCCTGGGGGGAAGAAGATCATAACCGATTGAACAAAATAGCTCAAAGACGAATTAATTCAGCCCAATAATGTACAAGCAGTCCGTACTTTCTGCGGGCTGCTTTTTATTTCTTTATAATTTGCCTTGCCTGCCGGAAAGTAAAAGCGCAAGCTCATATGAGCCTGCGCCTTTACTTTGCATTAATAAACTTTTACAATTTTACTGTCTTGATCAATATCCAATTCATTTATTTCCTTTTCAATCTCCGCGGTCGTTTCAAATTTAGGAAATACCTTGAGCGGAATACTGTTATCCGGGAATACCTCGGAAACGTATTGAATTAATATTCTCGTATCCGGATTAAGAATTTTACAAATTTCAAATGTTGTTTTTTTCTTCCCAAAGAAGTAATAATTATATTCAGCAACTTTCTCCAAATTCGGATTATCCGTTACCGTCTTGTAACGCTCTGTCGTAGATACTAAAATATATTCGCTCATTATCAAGCCCTCCACCCAAGTAGTTAAATTTTAAATAACCGCTTATTCATAACGCACAATCAATTCTACTTCGACAGCGGCCCCTCCGGGTAATGATGCAACGCCAATCGCCGACCGCGAGTGAAGCCCTTTGTCGCCGAACACTTCTATTAACAGGTCGGAAGCACCGTTCAAAACGTACGGAAGTTCGTAAAAATGAGGGTCTGAATTTATAAAACCTTCCATTTTCACAATGTTTGTGATTCGGTTCAAGTCTCCCAATATGAACTTTAATGTGCCCAGATGATTAATAATGCACTGCCTGGCAGCTTGATATCCTTCTTCTTTAGAGAAGTCTTGCCCTACCTTGCCTTTGAATTGAAGCTCTCCATTTACCTTCGGTGTCACTCCGCTTAAGTAAATTAAAGGCGTTATCATTGTATATGGCACGTAGTTTCCGCTAGGATTAGGCGGTGACTCCAGCAGGATGTTCAAATCTTCAAGCTTCGCTTCAGCTTGTCCGAGTATATTCACCAAGAATCATCCTCCAAATGCGCTAGGAGACCGGCTAAAACTGGATCCTATTCCTGACGCAGTTCAATATCTTCTGAAATATATAACTGACACGCTAAGCGAAATCCTTCGTCCAGTTTTTCACCGAGCATTTTGCTCTCTTTCCAATTCGGCTCCTGAAGTTTTTCACCGCCGGAAATGACTTTAACCATACATTTCGTGCACTTACCCATACCGCATCCATACTTCAAATGGGGAAATTTTCTCACTCCGGCTAAAACTACCAAGTTGCTGTTCTCACCGACTTCTTGTTGATAGACTTGGCCATTCTGGTGCAATATTACATTCGGCATATAATAAACCTCCATACAGCAGCATGAACTTAGCAAATAAGACGATCATTCTCTTTCCAGAGCTTCCATATAGGCCTTTTTGGAATTTTCTATATGAATTTTAGTTAAATTCTCAGCAAGCTCCGCTTCCCCGCCCATCACTGCTTGCGCTAAGTCCCGGTGTTCCTCCATCGCTTTGCGCAGACGACCTGGAAGTTCGTATCCGACATTTACGAATGCGCGGATATAATCCGATAATCCGTCCAGCATCTGCGTCAACCTTGGGCTTTTTGCGGCGCGGAAAATGACTTCGTTAATTTCAAAATGAAATTTCCAGTCCGATTGTTCAAAATTGGGTTTGGTTAATGCTTGCTCAATCTCTGAAATAATTTCTTTCAGTTCATTCCGGTGAACCTGCTCCGCTTTCTTCGCGGCCATCTTAACCGCCAAGCTCTCAAGAGCAGAGAGAATCGTGAATATTTCAATAATCTCCTCTGGGGAAAGCCTCGAGACGACTACGCCTTTACGCGGAAGTGTCTTGACGAATCCCTGTGACTCTAGCCGGAATAAAGCTTCACGGATGGGTGTACGGCTGACGTTTAATTGATCCGCCAATTCCCTCTCGATAATCCGGTCTCCAGATTTATAAACTCCTTGAACAATGGCCTGTTTAATATATTTATAAACTTTCTCCCGTATAGGGCTTAACTCTTCCTCTTTCCAAACAACTGGAGTGTCCGGCATATGGTATACCTCCGAATGCGTTTTCTTTTAGTGTAATCGATATATTATTACCAATCAACACATACATAACATGAAGGTATACACACCGGATCATTTCAGTACTAAGACTCCATAAATCATGGTCATTCGTTCTATTTTTTAATATCCGCCTGTGTCATAACTTCGTATCCGCTGCCCAAGTAATTTTGCAGAGCCTTTAACGACGCGGTTCCAACCGCAGTGTCCTGCTCACCATTACCGCCGCTGATGCCCACGCCTCCAACAACTTCCCCATTCACGACAATTGGAAATCCGCCTACAAAAATCGCAAATTTGCCTGGCATCATCACGTGAATCCCGAATGCCTCACCCGTTGTAGTTGCTGGACCTCCCGGTTGATTGAACAGGTGGGTCGAGCGCTTATGTCCGCTCGCGGTAAATGCTTTGGACGTTGCGATCTCGGGGCCCGTGATTCGTCCGCCGTTCATGCGTTCCATCGCAATGACATAACCGCCATCATCAACAATACAAATCGATTCCAATGCTTTTACTTCTTCGGCCGCTTTCTTTGCGGCTTCAATCATCACCTTCGCTTCTTCCAGTTCCAGCTTTAATACCGATTTCATATATGGCCCTCCTAAGTCAAGACGTTATGATTGCAATAAACAATAAATTAAAAGCCATGATAAACTGTTTTAATTTGCGTATAGAAATCGATTGCTGCACGTCCAGACTCGCGGTATGTCGCCGTACTGGACATTTTGACCCCACCGAACGGCGCGTTATACGCGTTACCGGTAGTCGGACGGTTTACTTTCACCATGCCAGTTTCAATATTTTGGATAAACTGTTGAATCCGGTTTGAATCGGAAGTGCATATCGCAGCCGACAATCCGAATTCCACATCATTAGCAATCTCCATCGCTTCTTCAAAGCTTGAAGCGCGAATAACCGAAATGACCGGACCAAAAATTTCTTCCTGTGCGATTCTCATCTTAGGTGTGACACCCACGAATACGGCCGGCCTTACGAAATACCCTTCTGAGTATTCGCCTTCTGTTATTCTTTCACCACCTATTGCCAATTCGGCACCCTCTTCTTTACCTATGGAGACGTAATTGAGTACATTGTGCAATTGGCTTTCGTTGGCGAGCGGACCGACTTCAATTCCTTTACTAAGACCGTTTCCTATGGTTAATAATTTGGTTTTTTCAATAAGCTTGTCAACAAACTCATCATGTACGGAATCCATTACGATGACTCTGCTCGTTCCCGTACAAGCCTGACCGGTTAATTCAAAGCCACCTTTGATTGCCAGTTCAACCGAGTGATCGATGTTCACATCATCCATAACAATCAGCGGGTTTTTACCACCGAGCTCCAGTTGGACACGGGTAGATAAACGAACGGAACGATTAATTTTCTCTCCGGCACCCGTCGAACCTGTGAATGTCACCGCTTTGACAGCCGGGTGAGTAACGAGCGAAACTCCCGTTTTGGAAGAGGATCCTGTCACGAAATTAATAACGCCTGCCGGCAACCCGGCTTGATGAAGCACCTCTACCAGACGATAGGCGATTAGCGGCGTATCTGATGCCGGTTTGAAAACAACGGTGTTGCCGGTAACCAAAGCTGGAGCTATCTTGCGCGCAGGAATGGAAATCGGAAAGTTCCACGGTGTGATAACGGAAATGACGCCTAATGGTTCTTTTCGTGTATATACCAAGGTGGTCGGATCATCGGAAGGAATCGTATCGCCGGTAACGTTTAATCCTTCCGAAGCGTAATAGCGCAGCGTCTGTGCGGAACGTTTCACTTCCAACCTGCTGCTGGCAAGCGTCTTTCCCTCTTCACGGGTAAGTTCTTCAGCGTATTGCTCCAAGCCAGCCTCCAGCAAATCTGCCGCTTTGTATAAGATTTCCGCCCGCTTGGTAGGAGCTACATTTCGCCAGAAATGGAACGCCCGCTCTGCGGACTCCATCGCTTGAACCACATCGGCCTCATTAGAAGCTTGAAATTTTCCTATTATATCGGTGACACAGGCCGGATTCCTGGTGGCGAAAGTCTCGCCGCTTGCCGTTTCGACCCATTCCCCGTTAATTAAGTTTTTGAACGTCTGTACCGCAGTCTCAGTAGCCATTTCGATCTCCTCTTTCTTCATAGGGCTTTTGGCTGCAATTTCGATTGGTTAACCCATACGGAATTGCAACTCGGTAAACCAAATCCCGAGAATAAAGCTTCCCGGGAACGATTTACGCTTCTATGCTTCGACTATTCCAAGCAGAATTCGCGGGAGATGGCTGCGATGTACATTCTGCGCATTTGGGTCGCTTCTTTTACGATCTTAATACAACGTTGTTGATCTTCCGGTGTTTTTGCATATTCCAATACGATCTGGTATCCACGCTCACCGTGAATTTCGTCGGACACGATGTGAAGGTCGAAAAACTCCACTTCTTCATCCGTAAATCCGTAATGATTGCGAAGTGTTGGTGTTTGTCTGCGATAGATTGCCGGTACTTGGGACTCAAGTCCAACAACCAGTGCCGCAGTGGCAAACAGGAAGTTTTCCTTTATCGCCATCCGGTAGCACCAGGATTGCAGGCCGATCGTTTCAGGAAGCAGGTGCTCCATTGATTCAATACGTTCTCTTGTTGTTCCGCAAGCTTCGCCGAAACGGATCAGCAGGTCTGTATGGCGGTCACCGCCTAGCTCTTCCTCCCACATGTTCTGCAATATGAAGTCTCTTGCATCTACATGTGGACAATTTGCATATATAGAAGCCAAATATTCCGCGAATGGACCTACATATGCGTAATGTTGTTCCACCCATCTGGCGAAATGTTCTTTCTTTAATTCACCGTTTGCCCACATTGTCGTGAAAGGAGCTTTAGAAACGGCATTTCCTTCAATAGCTTGCTCAAGTGCGTGGCGGAATTCCTCCTTGTTCATTAAGCGGGACTTCGTTGCGGTTTCTGTCATATTAAAATCTCCTCTCAAAATCAAAAATGTAGTAAACAGATCATTTCACTTTATTTTTGGTATATTGTATACCAAAAAACTTCTTGTCTTATTATGGCCTACATAAAGTCAACCTGTCAACTTACTTTTTCTAATATTAGCAGCAGCAGCGACAATAGCCGTTAATTCAATGGAAATACCTAACGATTGCGGGTTTAATGATGTCTGACGCAAGGAGAATGAAGCCTGAACTTAAGAAAATAGCACCCAATATCTGGACAAACAGCTTGATAGAACGAAAAACGATAACAACAATTACCAAGCAGAGCGCAGACACGATCCACTCGAGCACTCTACTCGGATAAATCTCTGAAATAAGATAGGCCGCTATGACAGTAATAAACAGTGCCTGCTTCATTGGCTTACAACACGTCTCTAACAGCTTGGGTCAAGCGCTCCAATGCCGTCTCAACAATCTCCTCCCCGATTTCACGACTGGCCTTTGTTGCATCGCCGATACATCCGTTGCGGGTCATTTCTTCATAATAATAAAATCCCTGCAGCGGATTGCCTGGTCGAAGCTTTCTCCATCTGCCTTCCTGAATGTCCCCTTTCTCAAGCTTATCTGGCCGGACCAGATGCGGCGCCAAATACATCGCTTCGGAAACCTCACGGTCGCAGCTGTGTCCGTATAGTTTCGATTCGATGCGTTTATCCATCACATCTTTGGCCGATGCCGTTGTTTTGGCATAATATAAGGAAACATTTAATTCCGATGTGAGCATCTCCACCGCCACACCCAATGTGGCCTGGTTACCGCCATGGGAGTTCAGCACTAGAAATTTGTCTACTCCTTGGTGCTTTAACGATTTGATCATGTCACGTAAAATAGCAATGAGCGTTGTCGGCTCCAAAGAAATCGTACCCGGAAAGTTAATATGATGCGGGGAAACCCCCATATTAATTATAGGTGTCAGCATCGCTTCAGGGTACAGTTTTTCGGTCAGCCTTTTGCCCATTTCCTCCGCCAAAACGGCATCGCAGCTTTCCACCATATGTGGGCCGTGCTGCTCATGAGCCCCCAACGGGATTATGGCGATTTTGACGGTTTTGAGGGCCTCTTCTACCTCTGGACAAGTCATTTGTGTTAAAATATACGCAGTAGGCATTGGCTTGAATCCCCCTTCATACGTTATATTGTGTATTGTATACCACGATTGTGTTATCATATAGACCTTAATATGATCTTTTTTTCATCATGCTGCCTTATATCAAACAGAAAGAGGTGCTTAGAAAGATGATGCGAGATATCCATTATCTTGATAAAAAATCTGTCGCTTATTTGTCTGAAGCTTTAATCAATCATTATTTCTCAAAACCGGAGTATACGGAAATTGTAATTGTATGTGTCGGCACCAATCGTTACACGTGGGATGCCCTTGGCCCCATGGTCGGTAGCAGATTATCCGAGCGGTTTGAAGGAAACCGTAATATTCAAATTTACGGAACATTGGAGAATCCCGTACATGCGCTCAATTTGCAAAAGACGATAGCCCATATTTCTAAACTTCACAGCAAGGCTTATATCATTGCCGTGGATGCCTGTCTAGGACAGTTCTATAAGATCGGAACGCTCCAATTGGTAGAGGAGCCGCTTTACCCTGGCAGTAGCTTGGATAAACAACTCCCCCCTATCGGACATATTCATGTGAAAGGGATTATTAATAACCATAGCGCTTTGAACCATAAAGTAATGGAGCATACCAGTCTGACGTTCGTTGGTGAAATGTCTGCGGTCATCAGCAGAATTCTGGTGAAGTCGAGCCAAAAAATTATTTCAGGGCTGGTACCGGTCCCGCAGTTGGATAACGAAGCGTCAAGTCATTTATCGTCTGCGACGTAAACGGCTTGACGCCCCTGATTCAAATCACCAAATTATTACAGCAATAATCGTAGAGACACTCAAGCCGATAATAACAGGAAAGAAGTTTTTACGTGCAAGTTCGATAGCGGACACACCGGCAAACCCGGCAACGGCCACAAGAGAAGACCATGCAATCAAAGTTCCTCCGCCAGACCATACAGATCCCATTTGGCCAATTGCCGCCAATGTAGAAGGCTCCATACCCACAGCAGGAGCCAGCGCGCCTGCTAGGGAGCCGGTTAACGGCAGACCTGAGAATCCCGATCCTTCCAAACCTGCGATCATCCCCATGATTAATAAACCGAAGGAAGTAAGAATTCCGCTTGATGGAATCAAGTTTTGAACCGACATAACAAGATCATAGAGAATAGCTGGAGCAGCGACACCTTCTCCAAGCGAAAGAATGCTTTTGGAGAAATCGGCATTGCCGAGAAAGAAAAATCCGGCAATTGGAATAACCGGTCCCATCGCTTTAAAGGCAAACAGGAAACCCTCAGTCAGATGATCGCTGATTTTGTCCAATGCTTTGACCTTTGAGAAAACAGTACAGGACAGGATTAACAAAATGACTGCCACCCCGCCGATAAAAGCAGCGCCGTCTCCGCCTTCAAATCCGCCCATTCCGGAACCGCCGAATTTACTGGCAGCCATAACAGCCATAACTATCAGCATGGATAGCGGAACAAGAACAGCGAACACCTTGCCCCATCTCACAACCGATGGATTAAGCGTCTCTAAAGCTGCGGCAGCTTCCGGATATTCCACAGTCGTAACGGAATGATTAATGGCTTGTACTTTTTCTTGTGTTTCCACTGGGGCGGTATCGGGTTTCCGGATCGCCTTTCTGTTCATCAGATAAGCTCCGAGAAGGGATACACCGCCTGTAATCAGAGATAATACCATCGCTTTATCTGCTACGGAAGCCGTATCGATTCCCGCACCCTTCGCGCTAAGCATTGGTGCTACTTGCATTACATAGTCAGAGGATAATGCCATCCCCTGCCCGGCAATGGCTATGGCCATTGCCGCCCCCATTGCCGGAAGTCCCGCGCGTATCGCCGCCGGAATCAGAAGCGCTCCTATTAACGGAACGGCTGGCGTCGGCCAGAAGAAGAGCGAAATCACATATGTAACTACCGTCAGTACTAAATAGGCGATGTGTCCATTAACCATTAGCTTTTGGATGGGTTGGATCATCCGTCGGTCTGCGCCGATATCCCGCAGAGAGGAAAGCAGTGCAACCATAAACGTAATAATTAAGAAAATCGTAAACAATTCTTTGGCCGCGGTTAGATTCGCATTGTAAACCGCTTTGAACCCGCTGATCACATCTCCTTTGTAAATCCATCCTATTAAGAAGGTACCAATCAGAGTGGGAATGACTACTCCGCGCTTAAACAGCATTACAATAATGACACTTAATGTTATCAAAGCATACATGTAGTGTGATAAAGTAATCATTCTCATCCCTCATTTTCATATTTTTTTGACCTTCGAGGAAATTGTAGCACATTTCCTCTCATATGAATAGAGTTTTGGTGCATTGTATACAAAAAGTGTTAGTACGGCGTCATGAAATCTAACATCTACTTGCATTTGCGGAATGTGATAAAAATTATACAGTATCAGACATTATACCCTTTTCCAAATCATGATAATAGTTTTAATCGAGTTTATCACCTCATTTCGTTAGTGACACCCTTATTATTCAATAACATTATGTAAGCGATTCCATAAAATGATTATAACTGCGGACAGGTTTATTGTATACTAAATTTTGCGCAAACAGCCTGTATCATATATTTGCATCCTCTAAAGTTAAACCATTTCAAGTGGACGCCTATCTCCAAATTAACCGGTAACTTTTCTACATCAACCTTATTATTATCTCGATAAATCACAGCAAACTGTACACCTTGATCATCTTTCGCTACAGTAATAAATGGCTTAGAAAAATAAGGGAATGGTTGAAGTTCCTTAAGCTCCATCTTTGTTAATTGTTCTTGATAACCTTCATGGATATAAAGTTTATTTCCAGCGGAAGGCTCTTTGCTATGATTTGGTTCATTGTTTGCTCCAAAGCCTGTCACAATGAAACATAGGACAACCACGGAAATTAGAATGAAATAATGTTTCAAAAGTCTATTCCTCCTTTTAAAGTAATAGACGAAAAAACTCCATAACTGTTGCTAAAAATTGCTGTTGGGGGATATAGTCTCCGCTTGATGGACTAACATGATAAGGAATTTGGAGAATGCGGGAGAAAAATTCAGAATAGTCCAACTTCTTCTGGATACATCGCAAATAAACCATTTATAACGGTTTTGCCTTCTCTAAAAAGATAATGATATGATAGTTTTGACTCGTCTCACATCTCGTTACACCCATATGCGGGCTCCTCATTTTTTCAAAAACAGTGAAGGAGGAACAATGATGAAGTGTAAACCTTGTGATGGAACCGGGAAGACAAAATGCACCGACTGTAATGGTGAAGGATTGGGCTACGGACATGGAAAGTGTATGGCCTGTGATGGAAGCGGTTTAATTGAATGCACGCAGTGTGATACAACCGGCAAAGTTAGCCTGTTCCGATGGATGAATCTCAAAAAGGCCGAGTAATCTCTATTATTCCCCTCTATAAAAAAACAGCGAGCGTATGATTGACATACACTCGCTAAGACTATTGATTAGGCCCCGTTATTCGGGGCTTTTGTTGTTTTCCTTAGTCGGCATTATCACACCAATTCCCGGATACCCGTGTTCGCTTTCACTAATATCTCGTCAAACTTGGCATCGTCCCGCTTAGAGGAGCAGTAAGTTCCGATAAACGCCCCCAAGAACCCTAATGGAATCGATATGATCCCCGGATTGGTCAGGCTAATGAGCGGTGTGCCGACGAAGATCGCTTTGCCTGCGACCGGATCCCAAACGTTAGGACTGACCGCTACAAGAGCGAGAGCGCCGATTAAACCGATCAGCATGCCCGTAACCGCTCCGGTTGTGTTAAACCGTTTCCAGAATACCGTAAATACGAGAACGGGCAGGTTGGCGCTGGCGGCCACGGCAAAGGCAAGAGCCACAAGGAACGCGACATTCAGCTTCTGCGCAAACAGAGCAAGCAGGATGGAAATAACGGCAACGCCCACGGAAGCCAGCCGGGCTGCCCGTACCTGCTCCTTCTCCCGTACGTTCCCTTTCCGAATGATATGTCCATAGAAATCGTGAGCGAAGGCGGAGGCGGCGGAGAGCACAAGACCGGCGACAACAGCCAGAATCGTTGCGAACGCCACAGCCGACACAAAGGCGAACAAGAATTCTCCGCCAAGAGCTCTGGCAAGAAGAGGAGCAGCCATATTGCCCGCGGCGTTCGCTTTCACAATCACGTCCTTGCCTACGAAAGCCGCCGCACCGAAGCCGAGAAATAGCGTCATGACGTAGAACAACCCGATGATCCATGTGGCGACGACAACGGATTTTCTTGCGGTAGGCGCGTCTTTAACGGTGAAGAAACGAATCAGAATATGCGGCAGGCCTGCCGTCCCCAGCACGAGAGCCAGGTTAAGAGAAAGAGTATCGAGTCCGTTCGCAAATTTGTTGCCCGGATTCAAGAACGCCTCCTTCAGGGGAGTTGCCGTCCGCATTTGGTCGAACATGTGCCCGATATTGAAATTGAATTTGGCGAAAACAATAAGCGAAATAATGAACGTACCGGCTATAAGCAGCACGCATTTGATGATTTGCACCCAACTCGTCGCCGTCATGCCGCCAAACACAACGTAGACGGTCATAAGCACTCCGACGATTAGCACGGAGGCCGTGTAATCGAGGCCGGGGATAAGAAGCGAGATGAGCGCTCCGGCGCCGACCAGCTGGGCGATCATGTAGAAGATGGAGATGACGATCGAATTGAGCGCTGCGACGCCGCGAATTTTTTTGTTATCGAAACGTGCCGCGATCATATCCGCCATCGTATACTTACCCAGATTCCGCAGCGGCTCCGCTACGAGATACAACACGACCAGATAGGCGACTAGGAACCCGATGCTGTAGAAAAATCCGTCAAAGCCGAACAAAGCGATCATTCCCGCAATCCCGAGGAAGGAAGCCGCTGACATGTAATCCCCGGCAATGGCAAGCCCATTCTGCCAGCCTGTCAATCCCCCGCCGGCGGTGTAAAATTCGTTCGCTGTTTTTGTTTTTTTTGCTGCATAATAGGTAATGACAAGCGTGCCCAGCACGATAATGAGAAACAGAAGAAAAGCCGTGTTCATAGGTCAACCCGCCTTTCTTTCGGCGGCTTGCACCTGATCTTTGATCTCTTCGCAAAGCGCGTCGAAAGTTACGGATTTCCTGGAATAGAGAGAGCATAAAACCCATGTCATAATAAACTGGGTGAACGCAAAGATCCACGCCCAGGAAATCGAGCCGACAGCCCTATTATTCAAGACCTCGGAGAATGACGTCAGGACCGGAAGAGTAAAGTAAAACGCCAGGAAGAACAGGGTCATCGGAATGATAAAACGTTTCTTCTTCGCCATCAGCTTGCGGAAAAGCTCCGAACGGACAATATCGCTGTACGTTAACTGGTTCTTTCTCAACGCGATTCCCTCCATTTGATGAATTGCGCCGATAAACGGTTTCGGTATAAACCACGTTGTAAGCGCTTCACATATTATAGTTTATATATTCCGCCATTGAACGATTTCGGTGCGAAACGTCGGAAATCGCTCCTTACATACCCAAATACCGTCCTGAACGTACACCAATAACGATTAATGCCCCTGCAGCAGCCGGATCATTTCCTTGGACGCTACACGGGAAACCGGTATTCGAGTCCGATTCGGATCTCTTAAAATAGCATTGTAGGCGCCGTTAAACCAAGGCTCAATCTCATAGATATAATCCAGATTGACCAGATAGCTCCGATGAGGACGGAAGAACGAAGGCCCAAGCCTCTCCTCGAGCTCTTGCAGCGTCTGTTTCGCCGCATAAGACCGGCCGTCCGCCATATGAATGCGGGTTACCTTATCCTCTTTAACCGCATAGAGGAACAGCTCCGCCTCCAGCACGACCATACGGGCGCCGTCATCCACAAGAAGCTTGCCGCTCTTGAAGAGGGGGCCCAGCGGCGCTTTCGTCCTCACATCGATTCCGGCTTCAGTCTTTCTCCCGCGGATGCGCTCCAGTGTCCTCCTAAGCCGCTCTTCATCGTAAGGTTTAAGCAGATAATCCACCGCTTCCAATTGAAAAGCCTCAAGCGCATACTGATCGTAGGCAGTCGTAAAGACCAGGAAAGGCCGGAGATCCATCTCAACCAGCCGATGAGCCGCCTGAATACCGTCCATCTCAGGCATTTCGATATCAAGAAAGACAACTTCAGGCTTATGCTTTTGCGCCAACTCCAATACTTCTACCCCGCTGGCGGCCGACGGTACCAGCTCAACGTCCGGATCCTTCGACAGCAGATAGATGAGCTCCTCCCTTGCCAGCCGTTCATCCTCCGCAATCATGATTCGAAGCTTCATTGACTTCTCCCCTCCATTCCCCGTTCCCCGTAAGGGACAACAAACGTTACCCGCGCCCCGCTCTCGTTACGGTTCCCATACGTAAGCGATGCTTCCGGGCCAAGTAAACTGATCAAACGCTGATTGACATTGTGCACGCCTAGGCCGGTGCTCCCGCTTCCGCTCATCGGGACCGTGCCCAGCTTGTCCAGGAGGCCGCCCGGAATTCCCACACCGTTGTCCTCTACGATGATCCGCACCGCATCCCCTTCCCGCTTTAATTCGATTCGAACCCATCCCCCGTTCGTTTTTTTCTTAAGCCCGTGCTGGATGCTGTTCTCAACAAGGGGCTGCAGCGTCGATGGCGGGATCAGAACCATCTCAAGATTCGGCTCCGAAACGCATTCCACCTTCAATTGATCGGCGAACCGAATCCGTATGATCTCCAAATAGGTGTTCAAATGCTCCATCTCCCGATAAAGGGGAACAAGCGGCGACTGGGTCATCGTCAAGTTCATCCGCATGAAATGCCCCAGCTGTACCGTCATATGGCGCGCATGGTCCGGATCGATCCGGATTAAGGTCACAATGGAATTTAACGTGTTAAACAGAAAATGCGGATTAATCTGCGCTTGCAGTACCCGGAGCTCCGCATCCTTCATCAGCGCTTCCAGCTTCTCGCCCATAGCGCTCGTTAACTGGCTGGAGATCAGCTTTCTCAAACCGTATGCAAATTCAACCTCCACCTTGCGGATCTGTTTGGGACTGTGAAAAAAAAGCTTGATTAAACCCGCCGTCCGGCCCGATTGGTCGAACGGTACGATGATGGCTGCTCCCAAATCGGAATGATGAGGCTGAATCTGTTCCCGGTTAGCGGCAATCTGAATCGTACCGGTACGAATCGCCTTTCTCGATAATTCCGTCACAATGGGCTCCCCGGGGACATGCCGTGAAGTGCCGATGCCGGCATGCGCAAGAATCCGTTCCGTGTCCGTTACGCCCACGGCGTCGGCCTGTAATTCCCGCAGCAGAATGGCTGCCGTCTCCCGTGCCGTCTCATAGGTTAGTCCCTGCTTGAGGTGAGGAAGCACCATTTCGGTAATGGTAAACGCCCTTTGGGTTTCGAGCGCCGCTGCCCGCTCCTCTTCTTTGAGAGCAACCTGAATCATCGCGACGAATATAGCGATACCGATGCTGTTCGTAATGACCATTGGAACACCCACCCGATTAACGAGCTCGATAGCCGTCTCCGAGGAGGTCGTGACAATCAATAGGACTCCCATCTGAAGGATAGGGGCAAATACCCCGATGAACATCGCTTTGATCGGGGCGATAATTCGCTCTTCATAGAAAAAACGAGCGACAAATCCCGCCAGAAGGCCGATGAGCGGAGAAGAAAAGGCATAGGAGACGCCGGCAAGTCCCCCCAAAGCATAAGCATGCAGGCCTGTCAGCAATCCCGCTCCGGCACCGACATAAACGCCTCCGAGCAATCCGGCCATTACAATGCCGATGAGCGCGGAATGAGCCATAATCTCATTAGGGGCAAGTGAGGTTACCCAGAACGCGGAACCCGTCTCCTCCGGACTCACAGCGACGCCCGCGTACGTCCCTACAATACCGATCAGGCCGAACAATACGGCAAAAGCGATTCCCGTTCGAAGATTGATATCCCGGTCCAATATATTTCGGAACAGCGGGATGCGGGTCAGTATAAACATAAGGATCAAGAGCATCCCCATTCGCTCGAACAAGACAAGCGTGAGCTGTTCCATAAGCACCCCTCCCGCCAATTAAAAGCCCGTTCATATAAAGCGGAAACAATTTACCATTTTAGGATAAATGGTTATTGTTGTTGGTGCAATCTAATTTCTACATCTGTTCATCCAGCCAATCCAATTCATTTAGTTCACTGTCCATCCGTTCGCCATTCCAATTCATCTTTTGAGCAACCGGGCTGCTTCTTTTCTGGTTTGCAGCTGGACTTCGATATCCGGAGCCTCTTTTGATAGTATGACTGGTTGATTTACGATTCTCGGCACCATTTATTTTTAGATTCGGGACCGGGCTTCTATCTCGTTTTATTATTCCGTCTCTTTGGCGGTGACGGCTGCGGTCCCGATTGAAGCTCGGTTTGCCATCATTCGACAAATAATTGTTAGTATAATACGGGGCTGACTTCCTTATTAGCATGCTGCAACACACCACCCTTACAAAAAATGGAATGCTTCAGCATATTCAAAAATTAAGTTAAATCTACCGACAACTAATAAAATGTATTTATACCTACGGGCCAGACTCAGCACACAATGAGCGGATGTGATGTAACAGGTAACAGATTCGGATTAAGATTCTAACTTCCCGCTTCAATCGTTTTGCGTTGAAGATATACGCCCAATCCCTAAAACCCCACTAGCAAGATCCACCTGACTATGATCAAGCTCAATCTTCACAGGCCCTAGTCGCCGCTGCTCGCGCCACTCTCGCAGATCCTCTTCCGTCTCCAGCTTCAGCTCCGCAATCTCAAGCGCACGGTCGAACACATACTTCGAGGTGTACAGCAGCGTATAAATCCCCCGTCCCCCAGGAACGATTGGCGTCTTCCGCTTCATCCACTCACCGACAATAAACTTCACGTACAGCTTTTCCTCTGTGCCAGGCCTTGCCGGTCGTTCAATAATCTCTTTGCGCCGCACGACCTTCCAGTCCACGATCTTGCCATACCAGTGAATGCCTATTTCTCCACGCGGCTCAAACTTCTTCATCGACTGATACAGCGCCACGTATTCCAGCTGAGTGAGCAGCTTGTGATCGGAAATATTTTCGAGCGGCACATGATAAAACTTAAACTGAAGCGCATCATCAAGCTGCTGCACTTCTCGTAGCGAGCCTACCAGAACATTTTTGCCGATAAGCTTATTTTCATAATAATGCTTCGTTCCCCGTGGACGGGTCGAGCGCTCATAGGCTTTCTCAGGACTGTCCATAATGATCTCATCTAAGAAAGCTTCCATCAACTTCGTAGATTCCGGCAAGAACGGTAGAGCACCCACATTGATCAGCTCAATACTCTTGTAAAATTTATGCTCGCGATACCGCTCCTCGTCATGATAAGGAAACAGCACATATGCCCCGAACATGCTGCGCTCCAGCTCTCTCCCGCTTCCCTCTGCGTACACAATAGCGTCACGGTAACGATGCATCGTGTTAATATCCGACTCCTCCGGTCCCGGAAGCTTGTAATCCCTTCGATAAGGGGTGCCCTCATACGCTGGATTGAGCCGATATTTCGCATCAAAAATATACTTATATTCCGCATCGGAATCATTTTTCTTCAACGTCAATACATTGTCAGGCTTCTGAGAAACTGTCGGCGTATGCTCGCCACTCGGCAAGGTATTGTAGTAAAGCGTAAAAACTTCGCCGTTCTTCTGATTACGGTAGACCATCTTCGCCTTCTGCGTTTTGTCCAGCGTAACAAACACACCGGTGCGGTTCGCCTTAATAATATCCTGCTTCAGCAGCTCATACTTACGGCTCAGCAAGTCATGAATTTTGAGAAAGCACCAGTACTCATATAGCAGCGCCAAGTCCTTCATCGATAATCGGAAAAGATCGCTCTGAATAGACAAGCCCTTCATCAGCATCAGATAGTTCCGATACACTTCTCGGTAACCTGGCGCCATCTGAAGCACAAGAGATACGGACAGCTGCCTCATTTCCTTAACGTTCAAAAAGTCCAGCTTCAGCAGCCTTTGCAGCTGCGATTGCATGTCGTTCAACTTCCGCGCCAGCAGCGGGTCCTGAAGGCGTCCCTTTTCCGTTAGGCGCGCCTTCAAGTCCTTGAGTTTCTTAGCTATACGGAGCAGAACCCAACGAATAAAACGATTCTCGTTCGTATCGTAATCCACATGCCGCTTCGTCTCAATCGCATGGCTCGGGTAATAGTGTTGACCATTCATTGGAATAAAACCAAGCTTATCATCCTGTACGAGCAGCTGCGGACGCTTAGTCAGATAGGCAATGCTCTCCTTGCCCGTCTTCTTCAAGCATCCTGCTTCTACAAATCGGTTCTCCACCAGATGCTTGAAGTGAGGCGAGCTATTGATCCGCTCCACCGCCTGCACGAGCTGAACGAATACATGCTGAAGGATCGTGAAGAACTCGGTCAGACTCTGATGGCGTGTTTCCTTGAGGCCCGTCAAATTGTACGTTTTGCGCAGAAAGTCAAATGACAGGTTATAAATCTGTTGGTTCACGTCAATCAAAATCATTTGGTAATCGTTTTTGTAATCCATTTTGGCAGGAAATATTTCGAGCTGTAGCTGCAAAATAGCTTGTCCGTTCAAACGCAGCTCCAGGTCCGTCAGCCCAACCTCATTCTGAAAGTTCAGAATGCCGGATAATATCCTACTACCCAGCGGCTTCACTGCTTGCCTCAAATAAACATTTTCATGGTAAAAGGTAATCGGAATGTCCTGCTTTTTCTCAATAACAATCTCGTAAGCCTGCGTCTCATAAAAGAGTGGAAAGCTCGGTGTACCCGACTGCCACTCTAATAGCTCCTTAGTCTCTGGATGAAATATATAAATTCTCTCTATTGTAAGAGCAGTCGAGGGTACAGATACTTGCAGTTGTGCCTCAATTAGCTGATTGTCATCCGTTCGATGCAGGTGCAAGGTGTCCACCGTAGGATGGAATGGCTTTCCCTGTATGTACAGATTAAAAAGGTTAGTCTCGATTCGAAGCAGCTCGACATTCTGATTAAGAGAGCCAATAGGAGGTGAAGCCATCTTCCTCTAACCTCCGTAGCATGAAGGCAATTTTTCGAGCGCTCAGCGGGTATTTCACCTTTTCTTCCGGCTCACTTGCACTCCACTTCAT
The DNA here is from genome assembly GCF_001428245.1 of Paenibacillus sp. Soil522. Classification (GTDB taxonomy): domain Bacteria; phylum Bacillota; class Bacilli; order Paenibacillales; family Paenibacillaceae; genus Pristimantibacillus. The sequence continues at coordinate 76,168 of NZ_LMRV01000032.1, forward strand.
ATATAAATCGGATGCATCGTCCATCATATCATTGACCGACAAAGCTTTGCCTAACGCTTCTTGCATAAGCAAAAGGAGTACGCGTTTAACTGAGGAGCTGCTGCCTTGGACGCGCGGCAATATTTTCTGCAATAGCTGTAAATCGAACGCAGCATCCTCGCTCATGAGGGAGAACCGTTCGTTATAGATCATATAGAAGCAAACCGCATCCCGTATACGGAATCCAACATGTGAATGGATCTGCTCCAAAATGCCATTTACCTTGACTAACTTCGACGTTACTTTCTTGGCAAGCTCTTGATATTCCCCGTAAGCATCAATGAGCTGCAAATACTCACTACGTAGAAAAGCGTTAGAGGCCTGTGCAGTAGCAGTCTCATCTCTTGCACCCGCTTGATCAGGGAACTGCTCAAGATTGATATAGTTAAATTCAATCGTGTTCGCACGGTCAAGAACCTTTTTGCTAAAAGGATGCGTCGTCTCGTCCATATTCACCGTACCGATTAAATAAACATTTTCCGGGAGTGATAGACTTCCGTAGATCGGTTGGTCTTCGGCAGCCAGAGTGTCCTTGTTAATAAGAGGCATCGTCACAATACGGTCGCCCTGCCACTCCTGCGTTTCAATAATGCTGAGAAGATCGCTAAAATAATGCTCCACCCTAGCTAGGTTCATTTCATCTAAACAGATAAAATATGGCTTGTTCCGATTGCTCTCCTTGGACGCATCAACTAGCACCTCCGCTAACCGTCCAGGACGAAAAGCACCCGATAAATCCTTGTAGCCCAGAAGATCCGACGGATCACTCCAATCCGGTCGCACGGGGATTAACGCAAATTGATGATTATGGCTTAGCGCGCCAAGCGCTTCTGCAAATAGTTTCACTAGCTTGGTCTTTCCCGTTCCGGAGACACCCGCGAGAATGACAAAAGGTTTCGTTTTGAGTGATAAGTATAGGTTCTCAATCAAGTCATCCGGAAAGTGAAAGCCTTTGTTACGAATGTAAGATTTGATGTAACTAAGCCGTTCCGAAACCGTCAATGTATCCAAAGGCTCTACCTCCTCGTCTACTTGGAAAATATACTGATCTCCCGACTTCCTCACATAGTGAAGTTCCTCTAACCAATTCAGCATAAAGCGAGACCTGTTCTCTTGGGTGACAGTTCTCCATTCTTCTTCAAGCCCCATAGCCAAAATAAACACAGTGTTGAAATCGTCTAGCGAGAATGTACCAAGCTCCTCTACTAATGAGATCGCTAGGTTCATTACTTTAGCAAGATTCGTTGCATGTTCACCGTTCGCTTCTCCCAGATACTCTCTGAGTATTTGAACCTGCTGCGGGCTCAATCTCCATTTATTCTGATCAAAAGCTAAATAATATTCTGTTCCTTGAGGAGTTAATGAGTAGTAACCATCCTCTACAGAAATCTGGCCTAGCTCCTGCAAGGCTCTCCCCACATGCTGAATACGTTCTTTAGGGTTCTTAACATCATCCCCCGAAATAAGAACGGTTGCTTGATTGGAGATCAGCTCATCAATAGGTATTGGTCGCGAATCGTTGTTTCCTAAGTAAGAAATAATGCCTTGACCCAAATAAAGATGTGCCATTGTGTATTTAAAAGTAGGAGGTTCTTTTGTAAAATTCCTATTTGCAATTTTAACCCTGTCAGCTCTTGTACTCTTATGTAAAAGCCTAGTATTATCATGATGCAACTGATCCCATATGGGAAAGAAAATATCAAAATAGTGAAACAACTTTTCCTCTAGATTAAAATCTTCGGTAAGCACTTCATGTTTATCAAAATAACGGGTTATTCCAGTCTTTGCTCCTGTTTTATTACTAATATGGGTTAAGTAACTATCAACATCCGGAAATCGATTATCAGTATTTAACCATTCTGCGGTTAAAACAAAATTTTCTTGATGTAGCAACCGCTCAATTATAGATTTATTTTCTTTCAACATGACTATTTTTATAAAAAGTTGTTCTATTGCTCGCATGCTACTTACCCTTTTTTCTTTAACAGTTGCGTCTATCTTTCCGGATGAAGAACCTCCTGACCCAAAACAAAAGGTTACCTCAAGAAGATCTTTTTGAAACACCCATGAGTATTGAAAACTATAGGATTTATCCTCATTGATCGAAATTCCAGACCATAGATATTCCTTAGGTTGGTTGCCATAAGGAGTTGGGCTACCAATTTTCGCCTCAATAACATGATCATTCAATTGATAACGTTTCAAAAATGAATGTGCAAAGCTTGAAGCAATTTTATTATAGTTATTTAGTTGGTTTTCATGCTGTTTACGAAGCTGACTCATTAAGCTTTTCTTATCTTCCATTTTTTTATCGCTTTTTTGAATTGCTTTAACATTAGTTGATATCTGATTATAAGTATCGAATAACTGAGATTCTATTATCACATTTAGACTCATTTCGTTTACGTGTCACCTCTATTATAAAACTGCTTACTTTTTCACCATTCAATTTTAATTCTATTTCTTTTCTTTTGTATAATGTTCCGCTTGAAATCTGGATCATATTACGTTCCCCTCATAATGTTCGGGGGTTAAGGTCATACTGTCCAAGTCTCCTAGGGGCTAAAAAGTTACAACAACGAACGATTCTAGAAAAAATTAGGCAACCTATCCCCGGTTTAATACCGAGAAGCGGTCGCCGCTTAAAAACTATCTTCTCTATTTACACTGTCTACGGGGCTATGACCAATAATGCGCTTTTTTATAGATGAGTTGTCAAATCTTTTGTACAGTACCTGTATAAATAAGTGCCTCAAGATGTCGTTCTAAATTTTCAGGAATGTGACCTCCTTCGACTAGGACTCCGAGTTCCATATTTCTTTCCATTGCAGCCGCAGTAAAATTCGCACTAGTAATAAAAGAAAGTTCTCCATCAGCAACAGCACATTTAGCATGCACTGACCCTACAGATTGACTTATCTTTTTCCAAACATAGATATTTGCTGTTGAGACTGCTTTTTTCATAGCCCCCACAGAATCGAAACTGACTGCTCCTCCGTGTTCAGTAGAGGATTCAAAAATTAAATTAATACTAACTCCTCTTCTCGCTGCATCACATAATTCACGAACAATTGTTTCGACTTTATGGGCGACATAGCTGACAATGTATAGTTTCTTGGTTGAAGACTTAATTACTTGACACAATACCTGCTCAGTATGTCTAACTGGCACTACACCAGTTAATGGGCCTGTCCATACCAATTCTACGGAACTCTTCATATTATGTAAGCTTGAAGTCCAAGATGCACTACGTAGTGCTATAGACAATTCAGTAGGTCCAATATGACTATAATTCTGCCAAGCACGTTCAAATCTCTGAATCAACATATTATCAACGTTAGGACCAAAACTAGATTTTGCTCTGGAAAAATCGTTGAAGGATCCTAAAGAAGCAATTTTCCCTGCAATTGCTTCTATCCGATCTGGGTGAAGCTTCATTCCTAGCTCTGCAACAATTTGAAAAATTTCATTCATCGATTATGCTTCCCTTTTTAAGAATGCAGCTTCACTACACTCTAATGTATTAACAAGGAGAGCTCTATCGAGATATCGATTTCCGCGTTCACAAGAAGTTTCGGCGACAAAAGCACATGCATGACATGATGCAGCATGAAGAGTTCTATCTTGTCTTGGATCATGCTCCGAACACAATGGATCTGATGAGCAAATCTCTGATCTTGCCAATGCTTGATCGATAAGTCGACCAAGGTTTTCTGTTTTCCCCAACTCTACGAGCCCTCCTAATGTGCCGTCAGAGTCGGCCGCTGCAGTATACAATAGAACTCCGGCCATTGACCGTTCCAAATCATCACTAGCATATATCCGTTCTCTAATACTAGCTGCATTATATCCACATTCAAGAGCAAGCTCACGAATTAACAGATGTGCGAAAGTATGTAACATTGCATACCTAATTCCCGGATATCCTTCAACGGGATCTAACTTCCTTGCATTACGCCATCCCTGATGTCCTAGTTCTAAATTTGAATCCCGTTCTTTAACAGCTTCCCTTCTTTCCCAATCCCTTACCTCTTCTTCATTAAACTGTATGAATATACCCTCTCCATGCACTTCACTTGCTGGCGCCCATTCCGGACGACCGCGGCATAAACCCGCCATAGTCGGTCGATCTTCTGTATCTATACTTTCCTCCGGGGCTTCCACCCTTGTATAACCAATTAGTGCATTTACTTCCCTAAGTCTCTCTAATAATAATACATTAGCTATTTTATCCCGATATCTTGCTGGAGGTTCTGTTCTACGGCTTAAGAATTGTGGCCAATCACTTGGAGGAGATGATGATGTTAGTACGCTCCACTCAGGTACCTTAATATCAAGTTCCGAAACATTCTCATCAAGAGCTTGTCCATTTTTCTTATTTTGAATTGATTGCCATACTTCCTGAGGATCATACTCGCTTATACCAGGCAAGCCCCCCCTTCTGGAGAGTATCCTGATGGTTCCCCTTAATTCCTCAAGACTTTCAACGTCGACAAAATCTTCCCAACCATCAACAATAAGTTGATTTAACAGGTTATTTTGAATTGGTATCGCTAGCACTGACAATGTTATAGGAAACCAGCTATTGGTAGCACCAAGCAATACAGCCCTAGGTTCTTCATCACATGATTCGTCGTATGTATCAAGATGGGGATGCCGCCCACGACAAGCTGGTAAATTCTCTTGAGCCTCTTTCCCAAAGGCATGAACTAGGGATCTTGAAGACTCACATGGACCATCACATTTTACCCACAGATTCTCAGTTTGCAACGATGCACCCGTTTCAAAGAACCTTAATGTTCCTCTACAATCTGACGGGCCTCCATGAACAAACCAGCGCCAAGGGAAATCATCAAGATGACCATTCCTACATGCTAACAAAAAGCGAGCCGGTACTGCATCCGATTTTTTACCTTTCTCACAATTTTCATGAATAAAGTGGGTTTGCTCGGGGCGATAAGGATTAGGCTTAATTTTAAATAACCCCGAATCATATTCTGAGAGAAGCCCACATCTTACACATCTTAACCATCGTGGAAAAGGTCTAACAGGTACACCTATCTTCCCTTCAGCAGACATAGGATCCGCATTCTCGTCTCTAAGGAATGGCGGGATACGTAAGCGTTCAACTTGCGGCCCTAGAATGCGTCTTACGGCAGCAAGTAGTCTAGCCTCTTCAATAGGAGCACAATTATCAACATTCCAACGATCTAATCCCATTGTTATGACTGATAAGTTAGGTAAGTCGATTAATGCCCCTGGTCCATAGGTCCATAATAACTGAGAAGGTCGAACTGCTCCAACTCGATAAGTACTCATCTTCTACTTCCTCCTTCACCGGCACTATCGTTTTCTTTTAGCCTCCAATTTGGGGGTTCAGGAAGATTTGCTACATCCATAATTAGTTGAACACCCGGTTCAACCTCTCGTAAAGACATAGGGACTGTTACATTATCCCATGCAAGGACACCTGGTTTCTTCAGAAGAGCGACAAGGTCACCCTGACCGTATTCTGTCTCGTACCCAAGTCGCCGTCCAGGTTTAGCTGCCTCTCTTGCCCAAATGTCAATTCTTTCGGATGACATCTGAAGTGCATTATTCATTGCTTCTTCATTCTTCACCTTCCATGCTCTATTCTTCACTATTTGTTTCACATATTCCGTTTCTGGCTTAGTATGACTATCAAGATATTGGGCACCCACATTCGGGTTTAAGACACTGTGATTCATTCGCAAAAGGCTTACCATGGTTCCTGTCAGTCCCCTATCCAAGGCGCGAGGAGCAAATGGAGTAACTGATTGAGCTTCAACATGTTTATAAAAAGTGGCGTGATAATGTTCAAAAGTTTCATAGTGTGAGAGGTCACGAGGTCGAGACCATGTAAGAACAGTACAAACTAAACCAGGGAATGCACGACCTACCCGGCTGGTAGCCTGAATATATTCAGCCGTACTCTTTGGTTGCCCATTAACAACCATTAAACCTAGACGATTTACATCGACACCAACCGAGAGCATATTAGTCGCGAGTACTATATCTATGGCACGGGTCTCGCCCTTTTCCCATGAGGATTTGAACTTTACTTCTAATTGATCAAGTTTTTTAGGGATCTCTTTACTTGATACTCGCGAAGTAAGCTCATCTACATTCTTTACAGATCTTTGACTTAAGCCCGGCCTTTCAACATCACTCATCTCCACCCGATAGGAACGGGTCTGAACATCGTCTTCAGCAAGCCTGCGCATTCCACCCAATTCCCTAAGAGAATTAAAATATCCGACCACAGTCATATATGGATCGGCAGCTTGACCAAAGTGATTATACAACGATTGTGCAGCAGTAAGCATTGCAACATAAATCCGAATCAATACGGCTGGACGTGAGCTTCCCGGTGAACAGATGCCCATATAACTACGACCAGGCTTCTTTTCTACAGACCTTTGAATAGAAAAAAAATTATCTTCTATATCTAGGCCATGTGGTGGAAAAATTGATACTTCTCGTAGAAATACGTTATTTATCTGTTCAGAAGCTTTTCTTACTGTAGCTGTCGAAGCAATGACTTTGGGCCTTACACTTTTCCCATTAATATCCCAAGTGGATAATTCATCAACAATTGTTTCATAAAGTCCTACCATAGTTCCTAAGGGTCCACTAATAAGATGAAATTCATCTTGAATAATTAAGTCAGGCGGCCGAACTGATAACACATTCTTTACGGACGTAGCTGGTAGGTAACCCTTTTTCTTATGATTTCCATTACAATCAGCATCAGGCCATAGTAGACCATGACGTTGACATTCCTGGGTTACTCTACCAAAGAGCGTACGGACCTCACCTTTCCAGGCCATCATTGCAAACTTATCTACAGTAGCGATTAACATTGAAGGAGGTTGGCGATATATCTCTTCATCCACAACTAAGACTGGAAGACCTAATTTTTTAGATTTCACCTGGCTGAACTCACAACGACCATATTTATCTCCGCAGTAAATTAATGTTCTTCCAATATCAAGATCTACGCGAATATCACGTCCAGACGCAATTTCAGATCCGCACCATGGACAACTAGTAAGTTGAGCAGGAGTTGAGCCACCTCTATATTTTCCGTCACGTTCCCTTTCTATCGCTTCATGGCTTTCCTTTGTAGTGTTAGGGGTTACTTTTTGCCCCACCCACAAACCAATGGTAAAAGGTTGTGCGCCCCACAATTTCGGCTCATTTCTACGCAGTACCTCCATTGCACAAATTAATGCAGTAGCACGTTGAAACTGCTGCAAGGTTAATAGTCGGAGTGTATACCTCATAATGACAGCTAGTCCACGACCCGAATCGAGTCCTCCGAGATTTCCTTGTAATCTGCGTATACCCATGGTAAAGGCAGCTACTCCAAGATAAGCTTCCGTTTTCCCACCCCCTGTTGGAAACCACAACAAATCTGCAAATGCCTCAAGTGGCTCTGTACGATCATGGTGAGTCGGGTCAGCCAAAGCAGGAATTGATAATAATATAAAAGCCAACTGGAATGGACGCCAGGATCGATTTTTACGGATATTGATTTCATTAAGACTCAAATCTTCTCCACGACGCTGTGAGAGTGCATAAATGCTATGAATACGTTGAGTAGCCATTGCTCGATTAGCAAAACGAAACGCTTCTAACGCTTTCGAATTGGATATAAGAACAGCAATGCCCTCTCGCAATCTGTCCAAAATAAGATCGCAGCGATCCATTGCATCTGCTCCAGCTTTTTCGTACCCTATTACCGAATTAGCTATTCGTTCTCTTTGTTCATGAATCCATTTACTGTAATCATTTGTAAGAATATTCAAGGCACTTTCTAGTTCTTTGCTATCTAATTCAGCTAAACGATCCATATCGAGATACCCTGAATCAACCATTTCGCGCATTGCAGATCGATCCTCAGCTTCAAGACCAGGTGTTTCAGTCATAGGAACTGCATAATCAGGTATAACTTTTGTACTGATCTTAATTGCTTGTTCACTATCTCCATCTGCAGTAGTTGCATTCACTGATATACCATGGCCAACAGCAAACTCTACATTATGACGGTATACCATTTCCAATGATTCCCTTTCCTCGTCAAAATCCTCATTTTGAAGGATCGGCCGGCGTCTAAAAATAGCTTGATTCTGAGAGTCTCGTACTAGCAACTCAGGTTGAAATAACCAAGCTTGATCTTGATTTTGTGCTGGACTGATTTGATTGTTTATTAGGAATATAGTAACTAGTCTATCACCACTTTCAAGTGGCTTACTTATCATTCCCTGAATAACAACATTAGGACAATCCATATCAATTTGTAACGGCTTAATACTGATATCATTTAACTCGATAATTTTAGTACCACCTGAAGGTATACGTTTCCACGCACGAAGAGGTTTTCCAGTTTTTCCATTAACCTTATTGCTTTCCGCACGCTCATATCTGCCCCAACTTGCAACAAGTTCAATTTCCTTAACAGACCCATCAACACAGAAGGTAAAACCGATTGATGAAGGTACCAGTGACTGATTAGTTGATGCATCAATTTCGCCATCTGAATCTTCAGTATCAATCCGCCCACTTGTATTGGACAAGTCGTCCGCTTCTTCTATTCGTGTTTCTTGTGGAGCAAGTCTACCTACCAGATAACGGTCTCGGACACTCATGCCAACGATTTCTTCCACTGGACCACCAGCTGGACCAAGTAAGTCATCTATAACAGCACTCTGCAGTAGGTCTCGAATATAAGCCTGCTCATGGATTGTACTACCTGCTATTCTAGGGATAGATGAAAAATCTATGTCATAGGCGTTTTTTAGATTTTTTTCAAAAACAGTCCATTCAAGACGATTAATGGATTCGGATTGTATATCAGACATTCCAATAAATGAATGATTACTTTCCACTTTCAAAATACTATCAAAGAAGAGCGTGGTTTCCCGCAAACTAGATTGTTTACGGTATATTCGTGCGAACGCAACTAATTTTACTTCTTTAGATCTCTCCTCAACTACTAACAACGCGTCTCCCTCATGTATTCCTTGACTTTCGGAAGAACCAACTGTCAAAGTAAGTGTATACCTTTGAATTTCAGCATCGTTCCCTAAACGAATTATCCAAGCGTTGCACTTACCATATTCTCGAGAATGTGGTTCATCCCATTTTATTATCTTTCTACTTTCCTCGCTCATCTTCGAGCCTCCTTCGAAAGATTGAATATCTTATTTTGATTGGTCAATATTGAATAAAGTCAACTGATGTTGATCACTTATTTTTTTTTCTTTTTTAGCACTGATTGATCTGCTTGATTTAGCCTTTCCCCCCCTTGCAACGACTTTACTTATCTCATGATCATAGCAAGCATGATTAAGTTTCAAAATGCGATTAAGCACTTCGTTACGAGTTAACTGTGGAAAACTGTATCGGATACCCTGTTTAGTCTCATGGAAATCATGCTGTATTGATAGATCATACCATCCAAATGAACGAGCAACTGTCACATCCATTTCCCGATGTAATTTCCTCAAGTTTTGGATGTCCTCTGAATTGTCTGCGGGATTATGGAAACGATTATAAATGTCTGTCAAGCCATCACCTGTTGATTCCATAATTACTTTACGATGATCATGGTATTTCTGTCCTACTGACTCTAAATCATGATTTTCGATGTTTAATAAGGGGAAAGTATCAAAATAATCTGATGGCGTATATCTTAAAGTTTCCCCCAAAGTTGAACTACCTCGTCTAACCCATAAGTCATGAAACGAACTTTGGAGGGCTGCAAAATGTGCCCATGAAGTAAAATCAAAAACTACCAGCATTTCACTAAACACCTGCTTGGATGGAACTCTCACGATGGAAACATATTTGGTTACTCTTGCTATTACAAATACTTCAGGAACAGATTTAATTGCCTCATAAAGAGCGGGACGCTTATCTCCATGATGCCACCAATATTTCCGATGGGCTTCTCTTCGTGTTTTATCTCGTTGGGGTTTGACAGTTTGGCGTACTTTTTCTAAAAGTTCTGGCCATTTTTCTTCACATTCATCCAAACTCGCGTTTCGAAAATCTATTGCCCATCTGCTAGCCTTTTGTTCTGGGTGAGTATTGAGGTCTTCCCCACCTAAATACGGTAATAAAACTTGCTGATTCAACTCGCTACACCTTAGGTAGCCTTCGGCCTCTTCATCACTCAGTACAAATCCAATTCCTACTAACACTGACCCCTGATAACTTCTTTTGATATTACCAGGTAGACGTTTAGCCTCTCCCCACCCAACTTGGTCATCCAATATAGAGGATATAACATCAACTTTACGATTATCAAGATACTTTGGACCTTTCCAATTTCCTTTACGTGCCAATACTAGAGAAGCTACAACCGATGCTGTACCGGGCCAAATAAATGAGGATAAAGCAAACCGAATTACCATCTCTTGTTGTTCAATAAAAAAAGTTAGACCTGTACGCGCAGTATCTCCTTGTGCTATCGTCTTAGTTGCCAATAGACCCAGCTCTCCATTGTTGCATGTTATTAATGCCGCTCTTAAAAAAAAGAAAGCACATAAATCAGCATTCATACTTGCGTGTGGCCAACTAATAATTAGCCAGTTCATCATAGTATCACCAATACCATTTCTTAATCGACGCCCACCCATAAATGGGGGGTTTCCAACAATAGCATCAAAACCACCATTTTTTCGTATAAACACCTCTGGAAACTCTAAGGGCCAGTGAAATGGTTTTCTCACTGGATCAATTGCATAAGTTATCTGAGCTTCAGAATTAGCTAACTCTGATATATCTGAATATTCGCTCACCACATGTTCAACATTGATAAGGAGTTCATCCAATGCCTGCTCCAGTAATCGAGAGTTAGAGCCCGACCGTAAAACTTCACTAATCAGAGCATCGGCCACAATCTTAGCAATATTAAGCTTTTTCATTGCTTCACTATTTAACCGTGATATAGCTTCTACATCACGAATATCTATTATTGATATCTCACGCATTTTTCTTCGAATTAGAACTACTTCAGAAATAAGCTTTTCTATTTTTTGGCTGAAAATATTAAGCTGTCGGTGAGAATGTTCCGGATTAAGACTTAATAAAGTCAATTGATCAAGCTTGTATATGCCCATCAAGCTATCACCATGGCGTAAATTATGATCTAAAAAGCCGAAAGGTCGTCCCTTCGACATAGTTACCAACCAAATTGACAGCTTGGATAACTCCACAGCCAATGGGTTGAGATCTACACCATAAATACATTTCTCTGCAACAAATCGTTTTGCGAAAATAAGTCGCTCATCTAAGGATTTGGGCATTGGTTCATAAAAATCTAATTGATTACAAACTTCTCCGTTGATCGTTATAATTTTTCCATTTCTTTCTTCTACTCCCCATGACTCTACAATGCGTTCCGCCAACCAACGACATACTTGAACGAGAAACGCACCAGAACCCATTGCTGGGTCACAAATTTTAAGATTCAACAAATATAATGAAGGCTTTAAGATCCAATCTTCACGTTGCTTACCTTCCGCCGGGCCATTATATACTAATGGCTCTAAGGTATTAGCAACGATGCGCTCTGTTAGTGATTTTGGTGTATAGTGAGTACCAGTTTCACGACGATCTACTCCGATAGTAACTACAAAAGCATTAGCTAGGTACACAATAGGATCATTCCAAGCATCTGTTCGTATCAAGTGTATGAATGGTTGTAATCGTTTTACAAGTGTTACATCGCCTCCACATACCGCAAGCAATCGACTTGTCAGAGCCTCATCAGCCGTTCTATTAAGGGCATTCCGTATAGCGGAATCACTACGTTCTGTGGCCCCCATTATAAGGTTTACAAGTTTCTGCTCCCCTTCAGCTAATTCTAATTCAAGTTTGTACAATGAAACATTAGGATTTTTCACTTTTTGTGAGCCTATTAAACCCAAGGTCACTTCTGGTACTCGTACGACAGTTTGCTCAAGTAAACCTTCATATACATGTCCTATTTGTTCGACATCTAGTGCTCTATAAGATAATTGCAATGCTCCGCCATGTTGCTGCAATATTTGTAATGATTCTAACAAAAGAAGAACTGTTCTGTTATCAATTGGTAAAGGTTTAGCTTCGAAATCAAGCCATTTGGTTCCTTTTGGCCTACCCTCTAAAAAAGGAAATTTATCTGGGTCAAATAAAGAGCCTCCTAGGGCTGGCATTCGAAGGGACTCATGGTCAATTCCTCCAAAGACCATACGAAAAACCGCTAGTAATCGTGCCCAAGCATCGTATCGACGCTCTAACATTTCAGGCCCATGACGGTCGACCTCTTCCACTAATTGACTACGCAAAGTTGAAATTGCATAATGTTGTTCATAGAAGTGATCTCCCAATAACAATAATCCTCTTTCTTCTGCACAGAGCACGAACACCAATCTCATCATAACTGTAAGACCTGCTTCATAGAGCTCAGCCGTTGTAACATTCTGCAATAACTCACGGTTTCGATCTTGATCAGATTTATCTAGACATTGTATTAGTACTTCAACCGCACGACGAACTTGTTCACCTAAGGTGTCCGTCACATCGTCCTGATGTTTTAAGGATTCTTCTAGTAAAGCATCTAAAGTTTCATCCTGAGGACCAAAGCAACGCCGTACTCCTAATAATGACTGGAAGGCCTTCAGCGTTACAGGCTCTTGAAACCAAAGTCGTGAATACCACGAAGCATGACTGGATGTCTCACCTAATGGAGCGTTTATCAACACCCACCGCTCGCCATTGGTAACGAGACCGAGTCTAACACTAGAGTTTCTACATAACAATGTCATTCTCTCAATAAATGAATTTGGCCAACCATCATCGTGCTGAACCGTCTCAAGATTCGTTTCTGGTGACAGGACAGAGATAAATAGCCTTGGATTTTCATCTTGATTACTCTTTACAACCCAATTAGGCATAAATAGTCCAGGAGAGGTTATACTAAAAGGCAAGGATAATTCAGAGTTCGAAATCAAAGAATAACTATCATATTCTAAAAGTTCAGTAATCACTATCCATATCCATTCACTATGAAGCTCGGGTAGCAGCGAATCTCGATCGTCAATAGCATCACACCATTCATCATAAGCAGAACGAAGACGTGCTCTGCTTGACGTTTCTATTGTCTCCATTCCTTGTGGAAATGCTTTTTCTAAGAGAGGAACCGTTAAAAAAGGACCCGATACTTCAATTAGCGACAACCACTCTGTATGTTTACTCACTCTGTTTCATTCCTTCCGAGTTCCGATTCTGGTACAAGAATTATAACCGCTACCGGAAACGTTCGATCAACTAGATTTTTATATCTATCTACTATAGCTACCACTTCACTTTTTCTCTCATTTGGAATACGTTTGAGTCGCTCCTTAAGTGCATCTATATCACGACGAAGCTGATTTCTTTGATCCTCTGGCCAAAGCTGCATCTCAATTTGCTGTGGCCCTTGATCCTTTAATTCGTTTTTTATGCTCTTTTCCAAGTCATCAAGAACCGTTAAAACATCCTTAATTTCTCCATCTTTCCGTCGGTCTAAGGTGCTTTCCAAATACTTTAATCTATCACGTGATCTAGCCTCAACAGTTGCTAGAATAGATTTTTCTTGGCTTTCATATCTTTCTTTTAGCGAGTCAAATAATGATTTGGATGGTTCCACAGCAATCGATTGTTCAATAAACGATTCTAATCTACCCAATTGTGTTATTCTAGAGAATCCACTTCTTCTTAGCTCCCCTCCTGATAACGTTAATTCTTCATGAAGGCGCTCATGATTACCGCCAATGATAACTAGTCGAGACCAGACTGCGACAACTGGTGCGATAAATTCCCTGTCAGAAACTAACCGAAACGATATACGATGGAGTTGCTTAACGTCATCTAATTTCCATAACTCCTCACGTAATAGGCGTAAACTCATCTGGACAAGTTTATGATTCAAATGTGCAAGGACGACATCGTCTCTTCCTTTTGCTACGTTATGGTCAAAGGTTATAGGGCGACGCACACCTGTATGCGGATGGTCAAGCCCTATTGTCGCTCTCCCCCATGATCCAGGTAATATAGGCACCTCAAACGCACTCCCATTAGATATACCCGATAGGGAATATGGTTTAAGTGCTGGTTTTCCCGCAATTTCCAAAGCTATTCCTACTGCTCTTTCAATATTTCCAGGCGAAAGATGATACACCTCTTTTGCCTCCATTAGCCTCGCATGAAGACGACATATCTTTTCTTCCATCCTTCTTTCAGCAGCAACAAAACGACGAGCTTGGGCTGCTTTAGTCTCTGCGATACTTGTATCCATTGAATTACGTCTCCCAAGCATCGCTTCTTCTATTTGTGATGCGATAACAGGACCAACTGTACCTAAGTCCTCCCGAATCCTATCAATTTTAAGAACAGCACGCATTAGATATTCATGGTCACCATTAACCTCACCAACTCTAATTTTTCCATGTAAGCTATCAGATTTAAAACCCTTTCCAACCGGATGCCAGATATATACTTCTTTTCCCTTCTGGCCGTGTCGATCTATTCTACCGTTACGTTGTTCCATAACGTTTGGATTCCACGGAATCTCGATATGAATAAGGTAATTACAGTGATTCTGCAAATCTATGCCCTCAGAAGCAGCATCGGTTGCCAATAAAATACGAACTGGGGATATATGTGGGTCCGCTTGGAAGGCTGCTTTAACAATTTCCCGTTCATCGGGGAGCATGCTCCCGTGCAGAAACATCAGCCTCTCCCCACCATAACCATGAGTAGCTAGAATTTGGTGTAACCATGTATGTGTAGCACGATACTCTGTAAATAATATCACGCGTTTATTATTCAATCGCCCATCTTGCTTAAGATGAGTATCCAACCAACTAAGTATTGCTTTTGCCTTTGAATCCAAACGGTTTTTAAATTTATCAGCCCAGCTAGAAAGGCGATCTAACATTTCCATCTGTGTTACTGTTAAAGGAACTGTAAGCTCACTCGCTACTTCTATCGCCTCATTATAGAGCTGCTCAGCTTGGGCATCATCAGAATATTCTTCTTCAGTGCGCATGATCGCCTTTCGAAGAATACGGTTATCTAATGTTTCTTTAGCAGGCCTTATCCACCCTTTTCTAAGGGTTTCTCTGTGCTTCTCTAGTGTTGTTGCGAAAGCCATAGGAGAAGAAAACAGTCTCTTTTTAAGCAATGTATGAATGAAATCTGTCCCATACTCATAACGAGTTCCACGAACACTACTTGATCTACTAGTCATGTATTCTCCCAGTAGTTGATGAATGTCTCTCTCCTCATCAGAGTAGTCAATTTCTAGACACTCTAGCTTTCGAACAGGGAAAACAGGCTGGCCCTTACTATCTACTATGTCACTTTTAAGACGGCGAACCATTACCCGTTGAAGTTGCTTTTCATCAGGCATTATTGTTTTCGTAAATCGCTGATCGTCTAGTAGTTCAAGTAATGAAGTAAAAGACTCCTGATATCCGTTATGGGGTGTCGCACTCAGAAATAAGTGATGCGAAAAATGTGGTGATATGGTGCGAATTAGTTTTGTCCGTTGGCTCTCAAGTGCATATTGACTTGAAGCCGATGGCGCTATATTATGTGCCTCGTCCACTACCAAAATATCAAATTTGCGTGGATAGGTTATTTGAGAAGAAAGAATGTCTTTGAGCAGACGTAAACCTTCACCGCCTTTCATCCAGTCCATAGACGAAATAAGTCGTGGAAAGGAAGTCCAAGGATTAGAATGGATTCCACGCTCGCGGCGGAGTTGTTTAATATAATCAGTATCAACAATTCGAAACTCAAGACCGAATTTTTCCTGCATTTCAGTTTGCCATTTCACCTGAAGGGAGGCAGGGCAAACAATAAAAACAGTCCGTGCTCGATGACGGACTAGAAGTTCTTGTATTACCAAGCCAGCTTCAATTGTCTTTCCTAAACCTACGTCATCTGCGATTAATAGATTAACACGAGCCATATCAACAGCCCTCACAAGAGGATCTAGTTGATACTCTTCTATAGATATCCCACTACGAAATGGAGCTTGTAGAAAGGACCGATCTGCATTAGTTGCTGCTCCCCACCTTACTGCATCAAGGAAAGCTTCGAGCCTTTCGTTAGTATCCCATCCAGTAATCTGAGGAAGACCCGCCTTTTCCATAACTTTTGCACCAGGTTCTATCTGCCAGATGACTTGAAGGTCTTCTCCAAGAGAATCTTCCTCTAGAGAAGCGAGGGTTACTAAATGCTGTTGCCTACTTAGATCAGTTGAGAATGAAGAGCCTTGAACCTGGCTTACTACCCAATGACGTCGTCTAACTTCAACAAGTTGCCCCGGGTCGGGGACGATTTGACTATATACAAATTGTTTATTATTTTTGCCCACCATTAGACGCGCCTCCGAATACCTTTATTGTAGGCCTCGTTGTATGCTACGTGTGCTAATAAGCTCTTGCCAATAACTTCACCTAGTTTCACGGGAACCGCATTCCCAATCATCCTACCGACTGCTTTAATACTAAAAGTCTCTCCTGGTCCAACAAAACTATAGTCTTCAGGGAAACTTTGGAGAATTGCTCCCTCGCGTAGGGAGATTGCTCTATCTTGTTCCGGATGACCGAATCTGCCATTACCAAAGCCAAAGTATTGTGTAGTTATTGTAGGGGCTGGTCCATCCCATTCCATTCTCCCATAAACACTTGGATAAGTTTTACCGGAGCTTTTCTTATGACAATCAGCTACAAGATCTTTATCCCAATCTCGCCATGTCCCCCCTGGTCGCGATGCTTTAATACGTAACAAATTAGTCTCAGAGAGTGCAGAAGATTGGTGTAAAAGATCACTAGTACAAACCTCACCAGCATCAATATGAGGGAGATTAGATATCGCATCCCGTACGGTTATAGGTTTAACCCCTATCTCAGAAGGACTTAGAAGTTCAATTTCACCAAACTTTGAGGCAAGTAGAACTAATCTCTTACGTTGCTGGGGGAGACCATAATCCGCACAATTTACAATTTGATAACTCACATGATAATTAGCATTCTTTAAGTCTTGCAAAAACTTTATAAAAACATCTTGATCAATTAGACTAGGTACATTCTCCATAGTAACTAATTCTGGAGAAATCTCCCTTATTAATCTCGCAAATTGCATTAGCAGCCACCAACGTTTATCAGACTGATCTGCTTTACGATTGTATGTAGAGAATGTCTGACATGGGGCGCACCCAGCTAGCAACTTAATCCCATTTTTTCTGTACTTTTTTTTCAACTCATCGGATGAAAGATCTTCAACGTTTTTCAGAAGAAACTGAGCTTTATTATTCTGGTTATAGGGATAACTGCAAGCTGGATCAATATCGATTCCTAATCGAACATCAATTCCTGCATTCTCCATGCCCTTTGTTAAGCCACCTGCACCACAGAATAAATCAATGGCGTAAATTTTTCGTTTTGGCATAAGTTTTTTTAAGGAATTTTGTTTACTATCCATACTGTTATTCTCCTTAAGCTTTAATTGACATACATTAAAAAAATACAATCATGATAATTATGAGCCCCTTTGCAGGTAAGGAGCAAAAATCCGAACTATTTATTCTAGAATGACTAACAGACCTGTTCAAAAATCCATCAATATCAGAATAAAATAAAATGCACCAATGCGAAAAAATATAGTAAAAGGGAAGTACTACTACCACCTTAAAACCAATAACTCAAGGTATATTTTCATTGAGTTGTAATTAGAACTGCTACCCTCCCACTACTATAACACACTCATCTTTGACCCTAAACTCATAGATTATAACAATCATGCGGATAGCTTCAATGTGCTTGAGTAGTTAGCTCCACTCTACAAGAATGGTGGTCGTCCTCCCGTTGATCCAAGAGTTTTTCGAATGAACTATTTATACTTTACCTGCCCGAAAATCTCTTCTGGAGAGGCAGAAACTTTGTCTTGAACTTTTTCACTAAACAGTGTTTAACCTGTAACATTTAATTTGCTTTCCTTCAATAACCTATTTGTTGAAGTAATTAATACTTAAATGCTGACTATCGAACACATGAATTTTCACTGTCTTATTAGGCTTGTAATATATAGTAATAAGCAGTTATGACTTAACTATGAATAGAGTAAAGATTCACCTATTTCTATTTTCATATATTCCCATGTACCTCCTTCGAACTATCCGCCTTCTTCTCAAAATACCCATGCAGCCGATACTCGCAAATCTCCCTCGTCCAAGCATAAACCAGCTCTGCGTGCTCCTGTTGAATCTCTAACTGAACCGTAAACTCCCCATTGTCGAACGTAATCTGCCCCTTTGAGCTCCCGCTCCATTTGGTCATAGGCATACGAGCAATATGCGCAGCTACCTTCTGCTCGTCATACTCAGTAAGCCGGAGCGTCTCTTTATCTGAAAAATCGATCCGCCGCCGATACTCCTTCTCCGTCAAATACCGATGAAAGAAAGGAGCTGCCTCCTGCGAAGTAATCGGAGCATTCCAGTCCAAAGCACCTCTCTCCAGCATCGCCAGCAATAGCGCCATTTTGTAACTTTTGTTCATTAGCGTGCTTTCCACTTCCTTAAACCACCGCTCATAGCGCAGATATACGGACTCTTCCGTCTCATCCAGCTCCCCGCACCAGTACAGAAAACCGACGTATGAACCAAATTCCTGACGATACTCCTTGCTGCTCGCTTTGCCTAGTAAATGAAGCTCCATATAGTGAGGCCGGCGGCCGAGTTCTTCCTTATCCTCAAAATATACACTTCGCAGCTTATCCTTACGAGGCTGCTTCTTGCGGGCAAGCTCCTCGAACATATCAATAACGCTCGTCTCCAACTCGATTACGCAGCCTGCTGGTGGGATTGGCGTAACACTTTCTCTTTTTCCAGCGGCTTCATCTCTTGCTTCCGTGTCAAATAAGCTCATTTTAATATCCGCATTTCGATAGTTACCGATCAGATCGATAATCGTACATGTCTGCTTCCCAGTATGAAGCCGGAGCCCTCTTCCCACCTGCTGCGTAAAGATCGTAAGAGATTGCGTCGGCCTTACAAAAAGCAGCGTATCGACAGACGGTATATCGACGCCTTCATTGAACAGATCCACTGTGAAAATAATCTGAAGCTCTTCACTTTCTAACCTTCTAATTGCTTCCTGTCTCGTCATCGAACGAGTATCCGAGTGCAAGCTCAGGCTTGCTACGCCCTGCTTCGAAAAATAGTCTGACAGGAAATTAGCCTGAATAATCGATGAGCAAAATCCAATCGTACGCGTCTGCTTATGGCGAGCCCAAGCCTCATAAATGTTAGAGGCCACCTCTTCACGCAGTTGAACCGCGAGCAGTTCGCCTTCATCATATTTCGTTCCAAGCCAGGTAAGCTGGGAATAATCCGTAGCGTCATATACGCCGAAATAATGAAATGGAGACAGCCAACCCTTTTGAATCGCCTCGATAAAATGCAGCTGATACGCGACGTTCCCATCGCAAATGGCAAATACGTCTTTACCGTCCATACGATCCGGCGTAGCTGTTATGCCTAGCAGAAATTTAGGCTGAAAATAAGACAATACCGTCTGGTACGATTTTGCGGCGGCATGGTGAAATTCATCGATTACGATAAGATCGAAGGCATCAGGATTAAATCGTTCGCGATGCATTTTCGTGCTCAAGGTGTAAATAGACGCGAACACGAAATCCGTTCCGGTTTCTTTGTCAGAGCCATTATATAGTCCAGCCGTTTTGTCTGGCATAATATGCAAGAAGGAGCGCTTCGCTTGGTTCAGAATTTCTTCTCGATGAGCGACGAACAGAACACGCTGAAACCTTTCTTTGGTGAAAAATCCAGCCAAGTACGTTTTACCGAGCCCTGTCGCCATAACAACCATCGCCTTGTCATAGCCTTCCGCATACGTGATATCGAGTGCTTCAAGCGCTCCTTGCTGCGCCGCTCTGGGAGAAATCAAGGCCAACTTCTCATTAGGTGCGGCATCCTCCTGCTTATGATCCTTATGTGGGAGCATGAGCTCCGACTGCTCCATCTCGGATATAGACTGGATAAGCTCTGGATATTTCTGATGATAGGCTTTGTAGGCCGTTTCATAATAGGAAATGGTTGTTTCGTTTAACGGCTGTGTAAATTCGTGATAGAAGTTTTTCATAAAATTGTCTAGCGCATGCCGGAATGTAAATGGTTCGGCCTGAGCGTTTACGGCCAGATTCCATTCCACGCCCATTCGAAAAGCAGACAAAGACAAATTGGACGAGCCCACAATGAACAGCCCTTGTCCATCGCCGTAATCGAATAAGTAGGCTTTTGGATGAAAGGACGTGCCCCGGCTGCGCCATAATCTCGCTTCAATGCTCGGATGAATACTTAGTAATGATCGAAGCGCTTCAGGCTGGGAAACGAACAAGTAATCGCCCGCAAGCAGCTTAACCTCCGCCCCTCTTCCCATCGCTTCTCGCAAGTAAGGCGCAAGCAGTCTTACGCCAGAATCCATGACGAATGAGGTCAAAATGTAGATACCTGAAGCTTTCTGAATGCTTGGAATTAACTCGTCTGCGAGATTTTCCGTAATGAGCTTGATATCAGGCATCTTCCACCTCGATTAGATAGATCCGGTCTTTAAAGCCTCCTCGCTTATCCGCTTTCTCTATGCGTATTCGCTCCAGCTCTTGAACGGACGCTCCGTGTGCTTCAGCAAGAGCATGAATAACCTCTAGCATGTCAGCTAGCTCTTCGATGGCTTCGCTGCTCGATTCAGCAGCCATAAATTCACTCGTTTCCTCCTGCAGCTTCGTGCGAAGTTCAGTTAAATACTCGTCAGCTTTGAGTGTTCTAGTAGTCAAAGACAAGCCTTGCTTCGTAATAATTTCCGGTATCCGATCTCGGACGAGTTTGTTGTATACAGGCATAAGTGTCTCCTTTTCAGTGGCTAATGTTTCTTACTTGGCGTTTGCTTTCAAGTTCTTCGCTTTCTCAATATGCTGAGCTCTAATAACAGGGTCAGTAATATTAGCCGCAGCAATCCTGTCTTTTATAGCCCGAACCTCATCCTCAGTAAAACAAGGGGATGGCTGCTCTATTTTTAGTCTCGCTATTTTCCGCTGTATAAACTCGGTTAGCTCTACATCATAAACAACAAGCTCGTCCGAGCCGATCTTTCTCAGCTCTGGGTCGATACTGAATCTGCATCTCATTGTGAAGGAGATCATTGAGATGTATTTTACATTCATAAGATCAGTGAGAAGCAGCTCTACCGCTTTGATATGACCGTAGTTCTGCATTAACGGATTATATAATTTAAACCGATTGCTAACGCTCCAATACCGATCCGTACGCGTCCCTTTAATCTCTCCCCTGTAATTTTTGGTTTCAATAACAAATAAGGCATAGGGAGAAATAATGAGATGATCTATCTGAGAATAACCCGAGCGCGACTTGGGATTTGGAACAAGTAGATCGTTTAGATGCTGACATTCCTTGGGCAGCTGATCCAATTGAATGTTAATTTTATACTCACCCAATTCCCCAATGCGAGTAGGTTCAACTTTAGGCTTGGATGGCTTTTTTGTTTTGGTTACTGCTGGTTCTAATTTTGCCGGTTTTGAAATGAATAGGGAAAGAAGCTTCTTAAACATTAGGGACTCCTTAAAAATATTTAATTTGTTTTGGTAGAATTCGACAAATTGGGTAAGGAGTCCTGCTTAAATGGCCTATTTAGAGTGAGAATATCGGGGAAGCCTTGTACAATTGTATTTATAAAAATTAATGGACTGCTCGGTCATGAGCAGTCCACTTTTAGCATTAAACAGCGACAAACATCTACTCTAACTTCATTAAAAGTCATTATATCCATCTTATTTGATCATACATATAGGATAAAGTATCGTGAAATCCCCAACCGATTCCGTTCGTATCCGACACTATCGCGCTAATTCGTTCCTCGTATTCATCGAATAGTTCAGCAGTATCATCAAAATTTACCGTCCGAATCACATCTGCATACATCGATTCCATGCTTTCGTAAAACCGCTCGTCGATATCGCCATAGGTAAGGGTAAAAGAAACGCCCATCTCGACGTAGAACAGCTTTAGCTCAAAACTGTATTTCTCGCTGCCCGTCAGTTTTTCGAATTCGGATATTGCCTTCTTCGCTTCCTGCAGCTTCAGCTTTCCGTGACCGCGCTGGGGGAAAAATTCATGTTCGACTTTTTTGCGATATTCATGAAATAGCGACTCCACCGCTTCTTCCCCCAAAATTTTGACGGCGAGAAACCGCTCCATGTCTTTGCTGGCGCCATAGCATTCTTTTACCAGTTCCATCATCTGTTCCTGGCTCATGCGCTTCAAATACTTGTTTAGAGACGTCTTGGTCAGCTTTAGCGGTTTTTTATCCTCGGCTTGCGGTAGAAGTGATTTCGGTATTAGCTTGGTTTTCCGCTGACGAAGCTTGTCATTCACTTCGTCACAGTGAAAAGTCTCAGGATCATATCCTTCTCTCAGCCATTCTTTAAATTCTTTCTGTTCCGGATCATTCGGAGTAGACAGCACTTCCATCATATGCTGATAACCCCACACTCCTCCAACATCCTCCTGCGGACAGCTGCGCTCCCCTCCCAAACAAATTGGAGAGATAACCGCAGAAGCCGACGTATCTATTTTCTCTAACTTAATTGTGTGCCGCCAATTATCGCCAAAATCATAGATGTAGGAGAATTCCGTATTTTCCTTTTGCAAATGCTTGATGACAATTTCTCTCCGCGCATTCAGTACTTCACGTGTTTCCATATCCTCGAATGTCGGGTTAGGCAAACCAATGACTTGTCCACCAATATGAAACTTATACAAATGATAATCCTCCCAGCCCATCATCACTTGTATGATTTTATGAAGCTGATGAAACGTAACCTCCGGATGAAATTGAAATTGACGCCATATGCTCGGAGCAATATCATCCAGTTCAATTTTGCAAATATATATCATCCACGTCATCTCCCTTTAATCCTTGAAATAAAGAATGCCTCAATAAGGAGGCGTTTTAACATTAAAAGCTTTATATTCTCAAAAGCGGCAAACCAAATTCTTCTTGGACAAAATTCATATCACTTCTTCACGCATTTTCTTGATCTCTTCGGTCAATTCTTTTGCTTGTTTCAGGGTTTAAGCACCAGCAGATTCAAGAATATCGTCTCAATAACCTTCCAAACCTAAAGGTATTTGTTTTGCAGTTAGCGTAGGGGTAAACGACAATCGTATGAAAGAATCCAGATAAATTCTTTCTTTCACATCAGGGGGATAGGCCAGTATTCCTGCTATAATCGAGCCCTGCTTGCTGATCATAAATACGCCCAACCTGCCGATCTTCTCGGCTTTTTTGAGCCTGTCGGATCAGATCTGCATCCTCAGAAAGTGCATCTATTTGCTCAGAAACTTCTCGCTCTCGCTTCATATTCAAATAGCCAATAAAATCAAGTACTTCTATAGCATCTTGTTCCGGTATTTGGTCAATCATGCGCTTTAATTCTTCACGATTCACGCTCATAAATAAACACCGCCTTCTAGATACTGTTACCATTATACCACTTTGGAATCAAAATCTAACGGCTCGCATATTTTTCCCTGAGTGTCGTAAAGTGTGATACGTGCAATTGGGAATTCTGCATATTTCCCATCGATTAACGTCGCGTAAATTGCCCGGCTTTTTTTGAACGTTAAAGGGGAGCCCGTGACGGCTCCCCTGAAGTAAAACCATTTATTGGTTGCTTGCGCCCTTGGTTGGAGTGGCATCCATCGCAGCGGACCAAGCACCCCCGTCCGGGTAGCGATAGAAGGATTTGCCGGAGCTGGTAGTTGTGTATTTATACGTGTCGACTACCGTTCCGTCCGGGGCAATCAGATTGGCCTCATCGCCACCGGTATTGTTGAAATAAGAGCTTGTGTTCCATACGTAATACCCTTTTGCAGGGATTGTAGTTCCGGCTGGAATCGTATAAACCGCGGAGCCGCCGGTGCGAATGTCATCGATCTTGTAACCGCCGATATTGACAGCGGAGTCAGTTGCGTTATAAATTTCAACCCACTCTGTCGATGCGTTTGGAAGCAGCTCATTAATGTACAGGCCTGTGGTAGCTGGAGGAGGTGTCGTACCGCCTTGACGAGTGTAGCCTGCAGTGATGGCATCCTGCTCCGTGAAGAAGAATACGCGATTTTCTACCGCTACGTTGTTATAATTAGCAGGATCGACATATTTTTTCGTGAAATAATCGCCTACATACTTGTCCGGCGCTCTGCCGTCGATGCGCAAGCGGAATTCGAACGGTAGCTCGGCGAGCGGATTGCTCGGGTTCCAAATGCCGAGGCCAGCTTGACGGGCCGATTTCACGGCTGCGCTGTAATCCGTAAAATACAGCATATTCGGCCAAATGTAATACGTTACTGCATGTCCTTTGGCTACCATCTCTTTGTTTACATCAAGGCTGCCCTTGAATACGTGCGCCAGCAGTCGGCCATAGCCGTCTTTTTCCTCTACATCCGTAACAATGGTTACCGTCGTTCCCGACGGAAGCAGCTGCTTCAAGTAATTCGAAGCATCGGTAGCGTGCTGGCCTTGATTTGGGCCGTTATAATACATTTCCGGCGTATCGATTCCAAGCATGCGAACACTTGTGGTTCCCAAAATTTGCTCTTTCAGATACACCGTATCTCCGTCGACTACACGATTGATCGTAGCGGAGTACGTTGCGGCGGAAGCCGCTTGCGGCAATACAGGCAGCGCAATACCTACAGCAAAAACGAATGCAATCAACAATGCTGTCCATCGTGTTGTAAACAATCTAGCCATCAATGATTCCTCCTCAACTAGAATGATATCTAATAGAAGCCTTGCTTACAGGCTCTCTCTATTAGAACAAAAGAATATTTTGGAGATATCAATCGGAGATGGAGTTTTTATGAATATGAACAAGCCTTATGGATAAAGGGCCTGAAAGCAGAGGTTGGCTTGTTTTGCTCATCAAGGTTTGTTTGCGGGAGGAAGGCTTTGTGCCGTTGGAAGCGAAGTCTCCTACCATAGCACTTTATTTTCTTCTGACACTAATAACTGCCGTTTTGCTAGGTTTTACTTTAAGTGTATATAAAGAAAAAACTCAGCCCGTTATAGAGCTGAGTTTTACTAGACTCACATCATTTCATTATTTTATGGAAATTTCATACTTAGACCCAGCATCACCAGCGAAAACAATGGTACCTTTCGCAGGCAGCACAACCTTATGATCGCCGCTGATCACGGTGAAGTTCACACATGTGCCTTTCTCGTCGTATACGACAAACGAGCCGTTTGTTGGCATCTTCACCTGTATGGTCTTGCCTACGGCCTTATCCGGTATCGTGTACCACTTGGCATGACCGTTCGCCGGGATGGTTGTCGTCGACTTTTGGCCGGGATAGATCGGCTTCACTGCATCTTCGCGTACAAATAGGCTGCCCGCTGCTTCGAGGTACTCGATTCCATCCTCCGTATAAAAGTTATATCCCGTAATGTCTCGGCCGACTACGGCCGGGATTTGCAAATCGCTAACCGCCGTGTTTGGGCCTGTTATTTTTTTGTCCAACACATAACCGGGCAGTTCCTTAGCCAAATCCAGATTGATAGTGGACATGATCAAGTACGCTACCGATGTATATTTTTCATTGATCAGGTAATATTTCTTGCCGTCACGTTCCTTCCAGGCGGCAGCCACTTCTTCTGATAGGTCATAGGCAGCGAGCTTCTCACCTGAATAATGCGACAAAGCCGTCTGGCCAAGCCCAGGCAGCGAGACATAAAGTCTGGACCATAAGTAGGTACGTCCATTCTCTTCCGTCACGAAGCTGACCTTCGTATTCCCATCCGCACTTATGAACGAACCATCCGCCGTATACATATATTTCTCAGCCGGATAGTCCGGCATTTGCACCATAGATACTGACATTTCGCCGTCTTTGCTGATATCTACTTTGAACAATTGATTCGTCATTCCGTAAATACCCGCATGCTTCAGCAATGTCTCCGGCATATCCGCCTTTACAGGTGTTCCGTACGACTTCTCAGGCTTGAATTCGGCAATCGTCCCTTTCTCTTTCAGCGCATGAAGCAGCATTTCATTTGCCATTAGTTGATTTGTCATACTGGAGCCGCCGGAAGAGAGAACGGCAACAGCCATGTCATGTTCAGGAAGCACAACGAGTGAGGCGTGATAAAGAATCGTGTCTCCGCCTTTCGTAAGCGCCTTAATGCCGTAATCATCGAAAGGGAACAGGTTGACGCTGTCCCAGCCGAGTCCGAAGCCGACAGACGTGTCCGCATCATCGGGCCAAAAGCCTTTCTTATATTCTTCTTGTTCCATCGCTTCTACCGATTTGTCAGAGAGTATTCCTTCAGCTTGTCCTGTGAAGATTTGCGAGAATCGGACCAAATCCTCCGCCGTGGAATATACGCCGCCCGTTCCAATGACGTTGACTGACTCGTTTGGCAATTGTCCCTCATAGGTAGGATAGTAGAGTCCCGCCATTTTGGATGCGTTGAGCTTATCCATTGGTGTCTTCGTATCGGACATTTTCAAAGGATTCGTAAAATGTTGATGGATATAAGAGGTATAGTCCATGCCGCTGACTTCCTCTACCATAATCTCGGCTAATGTAAACCCGTCGTTGCAATAAACCGAATAAGCGCCCGGATCAGCCTTCAAATTTTGCTGGGCCAATTGTTCTATCAATCTATCATGGGCATAGGTATCGTTATCTTCAAACAAAAAAGAGTTGGTCAACGTCGATCCGTTAATACCGGAGGAATGGTTGAGCAGCATGCGCGGCGTAATCTGCTTGTATCGTTCGTCTTTCATCTTAAAGTAGGGGATGTACTTAACGACAGGCGAATCCAGGTCGACTTCCCCCTCATCTACCAGCTTCATCACGGCCGCGGTAACGAACATCTTGCTCGTCGATCCGATGCCGTACATCGTTTCCGCCGTCAGCGGCTTTTTTCCCTTCTCATCATTTCGACCGGATTGACCGGATACGACAATACTGCCATGATCGATAAGTGCATATTGAACGCTTGTCGTACCGTAAGTTTGTGTGAGCAGCAAGGCTTTCTCCGCCGCGGCCTTCCGCGTAGCATCGTAGGCAAGCCCATTGCTCTGGCCTGCAGCCATCGCTCCCGTCGGGACAAGTAACGTTAGCACAAGTGCCGCTGCCACCATCCAAGATCTTCTTTTTCTCATAAGAACCTCCTTAGGGTTTAGTCTGTTTTTAATACGTATAACAAATCCAGAAGTATTCATTTTTGGAAAAAATAAGATGCAGAGCTTGCTGTGCCTCCGTTCACCTCAGCTTCGCTATTTAGCTTATAAGAAAACCAAATCACAAAAAAAAGAACCTCCTTTGACTGGAAGTCCTTTCATTTTCTAAGTGAAGCATTCAATATCGACGGTTGGAAATTCTATCTACTATCTGCTTAGGTTTATTTCGCTCTGTCTCAATCCACATCTTTTACTTGGGCAATATTCTGCTAAAATGGTTCTGTCTGTTCTGGTAAATATCGAATCAAATGCTCTACAATGCCAGTTTGCTCCGCTTCATGTGCGACCTTCGAAGCCTCTTCGACCCATGGGAAGGACCACAAATTTAGCGTAACGTCCGGGTAATGCTGAATAACCTTGGTTTCGCCGTCCATTAATGCCCCTCTCTGAAGGGCTAAACTCATCATCTTGGCCGCAACCTGTCGTTCAACCGGTTCATCCGGGAAGAAATGTCCCTTATCTATCCCATCAATATATTTCAATCCTTTTGCAGTCGCGATCGCATCCTTCGCCCAATGATTCTTCGAGTCGTCGAAGGTCACAAGCGGGACGCTTTCAATTCCTCTAACGCGTAATAGCAAGCTCACAAATTCAGCGCGTGTAATCTTTTCATCCGGTCGGAATTTTCCATTGTCCCCGACCATATAGCCGTGTGCAGCTACCTTGCGAATGTAATCATAGGCCCAATATGTTTCAGGCGTATCGGAGAATGAGACATCCTTCCCGGTTTCCGCCAAATTTAAAATTCGAACCAACGTTGCGGCAGTTTCAGCGCGGGTTTGATACGCTTTTGGATGAAAATTACCATCCGGATAACCATGATAGAACGGCTGATGGACTTCAGTTCCTAATTCTACCTTCGTTTTTCCGCTCTCGTACAGTACGGTTGCAACTGTTCCCGTTTGACAAGAAACCTCGTAAGCCATATTTGACTCTTGTTTCTGATCCGCTTTTACCTTTAAGTTGAAATGAATGACGTCTGCGCCGTTGCCCGGCATGTCTTTCAAATTCCATGTTATTGTGCTGTTAAGGTCATTCCATTCGAAATCACTGGTTTCGTCAAGCGTCAATCCGTTCGGGACCTTAACCTTGATCCATGCCTTCGACATGATGTTATTTTGCACATTGTGATAAAGAATGTGATACGAAATTTTCCCGCCTGATGGCACCTTTTTTTGATCGGCGACGATTTGGCAAGCTAGATCGGCTGAAATGGCAAAAGACTGACGTGGTAACATCAACAGCATACTAAGTGTCAACAGTACCGCAAGTACAGCATAAGAACTTTTTTTCACCTCTAAACCTCCACCCTTTAATAATGAGTATAATTATGCCGAGCAGGAGTTAATTATGTATGACCTTAAAGCGCATTCATGTATTCATTCAACTCATAAGTACCACACTTCCTATATTCACCAAATCAATAAAAGAACCTCCTTTTGACTAGGAAGTCTTTTTCATTTTCTAAAATATTCCTCGTTATATATCCTTAATAAAATGTATCTATACCTATGGGCAGCTCCGTGCAACCAAGAAAATTTTCGATCTAGAGGCAGACCAGGTCGTTTTTGTGTACGTTAATCCGCCGAGGAATGTTCTTGTTAGGTTTGGGTACGCTACTGGTGGAGGTGTACACCAAATGAGAAAAATCTTGGTACTGCTCATGCTGTTCCCATTGGTTATTGGAATTTCGACGACGGAAATTTACGGCGAATCGTATGAAAAGCAAGGGGAAGTGGAACAACAGGGTACGATAGAGCCTTATAAACGCGGTGGAATTCGTTCGCCCAGACGGAGCTATAATCCCGGAATCGGCACCCCCGGCCGCACGACTCCAACGAGACCGGATAATGCGGCTCGCAATCCGGCTCCTGCGAGGACGACACCTGCGCCTCGAACCGGTTTTGGCGGATTTTTGGGCGGAATGTTCGGGGGATTGGCACTGGGGACAATCATGGGATCGCTATTCAATCCATTCGCCGGGTTTTCGCTCGGTTTTCCATTGCTTTCGCTGCTTAGCATCGTTTTATGGTTCATCGTTATTTTTGCCGTCGTTCGGATGTTTCGCAGGCGTAAAGTCTGACGGACTGTAGAGGCGTTAAATGGTCGAGCAGACTTGCAACCTTTCAATTAGCTGAAGCCTAAAATCGAGTAGGAGGGGGCGGCTAGCCCCCGACCTCTCACACCACCGTACATACCGTTCGGTATACGGCGGTTCACGAAATATTCCGTAATTCGTTGTAT
>NZ_LMRV01000033.1 GCF_001428245.1 Paenibacillus sp. Soil522
ACGATAGCATTCCTGTAGAGCGTTAAATTTCCGCTTTGCAAAAAAACGAGCGCCTCGGTACGATGGAAGTACGAAACGGGTCATAGCCCTTTAAATCCCATCATCCAGGAGGACGCTCTACTATGAAGTTTAAATCGCAAGCGAAACAAAATCAACTCATTGAAAAAATTACCGCTCAACATCTAGTCGTCGGAATCGACATTGCGCAGCAAACGCATGTCGCTCGTGCTGTTAATTTCCGAGGAATTGTGGTCGGTAATCCTCTATCTTTCTCAAACGATGAAGAGGGTTTTCACAGCCTTCTTCGGTGGATCCAATCGCTGCAAACCGCTCACGCTTTAACGGCAGCCATTGTTGGCATGGAGCCGACCGGTCACTACTGGCTTAACCTATCCAAGTGGCTCTCAAATCGTCAGTTTGAAGTTGTTCTAGTTAATCCACATCTCGTAAAAAAGAACAAGGAAAACCGCGACAATACGCCATCCAAGAGTGACAAAAAGGATGCTCTCGTTATCGCAGACATGGTTAAAAATGGCTACTACTCTTTCACTCGAAACACGCCAGAAGCATTTGAAGAACTACGTGTCTTTCTCTCAAACCGCGACTCTGTCGTAACGAGACTCGTTAGTGCGAAGAACCAAATTCACCGCTGGGTCGACGTTGTTTTTCCTGAGCTACGACAAGTTTTCAAAAACATCATGTGTATCGGTTCATTGGCCACACTTCGTCTTTTCCCAACGCCCGAAGAATTGTGTAAATTACAGCCTCAAGATATCTTACGAGGCTGGAAATCGCTTATGAAACGGCATTCTGGTGATCGAAAAGCTCGAGCTCTTATCTCATTGGCTTGCARATCTGTGGGTTCTAAGCAAGCCACACATGCYTATAAGCTCCACCTGAAGCAGCTGCTCGATGAGTACGATCTTGCTTGCCTGCAACTGCAAACGGTAGAAACGGAGATTATCGCCGTTTTGGAACGCATTCACGAGACTCGTTAGTGCGAAGAACCAAATTCATCGCTGGGTCGATATTGTTTTTCCTGAGCTACGACAAGTYTTCAAAAACATCATGTGTATCGGTTCATTGGCCACACTTCGTCTTTTCCCAACGCCCGAAGAATTGTGTAAATTACAGCCTCAAGATATCTTACGAGGCTGGAAATCGCTTATGAAACGGCATTCTGGTGATCGAAAAGCTCGAGCTCTTATCTCATTGGCTTGCAAATCTGTGGGTTCTAAGCAAGCCACACATGCTTATAAGCTCCACCTGAAGCAGCTGCTCGATGAGTACGATCTTGCTTGCCTGCAACTGCAAACGGTAGAAACGGAGATTATCGCCGTTTTGGAACGCATTCCATTTGCGGGGTCCATGCTTGCTGTCAAAGGGATTAGTGCCATTTCACTAGCCGGTATTCTAGGTGAGGCGGGGGATTTAAGCGGCTTTGTGCACGGTAATGCCTTGCTGCGTCATGCTGGCCTCAACCTTGCAGAAGCAAGCTCAGGTAAATGGACCGGACAGATGAAGATTAGCAAACGGGGACGTTCTCGTCTCCGACGTTTCATCTTCATGATGACMATGAGTTTAGTCGCAAACAATCCGGAGTTCAAAGCCATGCATACCTACAATGTACAGGTGAAGAAGATGAAGAAAATGAGGTCCATTATGAAACTATGTGGCAAATTAGCTAGAATCTTAGTTGGAATGGCTCGCAGCGGCGAAGCTTACAACCCACCTAAAACGATGCCTACTCAGCTAGCAGCTTAACCTATACTTACCGTTTCGTTGTACGAGTTTTGGCTTATTCGCAGGATTTCAAAGAAAGCACGGAGTACCGGATACATTGAACCAAAGGGCACCGACCCGTAACGATAGCAAGACCGGCCTCCACCCCTTGGACAGGCGTAACGAAGGAATGAAAGGGCGTAGACCCGTTGAGACATGGGAGTGAGAACCTCCAGGGGCGGCGTGGAGAAAGCGTGCAGTAAATGGAATTATATGGGGCAGTATATATTCCCCTCTATTNTTTTGGCTTATTCGCAGGATTTCAAAGAAAGCACGGAGTACCGGATGTGTTCAACCAAAGGGCACTGACCCGTAACGATAGCAAGACCGGCCTCCACCCCTTGGACAGGCGTAACGAAGGAATGAAAGGGCGTAGACCCGTTGAGACATGGGAGTGAGAACCTCCAGGGGCGGCGTGGAGAAAGCGTGCAGTAAATGGAATTATATGGGGCAGTATATATTCCCCTCTATTCCCGTACGCCCTCATGTTGCCGAAGTCTAACACGGAGTCCCCCTTCTTATCTTTCACCTTTTACCAACCGGGCGAAATCCTGCGAATAAGCGAGCATTCGTGAGAAAATCATATCTTACCGAGGGAGTTCAANGGAGTCCCCCTTCTTATCTTTCACCTTTTACCAACCGGGCGAAATCCTGCGAATAAGCGAGCATTCGTGAGAAAATCATATCTTACCGAGGGAGTTCAACTTTGGTACAAGCTTCTTATAAAGTTGGCTGTATCATGTTCACATAAAATAATAATACGGATATTTTTTGGTGGAACAAATGAAATGGAAAACGGTTTTGACCGGAATAGATGGTGAGAACCTCCAAGGGCATCGTAGAGAATGTGTGCGCAAAATGGAATTTTATGGATAATTATATAATTGCTCTATAATAAGATCCGTCCCTCGGGATAGCTGATTGAAGCGATTTTTTTGTAAATAGAGAAAAATGGTTTCGCTATTTCGAGAAAACGAGCCCGAAGGATGGGAATAGAGAAAATTTGTTTCTCTATTATGAGACCCGTCCCTCGGGATAGCCTGGATGCAGCCATTTTTTCGAAAATTGAGAAAAATGGTTTCTCTATTCGTTAGGTTCGCTTGCAAGTGAAAGGGATTGTCAGTCATTTCTCACCGGAATGGATTGCCTACCGTGGCAGGTTAACCGGCAGTAATATCCGGAACGTCGTGCCTTCTCCGGGCTGGCTGTCGACCTCGATCGTTCCCATATGCGCATCCACGATTGATTTCGTGATGGCAAGACCTAGTCCGGCACCGCCGGTTTTGCGCGTTCTGGACGATTCGCTGCGGTAAAAGCGTTCGAACAAATGAGGCAGATGCGCGGCCTGAATGCCGGCGCCATTATCGGCAACGGTTAATTCGGCTTGGTCAGCCTTCCGGGCAAGCGAAATTGTGATCACGCCCGATTCTGAATCGGTATGCTGCACAGCGTTAAGAAACAAATTTAATAAAACCTGCTTAAGCTTGTCGGCATGGAATCGTCCGCTTACGTTAGGGACAAGCGCAAGCTCTACCTTTCGGCTGCCGGCAAGCAGCTGCAATTGCGGCTCCATCTCCAGCAGCAGCTCATCAAGCCGGATATCGGCCAGCTGCAGCTGCGGGTCTTGATCCAGCTTTGCCAGTGCGAGCAAATCCTCGACAAGCTTGTTAATGCGCTTTGATTCAAGCTGCATGCTGTTCAACGCGCGATGGAGCTGCTCGGGATTTGCCGCCGCCCCGCGCAGCAGCACCTCCAGAAAACCGTGAATGGACGTGAGCGGCGTTCGAAGCTCATGCGAGGCATCGGCAACGAACCGGCGCATTTTTTCTGTCGTTTTCCGCTCGGTCTCAAAGGAGGCATCCAATCGCTCAAGCATTCCGTTAAAAGCGTTCGACAATCGATCGATCTCCTCTTGTCCCTGGCTGGCAGGAATTCGCTTCGTTAAGCTGCCCGCATCGGTTTGTTGAGCGGCCAATACGACTCGGGATAACGGTTTTAGCGTCCGGCGGAGCAGAGGCAAATAGAGCGCGAGCCCTGCAGCGAGCGCCAAAACAGACAAACCGGCAAATATAGCCAGCTGGGTCATGAGCAGCTGCTTAAGTGAATCCGTTTCCGTGCTCACTTGAATGATGCCCTCGGGATTGTTTGGCGGACCTGCGAGCCGGTAGACGACGAGCTGCTCCGTTCCTTGCGCATTGTTTACTATTTTGTAGCCGACTTGCTTATGCTGCTGAAGCTGATATCTAATTTGCTCATATTGTTCCGCCGATAAGAGCGGAGCATTGGCCCCGGTATCCTTCGATACGTCGGTTACGGTACCGTTCAGATCGATAAATACGATGGATAAACCTGGTTGATAGAACAAGGGTGAATCCCGGCGATTTCTTTGCGGTCGATCAGCCGGAGCGGTATAGCCATTCTGATATACGGAATCAGGATGATTATTGCCCATATCGGGATTCGTTCGATCTGTAAACCAATCCATTGGCATGGACATCATTTGCGTGTTCAAGGACTCGGCTTTATTTTTGAAAACAAAATCTTTCATTATCACGTATTGCAGAACGCCGATGAGCAGGAACAAGGCGGCTAAAATAAGCAAGGAGCGGTTCAATAGCTGGTAACGGAGCGAACGGGGGGCAAAGAGCCTAGTGATTGCGGCTAGCCTTGGCCTCATCATGGAAAATCCATCCGATAGCCTGCGCCCCGGAGCGTACGAATTAACCGATGCTCCTTATCGTTCAATTTATCCCGGAGGGAGCGGATGTACACTTCAACAATATTTTCTTCACCGCCGAATTGATAGCCCCACACCTTGTCCAAAATAAGCGATTTGCTAAGCACGACGCCATTGTTCATAATGATGAACCGGAGCAGCTCGTATTCGGTAGGCGACAGCTCGAGCACCTGCTCCAAGTAAATCAGCTCCTTGCGCCGGTCATCGAGGCGAAACGGCCCATAGACGACTTCACCAAGCAAATTGGGAAACTGATTGCGAAGCCTTGCCCCAATGCGCGCGAGCAGCTCGCTAAAGCTAAACGGCTTAACCAGATAATCGTCTGCGCCAAGCGTTAACCCTTTCACGCGATCCTCGATCTCATCCTTGGCCGTCAGCATGATAACGGCAATATTGTCTCCCGTTGCCCTGAGCGCCTGGCACACCTCAAACCCGTTCATGCCCGGCATCATAACGTCCAATATAACGACATGAGGCGAAAAGACGGACGCTTCCTGCAGAGCGGCCTCCCCGTCATAAGCGACCCGAATGTCAAATCCTTCATTTATAAGTCCCAGCTCCAAAAACTGGACGATGTTCGGTTCGTCATCAACGAGCAATATTTTAATCCCCTTAAAGGATGTCATGTCAAAATCCCCTTTCGCTGTATACCACTCTATTATCGGCCTTTTTCAGAAAAGATGCACCTGTTTGCGCGATGATTCAGCAAACTTTCAGCGGCCCGGTCTAGAGAAATATATTAAATTTATGCACTTCATTCTAAAGAAACCTGCATACGATTTTTTTTTGATCATGATACGATAGTTAATATTTAAAGAATCGTTAGATTTTAAATACGATATTCGAAAAATTTGTAATCAATCGTTAATATCTGCACTTTTGCTTAGAGAATAGATGCTTCATTATTAATGTAGCTTTCAAGCTGTCTGGAAAATGTGAGATATAGGCGTGCATAGGAAGAAAAATAGTAAAACGTAAAAAGGAGAGTCAGCCATGTCAAACGTTCATTTTGAGCCTATAAATAACCTGGAGCTTTTTAATAAACCGCCGCAATGGGAGCAATCTGACGTAGAGAAAGCGATTCAATTCGTTCTCAGTCAAATCGACCGCAATTTGAACACCTTTACCGAGCAGTTTCCCGATGCGGCAAGCACCGGAAATGTCTATCCGGCTATTGGCAACATCGAATGGACCTCGGGCTTTTGGACAGGAATGCTGTGGCTTGCCTACGAGGTAACAGGTGACGAAAAGTACCGCCAAACAGCGGAAATACAGCTAAGCAGCTATCGGGAGCGTGCCGAGCAGAGGCTGTACACAGATACGCATGATCTCGGATTTCTGTATTCGCTATCCTGCGTGGCCGCTTATAAATTAACGGGCAATGAAGAGGCGAAGCGGATTGCCCTGCTTGCTGCCGACTTGCTCATGGAGCGTTATTTTGACAAAGCAGGCATCGTGCAGGCATGGGGAGCGCTTGATGATCCTGAGCAGCAGGGGCGTATGATCATTGATTGCAATTTGAATTTGCCTCTCCTTTATTGGGCTTCCGAGATTACGGGCAACCCGGCATATGCGGAGGCCGCAGCCAGGCATATCGGGCAGGCGGCACGTTATATCGTGCGCGAGGATGCCTCGACCTACCACACCTTCTATATGGATGTGAACAGCGGCGGTCCGAAATTCGGACGTACGCATCAGGGCTATGCCGACGATTCCTGCTGGGCGCGCGGTCAGGCTTGGGGAATTTACGGCTTTCCGCTCAGCTATATTTATACGGGGGATGAATCTCTGCTTGACCTGACGAAAAAACTTTCCAATTATTACTTAAACCGTCTGCCGGATGATCTTGTAGCTTATTGGGATCTGATATTCCAAGAAGGGACGGAGCAAGAGCGCGACACCTCTACCGGAGCGGTAGCGGCTTGCGGCCTTCTTGAGCTTGCGAAGCATTTGCCTATGCTTGATCCTTCCAAGCGAATTTACGAAAATGCGGCGCTCCATACTTTAAAAGCTTTAAGCGAAAATTATACGGCGGCTTCCGCCCCGGAATCAAACGGCATTCTTTTGCACGGTGTATACAACAAACCGCGGGGAATGGGTATCGACGAGTGCAATATTTGGGGCGATTATTATTACTTTGAGGCGCTGGTAAGGATATCGAAGGACTGGCAGCTATATTGGTAATCGTTCAAAACACAAAGGAGGCAACACAGCTTGTTTATAAACAATCCGATTTTACCCGGCTTTAATCCCGATGCATCCTTCCTGCGCGTCGGCGAGGATTATTATATTGCGACGTCAACCTTCGAATGGTTTCCAGGCGTTCAGCTCTATCACTCGAAGGATTTGGCGAATTGGGAGCTGCTTCCGCATGCATTGACGCGCACGTCGCAAGTGGATTTGAGAGGCAATCCGAGCTCGGGAGGCATTTGGGCGCCCGCGCTCTCTTACGATAACGGGCTCTTCTATTTATTATTTACGGATGTAAAGGCACGGAAAGGCGTCTACAAGGATTTGCACAATTATTTGGTAACGGCGGAGAATATCAACGGGCCTTGGTCCGAGCCCGTTTACTTGAATGGCAGCGGTTTTGATCCTTATTTATTTCACGATACGGATGGAACGAAGTGGCTGCTTAATATGCAGTGGGATTTCCGGGACAACCATTCCAGGTTCGGCGGCATTGTTTTGCAGCAATATGATCCGGGGGAGCAGCGCCTTGTCGGTTCGGTTAAAACCATCTATAAAGGCACGGACATCGGCGTAACCGAAGGACCTCAGATATTTAAGCGCGGCGGCTATTATTATTTGCTGGTGGCAGAGGGTGGAACAGGCGTCAATCATGCGGCTACGTTAGCCCGCTCGCGTCATTTGGAAGGGCCGTATGAAACGGATCCGGACTATCCGATCATGACGACGCGCGGCGCTCCGGAATATCCGCTGCAAAATGCGGGTCATGGCATGGTAGTAGAAACACAAACAGGCGAATGGTATATGACGCATATTTGCAGCCGGCCTTTCGCGGGAACGAAGCTTAATCCGCTCGGCAGAGAAACGTCGATTCAGCGCTGTGTGTGGACGGAGGACGGATGGCTCAGACTGGCGCATGAAGGCAGGTTACCGGCCCTTGCGGCGCCTGCGCCGGACCTTGCGCCGCATCCATTCCCTGAACAGCCGGCGAAGGATGATTTTGATGCTCCGGCCCTAGGGCTTCAATATCAAACGCTTCGCGTTCCAGCAGAGGAGTCATGGCTTAGCCTTAGCGAACGTCCGGGCTATCTGCGCCTTCGCGGCCGGGAATCGCTGAATTCGTGGCATCGTCAAAGCAT
Organism: Paenibacillus sp. Soil522; assembly: GCF_001428245.1. Lineage (GTDB taxonomy): Bacteria > Bacillota > Bacilli > Paenibacillales > Paenibacillaceae > Pristimantibacillus. Next base: position 7,849 of record NZ_LMRV01000033.1, read on the forward strand.
GGTTGCGCGTCGACTGGAGCATTTTAACTGTACGGTGGAGACGCGTATGGATTATGAGCCGGACCATTTTATGCAAATGGCCGGGCTTGTCTTCTACTACGATGAGCAGGATTATTATTATTTAAGAGTCACCCGGGACGGAGAGAATGGACGGAAGCTGGGTGTCGTGTGCTCGAAGAGCGGGAAGTATCAGGAGGACAGAGCCGGCGAGCTTGACGTTGAAGGCTGGCCGACCTATTATTTGCGGGCAATCGTCAAGGAGCAATCGCTTCAGTTCTATGTTTCCCCTGACGGCGGGCAGTGGCAAGCAGTTGGCGGTGAGCTGGATATGGGCGTGCTGTCAGATGAATACGGCGGCAAGCTTGGCTTCACCGGCGCGATGATCGGCTTATGCGCGCAGGACATAAACGGTACGAAGAAGCATGCGGATTTTGATTATTTGTCTTATTCGATTGGTTAACCTAAGACGCGATCATATCTTTTTTAAAAAACGGTGTCTCAATGCCTGGCTGTGATATGGAGCCTGGTGTTTGGGCGCCGTTTTTATGCTGCTTATTAAGGCATGTATGAAGGGGAGCTGTGCGTTTAAGTCGGTTTGGTCGAACTAATGTAGATTTTCCTGCCCTGGATAGATGGACTCGGAGAAAACCACTATAATGAACATTGGAGCAGCAGATCGGTAAGAAGTTATAAAAACTGATATTATTGCTTAAAAAAATGAGATTGGGATGGAAATGGCTATGTTAAAGTTAGAGAAAGGGGGCAGGCTTATGTTAAACGGATGGAAGCAAAAATGGCGCAGCATGTTCGTCAAATTTTCGGCAGCGTTCATTCTTGTAGGACTTATTCCACTGCTTGCACTCAGCTTCTTTTCGGTGCGAACATTTACGGGCCATGTCGAGCGGTATACATCTAACAATTTGCAGCAAATGATTTTGTACATGAGCTATAATTTGAATTCGGTGTTCAAGGAATATGATGAAATATCAAAGCTCATGTATACGGGACGGTATGATGCCATTTTTGAAAGCTCTAAAAATAATCAAACCCGCAATGTAAATGAGCTGGAGCAAATTAATTCGGTACCGATCAATGGTTTTTTGAAAACGATCCTTTACAGCGATTCCTTTATTAGAAGCACTTATTTTGTGAGGGCGATGGACGGTAAGCTCTATTATCAGGCGAAGGAGAATCTCGCTTTTAAGCCCGAGGAGCTTCCGGTCGGGAAATGGCTGGAGCCGCTCCGCAAGGAGCCGAACCGTGTCGTTTCCTTTCCGATGCATCCCGAAAACTATTATTACGGTTCAGATAAATCGGTCATAACGATTGGCCGGAATTTAATTGATGTTTCCGGTACGCTGACAAGCAAGCCTAAGGTGATCGGAACGCTCTTTTTTGACGTCGACGTGGCTGTATTCGATCAGTTCTTTAAGGAGCTGAGACTAGGAGAAAACGATGAGTTCTATGTGCTGGACGAGGCGGATAATATTTATTTCAGCAATTTAAATATGGTAGGCGCGAAGCAAGACGTCTTGACGGATTCCGACGAGGAGACGCTTGTGCTGAATGATCCGGTATCTTTCTTGAATGGCCGGGTCGTAGCTTTATTCAAGAAAAAAAATCTTTACGAGCAGCTCGATACGACCAGATTTGCCGTTTATTGGGCGATTGCCATCTCAGCAATTGTGCTAATCGTGATGGGCGGCTGGTTTTCGCGCAAATTGGCGGAGCCGATCAGCCGCCTCATTAAACAAATGATCAAGGTGGAATCGGGAAATCTCGACGCAAAGGTTGAAATTAAAGGGAATGACGAGATGGGACGGCTCGGCCATGGCTTTAACCGGATGGTAGAGCATTTGCAAATTTTCATTAATGAAGCTTATGTGGCGGAAATTAAACAGAAGCAGGCTGAACTAAACGCCTTAAAAAGCCAAATCCGGCCTCATTATTTGTATAATACGCTTGAAGTGATCCGAATGAATGCCGTGCATAATGATGCGGATGAAGTAGGAGACATGATTCTGTCTTTGTCCAATCAGCTCAAATATGTCATTGATTATGGGGAGGACTGGGTTCCCCTCCAAAGTGAAATTGATCATCTCAGAGACTATTTCTATATTATTCAGGTGCGTTACGAGAACCGGTTCGAGCTCCGGGTCGACATTTCAGAAGAGGTGCAGCTGAATTGGTCGATTCTGAAGCTCTCTCTGCAGCCCATTGTGGAAAATGCGATACAGCACGGCGTTCGTCAAAAGGGAAAAGGTACGGTCGGCATTACGGTAGAGGTAGCGGAAGAGAAGCTGGCCGTAACGATATATGATGATGGCGTGGGAATGGAGAAAGAGGAGCTGCAGCGTCTGGAGGAAATGCTTGCAGATCCGGTCGCGCCGTCTAAACATGTCGGCATTAAAAATGTTCACGAACGGATTAAATCCGTCTGCGGCAAGGAATATGGATTAACGGTCAATAGCCGGAAGCATGTCGGGACTTCTGTCCATATGATTTTGCCGATAAAGGAGGGCATGTAGCTTGATAAGAATTGTACTAGCCGATGATGAGCCGCTCATTATTAAAGGTCTTCGCAAGCTGATCGATTGGGAAGCGTTCGGCACTCAAATTGTTGGACAAGCTTATGACGGCAATGAATTAATGGAGCTGATTGAGGAGCATAGGCCCGAAATTGTTTTTAGCGACATTAGTATGCCCCACCGGACGGGTATTGATATACTCAAGGAACTTAAAAGCAAAGAAATAGCTACAAAGATCATCTTTATTACCGCGTATCAGGAGTTCTCCTACGCAAGAGATGCCGTCGCCTACGGTGCCGTTGATTATTTAGTGAAGCCTGTCGTTAAGCAGCAGCTTGAGAATGTACTCGCTAAAGCCATCTCGCTCATAACGGAGCAGCATGAACAGACCATTCGCAAGAGCAAGCTTCAGCATCTCGAGCGAAAAAGCAAAAGCGATGAGCTGCAGGAGTGGCTGCTCGGTCTCATAGACGGTACGCTCCCCGCCAATCCGGACGCTTGCAGGCAGCTTGAAGAAGAGCTGCGTGGACCGCTGCTGTCTGCTGTCATCGTCGAAACCGACCATATAACTGAGAGCCCGGACCGCTGGAAAGAGAAGGAGCGGCGGTTAATTGCGTTCGCTATCGGCAACATTTTACAAGAGCTTGTCGTTGCTTCTGGAAATGGGCAGGTCATGCATAAAAATGGGAAATATATCATCGTTATGAATCATGAAGAGGTTCATACTTCTGTGAACATCGCTCAGGATATCCGGGATAAAATCAACGCTTTTTTAAAGCTGAGCGTTTCAATAGGAATAGGCCAGCCGGTGAAGCTCATTACGGAGCTGGAGTATTCGGGCAAGCAAGCAGAGCAGGCGCTTCAGTTGAAATATTTTAACGGGTTGAACCGCATTCATCTCTTTAAGCCTCTGGAATCCAAGCCGCCATTCGATAAGGAACTGTATGCCCTGCAAATGGCGGTTGTCAGCGGGCTGACGGTCAATCAATGGCCGGAAGCGGAAACAGCGATGAATAAGCTGCTCGAAACGATAAGGACAGCGGCATACGGAAACCGCACATTAGCGGTCTCAACCTGTTTCTCTTCCATATTGTTTATCATACAGGAGCTAACGAAATCGGGTATGACCCTGGCGGCGGAGAGCGTGGATTTGCATGATTTGCAAAATAGGCTGGGCGCGTATGAAACCTTTGAGGAGATGAAAGAAGAGACCGTGCGTGCCATCGAGCAAATCTTTTCCATGCAGGAAGTAGATAGCGGCAACAAGGACAAGGTGCTAATGGCAAAAGTTAAGCAGTATATCGATGAGCATTATGCGGAAGAGTTAACGCTTGAGTCGGTCGCGGGGCTTGCTTTCATCAATCCGTATTACTTCAGCAGCTTCTTTAAAAAGCATACCAAACAAAATTTTAAGCAGTACGTGACGGAAGTCAGAATGAAGCATGCCGTTCGGCTGCTCATCCATACCGATCAAATGGTTTATGAAATAGCAGAGAAAGTCGGTTATAATAACGCGCGTCACTTCAGCGATATGTTTAAGAAGCAGTATGGGCAATTGCCGCATGATTTCCGTCAGGAAAGGAAAAAACAAGAATGACCGGGCTGCCGGTCATTTTCATTTTTTATAGGCCAATTTGCCTGTCTCATAGTTCTTAAAATACCCGCATATGCGGCTTAAAAAAGTTCATTCTATCCATATCTTATCGGTGTTAATCTAAGTACAGGGAAAGCGGTTACGATCAATGCTGCGCACATCGTATCTTTCATCCCAATCTTTGAAACATATAAGGGGAGGCATTTAGACACATGATGAAAAAATCATTCACACAGCTATTCGTCCTCGTGATGGCATTCGTTCTTGTATTGACAGCATGCGGAGCCAACAACAACGGCGGCAATTCAGGCAGCAAAAATGAAGGAACGACACCGGAAAGCTCGGCGCCTGCAGCCGAAGAAAAGAAAGAAGTCAGCTTCACGATCGGATATGCGACAGGCGATCCTGCTACCAAAAAAGCAATTACGGATGCTATCAAAGCCTTCACGGATGCAAACTCGAATATTAAAATCGTAGATATTAGCGAAGGTACCACAACCTCTTACCTCGACTGGTTGAAAACGAAGGATGCGGTTGGCGAATTCCCGGATTTAGTGGAAATGCGCGACACGGAGCTGTTCGCAAATGCGGGTAAAATTGCTGAGCTTCCTACAGATTTGGTAGAACTGTTCAAAGAAATGCCGCAAGTGAATGGAAAATTATACAATGCACCGCTAACACTAAACGCACCTCAAGGTATTATTTACAGCAAAAAAGCTTATGCGGACGCCGGCATCACTGAGCTTCCGAAAACATACGACGAGTTTCTCCAAGCGCAGGAAAAATTAGCCGCTACCGGCATTACACCGATAGTAGTAGGCGGTAAAGACATTTTCCACATGGGCTTTTGGCTTAACAAATTTTTGATTGACCAGGTATATTCGAAGGATGGGGACTGGAACTCTAAGCGTACGGCTAAATCCGTCAGCTTCACAGATGCAGCCCCAGTTCAAGCGATGACAGATTATAAAGAATTGTTCACAAAATATGTAGACAAAGGCTGGCTCAGCACGGCTGATAACCAAACGGCTTCCATTCTTGTATCGGGAAAAGCGGCACAGCTGTTCTCTGGTCCTTGGATGTTCACTCAAATCAAAGAAGCAGATCCAAGCTTTGAATTTGGTTTCTATGCTTTACCGGACAGAGAAGGCAAAATTAATGTAATCGGTTTGCCGTCTCCTGCAGGCTGGACATTGTCCGCTGAAGCAGCGAAGGATGCGGATAAAGCGGCGGCAATGAGCGAGTTCATCCGTTTCTTCTTCAGCAAAGAGCAATATTCCAAATTCCTGCAAGCTGCAAACGGCGTTCCATCTACGAAAGAGGAAGTGACGTACGAATCGACCGAGCAAATGCAGGAAGTGCTTAAACTTATGGCCGATCCTAACGTAACGAAATCGCTCGCAATCAATAACTGGTGGGGAGAGAATCTCATTCCTCCGCAATTCCGCAACTGGTACTACAAATTGATGCAGGAGCTTGTCCTGAGTGGCGGCGACGTTGCAGAATATATGAAAAAAGCGGATGCTGAATATGACACGCAAGTGAAAGCAAACCAACAGTAAATAGAAATCGACGGATATGAGAAGCCTCCGCTCCGGTGGAGGTTTCCTATTCATCAGGATTCAATAGGAGGAGGAGAGCACCATGGCAATGCCGCTTGCAAACAAAAAGAAAAAGAAAAAATGGCAGACCTATGCGGTTTTGTTCATCTTGCCGTCTTTCTTGTTATATTTAGGATTTGTCATTATTCCTACTTTAAGCAGTTTATATCTTAGCTTTACCTCTTGGGACGGAGTAAGCAGCGATGTGCGTTTTATCGGATTCAACAACTTTATTGAAATTTGGAACAGTGAAAGGGTCCATAACGCTTTAAAAAATACGCTGTTAATGGCTGTCGTTCTTGTTATTCTTGAAAATATTGTGGCCATGGCGCTCGCCATGCTTGTCGATCAAGTGAAGTGGTTCCGCAACATTTTTCGAAGCATCTTTTATTTTCCCGTCCTGCTTAGCGGCATTGTAATGGGTTTCGTATGGACCATTATTTTGAACTACAACTTTGGTGTTCTTAATCAGCTGCTAGATCATATCGGTCTAGGATCCATCAAGGCTGATTGGCTCGGTAATCCCGATTTTGCCCTCATTTCGATTATTTTGTCTACGGTGTGGAAATCCGCAGGGTATTACATGATCATTTACTTGGCAGGACTCCAAAGCATTCCGCAGGATTTGTCGGAAGCGGCGGGCATCGACGGAGCAAACCGCTGGCAGCAGTTCCGCCACATTACGTTTCCGCTGCTTGCAGGCGCGATGACCGTATGTATCGTGTTGTCCATGATCAGCGCACTCAAAATTTTCGATCAAATTGCCGTAATGACCGATGGAGGCCCAGGATTCGCAACCGAGACATTAACCTATATCATTTACAAAGTAGGCTTTGGAGAATTGCGTCAAGGCTTCGGTACAGCGCTTGCCCAACTTCTATTTGTCCTTATTCTTATCGTAACGGTTATTCAAGTTAAGTTTCTCCGGAAGAGGGAGGTGCAGCTGTAACATGCAACAACGCAGACGATTGAACGATATGATTATTCTCGTATGTACGCTGCTGCTCGCTGTCTTGTTTTTCTTTCCGATCTTCTTCAATATCATGTCAGCCTTTAAGAGCAACGGGGAAATTATGAAGGATGCCATTGCGTTCCCAAAGACGGTTTATTTGGAAAGCTTCAAATATCTGTTGACGGAAACCGAGTATCCGAAAGCCATATTAAACAGCCTTATTTTGACGGCGGTATCGATACTTTTCATGATCCTGCTCATCCCGATGGCCGGCTACGCGATCGAACGCCATGATACGAAATGGACAAGATTCGTCTTCGTGTTCTTCTTGGCAGGCATGATGATTCCGTTCCAAGCGTATATGATTCCACTCTTCAGAGAGCTCAAAATACTTGGGTTATACGGTAATCTGGCTGGTCCGGTTATCATTTATATTTCGGGTTCTGTCGGCTTCGGCTGTTTGTTATACACAAGCTTCCTGAAGGGCATACCGAGAGAAATCGAGGAATCGGCGGAAATTGACGGCTGTTCGAAATACGGTATCTTTTGGCGCATCGTATTTCCGCTGCTCGGGCCATGTACGGCAACCCTCGTCGTATTGAACGGACTAGGCATTTGGAACGACTTCCTTATGCCGATGCTGGTGCTGCCGTCCGGCCACACCAAAACGATGATTGTAGAAATCTTCTATTATGTAGGTGAGTTCTCTTCCCGCTGGGATATGATTTTCGCAGGTACGACGATGTCGATCGTGCCGATTCTGATCATCTTTCTGTCGCTGCAAAAATATTTCGTTAAAGGAATCGCGTCGGGTGCGATTAAAGGCTAGTCCGGTAAAAAATAAAGCTGGTGCATCTCTTCATAACCTTGGGTTATGCGGTGATCACCGGCTTTTTTCGATTTCAAGCGTTAAGCCGCTTATATGAAAAAAAACGAACCGGTCGGGATTTCTCCTAACCGGTTCGTTTGTTATTACAGTAATAAGCATGAATGATTTTGATTACTCAAAAGCTACATGCTGAGCGAATTCGTTTATATCCAGGGATGGATGCGAAGCGTCCGTGACTGCTTGCCCGTTGACCGTCAAATTGCGAATGGTGACGCCGACTACCGGCCGTTCCCCGCTAAATCCGTGAATGCGAGACGGGTTAGCGTTTTGGCCATTGTATGAAATATTTTGGAAAACAATATTTTCGATGCGGTTGCCGGGTACGGGGTTATAATCCTTGTTCCAGACGACCCGGATATCGAACAGGCGGCCAAGCTCGAAATGCTCAATGCGGATATTGTCATAGGTGACGTTTCGAACGGTGTTAAGATCGCCTGCGTTGATTGTCATGGCGCCCTGATAATTCGGCTGAGGCTCATGATGCTCAAGAATGTCGATGTTTTCGAAACGGATGCCCTCGATCGTATCTCCGTTATGATGATGATCGCCGTGCGTTCCGATCATGAGGGGATGCGCAACATCGGCCCAGAAGCTCGAATTACGGACCGTTACATTGCGCGAATCGCCATAATAATCCCACCGGCTGCCGTAAATGGCGATGCAATCATCGGAGGTTCGAAGAAAGCTGTCATCGATATCGATATGGGAGCTGGCCATCATGTCAATGCCGTCGCTCCAGCCTTTGCAGCTGAATGATTTAAAGTTGCGGATTCGGATATGGTCCGATTTGCCGATATAGATGCTGTAATGTGGGGGATTCACGGTTGTGATTCCCTCTACTTCGATATTGCTGGAGAAAAGAATGCGAACGCCGCGGAAGGCGGAGAAGCGGTGGAAATCAGCAAGGTAAAGCATGCCTCGCCCGCGAATGGTCACATTCTCCACATGATCGCACACCATAGAGCCCGCTACGGCCGCACCGCCCGCGATATAGACGGTTTTGCCGGACGGTATGCGCAGCAGTGTCTCCTCAATATAATGAACGCCCGGCAGGAAATAGAGGATGTCCGGCTCCGCTCCCGTTTCTTGTAAAGGAGTCGTTAGCGGCCGCAGCAGATGCTCGGTCCGGTGAATGCCGGGCTTTACAACGAGCACGTTGCTGTCCTCCGGATTCGGAGCGTCCTGCTCCAGGGGGTTCGCGAATAAGTGCAAATTAGAAAAGCGCTCGCCGTTGATTTCAATCGAAAGCTTGCGCGGGCGGTCAAGCAGAAAGCGGATCGTACTGCCGTCCTGCTGGTATAAGACGTTATAGGACAGCGGGCGGATAACGGCCGTATCGATGCTGCCTCCGTGATACGTCACTTCAACCTCGACGTTATCGTCCATATCGAAGGAAGCGAGCGATGCTTGCCGGACGTTATGCATGTCCACGTTTACTTCAAACGTTTGGAGCGCGGTCCATTGTCCCTCGGGCTTGCGGATGCGGACGGAAAAGTCGCTGCGAAGCGGGATGCCTGTCAGTTCGGGGTAAGTATGGATAGTCATCATTAGCCTCCAGAAAAAAGGGATAATCGTTTCGTTTGAACGACTATCCCCAATAGTAACTCATTTTGCGCCTTTTTCGGGTGCACGGACCAAAGTTGTTAAAAAAACGCTATAAAATCTTAAAAATATACCATTCATAAAAAATGGCCAAACCGGATTCATTAGTTTTTGGCATGTTAATCTTAGTTTCAACCATCGCGCTGCAAGGAAAGCGCTATTATAATCGGGGTAGCGCTTATGAATATCACGTTAACGTATTGGCTGTGCGATATTCGGTCGGCGTCAGATTCGTTTCTTTGCGGAAAAATTTCGTAAAATGATTCGTTTCCTTGAAGCCGGTTCGATCCGCTATCTCCTTGATGCTCAGCGGTGTTGCGGTCAGCAGCTGCTTGGCGCGATCGGCGCGTTTACGGCTAACGTACTTTAACGGCGGCACTCCGAAATGCTTTTTGAAATAGGAGATAAAGTAGTTCGGGTGAAGATGAACGGCTTCAGCCATCTGGTCAATGCTGATCGCCGTATGCAGACGGCTGTCCACAAAATGTTGAATGATGCTCAGACGGCTCATTTCCTCGGAACGGTGCTGAAGCACGCGAACAGGGGCGCAGCGTAAAAATTCGCTTACGATTTCAAGCAAGAGCGCTTTCTCGCGAAGCCGGGCAACGATCGTGTCCTTTTGGCGCCAGCTAATCATCTCCTGAAACAGACGAGTCATCTGCTCGGGATCGTCTGCACCGATGCAAAGCGGAACGCCGATCCATTGGAAGAGGTCGAACGGGCCTGCCGTAATGTTGAAATGGCACCAGTATTTTAAGTAAGGCCGATCGTTAAGCGAAGAAAAGGATACTGTCGTGTGAGCGGGCGTAAGAAACAGCTGGCCGGGCTGCGGGTAATAGTCGTTATCGCCGATTCGAATCCAGCCCTCACCTTTGCAAATAAAGTAAAGCTTATTGTACTCAGGAATGGAATTCGTTTCGCCCCAGCTGCTGGATACTTGAGTCCGATGCGCAATCAACAGCTCAATTTGTAGCGATTGCAGCAAATCGGATAAGGCGTGTTGTTCGCTACCGTTCATCATGTGGGGGCACCTGCATCCGAAAGATTTTTGTAATATCTCCTTTCATAGTAATAGATTGTCCATTCAAAAAAAAGGCTAACGCCGGAATTGGGGAGTAGAAGATGACTTTGCATGCAGAAAATCGTATTTGGTACAGACAGCCGGCCTCGGTGTGGGAGGAAGCGCTGCCCGTGGGCAACGGAAAGCTTGGCGGAATGGTGTTCGGAGATACGCAGCGCGAGCGGATTGCGCTAAATGAAGACAGCGTCTGGTATGGCGGTCCCCGGGACCGCAATAACCCGGATGCGCTGCCTCATTTGGAGCAAATACGCGGGCTCCTGAAGGAAGGGCGGCTGCGCGAGGCGCATACTTTATCGGCAATGGCACTTTCCGGCGTTCCGGAGACGCAGCGCCATTACATGCCGCTTGGCGATTTGCAGCTCCAATTCCGCTACGGCAACGAGAGCGAGACAAAAGGATATGCAAGGGAGCTTGACTTATTAAGCGGCATCGCGACGGTTACGTACAGCAAAGGCGGAACGGTCTATAGCCGCGAAACGTTTGCAAGCTTCCCGGATGAGGCGCTCGTCACAAGGCTGACAGCCGATAAGCCGGGAAGCATCAGCTTCACAGCCCGTTTGCTGCGCGGAAACAATCGTTACTATGATGAATTGGTGAAGGCCGACGAGTGCACGATTTTGATGCGCGGCGTAAGCGGCGGCTCAGGCGGCTCGGATTTTCGAACGGCATTGCGTGCGGTTGCGGATGGCGGCTCTGTGAAGATTATCGGCGAGCATCTCGTCGTAGAGGGAGCAGACAGCGTGACGCTGCTGCTCACGGCGGCCACGTCGTTTCGCTATACCGATCCGGAGGCTTACGTCTTCAGCACGGGCGCGAAAGCAGCCCAAGCCGGTTATGAGACGTTGAAAACCCGTCATGTCCGCGATTTCGCTGCGCTTTCGGAGCGTGTGAAGCTTTGCTTAACGGCTGCTGACGATGCAGCATTAGCGAATGAGCCGACGGATGAACGGTTGAAGCGTGTTCAAGCGGGCAAGCCGGACAATGGAATGACAGCGTTATATTATCAGTACGGCCGTTATTTGCTCATATCAAGCAGCCGGCCGGGCTCGCTGCCTGCCAATCTGCAGGGCATTTGGAACGAGCAGATGCTCCCGCCTTGGGACAGCAAATATACGATAAATATTAATGCGCAAATGAATTATTGGCCGGCAGAGTCGGGTAACCTGGCTGAATGCCATGAGCCTTTGTTCGAGCTGATTGAACGGATGCGCGAGCCCGGCAGAGTAACCGCGCGGGCGATGTATAATTGCGGGGGCTTTGTTGCCCATCATAATACCGATATTTGGGGGGATACGGCGCCGCAGGACATTTATTTGCCGGCTTCTTATTGGACGATGGGCGCTGCTTGGCTTTGCCTGCATTTGTGGGAGCACTATGAGTACGGGCTGGATCTTGCGTTTCTCGAGCGGGTCTATCCGACCTTGAAGGAGTCTGCGCAATTTTTCATGGATTTCTTGACCGAGACGGAAGAGGGCTTGCTTGTTGCGAATCCTTCCGTGTCACCGGAAAATACGTATTTGCTGCCAAATGGCGAATCGGGCACATTATGCATCGGAGCGACGATGGACAGCCAAATTTTGTATGAATTGTTCACCGCCTGCGCGGAAGCGGCAGAAGCGCTCGGCAAGGATCTGTCGGAGCAGCAGCAGTGGCGGCAATTGCGTGCTCGGCTTCCGGAGCCGGCGATCGGCAGGCACGGTCAAATACAAGAGTGGATGGAAGACTACGAGGAAGCGGAGCCGGGTCACCGCCATATTTCGCATCTGTTTGCTCTTCATCCCGGCAAGCGCTTTACGGTGAGAGGGACTCCGGAGTGGGCGGCCGCTTCCCGGGTGACGCTTGACCGCAGGCTGGAGAGCGGCGGCGGACATACGGGCTGGAGCCGTGCTTGGATCATAAACTTCTGGGCCAGACTCGAGGATGGCGAGAAGGCGTACGAAAATATTCAAGCCCTGCTGAGCCATTCGACGCTTCCGAATTTGTTTGACAATCATCCGCCATTCCAAATTGACGGCAATTTCGGCGGGGCAGCAGGTATCGTGGAAATGCTGCTTCAATGTCATACAGGAAGCATAAATTTACTTCCGGCTCTGCCTGCCGCATGGGCGGACGGCGAGATAACGGGCCTGCGTGCGAGAGGCGGCTTCGAGGTCGATATCCGCTGGTCGCAAGGGAAGCTTGTAGAGGCGCGCATCCGTTCGAATGCTGCTGCTGCCTGCGCAGTTCAGGCAAGCGTTCCGCTTGTCGTAACGGAGAACGGCGTTAAAGTAGATGACGTAGAGAACAGGGACGGACTGGTTTCATGGACTGCCGCAGCCGGAAGCGAGTATGTGGTGGCATCACCCTTCATCGCCGATGTATGAGAAGCTGCTGCCGTATTCCGGCATTCGATATCAATTTATAAGCTAAGTCTACAGTCTCATGAGCCTCCCGGTAAGGGAGGCTCTTCTTATGCGATTTACGGAGTAAGAACGGGAAAATACGCGGAAAGGAAGCTCCATTGTTTCATACCCTTAAGATATGGGATAATTATGAAGGTAACGATCATCAGGAATGGAGCTTATCTATGAACAAATTGAGTATGAAGAAAAAAGCGGATTTAGCGCTGCTCTTCTCAGCTATCGGAATATTCGCTGCTTTTCCCTTTCACCATACGTTCGTTGGAGGACTTTTCTTTTCTCTTTTTAGCGCTGCAACGATAGGAGGGTTGGCTGATTCCTTCGCGGTAAGCGCGTTGTTCGGAAACCCTTTGCGGATCAATTGGCCCGCCTGGATGGGAACCAACATTATTTCACGCAATCGGGAGCGCTTGATTGGCGAGCTGGTTAAGATGGTGCAAAATGAACTGCTGACCATTACGAACATTAAGGAAAGGCTGGACGAATACAATATTGCCGACGTTCTCGTGACCTATTTGAAGCAGCATGGCGGGGAAGAGGGCGTCAACGACATTTTGCAGCAGCTGGCGGATGATGTCATTACAACTATCGATTTGCGGGAGCTCTCCAAAACACTGCAAACCTTCCTGCTCGAGCATGCCGATTCGATCCCGGTTGCGGATATCGCTGCCGATGCCGGTGATTGGACGATCAAAAACGGTTATGACGACCGCATCATCGAATTTATCATTCCGGAGCTTATTAGGATTGTAAAGTCAGCGCCATTTGGCTCCGTCGTAGATCAAATTGTAAATTCCGCGATTCGTTCCTATGAGGGAGATAAATTCAGAAGAAAACTGATTAATTTTACGGCCGGCTTGGAATCGGCGAATATTAGCGGTAGATTGCAGCAGTGGATCGTATCGTTTCTGGAGAAATTCCATTCCGAGGAGCATCCGCAGCGTAAGCAAATCAAAGCGTTTATTGCGCAGTTCGCCGGCAGGCTCCGTACGGACGAGCAGCTGCGTTACCGAATTGAAGCGGGCAAGACAAGCCTCCTGGCGTCATTGAAGGATGAGCTCAAGCTTGACGAATACATCCAGCGCGGACTTGAGGTTATCCGCCAAGCTGCGGCAGCGAATGCGGAAGGACAGCTGGTGCGCTATCCTTGGATCAAAGCGAAGGTGCATGAAGGCATTGCCTATTTGGAGGGAAATGAAGAGCTGCTCACTCGCCTCGATCAATACGTGAAGAATACTCTGCTGAAGTGGATGGAGCAAAAGCATTCATACATCGGCAAGCTCGTAACGGATAAGCTGAACAGCTTCTCCGAGATGGAGCTTACCCAGCTGGTGAGAGAGAAAGCGGGACGTGATTTGCAATACATTCGGATAAACGGAATCGGAGTCGGAGCGCTTATAGGCGTGGTGCTGTATCTAGCGACCTTTTGGATAGGAGGGCAGGCATAATGGCAATGAGAAAAAAAGCAAATCGCAGCCTGATTTTGTTAGCTGTCTTGTTTGTTTGCGCCGCATTCTGCTTGTATGCCTTTCAGGGCCAATGGTGGACGCGCTTGCTGCTCTACACGGCCGAGGCGGGACTTGTTGGCGCGTTGGCTGATTTATTTGCCGTAACGGTGCTATTCCGCCATCCGTTTGGATGGAGATGGATTCCTCATACCGCAATTATTCCGAAAAATCGCGATAAGCTGATCGAAGGCGTCGCGAATATGGTGGAGCAGCAGCTGCTCAGCAAGGATTTATTGAAGGCAAAGGTGAAGCAGATTTCACTTGTGGAGATCGCGATTGCCTGGGTCGACCGAAGGCCTGGCGGCATGCTTGCAGAGCAAGGCTGGAAGCTGGTGTCGGGGCTGCTGGCTAAGCTGGATATACAAGGTTTATCCATTAAGCTGGATGAGCAAGCCCGCAAAAGCTTAGGCAAGGTCAACTTGTCGCCGTACGCCGGCAAAGCGCTGAAATGGGTAATGGATAAGGGCAATTTCCAAAGCTGGCTCGGCCTTGTGGTCGAGTTTGCGGCTGCCCGCGCAGCAGATGAACAGACGAAGCTTGTTATTCGGGAAATGCTGGGGAAGGAAAAGGAGAAGTTCGTAAACCAAGGAAGCGTTTTCTCCAAATGGCTCAAAAAAATGGCAGTGGAAATCGCAGAATCAACCAATTCCCTTAACCTCGACGATGCTGCGGAGGTCCTTTATGATGATTTGCAAAATTTAATCAACGATTTGCGAAATCCTCAGCATGAGCTTCGGGTTTTACTTCAGGATATGCTGTATCAGCTTGCCGATAATTTGCAGCATCGCGAGGACGTTTCCGCCGCCGTTAACGAATGGCGGGATGAGATGGTCGAGAAGATCTCCCTGCTGCCGTCCATTGAAGCTTTATTGGGCAACTTGAGACAGCTGCTGATAAAAGAGCCGGGGATGCAGCTAGCTGTGCAGGAGAAGCATTCCGTCAATCAAGCGGATATTAAACAGCTGATCAATCCGATTATTGCGTCATACTGGGAATGGTTCAAAGCCAATGAGGAAACGAAGGGCTGGCTGGAGCAATATGCCCAGCAATTCGTTCATAAAATGATCGAGACGGAGCATGCGATCATCGGGGTCATCGTGCGCAGGACGCTCGACAGCTTTACGGAGCAGAAGCTGGTGCATTTTATCGAGAGCAAGGTCGAGACCGACCTGCAGCGTATCCGCTTGAATGGAGCGTATATCGGCTCTGCTTTAGGCGCAGCTTTTTATCTCCTCTTATATGGGGTGTATGAGCCGCTCTTGAGCCTGCTATAACGAGAAGCGGCCGTCCCGGCAGGTGTTTGATACCTGTCGGGGCGGCTGTTTTTTATTTCGGATATGCCCGCCGATCCATTTGAAGGACATCTTTCTTCCTTTGGAAGAGAGAGGATGTTTTTTTTGCAGCGCGCCGATTCGACTTGGGGGGAGGGTCATACGTTATAATAACGAAGAGGAGATGCGGGGCACACCCCGCCTCGCTCCTTTATTATGAAGAATAGGATGAATGGCCATGATTCAACTATTTGAAAGAAGTATTCGCGACTTTCGCGACACGTACAAGAAACATCTTTTGTTTGAATATTTATTTTTGCTGCTGACTAGCTCTGTCATCATGCCGATTATTTCGTTTATATTTAACCGGATAATCCGCGTGGTGGGCTCCGGCTCCGTATTGAATGGCGAGGTATATCAGGTTGGTCTTAGCTATACGGGAGCAGCCGGCTTAATCGCGATTGGTTTAGTCGCTGTGCTTGCGCTGTTTATCGAGTTTGGCGTCGTCATAACGATTGCCCAGCAGCATTATTTCGGCAAGGAAGTGCTGATATCAGATGCGGTGCTGACGACGCTGCGGCAAACGCCTAAGCTGTTCGGCTTCGGTATTATTCAGCTGCTGTTCTTCCTGCTGTTTTTCGTCCCTTTTATCGATTCGCCGCTGTCGTCATCTTTATTTGCATTGTTCAATGTACCGATATTTTTCAACAGCCGTATATTGAACTCTTCCTTTATGATGCTGGCTTTGTACGGCATTTTGTTTTTAGCGGGCGTCTATATCATATTGCGGTGGATTTTCGTTTTGCATTTCATTATGATCGAAGGCAAAACGATTCGTAGGGCGATCAGAAGCAGCCTTGTGTTAACGAAGGGCAAGCGCCTCGTCATCTTCATTCATTTATTTATTCTTAACGCCGTTGTGTTCACACTTGGCTTTGTGGTGATTTCTTCTGTCGCTTATTTGCCATCCTGGCTTGACATCAACGTGCTTAAAGCGATGACGGATCATTATTCCTTAACGTTATCCACCGTGCTTACGTATATGTTTACGCTGCTGCTCGTACCGGTCAATATCATTTTTTTGACTAGATTATTTTATCATTTCAGCCTCAGGCAAGGCGTTATGCCGCGCGATCAGCTGCGGGTTTACGAAAGCCGCTTTGCGGGCTCTATTGAGAAGCGTCTTCTGGCGTTCATAAAAGGAAGAACCCGAAAGCGTATGTTGTACGTAACTATACTAGTCTCCTATTTAGCGTTGGCGCTATTCGTCAGCTATGCAGCCAACGATAATTTGGTTTATGTCAAATGGAGCGTGCTGTTATCCGCTCATCGCGGCGATACGCAGAGCGCACCGGAAAACTCGCTTCAGGCTGTCCGCAGCTCCGTTGATCAGGGCGTGGATGCCGTCGAGATCGACGTTCAGCTTACGAGGGACGGCGTTGTCGTGCTGCATCATGATTATAATTTGCGGCGGATGGCGGGGGTAGCGAAACGGGTGAGCGAGCTGACTTATGATGAGGTCGCCCGGCTGAACATCGGCAATCGGGGCGGCGAATTAGATCAAATAGAGCGTATTCCGATGCTTGCCGAGGTGCTTGCCGAGGTGCAGGGGAAGGCGAAGCTTATTATCGATCTTAAGTCTTACGGGCCCGGCGAGGAGCTGGCTAGACAAGTCGTAACGCTAATCGAACAATTCGACATGGTTCAGGACTGCTATATTCAATCATTTGACAGGCAGACGCTGCAGCAAATCAGGCAGCTGAACCCTGACATTAAGATCGGTCAAATTATTTATTTTGCCATAGGGGATCTCTCGCTGCTCGATGTTGATTTCTACACGGTCGAGCAGGTGATGCTGACAGAGCAGCTCGTTGAGAGCGCGCATAAAAAAGGCCGTGAGGTATGGGTGTGGACGGTTAACAGCGAACGCAATTTGAAAGAGGTGCTTAAATTCGAAATCGATGGCATCATTACGGATTACCCCGCACGCGCGCACAATATGGTGGAGCTCAATTTATAGCAGGGAGGGGAAGGGAAGCCGCCGATCAGTATGACACAAATTGAGAAATACAGGTCATTTATTATGACGCTCCCTCCGGGCAGCTTGTCGAAAGAGCAGCTGCTCGTTAAGGAGCTGCTTATTCAAGAAGATAAGGATATGTCCATTTATTACGTGCCTTATGAATACGTGAATAAGCGGGCTAAGGTGATGATCATCGGCATTACGCCCGGCTTTACCCAAATGGAGCTGGCGATCAGAAGCGCGCGTGAAGATCTTTTGCAGGTAGTGCCTTCTGATCTAATCGATCAACGGGCAAAGAAGCTCGCCAGCTTCGCGGGCTCGATGAGAAAAAATTTGATCGAAATGTTAAATCAAATCGGATTGCCTGGCGCCACTGGGATCGATAGCAGCGAGCTGTTGTTTGAAAAGCGCAGTGATTTGCTGCATACGACCTCTGTCATTCGCTACCCCGTGTTTCGGCAAGGCAAAAACTATACGGGTCATAGTCCCGCTATTCTGAAATCGGAAACTCTTTACCGATACGCGGAAAGCATCCTCCTGCCGGAATTGCAGGAGGTGAAGGATGCGCTTGTCATTCCGCTCGGCAAGTCGGTTTCGGACGTTATACAAGCCTTCGTTAATAAAGGATGGTTGGCCGGTGAACGCTGCTTATTCGAAATGCCGCATCCGTCCGGAGCCAACGGCCATCGGAAAAAGCAGTTTGAGCAAAGCGGCTCCGGCATGCAGCAGAAGGTTATCAATTGGTTTAGCCGTTAAGCGAAACGAAAGAGAGGTGTAATATTTGATGCATAGCAGAAAGGTCCGCTTCATTACCGCCTTCGCCGTTCTCACCTGTCTCCTATGGCTGTTTGGATTAGGCTGGTCGGTAAAGGATTATTTATTCGGAACAAAAAACGTCTCGGCGCGGCCGGCCGTTGCGGAGCAATCGGCCGGGCGGTCCGGTGAGCTGAAAATCATCGCACTCGGAGATTCGTTAACGAGAGGAACCGGCGACATTGAGGGCAAGGGCTATGCAGGCTATGTCAGCGATCAGCTTAAGCAGGCCGGCACGGAGGTTTCCTTGATCAACTTAAGCATTAAGGGACTGACCTCCTCTCAGCTTGCGGAGCAAATGAAGCAGAAGGAAATCGGGCGTCAAATCGGACAAGCAGACGTTATTTTGATGACGATTGGCGGCAATGATCTGTTCCTTGGCGGGCAGACGCTTTCGGATCTTTCCGAGGCCAGCATAAAGGATCTGGAGGAGTCGTACCTGATTAACCTAAAAACGATTATATCGGGCATTCGGACAGTCAATGCGGAGGCGAGCGTTTACTTATTAGGTCTGTACAATCCGTTCAGCGAGCTTCAGAACGGAGAGCTCATGTCCAGCGTCGTAAGGGACTGGAACTACAACACGGCGGAGACGCTGGCGCAGGATTCCAAGTCGGTATTCGTGCCGACCTATGATCTGTTTCAGCAGAATACGGCCGACTATTTGTTTACGGATCATTTTCACCCGAATGAAAAAGGGTATCGGCTGATGGCTGAGCGGGCGGCCGCATTGATCACCGGAACAGGAGGACAACGATGAGCGACATTACGTTATCCGTTCAGGGACTGCGGAAGGTTATCGGCAAGCGCATGATCATTAAGGATTTAAGCTTCGAGCTGAAGCGCGGTGAAGTATTCGGCTTCTTGGGGCCTAATGGAGCAGGGAAAACGACGACGATCAGAATGCTGGTTGGCTTGATTAAGCCGACCTCCGGAACGATTCAAATATGCGGATTGGATATATCGAAGCATTTCACGCGGGCAATGAAGCATTTGGGCTGTATCGTTGAAAATCCGGAGCTGTACCCGTTCTTAACCGGCATGGAAAATCTTCGCCACTTTGCCGTTATGATAAGCGGGATTTCGCAGGAGCGGATCGATGAGGTCGTTCGTTTGGTCGGCATGCAGGATCGGGTGAACGATAAAGTGAGCACCTATTCACTCGGGATGCGGCAGCGGCTTGGAATCGCGCAGGCGCTGCTCGGCAAGCCTGACGTCCTGATTTTGGATGAGCCGACGAATGGACTCGATCCGTCCGGCATCCGGGAAATGCGCGCGTTTATTCGGTTTTTGGCGGAGGAGGAAGGACTAACTGTACTCGTATCCAGTCACTTGCTCCATGAAATTCAATTGATGTGTGATCGGGTAGCGATTATTTCCAAGGGAGAAATTATTCGAGTCGATTCCGTAAATGATCTATTGTCCAGTGAAGAACGGCTTATCTGGCGCATGATGCCGCATACGCTCGGCAAATCAATTCTTAACGAGCTAACGGCTGTCGTAGAAGAGGCAGAGGATACGGTTACGACGGTTTACTCGGAGCATGCTGTTGGCGAGTGGAACCGCAGGCTTGTGGAAGCGGGAGTGAGCGTGCTGGAGATGAACCGGAAGCTTCCGGCGCTTGAAGATTTATTCCTCGAGCTGACAGGGGGCGATTCGATTGATTAATCTCGTTCAAAATGAAATGACAAAGCTGATCGGGAAACGCCGGTTTATCATTATTTCAGTCATTATTATCGTCCTTCTCTCCATGTTTTCGTATGCGCAGGCTAAGCAGTCAGAGTCGACAAAGGAGCGGTTAGGCACCGTCGATTGGCGTACCGAGCTGCAGCAGGAAATCGTCGATATGCAAAATAGGTTAAGCAGCGCAGGGCAATGGCGCGAGCAAATTCAAATTCAAATCAAGCAGTCGCAGTACTATTTGGACCATGACATAAATCCTGCCGAGCCAGGCGCTCCGTCCTTTATAAGGGGCTTCGTTCAAAATTCCGCGGAGCTGTTTCTGCCGCTGCTGATCATGATCATCGCTGTTGATCTGGTGTCATCGGAGCGGAGCATGGGAACGATTAAGCTGCTGCTCACCCGTCCGGTAAGCCGCTTTAACATTTTGCTCAGCAAATATATCGCGCTTGTTTTGTCCGTTTCACTCGTCATATTTCTATTCGGTTTGTTCTCTTATTTGATCTCCGCGATGATGTTCGGCAACCAGGGCTGGTCGGCACCGGTATTGACCGGCTTCTCCTCCCAGGGAGGCGAGCTCGACATATCGGGCGTTCGTCTGGTATCGCAGTGGCAGTACATCATTCAGCAATTCGGGCTCGCATGGTTTATTGCTTTGGTCGTCGGGACGTTATCCTTTATGCTGTCCATTCTGATGCGAAGCAGCGCTGCCGGCATGGGCACGATGTTTGCCTGCTTAATTTCGGGAGCGATACTGAGCAATATGGTGTCCTCGTGGGAATCGGCGAAGTATTTGTTCATGGTCAATCTTGGCCTAATGGACTACGTTAGCGGATCGGCTCCGCCAATCGAGGGCATGACGCTCGGCTTCTCGCTTGCGGTGCTTGCGGCATGGATGATCGGCTCGCTGCTCGTTTCGTTTACGGTGTTTATGAGGAAGGACATTTATTGATTAACGTCCGGTATGGCTATCTTGTCGTAAAATTTTTCTCTTCCGCATAAGCATGTAGCAGAAGAGGAGCGTGATGATGATGGACAAGACTGTGCGGAGATATTATCAGCAAAAACAAAAGCAAAAAGAAATAGAGCAGGAGCTGACCGGGCTGCGCAATGAAATTATGGCTTATTTTACAGAGCAGGACGCGAGCGAGCTGGAGATCGGGAGCCATAAAGTGAAAATTGTCGTGCAGGAGCGGAAAGAATACGATGAAAACAAGCTGTTCGAGGCGCTGCCGGATCCGGAGCTGTGGCGGATGCTTTCGAAGCCGGATACTTCCAAAATCGCAAGCCTGCTTAAGCTGAACGTCATTACGGAGGAAAGGCTGAAGAACACATTTTCCACGAAAACGGTAAAGCTGCTTCAGGTCGATAAGAAGTAGACCAAACGAGAGAATCTTCTATAAAGCATCTGCTTGTACTTCTGTAAGAAGTACAAGCAGATGCTTTTTTTATGTGAGGCCTAATAAAACTAGCTATGGAGGTTCCACTTATAAGTGCCTTTCTGTCATACACGAATACGGCATCAAAGGTCGCATAAATATGGGATATGAATGGTTTGTAGAAAGGAGTGAAATCATTGAACATTACCAGAAGACCGTTTAGCCCTTCTCCGTCATCCGTTCCAGCTCATCAGTCACTGAATATTCCTGTTTGCCCAATTCCTTCATCTGAGATTATTTATCCTTGGACGCCGCTTGAGACAATGGAGAAAACCGACTACGACGTGATCATCGTTGGCACCGGGGCTGGAGGAGGCTCGGTCCTTTGGCGATTGGCCGAACAGTGGGGAAAAAACGGAAAACGTATCGATGTTATTGAAGCCGGAGACTATCTTCTGCCGGCAAATAAGTTCGATCTGCCTAATTGGCTTCCTCTTTGGGCCAATGTAGAACCGCCTAATCCGCTGAACTGGGAGTCGATTCCGATTTTTCCGTCTGACCGTCTGGCGCCTCCGTCTCCCCTGCTTACAACCTTTGAACAAATACTCGCTTTAGGCGGCAGGTCAATCGAGTGGGGCATGGTAAGCCCCCGTATGAGTCCAGTCGATCTTGCAGGCTGGCCCGTCACCGAAAAAGAGATGAACATGTACTATAACATTGCCGAGGAACTCATGAATGTCAACCGGTCTTTTTATAGAACAGCTGAATTTCTTCTAGACCGGCTTCGCCAAAACGGCTTTCCTGAAGCGGCTAATAAGCCGGTGGCGATCAATATCCGGCCAACCGCAAATGGAGAGTACAATTCCACTCCCCGGTTTAGTACTATTTCGCTGCTCGCAAACGCCGCGAATCGACGGCCGTTCGATATCGCGATCAAGGCCCGCGCCGTTCAAGTATACGCCGAAAGAGGAAAAGTGGAAGGCCTCAAGGTCATGGATCGGGATAAGAAACCGTATTTCCTGAAATCCAAGGCCGTTGTCTTGGCCGCGAGCACATTTGAAACGCCGCGGATTTTGCTTAACTCGGCGATTCGCGGGGAAGCTATCGGCCATTACTTAACGAACCATTCCTTTGCATATACGACAGCTAAAGTTGCGCCCAGTGATTATTCGCAAATTCCGGGACTTTATGCTGTTTATATTCCCCGTACGGCCGACCGGCCGTATCAGATGCAAATGCGCGGCTTCCCGCCGCTTGGCCAGGAGTTTGATATTCTTGCTTTGGGTGTGCTGGAATCGCGGTATGAAAATAGAGTCACCCTGAATCCCCTGAAGGTTGATGAATACGGGGTACCCGAACCAGTAGCTTTATTCTCGTTCAGCGGTACAGATCTGGAAGTCATCAGGCAAATGGAACAGGGCATGAAGCAGGCAGCGGAAGCCATGAAGGTTACGGTGGAACCCATTTGTGCTCTGCCCCTTGGGCTGGTCATGCACGATATGGGCACCTGCCGCATCGGTACTGATCCCTCTACTTCGGCAGCCAATCCTTATGGGCAGATACATGGAGTATCCGGCCTCTATGTCGCCTGCAGCAGCATGATTCCAAGCAGCGGAGCTGCAAATCCGTTCCTTACTATAACGGCCCTTTCCATTCGGACGGCGGATTATATCATCGAGCAAATGAAATAGAAAGTAGAGGCAGGCGTTAATCCCGCTTATACACGTGTTCAAGCATTAGAGGATTAAATAGGCGTTACTCACATAATTTTCCGTTAATTTGGTGATATTACTTAAGTAAGCCTTGAGCACCGTGACTGAATCTGCGGCTAAGCTCAAGGTTAGTCAAGGTTTGTAAGCTGCCTTGGCTAAAGTAATGACTCACGGATTAAGGGGGAGCCTATGATTCCAACAATCGAGCAACTTGAGCAGAAAGCGCGTGAACTGGCTCTTATTCATCATCCCGGAAAAGCTGTCTTTCGTTCGTCCGCCCCAATGTGGCATGCCTTTCGCCGAAATTTGGATGTGCTGCGGGATTTCGCGACGGAGCTCAAGCAGGATGGCGCGCCATGCTTTCAACCCGCTGAGCAATGGCTGATTGATCACGCAGATTTGGTCGAATCCGAAGCGTTTACGGTTCAGTCTGAATTGACGAGACGATTTTCCAGTCAATTGCCGCGGCTTAAGACCGGAGCGGAGCCTCGCGTATTGGCGATGTGCTCCGAATATGTAAAGCTGGTCGACGGCTTGCTTGAAGCCGATGCGTTTGCGCGTTTTTCGAATGCCTATCAAGAGGTCACTGTGCTGTCGATCGCCGAAGTATGGTCGATGCCATTGATGCTGCGCATTGCCGTTATCGGAAAGCTGGCCGAAGTGATGGAGGAGGTCAGGGAGCGGCGGCGGGCTTGTCTCGAAGTAGACAAACTGCTTGTGCCTTTCACAGAAGGAAATACAAAGCCGGATGCCGGTAAAATAAAAGATGCTTTGGAAAATGCCGGCCTGCAAATGCCGCTGTCAGCTCCGGTCATCGTTCATTTGGTCAGCCATTTGAATGAATGGGCGGAGGAAGCGGGAGAAGTCCGCAGCTGGCTGCTATGCAAGCTGGACAACGGCGTCGAAAGCCTGAGCCGCATCATTCTTTACGAGCATCAGCTGCAAGCATCTTATGAATTAACAGCCGGTCACCTCATTCAATCGCTTCGCACATTGTCCCGCACAAGATGGGACTCTCTATTCGAGAGGATGAGTGTGGTGGAGCGCACACTGTCCGAGGAGCATGCCGGAACCTATCCGCTTATGGACGGGAAGAGCCGCGCCACGCTGAGAGGGCAAGTCGAGCGGTTATCCCGCTCATCCGGCATGCCGGAAAATGTGATTGCGCAGCAGGCAATCGCTTTGGCAAGCAAATATTACAATGAAGATACATACCTCACGGATGTTGCCGGATCCGAAGGGGCCGCAGCTCAAACAGATGTTTTGCCGCCCCGTCAAGCTTACGCTGCTTATTATTTGCTTGACCGGAAAGGGAACAGGAAGCTGCTGGATTCCGCGCGTGAATGTACCGAGCCGAAACGTTATTTGAGGCCGATTCAGCTTGGTCCAAGAATTGGAATGTATTTAGGGACAATGGCTGTTATTTTTGCTGCTTTTCTTTTTGTTTCTCTTTGGAGCGCAGCGGCTGTAAATGATACGGCTATCCGTATCGGCGCTTGGACGGCTGCCGCTCTTGTACTGGTAATTCCGGTTAGCGAATGGACGGTTACCGTCATTCATGGATTAATCGGCAAACTATCCGTCACGCAGCCGCTGCTTAGATATGATTATGCGAGCGGCATAGACGAGGACGCCGCTACGATCACGGTTATACCTGTTATTTGGTCGAAGCCGGAGGAAGCCGAGGAAATGGCGGACAGGCTGGAGCTTCATTATTTGGCGAACCTGGACCCTCATATGGGCTTTGCATTGCTTGGCGATTTTGCAGATGCTGCAACTGAGCATGCAGAGGCAGATGAGCGGATTACTGAGGCGGCGCGCCGCCGGATTGAGGCGCTCAACCGATTATATGGTAATCCCGATACCGGAACGGGGCCTTTCTATCTTTTTCAGCGGGGCCGCAAATGGAATGAATCGGAACAAGTCTGGATGGGATGGGAGCGCAAGCGGGGAAAACTCGTCGAGTTTGTCGAGCTGCTGAGCGGCCGCAGCGACACTAGCTGCGTTTGCATCGTCGGCGACTGCTCTGCGATTACACGCTACAAATATGTCATTACACTTGATGCGGATACGGAGCTGCCGGTTGGGGTGGCGGCCCGGATGATCGGCACGATGCATCTGCCCTATAACCGTGCGCGCTTAAATGCCGGCGGAACACGCGTTTTAGAAGGCTACGGGGTGCTTCAGCCGCGTGTCGGCATCAGCTACGAATCGGTATCGTCATCCCGCTTGGCAAGATTGTGGTCGGGTAAGCCGGGAATCGATCCTTATTCGTTCGCTATGTCGGATCCTTACCAGGATGCTTTCGGACAAGGTATTTTTACCGGCAAAGGAATATTCGATATCGCCGCATTCAAGCAGGTGCTTAATGACCGGATTCCGGAAAATTCCGTGCTCAGCCATGATTTGCTGGAAGGCGGCTTCCTGAGGGGCGGGCTGCTGTCGGACATCGAGGTTGTGGACGGCCACCCGGTTACCTTTCAAGCTTACCAGCAGCGTCTGCACCGTTGGGTTCGTGGCGATTGGCAGCTGCTTTGCTGGATTGCTTCCCGCAAGCACGACCGCTGCGGCAATTTGCAGCCAATAGATTTATCACTGCTTACCCGCTGGCAGATCATCGACAATATGCGGCGCAGTCTCGTTCACCCCGCCGTATTCATCCTGCTCGCAGTCAGCATGTTTATTTCCGGTGCTGCAGGAGCCGTACTTATGGCTGCAGGGCTGGTGACGCTCGGGCTGCCGCTGATCCGGGCCTTGTTAGCGCTTAGGCGCTTTAATCGTAAACCGGCCCTGGTTCTGACGGCGTTCTTGCAATCGCTGGTTCAGCTTATTGCGCTTCCCTATCAATCCGTTGTGCTCGCTGACGCCATCGCGAGAACGTTATACAGGCTTGCCGTTAGCAAAAGAAACCTGCTGGAATGGACCAGCTCTGCCGAAGTGGAGCGGCGCAGCCGCAGCGCATCGGCTTCGGCCATTTCAGGGATTTGGTCCGGCCATGCGCTAAGTGTTTTGTTCGGGGCTGCGGCATTGATGTACGCTACCGGCACTTTAAGGGCATTCGGCTTGGCGATCGCGGTGCTCTGGCTGCTCGCTCCCTTTGCGGTGCGCTGGCTTAACGGCCCGCCTTCCATCCCGAATATCGCTCCATCGGAGTCGGAAGCCAATGAGCTTCGGCAATTGGCGGCGCAGATGTGGGCTTATTATGAAGACTTTGCGGGGGAGAACGACAACTGGCTGCCGCCGGACAATGTACAGATGGAGCCGCCGAACGGTATTGCGCACCGGACATCGCCGACCAATATCGGACTGCTGCTCGCCTGTACGGTTGCTGCCCGCGATTTCGGTTTCATTGATACGCGAGGCATGCTTGACCGCGTTGGACGAACGATTGGAACGATCGAGAAGATGGAGAAAAGGTTCGGCCATCTGTACAACTGGTACGATACGCAGACGCTGCGGCCATTGCCTCCGCTCTACGTCTCAACCGTTGATTCCGGCAACTTTGTCGCCTATTTGATTGCGCTGAAGCAGGGCATTCTTGAATGGGCGAAGAAGGACGGGGCGAATGGCGACGGAAGCGAGCTTCTGCACTGGGCCGAAGCGCTCGCCGGCCGCATCGAATCGATCGTTGCGGGCACCGACTTTCGTCCCTTGTATGATGATCGCGCCGAGCTGTTTACGCTTGGGTATCATGCTGCGCTTGACCGCAGGGAGGATATTTTGTACGACCTGCTTGCATCCGAAGCCCGGCAGGCGAGCTTTCTGGCGATTGCGTTCGGGCAAGCGCCGGTATCGCATTGGTTTAGGCTCGGAAGGGCGATGGCAAAGTCGGGTAAGCACCCGACGCTGTTATCATGGTCGGGCACCATGTTTGAATATTTGATGCCGTCTCTCTTGATGCGCACCTATCGTCACTCGGTTTGGGACGCCACCTATCGTGGAGTCGTCAAGCGTCAGATTGAATATGCGCGGCAGCGGGGCGTTCCATTCGGTATTTCTGAATCAGGCTATTTCGCCTTCGATTATCAAATGAATTACCAATACCGCGCTTTCGGCGTACCGGGGCTCGGGTTTCAGCGGGGGCTTGAGAACGATCTCGTTCTCGCGCCTTACGCGGCGATTATGGCGCTTCCCATTCAACTGGGGGATTCGCTGGCTTCTCTGAAACGGATGGAAGAGATGGGCGCCAAAGGAAAATACGGCTATTACGAGGCGATTGATTGCACCGCCCAGCGCATGCCGGAGGATACGGGGTATATCATCGTGCGCAGCTTCATGGCTCACCATATCGGGATGAGCTTTCTTACCTTGGGCAATCTGCTGCTGCCGCGCACAATGATTGACCGGTTTCACGCAGATAAGCGCATGCAGGCCGCAGAGCTGCTGCTGCAGGAGCGTATTCCAGAGCGCCCTGCTATTATAAAAAATGCGGCCAAGCCGATGCTGGAACGGACGAAGGAGCCTCTTACAGGCACCCGCGTTCCTCTAAGGGAATTTACCAAGCCGCGCGAAGTTCCCGAAGTATGCGTGTTATCCAACGGGTCATTTACAAGCGTTATATCCGATACCGGGGGAGGGTTCACGCGGTACGGCGGAATGGCGGTATCCCGCTGGCATGAGGATCCTATTGCGGAGACACCCGGAAGCTGCATTTATATTCGGGATGTGTCAACAAATGCCGTATGGTCGCCAGCCTTTGAACCTTGCCGCGTGCTTGCGGAGGAGCAAAAAGCCCAGTTTGCGCTCGATAAAGCGTCCTTTACAAGGCGGAACGGATTTATCTCTTCGATGCTGGAAATTTGCGTACCGCCCGATCAAAACGCCGAGCTTCGCCGCTTGTCCTTGACGAATACAGGAGAGGATGCCCGGGTCGTTGAGGTGACAACTTATTTGGAAATTGCGCTTGCTCCTCCCGCTGCGGACGAGGCGCATCCCGCCTTCAGCAAGCTGTTTGTCCAGACCGAATATGACGCTGCGGCTGAATGTCTGCTCGCCGTCCGGCGGCCCCGCGATATGAAGGAGCGGCCGAAGTGGGCGGTGCACAATCTGTCAATCGGTTGTGATGCGCTTGGATCGGTCGAATTTGAAACGGACCGTTCCTGCTTTATCGGAAGAGGTCACACCCTCGCCTACCCGGCGAGCCTGGAATGCCGCCTCTCCGGTACAGTCGGCGCTGTGCTCGATCCCGCTTTTGTTATGCGCCGCCGCATATCGATCGGACCGGGAGAGACCGTCAAGCTGTTCACGGCTACCGGTGTGGCTGACAGCCGTGAGGAAGCTTTGGACGTGGCGGCAAACTTGTGCAGCGAACAGCAAGTGGAGCGTGCATTTCAGCTGGCATGGACGCACAGCCGGATCGATCTGAGGCATCAACGACTCAGCGCTATGGAAGCTGCTCAGTATCATACGATGGCAGGCCGGCTGCTATACCAGTCGCCTCTTCGAGAGGAGCGGGCAATCAGCATTGCCGCCAATCAAACCGGGCAGTCTAGCTTGTGGCCGATGGGCATATCGGGCGATCTGCCGATTGCGCTTGTGCGAATACAAGATAAAACACAAATGCCTTTTGCGCTAAAAGCGCTGATCGGCCACTCGTATTTAAGGCAAAAGGGAATAGCTTTCGACCTTGTGTTCCTTATTGAAGAGGCCGGAGGTTATTACCAGGAGGTGCAGGATGCGCTGCGCCGTTCCGCAGAGCAGACCGTAAGCGGTTCGTCAACGCCCGGCGGCGTGTATCCGGTTATGGCCGACAGGCTGTCGCAGGAGCAGCTTCATTTGCTCCAATCCGTTGCCCGCATGACGCTCCGGGCTGACGGGCCCAGCTTTAAAGCACAGCTTTCCATTCGCTCAGCAAGCCGTAAGCCAGCCGGATTATCAGGTGAAGCAAATGCGGTGCATAGAGCAAGGGAGCTTGAGAAAATGAATTCGAAAGAGTCGGAGTCGCTGCCAACAATTGGAGGACTTCCGCCGCAATTTCGGCTTCGTCCAGAGCGGGTGGCTGAAGCAGTCTCGACTCTAAGCGAGCCTGCGGATTACGCGCCTGAATCGCTCGAAGTATATAACGGCTCTGGCGGGTTTGCAAATGAAGGGCGCGAGTATGTTATAGCGATGAGAAAAGGGAAGTTTTTGCCTGCTCCATGGAGCAATGTGATGGCCAACCCAAATTTCGGCTGTCTCATTACCGAGCTTGGGACAGGTTATACCTGGTGGCGCAACAGCCGGGAGTTCAAGCTGACGCCATGGTCGAATGATCCGGTACTCGATCTGCCCGGCGAGGTATGCTATATCCGTGACGAAGCAACCGGAGACCTATGGACGGGAGCGCCTTCTCCGGAGCTGGGCAAGGACGCGTTTGATGCGACCCATGGCTTCGGGTACACACGCTTCAAGCGGCAGACGAGAGGGATCAAACAAAGTATGACGGTCTACGTAAGCAAAGAGGATCCGGTCAAATTTGTAACTCTCGAGCTGGAAAATAGAAGTGATGATCCGCGCAGCTTGTCTGTCACTTATTATTGCAACTGGGTGCTAGGCGTACGAAAACAGATGAATGCGCCGTATATTATTTCCGAATGGGATGCTGAAACCCATACCTTGCTTGCCCGCAACGCGTACCAAGAAACGTTCCGTGATGCGGTCGCCTTCCTTCAAATGCACGCAGAGAAGGAAGAGGGGGGAGCGGATTACGATAGTTCGAGCGTCACCTATACGACGGACCGGTCGGCGTTCATCGGCCGCTCCGGCTCGTTAGCTTTCCCTGAAGGGATGCGGCAGGAGAGCCTCTCGAATGCTGACGGTGTTTTCGCTGACAGCTGTGGAGCAATTCGGCTGAAGCTGACGATACCTCCCCGCTCTGTACGCACGGTGTACATTCTTGTAGGGGCAGACGCGAATAAGGAAGCGGTCCAGAAGCTTATTCGGCGCTACGCCACGGCGGAGAGCTGTGAGGCGGCGCTGACGGATGTAACCAATTATTGGAACCATACGCTTAACCAGATCGAGGTTAAGACGCCAAATCGTGAGCTTGATCTGATGCTGAACGGCTGGCTGCTGTATCAGGCGCTGTCGTGCAGGATGTGGGCCCGTACCGCTTTTTACCAAGCAGGCGGTGCATACGGCTTCAGGGATCAGCTGCAGGATTCATTATCGCTGCTGCATACGCTGCCGGAACTGACAAGGAAGCAAATTGTGCTGCATGCATCGCATCAATTCATTGAAGGCGATGTTCAGCACTGGTGGCATGAGGAGACGGAACGGGGTATTCGCACCCGGTATTCGGACGATCTGCTTTGGCTGCCATATGCCGTATCGAGGTATATCACGCATACCGGCGACATCGGCGTGCTTGATGAGACGGCGCCGTTTCTGAAGAGTGAAATGCTGCTGGATGATGAGCACGAACGTTACGAGGCGACTGTCGTATCGGAAGAAACCGCTTCGATCTACGAGCATTGTATCAGGTCCATTGAGCGGGCATCCAGCTTCGGAGAGCACGGCATCCCGTTAATGGGTATCGGCGATTGGAATGACGGAATGAACTCGGTCGGTGACGAAGGCAAAGGCGAGAGCGTGTGGCTCGGATGGTTTTTATGCGAGGTATTGCGAAAATTCGCCGATGTATGTCAGCGGAAAGGGGATATCGAGCGCGCGGACCTTTACCGTGCCCGGAGGGCTTCCATTGCTGAAGCGTTGAACAAGCATGCATGGGATGGCGAATGGTACCGCCGGGCACGTACGGATGATGGCGTATGGCTTGGTTCGGTGCGCAATGAGGAATGCCGGATCGATGCGATCGCCCAGTCATGGTCAGTCATTTCCGGAGCTGCTCCGCAGGAGCGGGCGAGACAAGCTATGCAGTCGTTCGACCGTGAGCTGGTTGATCGTGACCTCTCCGTTGCGCGGCTTCTTACGCCGCCGTTCGATAGGACCGATCCGAGCCCGGGGTATATTCAAGGCTACCCGCCGGGCATCCGGGAGAATGGCGCCCAGTATACGCATGGGGTGATCTGGAGCATCGTTGCTTGGTGCGAGCTCGGCGAAGGAGACAAAGCAGTTGAGCTGTTTCATTTGCTGAATCCGGTCACCCATGCCCAAAGTCCGTCGGAAGTGCGTAAATACGCTGGCGAACCCTATGTAATGGCCGCTGATGTGTACACGCGGGATCCGGTGAAAGGCAGAGCGGGATGGACGTGGTACACCGGCGCATCGGGTTGGATGTATCAGGCGGGGATCGAATGGATACTCGGTTTGAGCCGCGAGGGCAGCAAGCTGTTTGTGCGTCCGAACGTACCGAAGGATTGGCCGTCTTACTCCGTGAAGTACCGATACGGCAGCTCTGTATATCACATAACCGTGCAGGCGAACGGCGCTGCGAAGGATAAGGACGAAGGCGTTACGGTCGACGGCAGGCAGGCAGAGCAAGAGCCAGCCGTGAATGAAGCCGGGAAGTCTGCCGGATTCTATATTCAGCTCGTCGATGACGGACAAGAACACAAGGTTGAAGCGGTTTTTCCGCTTAGCGGCTTTAAGACCTCGGTTGGTATGGCTTAGGAAGGAAAGAGGGAGAGGAGAGCCTTATCTGAGGGCCTTGAAAAAGTATTGTTTTTGGTAAAATCAAAGATTTAAGGGGATTCGAATAGGACTCCCGATAAACAAAACGAGCCTTAGAAGCGATTCTAATGGCTCGTTTTGTTTTTTGGTTTATTTGTTACAAAAAGCACGAGCTGTATTTCTATCCTGCATAATTGCAATAACTTATCCCTTATAAGCGCCAAGCCTTGCTCTATCCTGCACATTTGCATGATAAAACCAAGTATTTCGGCAGTATGATGAAAAAGTAGGCGTCTATGTTGTACGGGATGCAGGATAGACGCACCACCTCACTGAAAACGAGCTCCTATCCTGCGACGATACAATATAGCTGTTTATCTTAGGCTCCTTCATTAAAGCTCGCCTGACGATGCAATGTAGTGCGAGGATGAACTTTATGATAAAGTAACAAGTTCAATGATTTAAATAATAACTGTTTTCCTGCTTCCTTCACCCTCGTACATGCACTTCTAGGCCGTTGCCCACATACAATGTAGAACTATGCTACTTGTGCGCTGGAGCAATAGCGAATGCATCCAGCAATTCAGCTTGGGGGTGTCCGGTTCATGGGATTGTTTGCAGCTATCGCACTGTTCATTAAGCAACTGTCGCTTCTTGTGTCATATGTTAAAAATAATGCATTTCCTCAGCCGCTGCATGAGGACGAGGAAACGAAGCATCTTCAGCTAATGGCGGAGGGTAACGCACGCTCGCGCAACCTGCTAATCGAGCATAATCTCCGGTTGGTCGCGCACATCGTCAAAAAATTTGACAATACAGGGGAGGATTTGGAGGATCTTATCTCCATTGGCACGATCGGCCTCATTAAAGCAATTGAAAGCTTCCAAACCGGTAAAGGGACAAAGCTCGCTACGTTCGCAGCTCGTTGTATCGAGAATGAAATACTTATGCATTTGCGCTCCTTAAAGAAAACCCGGAAAGACGTATCTCTTCACGACCCAATAGGTACGGACAAAGAAGGCAATGAAATTACGCTGATAGATATCCTCGGCACGGAGGCCGATGATATTGTCGATAAGGTGCAGCTGAAGATTGAGAAAAGCAAGATATATAAAAACCTCGATATATTGGATGACCGGGAGAAGGAAGTCGTGCGGGGATGAGCGGACGCAAAGGGAGATTGCGAAGGAGCTCGGGATCTCGAGGAGTTACGTTTCAAGGATAGAGAAAAGAGCGCTGATGAAGCTTTATCATGAGTTTTATAAGGCGAAGCGGTAACAAAGTTATAAACTTAGAATAATCAGTGGTGTAGATATTCATGTAATATATTTTGCTCATCCATATGCAAACTTTTAAACCCTTGGGAATCAAGGGTTTTTTTGATTCTATATACAATGAAAGTTTTGAGGCTATGTCAGTGTCCATCTATTCAGGGCAAGGTCAATTCATAAATATAAGTCATTTGTCTACAATTTTCGACATACTTCTCAATCTCGAATGAATAAAATGAGTCTATATAAACTTGAGAAAGATGGGGGGCAAGCATGTAGTATGATCAAAAAACTTAGTATTAAAAATGCAGCTACATATAATCATTTAGGTATTACGATGGATAGTTTAAAGAAGGTCAATTTCGTTTATGGAAACAATGGTACTGGAAAAACTACATTAACAGAATATCTACGAAGACCAGAAGTGTATCCTGAAAGTACCATGGATTGGAATGGTAAGGTACTTAAGATTTGTGTTTACAATCGAAATTTTGTGGATGAAAACTTTAGGATAGGTAATTCCATTAGAGGGATATTTACATTGGGTAAAGAGTCTGTGGAGCTGCAGTCTCAGATTACTGAACTTAGAGAGAAAATAAGAAAACATGATGAAGCAATTTTAAAATTAAAAGAGACAATTTCTGAAAAGAAATCCGTTTTAATTGGCATTAGTGATGATTTTAAAGATTCATGTTGGGAGATAAAAAAGAGAATAGATGACTCTTTTAAAGAGTCGATTGAAGGAGTTAGAAATTCACGAGATAAATTTATGGCTAAATTTTTAGAGGAAGCCACAAATAATTCAAGAGAAATTCGTTCGCTAGAAGAATTGGGAAAACTCAAAAGCAGTCTCTACGAGTTGAAAGGTGAAATGATCAAAAAAAATAACAGAATATTACTAGAGGAACGATTAGATGATGACCATATTTTCAGAAGAAAAATCATCGGAAAAGAAGATGTAGATATTGCTAAGTTGATTACAAAATTACAAATAAGTGACTGGGTTAAACAAGGTCAAATTATTGTGAAAAAGACAGATGACGTATGCCCTTTCTGCCAGCAAACACTTCCATCTATGTTTGAGGAGAAGCTGAATTTATATTTTGATCAATCTTATATTGCTAACATTCAACGATTAGAGTTGATATCAAAAAAATATATTGAGAATGTAGAGAATGTAATCATACAAATTGAATCCTTGTTGGATTACTCTAAAGGTGAGTTCACTAATAAACAAAAAATCGAGATTAGTCTAAAATTAATTAAATCGAAGCTTGAAGAAAACAAATTGTTAATTGAAGGTAAAATAAAGGAGCCCAGCAGAAGTATTGAGTTGGCAGAGATAGAGGCTTTGATTTTTGAAATAAATCAAGAAGTAAACGAATCCAATCAAAAGATTGATAAGCATAATAAACTAATTGAAAATATAAAAAATGAAAAAGAAAATCTGTCCAGAGATATATGGAGATACATAATCGAACAAAATAACTCGAACTATCAAGCATTTATGAAAAAGAAAGGAGATATCGAAAGGGTAGTATTAGGATTAGAAAATAGTAAACAACAAAAAACAAATTTCAAGAATCAGTTTGAAGAAGATTTATATCTAAAGCAACAGCAAGTAACAAGCGTTGATCACTCCGTAGCCGAGATTAATAAGATATTACATTCATTTGGCTTTAAATCATTTCGTTTGGCTTCCGCTGCTGAAAAAGGTAATTATAGGATTGTTCGAGAGAATGGTGAAGATGCTCATGACACCCTTAGTGAAGGCGAAAAAACGTTCATCACTTTTCTTTATTTTTACCAATTGTTAAAAGGTAGTAATGAAATTAAGGATATACAGTCCGAGAAAATTGTAGTTATTGATGACCCCATTTCCAGTCTGGATAGTAGTGTTCTCTTTATGGTTAGTAGTCTTATTAGAAAAATAATTTTTGAAATAAAAGAGGATTCGTCCGATATCAAACAATTATTTGTTCTAACGCATAATATTTATTTTCACAAAGAAGTTACCTTCAACCAAGGGAATAAAGGTTTCGGAGAAGCAACTTATTGGATATTAAGAAAGAATGATGACACAACAACAATTGAGCCATTTCCTAAGAATCCAATTAGGACATCTTACGAATTACTCTGGAAGGAACTAAGGAATCCAAATAATTATAATTTTGTATCAATCCAAAATACAATGAGACGAATTCTTGAGAATTATTTTAAATTCTTTGGCGATTCAAACATTGATGATCTTGAAAATGAGTTTGATAATGAAGAAAAAATGATTTGTCGTTCATTACTTTCCTGGATAAATGATGGATCTCATTCTATTAGTGAGGATTTATATGTAGAAAGTAACCTGGACATAGCAAGCAGATATTTGAGTGTCTTCAAGAGCATATTTGAAAAGAAAAATCATCTTGCTCACTATAGTATGATGATGAAGGAATTTGAGTTTGATGCAACTTCACAATCTCAAGTCGTTTCTGAAGTAACTGCTGGGATGAGAGAAGCAGCTGGTGCAACAGAGTAACTCTCAACGAACGGAAAGAGGCTTTTAAAAACAGAAGGTAATCGGATAAAAGTCCGAAAATCTTTGTTGTCTTCCAATTGTAACAGATTAAATCGTAAATCGATATATTCCATCCGCGGTTTCATGATCGAGTAAGTATACCATGGTATAGTCCTTTTTCAGGGAGCTATTCAGCATGACGATTGGGATGCTAACGGAATAATGGCGCACTTATGAAAGGTTACATTAAGATTATATTTTGTTAAAACTATGCTTTCGAGCCTCTGATCCGGTGGTTCCGATAGGTAGAAATGAGAGATAGATTTCTTTTCATTAACGCCAGATACGCTGGAGCGGATCGATTCGCGAATGGGGCAAATGTCGTTGTTTTGATGGAGTATATATGTGCAACAGGCGACCTCTCAGTCAGGAGGACGTCTGTTTTTTGTTAGAATAGATATTCCGATACATGTTGTATTCCGGTCGTTAGTATTGAATTCGCAGCTATGACACATCGGTAACCTCTTTATATTCACATTATGTGGGCTTCTCGAATGTACTAGTGTAAAACGGTTTGTGTTATACTTGTGATATTAGAAATGCTCCGGTTTTAATATTAATTGCATAATGAAATGGAGGGGATGAAGAATGAATCGTCGAATACAAGATTTAAGTAAGTTCATCAAGCTTACTGGTGATCGAGCAAAGCTTGATGCTAAAGCAAACGGCACTTATATTGTATACAAAACGAATGACGGCCAATTTGTAAGAGAGTATAGCAATGGTGAAATAGAACGGATTAATGAACAGGATCTTGAGCATGAGTGAGCCAATCGCAACTATGTTTGTGTTTGCGGGGAACAATGGGAGCGGTAAGAGCACGATTGGGACAATCGGTTTGATTAAAGCGATTGAGAGCTTCCAAACTGGAAAAGGAACGAAGCTCGCGACTTTTGCAGCTCGTTGTATTGAGAACGAAATACTGATGCACCTTCGTTCTTTGAAGAAGACTCGAAAGGACGTGTCTTTGCATGATCCGATTGGCACGGATAAGGAAGGAAATGAGATTACGTTGATCGATATCCTCGGCACGGAGGCCGACGATATCGTCGATAAGGTGCAGCTGAAGATTGAGAAGAGCAAAATATATAAAAACCTCGATATATTGGATGACCGCGAGAAGGAAGTTGTTATTGGCCGCTTCGGGCTGGAGCATGGCGGGGATGAGCGGACGCAGCGGGAGATTGCGAAGGAGCTGGGGATTAGCCGCAGCTATGTATCGCGGATTGAGAAGCGGGCGTTGATGAAGTTGTATCATGAGTTTTATAAGGCGAAGAAGTAGGAAAAGCTTGAGAATGCTAATGTCAGAGCATTCTCAAGCTTTTTTGGTGTCGACAATCATCGTCTGAACAAGGTATGAGGCAGTAATGAAAGGACTGGCGTTTTTTAACTTAAGCAGCGATCCATGTAGTAAAGGATTTGCTTCCTCCACCAGTACCAGTCATGATTGACATCGTACCCCCAAAATTCAACGCTTGCCGGGATGTGTTTCTCCTGCAGCACTTCCTTGAGCTTCTGCGTCTCCGATCGCATTAAATCTTCATGAGCGCCTTGGCCTGTGCAAATGATGATTTTGCTGTTCCTGTATTGATTCAGATAAAAAGCGTCCTCCAAGTTTCTTAAATAGTGAAGCGGTGAATGGAAATAAGCTGAAGGAGGGACCTCTTCTCCAAAAAATCGATTGGTCGAATACAAACCGCTTAAAGCAATTAAACTGTCAAAATATTGCGGGTGCCGGAAAAACATATTGGTACTGTGATAAGCCCCGAGCGAACATCCCGTCGCCAAGATCTTCTGCGTGCCTCCACCGTTGTTCTCTTTGCTTTGACGGAGAATGGAAGAAATGAGTTCATCTTTCACATAGGCATCATATTGGTCATGGAGTTTCATCTTCTCATCGGTCGTCGAGTTCTTGGCATAAAAAGTCTCTTCGTCAATACTGTCGCATGTCCAAACTTGAATTTTTCCTTGTTCAATATAACTTTCCAACGTGCTGATCATGCCGGATTCCTCATACTGATAAAACCGTCCGCAGGAGGTCGGAAAAACAAGTAAGGGCTTCCCTTGATGTCCGTATATTTTGTATTCCATGTCCCGATGCAAGTTGCCGCTATATACTTTGTGATAGGTTACTTTCATGAGAACACCTTGATTCTATTTTCCACTGCATGAATATAAGCTGTAATTTGTTTCACTTTATCAAAGTCCTTTGAACGAAATTGATACGCATAATTTCCTCTAGATTGGCTTTGCACATCCGTAATGCTGTCGTGTTTGACAATTTCATGATGATATCGCTGCATGATCTCTTCGTGCTCATGAGCGTAGGTGAGGTGGTTTTTTTTACTGGCAAACCCGGTATAATACTTACCGGCAAAAGGTCCTTCCACCTGATTGTTAACAATCATATTCGCCCATAGCTTGTAAATATCGATATCGTAAGTGAAGTTGATCGCATCCGTCATCCACGTACCCGGCGGCCTCATATTGACTTCTAACGCAATAATATTTCCATCTGCATTGGATTTAAAAAACTCGAGATGAAAAAAGCTTTCTTTGATCCCATAGGTTCGAATGATCCTTCTTCCGGATTCCTCGATTTCCTTACTTACTTCCTTTAAACCATAATAGCTGAAATGATTTCCAGAATTTACGGTATCCATGATGCTATGCGGAAATTCGTGGCTTGCTGCGAATACGATTTCTCCATCTTTGTTGACAAGACCGTCGTAGGTTAGCAAGACGCCGTCTATAAACTCTTGCATAATAAATTCGACTTCCGATGGTTTGGTATGCAAGAAATGCTCCAGCTCCGACTCGCTCGCGAGTTTGTAAGTCATGTTCGCTCCCACGCCTTGATTTGGCTTTACGACGACGGGATAGCCGATCTTCTCGATAAATTTTTTTGCCTTCACCCGATGGAATTTCGTTATGGAACGTATGGACTCGACCTCGCTTTTATTGAAAAACTTTTCCATTTTCGATTTTTGTTTTAAATTGGATATAAAATCGAGCTTCGTACCGAAAATGTTGAAATCCGTTCGAATGCGCGCGTCAAGATCCAGCCAATGCTCGTTAAGTGATTCAAAACGATCGATTTTACCATATTTATGGGTATAATAACCGACCGCGCGCAGAACCTCGTCGTAATTTTCCAGACGATTAATTTTGATGTACTCCGTAAGGGAATTTTTCAGTTTTTCGTTGAGATCGTTATAATCTGCATCGCCGATGCCAAGCACATTCACTCCGCAGTTTTTCAAGTGAAAGCAGAATTCGGTGCAGTACTTTGGGAAATTCGGCGAGAAAAAAATAAAGTTCATCCTTTTTGTCCCCCTCAGACTCCAGTTTTGAAATTTTATCCTAAAGATTCCATGATTTCAAGAAAATATATTGTAAAGATCATATGATGAGCTCCCGTTTTTATTGAATTAATGTTAAGGGCAGGAGTGTTTAACTACTGGGCGAATAATTCTTTATAGAGAAAGAGAGAACGCACCAAGAGATGCTGCAAATGTACCATAGATACAATAGATACAATAGTGAGGTGTGACTATGGAAGTTGCGACGATAAACGAATCATTAAAAATTTTGGAGATTGACCAGTGGCTGGCACCGTTTGAGGGAGACTTGCGGCTACGGATGTCGGAATTTGAGCGGACGAAAAATCGGCTGTTGAGTGGTGAAAATCAGACACTTTCGGATTTTGCGAATGGCTACAAATATTTCGGTTTTCATCAGGACGGCGACAGCTGGACTTTCCGTGAATGGGCGCCGAATGCGGAGATGATGTATCTGGTCGGCGATTTCAACAGCTGGAATGGGCTTTCGCACGAGATGACGCGGCTGAATGGCGGTGTTTGGGAGCTGCGCATGCCGGGCAGCCTACCAATCGGCTCGAAGGTTAAGGTTCAACTGATCGTGGATGGTGAGCCGCTCTATCGCGTGCCGAGTTACATCAGCTACGCCATACAAAATGATAATTATCAATTTGATGGTGTGATTATGCAGCCAACCTATCAGTTCAAAAATGCCGCGCCCGACCTGTCAACTGAAGCGCCGCTGATTTATGAGGCGCACATTGGTATCTCTTCAGAGGAGCATAAGATCAATAGCTACGAGGAATTTACGCGCGACGTGCTGCCGCGGATCAAGGCGGCTGGCTACAACACCATCCAGCTGATGGCGATTATGGAGCATCCGCTCTACGCGAGCTTCGGCTATCAGGTATCAAATTTTTATGCAATCAGCTCCCGTTTTGGAACGCCTGACGAACTGATGGAATTGATCGACACAGCGCACGGGCTGGGGCTGCGTGTCCTATTAGACGTCGTCCATTCGCACGCGGTGAAAAATGTGGGCGAAGGACTGAATTTATTTGACGGCACGACGTCGCAATATTTCCACGAGGGCGATCGCGGAGAGCACGAGGCTTGGAACACAAAGCTTTTTAACTATGGCAAGGACGAGGTCATTCATTTTCTGCTATCGAATCTGAAATTTTGGCTCGAAGTTTATCATTTTGACGGCTTCCGCTTTGACGGCGTGACGAGTATGCTTTACCACCATCATGGGCTCGGGACGGGCTTTGACAGCTATGAGAAATATTTCTCAATGGATAAGGACATCGAGGCAATCGTCTATCTGATGCTCGCAAATGAGCTGATCCGCGAGGTCAATCCATCAGCGCTGACGATTGCTGAAGATATGTCTGCGATGCCAGGTATGGCGCTCCCGCTGGCTGATGGTGGCATTGGATTTGACTATCGTCTGTCCATGGGCATTCCTGACTACTGGATCAAGCAGCTCAAGACGAAATCGGATGATCAGCTGAACCTGATGGGGCTTTGGTGGGAGCTGACGACGCGGCGGCCAGGAGAGAAAAATATCGGCTATGCGGAAAGTCACGATCAGGCGCTTGTCGGCGACAAGACGCTCATGATGTGGCTCGCGGATGCTGAGCTCTACTGTTCGATGGATGTTCATTCGCAGTCGCTGATTATTGACCGTGCGATCGCGCTGCATAAAGTTTTGCGGCTTGTCACTTTTTCGCTTGCAGGCGAGGGCTATTTGAACTTTATGGGCAATGAATTTGGCCATCCTGAATGGCTCGATTTTCCGCGCGAGGGTAATGGCGACTCGTTTGACCATGCGCGGCGGCAATGGTCGCTTGCGACCAATCCAGAGCTTCGCTTTCAGTATTTGCTCGATTTTGACAATGCGATGATTGCGCTGGAGCACGATTCAAAATTTTTACAGAAGACCGCAAGCCTGCAACAGAAGTGGATTCAAAACGACGATAAATTGCTAGCCTACCAGAAGGGCGATTTGCTCTTTGCTTTCAATTTCCATCCGACGGACACGAAATTTGTCAGTTTTGACTCAACGCCTGTTGAACTGATTTTTGATACGGACGACGCGCGTTTTGGCGGTTTTGGACCGCGCTCGCAGTTCAAATGGGCGGCTGGTAAGCTCGAATTACAGCTCGCTAGCCGTACGGCGATGGTGTTTAGGGTGATGTATCAGTTGTAAAACTCAAATTACATTGGGTTGTGTTCATAACGTCAAAAAATTCGACAATACTGGTGAGGATTTAGAGGATTTGATTTCGATCGGAACGATCGGTCTAATCAAAGCAATCGAGAGCTTTCAGACCGGTAAAGGTACGAAGCTTGCTACATTCGCCGCTCGTTGTATTGAAAACGAAATACTTATGCATTTGCGTTCCTTGAAGAAAACACGGAAAGACGTTTCACTTCACGATCCGATCGGCACGGATAAGGAAGGCAATGAAATTACGCTTATAGATATCCTCGGTACGGAGGCCGATGATATTGTCGATAAGGTGCAGTTGAAGATTGAGAAATCGAAGATATATAAAAACCTCGATATATTGGATGATCGCGAGAAGGAAGTCGTCATCGGCCGTTTCGGGCTCGAACATGGCGGTGATGAGCGGACACAGCGGGAGATTGCGAAGGAATTGGGAATTTCGCGTAGCTATGTATCGCGGATTGAGAAGAGGGCGCTGATGAAGCTATATCATGAGTTTTATAAGGCGAAGAGATAATAATTATTTTTAAAAATGTCCGTTTATGTTATAAAGTTAAGCATGATGGCCACGTCCTAGAACGTGGCTTTTTATATGACGGTTTGTCAAGCTAAGTGCGACACTTCGGCCATTAAAGATACGTGAGCGGACTTCCAGCCCAGACATTTTTGAGGAGGGTTGTTAATTAGGCGAATGGCATCAGCCAATTCCTCATCACTGACCTCTGTGAAATCGTGTCCCTTGGGAAAGAACTCCCACAGGAGACCATTGCCGTTTTCGTTGGAGCCTCGTTGCAAGGAAGGAATACGGTCCGCGAAGTAGACGCAGGAAAGAAGCAAAGCGAATCGTTTGTTTTAAGACCATCTACAGATAGCTCTATGCAGGTCTTCTTGCATCGGGTGAGATTCGTCTTTTGCAACAAAAAGGGAAGAGCCGTAAATCTACGGAAACACGAGGCCGTTTCCTTGTTGGTACTTCAATCAGCCAGCGCCCCAAAGAGGTTGGTAAACGGAAAACGTTTGGTCATTAGGAACTCGATACAGTGGTATCCAGCCGTGGCAAAAGCAAAGCTTGTGCTACCAAGGCGATGTCTACATCAGCGTAGACATCGCCAAATTTCCGGGTTTATCCGCATGGATGGCGCTGGCCGTGCTCGTTGCCGGTCCGATGATGTTTGTGTTTCCTTTTTTCCAGATAGAAATGATGCAAGCTGGTGATGCGCTGCACCTTTGGAACTGATAATTAATGGCACTAAAATACGATTTAGTACGCATGTTCTTGTTACTAGTTCGAGTATATTGTTTGGCAATTATGGAAATACCTAAATCTAGTAATCATTAGAGGAGGTGTGGTTGGTTGATAGATATTATGAGTATATTAAGCACTCTTTTTCAAAAATCATATAACACTCGGGGCCAAGTCCACGCAACAGGAGAGAACCGATGACCGAAAGGAGCTTTGAGACGGCCACGGATGCGCTGCAGGCTACTGCAATCATCACCGGCGGGACCGGCGGCATGGGGCTAGCAACGGCAAGACTCATGGGTCACGACCACCGAATCGTGCTGGCAGACCTCGACCAGACGCGCCTCGATGATGCGGTGCGCGAGCTGGCCATGGCCGGAGTTAAAGCAATTGGCGTGGTTTGCGACATCACCGACAAGGCATCCGTCGAGCAACTGTTTCAGCGCGCGGAGTCCGAAGGAAGTCACGTTCGTGCAGTAGTCCACACCGCTGGAATCAGTCCGCACATGGGTACGGCTGAACGCATTGCCCGCATAAACGCAACCGGCACCGTCAACATTGCGCAGGCATTCTTCGCGCGGGCTGCCGACGGTGACGCACTCGTCAATGTGGCATCAACCGCCGGGCATAGCATTCCCAAGCTCCTCATCCCGCTCCGTGCTTTCCGCCTTGCCGAGCAACGACCCGACGACTTCGAGAAAGCAATCGTCAGTCGCGCGAGGTTCGTCGGCCGAAAGCTGAAACCCGGACTGGCCTACGCGATCAGCAAGAACTTTGTCCACTGGTACAGCCGTTTCCTTGCGGCCAGGTTCGGCGAGCGAGGAGCCCGGGTTGTTTCTATCTCTCCAGGGAGCTTCGATACAGCGATGGGGCGTCTAGAGGAGAACCACGGCGCAGGCGACCTAGTGAAGTCGGCAGCAATCAAGCGATTCGGCAAGCCCGAGGAGGTCGCGGCTGTTATCGCGTTCTGCGCAAGCGAAGCACCCGGCTACCTGACTGGGGTCGACATCTTGGTTGATGGGGGCACCAAGGCTGGGCAAGAGTTTGCAACGGCTCAGAAAAGGGCTCTGTAAAGCGACGCGTAGCCGACCTACTCGACCGGTGTTGCACAGGAACGGAGTTCCTTCCCCCGCCACGCTCAGAGGTGGCGAAGCGCCCTTGGAGTGGGCAGACGTGGAGGGTACGCCGCTCCGGCGATTGAAGACACCGCCCGGCGGCTGAAAGCCGCGCCAAGGCTTCGTTACTTGCGGAAATCGCGGCATATATCGAAAAACATAGGGACGGGACGGCGTGAGCTGCCCCGTTTTTCTTATTATCAGCCGCCCGGAATCGCCGCATATGGCGTTGTAGGACGTCGGGAATACGTTCCTGCGCAAAAGAAAAGACGCCGTATAAGGCGCCTATAAAGTCGTGGGCAAATGCCATTCCGTTAGTAATAAAAGCCTGTACTCCCTGTCAACTCAACACATGTTGAGTGTAGTACGGATATAACGGGAGGACATTGAAAAGTAACTGCTTGAACAAGGTCTGCTGAGAAAGCAGGCTTTTTTTTATGAACTATCCTAAAGAGTTAATAGTTAAAATAAGAGTTGAATGGTAACCACATTGATAGCAAGCATTAAGTTGCTTTCCCCTCAGCGATGGAGGTATTTTCATTCGAACATAGAGGATTGATGTTGGTTATAGTATTATGGATAATAGAACAACCGCCTCAATAGGTAGTTATTAATATAGAACAAGGAGTAGTACATGGCCTGGAGCAAATTGAAACAAAATCTGGAGAGTTTTCTCTGTCCTGCGTTATATGGAAGGGTCGAATACCGTGCAACGAGCTACCGTTATTTACCCGATAAAGCAGGGCTTTGTTATATTGCAGTAGATAAAAAGAACGTACTTAATATGAGTGATACAACTAACTTAATCAGATGGTATCAGACGGAGCTGGAAATTAAGAATGATTCAGATATCCAAATTCCTATCAACAATGAAGAAATTGAAGCAGTCAGAAAAGATACCAAGGGGATAGTTCCG
Source organism: Paenibacillus sp. Soil522 (assembly GCF_001428245.1). Classification (GTDB taxonomy): domain Bacteria; phylum Bacillota; class Bacilli; order Paenibacillales; family Paenibacillaceae; genus Pristimantibacillus. Next base: position 52,098 of record NZ_LMRV01000033.1, read on the forward strand.
GAGGATCGTCTAAAAGTAATTGTAAGAAGTAGAAAAAAATCAGAATATGCAAAGGAGCTTTTGTCGGCACAGTCATCATTAAGTAAATCAAATTTTATCGTTATAGCTAATAAGTTTTTATCCATTTCTATAGAGGAAAGCATAGAGAGCAATAATATCTTATTGAATATTCTAGCTTTGGTGGACAGACGAGCTGGAAAAAAGCGAATTTTAAATATGAGCGAGAAGATGAAGTTAAAGCATCCAATTGTGCAGTATTTTTATGAACTACGGCTTAGTACGTTATGAAAATAAATTACTCATTCACCTTTACCAGGGGCTGCTTTTTCTTTTACTCATTATACAGATATCTGTATTGGCGGAAATAGTAAAGAGGGGCGAAGAACCCCTCTTTTTGTTTTTAGAAATGTTATCGTACAATGATGTTATTTAAACAAAAAAATCAGATTACTTCCCTGCTATCTTCGAAACTGTTTCGATTCAAATAAAAATATATTAAATTATCTCTAAGTTCAATTTCCCTTTTGAATCCTAATTTCCTCAATAAACTAATTGACCTTTCATTCTCTGGTTCAACAGTTGCATCAATAATCGTTAGTCCCATTTTTGTATATCCGAAATCAATTACTACTTTCATTACTTCAGAGATTAATCCTTTGCCCCAGTATCACTTAGATAAATCGAATCCGACTTCTGCTATAAAGACATCATTCGTTTTTCTTAAATAGTGGTATCCACATGTACCGATTAAACTATTATTGTTTTTGTCAAACAGCCCCCACCGACAGCCCGAATCCTCTAGATGAAATCTAATAATTTCCTCAGCTTCTTTTATATCCTTACATGATTCAATATCCATAAATCTTGTAATTTCTTCATCTGAGAAATGTTTAAATACTGCTCTGGAATCTTGTAGTGTTAAAAGCCTAAGATTTAGTCTTTCTGTTTCTAATGAAGGAAACTCAACTTTTCTATTGACCGACACAATTCCTGGCCCCCTCATTTCTAATCAAATCATTATCAAAATATAATTCTATTCAGGACCTAATTAATCCTTTTCTAGCAAACAAGCCTAGCCGTAGGGGTAGTTATTTACATCTTGTCAAAGCATAAGGCTTGGCTTGAGGTAAAGACCTTACAAGCAAGAAAACAATCAGAAAAGCAAGTGCAGTTACTTCAAAGGCGCATTAAAAAGTTGAAGGAACTTAATACAAGCTTAATTAGACTGTTGGCTAGCGGTATGATTTCAGAGACGGAATATAAGGAAGCAACGGAGAGTGGAAATGCAGAACTGTATAGCCTAGACCAGTTAAAAGGCTTCCAGTCTCTACAAGGGAATAAAAGTTTGGAAGAAAGTATTGTTAGATTGAAGAAAGAAGGGACGAACTGGATTGAGTTCACGTTTAGTTTTACATCGGGTTGTGTCCACAACGTCAAAAAATTCGATAATACAGGGGAAGATCTGGAGGATCTAATCTCGATCGGTACGATTGGATTGATTAAGGCAATCGAGAGCTTCCAAACCGGCAAAGGCACGAAGCTCGCGACGTTCGCGGCTCGTTGTATCGAGAATGAAATACTTATGCATCTGCGGTCGCTTAAGAAAACTCGGAAGGACGTTTCTTTGCATGACCCGATCGGCACGGATAAGGAAGGAAACGAAATTACGCTTATAGATATCCTCGGCACAGAGGCCGATGATATTGTCGATAAGGTGCAGCTGAAGATTGAGAAAAGCAAGATATATAAAAACCTCGATATATTGGATGACCGGGAGAAGGAAGTCGTGAGCATGGCGGGGATGAGCGGACGCAGCGGGAGATTGCGAAGGAGCTTGGGATCTCGCGGAGTTATGTTTCAAGGATAGAGAAAAGGGCGTTGATGAAGCTTTATCATGAGTTTTATAAGGCGAAGCGGTAAAACTGAAGTTTTCATTAAAAACACGTCGACTAGGACGTGTTTTTAATTTGAAACAATTTAGATAGCTAAAGCTAGAAGATGGCAGCTCGACGAGCTTGTCGATGAACCAGGCGTCACGTATGTGTTTGACCGCGGATACATCGACTACGCGGCATTCGATCGCTATTGCGAGAAAGATATCTCTATTTCTGTCATACGCCTCAAGAGGAATACATGCTTGGAGCCTCTTGATTCACATGCTCTTGCTCGTGAATCTAGAAGATGAAGGTTGAGCATAATCTGTTACAACTGAACCGATGGATGACGAAATTACTGTGGCAGCCCTACACCCAGTGGTTGCGACGGATGAAGCAAAAGCCGAGCTGAGAATCCAAAGGAAGGCGACGAAGAGAAGCAATCGTTTAACCGGCTAGTCGCCCAACCACTTACTCACGTGATATATTTACATAATTCATCCAAATGGAAAGTGCTATCTTTAAGAGGCGTTCGACCTTTCTAATTTACGGCCTGGAAAACGTTGTCAAGAGCGAGGATGATGGATACCTCACGGTCTTCCGGAACGTATTTCCCTACGACATCGACATTGCCGAATTTGAGCTTGTAGACTTGTTCCCCGATAAGCGTCGTAATATTGCCTGAATGAGTGGGAAGCAAGGCATTCCAGCCTCTATGACGCCGATCCGTTTGCCTTCCCGCCCCCATTGCTCGCACAAACGCCAGAGCGCGGCACCGCCTCCGGCGCCGCTGCCGACGATGAGCACGTCGTAATCCGTTTGTTCCATTTTATCGATGGGTATTAGAGGTATCCGGCTGTCTAGATAATCAGGTCCTTCAACGGATGAGAATGGTGGCAGCGCAGGCTGAGCAGCCGGTAATTCCGGCGGTGGAAGCACCACTTTTGAATCGGCGGCAATAGGGCTGTCCGCATGCGCAAATTGCTTATTGAGAGCGAGGAGCTGAGCCTATAGGTATATGCTCAGCCAGGCACGTTTATGTGAGTTGAAGGACGAACAATTACTAGGTTTGTTATGCCGAAATGCTAGTGAAAAAGTAGAGAAGATCGGTTGTTTTTTGTACGCTATAGCATTTATCCTTTCATATGATTGCTTCTGAATTCACCCGGTGTCATTCCCTCGGACTCCATAAATTTTTTGTTGAAATAGCTGAAGCCCGGATAGCCGGCTCGTTTCGCGACTTCTTTAATCGGGATGATCGGATGGCTAACCAATAAATGCTTGCTTAGCTGAATTCTGCATTTCGTAATATAGGAGACGGGTGTCATCCTCGTTACTTTCTTGAATAAGCTGCAAAAATAATTCGGAGTATAGCCGGTTGCAGCAGCCCAATCCTCGAGAATGAACGGAAGATGGGCTTTGCGCTGCATCTCGGGCAGCAAGGCCAGCATTTTCTCGGCATTGTCTACCCCGCGGTAATGAGAGAATGGAGTGGCGCTGCTAAGAAATTCAATAAGCACGCTATAAGTGAGTGCGGATATGCGCGAAGGGCGCAAAAAGTTGTTTTGTTCGATTTCATCGAGAAGGCTTATGAAATTACTCTCGAGCAGACTGCCGTCCTTGATGTTCCAAATGCCCGATTGATGATAGCCGTTCTCCGCGACAAACGCAGGCAGCGTGCTGCCGTACATTTGTATCCAAAAAATATTCCACGGTTCCTCTTCCGAACGATAATACCGCATTCTGTCATTTGGAATATGCCAGAACACATCTCCTTCGCGAAGCTGGAACGTTTCGCCATCGAGCTCTATATACCCGCTTCCGCTTGCCACATAATGCAGGCTGTAATCTCTGACGCCGTCGGGGCGATTTACGTTATGATCCGTTGGCTGCACGAAATTGCCAACGGAATGAGGAAAGCAGAAGAAACGAAACTCAGAGAAGTTAGGCAAGTAGAATTCTCGTTCAGACAAGGAGATCACCTCTAATAAAGTTATTTAAACAAATCATAATATAGTTTTAAAAATATTAAAATAGAGTTATATAAAATGGTTCATATTCTAATTATACTAGAAACATAAAATCATATATTTATTTTACTACTGGAAGGGATGAAAACAAAGCATGGCAACAAGCTTGACCAAAAGGCATCAGACGTTAATCAACAACGATTGGACCTTTATGTATGGGGATATTGCCGAGGGCAAAGAAGTTTCATTCGATGATTCGAGCTGGTATGATATCGGGATTCCGCATTCGTTCGGCATTCCTTATTTCATGGAGAATGAATTTTATGTAGGCTACGGGTGCTATCGCAAGCATTTTGCCATTCAGTCGGAATGGCTAGGCAAGAGAATATCGCTAGAGTTTCAGGGGGCGTTCCAGGATGCCGACATCTATGTCAACGGCGAATGGGCCGGCAATCATAAGGGCGGATATACGGCATTCCATATCGACATATCGGAACTCGTACATGAGGGAGATAATTTGCTCTTTGTGCGGTTGAATAATCTGTGGAATCCTCGTCTTGCTCCGCGAGCGGGAGAGCATGTGTTTAACGGAGGCATCTACCGTGACGTCAGCCTCATTGTTACCGAGCGCGTGCACGTCGCTTGGTATGGCACTTTCGTTACGGCTTCCGATGTTTCCGCTGAAAGCGCTGCTTTGAAGGTCAAAACCGAAGTCGTGAACGAAGCGGCGAACACGGCGGACTGCTTGCTTGTATCCGTCGTGGAATACCAAGGTACGGACATTTGTGAGATGAGGAGCCGGCAGTCCATTGAAACGGGACAAAGCTTTGAATTTAGTCAGCAACAGCTGTTGGCTGAGCCAATGTTATGGCATCCGGATTCGCCTAACCTATACCGATTAAAGAGCTATGTGTATGTGGACGATGCGCTGCAAGACGAATATGAAACCAATTTCGGGGTGCGCTCGATTACCTTTGATGCCAAGGAAGGTTTCTTCTTGAACGGGGAGCATTATGACATCATCGGCGCCAATGTGCATCAGGATCATGCCGGGTGGGGCGACGCCGTAACAAGAGCCGGCATTGCACGCGATGTTAAGCTGATCAAGGACTGCGGCATGAATTTTATAAGAGGCTCTCACTACCCGCATCATACACATTTCTCAGCAGAGTGCGACAAGCAAGGACTGTTGTTCTGGTCGGAGCTCTGCTACTGGGGAATCGGGGGCGCTAACACGGAAGGTTATTGGGCAAGCAGCGCGTATCCGGTTCGTGAAGAAGATAAAGAAGAGTTCGAAGCCAGCTGCATGAGGACGCTGCAAGAGATGATCCGTACAAATCGCAATCATCCCAGCATCATTACATGGAGCATGAGCAATGAACCGTTTTTCAGCGATGCCGAGGTTATGGATGACGCGCGCGCGCTTATCGTCCGGCTCGTAGAAGAGTCGCATCGCCTTGATCCGTCGCGCCCTGCCTCTGTTGGCGGCGCACAGCGGCAAGGGTTCGATGTGCTCGGAGACATCGCAGGCTATAACGGAGACGGAGCCTCATTATATATTGATCCAGGCTTCCCTAGCTTCGTGTCGGAGTACGGCAGTGCCATAGCGGTAAGGCCGGGAGAATATGAGCCAGGCTATACGGACGGAGTGGAGAGCAACCCGCGCTGGAGATCTGGCAAGGCATTATGGTGCGGCTTCCATCATGGCAGCATAGCATCTAATATGGGTTATATGGGGATGATCGATTATTATCGTTTGCCATTAAATGCTTGGTATTGGTATCGCAACGAGCTGCTTGGCATTGCGCCGCCGCAGCCTGCCTCTGAAGGGATGGCTTACGCGCTTAGGCTGACGGCTGATAAGCATGTGATTGCCACCGACGGTACAGACGATACGCATATTATCGTTGAAGTCATTGACCGAGATGGCAAGCGAATCAGCAATCCGCTGCAGGTCGAGCTTGAGATTATCCACGGGGGCGGGTTTTTCCCTACAGGGAAGTCGATACGGTTTTCACCGGAAAACAATAGCTTCCTCGACGGTATGGGAGCCATTGAAATGAGGTCCTATTACGCGGGGACGATCAAGGTTGAGGCAAGGGCAGAAGGGGTGCGGTCTGCGGAAATCAGCTTCGAGGCCGTTGGCGGAACATTATGGAGCGGTCAGTCCCTTCGCCTTCAGCCGCCTCCGCCTTCAGTGATGAAGGCGCCGGCACACGGATCCAGCTACAATATTGCAAGAAGCAGACCCGTATTTTGCAGCAGCTACGAAGCGGGGCATCCTGCAATGAACGTAACCGACGACCTGGCGGATACGTATTGGAAGCCCTCCAATGAAGCGGAAGGGCAGTGGATTATGGTCGATCTAGAAGGACGCAAGAAGGCTGAACATGCTGTAATTACTTTTGCAGGAACTATTGCTCTTTCACTTCAAGAACTATTTTACTCGTTGGATGGTAAGACTTTCTTCCCGCTGGAAGCCAGCAAGTATGAGGAAACAAACAAAATCACTATCGATAAGCTGCCGAGCGAAGGCCTGCGTTTCTTGAAGGTGGTATTCAAGGCAGCATCTGCTGTGGTTAAACAAATCGAAATATTTACCTAACCCTCTAAAATGGAAGACTGCAGCATTTTCTCAACTATACTTGGAAAGCAGGGCAGAATATGAAACTACAATATACAGTGCCGGCAAACGTATGGACGGAAGCACTTCCAATAGGGAACGGCAGACTAGGCGGCATGATCTTCGGCAGTGTTCATCAAGAACGAATTCAGTTTAATGAAGATACGTTATGGTCCGGTCCCCCGGTGGATGGCGATAATCCGAATGCGAAAGAGGTTTTGCCTCAAATCCGTGAGCTTATCAACGACAAAAACTATAAAGAGGCCGATAAGCTATCGAAACAAATGATGGGGCCCTACACGCAATCCTACCTTCCTTTCGGCGAGCTTCATCTGACGATGGAGCATGGAAACATCTTTCACTCTTACAGCCGCGAGCTGAATCTTGAAGAAGGGATAGCAGCGGTGCGGTACAACGTGGGCAGTATACAGTATACCCGCGAATATTTAACCTCATTTCCAGATCAAATTATGGCCGTTCGCATAACCGCAAGCGAGCCCGGAGCATTGAGTATGCATGTAGGGCTTATTAGCCCTCTGCGCTATGATACGGCATACGAGCAAGATGTCTTTATTATAAAAGGATTTGCGCCCGAGCATGTATCGCCAAGCTACTGCAATACGAGTAATCCGGTGCAATATGGTGACGGCGAGCTAACGAGAGCGATGCGTTTCGACGCTCGGGTAACCGCTTCGCATGATGGCGGATCGATGAAAACGACGCATAGCGGCATTCAAATTACCGGGGCAACAACGGTCATGCTATATCTTAGCGCGGCAACGAGCTTCAACGGCTTCGACCAATTGCCGAACCAAAGCGGGAGAGATGAAGCAGTTATTGCCATGCAGGCTCTTTCGCAAGCCGTAGTCAAAGGCTATGACCTCATACGCGCTGCCCATGCCGAGGATTACAAGCCGCTTTTTGAACGCGTATCGCTAAAGCTGGGTGATCGGGTATCGCCGCCCGCCATGTCAACAGATCTGAGAATTTCGGAGTTCGGCGCTAACGATCCAGAATTGGTTGAGCTGTTGTTCCAATACGGGCGCTACCTGATGATTTCCAGCTCCCGTCCCGGGACGCACCCAGCCAATCTGCAGGGTATATGGAATGAAGAGCTGCGTGCGCCTTGGAGCAGCAATTATACGCTTAACATCAATGCGGAAATGAATTATTGGCCGGTTGAAAACTGTAACCTGAGCGAAATGCACACTCCATTTCTTGATTTTATTGGAAACGTGGCGAAGAACGGCAAAAAGACGGCTGAGATCAACTATGGTTCAGGAGGCTGGGTCGCGCATCATAATTCCGACATTTGGGCGCAATCCGCACCTGTAGGCGGCTTCGGAGACGGCGATCCTGTATGGGCGCTTTGGCCGATGGGCGGCGTATGGTTGACCCAGCATTTGTGGGAACACTTTGCTTTCGGGCGAGATTTAGAATACTTGCGCACCTATGCCTATCCCATCATGAAGGAAGCGGCTATATTCTGTCTTGATTGGCTGCATGAGGATAACGACGGTAATTTGATCACTTCACCATCTACATCGCCCGAACAAAAATTCGTCATTAACGGCGAGCGATTTGCCGTCAGTAAATCGGCAACGATGGATACCTCATTAATATGGGAGCTTCTTACGAACTGTATCGAAGCGTCGGAGCTGTTGACAGCCGACGACTCGTTCCGCGAGAAACTAAAGGCAGCCCGTTCAAGGCTTTATCCGATGAAGATTGGAGCCGAAGGGCAGCTTCAAGAGTGGTACGAGGACTTTGAAGGGGAAGCGCTGGATCATAGGCATATTTCACACTTAGCAGGCGTGTATCCTGGAAGACAGCTCACGGAGAAGGGGACACCTGAGCTATTCCAAGCCGCAAAACGGTCGATGGAGCTCCGCGGAGACGGCGGAACGGGCTGGAGCCTAGGCTGGAAGGTAAACACGTGGGCAAGATTTAAAGACGGGAACAGAGCCAAGGCTTTAATTTCAAACCTTTTGTCATTAGTTAAAAGCGATGATCCGATCAGCTTTACGAAAGGCGGTGTGTACGGCAACCTGTTCGACGCGCACCCGCCGTTCCAAATTGACGGCAATTTCGCCGTTACGGCAGGCATAGCGGAAATGCTCGTGCAGTCACACCAAGGGTACATCGAGCTGCTGCCCGCGTTGCCCGATACTTGGGCGGAGGGATATGTGAAGGGCCTCAGAGCAAGAGGCGGCTTCCAGGTCGATATCCGTTGGAAGGATGGTCAATGGGAAGAGGCGGAAATCAAATCGGGCGGCAATGAAGAATGCGTGTTGTATTCGGATAAAGCGATTGCCGTTTACGCTGTGAGCGGCGCTGTAGTTCCGCTCCATCATAACGGAGATGGTCTGTACCGTTTCCCTGCGGCAGCAAGGCAAACCTATCTCATAAAAGCTATTTAATTGACGATATATATATTGCTGAAGCTATAATGACGAGTAAAGCAGAGACTGCCGGTTTATACTAAACGGCTAGTCTTTGCTTTTCTCCATTTTTTAGTTAACTTCGTTTTGTTTCACACCATAGAAGGGAAAGGCCTTCTTTTTGAAAGCAAAACTGTCTAAGGTTTATCAGCGATTTTTGATACGGATTCTGGCAAAGGAACCTTGGAGCGATCCAAGATTCCTTTACTAAGTAATTTTATGCTGTTATCGGTTTCGTAAGCATATTTTAGTTGGGCATTGTCTGTTTGACTAAATACATGATAAAGAAGAATGCGATCTCGCAGGACCTGCCCAGCATCTTTGCTAAATGCCGGTGAAAACTCATTGGGACAAAATCAGGGCAGAATTGCTGAAGCAAATTCGAACGTACCTCGATAACGGCGGCATAATTTTGAAGTTTTAGCAGTACAGCCGGCGGCCAAATTCGTTTGGTTGACGCCGGCTCTTTTAGTAACTCGCACAAAAGGGCCCTCGGCAAATGTCGAGAGGTTATAGCTTACGAGGAGTATTCACATAATACGTAGAACTGAACTTTATTTCATAAAATGTAATCGCCTACTGAAAAATAGGTTAAAGGACCTCGGAATGGACAGTCTCTTAATCCCGTTCAGACAAGATGAAACAAACGAAAAGAAAGCGGGGAATGACAATATGGGCCTGTTTCGCAAGCTGAGCCTAACCAGGCAAATCCTGTTTTTGGTATTGATGATGCTGGTCATTCTGCTAATTTCATTCATCATCTCGAATAAAATCGCGGAGCGGATAGTCGAAAGAAAGGTTACGGACACCGTCGGCAAAATTTTGCTTCAGGTTGAAGAAAAGATGACCAGCTTTTATGCGGACATGGGAGGAATCTCGATATCGCTGCTGTACAGTCCGACGATTCAAACCTTGTTGAAATCAGAAGATATACTGACGGTAATTCAAATGAATGAAGAAGTTACATCGATGTTCGCCAACACGATGTCGCTGAAAGAAAGTATTAGCGGCATCCGGCTTTATAACAACAAAGGGACGGTGGTGGCCAATTCCGGGGCGGGATTTGGTGATTCCGTTCAGCATCCGTTGCAAACGACCGAGTATTCCGGCTTATTGTCGACTAACGATCCCTATTACACCATCGCTGTTCCGATTTATAACCTGAAGAGCGTCCAGATTCGGGATTATCGGGGAGCTTGCATATTTATCATGGATATCAGCAATTTCAACAGCATATTGCAAAATGCGAAAATCACCCCCAATTCCCACTTACTGCTCCTTGATCAAAACAATAAAATCCTGGCGAGCGAAGGAGAGGCGTCCAACATCGATACGAACGACTTGGCCGAATGGAAGAACGATGAACGGTATATTGTGCAAACGGTGACGCTTTCCCGCACCGGCTGGAAGCTGATCAGCGCCATCCCGAAGGACGAGCTGCTGCAGGATTTGAATACGGTGCAGAGGCTGAATATCGCGACATACCTGGTCATGATCGTCATGCTCGGTTTATTCCTGCTGCTCTTTTTCACCCGAATCATGAGGCCGATTAAAGCTCTGATGGATTTTATGAAGTCGTATTCGAAAAAGGGTGGTGAAACGCGCTTCAACATCGTGTACCACAATGAAATCGGCGTGCTCGCCGCCCATTTGAATAAAATGCTGGACGAAATCGCTTCCCTTGGCAAAGAGATTCGGCTTACGCAAATACGGATGTATGAAATTGAAATTGCGAAAAATCAGATGGAAATATCGGCTTACCGCAATCAGATCAACCCGCACTTTTTGTACAATACGCTGGACTGTATCCGTGCCATGGCATTATACAACAAAGGTGCGGAGATTGCCGAAATAACAGTTTCATTATCCAATTTGTTCCGATATTCGGTGAAAGGAAACGATTTTGTGACGATTCTGGAAGAACTCTCGCATGTCCGGGAGTATGCCAAAATCATCGAATTCCGCTTTATGGGGAGGATCCGGGTGGAAATCGAAGCCGACGACCGCCTGCTCGGCATGAAGACGCTGAAAATGCTGCTCCAGCCGATTGTCGAGAATGCCGTCTTTCACGGTTTGGAGAAAAAAAGAGGCAACGGCATCGTTCAGATAACGATACAATTGTTGGCAGAAAACCGGGTACGATATATCGTACAGGATAACGGTTGCGGCATGGATGAGAGACAGTTGCAGGAGCTGATTCAACGCTTGAAAAAATCTGATGCGCTCGTGCCTGCGGTGACGGATGACAAGCAAGGAATCGGACTCGCCAATATTTATCGAAGAATCAAGCTGTTTTACGGCGATGTGGCGGAGATGGACATTCAAAGCCAATTAAATATTGGAACGATGATCAGCATTTCCATTCCGTTGCATAATAATGCGGAACAAGAGGAGGGAACGATTCGTGTACAGGGTATTGATTGTTGACGATGAGCCTTGGGTTGCAAAAGGTTTGAAAGTATTGATCGACTGGGAGAGTCTAGGCTACACCGTTATTGGAGATGTCCACGACGGAATTGACGCTATGGAAGCGATTCGGGAAATGAATCCCGAGGTCGTTATCTCGGATATCCGTATGCCCGGATTAAACGGGATTGAGCTGATCGAAAGCATTCGCCTTCATGGGCTGGAAACGAAAGTAATCCTGATCAGCGGCTATGCGGAGTTCGAATATGCGCAAAAAGCGCTTCAGCTAGGCGCCTTCGATTATTTGCTCAAGCAGGTCGACAGAAACACGCTGACTGAGACCTTGCTGCGGCTAAAGATCGAGCTGGAGGACATGCATAAGGGGGAACGTAAGCCGGATTTGCACCTGGAGGATCTGTTCGAATTGCTCGAGCCCGACAACAACATCAAAATCAGCAATTTCATGATCAATAAAGGAATGGAATTCGAGTTTCCCCACTACCGATTCATCAGCTGTTTATATTCGCATTCGGCTGCTTGGGATACCGTCAACGAACAAGCGGCGCAGGACGGTATCCAATGGATACGTTTTCGCACGGGGCAAAATAAAATGTCGTTTCTGGTCAATTATGACGAACAAAAAAATCCGGTCGGCTTGCTTGATTTCATCTCAGTTAGCCTTGCCGGCGCTCAGTACATGGGAATCAGCGGCATCGGGCTTTACTCGACGCCAATCGGCAGACTGTATCAGGAATCGGATATCGCCCTGTCCAGCTCCTCCTTTCTACAGGAGCAGAGAATAATCGAATACAAATCGGCAGACCACGTAGCAGCGCTGACCAAGCTGGTCCTTAAAATTGAGCTGGCAATTAAAGGATATAAACGGGACATTATTCGGCAAGGGCTGGACGAGCTATGCGAGGAATGCGAAACGCGGAGCATGCTGATCGACCAAATCTCTACGGTCTATAACCAGATCGTCTTGTTCGTATACAAATATTACGGTAACAGCGATCTTGTTCAAGGCCTTGAGTACTTGACATATTCCCAAATCGTCCGATCCTGCGAGTCGGTTCAGCAGCTCTTTGAAAGGATCGGAGTCATCTTCGAACGGCAGCCGGGCGAAGAGATGCTCCTTTCCAAAGAGACGGTGAAGAAAATCATCGATTACATCGATTCCAGCTATACAGAAGATATTTCGCTCAGCATGTTATCCAGACAATTCAATGTCAGTCTCGGTTACTTAAGCGCCTTAATCAAGAAGGAGACGGGAACTACCTATACGGATTACGTGGTCGCCAAGAGATTGAATTTGGCCAAGGAATTGCTGAGCAACATTTCGCTATCGATACAGGAAATCGTAGAGCGGGTAGGGTATAAAGATTATTTTCATTTCAACAAGCTGTTCAAAAAGCACTTCGGCATCACACCGAGCAAACACCGAAAAATATAGCGCAACAAAAATCTGCACCAAAATAAAAAAAAGATAAGAATATGGCAGGTCAGGGATTCAAGCTAAGATAGAGACGTACCAACCAACACACATTACAGGGGTGATCAGCAATTATGAAGAAGTTGAAAGTGCTTACAGTATTGGCCCTGGCGGGCGTCATAGCTCTGTCGGGCTGCAGTTCCGGTAGTAAGGTCGAAAACAGCAACAGCGCAACGCCAAAGGAATCGGCAACAGCTACGAATTCGGAAGAGCCGGTAACACCGGAAAAGCTTACGTGGTTTGCGGACGGAAGCTACTGGAATCCGCCTTCGCCATGGAGCACCGATCCGAATACGGTAGAAGGAGCCATTACACAGAAGACCGGACTTACGTTTGATTTTAACGTTCCGGCGCAGGATGGCGTCATGAAGCTCAGCTTGATGCTTACGACTTTAGAAGATCTTCCGGACATCATTACGCTTACGGATGGCAAAATGCAAAAGAAGCTGGTTGATTCCGGCAAAGTTTGGAATTTGGAAGAGTTTATGCAGAAGTACAATCCCGAATCGACATTGATTAAGACATTTCCGGAAGACGTAAGGAAAGCGATGATCAGAAAGGACGGCGCTTGGTACGCCATTCCAAGCCATATAAATTCTGAGGATTTAAAAAAAATGTATCCTCCCGCAAGCGAATTAGTGGCCGACGCAGGCAACTATGCCCACAATCATAATGCCATGTTCAACGAGAAGATTATGAAAGAGGCCGGCATATCCGTTGATGATCTCAAAACCGAGGACGGTGTACTGGCTGCTTTCGAAAAAGTCAAGAGCTTGAAGGTCGACGGCGCGCCTGTCATCCCGTTGCATATCGGCGGCAAATTTTATCAGGGTGATACGTTTTACACGCTTCAGGAACAATTTGGCGCAATGAACGTGGACAAGGATGGCAATTACCGGGATGTGATTTTTTCTTCAGAGATGAAGCATGTGATGGAATTCTTAAACAAGACATACCGTAACGGATATTTAGATCCAGGTCAAATGATCTTAGATCATGCGGGTATTGCTGCGGCTATAGCGACCGGACGCGTCTTCTGCTTTATCGGAAATGTGGCGATCACAAATTATACTAATAAAGATCTCAATATGTCCTGGGTCAGTCCGGGACCGATCCAGTCGAATCAGAATACAAAACCGGTATTTGGCCGTAATTTGCAGACGGGGACAGGCTGGATGCAAACCTACGTTGCCAAGACAGCCAAGCATCCGGAACGAATTGCCAAATGGCTTGATTTTATGACCAGCGATGACGGAAAAGCACTTCTCTTCTATGGTTTTGAAGGCACGCATTACACGGTGAAGGATGGTCTCTTCATCAGAACCGAGCAAGGAATAAAAGGTCGAACCGATCAAACGAAAACAGGGATAGATATGTTCTGGCAATTCGACAATAGGGCTTGGTGGGACCATGTGACACCTGCTCCTTCTGACCCAATCGATATTATGGGCATACAGGTGATGACGGCGGCTGCAAAAGCATCCATCATGTATGATGGTTCGGCGCTAGCTATGCCAGAAGGTCTCTTCCCGGCCGGCAGCAAAGAGGCGAATGCTGAGGCTGAAATCAAGCTTTATCGGGAAGCCCAGATTTCCAAAATTGTATTGTCCAAGGATGAGGCTGAATTTAATAAAAATTACGATGAGTTGATCAGCAAACTTAAGAATCTCGGTCAGAGTGAGATCGATGCGAAGAAGAATGAAAAGTTCCATGAGCAGCAACAAGAATATGGCACAACGCTTAAAGGAATCAATTCGTAATTGCTCTATCGAAGGCGGATAATGCCAAAGTGCTTGCACTTTGGCATTATTTATCATTGACCGGATAGGAGGAAACATACAGATGAAGACGATAACGGCGAGTACAAGAACTCCTGTTGTCAAAAAGAGAAATAACCATTATCTGGGGTGTGATTTACGAACTCAAGTGGAATTGCAAACCATGATTTGGCCAGCGATTATTCTAATATTTATTTTAATATTCTTCCCGAGTAAACACCGGAAAATATAATGCGACAAAAATCTACACCAAACTAAAAAAAAACTTAAGCATATGGATGTCCAGGTGTACGGGGTAAGATGAGGGTGTCTCAACCAACATACATTACAGGGGTGAACAGCAAGTATGAAGAAGTTGAAAATGCTTACAGTATTGGCCTTGGCGGGCGTCATAGCTCTATCGGGCTGCAGTTCCGGTAATAAGGTCGAAAACACACCACAGGAATCAGCAACCGCAACGAATTCGACAGAGCCGGTAAAACCGGAGAAGGTTACCTGGTTTTCGGATGCAGGCTACTGGAATCCGCCATCGCCATGGAACACCGATCCAAACACCGTACAAGGAGTTATTACACAGAAGACCGGACTTACGTTTGACTTTAACATTCCGGCGCAAGAAGGAGGCACGAAGCTCAGCTTGATGCTGGCGACTTCGGGTGATCTTCCGGATGTCATGACGGTCACGGACACTGCTTTGGTCAAGAAGTTGATTGATGCGGATAAAGTCTGGGATTTGGATGAGTTTCTGAAGAAGTACAATCCTTCTTCGACGTTGCTAAAGAGTATTCCGCAAGACATGAAACAGGCGATGATCACACGTGACGGCGGTTGGTATGCGTTTCCGAGCCATCTAGACTCGGCTGACGCAAGAGAAATGTACCCTCCCTCAGGCGGATTTTATTCCGACGGAGCCAAATTCCGCAATAACAATGCGGTAATTTTAAATGAACAACTCATGGAACAGGCTGGCATATCCGTTGAGGATATCAAGACGGAGGACGATTTACTTGCGGCTTTCGAAAAAGTTAAGGGTATGAAGGTTGAGGGAGCGGATGTCATTCCACTGCTAGTCAGTGGTAAAGGTTACCAAGGTGCTACACTCGCTACGCTTCAGGATCATTTTGGCGCTATGCCGGTGGACAAGGCTGGCAATTACCGTGATATCATTTTTGCTCCGGAAACGAAACATGCGCTGGATTTCATGTTCAAGGCGGCTCAAGAAGGCTACTTTGATGCGGGTCAAATGACCTTGGATGATGGGGGTATAAAGGCGGCTGCTTTATCTGGTCGAGTATTATGCTTTATCGGGAGTACGCCGTCTACCTCTGTTGCCGATGCTAATAATGGTTTGACTTGGGTGTCGCCTGGTCCGATCCTGTCTAACCAGAACACGAAGCCCGTTACAGGACGGTATTTAAAGGCTGGGACTGGCTGGATGCAGACTTTAATTTCCAAATCGGCTTCACATCCGGAGCGCATTGCGAAGTGGCTTGATTTTATGACCAGCCATGAAGGATTGCTGCTCCACTATTACGGGTTCGAAGGCAAGGGATACAACATCGAGGACGGTGTCGCTGTCCAAACCGAGCTAGGACAGCAAGAATCTAAGGATTACGCGCAAACGGGAGTATTTGCTTTCTGGCCTTTCCATAATATTGCTTGGCATGACCATGCGACAGCTCCTCCTACAACTTTGAACGGCGTAGACGGTCTGATGGCCATGCAGTTGCAGACGGCAGCTGGGAAAAAATCGGTTATATTTGATACTGCGCCGTTAAGCATGCCACCCGATTTCATTCCGGCCGATAGTAAAATGGCGAGCAATCAGGCGCAAATCAAGACGTATAAGGAGGCCCAAATTTCCAAGATTATATTGGCAAAGGATGAGGCCGCATCTAACAAATTGTACGACGAGATGATCAGCAAGATCAAGGATCTCGGTCAGACTGAAATTGATGCCAAAATGAACGAGCAATTCCATAAACAGCAAAAAGAGTATGGTGTAACGGTTGTAGGAATCAATTCGTAATCAATGAATCAATAGATAGTGCCAAAGTGGCAAAAGCTTTGGCACTATCCCATTTAATGGGCTGGAGGGAGAGACATACAGATGAAAACGGTTACTGTGAGCGCCGGATTGGATAGAGTTAAAAAAAGAAAAGCTCATGTTCTGGGGCACGATCTGCGAACTCAGCTGGAATTGAAGGTTATGCTTTGGCCGGCAATTCTCTTAATTTTTATATTTAATTTTTTTCCATTATTCGGTCTGATTATGGCATTTAAGCAATACGATCCATTTAGCGGCATTAAAGGTATATTTACTAGTCAATGGAATAATTTCGAGAATTTCACGATTGTTTTTGAAAGTTTTCAATTTTGGCCCATGGTGAAGAATACGATCGGAATCAACCTGATCGGCTCATTAGTGGGATTGCCGGCAACCCTTTTCTTCGCTTTACTGCTGAGTGAGATTACGAGCCAAAAGTTCAAGTCGTTCATTCAAACGATCACTTATCTGCCTCATTTTCTATCATGGGTTATCTACGGCGGGTTGTTTATTACCTTGCTGAATCCCCAAGGCGGCATTGTCAATTATTTGCTGACGGAGCTCCATCTCGTAGAGAAGCCGATTCAATTTCTTGGCGATCCGAGTTACTTCTGGGGGATTGCGATCGGGACAGGTCTCCTGAAAGAATTAGGCTGGGGAGCGATATTGTATTTGGCTGCAATCGCCGGCGTCGATCAATCCTTATACGAGGCTGCCGCTATTGACGGAGCGGGGCGGTTCAAGAGAATGTGGCACATCACGATCCCAAGTATTACGCCGACGGTTATGATCTTGATTATTTTCTCCGTAAGCGGCATGCTGAACAACAACTTTACCCAAATCTTCGTTTTTCAAAATACGCTCAACTTGGAGGCAAGCCAGGTCATTGATACGTATTTGTATCAAACGGGGCTTCTGGATTTCCAATTTGCGAGGGCGACGGCAATTGGCTTGCTCAAGTCGGTGCTTGCGCTGGCGTTGTTGGTCGGAGCCAACTATGCATCTAAAAAATTGACAAAATCGGGCTTATTCTAAGGAGGCGAGCATAATGATTCGAGGCAAGTCTCTAGGGGAACGCGCGTTCAATATATCGAATATCGTGTTTATGATCATCCTGATGTTTGTAACCATCTATCCGTTTTGGTATGCGGTGATCAGTTCCTTGAATGGGGGGGCGGATCTGATGCGGGGTTCTATATTTCTTTGGCCCCGGCAGTTTACATGGGCAAGCTGGCAGACCGTTATGGCGGATGACGGACTGATGAAGGCAGCATGGGTTACCGCCTCGCGGACCATCATCGTTACTGTGGTGTCAATCCTGTACACGGCTATGTTCGCCTATGCTTTTTCCCGGCCTTATTTAAAGGGAAAGAAATGGTATGCGATTATCGGATTTACCAGCATGTATTTTAGCGGCGGATTAATTCCTTCCTTTTTGCTGATCAATTGGTTGGGGCTGTACGATAACTATTGGGTCTATATTATCCCTTCGCTGTTTGGCGGTTTCTGGAATGTAATCATTCTTAACGCAAATTACAAGGCGATACCCGACTCACTGTTCGAATCGGCCAAAATGGACGGGTCCAGTGAATTCAGGATCTTTTTCCAAATCGTCTTGCCCCTGTCGAAGCCGGTTTTAGCCGCATTATCCGTTTTCACAGCAGTAGGCGTATGGAATGACTATGGAACAACATTGTACTTCACGCAATCCAGTGATTTGCAAACGGTGCAGTATTTGATTTTGAAATTGCTGCAGACGAGTAGCGCGGCGGAAAAGATGTCTTCTTCAGCCGTGCTCACGAATCCGGCAGTGGCCGATTTGCTGAACGCCGCTAAAGGTTCAGGATTGGTGACTGCGAAGACGATTGAACTGGCTGCAATGGTTATTGCATCGATTCCTATGCTTATCTTGTACCCCTTCGCGCAACGGTTTTTCACCAAAGGCGTTCTGCTCGGGTCGGTGAAAGGATAATATGGCATGTCAGCTGCAATCAAGGTCGAACCGGATCAAGCTGCGCCTGGAAACCTGGCAGCAAAAACTACATTAGACTGGATTGAGGGATAATATGACCCTTAGGGAAAGATATACCGGCTATCTGTTCGTCTATTTTACCGACGATGAGGGCCAAGGCGGCGAGGAAATCTATTTCGCTTTAAGCAAGGGGAACGATCCGCTGCATTGGCAGGAACTGAATGGCGGTAAGCCTGTTCTTCTCTCACAACTGGGAGAAAAGGGCGTGCGCGATCCGTTCATCATCAGGTCGCCTCATGGAGACAAGTTCTTCTTGCTGGGAACGGATCTCAAGGCGCACGGAGGAGGAGGGGATTGGTCTCGCGCCGTAAACGAAGGCAGCCGATCCATCCTGATATGGGAATCGCAGGATCTGATACACTGGTCCGAGCAGAGGATGGTTGAAATCGCGCCTCCGGATGCGGGCTGCGCCTGGGCCCCAGAAGCGATCTACGATGCCGATTCGGAGCAATATTTCGTTTATTGGGCCTCCATGCTTGGAGATAAGGAAGCGGAAGGCGGCAAAGAGCGTTATCATCGTATGATGGTGGCCAGAACTAACGATTTTGTGAATTTTTCGGAGCCAGAGGTCTTTATCGACTACGGGATTTCCGTTATTGATACGACGATGATTCAAGAAGGTAGAAAGATATATCGCTTCTCCAAGAAAGAAGATCTCTCCACTGTGTTCCAGGAGTCGGGGAATTCGTTCCTTGCTCCGAGCTTTACCCCGATCCGTGAAAATATCGGGCAGGAATGGATGAAACGCGGCGAAGGTCCGATCGTGTTTAAATCCAATGAGGAAGACAAATGGTATCTATTTGTCGATGAGTATGGTTTAAGAGGCTATATTCCGTTGGTAACGACGGATCTGGATTCGGGCGTATGGACGAAACCTGCGGAATTTTCGTTGCCGGTCAAGCCGCGTCATGGGTCTGTATTGCCGGTTACACGCTCCGAATACCAAAGGTTGCTTTCTGAATATGGCAGAGATGATTAATGCCATAGTGACCGGAATTACGATTAGAAATGGAGAATAGCCGAATGACAAAAGTGTCGGAATGCAATCGCATATATAGGTTAGGAAATTACGCCAATACCTATTCAGAGGTGCCAGCCTCAAATCCCGGACGCGCGTGGCGTGACGGCATGGTTAGCGGAAACGGCGAGAACGGGTATGTCGCGTCGGGATCGCCGTATTCGGACACCTTTATTTTTCAAAATATGTGGTTCAACTATCCGTCACGAGATCCGAGAGTCATTCCGGAGGAATTAACGGGGCAGCTTGAGGATGCCAGACGGAATGTTTTTCATCTGAATGATCAATGGAAGATTACGTTTCCGGATGGCTCAACGAGGATGAGAACCTTTTTTTATAGCTACCACCCGGGACATCAGCTCAGATTAAGCGTAACCGATAAGGGAACCGTGTCCGATTATACAAGATGGACGAATTATGAGACGGCGGAAACCGGTGTGCGTTATACCGATGAATGGGGCGAGTGGAGCCGAACCTCGTTTACATCCCGAGAAGACAATGTGTCGATTACGAAGATCGAACAATCCTCTGCGGGGGCAAAGATCAACATGATCATCTCCATCGACGACATTTCAGGCATGTACAAAGCGCGGGATGGCATGTACTTGTCCGAGCTATCGGCGCTCCAATACAAAAAGCTGGTGGATCCGAATGCGGACTATATTGCACAGGTTGCGCATTACCCGTCTTATCTGGGCAGTGAACTGATTGATGGCGGATACGCCGGTCTGACGCAGGTCATTGCTGTTAACGGAACCAAGAAGAGAGTGCTGCTCGCAGATACGAATGAACCGATGAATGTCGGAACGGAGCAGAATCCTGGGATTCAAGTGATCGACGCTGACGCGGTCTATTTCATCACGCAATCGAATCGAACATTCGATATGGGCAAAATCGACGATTTCGCCGGCATGACGCGATACGCTATCGTTGACAGTCTGTTTCAGAGTTCGAATGCAGTTGCAGAAAAATATAAAGACGCCGCCGGTCTATTCGATTACAACGCTGCACTCGCGCCTCACGCACTCAAGCATGCCGCAGAATTTAACGCCGTACGTTTTACACTGAAAGGCGACGAGGATTTCAAGAGCGCAGACAATGAAACGCTAATCAACGCGCAACAGGAATCAAAATCCAAAATCCATCATGCTTTTATGGAGCAGGTGTATAACCAAGGACGATATGCCTTGATTTGCTGCAGCGGTTCAAGCGCGCCGCGGTTGTATGGCATGTGGACCGGGGAGTGGAATCCCGGCTGGCGCGGGATCTATACCCTCGACGCCAACGTGAATTTGCAGGTTTCTCCCATGAATACAGGTCATCTCTCACAGGCTCAGCTCGGATATATCACTTTCTTCTTGAGGAATACGCCTGACTTCGAATACAATGCGCGAATAGCCTACGGGATGCATGATGCGCTGCAGGTGTCGGTCAACTCGGACATCGACCGCGCAATGCATGTGGAATACGACAACGACTATCCGTTTCAATACTGGAATGCTGGGGCCAGCTGGTGTCTGCTTCCCATCTTCGAATATTGGCAGTGTTACGGCAATCGGCAGATTCCGATCAACGATTACATGAGAATCCATGCACTGAAGTCCATTCTCAGCGTAAAAGACGGGGGGCTGACGGATGAACAATTCGATCGGTTGATCGAAAAGGGCCATTTGGATTTGGAGAAGGATATTTTGCTTCCGCTGCTGACCAAGCAGGCTAATTTCTGGGAGCAGCTATGTACGCCGGAGTACTATACGGATCTAAACGGCAATGCGCGCTATGAGAAAGGCAAGACTACGCTGAATCCGGGCGAGAAATATCTGTTCATCCCCACCTATTCGCCGGAGAATAACCCGATCGGTTACAACAGCACGATTACGGCCAATGCCACGATGGATATTGCGGCGGCGCGGGATGGGCTGCATATGGTCATCGCCATGGAAAAAACGGTAAAACGCGATGGATATGAAGCCGCAGTAGCCAAATGGGAGGCATTGCTTACCCTGCTGCCGGATTACAAGGTTGACAAGGACGGCGCCTTGCGCGAATGGGCGATGCATGAATATAAGGAAAACAACAACCACCGCCATTTGAGCCATCTCTACCCGGCATGGCCCGCGTATGAAACGCAGAGCAATCTGGGGTTGACGAAAGCTTCGATTATCGCGGCCCAGAACAGAAATAAATACAATACATTGGACGCGACGGCGGGGCACGGCTGGATGCACAAGGCGCTCGTTTCCGCCAGATTAAAAAACGGCGAAGAGGTCGTCAATTCCCTACTGCCGATGATGACGGATGCCGGTTACTACACTTCCTTGATGACCGATCATGACACAAACAGAAGAAACGACACCTATTGCACGGATACCTTATTCGGCACGGTGGGAGCTGTAAATGAAGCGCTGCTTTTCTCGAATACCGGGGAAATCGAGGTTCTTCCGGCGCTGCCCGCCGAATGGAAAGCGGGATCTATTCACGGGCTAATGTCAAGAAGCCGGGCGGAGGTCAGAGAGTTATCCTGGAACCTGGCATCCAACATAGTAAGTGTTACATTAAAAACGGTTGCCGATCAAAATGGAATCAAATTAAGATCAGGTATTCCTTGGACAAAAGCAATGGTCAACGGAAAAGAAGCAACGGTGCTAGAGGATGGATTTGGCAACTATATTCACTTAATGCTGAATTCCGGTACAGACGTTACAGTCGAATTTACTTTACAGACAACATAAGGATGATTCATCCAGATTCCCGATCTATGAAATGACATTGAATCTCTTTGCGAAATACAGCCTGCTAATATTCCAACGGCGGGATTGTAGTTGAATTCTTCAATGTAATTTTGAATAAAAAAGATCCAGTCGAATCGTGGAAGGCCGTAGTCAAATCCTACGACGCCAAAGGGCTGCAGACAGCCATTACCGAAGTAAACGCTAAAGCGCAAGAAATGGGTATTAAATAGAACAAAACAGCACAGCATGGGATGTAACATTTCTCGCCCGGGATGTTACATCCCATCATTAACAGAAAAATGGAAGCGTTTTCATTGGAATTGGCAAAGGGCGTTACTTATGATGCATGGCATGCTATCCCAAAAAGTTGCTTTTGATTTGAATCATTAAAGCATTAATATTAATTGAAGGAGTTGAAAGTAAATTGAGAAATCTATTTGTTAACGGAAGTAAAATAAGATCCAGGCTGTTTGCTTTTCTGCTTGCATTTGCAATCGCTTTCATCCCAATGGCGGTAAACTTTCCGTCAAAAGTTGAGGCAGCTACGACATTAACGGTATATCCTGCACCAGCGGGTGTCCCCCTTAACACCGATTATACGGTGAAAGTACGGGAAACGGGCGGAGTCTGGCAGGATCTGGATGAGTATAGAAACACTGTCGGGTATCCTACGAAAACAAATGCTTCCTTTGTTTATTTCGATACGGACGGTCAGGTCGAGATGTCAGTGACCTATAACATCGGAACGATTACATCGTCTCGAATTCGTGGTTTGAACACGACGATCACCCCTAACATTAACGGCAATACGATGACATTTTCCATATCTGGTCCAATGAAGCTCTCTGTAGAAGTGAACGGGAATGTAAATAAGCATCTAATGATCTTTGCAAATCCATTGGAAGTCAATCCTCCAAGCCCTAGTGACCCGAATGTCATTTATCTTGGTCCCGGTCTTTATCAACAGGACTATACCGTGCCTAGTGGCAAGACGCTTTATGTCGCCGGTGGAGCGGTCATCCAAGGCTCCATTAATTTGAATAGTGCCACCAATGCCAAAGTTATAGGCCGTGGTGTACTTGATCGTCCTGCGGGAAGAGCCATATCCGTTGACAATTCGAACCAAATCACGATTGATGGGATCATCGTTAGTAATTACGGTAGTGCGGATGGAGGTGGTTGCGCTATAAATCTCGGAAATACATCCAATGTTCTAATCAATAACTTTAAAGCCTTTGGCGCTAATAAATGGGGGGATGGGATAGATACATTTGCCGCTACCAATATTACCATCAATGATTCATTTATACGCAGTCATGATGATTCGGTCGCGATCTATAATGCGCGCGCTAATGGCGGAAATGTCTGGTATGGCGATACCAAAAATATTACGTTAACGAACTCTATTCTGATGCCCGATCTTGCTCGTCCAATCAATATGGGTACTCATGGTTTTACATGGGCGCCTGGCGGCGGGCAAACAATAGAAAATGTTACTTTCTCCAATCTGGACCTCTGGATATACAATGGTGGACAGCGGATACAGTTCATTTCCGCTGATGGCAATCTGATCCAGAATGTTAACTTCAATGAC
Source organism: Paenibacillus sp. Soil522 (assembly GCF_001428245.1). Taxonomy (GTDB): domain Bacteria; phylum Bacillota; class Bacilli; order Paenibacillales; family Paenibacillaceae; genus Pristimantibacillus. The sequence continues at coordinate 76,105 of NZ_LMRV01000033.1, forward strand.
ATTCGGATCGATGATACCAGAGAAGGCCGATTTTTAGTTATGAGTGTCAAGAAATGGGATTATGGCCATGGTCGTGGAATTAACAATGTTCATTTCAAGAATTTCAAGAATGTCTCCTATACCGGCAGTGGTTTAGGCACCAATCCGATTGAAGGCTACGATTCCACCCGTATGATTCAAAATATAACATTTGAAAATTTAAAAATGAACGGAACGGTCATTACGAATGCCGCTCAAGGGAATTTTACTACGAACGGCTATACCAGCAACATTAACTTTATTGCTTCCGGAGATCCTGTACCCGAAGCAATGCCGCAATTTCCATCGCCGGCTCCAATCAATCTGGCGTTGAACAGGCCCGCCAGTGCATCTAGTTCGCAAGGAGCTGATCCGGTTTCGAGAGGAAACGACGGCAGTACCTCGACCCGTTGGAGTGCGAATGATGGAAATACTGGTCATTGGTGGACGGTGGACCTGGGCGCAAGCAAGGATATTACCCTGGGAACCCAGGTGATGTGGGAACAGATCGGCAAAGCCTATCAATACAAGATTGAAACATCCAATGACAATGTCAATTGGACCTTAAAGGTTGACAAGACCAATAATACCAGCACGGACCAAATCCAGAACGATATCTTTAAGGGTACTGGCCGGTATGTCAGAATTACCGTGACCGGACTTCCAACTGGTGCTTGGGCCAGCTTCTTCGATTTTAAGGTGCTTGGAGAAACAGCGAATCTGGCTGAGAACAAGGCCGCTAGTTCGGATAGCACACTTACAGGAATTCCAGTTTCTAGAGCAGTCGACGGTAACTCTATAACTCGTTGGATTGCTGCTGATGGAGCTGCTGGTCATTGGGTGAAAGTCGACCTTGGCAAAATCAAGAATATTACATATGGAACCCAGGTAAGCTTTGAAAAGAGCGGTGTCGCATACCAGTATAAGATCGAAACATCAAAGGACAATACCAATTGGACCTTGAAGGTTGACAAGACCAATAATGCCAGTACGGAACAGGTTCAAACCGACTACTTTACGGATTCTGCCCGGTATGTCAGACTAACCGTCACCGGAGTTCCAAGCGGAATCAGTGCCAGCTTCTACGATTTCAAAGTATTTGGAGACCCTGTCAATCTGGCACTTGGCAAGCCCGCAAGTACGGATAGTTCTGAGCCGGCCAACCCTGCTGACAGTGGGAACGACATCAGCACTTCGACACGCTGGAGTGCCAATGATGGACTCACCGGTCACTGGTGGACGGTAGACCTTGGCTCAAGCAAGTATATTACAGGCGGTACCCAAGTGATGTGGGAGCAGCCTAACGCCTATTATTCCTATAAGATCGAAACATCGAATGATAATGTCAACTGGACCGTGAGAGTTGATAAGGGCGGCAATGGTAATAATGTCCAAGTCCAAAGCGATCGCTTTGTTGCAACCGCCCGGTATGTCAGGATTACCGTGTCCGGCCTGCCAAGCGGGGCAAAAGCCAGCTTCTACGATTTCAAGGTATTCGGAGAGACTGGCGATACCATGACCGTAGCGCACCTGCCGTTTGACGAGACAAATGGAACGACGGCTATCGATTCGACCGGCAACGGCTGGCACGGCACATTGGTTGGCGGCGCGAGTCGGGTGGCCGGCAAATACGGCAACGCCGTGAGTTTGAATGGAACGAACCAATACGTCGCGCTTCCATCCGGCGTCGTTTCCGGCGATTCCGCCATTACCGTAACGGCTTTGGTATATCTGAATTCGGCGAGCAACGGGACTCAGATCTTCAACTTCGGTTCCGGTACGAACACCTACATGTACCTGACGCCAAAGAACGCGGATAACAGCAAAATCCGTTTTGGAATTACAACCAGCGGCAATACCCACGAGCAAGACATCGACGGGACGGCGCCGCTGACAACGGGCGTATGGCATCATGTGCTGTAACCCTGAACGGATCAACGGGAACGCTCTATGTCGATGGCCAGCAGGTAGGCAGCAATACCGGTATGACTATTAAACCATCCGACCTTGGCGTCACGACACAGAATTGGATCGGACGCTCGCAAAATTCCAGCGATCCATATCTCGACGGACTGGTGGACGACTTCCGCATCTATAATACGGCGTTGCCGGCTGCAGAAATCATCATCGCCCCCAATGAAACGGTGGAGCTTACAGCAACACAAGCGATTACGTATCAGGTAAAAGCAACGAATCCGACGGGGGCGACGTTGATATACAGCGCTGCCAAGCTTCCTTCGGGCGCGTCGTTCGATACGGCAGCGGGCATCTTCACTTGGACTCCGACTCCAACGAATTACGGAGACAATTATGTCACCTTTACAGTAAGCAACGGATTGTATGAGGTCAGTCAAACGGTCGATTTTAAAGTTAACCTCAATATCCTGCCGCCTAATAACTATACCAAGGGCAGCTACTACTTGTATCAGCAGGAAGTGGAGCGGTTTCTGGCGGCGATCGCTTTGCCGGATGCCGATAAAACGGCGCTTGCCGCTGATCTGGCTAAAGCCGAAGGCTTGCTTGTTCGCGTCCCGCTGTCGGTTTATTCGTTTGAAGGCAATGCAAACAATTCCTTCGGGACGACAAGCGGTACTGTCTCGGGAACCGCATCTTACATGACAGGGAAAATCGGGCAAGCGATCAGCCTGAACGGTACGGACAGCTACGTGACGCTGCCGACGGCACATCCTTTGTTCACTTACAACGAGATTACCCTGGCAACCTGGGTGTACTGGAAGGGAAGCAGCCAGTGGCAGCGAATCTTCGACTTCGGCAACAACACAAGCCAATATCTGTTCCTTACGCCGAGATCGGGCAGCAATACGCTGCGGTTCGCGATCAAGAACGGCGGCGGCGAACAAATCGTGGAAACGTCGCAGCTTGCCGCGAATCAATGGGCGCATGTAGCGGTGACGCTCGGTGGCGGTACGGCGAAGCTGTATGTCAACGGTGAACTGAAGGCGACCAAAACCGGCATTACGATCAAGCCAAGCGATTTTAAACCAAGCAAAAATTACATCGGCAAGAGCCAATGGCCTGATCCGCTGTTTAACGGAATGATTGACGAATTCCGCATCTATGATCACTCCTTAACCGATGACGAGATTAAAGCTGTCTACAATAATACGGCGGAGTGGATCGACAAGACGTTGCTTCCGGTATTACTGGAACAAGCCGGGGGAATCGATACCGAGCTTTACACAGAGGAGAGCGTACAAGCTCTTCAGGCGGAAGTAACCAATGCGCAAGCGGTATACGGCAAAGCAGCTGCAACACAGGCTGAGATCGATGCGGCATCCGATGAACTGCTTGCGGCACTCAAAGGCCTGCAGTGGAAGGATATCACTACGTCTGTAGATCCTGCAGCATCAAGCGGCAAGAACGGTTGGTATACATCGCCGGTAACCGTTACATTGTCCCCTGCGAAAATCGCCGAATACAGTCTGGACGGCGGGGTCACCTGGTCAGTCTACAGCGCGCCTGTCACCCTGGACCAAGAGGGAACGCATCAGATTCAATACCGCCGTTCCGTCGATTCGGGTGAAGTGAAATCGCTGGAGATCAAGATCGATCTTACGGCGCCGGTGGCGCAAATAATAGGGGCGGCATCGTACACGATCGATCAGGATATCCTCATTACGTGCAGCGTGACCGATGTTATTTCGGGCGTTTACGGTTCGCCGTGCGATAAACCGCTGCTTCAGGCGAAGGCGTACAGCCTGGAGTCCGGTCGGCATAATGTGACGGTCACAGCGGAGGATATGGCGGGCCATCAAACGGCGGTTACGCATACGTTTACGGTAACCGTGACGTTTGACAGCTTGAAGGCAGTAACTACGGCATTCCTGAAGGCAACGAATGCCAAAGGATGGGATAAGGTCGCAGATTCCTTGAATAAACTGCTGGATCAGGCGAAAGCGAAGGCTGCTGTCGGCCAGACCGCTTCGGCAAAGGATATCATGGCCGACTATATTGGCCAAGTAACGGATCAAACCGGCAAATCGTTCGCCCAAGCACAAGTGGACATTCTGAACCGGTGGGCTAGAATCGTGATCTAGCTTAAACGGATTTTCGCGGGCGTCATCTGGAAAAACAAGACGAGAGGCCCCCAATCTCAACTCTGAGGTTAGGGGCCTCTTTTTCATTAAGCTTTAGGATTAATGCAGGGAGGTGGTTATCATGATGTGATATGGGAATTCAATTAAAACAGCTGCGGCGACGAAAAGGCGAATTCGGTTATGCAGGGATTGTCCAAATTAACGGATATAGCGGCATGGATAGTAAAGATGTGTTGAATGAGCTCCATGCAGCCCGAATGATTGTCAAACAGACGTTGCTTGGGCTCGACAGCGGCATCTGGATGACCGATATGGATTCCGACAAAATTGTTGTCATCTTTATATACGACAAAGAGCCTGAGTCCGTTTTGGGACGATGACGGACAAGGCTACTTGGTTGCCACTAATTTTGCCGATAACTATAATATCCATTTATTTAAACTAAGTGAAGACGGCAAAGAACTGTTGCATGACAGCGATACAATTATCCATCAATACAAAGGGAGCGAAGCCAATAAGCTCTACAAAATAAACGGAACCTACTATTTTTTCCACAGCGAGGTTCGCCGTGAGGAAGGCGTTGAAGTCAGAGTCGTCATGATGTTAAGGGCAGAACATATTTATGGGCCCTATGAGGAAAAGGAGCTTAACCATTCTCACGGCATGGATGTAGACAGGGAGCCGAATCAGGGCGGACTTGTCCAGACGGTTTCAGGGGATTGGTACTTCATAAGCCATCAAGGAACGGGCGGATATATATAAGCAGCCGAGGCCACTGAAGAACCTAGGTTGTTTCCTGAGTAATAGTATCTGTACAAAAAAAAGACGACCTTCTCTCACATCTCGTGGAGCGAAGGTCGTCTTTTGCTATTTAACTCCGTTCTTGAAGCAGCGTTCTCTAGTTCTGTAACTTCAATATTCGTTTTAAATTCACAGCGAAGATCGCCATAGTACCTTGTAACTGCATGCCATTTAGACCCGAGGATGTCGCTACATCATACCCGTGTCGGTGTTTCAGTTCACTATTCTTCGCCTCAATTTTGTAGCGTTCCTTCGCCTTCGTTTTGAAGTACTCACTTTTTTGGAACATTTTTTGCTCTGTGTGTTCAGCGGAAGTAATCCTTACAGAGTATGTTTTGCTCTTCGCTCCTTCTTTGTAGCATCCTTCTTTGAATGGGCACGTGTTCAAAATTTTAATGAGTTCTCCGCAGCAGGCGGATGGGGTTGTGTGCATGGATTCAAGCGGAACAATCTACGAACTCACCGCCAGTATCGTCATTGTCGCCGCCAATATGCTGTATAACGTGTGGCTCCTGCTTCTCTGTGCAATCCGTATGCTCCGGGCGGGATCGGTAATCAAAACGGGCAGTTTGGAAAATATTTCCGCGACCATCCGTACTTCGGAGTATTCGGATTTTTCGATGTGCGAATGAATGTCCATATCGGACCTACTCATACGGTAATGGCTATTACGGATTTTATGGAAAACCGATCTGATCGTCCTGATCCGGGCTTCATCACGAGCGGTTATCTCTTTGGAGCTCACCCCGCTGGAGCGGCGGGACAGCCGATCGAGTTTATGAAATCGATTCCGTTGCCGGAAGGCATACCCTCTTGGGGGCCACAACTCAAAGCGTTCGTCGCGCGAACCTTCAGCCGTTATTACATGTCATGGTTATCTGACAGATCCTCCGCTTCAAACGAACTTTATCGATCTCGATCCCCATGCCAAGAACGGATTAGGTTTTCCGCTGCCGAGACTTACGTTCAGTTGGGGCCCGCAGGTGGCGGAGAAGCACCGATACTATTATTCGAAAGCAGTCGAAATTTTGCAGGCAGCCAAAGCTTTGAATATTTGGGGAGGAACCGATGTTCAACAGCCATGGCAGTTGCGGCACCCCAGCGGCGGAACGAGAATGGGAGAGAATCCGCTGGAATCGGTCACCGATCGGTACGGCAAGGTTCACGGAACCCGCAATTTATTCGTAGCCGGCAATTCGTTATTTCCGACGATGTCCGCCTTCAATCCGACGGAGACAATCGGGGCGCTGGCCTATTGGCAGGCCGACTATATCAAACAAGCGGTTCTTCATGGAGATCTGATCAGACCTCCGTCACCTGCAATCAACCGGATACTGGGCTCGGCGACATTGAGGCCGATATCGGTACTGGGGATACGTCTATCAGTTTGCGTGCAGAAAAAGACCGTATCTACACGATCACGTATACGGCGACCGATAATGCAGATAATAAAACGGTTAAGACCGCAACCGAGCGGGAGGAAGGCTTTGGCGCCTTCCTCATCTGTTAGGCTAGAAAAGTTAAGAGGTCTCTACGGTTATCTTTAAATCGACCGCCCTTTTACAGTGGCGGTTTTTCTCATTTTCGAACATAGATTGGTTTAGGCGGCTAGGAATGCGGCAACTATTTGCCTCTTTCAAATAACCAATGAATTTGAGAGAATAAATCATACGAAAATAACTATCGAAGAAGGAAAACTCAAATGAAACTGTCTTATTTTAAGAAACTTCCCATTATGGTTCAGTTATCTTTATTAGGTTTATTAATTGTTTCGGTTATGCTTTTGATCATGGCGGCAAATTATATGAGTGCCATCAATGTTGTAAAGAGGAATAACACAGAATATGTAAAAGGAATTATTTCGCAGCTGAATCAGTCCATTTCTTCGAGTAGTAATGATTACAAAAGAAGTATTGAAACGGTTGCCTACAACAAAACCGTACAAAAATTTTTAAGTGCTGCAGATCCAACCCAAAAGTTTGAATTGTTTACCCAGTTGCAAGCTTATTTGTCGGATATGGCGGGGATGAAAGAGGGAATTCTGGATATCGCATTGGTCGACAAAGACGGCGCCGTCTACAATCTCCTGGCCAATGCGAATCAACTAACGGTTATTTCCAGGGAGATTCCGCGAGATAACTTGTATTATTTTTTGGGATTTAAAATGATCGATTTGCCTTATAATCCAACGCCGGTATTGGTGGCAGGAGCTCGTATCTACTCTACAACTGATTTTGAAACGAAAAAAAATGAACTTGGCACTTTACTGCTGATCATCAATAATCGATTGCTTTTCGGCGACGGCAACCCTGTCCATTTACCCGAGGGAGCTTTAGTGTACATGACGGATCGAAACGGAAGGCTCTTTTTTACGAATGATGATTCAATCAAGCTGGGGGAGCCTATTCCTGAAGCTACATTGTTGGACGAAAAACATAAATATTTGATTCAGAGGGAAGCCATTCCGGATTTGCATGGCGGAATTATCATAAAAATGCCGAACAGCGTGCTTCTTCAAGGTCTTAACAAGATCCGTCTACAGCAGCTTATCATGGTTGCAATCGCACTCGTTTTGATGATCATGCCTCTTCTGTTTGTGAGCAACAATATTCTGCAGCCTTTGAAGAAGCTAATGAGACTGATGGGGGAAATAACGCTCGGGGAGAAAAAAAATCTCAGCAAAAGAGTCGAAGTGGATGGTTATGCGGAAATGATTATAATGGCATCGCGATTTAATGAAATGCTCATGGAAATTGAGGATTTGACGGATCGTTTGCTGGAAAGCAAGCGTGTCCTCTATGAGACGGAATTGATTAAACGGAGAGCGGAGCTCAGCTTTCTACAAAGCCAAATCAATCCGCATTTCTTGTACAATACGCTTGAATCGATCAAAGGGCTTGCCGCGGATGAGGGTTCTTCGCAAATATTCAAACTGACAACAGCGCTTTCATTGTTTTTCCGTTACAGTATCAAGGGACCCGATATGGTTTCCTTGGATAAGGAATTGATTATTGTAAAAAACTATATCTTCATTCATCAAATCCGATTCGGCAAACGGCTGCAAGTGGAATACGACATACGCTCGGATTGCCTCGCCTGTCTAGTCCCTAAGATGATTCTGCAGCCCATCGTGGAGAATGCCATCAAGCATGGCATCGAGCCGCTTGAGCGAACCGGTGTGCTCAGGATCAAAGGTTATAGGGACGGGGAGAACCTGCTACTATTCATCGAAGATAACGGTGCGGGAATAAGTCCGGTCAAGTTAGCAGAGATTAACGCTTCGATTGAACGCCGCCAATCGGCAGCCGATATCCTTGACGCTTATTCCGAATACGGCATTGGACTTGCAAATGTGCATGACCGCATTCGCATCAGTTTTGGAGAAGCGTACGGAATCGGGATAACGAGCGAGCTCGAAGGCGGAACGACGGTCTCGATTACAATTCCGGTCAGGAGGGAAGGGTAATGTATAAGGTCTTTCTTGTGGACGACGAAGAGCTGGTTATCAAAAGCCTTAAAGCGACGGTGGACTGGAAGGGCAGCGGCTATGAAGTTGCGGGCTATGCATTAAGCGGTGAAGAAGCTGTGGAAGCGGTCAAACGAATACGTCCGGACGTCATTTTTTCCGATATCCGGATGCCCGGCATGAACGGGCTGGAGCTGAAGAAACGATTGGACGATGCCGGCGTATCCGCCAAATTTCTTATCGTCAGCGGACTGGCGGAATTCGCTCTCGCGCAAAAGGCGATCCAGAACGGTATCTCCGGGTATTGCCTCAAGCCTTTCGACGAAATGGAAATCACGGGGTATCTCAGGAAGTTCAAGCGGGAATTGGACGCCTATCGTCTGCTGCCTGAGGGGGAAATACTTGATTTGATCGAGGCCGGTACGCCGGAAGCACACAGCAGATTACGGGATGAGTTGGCTTTGGCCGGCATTGCCGGCTCCGAAAAAGACGGCTTGCGGATCATGCTTTCCGTAAGAAGGGACAGGCTGCCGATCCATGAGAAAATACCATGCCTTACGGTACGCATCGGTTATCGCAAGTTTATATACGTGATGGCTGACAGAGATGCGGATGAGTTAATGGCCAGCTTTGATTCTGAAGACCGTCAATTCTTGAAAGGAATCGGTTTCAGCAAACGGGGTATCGATCCGGCGGGATTTGCGCAGGCCATCCAGAATGCAGAACTACAGGCTTATCAATATTTCACTCTAGCCGAAATTTTCACCTGGGAAGAGTCATGGCAAACGAATGACATGAAATCGGCATTTGCCATGCTGGCAGAAGGAGATGACCAGGCGTTTATTGCGCAGCTTGATTCCTTGCAGGCCATGTTTCGGAGCGGCCATCTGAATATCCGGCATGCCCTGTTGTTGTATAACGATTGCATTTCGCAGTTAAGCCGAAAGGGCAGGGAATCGGACGAGTTATATCTTTATTCTTTTGAACAATTGGCAGAGCAGTTTGAAGATGTTCAGGATATGATCGATGATTTAAAGCGATTGTTCCAGGAAGAGAAGGGCCAGATCGATCATCAGCAGGTTTCCGTACAACCTGGACGCAGCAGTACATTCTCTGTCATGCTGGAATACATCAACGAGCACTTCGGCGAGGACATTACAATACTGGGCTTAAGCAAACAATTTAACTTAAATCCGAATTACATCTCGCAATTGTTCCGTAAAGAACTGGACAAAACCTTTACCGAATACTTAACCGGTCTTAGAATAAACCGAGCTTCGGAGCTGCTCCGGACGACCTCCATCCCGATCAATGAGATCGCGGATCATGTAGGGTATAAGGATTATTTTTATTTCAGTAAAATGTTCAAAAAAATAATGGGCGTTCCGCCACGAGGGTATCGCTACGATCAAAATCAGAATAACTCCAATCCGGCTCCTTTTTGAAAAGGGGCCCGTTTTTTGTACTCCTTATCGAAAACTTGTCCTTTAGTTAGTTTTCTCGACAATTTCATACCATATTCGACATGGAATTATTTTAGAATACAAAATAAAGCTCTAATCCAGCGACATACCTTTAAGAAAGCGCTTGCTTTATAATTTTCCTCATAGAGAAGAATTGGAGGCGAGAGGGATAATGCAAAATTCAGTAAGTCATATCAAGTACAGGAGGCAGTCGGGATTAGAAGCCAACCGTCGCAAGTGGCGGGAAGTAGTCAAGCATAAGTACTTCTATTTGATGATATTGCCAGTCGTGTTGTTTTTTCTGATCTTCGCATACGTGCCTATGTACGGCGTGGTCCTTGCTTTTAAGGATTTCAATTACATGCTGGGGATTATGGATAGTCCCTGGAACAACTTTCAAAACTTTCGTGATGTGCTGAGCGATCCGAACTTTAAGCATGCGTTTAATAACACCTTGCTCATCAGCTTCGGGCGTTTGATTATCGAATTCCCGATTCCGATTCTGCTGGCGATCCTATTGAATGAAATGAGATTCGGAAGACTAAAGCGGATCTTTCAAACCGTATTTACGTTTCCGCATTTCATCAGCTGGGTCGTGTTAAGCGGAATCATCACGAATATTCTGAACGATCAAGGTGTGCTCAATCAAATTCTGGCGCTATTCGGATTCGAGAAAAATTCGATACTGTTACACAACGGGAGTTTTCTGGGCTTGCTTTTCACGTCGAATATTTGGAAAGAAGCAGGCTGGTCATCCATTATTTATCTGGCGGCCATCGCGGGCATCAACCCCGAGCTTTACGAGGCGGCGGACATTGACGGCGCTAACCGTTACCAGCAATTGAAAGCCATTACATGGCCGGTACTTCGCAATACGGCCGCGATTATGCTTATATTGGCAGTCGGCGGCATATTGAACGGCGGATTCGACCAAATCTTCAATTTGTATAACCCTGCCGTTTATGAACGTGCCGATATCCTCGATACGTTCGTGTACCGCAGCGCATTTGTGGATGCTACGGGGTTTGGCTACTCAACAACGGTCGGTTTGCTGAAATCGGTCATCGGTTGCTTGCTCTTGTTCGGGGCAAACTTTGTTGTGAAACGTGTTTTTAAGGAGGAGGGCCTCTATTGAAGCGGTTTTCGGTATCTAATGCACTTATCACCCTCATCTTGGGGCTCGGCGCGATTGCGACTGCATTCCCGTTTTATCAAACGCTTGTTCAATCCTTGTCCACCATATCGGACATGAGGGCGGGGGGAGTTATGATTTGGCCCCGATCGATTGATTTTTCTTCGTATCAGTATATCTTTCATCAAGGGCGGGTCGTCAATGGCTTGTTGATATCGGTTATCGTGACCGTATCGGGCACATTGGTCAGTCTGGCGGTCACGACGGCAGGAGCTTATGCGTTATCCAAGAGCTCGATGCCCGGGCGCAATATCATCTTTCTTGGCATCATCTTGACGATGTTTTTTTCAGGCGGCCTTATTCCCTTTTATTTGACGATTCAGGGACTTCACCTGCAGAATAGTTTACTTGTCATGATTTTGCCTGTGGCTGTAAACGCATTTAACTTGATCCTGATGAGAAACTTCTTCGGGTCCGTCAATCCTTCTCTTGAGGAATCGGCAAAAATCGACGGGGCTAATGATTTGATTATACTCATTCGTATTATTGTACCTGTTTCTCTGCCTATTATGGCGACCATGTCATTGTTTTATGCGGTTGACCGATGGAATGAATGGTTTCTGCCGATGCTGTTTATTAACGATATCAACCTGCACCCGATGCAGCTTGTGCTAAGAGATGCTATCACTAATCTGAGTCAGGTAATGAATAATTCGATGGGCGCACAGTATGCCGCACAAACTCGAAACGTGTATTCTGAATCGGTAAAGTCGGCGATGATCATCGTCTCCGCCGTTCCGATCCTGATGATTTATCCCTTCTTGCAGAAATATTTTAATGCGGGAATCATGATCGGTTCCGTAAAGGAATGATAATAATGGCTTCGGCCGTTGTTATAGATATTCAGGTTTTAAAAACATAAAGGAGGGTTTTCAGATGAAGTTGAAACAAAGAGTAAAGGTTGGGGTGGCGCTGCTTCTTGCCGTAATGACAGTGTTAACTGGCTGTGGAAAAGGGGAGGAACAGTCTCCAAATACATCCCCGGGCCAAGCGGCTAACACGACACAAAGCGCGGACGATTTGAGCAAGCCAATAGAGCTGAGCGTTGCCGTATGGGACATCCAGGCGGGATTTGACGCTCCGAATGCAAAGAATGATACGGTTTACAACGACTTGGCCGAGAAGTTCAACATCACGATCAAACCGGTTCAGATTACATGGAACGACTGGCAGGAGAAAGCAAAAGTATGGGCAGCGTCCAAGCAGCTTCCCGATATGTTCGCCAACGAGATTGATATGGGGGTGTACCAAACCTGGGCCAAGCAAGGCGTTCTCAAGCCGCTCCCTGACGATTTGAGCCCATATCCGAATTTGCAAAAATTTATGTCCGATGAGTCTGTGAAGCCGCTCAAGGTGGATGGGAAATTTTATTCGATTCCGCGTTTTGGTAGCGAGGATATCGGCGACGCCAGGTTGGGCAGACCAATCCGTTATCGGATGGATTGGGCGGAGCAAGCCGGATTTACAAAGGAGCCGCAAAGCTTTGAGGAATTCCTGGCCATGACCAAAGCCGTCATGAAGCAGCATCCTGGAATCGCCGGCTTGACGGTTAACAACAAAGGTTACCTGTTAACGCAATTCCTGGGAAGCTTCCCTGAAATGGTGGCCACCCGTAACTGGACTCAAGAGAACGGCAAGTGGATTCCGGCCTTTACGTCGGAGAGAGCCTATACCGGAATCCAGCAGCTTCGTACGCTGTATACGGATGGTGTTCTTGACAAGGACTTTGCGATTCAGAAAGATGCCGACGGCACGAACAAGTTTTTGTCCGGACAAAGCTTTGCGCTTTACGGCATGGAAGGCGTGACTGACGATCAAGTAGCCACATTCAAAAAAGCGAATCCAGGCGTCAGCGCTTCCAAAGCAATCGGATATCTGAATATTTGGCCTGCAGCTGACGGCAAACGCTATACGATGGCTGGCGCTCCTTTCTGGTCCAATACGTTTTTCCCAGGTACGCTCAGCGATGAAAAATTCAAACGGGCGCTACAAGTGATGGATTACATGCTGTCTGATGAATACAGAGTCCTGGGCATTAATGGAATCGAGAATGTCGATTACAAAGTGGAAAATGGACAATATGTTTCCCTGCTTAAACAAGATGAAACGCTTGCCGACAAATATCCGATCACGTTCAAACTGGTTTGGCTTGCCGCATGGGATCCCCTCCTGTATAAGGGCAAAAAAGTGGTGAGCTCCGACCCTGAAACTGCCGCACTAATGAAGCTGCAGATTGATACCTTCAATCGATTCAAACAAGAAGATACGCCGATGCCTGTCAACTTTGAATTCGATGCGATTTCGACTCCAGCGAAAAATAAGTTATTGACTGTGGACTCAAATATTATGGATGACATCGTTAAAGTCGTTTTGGGCAAAGGAGATCCGATCGCCCAGTGGAAAGAAATCGTTAAGGGATACGACGCCAAAGGCGTTCCGGAGGCGATCAAAGAAGTTAACGAAGAGGCAGCCAAGAAAGGCATTAAGTAATATTCAGAAGGCGATTGACAATAGCAAGTAAGAATTGCCGCCAAGTTATAGCTGCCGGGCTCCTTGCACAGAGCCCGGCAGCTTCTACGATTTCAAGGTACTGGGAGAACAATGGAATCTGGCCATGGGCAAGACCGCTTTAACCGCTCAGGAAGTAGCGGCTGTAATGAACGAGTAGATTGCTGAGTCATTGAATGAATCAGCGGAAGTCCGGAACATGCATGGCGTGTTCCGGACTTTCCGTCATTCGTTCGGCGCTGGAGCATCGTGCTTGTTAAAAAAGCCAAATTTAGAATGGAAAGGATTACGGTGTTATGGAGGATAATTCCTATCTATTATCACAGAAGGGATCCTGGGGAGATCAGGGGGACGGCACCTATGTCAATCCTGTCTTGCCCGGAGATTATAGCGATCCGGATGTCATTCGAGTCGGGGATGATTATTACGGTATCTCCTCTACTTTGCATTGCTCTCCGGGGATGGCGGTGCTGCATTCCAAGGATCTTGTGAATTGGAGCATGATCGGGCATGTTGTGAATGATTTGACAAGCATCGGCCCGGAATACAATTACAATCGAATGAACCGTTATGGCAGAGGTGTCTGGGCGGGCGCGATCCGATTCCACAATGATAAATATTGGGTGTACTTTTTCACGCCCGATGAAGGATTGTTTATGAGCACGGCTTCCGATCCGGCTGGACCTTGGGAGCCGCTTCATCGGGTTTGGGAGGTCACCGGCTGGGACGATTGCTGTCCATTCTGGGATGATGACGGACAAGGCTACCTAGTTGCCACTAATTTTGCCGATAACTATAATATCCATTTAATTAAACTTAGTGAAGACGGCAAAGAGCTGTTGCATGACAGCGATACGATTATCCATCAATACAAAGGGAGAGAAGCCAATAAGCTCTACAAAATAAATGGAACCTACTATTTTTTCCACAGCGAGGTTCGCTGTAAGGAAGGCGTTGAAGTCAGAGTCGTCATGATGTTAAGGTCCGAACATATTTATGGGCCCTATGAGGAAAAGGAAATTATCCATACGCACGGCATGGATGTAGACCGGGAGCCGAATCAAGGCGGACTTGTCCAGACCGTTTCCGGGGATTGGTATTTCATTAGTCATCAAGGAACGGGCGGGTATTACGAAGGGAGAACGCTTCATTTGCTGCCCGTAACATGGGTTGACGGATGGCCGATCATCGGCAACGATACGGACGGCGACGGAATCGGGGAGATGGTATGGGGAGGCAGGAAGCCCATCAACGGACATCCCGCGACGGTTCTTGCAACGAATGACGATTTTGACCGAGCGGTGCTTGAGCCGCATTGGGAATGGAACCATCAGCCAAGAGCCGACAAATGGTCGTTATCGGCCCGGCCCGGCTATTTGCGTCTGCACGCATGCCAACCCATTGACAAGGACAACTTTTTCACCGTATGCAACATCATTACACAAAGAGCGTTTAGAACCGTTCACAACGCGGCAACCGTAACAATAGAAATCAACGGCATGGCGGACGGGCAAGAAGCGGGGCTTTGCCATTTTGCGCAAACCTATTGCACGATTGGCGTTCAACAACAGAATGGGACAAAGGTTCTGAAGTTTAACAATTCGGGTACCGTAGAATGGGGTCCGGAATTAACGGGTTCCACCCTTTGGTTAAGGTCTGTGTGGAACATAGACGGGATCAACCGTTTCGAATATAGCGTCGATGGGGTACATTTTACGGGCTTTGGAGACGCCTATCAGCTGGGATGGGGGAATTACAGGGGCGATCGGATCGGGTTATATAGCTATAACTGCGAGCGTGAACAGGGTTATGTCGATATAGACCAATTTTGTTATGAGGTCGCGAGGAGTGGAGAATGAATGAAATCGCCATTGTTTAGGGATCCCATCTATGACGGTGCGGCAGATCCTGTAGTTATTTGGAATCGGCAGGTCAAGGAATGGTGGATGATTTATACGAACCGCCGCGCAACGCAGGAGGGTCCGAAATTCGGATGGGTGCATGGCACCGATCTCGGTGTTGCTTCTTCATCGGATGGCGGATCAACCTGGTTATACCGGGGAACCCTGGAAGGTCTCGAAACAGAATGGGGCAGAAATACGTTCTGGGCGCCAGAAATCATTTGGCATGATGGGCTGTACCATATGTATGTCACTTACGTCCACGGCGTACCGGAAGATTGGACGGGCAAGGCTCGTATCAGGCATTATACAAGCCCCGACCTTATTCGTTGGGAGTTCCAGTCCACGCTTGGAATTAGTGAGGAGAACGTGATTGATGCCTGTGTTTACCAACTGCCAAACGGCATGTTTCGAATGTGGTTTAAGCAGCGGAATCATACCTACGCTGCCGAGAGCAAGGATCTGTATGATTGGCAGCCGATTGGTCCGGTGATAACCGAAAGAGGCCACGAAGGACCGAACGTGTTCCGCCTGGGCGGCTATTACTGGATGATCGCAGACGAGTGGCGCGGGCAGGGCGTGTACCGCTCCGATGATCTTAAGACCTGGGAACGAAACGGCCTCATTCTCGACCAACCTGGCAAACGTGAGGATGACGGGACGATCGGCCTGCACGCAGATGTGGTCGTACAAGGGGAAGAGGGATATATCTTTTATTTCACTCATCCTAGCCGTGTTATTGGGCATAACGAAGATTCGGGCTATGAAATGCGCCGTTCGTCCATTCAGGTGGCCAAGCTGGAAGTTGTGGATGGTGTTCTGTGCTGTGACCGCGACAAGGAGTTTGAGTTGAATCTTAGAGCGGAAGATTGATAGAAATGCATTCATATTAAAAGGGAGGACATGAAATCCATATGCATATTCAGTTTCATTCCCCAGCCGTCTATTGGGTAGAAGCGCTTCCCGTCGGCAACGGCAGGCTTGGCGCGATGGTCTTCGGGGGTATTGAGAAAGAACGGATCGCTTTAAATGAAGATACGCTATGGTCAGGTTACCCCCGGGATTGGAATAATCCGGGGGCGAAAGCGGCGCTGCCGAATGTGCGGGAGCTTATCGCGCAAGAGAAATACGAGGAAGCGGATCGGCTCTGCAAGGAAATGATGGGACCTTATACGCAATCCTATTTGCCTTTCGGCGATTTGAATATTGTGATGGATCACGGTCAGCTAAGCCGCCGGGGGTATAGCCGAAAGCTTGATCTCTCTACCGGCATTGCGACGGTAGCCTATAACGTCGGCGGTGTTCAATTTTCCCGTGAAATATTCGCCACGCATCCCGATCAGGCGATTGTCGTGCGATTAACGGCGGGCAAGGAGGGTTTCCTAAGCTTTCGGGCCAAGCTGGACAGTCCGCTCCGATATACATCGAAAGCGGATGGCGGTCACTTTACGATTTCCGGCGCAGCTCCGGAGCACGTCGAGCCCAATTACCGCGATGCGGAAGATCCCGTGCGTTACGGCGATTCCAATACGTCTAATGGCATGAAATTCCATGGACGCTTGGCTGTCGCGCATGAAGACGGAACGATGAGAGTCGATGCGGATGGCTTGCATGTCATCGGGGCTACTGTCGCAACCTTGTACTTCAGCGCGGCTACCAGCTTTGACATGGGGCTCGGCGCGAGCAACTTAGAACGCGATCCGGGACAATTAACCGCAGTAGCGATCCAGACTATATGCGAGAAGGAATATACGGATATTCGAAACCGTCATGTGGACGATCATGGCAAGTTGTTCGGAAGGGTTGCCCTGCATCTGGGCGAAAGCAAGGCTCCCGCAGATATGCCTACGGATCGGCGCATTGCCGAATACGGCAGCAGCGATCCAGGCCTGGTTGAGCTATTGTTCCATTATGGACGTTACTTGTTGATGGCCAGTTCGCGCCCGGGAACAAATCCGGCCAATCTTCAAGGCATATGGAATGAAGAGACGAGGGCGCCATGGAGCAGTAACTACACGCTAAATATTAACGCGGAAATGAATTATTGGCCTGCGGAAACGTGCAATATGGCGGAGCTGCACGAGCCGCTGATCGATTTCATCGGCAGACTGGCCGTTAACGGCAAGAAGACGGCGGAAACGAACTATGGCGCACGGGGATGGGTTGCGCACCATAATTCGGATTTGTGGGGACAAACGGCGCCAGTAGGCGATTTCGGGGATGGAGACCCTGTTTGGGCGTTCTGGCCGATGGGCGGCGTATGGTTGACTCAGCATCTGTGGGAGCATTACGCGTTCAGCGGGGACGAAGCTTATTTGCGGCATACAGCTTACCCGATCATGAAGGAAGCGGCGTTATTCTGCTTGGACTGGCTCATTGAAGATCAAGATGGTTATTTTATTACTTCGCCTTCAACCTCTCCCGAGCATAAATTCCGGGTTGGCGATAAGCATCGAGCCGTAAGCGCGGCGACGACCATGGACCTCTCACTGATCGGCGAATTATTCGACAACTGCATCAAAGCGGCGGAATGGCTGAAGGTCGATGAAGATTTTGCTATGACGCTGGCAGAGAGGAAGCAAAGGCTGTTGCCTCTCCAAATCGGCAAGTACGGTCAGTTGCAAGAATGGTTCGAGGATTTCGAAGATGAGGATGTTCAGCATCGTCACGTCTCTCATCTTGTCGGGGTTTATCCGGGACGGCTCATTACTGAGCGGTCTGCTCCCGATCTGTTCCAAGCGGCGAAAAAATCGCTTGAAATTAGAGGAGACGAGGGTACAGGATGGAGCCTTGGCTGGAAAGTCGGCTTATGGGCAAGATTCAAAGACGGCAACCGTGCAGAGCGTTTAGTCTCGAATATGTTGACACTCGTTAAGGGTGACGAACCGATGAATGCTCACAGAGGCGGCGTATATGCCAATCTGTTCGGTGCGCATCCTCCATTCCAGATCGACGGCAACTTCGCAGCTACAGCGGGAATTGCGGAGATGCTGCTGCAATCGCATCAAGGATATTTGGAACTCCTGCCGGCGTTGCCTGATTCCTGGAGAGACGGGTTTGTCAAAGGATTGCGGGGCCGAGGGGGCTATGAAGTCGATTTGGAATGGAACAACGGCGCGTTGTCAAAGGCGGAAATCGAAGTTTCCATAACGCAGTCTTGCCAAGTTCTTGCCAAGCGGAAGGTCAGGATTACCCAGGATGGCAAAGAGGTTCAATATGTTCAAGATGCGAATGGATGGATCGGGTTCCATGTAGAAAGCGGAAAGCGTTACGTCTTATTGACCGTTTGAGGGAAATCCGTTCATCATTCCTGTCTCCCCAATGGACAAGTTCCTCTTGCTTCGAGAATGAAGCGCGGAATTTAATAAGCAATACAATTGGACTTTAACGCTTTTGCGGAAGGGGATATTCATGAATTTTTTTACTGTCGAACATGGGAAGCTGATCTTTGAGAATAACGGAGAAAGCTTGCAAATTGAAGGATGGGGTGAAAATAGTTTACGTATCCGCTCCCGAATGATGGGTGAAATACTGGATACGGACTATGCCTTACTGCCTGTTAATGGCGATGCGGAAGCTGCGATAGAGATCGATCATGAAGCTCAAACCGCTACCATTCAAAACGGTAAGATAAAGGCGGTGGTCAGACATTCGTGGTGGGATACTCCGGGACGAATTTCCTTTTACAATGATAAAGGAGAATTATTGCTTCAAGAAATAGGCAGCGGCGGAGCTTTGAAGCTTCGGTCAAGAGCATTCAAGCCAATTATCGGAGGGGATCATCAATTAACGGTTTCTTTTGCCGGAAATGATGGTGAACGAATCTACGGAATGGGTCAATACCAGCAAGAAACCTTTGATTTGAAAGGCTCCACGCTTGAATTGGCTCATCGCAATTCCCAAGCCAGCGTCCCGTTTTTGTATTCCAGCAAAGGGTATGGCTTCTTATGGCATAATCCGGCGATCGGAAAAGTTAACTTCGCGAATAATAGAACGGAATGGGTTGCAGAAAGCACAAAACAGCTGGATTATTGGATAACAGCAGGCGATTCACCGGCAGAAATAGAAGCCGCGTACGGAAAAGCGGTTGGTACCGTTCCCATGATGCCTGAATATGGACTTGGCTTCTGGCAGTGCAAATTAAGATATTATAATCAGGAACAGCTGCTCGAGGTTGCAAGGGAATATAAGCGAAGAAAGCTGCCGATCGATGTAATCGTAGTTGACTTTTTCCACTGGCCCAAACAGGGGGACTTTAGATTTGAGGAAGAATTTTTCCCTGACCCGAAGGCAATGGTGGATGAGCTGAAATCCATGGGAATCGAATTGATGGTTTCGGTTTGGCCGCAGGTTGACCGCTATAGCGAAAATTTTGAAGAAATGCGCCAAAAGGGTTATTTGATTAAAGCTGAAAGGGGAGTCCAAGTTGCCATGATGGATTGGTTCCCTTCCAGTATTTATTTTGATGCTACAAACCCTAAAGCCAGGGAGTATGTATGGTCAAAATGCAAGAAGAATTATTATGATTATGGAATCAACATCTTCTGGCTGGATGAAGCAGAACCTGAATACGATGTATATGACTTCGATAATTATCGCTACGCTATGGGACCTAATGTTCAAATCGGAAATATATATCCGCAGCGCTATTCCAAAACCTTTTATGACGGAATGCAGGCGGAAGGACAGGACAAAATCGTAAACACGGTTCGCTGCGCTTGGGCAGGCAGCCAACGATATGGCGCATTAGTGTGGTCGGGAGATATTCATTCTTCATTTGAAGATTTCAGAAAACAAATCGTTGCAGGCCTTCATATGGGAATGGCGGGGATCCCTTGGTGGACGACGGATATCGGAGGCTTTGCAGGAGGTAACCCGGACGATCCCAAATTCCGTGAATTATTAATCAGATGGTTCCAATGGGGGGCTTTCTGCCCTGTTATGAGATTGCACGGCGATCGCAGGGGAGGCAAGGAAGTATTCAGAAAAGACGGCAGCAAAGCATTAAGTACCGGCGGAAACAACGAGGTATGGAGCTTTGGGGACGAGGCTTACGAGATATTGGTTAAATATATGGAATTGCGGGAAGCTTTAAGAGACTATACCCGTGAGCTGATGAAAGAAGCCCATGAGAAAGGCGCGCCGGTGATGAGGCCGCTCTTCTATGAATTCCAGAATGACGATAAGGTCTGGGATATCAAGGACGAATACCTGTATGGTCCAGATCTGTTGGTGGCTCCTATTCTTTATGAAGGCGCCGTATCAAGAGAGGTATATTTGCCTGGAGGTTCAACATGGACGGATGCGCGTACGGGAAGTGTCTTTGAAGGCGGACAAGCTATTCTTGTTGAAGCTCCTCTAAGCACGATGCCGGTATTTCTACGGGACGGAAAACAAGCGTATCTTATCGGAAAAATATAATATTCTATCTCCGGTCGGTCGGAAAGGGGGAGGGGAACTGGGTAAGAATGATATTGAAAAATTGCGTGATGCATTATATCAATTAGCTTCGTTACATCAATATAATCTCCTTATGTTTCATGTAAAGCTGGGATGTCGTAGCGTATCAGAGTTATCGAAAAAGTGAGTTTCAGTCACCGAATATCAAGAAATATATCGATGATAATGCAATAAAGTTCATTATGGGCAATAAAAAGCTATCCTCAGATTGGGATGCGTATGTCTCGGGACTTAACAGTCTGAAGCTCGACCTGTATTTGGAGAATATTCAAAAGGCGATTGACAATAGCAAGTAAGAACTGCCGCCAAGTTATAGTAGCCGGGTTCCTTGCACAGGAACCCGGCATGTAACTAGGGATCTTATGAAGTATGGAAGAGAAAAATCATGAATGAGCAGCTTAATAATTAAGGAGGATCGTCATTATGTATTTATTTATAAAGAAAACAACCTGGATGGTGGGCGCCCTGGCCGTCTGTCTGTCAGCAGTAATGCTGTTGCAATTGTTCGTCCCCGCGGCGAACGATCGTGTATTCGCGGCTAATGAAGGTACGCAACCTGAACCTGCTAACGGTTATTTGGACAAACTTGATTTCGGCAATGCCGATTCTGAAAGCGCTCACAATTTAAAGGGCGCCTTTACGAGCGTGATCACCGGTTTCATGGGCGAAACAGCCCGGGTGTCGAATCTTCGCGTAGCTGATGGGGAAAAGCAGGGCTTTAAATTCAAGCCCGATCAGAATCCGGATAATATGTTGGCGCCGGATCTGACGGATGCGGAGAAGCAGGCTCTGATCGATGGCTACGTGCAAGATCAGGTTAAGAGGAATTGATAAGCATGATGGGACACTTTCGTAACCTCAGCCTTACCAGGCAAATCCTTTATTTGATTTTGATGATGTTGATTATCCTCCTGATCTCATTTGTCATCTCGAACATGGTTGCCAAACGTATTGTCGAGAGCAAGGTAACGGACTCTGCCGCAAAATTATTGAATCAGGTTGAAGAAAATATGGAAAGCTTTTATGCGGACATGGAGAGAATCTCGGGTTCAATGCTGTATAGTCCGACGGTGCAAACCTACTTGGACTTGGAGGACTTTTTGTCCAGAATTCTCATGTACAACGAGATCGAATCGGTTTTCTCCAATACCACCGCATTGAAAGCGAATATCCGGGGCATCCAGCTTTACAACCCGGAAGGAAAGATGATCGCCGATTCGGGTATCGGGATCGGCGAAACCGTCCGACTGCCGCCTCCAAGGATCGAATATTCCGGTTTATTGACGAATCCGAATACGGATGGAATCATGCCAAACTATTCCATCTCCGTTCCGATTTATAATTTGGAAAGCACACCGGTCAAAGAATACATGGGATATAGCGTGTTTTTAATGGATGTCCGCAATTTCCGCAATATATTGAAGAGCGCAAAAATGACACCCAATTCCCGGCTATTCCTCCTTGATCAAAACAAAGAGATTATGGCCAGCGAAGGAAATACGCCCAGCATCGATACGTTTCAATTTGAGGAGTTGAAGAACGACAATCGATATATCATGCAGACGAGTACGCTGTCCCGGACCGGGTGGGAGCTGATCAGCGTCATACCGAAGAACGAGCTGCTGCAGGAATTGAATATCGTACAAAGGCTGAACATAACGACATATGCGGTCATGTTTTGTTTGCTCGGTCTCTTCCTGATCATTTTTTTCACCCGTATCTTACGACCGATTAAAGCGCTGATGGATTTTATGAAGTCCTATCCGAAGACGGGGGGAGAAAGCCGCTTTCCAGTGGTCTATCATAACGAAATTGGCGTACTCGCTGCCAACCTGAATAAAATGCTGGACGAGATCGACAGCTTAATCAAGCAAAAGTACGAAATCGAAATTATGAAAAATCAGATGGAAATTTCGGCGTTCCGCAATCAGATTAACCCCCACTTTCTTTACAATACGCTCGAATGCATTAGCGCCATGGCGATCTTTTATAAGGCACAGGATATAGGCAATATCTCCGCCTCCTTATCCAATATGTTCAGGTATTCGGTCAAAGGAGGCGATTTCAGCACGATTCAGGATGAAATATCACATATTAAGGAATACGCGAAAATCATCGAATACCGCTTCATGGGGAAAATCCGGGTCGTCGTCGATGCGGATGAACGTTTGTTGAAGCAGAAAACAATTAAAATGCTTCTTCAGCCGATGGTGGAAAATGCCGTGTTTCACGGATTGGAGATGAAGATCGACAGCGGCGTCGTTCGAGTGGAAGTGAAGATGACGGAGCAGAACCAGGTTCAATACATCGTACAGGATAACGGATACGGGATGGAAGAAACCCAATTGAAAGAGTTGGTCGCCCGGCTTAGGCAGTTTGAAAGCCAAGGCTGGATGGCGAGGGAAGCAACGAAAGGAATCGGTTTACCCAATATTAACCGGAGAATCAAGCTTTTATACGGAGACAAGGCCGACATGTCCATCTATAGCAAACGCGGTACCGGAACTACCGTTATAATCACTTTCCCCTTACAAGACCATGCGGAACCATTGGAGGTTGAATAACATGTTTACGGTATTGATCGCAGACGATGAGCCATGGGTTGTGTACAGGATTAGAGAAATGATCGAATGGGAAAGGCTCGGCTTTACCGTTATCGGAGAGGCGCACAACGGACTGTCGGCTCTGGAGATCATTCTGGAGAAGAAGCCGGATGTCGTCATTTCGGATATCCGCATGCCCGGTTTGAACGGGATTGAGCTTCTGGAGCAAATCCGTTTCCACGAGTTGAGGAGCAACGTGATTATGATCAGTGGATATTCGGAGTTTGAATATGCCCAGAAAGCGCTGCGGTTCGGTGCCTTCGATTACTTGCTCAAGCAGGTCGATAAGGACAAGCTGACCGATGCGTTGGAACGGTTGAAAGCGACGCTTGAGGAGAAGCAGAAGGTGCAAAAAGGACTGGAACTGCTGCTGGACGATCTTTTCGAAATATTCGAGTACGATGAGAATATGAAGCTGCAGAACTTCTTGTCCAGCCGGGGAATTGATTGCGATTATCCCCACTTCCGGTTCATAAGCTGTCTGTACCAGGATTCATCGTTTCCCGATGCGGGCGAGACGCAGCCGGCGTTCTCCGGGATCCGTTATTTGCGGTTTCGTACGGGACAGAATAAAGTCTCCTTCCTGATCAATTATGACGAATTGAAGTATCCGACCGGTTTACTTGATTTTATTTCAGATCATTTGTCCGACGCCCGGTGTATCGGGATCAGCGGAATCGGTGTCTATTCTACGCCTGTCGCCAAGCTCTATCAGGAATCGGATATTGCCCTTTGCAGCTTCTTCACCCGGCTCGAAAGCCGGATCATCGAATATAAACAGGCAGCCGATCATCCCTTGGCATGGATGGGAACGATTCTGCAAATCGAAGTGGCCGTAAAGGAGCAAAAGCCGGAGCAAGTGAACAGATTGCTGGATGAGCTATGCACCGAATGCAAAGAGCGGTCCATGCAGATCGACCAATTATGCGCGCTGTACAATCAAATCGTTTTGCTCTCATACAAATATTACAGCAGTACCGACGCAGATTATGAAATCGAATATATGAACTACGATCAATTGTTTCGCCAGTACCGCTTGGTCGAGGAGTTGTTCGGAAAGCTGAAGGCCATTTTCCGGCAGCAAACCGGCGAAGAGCTGCACATTTCCAATGAGATGGTAAAGAAAATCATCGAATATATCGATGCCAACTTTACGGAGGATATTATGCTCGTTGATTTGTCAAAGAAGTTCCATATCACCGTCGGATATGTGAGCGCTCTTATGAAGAAGGAAACGGGAAAAACGTATATGGAGTATGTGATGAACAAAAGGTTGAATCTGGCTAAAGAATTGCTGCAGGATACTTCGTTATCCATTCAAGAGATCGTGGAGCGGGTAGGGTACCGGGATTATTTTCATTTCAACAAAATTTTCAAAAAGTATTTCGGAATAACACCGGGTAAATTTCGTAAATTGTAGCCTTGTCCAAAATTATCGAAAAGCACAAAAAGATTAAAATGGAAACATAGGCTGTCTGTACGTATGCAGTTATGCTAAAGAAGCAGTAAACAATATATGCAGGGGGATGATTAATATGAAAATGAAAGGGTTTACAATTCTGGCGTTGGCCGCAACGATTGCGTTGTCAGGCTGCAGCGCCAACAAATCGGGAAGCGGAAACGCTACCGAACCGGCAGAGCCGGCGAAAACCGAGACGACTGCGGCGCCGGTGGATCTTACTTGGTTCTCTACAGTTGGAGGCTGGAACCCGCCGCAATGGACCACGGAGCCTGGCACCGTAATGGGGGAACAGACGAAAAAGACGGGGCTCACCTTTACTTACAACATTCCGGCACAGGACGGCGATACGAAATTGAATCTGATGACGGTTTCATCGTCGGACTCATTCCCGGATGTCATTACTACGGTAGGCCCGGATATGGGAAAGAAGCTGGTTGAAGCCGGCAAGGTTTGGGAATTGGAAGAATTCCTTACGAAATACGATCCGGAATCCCATTTGCTCAAAGATTATCCTGAAGATGTAAAGCAGCAAATGATCAAACATTATGGCGGCTGGTACGCGATCGGAAGCCACATGACCAGCGGTGATGCGAGAGAGGTATATCCGCCGTCAAGCGATTATTTTGCGGATGTGGCGAAGTATGCTGAAAATAAAGGTGTTATAGTCAACGCGAATATTTTGAAAGAGGCCGGCATTGCCCTTTCCGATCTGAAAACCGAGGATGGCGTGCTCGCGGCTCTTAAGAAGGTAAAGGACATGAAACTGACGGTTGACGGCCAGCCTGTCATTCCGCTTCAGATTCACGGCAAAAACTACCATGGCGAAACGCTCCAATTCCTGCACAGATCTTTTGGAGCGATGCCGATTGACAAGGACGGTAAATTTAGACATATCTACATGTCTCCGGAAAACAAGCATGCCATTCAATTCCTGTTTAAGGCGGCCCAAGGCGGGTACTTCGATCCCGGCCAGATGACAACGGATGATGCGGCGATCGAAGCGAACGTCTTGTCCAAACGTGTGTTCATGTTAATCGGAGGGACGCCCAAAGGCAAATTTGATACGGTTGATTTCTGGGTTTCGCCCGGCGCGATCTTGTCGAGTGAAGGCACAAAGCCGGTGTTCCCGTTCTATTCTGAACCAGATCGTGGCTGGATGCAAACGCACATTTCCAAATCGACGAAGGAACCGGAAAAATTGGCGAAATGGCTTAGTTATGTGACCAGTGCCGAGGGGATGACGCTCAGTAACTTTGGTATCGAAGGCGTTCATTACACGAAAGACGACAAAGGTCTCATTACAAGAACGGATGAAGGAATTCAAGCTCAGAAGGACAGCAGCAAAACGGCAGTGGATATCTTCTGGCAATTCGCCAATATGGCATTCCTTGAAAACGTGCAGCCTGCTCCGACAAAGAGGGAAGGCGCCGGCGGTTTGATTGAAATGGAGGCGAAGACCGCTTACGCGAGATCGCCGGAAGTCGTTCGATATGATGCTTCCGTACTGAAATTGCCTGGCGATTTCTATGCACCGGGAAGCAAAAATGCAATCGCAAGAGATCAAATCCAGCAATTTTATGAAGCTCAGGTTGCCAAGATGGTGTTGGCGAAGGATGAGGCAGCGTTCAACAAACTCTATGACGAGTTTGTCGCTAAGATGAAACAATTGAAGGTCGACGAGCTGGATGCGGCGCTGAATGAGGAGCTCCAGAAGAAGTCTCAGGAAATGGGCGTAACGGTTAAAGGCATTAATTCTTAATMGTATGATTTGAGTGATGAATAGTGCCAAAGTGCATGTGCATTCCATGCTGCACTTTGGCATTRTCATTGTTTTTCAAGGGAGGGACGAATGATGGCAAAAAGCGCCATTGAGGGAGGCATCCCGACAGCAAATATCAAAAGAAAAAAAWCGTTCAGGCTCGGGCACGATCTTCGAACCCAGTTGGAGCTCATGACGATGCTTTGGCCAGCAATTATTATGATTGTCATATTCGACTTTATCCCGATGNCGTTCAGGCTCGGGCACGATCTTCGAACCCAGTTGGAGCTCATGACGATGCTTTGGCCAGCAATTATTATGATTGTCATATTCGACTTTATCCCGATGTCCGGGCTGTTGATGGCATTCAAGGCCTACGATCCCATCACTGGTTTTAAAGGGATTTTTACGAGTSAATGGAACAATTTCGAGAACTTTATGAYGATTTTCCGGCAYTTTGAGTTTTGGCCCATGGTGAGAAATACGCTAGGCATTAATCTCYTTGGGTCGCTGGTCGGGATCCCGGTAACCCTGATCTTCGCGCTATTGTTAAACGAGATCCAGAATGCCAAGTTTAAATCGTTTGTACAGACCGTCACGTACCTGCCGCATTTTCTTTCATGGGTTATCTTTGGCGGGTTGTTCATCACGCTGCTCAATCCGGATGGCGGCATCGTAAATTTTTTACTCCTGAAACTGGGCCTGATCGATGAGGCTATTCTGTTTTTGGGCGAGCCAAAATATTTCTGGGGCATCGCCATCGGAACAAATTTGTTGAAAGAAATAGGCTGGGGCGCCATCTTGTATTTGGCTGCCATGGCAGGCATCGACCAGTCTTTATATGAGGCTGCNAATTTGAAATTGCCGCTTTCCTATTCTGTTTTTGGGCGAGCCAAAATATTTCTGGGGCATCGCCATCGGAACAAATTTGTTGAAAGAAATAGGCTGGGGCGCCATCTTGTATTTGGCTGCCATGGCAGGCATCGACCAGTCTTTATATGAGGCTGCSGCTATCGACGGTGCGAGCCGTTTGAAACGAATGCTGCACATCACGCTGCCCGGCATTTTGCCTACGKTTATGATTCTGGTCATATTCGSAATAAGCGGCATGCTGAACAATAACTTTACGCAGATTTACGTCCTGCAAAACTCTTTGAACTTGCCGACCAGTCAAGTTATTGACACTTACGTGTATCGAACGGGTCTTGGGCAGTTCCAGTTYGCTTCGGCTACGGCGATCGGGTTAATGAAATCGGTGTTTGCGCTTGCGCTGCTGCTTGGAGCCAACTATCTATCCAAGAAGCTTACAAAATCTGGTTTGTTTTAAAATATAAGAAAGTATATGTTTCACTTTATACTGTGCTTATATTTCAACGCGAAACGTTAGCTTAGCCGCCAAGGACGGCGACAGCCGTTTACGCTTGAGCGTATGCTTCCGAAGCGAGTTTTTCGCTTGCAGAGAAGATGATTTATGGAAGCAGCGAGAATAACTTTTAGGAGGCGTCCGGAATGGTCGGAGGCAGGAGCTGGAGAGAACGTGTTTTTAATGTGACGAATGTCGTCATCATGATTATGATTATGATCGTGACGATATATCCGTTTTGGTTTTCTGTCGTCAATTCTTTGAATACAGGCGACAATCTTGTGCGCGGACCCATATTTGCATGGCCAAGGGAATTTACATGGGCGAGCTGGGCGACGGTTATGTCGGACCCGGGGATGCTTAAGGCTGCATGGATTAGCGGTTCGCGGACGGTGATTGTAACGGTTATCTCTATTCTGTATACGGCGATGTTTACTTACGCCTTTTCCCGTTCTTATTTAAAAGGGAAAAAATGGTATGTGGTAATAGGCTTTACGAGCATGTACTTTAGCGGCGGTCTGATTCCTTCGTTTATGCTGTTGAATTGGCTCGGTTTGTATGATACTTACTGGGTTTACATCATCCCTGCCCTTTTTGGCGGATTTTGGAACGTCATTATTTTCAATGCGAATTTCAAGGCGATTCCCGAAGCTCTGTTCGAATCGGCCAAAATTGATGGAGCGAATGAGTATACGATATTCTTCCGTATTGTTATCCCGTTATCGAGGCCGGTTTTGGCTGCTCTTTCGGTGTTTACGGCAGTCAGCGTATGGAACGATTACGGAGCGACGCTGTATTTCACCCAATCCGCTGATTTGCAGACGCTGCAATATTTGATCTTAAAGCTCATTCAGTCTACGGATGCGATTGAGCAGATGGCTAACACCGTGAACGCCAACAATCCCGCAGTCGCAGAACTCTACTCCAAAGCTCAAGGTGCGGGAACCGTTACAGCCCGAACCCTTCAGTTGGCGGCGATGGTTATCTCGTCGATTCCGATGGTAATTATGTACCCGTTTGCGCAGAAGTTTTTTATAAAAGGCGTGCTGCTCGGTTCTATAAAAGAATNTGGCGGCGATGGTTATCTCGTCGATTCCGATGGTAATTATGTACCCGTTTGCGCAGAAGTTTTTTATAAAAGGCGTGCTGCTCGGTTCTATAAAAGAATAGTTGCAGGATTTCAATTGGTTAATCGTGGACGAGTGGAGAGGGCAGGAAGTTTACCGTTCCGATGATTTGATCAACTGGGAATGGTACGGGCTCATTCTCGATTAGTCGGGAACCAGGGAAGATGATGGCAAGATTGGCCTGCATGCAGGCCTGTTATATGCGAAAAAAGACGACTTCTCATCCCAAATAACGGGATGAGCGTCGTCTTTTTTGATCCATAATTCAGACACTCCGTAAAACATGTAAGTTTATCGCGCCCCAAGCATAATTGATGCCATTAAGGTCAGCCGGAATTATAATCTGGTTGGCCTTTTTGCAGCTTTCCGGTTAGCAGAAGAAGCAGAAGAAGCAGTACGAAATCAAGCGCAGCCAGCAGCACCAAGGACGAGCAGAATTTTAGAATTAGGCTTGGTCTGCCTCTAGTGGGAGAAAATTGACGTTGCAGAAAATATAGAATATAGTTATTATACACTTGTGTAATAAGAATAACTGTTTTTGGAGGGCGAGTGATGAATGAGCAAGATTTACGGGTAATCAAAACAAAAAACAATTTAAAAAATGCATTGATTATTTTATTAAAGGAAAAGCCGTTAGAAAAAATTACGGTTACGGAATTGTGTAACGCGTCTGGCATTACGAGAAAAACCTTTTATTTACATTATGAAAGTATTTCAAAATTGTTTGAAGAAAAAGTTGAGCAATTATTGGTTGATTTAGAGTCATCATTATTAGCAACTTCCAGATATCGTCAAAAGACAGACCGTTATCGTTTAGAACCCCAAATGATTCATCTATTCCAACATGTATACGATAATCAAGATTTTTATCGTTTCATGTTCCGTACAGGTTCAAATTTTGCTTATTATGAGATGTTTTTTTTGCAAATGAAAAAACTTGTGAAACGGTCATTGGATTCTATGGCGACGATTAGACAGGTAAGCGATTTTGAAATATCTTATCAAGCGAATGCAATTCTAGGTGTAATCATGGAATGGTATTACCATAATTTTCAAGAAACAATTGATGACATGAATCAATTATTAATTAAAGCTTTAAAACTTTAGTCTAAGGAGCGAACCGATATGATGAAAGCAGCAATTTATTATGGAAAAAATGAAATTCGTGTAGAAGAAAGACCAATTCCTGCGGTGGGCAGTAAAGATGTGTTAGTTCGTAACTTGCGAGGCGGAATTTGTGGCACGGATATTAATATCGTGAAAGTTGGCGCAGGCAATATGGGTATTAGTTTGGGTGCAGAGTTTGGACATGAAATGGTCGGGGGAAGTCGTCCAGGTAGGAGCAGACATATCTGCTGATATTAAAGTCGGAATGCGTGTTGGCATTAACCCAATTACGGCGAAACGAGTAGGGCGTCGCAAATCACTGGAATGCTCAGGTTTTTCTCAATATGTCCTGATAGAGGATGCGGCATTGAATTATAACTTATACGAAATGGATCAAAATATTCCATTAGAAGCAGCTGTTTTAATGGAGCCTTTAAGTGTCGGGCGACACGGTGCTTTCCGTGTAAACCCTCAGCGGGCAGATAAAGTCGTTGTTTTAGGCGCTGGTCCGATTGGCCTTTCAGCTACGGCAAGCTTGATTGCAGAAGGCATTACGAATGTTTGTGTCGTCGACATTGAAGATTGGCGTTTACAAAAAGCGACAGAACTAGGCGCCGTTACAGTGAACACCAAGAAAGAGGATTTAGCAGAAGGTTTAACAAAGCATTTCGGCGCAGTAAACGTTTATGGTCAAACCGTCCCGGATGTTGATGTTTTTATCGATGCGGCCGGTGCACCCGTTCTATTCGAAAATGTAATGAAAATTGTTAAATCTCAAGCGAAAATTTCGATTATTGCGGTTTATAAAAATGAAGTACCCGTCAGTTTATCCCAAATCATGTCAAAAGAACTGCAAATTCAAGGTGCAAGCGGTTATACGCATGAAGATATTACAAAGGTAGTCGATCACCTGACTAATAAAAAAACTAATATTGCAAATATCGTCACACAGGTCTATAAACTGGATGATATCCAAGAAGCGTTCAACGCAGCAATCGAAGCCAAAGAGGCTATCAAGGTTGTCGTTGATTTATCATAACTTAATTGCAGTTCATGAATGTTACGAAGTAATGTTAAAGCCACAGTCGATCGGACGATTGTGGCTTTTTCATATACAAAACGATGAATAGGATAGGGACAGCGAAGGCCAGGATAAGCGTAAGTATGAGGCTAAGTATGAATCTAATCATGATTGCCATCACAAGATTGCCCATTATAAGCAGCGGGGCGCGGATCGTACGCAGGCCAAGTAAGTTTGTAATCTAGCCATAGTTATTGTAGTTTTGTCGAATACTTGTTTCAGCGCGGACAAGTTATGATTAAGTAGAAAACAAACACAGGAGGGTTAACATGAAAAAGAGAATTTTGACATCGCTCGCAGCAATCATTGCAACATGCGTGCTCATAACCGGATGCGGAGCGTCTACCGGCAATGGCAATGAAAATCAGGGCGGCAAGACCGCGGAAGAGCCGACAACGGCCCCTAAAACCAATGAGCCGGTTACGATTCGGGTCGCGCTGAATAAGGGCGAGGTTTCGGATGACGAAGTGAAAGAATTTGAGACGAATAATCCCGGCATTAAAATTAAACTTGAAGAGCTCAATCCGCAGAAGCTGGCTGCCCAAATCGCCACGAACGATGCGCCGGACCTGATTCGGGCGCAGGGTGCAGTCGACCTGACCTCTTATGTCGTCAAGGGTCTGGCTTTGGACCTTACTCCGTATCTGCAGAAGAGCCAAGTACTTAAAGAAGACGATTTCCTTCCTCCGGTGAATCTGTTCCGCTTCGACGGGAAGGTTCAAGGACAAGGACCTCTATACGGCATGCCGAAAGATTGGTCGCCGGATTTTACAATCTTCTACAACAAAACCTTGTTTGACGCTGCTGGCGTGAAAGTTCCGGATTCGAAAACGCCGCTCACGTGGAACGAATTGATGGAACTGGGCAAAAAATTGACCCTAACGGAAGACGGCAAGGTGAAGCAATACGGCCTCGCGTTGGGTTCGAAAACGCAAGCGGACCTTCCGTCCATCATGCTCGATCTGGCAAGTAAAGGCGTCAAGGTTTTCTCCGAAGATATGAAAACAGTCGATTTTACAAAACCGGAAGTGAAGGAAGCTGTTTCCATGTGGGTGGATGCCGTCAAGAATAATCTGGGTAAAAACGACGTGAACCAGGATCCCGCTACATGGGGCGGAGATTTGTTTATGAACAATAAAGCCGCCATGATCATGGCAGGCTACTGGTTCTCCGGCATGATTCGCGGCGACGAGAAGATGAAGACGCACCTCGACGATTTCGGCATGCTTGCGGCGCCTATTGCCGAGAATGGTGATCGAGTGTCGCCGACGGGCGCAGCTACCGGATTTATCATTAGCAAGAATACAAAGAATCCGGATCAGGCCTGGAACGTGTTCGAATATATTATGGCGGGCACTCCGGCGAAAAACCGCGCATCCGGCGGCTGGGGAGTACCGGCGCTTAAATCGCTGATTCCTCTAATGCCGCAGGTAACCGATTTCGACAAAAGGGTGTACAACCAGCTTCAGGAAGAATTGAAGTACTCGAACGTTCCTTTGGAAAGCAATCCGTTCTTGCTTAACGGCCAAACCCTTCTGGACAAATACGTGACGCCGGTTTATTTCGGCAAAGCGGATCTGGATGACGCCTTGAATGAGCTGACGAAAAACATGAACCTGATTATTCAAGAGAATATGAATGCCACGCAGTAAAAGCTGTTAGTTAAAGAAGGGAAAGGGAGAAGGCAT
This sequence comes from Paenibacillus sp. Soil522, assembly GCF_001428245.1. Lineage (GTDB taxonomy): Bacteria > Bacillota > Bacilli > Paenibacillales > Paenibacillaceae > Pristimantibacillus. The sequence goes on from NZ_LMRV01000033.1 coordinate 109,162, forward strand.
TCTCCCTTTCCGTTTATGGGAGTGACGAATCATGCTGCAAACAAAAAAATGGAAACAATACGGGACTTTTTACGCCTTCGTTTCGCCCTGGCTTATTATCTTTATCACCCTTGGGGTATTCCCGCTGCTGTACGGCCTATATCTGAGTTTTACGAATTACACGGGCTTTAACATGGACAAATTGAAATTTGTCGGGTTGAACAATTACAAAACGGTGTTTGAGGATTCCGAATCGATGTATGCGCTCGGACGCACGCTGCTGGTTACGGCGATTAACGTCCCGCTCAGTCTCGCCATCGGCCTGCTTCTGGCAATCCTGTTAAACCTGAAGATCAAAGGGCTTTCCTGGTACAGAACCGCTTTCTATATGCCTTCCGTTGTGCCGGTCGTTTCCACCGTATTGATGTGGAAATTTATTTTTTCCGGCGAAGGGCTGCTTAATACTTTTTTCACCCGTCTTCATCTTCCGCAGGTCAGCTGGCTCGGCTACGATTATGCGACAACCGCGCTGATCGTGATGCTGTTATGGGGAGCGGGCAGCAGTCTGCTCATCAATCTCGCAGGCTTGAAGGGTATTCCCGCCGATTTGTATGAGGCGGCCGAGATTGACGGAGCAAGTCCGATCCGCAAATTTTTTGCGGTCACTTTGCCGCTAATGACCCATATCCTGTTCTTAAATTTAATTATGGGCATCATAGCGTCGCTTCAAATGTATATCCAACCAATCCTGTTGACAGGCAAAACGCTTCTGGATGCGCCGATTAAGCCCAATTATTTATATTTGGTACACGCTTTTCAGCAAATCTTTGCGTTTCAACGGTTCGGTTACGGCTTGGCGCTCATGTGGGTCTTGTTTATCGCGATCCTGCTGCTGACCGTATTAGTCTTTTATTCAAGCCGTTACTGGGTCTATTATGAGACCGAGCAGGAGGTGTAGGGATGGTTAACTCTGGAATCAACAAGCTGCCGCTTCGAATTGCAGTGTACGGCCTAATCGCTTTATTTACGGTCATTTTCGCTTATCCTTTCGTTCTGACGGTCGTCAATTCTCTCAATCCGCTGGGTTCCCTGCCGACCCTACTGCCGACTGGTTTCGATTGGAATAACTACGTATTGGCCGTGACCATGATCGAGTTTCCTGCCTTTCTGAAAAACTCGTTCATCATTTGCGCCATCTATGTGCCTTTGACGACAATGTCCAGCGCGTTGGCCGGGTTTGCGTTCGCGAGACTTCACGCGCCGGGGAAGAAACTGTTCTTTCTGGTGATTACTTCCACCATGATGCTTCCCCAGATCGTGACCCAAATCCCGACTTATATTCTCTTCAATAAGCTGGATTTTAATAATACGTTTTATCCATGGCTCCTATGGGGCATTGGCGGGGCGCCGTTCTTTATTTTTCTTTACCGGCAGTTCTTTTCCTCGATCCCGAGGGAGCTGGAAGAAGCTGCGCGGATCGACGGCTGCTCCACGCTCAGAATTTACTGGACTATTTTTCTGCCTTTGGCAACGCCGGCAACCTGGACGGCGGCGATTATGTGTTTCCAGTGGACCTGGGGCGACTTCATTACGCCTTTCATGTTTTTGAAGGACGAGAATTATCCGCTTGCCACAGCCCTGGCTACGATTGGCTATCACCTGCCTGACAACCCGAACGTCGTGCTGCAGCAGCCGAGCTCGGCTGCGGCGATTCTGTTCATGCTTCCAACGATTGCCGCCTTCTTCTTCGGGCAGAGGTATTTGGTGGATGGTATTGCCGCGGGAGCTGTTAAAGGTTAAACTGGAACTGAATGTCGATTATTGTCGATTAATGTCTGTTTAATTTTCAACAAGAAGCAGGTGCAGCTATGTTTACCATTTTAATCGTGGATGATGAAGCGGGAATACGCGATGGTCTTGCATCGCTGAATTGGCAGACGATCGGCTATGAAGTTGCCGGAGTCGCCGCGCATGGTTTGGAAGCTCTGGCTTTCATGGAGGAAAGGCCCGTCGATGTCATTCTCACCGATATCCGTATGCCGTTTATGGACGGCCTACAACTCCTTGGGGCCGTAAAAGAAAAGTATCCCTTTGTCAAAGTCATCATACTCTCCGGGTATGATGACTTTGAATATGCCAAGCAAGCGCTAAAGTTAGGGGCGGCGGATTATTTGTTAAAGCCGACGATTATCGAGGATCTTTTCGCCATATTTAACACGCTTCACCGGACAATGGTTAATGAGAAGCAAATCGAATATCGGCAGGCGACCCTTGAACGCAAAGAAAGACTTCTTTCCCGGATGCTCCGGGTGAATTTTTTGAAAGAACTGTTAGCCGGGATGGTTAGCCCGGAGGACATCGAACAATCGGCTGCAGAAGCCGAATTCATCTTCTCGCAGGAATCCGACTATCAAGTATCCATCTTGTCTCTGGACCGCATGCAAAAGGGAGTTTCCGGCATCAGCAAGAAAGAGCTGCGGTTGATTACTTTCTCTCTAGACAACATGCTGTCGGAGCTGTGGGAAGCCAGAGATCTCGGTTATCATTATGTTGATCCAGAAACCGCCCGATGCTACTTCATCGGACGGGATATCGACTCGCAGGACGAAATGCTCCAGGTGAAGAAGCAGCTCGGCTCATGCATGGGGCTGTGGCAATCGACATTCACGATCAGTATTGGAGTTACCGTTACGAGTATAAAGCAGTTGCACGGTTCATGCCGCTCTGCCGAGCTCGCCCTGGTTTCCTCCGATGAAGGAAATCGGCTTTGTCTGGGCACATATGTAGAGGTTGACAGCCGTAGCGATACGCAGGAGCCGGTGGAGCAGGATCCGCCGGTACCCAAAGGTACGCATTACATCATCGAGGAAGCTAAAAATTATCTCCGCCAAAACTATTCAAAGAACGTCACTTTGAAGAAAGTGGCTGAGCATGTCCATGTGACGCCGAATTATTTAAGCGCCTTATTCAAAGAAACAGGCGAAAATTACATTCAGTATCTGACTGTCCTGCGAATTGAGCAGTCGAAGACGCTGCTTAAAGACCCCAGGAACAAGATTTATGAAATCGTAGAGATGGTCGGCTACTCGGACCCGGCCTATTTCTCGGCGACATTCAAGAAATATGTCGGAAAAACGCCACTGGAATACAGGTTGTCAATGGAACAATAATTCGGAGAGGATTCATAAAAGACATCAAACGGAGACGAGCATCCATGAGAGAACTGCTGAGACCTAATATGTTTGAACCTACGGTTAAACGCATCACCGTGCTCGCGCTGCTGTTAAGCCTGATCGCGCAGCTGATTCTGGTATGGACCGGATTTTTCTATTTGAATAAAAACAGCCAAGTCATTCAAGCGAATGAAAAACAAGGTTTTCAGACGTTTTATCAACAAAACCTGACAACGATTATTTCCGAAATCAACAACACGATGGACCTGTTTGAGAAAAACGACCTGCGCAAATACTCGACCAGTTTCCTGCCGTTAAGGGATAAGGATACGATTCATCAGGCGACGGAGGAGCTTAACGAGAAATTAAACGCGCTGAACCTGTCGCCTTCCTTTTATAAAACCGTTTATTTGATCGGCTCCGACCGAAACCAGTATTCCTTCATGAAGGAGATTGGCGAGCCGGATCTTCATGTGCTGCCGGGTTTGAATAAGGACGCCTTCGATTCGCAGGGCTGGACAAATGCTCTGATCGAAAACATGCGTAAAATTGTAAGATTCGATCAGGATGAGCTTCAGGCGAATAATCAAGCGCTGATGAACGATGATATGAAAGACTTTATATCCCAAACCTCCGGCAACCTGGTGATCAATAACGGAAATATAGGGATCTTTGTCATCTTTGTATTGCAGGATGGCTTGTTTAATGCCGCAGAAGAAGCCCACGGAGACGCTCACACACCCGTTGTGGTGAGCGATGATAACGGCCAGCCGATATGGAGCAGCATAGCCGATCCAGACCTGGTGTCTCACGCCACGGCAGTCGGCAGCGGCAGGCTCTCGAAGGGAAACGAAACCTACGTTGCAGTAAGAAACAAGCTGGACCTGTTTCCTTATCAGGTCACTTATCTTTATGCTGCAAATGACCTCAATCCCCCTGTACTCAGAGTAGCGGTCACCTTTATAGCGATTGCGGCAACCGCCCTTCTGCTCACCTTCGGATTCAGTTTCGTGCGCTCCAAGAAAATGTTTCTTCCCTTCCGCAAGTTTTCCATGGCGGTACGCAGACAGTCCTTGTCGGATGACCTGAACCTGAATTCCGTCACGGCCGATTTGTCCAAAAGCGGTGCCGGGGAAATGTCGTTAAAGAATAAAATCCTGATCACCTTTATCATATCCGTCCTTGTTCCGACGCTTGCGGGCGGACTGCTGTATTCCTTCATGCTGACGCAAAGCATCAATAACACCGCCGACCAGTTTCTGAGCCGTATCGGCGAGCTGACGAAAACGTCCGCCCACATCAATGTCCAGCGGCTGGAAAATACGATCAACCGGCTGACGATCAGCCAGGAGCTGAAGGAGTTTCTGACGAAGCAGAACAACCTGCTTAATATCCCTTACTATAAAGAAAGGGAGGTCAATTATGCCTCTATAGCCGCTTTTCCTGGAGTCAATAATTTTTCTTATATTGTTCTGTATGACAATAAAGGATCGGCGATTTATTCTTCTATATTTTCAAACAATCTCAATTTGTTTACGGTCAATAAATCGCTCTTCAAGGATACCGATTCATCCTACTGGGTGTCGGATTATGTGGACATCACAAACCATAATAATACTGCGATCGTGAAGAGGATTCCGCTTTTGAACAAAGATCTCGACACAGGGCAGTCCTATTACTTGCTGGCCGTTCCTAAAGACGACCTGTTCAAAAATATGGATTTCGGATCCTCCGGATTTTTTGTGACAAATGGCCAGAACAAAGAACTGTTTCATATTCACCGTTACTCGAGCAATTACAAATCGAAGCTGTTCTCCTATTCTTATCCGATAGCCAATACAGGAATGATCGCAACCTTTCAGTATCCGAAAGAGGAGTTCGAGGCCCAGTACCGGGAATACTTTTATCGTTTTTTATTTGTACTGTTAGGTGTATCCTTGTTTTCCTTCCTGCTCGCGAGCTTGCTGAGCAATCTGCTGTCGAAACCGATCGAACGGCTGATGGGCTCGATTAACCATATTTCAGAGGTTCATTTCGACCATCTGGTCCAAGGGGGCTCGAAGAGCGAAGTCGGACAGCTGATTGAAAATTACAATGAGATGGTTCAAAAAATGAATCATCTTATTCATGAAAACATACGGATTCTCGAAGAAAACGCTCAATCGAAGCTGAAGGAAAAAGAGATGAACACACTTAAAGTGAAGGCCGAGCTGGACATGCTGCAGTCGCAAATTAATCCGCATTTTCTTTACAATACCTTGGAGTCTATCAACATGAAAAGCATCCGCTACGGCATGCACGACGTCAGCATCATGATCCGTAATTTATCGGATATGTTTCGCTACAGTGTGGGCAAAGGTTCCGTTATGGTTCCGCTGCAGAAAGAAATCGATCACGTAAAGAACTTTATCGCCATCCACAATATGCGGCTCGGCCATATCGTCGATTTAATGATTGAAGTTCCGGAGCCTTTAATGAACGCGTCCGTCCTGAGATTCTCCCTTCAACCAATCGTAGAGAACAGCATGAAGCACGCTTTTGTCGGATATAAAGAAGGGGCCAGCATTCTCATTCGCGCTAGACGCGACGAGCAATTTTTGTATCTCGAAATTCGCGATAACGGTATCGGAATGGACGAGGAACGATTAGCGGAGGTCGAAGCCGTTCTGAACGGAACGGATGACGGATTGGGTCCGCAGGAAGGGTCGGGCGGCATCGGGCTGAAAAATGTGTACGCGCGGCTGAAGCTTCATTTTCCGGATAATCCAGGGTTCCGGATCGAAAGCGAACTGATGGGTGGCACAACGGTCCGGCTTTGTTTGCCCCTTCGGCAGTAGCAGAATAAAGCGTAATATTGCCCGATTAAATCGTAACTTCACCCTATACCTGCGATAGTATTATCTCGATACAATGAATATGTTACGGTAACCGAACAATAAGCAGCGAGCAAGAGGTCAGGTGGCTAGCCCCGGTTTCATGACCGACGGGCTAGCTTTTTTTTCTGCAGATTAAGCATTCCTTAAAGCCTCTGTTGTAATCATTATAAACCATTATACTGTTTCTTAAAGATAAGGAGTGTGCCATGCTGACCAAAGAACAAATTCAAATCCGCGATCCGTTCGTACTGGCTGTCAAAGTTGAAAAGAAATATTACCTCTACGGGACAACGGATAAAAATGTATGGGAAGGAAAAGCGACCGGCTTTGATGTGTATGTGAGCAACGACCTTGATCGCTGGGAAGGGCCATTCCCCGCTTTTCGGCCGGAAGAGGACTTCTGGGCGGACAGGCATTACTGGGCACCGGAAGTGTACCTTTATGACGGCAAGTATTATATGTTCGCCAGCTTTAAGGCGGACCGCAAATTCAGGGGCACGCAAATTCTCGTATCCGACGATCCGGTCGGCCCCTTCCGGCCTCATTCGGCCGGATCTGTTACACCCGGGGATTGGGAATGCTTGGACGGCACGCTGTACGTCGACGGGGCTGGCCATCCTTGGATGATATTTTGCCATGAATGGCTGCAGGTGCAGGATGGCGAAATATGCGCCATCCCCCTCACCAAGGACTTGAAATCGGCTGCCGGAGAACCAGTGCTGTTATTTCATGCCTCCGATGCGCCGTGGGCAGTCCAAAGCGGTGCTGCTTCTAGCGGGAAAAAGAACTTCGTAACGGACGGACCTTTCTTGCACCGCGCGGCAAACGGGGATCTCCTGATGCTATGGTCAAGTCACGGAGTGAACGGTTATGCGATCGGTATCGCCCGTTCCGAGACAGGCGATATCAGCGGGCCTTGGGTGCAGGACCGCGAGCCGCTATTCGGACAAGACGGCGGTCACGGCATGCTGTTCACCACGTTCGAAGGGGAATTGATGCTGGCTATTCACAGGCCCAATAAGACTCCGAATGAAAGGCCGCTATTTTTGCCGCTTGCCGAGAAGAATGGCAGGCTAAGCATTAAGCGGCAATTCCGCAATCCGATTGTCCTGCAGCGCGCGGACCCTTAGATTTACAAGCATACGGACGGCTACTATTATTTTACCGCTTCGGTTCCCGCGTTCGACTGCATCGAGCTCAGAAGGGCAAGAACGATCCAGGAGCTCGAGGCTGCCGAACCGGCCGTCATTTGGCGAAAACACGCGAAGGGCAGAATGAGCGCACATATTTGGGCGCCTGAAATCCATTATATCGACGGCAAATGGTACATCTATTTCGCCGCCGGAGGCTCGGATGAGGACGAGAAGGAAGTATGGCAGCACCGCATGTACGTCCTTGAAAATGATGCGGCCAATCCGCTGGAGCCGACATGGGTGGAAAAAGGTCAGACCCGGACAAATTGGGATTCCTTCTCTTTGGATGCCACAACCTTCGAGCATGGAGGCGTAAGGTATTTAGTTTGGGCTCAGCAGGGTCCCGACAATCAAGGGAACTCCAATCTGTATATCGCCGAAATGTCCGATCCATGGACGATTCGAGGCAAGCAGGTCCTGCTTTCGAAACCGGAATATGCGTGGGAAATCGTAGGCTTCCATGTGAATGAAGGGCCTGCGGTACTCAAGAAGAACGGCAAAATATTTATCAGCTTCTCGGCAAGCGCCACGGATAGCAATTATTGCATGGGGCTGCTTACAACTCTGGACACCAGCGATTTGTTAGACCCGAATTCATGGACGAAATCCCCGGAGCCTGTTTTCCAAACGAGCGAAGAAACCGGACAATACGGCCCTGGCCATAACTGTTTCACCGTATCGGAAGACGGTGCAGCCGATATTCTGATCTATCATTCAAGGGATTATAAAAAAATCGTCGGAGATCCGCTTTACGAACCCAATCGTCATACACGTGCTAAAGTATTGAATTGGAATGCGGAGGGGTTGCCCATTTTTGACAAACCCGAGTGAAGGGTCAAAGCACGGCGGCGATGAGCGGACGCAGCGGGAGATTGCGAAAGTGCTTGAGATCTCACACGGGTTGCTTTGTTCCTGGCCTCTGATGAAGCAAGCTTCGTCAACGGTACCACGATTACGGCAGATGCCGGCTGGACGGCCTATTAATGTAACAAGACGCTAGTCAGTTTATGACTAGCGTCTTTTTACTTAGTTAATAAGTCATATGCTCTTACTATCAATCCTCAGGCTTCTTTGAGTATTGCCTTTTTCAACGCTACTTTGGACTTTTCCTCTGGGGCTTGTGCAACACGTTTGATGAAGAAGGAAAGCAGTAAACCGATTATGCCGATTCCAACAATAACGAGATATGCGTCATTTATCCCCTGGATGGAAGCTTCCATAATCATATGCTCCTGCGTTGCGCCCGTTGCTCCGCCTGCCGCCATCATATCCTGAAAATGAGTTTGGGTACGGTTCGTCATCACGGTCACGAGCAGAGAAGTGCCTACGGCGCCAGCCACTTGTCTAATGGTATTGGAAATAGCCGTACCATGCGCATTGAGCCTGGCCGGTAATTGATTTAAACCTGCAGTTTGTACGGGCATAAGAAGCAAAGCCATCCCGATACGGCGACCCGTAGACATGAGAACCAGATAGGTATAGCTGGTTGAGTCCGTCAAGTTAATAAAGCCGATGGTGGTGACGATCGTAATGACCATTCCGATGATGGAAAGCCATTTCGCCCCAAACTGATCGAACAGCTTTCCGGCGACTGGCATCAGGAAGCCCATCAGAAGCGCACCGGGGAGCAGCAGCAAACCTGATTCCAGCGCGGTATAGCCGCGGGCACTCTGAAGGTACAGAGGAAGCAGCATCATATCCGCATACATAACCATGGTAACCGCGATATTTATGATGGTAGTTAAGGAGAACATGTTGTATTTGAAGGCCCGGAGATCCAGCAGCGGATTCTGGGAAACCAGCTGCCGCCAAGTAAACAGAGCGAGGGCAAGGATGCCCGTAAGAATAGACACGAGTACCTCTGCGCTCGACCACCCTTCGCTGCCGGCCCGGCTGAAGCCGTAAAGCAGAGTACCGAATCCGACCGTGGAAAGGACGACACTGATAACGTCGATTTTGGTACAGCCCCGTTCCGATACATTCTTCAAATAAATAAAGCCGCAGATGATAACAAGGACAGCAAGCGGAATCATGACGTAAAACATCGTTTCCCAAGCATAATTTTCCAGAGTATAGCCGGCAAGAGTAGGTCCAATCGCAGGGGCGAAAATAACGGCGAACCCGACCATACCCATGGCAGCTCCTCTTTTCTCGGGAGGGAAGAGCGTTAAAATGACATTCATGAGCAGCGGCATAATAATGCCGGCGCCGGCTGCCTGAATCATACGCCCCGTCAGCAGAACAGGGAAGGTGGATGCGATGGCCGATACGATCGTTCCGGCAAGAAAAATAAACATCGAAGCTTGAAAAAGCTCACGCGTAGTAAACCGCTGCATCAAATAGGCCGTGATCGGAATCAGAACCCCGTTTACCAACATGTAGCCTGTTGTCAGCCACTGGGCCGTTGCAGCCGAAATATTGAAATCAATCATTAATTCCGGGACGGCAACGCTCATGATCGTTTGATTCAGCGTCGCAAGAAAGGCACCCAAGATCATGATGAACAAGATCGGTCCTTTGTTGATGGAACTGCTGTTTGTTTCCCTACTACTACTCACTCTACTCCATCCTTTCGATTCAACCATGGACTAAATTTACAACGTGTTGTATAGTTGACATTGTATAAATTAGATTATATACAGAACCCTTCGGTTTACAAGCGACGGTTATGGAGAAAGTGTATATTAGTTTACATTAAAACCTTTTTTGTCGCCTAACTTGAAGATATACCACGTAAGCTTGGAAATTGTAGCTTATTATAAAGAGAGGAAAGGATTATGATGGATAATAAAAAGCCTCATACAGATCCCCGCATACTCCGAACGCGCCAATTGATTAGAGATGCCTTTGTTGAATTGCTTCAAGAAATGGATATCGAGAAATTATCGGTAAATCGCATCGCAGAGCGCGCTACCATCAATCGCGTTACCTTTTATCTGCATTATCGGGATATACCGGATATGCTTGAAAAGATGGCGGAAGACATGGCCAGGGACATAGAGCGGATTCTAAACGATACGCCAGCGAATCCGAATTCCGCAGAAGAAGCGGACTGGAAAATGATGGTGAGCTTGCTAGAGCACATTGCCGAACACGTAAAATTTTATAAAGTCATTCTCGCGACGAAACGAACCCCAATCTTTACGGAACGTCTATTAAAGCTGTTGACGGGAATTATGATCACAAGGCTGGAGAGAATGGGGGTCGATTCCTTCATCTCAACCGCAGGTATTCAAAAGGACATTGCCATTTGGTACTGTTCTTCAGCCTTGATCGGCACGATCATTTCCTGGCTTCGAAACGACATGCCTTATACACCGCTATTTCTTGCCAGACAATTTTCTTTGCTGCTGCCTCATCACCAAAAGTGAAAACCTATTGAGAGGTAATTCTCATACAGCTGCTCAGCAAGCATCCAGCTCAGTACGTTTAGGTTTAACGGGATTGACAACGAAATGAACGAAGTATGGAATAAAAAGGAGGACGCTGCAATGAGCAGATTGAACGTATGGGAAAACGCCGAGCCGGGCGTGAGACGGAAAATATTTACTCCAGGCCAGACGATCATGATGATTGAGGTTCATTTTGAGGAGGGAGCTGAAGGTTATTTGCACAGTCATGTGCATGAGCAGCTTTCTTACTGTATGGAAGGGCAGCTGGAGTTTTCAGTCAACGGAGAGAAAGTCGTCGTTTCGGCGGGAGAGACGATCTACATTCCGAGTCTTGCCGAGCATGGATGCCGCGCCCTTCAGAAGAGCATACTGCTGGACACTTTCACTCCGCTCAGGCAGGATTTAATCGAATAGTTGCATTTAAGGTCTTTGAGGTGCAGCATTTCATCAGAATAACCATGTTTTTTTCCAATGTCTATTCTAAGGGGTGCACATCAGATCTTAGGGAGGCTTTTTTTGCCTATATGCTTAAAAAACCGCACATAATGCTGAAATAAGTACATATCTCTGCTTGCAGCCGCATGCTAACCTATTTGGAGACAACGTTCCGGGGGATGATAGGGGAATAGTGGTCAATATCGATCAAGTCGACGTAACCGTGGAACTGACAGCATATATGGGCGATCAAATGATCCGTAAGGAATCGGCTTCCGGGTAGTAACTGCGTTACATATCAGCGTTTTCTGGCCTCGGAGCTAATAAATCCGCCTAAGGAGGTACAACGATGACACAAATAAAACCAAGCGAACATTTAAGAGAGCTGGTAAATAGGGCAAAGTTTCTGCTATCAGCCCAGAGCGATTATTACACGGACGGGGCAAAGCTGGCTCTGACCGATATGGTTGAGGCTGCCGAAACGGCATTGGAAGGCAACGAGCAGATTCCTTTCATCAGAAACCGCAAATTTATAGAGCCGGAAGCGGATGGAGCGATCCGATTTGCAACGCGGCGCTTCACGATGGCCCCGTCCTATAACGGGGAAGGGCGTGTGTACCATGAATACGGCTTGGAGCCGGCGCTGTCGTGGTTCGAGCAGCAGGACATACGCTATATAGGCGAAAGGGAGCTTCCCGCCAAAGCCGATTTCGTCATCGCCAAAGCCGAAGCTCTGCTTGCCGAAGCTGAAATAGGACGTGAGATCGGAAGCTATGATGCCGATGCTCGAGACAAGCTCGTCCGGTCCGTCGAACGCGTGAAGGCGGCTAGGGCTGCTGCTGCAGGGGAGGATCGCAGTGACTTGTTGGCCCGTGCGATCGTACAGTGCTTTAACCGGATTAGAGACTTCCGCTATTCCAAAGTGCTGCGGACGGATACCGATTTCTCATCAACGCTCTATTTGACGAAAAACGAGCTGCAAAAAGTGAAGGAAAACGCGGAAAAGGACGAATTGATCCGGGAGCAGCGGGAACAAATTAAGCGGATCGCGAACAGCAACGATTTGGCTTATATTGAGCGGGCTGCGGCTTTGATCATGAACGAAGAGACGGATTACGGCGAAATCAACAAGCAATTCTACGTCTGGAGCTCGACGGATAAAATCGTCAACTTCGCCGCCCCGGAGAAAGCGGTTAAGGCGGAGCTTTCGTTTATTCTTCCCTCGGAAGAGAACGAACGGGACGGTCTCGGCCATGTGTGGATTGACAATTTGGACATTCTATCCGAAAGTGGGAGCAGTCTGGACATTCGCAACGGCGGCTTTGAAGAAGGAGAGGGCATGCCGTTTCATTGGAAACCGGAATCGCGCAAGGGCAGTCCGGTAGTGAAATGGGAGGATGCCTATCCCTTCAGCGGAGGCGGCGACAGGTCTGGCTCGAATACGGCGAATCCCTCCTCGCAGGTGTCTTTTTCCTGCAAGGAGGGGGTGCTGAATCGGTCGATTTATTTATGCAATCCGACGCATGAGGATGAAGGTGCCTGGACGTATGACGGAGAGTTTGCCGTTGATGGTGGAACCGGATATACGCTCACGTTTGCCGCTAAAATAGACGGCAAGCTGAAGAAGGGCTTAAAGACTGTCATCGTCTTCAAGGATGAGGATGGTCATGTCGTCGGTCAGTTCGAGTACCTGTTCAACCGGAAATCGTCGCTCGCCAACTCATGTTTTCTATTGACGATGCAGTGCGATGCGATCCAATATGCCTTTACGGAAGACCGAACCTATGCCTTAAAAGCAAAACATGAAATATTATTTACGATGAACGACTTTTGCCAGGGTGCCGAGCATTGGCTCGTGACAAATTCGCGGCCCCAGGGCAGCGACTCTTACGGAGCCGTACAGGGCGGACGCTTGCTATGCAGCGTAGCCGTAACGTATTCCTTGATCAAGGAAGCGGGCCTGTTCACTATAGAGGAGAAGCATCGCTTGTACGCCATGGTCGAATATTTGCTGCGCTACATGCTTGATCTTAGAGACCGGACGGAACTTTCACCGCAAGAGGCCCAGTATGGAAGCGGCAACTGGCAGACCGATATGTGCGCAGGGACGGCTTATATGATGCTTGTACTCGACGATTTTCCGAATCGGAAAGCATGGCTGTACAACGCGCATATGGTCCTGCATTCCCAATTGATTCTGACCGTCAATCTCGATTATTCCTGGCCGGAATCTATCCGCTACCACCATGCGGCACTGGAGAGGTTTGCCGGTTACGCCAAAGTGGTTGCGCATGTCATGGGAGAAAACTGGTTCGAAACTACGCCGCTGGCCGGCATGTTCGGATTCAGCTTGCGGACGCAAACGCCGTCATACCGTTATTTCGGCGGGCGCATCGCAACGCCGCCGTTCGGCGATCACGCATTAAGCGGAGGCTCGGAATTCGGCAGTTTTGGCACGTATTTGGGCGATATCGAACGAATCGACAAGCCGCTCGCGGACCGGATGTACCATACTTGGCGTTTCGCAGGCAAGCCGTTCAAGCATCTTTGGGGCGAAGGAATCGTCCTGGAAAATATTCTAGGCAAAGGCGATTCGTATGTATCGGAGAGCCCGCTTGTTATGGGCTCAACGAATGATTTGACCCATGCTGGCATTTATATATTCCGCAATAACTTCGGCAGCGCGGAGCAGAGCTATTTCGCTATAATGTCCAGCCCTGAACCGATCGGCCACGGCCATCTCGACCAAGGCTCGTTTATCATCTACAAGGACTCCATTCCGATCGTTATGGATTCCGGAATCGAGGGCTATTTCGACAGCAGCACAAGCTGGCATATCAGTTCATATTCACATGCGTGCATGCAGTTTTCGACGAAGCGGACGCATATCGGGAAGAGCGGGCTCGGAGAGATTAATTTATCTGCGGGCACATACAGCCTGAATCGAGGCTGGGTCGACGTCCCTCGTACCAGCAAGGTTATCGAATGCAGTATTGGCGGCGACGTGGAGACGATTACGATCGAGATCCTGAACCCGGAAGGAAGCGGCAGACATATCCGTCATGTGCGGTATTTTAAAGGAGTGGATTTGTATCTCATTCGCGACACCGTGGACGATTTTGACGGCGAGGTGTTGTTCAACTTGCCAGTCGCGGCTAAACAATCCGACGTTGTTCACGGCAGCCGGGTATACTCGAAAGGGGTATATAACGTGGATTTGGAAACGGTGTTTATTAGTCCAATAAACGGGATCCGGCTGGAAAAAGGCCGCTCGACGCCATTTTTCGAGAGCGGGCATAAGCAGGTAAGCATGATGGACTATATTAGGGCCACGGCGGATGCAAAGGACGGATTTACCGTGCTGCTCTATCCGAAACGGCCATCCGACCGCCGGCTTCAGGTTACGATGAAAGATAAGCGTACGGCAATCCTTTCCCTGGAAAATGAGACGCTGGAAATCGAGTTATTTGGCCGATATGCTTGATTGCGTGTCATTGAAATAGGAACGCAAACGGGGAAATAGCCCTGGGATCCAGTTGGATTCCGGGGCTATTCGTTTTATTTGGTCAACCTTCATTTCGGGCTGATCGAACTATTCGGTTAGATCATGACTTTAATGCTAGTACCCTCCCGTGTGTACGCCGTCTCCACCGCTTCTTTGATATCCGCCAGTCCGTAACGGTGCGTTATGATGGACTCGATGTCTGCGTAAGAGTGCTGCAAGGCCTGGATAACTGCAGGATAGGTGTTTGCATACCGGAACACCAAGTCCGGATACCGGCTCAAACCACCTGAAATACCGGATTAACCGGTATAAAGTGAACAGGCAGATCAGGATACGATTCCTGCAGTTGTTCTGCCAAATAACGCATGCCGGGCTCTTCGCTCTCTGCATGTCCCATGACAAGCAGCGATTTCGGAACACCCTGATAGGCAGAGTCCCTTGCGTATTCGGGTGTTTCCCACTCAGGTCCCTCGCCGGCAATAATCAGGTCGAGCCTCTTCTCGCGGTAGAGAGGAATGGCGTTAGCGCCTCCGCCTCTGTAGCCCACAAGAATTCCAATGCGGCTGCAAGTCATGTACGGATCACCAGCGATCCGTACATAGGGGATGGATAGCTGTGTTTTGATGTATTCCGCGATTTCCGTCGCACGTTTTTCAGGTAAACGAAGCACTGCCGCCGCAGGAAGCATTTCCTCTACGCAAGCTTCCCACTTCAGACTTTGAAGCAAACCGGTCATGATAGGATCGGGCTCCATCCTATGGCAATAATCATGATGCCGGTAGATGGCGAGGCCGGATTGCTGAAGAAGACTTTGCTTGTTTCGATAGACCGGATCGCCGGTTAGAAGCCCGTTCGTCATCCGGTGGCTGTAGTAGGCGGCCTCATGGGAAATAAGCAAATTCACACCCAAGGACATAGCCTGCTCGATGACCTGCTGTGTTGCCATAAACGTCGTCGCGATTCCACGCACTTCGGTATCCGGGCTGCCTGGATCCAAATCGTCGACCGTATTCTCAATCGGTTGGACGGTCGAGCGCAGCAGATCGATTACATTTTGAATAGTTACCGTCATTGATCCAATTCCTTTCTACATGAGTGGATTCGTCTCCTTACACTTCGCTGCATGGAGACATACTCCTTTTTCTCATTTCGTCATTCTTAAATAATGGCGATCAGTTTCGAATTGTAGATTGAATGGTTTCGAAATTGTCGGCTGGGAGGTTGAAATCGAGACGGAAATGATCCTTGATCAGGATGCTCATATTGCGCATTCGATTTTGTACAAGGATCTAGTTATCGTTGCCGCTTCCGAAAGGGTCGCCGCGGAAAGGGATTCGATTTCACGGCATCGGCTAAGTCTATCTGTGGAAAATCCCTTATTATGGAATACGGATGATCCGGAGTTGTATCAGCTTGTAACGGAATTGTAGATGGATGCAGCGGATGGGGACGCAAATTCGAATAGGGAAGTCATTGAAACCGTAACGAAAAGGATCGGGTTCGGTGAAATCGTGCTTCGTCCTGATCAAGGGTTTCTGTTAAACGGAAAAAAAATGAAATTAAACGGGGTTTGTGAGCATCATGATTTGGGAGCCCTCGGATCAGCCTTTCACAAAGAGGCGCTGAGAAGAAGGTTTCTGATCTTGAAAGAAATGGGCGTTAACGCGATTCGTACGGCGCACAATATGCCGGCAAAGGAACTTATGGAATTGGCGGACGAGATGGGCATGCTTGTTGTCTCAGAAGCTTACGATATGTGGGAAGACCAAAAACGCCTTATGATTACGCGAGATTTTTTAAGGATTGGGCTCCTATCGATGTTTATGTTATTTCGATTGTCATTTTCCTTTTAAATTATATGAACGTATAAATTTGAAACTTATATGATTCACTCACCGCTATAGCGAGCCTTAGCCGCCTAGGACGGCACGAGCTGATTATGTTTGTTTGAAGCTATTGAATGACTCAGTCGTACAAATTGTTGAGTGAACAAATCGAACTTATATGCACATTTCAACTCTAAATCAGCCGTTATACTGCGGAAAGACGGCAGTTCATTCCCCTCCACATTGTTCAGTTGAAGATGCTTTGGAACTCCGTTATCATTCGGAGTGACGTTCGAGTCAGCAAGAATGGAAACGCATACATTCGGGGCGGTCAAAAAACTTTTTTGAGGAGGAGTACTATTGTTATTTCCACTTTCGAAGAAATGGGTATCTGCAGCACTTGGTTGTATGCTGGCATTGTCAGCACCTTTATCGATCCCTTTAGCCCATGCTTCAGATGCAGAGGTGAATGCCATTAACCCAAATCTGCCTTTCACGAATGAAGAGCTCAAAAATAATGACTATATTCTGTACTTCGTGAATGCCGGCGACTCGACGCCAGCAACGGTAGAAGGCACGGATAAGTTTGGTCTGCTGTCGTCTGTAACAGAGCAGGTGTACGGTATTGATCCAGTGTCAGGCAAGTATTGGGGCTTAAATAATCCGGCTGCAAGCAAGACTTCTGTAAGCGATTCGAGTAGTAAGTCTGGTTCACTACGGTATTACAGCGGTACTCAAGTAAGAGATAAAGCTTTAAAGTACAGCTTCGAGCTCCCTGAAGGCGATTATGATGTAACTTTCGGTTACAAGAATCCTTGGAGCGGCAGAAGCGTAAACATGTTTGCTGAAGGTACTAATCTCTCCGGCGATTATGCGATCGGATCGTACAGTGCAGAGACTGAAGTTACTTACAATAAAATCCATGTCTCCGATGGACAGTTAAACGTGGCCATTCAAGGACCGGCAACTGCGGCCTTGACCAATCACAATGATCCATTGATCAACTACTTGATTATTCGCCAGAATGTCACGATTCCTTTGTCCGACCTGGAAGACAAGCTCGCAGAGGCGCTTGTTTATTCGGCAGATGCAACCTACACGAAGTACAGCGTTAATTTTTTAAACACGGTTATTGATGCTGCGCAATATGTCGCACGAACGCTTTCTGCAAGCGGAACAGACATTTCCTCCGAAAGTAATCAAAAGCAAATTCGCAGCAGTATTGCGAGTTTAAATGAGGCAATAGCGTCTCTTGTAGTGTTCAAAGTAAATACTTCCTTTAGCCCAGGAGATGTATGGACGGATACGAATGGTGCGCCTATCCAAGCACATGGCGGGGGTATCATTTACGACGAAAAAACTTCGAAGTACTACTGGTACGGAGAGGATAAAACAGACGGATACCTTCCTGCCCGCGGGGTGCATGTCTATTCTTCTACAGATCTTTATAACTGGACGGATGAGGGTTTAGCTCTTAGGGCAATCGCTTCAATGGAGGCGTTCGAGACAGACCCGCAATTCTCTCAGCTTTATGCTGGCCGAGATGACAAGGCAGAGATTTTGAATGATATCGGTACGAATCGTATTATTGAGCGTCCGAAAGTAATCTACAACGAAACAACCGGCAAGTACGTGATGTGGATGCATACAGACGGGCCTACTGCAACATCGACGGCTAATTACGCAAAAGCAGAGGCTGGTTATGCGCTCAGCGACTCTCCGACGGGACCGTTTGTTTATGGAGAGAGCTTCCGTATGGACCGGGCTCCTAAGGACGCAACCTATAACGGGCAGCCGAATCAGCCGGGGATGGCACGTGACATGACGTTATTCAAGGATGATGACGGCACAGCCTACCTCATTTATTCAAGCGAAGAAAACCTGACGATGTATATTTCCAAATTAAACGACACGTACACTGACGTTGTCGGCTGGCATAAAGATGGTAATCTTGAGCGCGACACGGAGTATAAAGCCGTGTACGGAGAGGATTACGTTCGCGTTTTCCCGGGTGCGCAACGTGAAGCGCCTCAAGTATTTAAGTACGAAGGCAAGTACTACATGGTATCATCGGGAGCAACAGGCTGGGACCCGAATGCTGCGAAGTATACGGTAGCTGACGATATTTTCGGAGAATGGAAAGCATTGCGTTACTTTGCGCCTAGCAGTTCGACGACATTCGGTTCCCAAGGAACAGCGATCATCCCTGTCGATGCAGAGGAAGGAAAATTCATCTACATGGGTGACAGATGGAAGTCATCTGACTTGGCGGATTCGCGCTACATTTGGCTGCCGATTGAATTTGGAAACGACGATGAAATTGTACTGAACTGGTACGATGAGTGGGAATTATCCGAATTAGACCGCATGGGTAAAATTACAGTAAACACAGAATTGCCTAGTCAGACTATTTTGGGTGAACAACCTCAATTCCCTTCCACTGTTAATGTTACAAAGTCTAATGGTGAGGTCATTAATTCACCGGTAGTCTGGAATATAACAGCTTCTACTTTTGCTAAACCGGGAGTAGTGAATGTAACAGGTACACTTTCTAACCTGGCGGATAAAGTCATCAACACGACGGTCTACATTGTGCCGGATACCTACTCTTACTTTGTACATGCCGGCGGAGCAGCAACAAGTGATTATCTGACTATGACTTCCTACATGCAGGATGTGCTGTTGAATCCGGGTACTATCGATCAAGCATACGATCCGGCAAAGGGACAAACATGGGGGTACGTTGGTACGGGGACGAATTCTTCCGGCTCGGCAGGCGATGATTTGTATTCTGCGCTTCGTTATCTGAAAAGCAACAGCGGCGATGATTTAACTTACCAGTTCGATCTGGAGAATGGTGTTTATCATGTTTATACCGGACTTTATGATCCTTGGTACCAGTATACGAATGGCAGCCGTAAAGCGAATATCGTGATCAACGGTGAAACGAAAACCAGCAATTATGTATTTACTTCAGCGAAAGACACGCTTGGTTATATGAACGTTAAAGTTACAGACGGTAAATTGACGGTTACTGTGCATCGTGTAGCAGGAGCGCCAGAACCGCAAATCAGCTGGATTATGGTTTCCAATGCAGAGAAAACGGCGGGACAGGCAGCAAATACCGTAACGAATGTTGACGCTCCTGCTCAAGATGCAACGGCTTTGATTTTGCCGGCTGTTGAAGAGGGTTTTGAAATCGCCATAAAGAGCTCTGATAGCGAGATTATCACTGCTGATGGAACAATTGCTCCGCCTAAAGCCGATACTACTGTAACATTGGTATTTACTGTAACGAGAGCCTCTGATGGTTCAGTGGCGGATACTCGCGAGATTCAAGTGGTTGTGCCTGCAAGAACGGTAACAGCAGCAGATGTAGCTGAGACGATCACAAGCATTGCAGAACCTGAGAGAAAAGCTGCGCAGTTGGCTTTACCTGCTGTTCCTGAAGGCTTCGCAATTGTGATCAAAAGCTCCGACAGCGCAGTTGTTACCACTGATGGGGTGATCGATCCTCCTAAGTTGGATACCGTTGTTCATTTCGTTTTAGAGGTTACCCGTTTGTTGGATGGAACAACATCCGCTGTATCTATTGCTGTAACTATTCCTTCCCAAAATAACGGTAACCACAACGGTATGGTTAAGGGTAACAGCAATGAGAACAGTATCTAAGTAGGAACTTATATTCATGAAATTGATTTTATTTACCGTTAAACTCATGGTATAATTTGGTTCTGTTATAACTTAAATCCACTCTATCAAAATGCCTTGCCGAGTTTCAGTTAAATATTTTAATGATTTAGGAGGCCATAATTGCAATGAGTGAGTTTAGTGAAAGCTATCATCTTTATACAAACAACCCCAAAGAGGCTATTTCGCTGATTAACGAGTCTGGAAAAAAGGGGTACGTATTTAAAGAAAGCAATGGTTGGGTGACGTTTGTAATAAAAGGCAGTGAATTCAATTCAGATCCTGCAATTGTTGAAAATAACATGGGTATACTACTACACTATGTGTATGCAGAAGATCATGGGTGGGCTGCTAAGATATTCAAAGGAAATGAATTAGTATTTGATTATAGTTGCGAATGGGATGAGGATTTCCTTGTACAGAAAAATATATTCAACATGGAGATCATAAAAGAGTTATTTAAAAATCAAAGTATAAATATAGAAGAGTTTGAAAAATGCTTTGAGATTGATAGCGAAGAGGAATGGTTTGATCTCGAAAATCCTCCAGCTTATCAATTCGCTGAAAATATTGGTCTGGTTAATTACGCATGGATTTCTGTAGATTATGTGAGTCAGGATGAAGTACCAGGCGAGTTTACGGTTATAGATTAAATAGATAAATGAGAATGAACCCTGGATTTTTCCAGGGTTCATTTTTTTGGAAAAGCTTACTCCTGCCATCATGGATTGCTAGGTCGGGGAATCCGTGATGGGCTGCATCGCTTCCATCGTAACTTTGGACTCGCTTCGCATGCGCTGTTTGAATTCTCTGGGCGAGCACTGGTTATGTCGCTTGAAAAGCTTATAGAACTGGGCCATGTTAGAGATGCCGACCTCGAAGCTCACGTCCATAATGCTAAGCTCAGTCGTCAGCAATAAAAGCTCGGACCGCTTGATCCGTTTGTAGTTGACGTAGTCTACGAACGAGACGCCCATCGTTTTCTTGAAATATTTTATAAAGTAGTGGTAGCTCAAATTAAGCAAATGACAAGCATCCTCTACGCATAGTTTATCATTCAAATGAGAGTTTATATAATCAAGAACCGGTCTTAACCGATTTAATTCGGTTTCCTCCGTATAGTTCAGCACGTTGCGGCTGTCGCTTCTCAGCAGAAGCAGCAGCAGTCTTTTGATAGTTGAGCTGATAGCAATTTCGTAGCCTCTCGACCGCGTTTGGGATTCTTTGAAAATTTCCATGATGAAAGCATATGCTTCCCGTTTTGCCGGCTCGTTGACTTCAAAAATATAGTTTAGTTCATCCAGCGGCAGAGTCAGTTCCGAGAAGCAGTACAAATACGGCATGGTGCTTTGGTCAAAATGCTTGACCAGATCGATCTGAAACACCACGTAGTGCAGTGCCTCCGTAAGCGGCTTATGGGAACGGTGCGGCTGGGAAGCTCCCAGAACCATCACGTCGCCCGGACCGAGCACAACGTAATCGCGTTTGCTTTGTATGCCTAAGTGGCCTTCCATGACGGCAAGAAATTCTACTTCTTTATGATAATGCCAAGGGTGTTTCTCCAATATGCTCGTTTGTTGATCTGCGATTTCCCATATTTTTAGAAACAGCAGCGGATTCTGATAGATGACTTTTTCGTTGATCGCGTCGGAATGCGTATCAATAGCGGTTTCTTTTACGGGCATGAGCATCATCTCCTTTTGGGAGTATACCACTTTTGGAAATACAGGATCAATAAACTTATCGATACGCTGTGTCTTTTCAAGTAGTCCGGAAAAGGAGGACACTTTTGAATACAAAAGGGGCATGATTTAGCATTCCCTTAATGGCACCGCTTTCTTATACTGAGAATAGTTCAAATCACGAAGGAGTGTTCATAATAATGGCTAAAGTAACGGTATGGAACGAAAATCGTCATGAGAAAAAAAATCCGCTTGTAAGTGAAATATATCCAAAAGGCATTCACGGTGCGATTGCAGCATTTTTGACGGAAGCAGGATTTGAAGCGGGTACGGCTACTTTGGATGAGCCAGAACACGGTTTGACTGATGAAGTATTAAACAATACGGATGTATTGATTTGGTGGGGACATCTTGCGCATGGAGAAGTAACGGATGAAGTTGTCCAAAAAGTACAGCAGCGCGTGCTTGATGGAATGGGTCTGATTG
The DNA here is from genome assembly GCF_001428245.1 of Paenibacillus sp. Soil522. Taxonomy (GTDB): domain Bacteria; phylum Bacillota; class Bacilli; order Paenibacillales; family Paenibacillaceae; genus Pristimantibacillus. Next base: position 131,399 of record NZ_LMRV01000033.1, read on the forward strand.
TCCTACACTCCGGTCATTTCTCAAAAATCTTTAAAACATTAATGGGCACAAGCTGCGATTTGAAATGGCGCGAAGCAGATGAAAAAGAGCGTCTTTGGGTTGTAGCGCCAAGCCATCCGATCGTGGAAGGTATTGGGGAATATATCGAGCTGGAAAAAGAAGAGATGTACGGCGAGCATTTTGATATCCCGGCACCGGACGAGCTTATTTTTACAAGCTGGTTCGAAGGCGGAGAAGTGTTCCGCAGCGGATGCACCTTTACGCGCGGAAACGGCAAAGTGTTTTATTTCAGACCGGGGCATGAAACTTATCCGACATATTATAACAAGAGCATTCAACGCGTCATTGTGAATGCCGTGAAATGGGCGCAGCCGGTGGACCGCAATCGTCCGGTTTACGGAAATGCGCAGCCGCTGGAAAAAATCGCGGTAAAAGTAAACTAATATACGAAAATACAACTCAAAGGGGAAGAAACGATGGGCACTTTAAAAGTTGGCGTAATCGGCTGCGGCAGCATAGCACAGCACCGTCATTTACTGGAATATGCATTAAATCCAAATGTGGAGCTTGTTGCCGTATGCGACATTAATAAGGAACGCGCAGAAGAAGTAGCTGAAAAGTATGGTGTTAAGGCGTATACAAGCTATGAAGAGCTATTACAAAGCGGTGGAGTGGATGCGGTAAGCGTTTGTACGCCAAACTACCTGCATGCCCCTATCTCGATTGCTGCTTTAAATGCGGGCATACACGTTTTGTGTGAAAAGCCGATGGCGACTTCAGAGGATGAAGCAAAGGCCATGATTGCAGCGGCGGCTCTAAGCGGCAAAAAATTAATGATTGCCCACAACCAACGCTTTGTTCCGTCTCACCAGAAAGCGCGCCAGCTTATTGAAAGCGGAGAAATCGGAAAGATCTACAGCTTCCGTACAGCATTCGGACACGGCGGTCCGGAAGGATGGAGCGTGGAAGGGAAGGAAGGCTGGTTTTTCCAAAAAGAAAAAGCGTTCGTTGGTGCGATGGGCGATTTAGGTGTTCATAAAACAGACCTGCTCCGTTATCTGCTTGGGGAAGAAATTGCTGAAGTTGGAGCTTTTGTTGAAACAAGCGCCAAAGATTTTGCCGATGTGGACGATAACGCGGTTTGTGTTTTGAAAACAGAAAGCGGCATTATCGGTACGCTTGCCGCGAGCTGGGCATATGTGGCCAAGGAAGATAATTCAACGATCATTTACGGCAGCAAAGGGATTATTCGTTTAGAGGACAACCCAGCGTATTCCTTAGTGGTGCAGTATGCAACCGGAGAAGTTATAAATTATGAGCTTGGCAAAATTCAGTCGAATAAAGACGGCGGGCAAAATAACACGCATATCGTTGAAAAATTTGTCGACTCCATCGTTCTGGATACAGAACCGCCGGTTTCCGGTGAGGAAGGCATGAAATCATTGGCGGTTATTTTGGCAGCGCTGAAGTCGAAGGAAACCAAACAAATTACACGCGTTTAACATAAAAGGCGGAAATAGTCAGCTCGCTTTGATCAACAATGACGCGAAAAGATGAGAAAATGGCGGTGCAGGGGTTAGTCCTGTACCGCCATTTCTTGATTTCGATCGATTACTGCTTTCTTAGACACAATCCAATGGGATTCCTCTTTTTCCAACTATTTTCTCCTGCGCTTTCATTCCCAATAGAATAGGTAAACGCTACAATAAGAAGAGATGATTGTTTCGTATTACATCTAAGGGGATGCTGCTATGATTTCAAATAAAATGGAGATCTTGGTGGTCGACGATGAGCCCAAGCAGCGGCGCGGCTTGGCCGCAATGGTTCGCTCGCTGCGGCCGGAATATAAGGTTCACGAGGCGAAGAATGGGAAGGAAGCGCTTGAGGTTGCGCAGAACCGTGAGCTGGATATTGTTTTTACGGATATCCAGATGCCAATCGTTAACGGTATAGATTTCCTGAAAGCACTGAACAATGCCGGTCCAAGGATTCCGAAGGTTGTTTTTGTAAGCGTATTCCATGAATTTGATTATGCACAGCAGGCACTTCGGCTCGGAGCGAAGGATTATCTGGTTAAGCCGGTCATAACCGAGCAGCTTGAACCGATTATTTCCGATTTGGAGATGCAGCTTAAGCGGGAGAGCAGCCTTCAATTGGAAACGAAGAGCCTGAACGATCAGCTGGCACATACGAAACCCGTTTATATGGAGCATCTGTTGTACAAGTGGATGACGGAAGAGCTGCAGCCGGGTGAAAGGAGTGAAGTGAAGCGCCACTTTACATTCAATGGACACGGAACGGTACTGATTCTCGAAACGAAGTCCTGTGACCAGATGGAACATGAGCTCGAGTGGAAGAGCATCTTGAAGCGGGCTATTTTGCAAACGTATTCGAATGGCGCAGAGGCAGTGGTCATGGCTCCTGAGCATGAGAAAGACCGGCTTTATGTCATTACGGTATGGAGGCATGATGTGCCTTGTTCGGAATTTGTGGACAATCTTCGGAAGACGCTGCTCCAGTTGGAGAACGTATACAGCCGTTCCATTAGTGCAGTGATAGGGAAGGAATCCGTCAACATTGAAACCGATCTCCGCGAGTGCTGCGAAAGCGCAAAGCATGCGCTGCAGTACCTGTACTATTTTCCCGAGGGCAAATGGCTGTCCGCAATTGAGCTGCAAAATCTGCTGAAGAACGACGCGAACGCTCCTGTCACAACCAAAGATACCGATGCTTTGGAAAAGGCGGTTACAGAGAACCAGCTAGAGATGGCTGTACCGATGCTTGCTTCCATATTGGATAAAATGGCGGCAGCCTATCGGGCGCCTTTTCGGTTGAAGTGCAGTGCAATTCAGCTGCTATTAACATGCTTGAAGCGCGTCGAACTAGTCATTGACGATGGCGTATACCGCGTTCTCGCTAACCGGATCGAACAGGAGCTGTTCGCGTCCAAATCTTTTCGGGATACCCAAGACACTGCGGCGCTGCTGCTTACTGACATAGTAAAGCAGATGAAGAAAGATAAATCTTCACGCAGTGAGATGATTATGCAGAAATGCCGGGAGTTTGTCGAGGATAATTTGCACGAGGATTTGGGGCTGGAAATGATTGCGCAGCGATTTTTCTACAATCCGTCTTACTTTAGTATTTTGTTCAAAAATAATTTTGGCATTTCATTTACCGATTTTCTTGTGAAAACGCGAATGCAGAAGGCCCGCAGCCTATTGCTGCAATCGGATCTAAAAGTTGTAGATATCGCAAGGCAAGTCGGCTATAAGGACATCAAGTATTTCAACAAGGTTTTCAAAAAAATGTTTTTATACTCACCTGAAGAATTTCGTAGAATGTTCTCATCCTGATTAAACGAGGCCAAACCGATGCGCATCCTGAGAAAAATGGCTGATATGGCCGCCAATGCAAAATTCCGGATCAAATTGCTTGCAACCTATTTTTTGTTGGTAAGCTTTATCATATTAATTCTTGGTTTTGCTTACTACCAGATCAGTGCACGAAATATGCTGTCAAATGTCAGGGAAAGCCTGGGGAATGTGCTCATTAACAACAACCAGCTCTTGGATGAAAAGCTTCAGGCGATCCGCGATAAAAGCGAAATGCTCCCAATCGACAATGAATTGTACCAGATGATCACCGAAGTGGATCCGTCCGATAATGAATCCCTGTTGAAAGCAGACCGGCGCATTACGCAGATTTTGTTCCAATATTTTGGCGGCGATACAGACATTTATGCTTCATTTATCCTGACGCCCGAATACAACTTTGGGAACACGGCGAGAATGTTCGTTATGCCTGAAGGTTTTTTTAAATCCTCCTTGTATAACAAGTCGCTCTCAGGCCAAGGGGATCTGGTGTGGATTCCGACGTACCGGTATGCCGAAACCTTGGGCGAGAAAGATATGTCCAACCTGAGCTTTGAGTTCAGCAAGCTGGTGTCGGCTGTAAAGCTGCTGAATCTGACTTATATCGACGAGAAGGGCATTTTCCATACGCTTCCACAGACGATGACGAAGCCGATATTGATGGTCAATTTGACTACCGATTATGTGGGAAGACTGTTCGCCGATTATGCGCGGAAAAGCGAGTTTCATCATTTGTCATACGGGATTGTTGACGAGGACGGGACAGTCGTCATTGATTCCGATTCGAACCGGGTCGCTAGGCGTGAACCGCCTCCGTGGCTTGACGAAGCGATAAAGATGAAGTATGGCAGCATCCAGAAAGTGATAGACGGACGCAGCATGCTGATCAGCTTTCACCGCATGCAAAGCACCGGCTGGATGTCCTATATTGAAATCCCGGTGGAAGACGCCTTGCAGGATCTGAATGCGCTGCGTTTATATTCTAATCTTTTTCTGGTTGTCATGCTGATGGTATCTATCCTCCTCGCATATGTCATGTCGGTATTTATTACGAAGCCGATCAGCCGGATTAAGAAGGCTATGAAGCTGATGGAGCGGGGCAATTTTCACATTCATATTCCAGAGCATGGCCGTGACGAGTTCGGCCACTTAATCCACATGTTCAATCATATGAACGGTCGTATTCAGACGCTGATTGAAGAAAATTACGCTTCGCGCCTAAGAGAAAAGGAAGCGGAACTGATGGCGCTGAATCTTCAGCTCAATCCCCATTTCCTCTACAATACGCTAACGACGCTGTACTGGATTGCCCTTGAGAATAACCAGCGGGAAATGAGCCTGATTATCCATAATCTGGCGGATATGCTGCAGACGTCGACGAGAAACAAGAAAGAAACATGGCCGCTCCGAACCGATTTGGATTGGCTGAACAAGTATATTTATATTATGTCGAGCCGGTTTGAGAACCTGTTCCATGTCCAGATCGATGTGGAAGAAGGGCTTCAGGATATGGAAGTGCCTAAGCTTTTCTTGCAGCCGTTTGTTGAAAATGCGATCATTCACGGGCTTGTCGAGAAGGAGCATGGCGGGACAATCAAGATCAAAGGGTGGAAGGATGGCGGCATGGTATTGTTCTCCGTCGCGGATAACGGCATCGGTATCGGCAAAGACCAGATCGATAATATGAAGACAGGCAAGGTTCACTCAACAGGTATGCCCAACGTGGAGAAAAGGATCAAGCTGCTTTATGGCCCCCAATATGGATTTGATATTTATTCTTCCGAAGGCAGCGGCACGACGATTCAGATTCGCATGGGCATGCGCCCCGGCCATCAGGACAAAACTGAAATCGAATGATCGATGAGAGGAGGCAGACTGCGGGTGAAGAGAGACAGGCGCGGTATGGCGGTGATGCTGATCATTTGCGCGTTGCTGCTGCTGGCCGGATGCCGGGAAGCAGGCAGCACACCATCTAATGATGCGACAGAACATGAACCGGCTGATGGGAATAGGGATAAAGTTGTCTTGACCTACGCTTCCTGGGGTTCTCCAAACGAGAAGGAGGCCAAGGAACGTATGATTGAAAAATTCATGGAGAAGTATCCATGGATTACCGTCAAGTATGTGTATGAGCCCGGCGACTATATAGCGAAGCTTACGACGATGTACGCAAGCAACAAAGCGCCTGATGTATTTATGCTGCACAAGCATACCGCTCTTCAATGGGCGGAACAGGGTAAGCTTTATAATCTAAAACATTTTTTGGCCGCCGATACGGAAATTAATGAGGATTCTCTGATCCCTAACGCGGTGATGTATTGGGAGCAGGGGAAAGTAGCCGGGGTCAAGGTAGCCGAAGAATCGTTTGCTCTCTACTATAATGCCGATATGCTTCATGAAGCCGGAATCGAGCTGCCGCCGGTAAAAGCCGAAGATGCCTGGTCATGGGACCAATTCCTGCTGGCAGCGAAGAAGCTGACGATCGACCGTAACGGTCATAATGCTTTAAGCCGGGATTTTGATCCCCATCATATTACGCAATTCGGTGTACGCTTCAATACGTGGATGTGGCACTTAATGGTGCCTTCCAACGATACTAGCGTCATCGCGCCTGACGGCAGCAGGATGAATCTGGATGATCCTGCCGTAATCGATGCCGTCCAAAAGCTGGCGGACCTGATTTACGTTCATCATGTTGCGCCATCCCCGATTCAAGAGAAGAACCTGCCGCAGCCTGCGCTCGCCCTGCAAAGCAGAAAAGTCGCCATGGATCTCGATGGGCAATGGGTTCAGCTTGATCTTGGCGCGGCGGGCGTAAACTACGGCGTCGGCATACTGCCGAAGTTGAAGACAAGCAGGACAATCCAGTTCGGAGAACCTTTGGTCATGTCCAAGGCAACCAAACATCCGAACGAAGCATGGCTGTTTTACAAGTGGCAGCTCGATTCAGAGAATGCAATCGATTTGCACGCCAGCGGCTTGTGGATGCCTCTGCTTAAGGACTATTACACAAAACCTGAGCTGATCGCACGTTGGGCGGATGTGAAGCCGGGGCATCCGGACGGCTACCAGGATGCAGTAATGCGTCAGACGATCGAGAATGGGGTTAATTCGTACGATTACTATATCAAAGACAATGCAAACATAAGGGCGATTTTACAGCCGGCACTCGATCAAATATGGCTGGGCAAGAAAAACGTCAAAGAAGCATTTCAAAGCGTTTCAACGAAGATCGATGCTGCTTTTAGAGGAACGTATCCGTAACGAGCTGAAGGGGCCCGCGGCATAGCCGGGGCTTCTTCTTTTTGCGTGCGCCCATTAAAGGGGGTTAATCGTTTTCCCTAGTATCTAATGAAAATCACCGGAATCCAATGATTTTCCGTATTGTTCCTTATGTAACCGCTTGCTAAGATAGATCCAGTCAAGCGCTGCAGCCGAGACAACCGAGCCACAACCATTTTGGGGGCTAAAAATGAGGGTCCTATTCATTGGAATGAAAGCGATATCAAAATAGAAAAGGGAGGCGAATGTAATATGAAAAAAGCGTTGAAGCTTGTTCTTACAGCATGTTTATGCACTGCATTAATTGCGGGGTGCAGTAATAACGGAGGCAATCAGCAATCCCCTGAAGCAGGAAACGCTGGCGGCAATACTGGCGGTGCGAAGGTTAAATTAACGGCTATCATAGCGAAACATCCATTGACGAAGCCGCTGGCTGAAATGGAATGGCTGCAAAAGGCGGAGGATGCCGCTGGGGTGGATATCGAGTGGCAAGAGATCACAGCGGATTGGGGCCAGAAGAAAGGGACAATGCTGGCCAGCGGTGATACGCCGGATTTATTTGTCGGAGCCAATGTCATTACGGACGCTGATTTTGCGCAATTCCAAGGTCTATTCCAGGATTTGACCGGGCTGCTCGATCAAGCGCCAAATGTGCAAGAGATGTTCACCTCCAAACCGGAAACGAAAATAATTGCGACCCAGCCCGATGGCAAAATCTACGGCTTGCCTAAATATCAAAGATTTTGGCCGGCGTCCGCAACGAGACAATATATCAATCAAACATGGCTGGACAACCTGGGACTCGCAATGCCGACGAACTGGGATGAATTATATAACGTGTTAGTCGCATTCAAAGAGAAGGATGCGAACGGAAACGGTGATCCGAATGATGAAATCCCGATGGACTGGCCGGGCGGTATTGGCGGATTTTTCAACCCTGCTGTCCTTCTAGGCGGATTGGGCATTACGCTGTCAGACGGAAGCGGTCAAGGTTATTTTGTGGAAGACGGCAAAGTGAAAAACTTCTTAACCGATGAACGTTATGAAAAAATGGTCGTTTTTCTCAACAAGCTTTATAAAGCCGGTTTGATTAATCCGGAGGTCTTTACCCATGATTATTCGAAATTTCAGTCTGTTGCCCGCGGTGAAGGTGATAAAGCGAAGGTCGGCTTTACTTGGGGCTGGGTCGCTTCGGACAGATTTGGCGAGCAGCTCGCGCCGCAGTATACTTCGATGTCTCCGCTCAAAGAGTCTGCCGGTTTTTCAGGGAAATTATCGTGGAGCTATGATTTCTCTACTTTGAACTATGGCGTGAATCATATTGTAATGTCGGCGAAAACGAAAAATAAAGAAGCAGCGATGAGATTCATCAATGAATTGTATAAGCAAGAAGTCAGTATGCAGGTATTATTCGGCTCGCTAGGCACGAATATCAAGGACAATGGCGACGGTTCATACAGCGTGCTGCCGCCGGCCGATTCAAAAATGGATCCGGGTACATGGAAATGGACCTCCACCTGGGCAGATAGCGGACCGATGTATATTGCCGATTCGTTAAATTTGACGCTAGGTAAAGATATGCAAGAGGTTCTCGTGCAGTCGGAGCCGTTAAAAGATGCTTTAAGTGTCGATACAGAAAAAGATGTGTTCCCGGGCATGTTTATCAAGTATACGACGGCAGATAATAACGCGATGAGCCTCAGCAACACAAACGTGATGAATTTAGCCAATACCAATTTTGCCAAATGGGTGACCAAAGGCGGAGTGGAAGCGCAGTGGGACGAATACGTAAAACAAAGCAAAAAAGCAGGCTTGGACCAAAATATTGAGATCATGCAAAAATACTATGATGAGTACATGAGCAAGAAGTAAAACAAATCACTTGATGGAAGGAGCTATGCCGCTCTTAGGCAGGGTATAGCTTCTTTCTCAAAAAAAAGGGAGAATTTCTTATGGGCTCTCGGACGATACTCGGCACCTTCAAACGGGATATTCAATTATGGATCATGATATTTCCGGCAATTGCCGCAATCTTCGTGTTTAACTACATTCCGATGTACGGCATTCAATTAGCTTTCAGAGATTTCGATTTCAGCAAGGGGCTTACTGGAGGGGAATGGAGAGGCTTATTTTATTTTAAACAATTTATCGAGAGCTTTTTGTTTACTGATTTATTGACAAATACGTTTTTAATTAGTTTCACAACCATTATTGTCGGATTTCCAGCACCGATCATATTGGCACTCGTCCTCAATCAAATTCAAAGAAAAAAAATGAAGCAGCTGATGCAAACGACGGTTTATTTGCCTCACTTTATATCGATTATTGTACTGGTGGGTATGATGAATGTCCTGTTATCGCCGGAAACAGGCATTGTCGGATATTTTATGAAATCCATCGGTTTTGGGGATATCAACTTACTCGCTTCTACCTCTACCTTTATACCGGTCAATATCGTATCCGACATTTGGCAGCATTGCGGCTGGAACAGCATTATCTATCTGGCTGCACTTTCGACTGTCGATCCTCAGCTTTATGATTCGGCAAAAATAGACGGAGCGAGCAGATGGCAGACGATACGCTATATCGACTTCCCAGCTCTTGTCCCGACGATCGTGATCCTGTTTATACTTAGTATGGGGAATATACTCAGCACGGGCTTTGAAAAAATCTTCTTGATGCAAAATTCTTTAAACCTGCCTGTTTCAGAGGTTATCGCCACTTATGTTTACAAGATCGGTATTGTATCCAATCAGTTCAGTTATGCTTCGGCCATTGGCTTGTTCAATACGGTCATAAATTTTATCTTCTTGTTTGCCATGAATGCGATTTCAAAGAAAGCTTCCAATACGAGCTTATTCTAGTTAGCTGCCGAAGGAGGATTGGTTATGGGCGGTACCCGTTTAAACGTTAGTGAAATATTATTTAAGCTCCTTTTATTTGTCATGTGCGTACTGATCTTTTTGTCGATTGTATATCCGCTGTATTTTATTGTCATTGCCTCTATTAGTGACTCTACGCTTGTATCGACCGGAAAAGTGCTTTTTATGCCGAAAAATATTAGCATGTTCGGATACAATCAAATTTTTCAGGATGACCGGATTTGGACCGGATACCGCAATACTGTTTTTTATACGTTTGCCGGAACGCTAGTCAATTTATTAATCACATTGCCGGCAGCCTATGTGCTTTCCAGACGGGAATTTCGGGCAAGACGCTTCATCATGCTTGCCTTTGTCATCACCATGTTCTTTAACGGCGGCTTGATTCCGACTTATTTGCTGATGAAGGATCTGCACTTTACAAATACGATGTGGATGTTTATCCTGCCGTTTTGCGTGAATGTGTTTTATCTGATTATCGCACGAACGTTTTTTGAATCGTCTTTGCCGTCTGAATTGTATGAAGCGGCCGCAATCGACGGCTGCTCTCATTTCGGTTTTTTTATTAAAGTTGCGCTGCCCTTGTCAAAAGCGTTGATCTCAGTTGTCGGACTTTATTACTTGGTCGGTCATTGGAATGATTTCTTTACGGGATTGATTTATATACGCGATAATCAATTACAGCCGCTGCAGATCGTCCTAAGAGATATTTTATTGTCAAATCAGGTATTTCAAAATGGGGCGGGCACTGGCGGAGATGCTGGAGGTTATGCGCAAAAATATGCGGATCAAATCAAATACGGCGTTATTATCGTATCTACTCTGCCGATTTTAGTTCTTTATCCTTTCTTGCAAAAATATTTTGAAAAAGGGGTTATGATCGGCTCTGTCAAAGGCTGATGAAGATAATAGAGCAAAAGCAGCCCGCCCTCGGTTGAGGATGGACTGCTTTTTTTCTGCACAATTTTATGGGCCAAAATAGCCGAGGTTTTTGGAGATCTCATTTGCCGCCTTCATGATTTTTTTCTGTACGTTTATTAGTGGTTGATGCTGCAGGCGTTGAACTGGAACTACCAACGTTAACGCCGCGACCACGCCTTTCGAGTAATCCTTGATGGGGGCTGCGTAGGAAACAATGTCCTCCATGTACTCGGATTCACAATAGCAAAAGCCGGTTTCGCGGATGTCGGCTAGCTGCTTTCGTAAAATGCGCGGATCGGTGACGGTTTTTGGAGTGTAGGCCGTCAAACCGTTCGCCAAAATCCGTTTGATATTTGCCGCTTCGTGAAAGGCCAATAACAGTTTTCCTTCGCTAGTACAATGGACCGGGTTTCGGCCGCCAACGTATGTCAAAACGGGATCCGGATGAGAGCCCTCCATTTGCTCTATATAAACGACCTCATCCTCCAATATGGAAATGAGAGCAGCCTCCCCTGTATCCCGGACCAATTCTTTCAATACAGGAAGTGCCGCATGGTTAATCTCCAATTGGGAAGTGACAATGCTATTTAACGCTAATATCTGGAGCCCCAACCGATATTTCTGGTTATCTCCTTCCTTCATGACATAACCTTCGCTGGCCAATGTGCTTAATAAGCGGCTCACGGTGCTTTTGCCTATGCCGAGCTCGAAAGCCAAGTCGCTGACCCGTTTCTCTGGAGTCTCTATCGAGAAGCTGTTCAGGATGCGAAGCGCATTTTTAACGGAAGACAACATATAATTTTTTTTGGATTTGTCCGGCATCGTGCAGACCTTCCTTACCCTTGTTTTGTTCCGATTTACGATCGTCGGCTCTGACATAAATTCTACCATGCATGACGAGGTGAGGATATGGGGCTATCCCAATGAAATTTTATTTGTTGCATATAGAAGAATACTGGTATTGTTGAGAATAAATTTTGCCATTACTATTTAGATGACTTCAATCCGTAAAGATAAAAAATTCAAGTTTCGAAAGGAAGAAGAGGGTATGGAAGATAATCGGGGATTACTCGCACATTGGTCTTTTGATGAGGAAGAAGGAAAGTATGCGACGGATGCTGCAACCGGTATTGAGGATAAGATCGAATATGTGTTTAACGAAGTGCGGTATATGGATTCGCAGGATCCGTTGAGGAAAAAAGGGGTCAGCGGCAATGCTCTGCTTTTTGATGGTTATTCCACATGGATCTCTAGACCGGTGGAGAAATTAACCCGTTCTCTGGATGCGCTTACGATCGAGGCTTGGGTGGCACCACGTTCTTTTGAGAAAGGAATAGATTCCAGGCTTTCTCCCATTGTCAATCAGCATAACCGGGAAATGAAGGAAGGTTATATTTTTGGCATCTTCCGTCACGGAACCTGGTCGCTGCAGCTCGGGCTGAACGGTGAATGGGTCGAAGTTTGGGCGGAGGGCCATCCGATTCCGCTGAACCAGTGGTCTTATCTGGTGGCAACTTATGACCGCAGGGATTGCGTAATCAAACTTTACCTCAACGGCCAGGAGGTTACCGCGAAGTACATAGCCAGCGATGCCCCGATAACGCCAAGCGGAGCGGATTTTCTTATCGGAAAAAACAACCAGGGGGTTGTGCTGGGTGACACTCCGTATACCTTGAACATGTACAGTGGTTTGATCGACGAACTGAAAATTTTCGGCAGAGCACTATCCCCGGAGGAAGTGGGACAGGCTTTCCTGGATTACGTTGCTCCTCACGGAGGTACGATCCCGGCTTTACCATACGACGACATCAAGCTTGACCGCGGTGTGCTGAAAAACGACAGGCACCACCCACAGTATCACCTTAGTCCGCCGCAGCATTGGATGAACGAGCCGCACGCCCCGATTTATTTTAACGGCCAATACCACTTGTTCTACCAGCACGATCCGCATGGGCCATATATGCATACCATTCACTGGGGCCATTGGGTCAGTGATGATTTGGCACACTGGCGAGACCTGCCCTTTGCTCTTGCTCCGGAGGACAACGGCCTTGATCCAGACGGAGATTGGTCGGGAAGCGCCGTTTACGACGAGAATGGCATTCCGGCCCTGTTCTTTACCGCAGGTAACGACAGTGAGGTACCGAACCAACGGGTTGGGCTTGCGAGAAGCACATTTCCGAAAGACGGGGACAACGATCTGGTCCATTGGGAAAAACATCCTGTTCCCGTCATCGTCCAGGAGAAAGGGCAAGGAATGTTCGGCGATTTCCGCGATCCTTTCGTATGGAAGGAGGGTAATATCTGGTATCTGCTGATCGGTTCGGGCACCGACGGACAAGGAGGAACCGCTCTCGCTTATACGTCCGGGAACATGATCGACTGGGATTACAAAGGACCTTTCTATATAAGTGATCCGGAGAAATATCCTTACCTCGGTAACATGTGGGAGCTTCCTGTTTTTCTTCCACTAGGCAAGGACAACAGCGGAAAGGAAAAGCATATTTTGCTGATCAGTCCTCTCGGTCCGGAGGCCGACGTAGAAGTATTCTACTGGATCGGCACCTTTGACAGAGAGGCGATGCGGTTTATCCCGGATGTTAACGAGCCTCAGTTGATCGATGTCGGCGACTTCCATTTTACGGGCCCCAGCGGGATGGTCGATCCGAAAACGGGACGGAAGCTTATCTTTACCATATCTCAAGGAGTCCGGACGGCCCAGATCAATTATGATGCGGGTTATGCCCACAACGCGGGGATACCCGTCAGTATCTTTCTTCGTGAAGACGGCCGTCTCGGAGTGAGGCCGATTGAAGAGCTGGAACAATTGCGGGGAGAAAAGATGATCTCGATTCAGAATAAAGCGATTGATCAGGCCAACGATTTATTGATAAATGTAAAAGGCGATATGCTGGAAATCCGTCTGGAGCTGGAGAGCGGCACATCCGATTGTTGGGGAATCAAATTTCGCCGTTCGCCGGGAGGCGAAGAGGAAACCCTAATATATTACAACATGATGGAATCGGCATTGAAGGTAAACCGCAACAAGTCTTCCCTGGACGATTTGGCGGATTGGGACCGGGGGATTCAAGGTGGACGGTTGGATTTGAACGGCGAAAATTTGAAGCTTCATATGTATTTGGACCGTTCGATGGTAGAGGTATACGCCAACGAGTTGAAAAGCCTGACGACCCGGGTTTACCCGAGCCGCCCGGATGCTCTCGGGCTGCAAATTTTGGGTGATGTCAGCGTGACGGTCAAATCGATGGAAGTATGGGCAATGAAACCGGCTTTCTAAAGAATTATTCATTTTGAATAATATTTGTTCAATAATCTCATAAATTTCTGATATAATATGCGATAAGCGTACTATAGGGAATAGGGGGTTGTCATATGCAGTTGATCAGCGTACTTTATAAGCTTAAAGGGATGTACAAATTCGGGAAAGTAGCAAGGCTGCGGGGAAAAGTGTTCGTCAACAAATTTGGGGAAATCCGGGTCGGAAAAAATCTTTCCATCGTCGGGCATCCTTGGGCCGTTCAAATTACGAGCACCAAAGGCGCCAACCTGACCTTCGGGGATAATGTGTACGTTAATGCCGGCGTAGGAATTGCGGCCAATACAAAAATCGTCATCGGAGATAACGTCAAAATCGGTCCAAGAACGAGTATTTTTGACAGCAATTACCACCGTGTGGACTCTGCCGATAAAAGCGAGCTCAGCAAACCGATAACGATCGGCAATAATGTTTGGATCGGTGCGGACTGCACCATTCTTCCCGGCGTCTCCATAGGAGATAACTCCGTTATTGCGGCTAAAAGCACCGTTAATAAAAATGTGCCAAACAATGTGTTGGTCGGCGGCAGCCCCGCAAAGATCATCCGCGAGCTGGAAATAGAGGACGGCTGGGTTAGGGAGTAAATTGATTTTCAGAGAAGGGAAGCGGTTGTTCACGCCGCTTCCTTTTTTTAGTTGAACGTCGCTTAGCAGGTAGATCTGAACTAAGCTTTGTAATCACTTCCGGTCGTAATTTTACTAACCGGAAAGTTCTCAACCGTATTTTTCTTCTCGAAGAAATGAACAGCCTGCGCTTGAATGCCTGCCCTCGTATAAAATGGATCCTTCGGGCTAATCGGAAATTGTACCTTCTCTCCGAGACTGGCGGACTTATAAATGCCAACGATCAGCTCCAGCGTATCGCGTCCGCTAACCCCGTCGATAAGTACAGGCGAACCGGTTTCAATCGCGGTCAGCACATTATCGATTTGGCCGGCATGCCCTTCATGCTTGACCGCTGGCAAACGATCATAGATACTTTGAATTTCTTCTTCAAGCGATTCGTTCGGCTCAGGGAAGCCGTTTGCCGTAGAATGAGATGCCGTTACGCGCCAAGGCGCAGAAATTCTCGCTTTAGAGCCTTGGAAGATGAGCTGCTGCTCCTGGCCATGATGAACAACGGAGCTTGTGATTTGTGCCAGCGCGCCATCGGAATATCGCAGCATAGCAATGGATAGATCCTCTACTTCAGCATTATCATGCGACACATTGGTCATAAAAGACTGCAATTCCTTCGGCTTGCCCATCATCCACAGCAGCGCATCGATATGATGAACCGCATGGTTCAACGTACAGCCTCCGCCTTCCTTCTCCCACGTGCCCCGCCACCACAAATCATAATAGCAGTGACCGCGCCACCAGAAGGAGTCCACCTGCGCATGAACGATTTTGCCGATTAGATCACGGTCAAGCACTGATTTAAGCTTCATCATTGGCGGTTTAAACCGGTTTTGAGCGACAACGGATAGGATGCTGCCGCTGCGCTTTGCCGCTTCATTCATTTGATCGCATTCTTCAAGCGAAGAGGCCATCGGCTTCTCGACGATGACATGCTTGCCGGCGTCAAGGAAATCAACGGCAATTGGAGCGTGAGTGTAAGGCGGCGTGCAGACCGATACCAGATCGATATCCTCATGAAGCAGCTCTTTATATTCCTTTACCGCTTTCGCGCTCAGATTGAAGCGCTCGATAAGCTGCTGTGCTTTCTCTTGGTAAATGTCCGAAACCGCAACGATTTCACAGCGGTCCCCGAATTTTAAATAAGCTTCAATATGTGCGCCCGAAATGGCGCCCGCGCCAATAATAGCAACTTTTAACATGCATTAAATCCTCCGATACCGAGTTTTTGTAATCAGCCGTAGAGGCGGCCATTCCATTGCATTGTTGCTCTTACTATAACTATAATTGGAGTGGAAATGTCGTTTTCTATTGTGGGAAAAATAACGCTGCTTTGCGGTAATGGCAGCGTGATGAACGGAGTGGAATCGTGGTTCGAATGGCCAGCCTGAATCAAACGGACAGCAGTGATGTTCCCCTATATTTTGCATACAAGAGAACCAGCGAGCATGATGGTTACATGGAAACCTTTCACTCTCACCAAGGAATTGAAATATTGCTTATCCACCGGGGAAGCGGAACAATGGTTGTCAATCATAAAAGATACGAGATTACGCCCGGCATGCTCTGCGTGTTTCAACCGTATCAGCTTCATCATCTTCAGCTCAATTACTCGGATAACGAGCCCTTTGAGCGTTCCATTGCGATATTTGAACCGACGATGTTTGAAGCGTATTTTGAACAATGGCAGGGCTTGCATGCTTTCTACAAACATATCTACTTAAGCAGGCTGGCATTCCCATGCCTCTATGGGCTCGGAGATGCCATAGAATTATCTAACGTATTTCATAGCATGGAAGAGCGGATCGGATTTTTGTCTAAGAAGGATCAGGTCGAGGAAATTTCATTGTTTCTCGTGGCTCTGTTTCGTGCTCTCAAACCGGTCTGGCAGAAGCGTGAAGGGCAGGCTGTTCCGTCCGATACACGGAAAACCCATCAAGCGGAACGGATCTTAAAATGGATTGAATTGCATTATGCAGAACCATTCCGGTTAGAAATGATGTCTAAGGACCTTCACTTGTCGCCTTATCATCTATCCCATTTATTTAAGGAGGCTATCGGTATCAGTATTACCGAATATATAGCGGCGCGAAGAGTACATCAAGCCGTCATGCTGTTGACCGCGACCAGTAAACCGGTCTCCCTGATTGCGGAAGAAATCGGCATTACGAACAGCTCTTATTTTTGCTCGTTCTTCAAAGCTCAAATGGGCATTACACCTCATCAATACCGAAAAAGATGGCGCCGTTAACCTAAATTTTTAGTTATTTATAATTAAGTTTAGTTTATTTTATATAAAAAACCTTAAAAAACATTGACTATTATGATTATCAGATGCTACTATGATTTGTGTAGATAAACAGTTTAGTTGTTTTCGGAATAATTCAGTTGGTGGAAAATAAGCCGATGAATATGAAGTTAGAGTGACAGCCGCAAAACACTAAGGAGGCTATCATAGTGGCATTTACCGAGAATACCAAAGTCGGCGAGATTTGGGCGAATGAGAAGGCCCGGGCCGTTCTGCTTGCTTATGTTCCGCATCTTGCAGAGTCCCCTTATCTGTCGTTTATGAAAATGTATACGCTGCCACAGCTGGCCGCCGTGAATCAGACATGGTCTTGGACGCCGGAGATGCTGAAGGCTGCGCTTAGCGAGCTTGCACAAATACCGGATGACAAGACTGCAGAGATTGATGCGAAGCCTTCTACTGATTACGAAAGCGAGGCTGTGGCAGTTGGCTCGGCTGCAGCTGAAGCGCCTGAGCACGCTGAAAAATGGGGCATTTATGAGCTGGTCCTGTACGGACCGGCACATGGCAACCCGTTTATTGACGTATCGCTAAGCGCCATATTTACACATGAAGGACAAGGGCGGCAAGTGCTTGGCTTCTATGACGGGAATGGTATTTACCGTATTAGGTTTATGCCGGACGCCGAGGGAACATGGACATTTTGCACGAAGAGCACGGCGCGTTCGCTCGATAGCATTAAGGGAACGTTAATCTGTACAGCGCCTTCTTCAGGCAATCATGGTCCTGTTCGGGTGAAAAATACGTTTCATTTTGCTTACGAGGACGGCACGCCTTACTATCCGGTCGGAACAACCTGCTACGTATGGTCCCATCAAGAGACGGAATTGCAGGAGCAGACGCTTGAGACGTTGGAAGCATCGCCTTTTAACAAGCTTCGCATGTGTGTTTTTCCGAAATCATACCAATTCAATACGAATGAACCGATTCATTATCCGTTTGAAGGTTCTTTGGAAAAGGGCTGGGATTACACCCGGTTCAATCCGGTCTTTTTCCGGCATTTAGAGAACCGGATCTCGGATCTCGGAAGGCTGGGCATTGAAGCGGATCTTATTTTGTTCCATGCCTACGACCACTGGGGATTTTCAGAGATGAACCAATCAGTCGACGACCGCTACTTGCGATACCTTGCCGCCCGGCTGTCTGCTTACCGCAACGTCTGGTGGTCGCTGGCCAACGAGTATGACTTAATGTGGTCGAAGGAGCAGGAGGACTGGGAGCGGTTTGCGCAGATTGTCACGGAGAACGATCCGGCCCGGCACTTGATCTCGATTCATAACTGCTTTGCCTTTTACGATTACAGCCGTCCGTGGGTGACGCACTGCAGCGTGCAGAGAATCGATGTGTACAGGACTGCGGAGAATACGAATGACTGGCGGAACGAGTGGAACAAGCCTATCGTCATTGATGAATGCGCCTACGAGGGTGACATTGACATGGGATGGGGAAACATTACCGGTCAGGAGATGGTGCGCAGGTTTTGGGAAGGGGCCATTCGCGGCGGTTATGTTGGACACGGCGAAACCTATGTGCATCCCGGGGATATTTTATGGTGGTCCAAGGGGGGGAAGCTGTACGGAAGCAGCCCGGATCGTATCGCTTTCCTTCGCAAAATATTGGAAGCGGGTCCCGCAGGCGGGCTGAATCCGCTGAAATCGGAATGGGATGTGCCGTCGGCAGGAATTCAAGATGAATATTATTTGTTCTATTACGGCTTCAACCAGCCGCGCTACAGACATTTCAATATGAAGCCGGGAATTCGCTATAAGGTTGAAGTGATCGATACGTGGAATATGACCATTGAGGAGCGGGAAGGTATCTTCGAAGGCGCATTCCGCGTTGAGCTGCCTGGTCGTTCCTATATGGCTGTTACGCTGAAGAAGGCTTAACATGCTTGGTATTAATGATGCCGGTTTAGCATTTTATTTTCAAGTTCCCGACTGCCATTATTTTCTGGGTAATTTATGATGCATAGAAAAAGAATCCAAAGGCAAAATAAACAAAAAGAAAGGGGACAATATGATGTCAAAAAACAAAATGGCTGTAAAAATAGTGACGGTTGTCACCACAAGCTTATTTTTAGTGATAACTGGCTGTACAAACATTCCGAATAGAGAGGTACGACAACAAACCGTTAGAGACAATAATCGCGAACCTCAGGCGTTGGTTGATCGTAACCTTGATAATCGCGGACCGAGAGCTCTTCGCGATGAGAACAATGTTGATAATCGCGGACCGAGAGCTCTTCGCGATGAGAACAATGTTGATAATCGAATCGAGGTTGCCGACAAGGCTGCCGAAAAAATCACGAACGTGAAGGGCGTCGATCAAGCCAATGTGCTCATCACCCGTCGAAACGCTTATGTTGCTGCCGCGCTTGATAGCAATCAAAATCAGCTGACCAAACAGATTGAGGATCAGATTGCGCAGCAAGTAAGAGCAGTAGATCCTGATATCCAAAATGTATATGTATCGACCAATCCGGAATTTATTGACCGGATTAACGGATATGTCAATGATGTTGGGCAAGGAAGACCGGTTGCAGGTTTTGTCGAACAGTTTAATGAAATGGTCGAGCGAATATTTCCTAATGCGAGATAGTTGAATCAGTTGATAAAACCCATCTTGATTGCCAAGATGGGTTTAATTTTTACAATTTTATGGAAGACACGGCCTTTAGGGCATGTGTCTTTTTTTCGTCTTCATTTATAGTGTGTACTATATATTATTTATGATGTATTATATCCTGCATTAGGCGTGATAAAATTTTATATATTGTGCAATAAAAAATAAGTATTATGCATTAAAAGAAAAATGGTGTACGCTGTTAACAAATAGATCAAAGGAGGAATGCTAATATGTTTCGTGGCGTAGGCATTAGCGGGATGGGAAGAATCGGACGGCTGTTGGTAAGAAAAATTTTCTCGAATCCGACACCATCCATTTCACTGAAAGCCATTAACAGCACGTATCCGATTGAAACCATTGCTCATCTCTTGAAATATGACTCTGTGCACGGAAGATGGGATGCGGATATTGGTATTCGCGATAACGATCTTGTGATTAACGGACATAGGATCTCTGTTGTATTTGAAAGAGAGCCGGAAAACATTTTGTGGAGCCGATACGGTGTCGATCTTGCCATCGATGCAACGGGGAAATTCAACAACAGGGAGGGATCGCTCAAGCATGTCGTTTCTGGCGCATCTAACGTATTGATTACGGCGCCTGGGGAGCATATGGATTTGACCGTCGTCATGGGCGTAAATGATCATCTATACGACCCGAAAAAACATAAACTGCTGTCGGCGGCATCGTGCACCACGAATTGCCTTTCTCCCGTTCTTCAAATATTGGACAAGACGCTTGGCGTACAGTCAGGCTGGCTAACCACAGTACATTCGTATACTTCAGACCAAAATCATCTGGATAATCCGCATAAAGATTTACGAAGAGCAAGAGCGTGCACGGAATCGATTGTCCCTACGACGACAGGAGTCGGGAAGGCGCTTGCAGATGTGCTGCCGCACTTGGCATCCCGCATTCAGGGACTGTCCTTGAGGGTTCCGACACAGGATGTCTCTCTACTAGATTTGAATATCAAAGTGTCCAGAAATACAAGCGTGAAGGAAGTAAATGCCGTCATTCAAGCCGCAGCCGAAGGAAGCAGCTCCCCATATATTGGATTCTCGTCTGAGCCGCTCGTGTCCGCCGACTATATCGGCTGCACCAAATCGGCTGTTGTGGATGGACTTTCGACAATGGTTATGAACGATGAAATTAAGGTGCTTGCATGGTATGACAACGAGTGGGCATATGCCAGCCGCGTATTGGACATTGCATATATGGTAAAAGAAAGGGTGAATCGCACATGGGAAATAACGGTATAGATTTAGGGGTTATTATTTGTAAGCATTGTATGTCGGTCATCGATACTCTTCCAACAGAGAGAGTAACGACCTATTACTCGGATTGCCAAGAACAAGATTGTTTAATAACGAGAGGGACAAATGATTCGAAGTTTGGAAGCGTTATCAATTTGATGCCTGCAACGGGCGGGAAGGAATGAATAGTATGGAGACAATGGTACAGCTGGCTTCGAACATACACTATAATTTGCCGGTATCCGCTTTAATTGAGAAATCGCTGCTGCGCAATGAAGCGGTTCAAACGGCAACGGGAGCTCTGCAGGTTTTTACGGGAAATTTTACCGGACGCTCTCCTAAAGATAAATATGTCGTAAACGAACCTTCTGTCTCAGAACACATAGCGTGGGGAAACGTTAATCAGCCACTATCCCAAGAACATTTTCACCAGTTGTATCAAAAGGCAAAAAGGTATATGGAGGAACGCGAGCTGTTCGTATTCGATGGGTTTGCAGGAGCTGATCCGCAGTACCGCTTGCCGATTCGAGTCGTGAACGAGTATGCATGGCATAACCTGTTTGCCCGTCAGCTGTTTATCCGTCCTACACAGGACGAATTGGCGGCTCATGTACCTGAATTTAACGTAATCGCCCTTCCTGGATTAAAGGCTGATCCGGAAATAGACGGAACGCATTCGGAAACGTTCATCTGCATCTCGTTTGAAGAGAAGGTTGTCCTTATCGGCGGTACAGAATATGCTGGCGAAATGAAAAAATCAATCTTCAGTGTATTGAATTATATACTGCCGTTCAAAGGCGTTCTCCCTATGCATTGCTCCGCTAATGTCGGCGAGGGCGGCGATACGTCACTCTTCTTCGGATTATCGGGCACGGGCAAAACAACGCTTTCCGCCGATCCTGACCGCAGCTTAATTGGGGACGACGAGCACGGCTGGTCAGAGCAGGGCATTTTCAACTTTGAGGGCGGCTGCTATGCCAAATGTATCGGTCTGAGTGAGAAGAAAGAACCGCAAATATGGCAGGCAATACGGTACGGAACCTTATTGGAAAATGTCGTGCTGGATGCGGCGACAGGAGTTCCCGATTATAACGATAATCGGATTACCGAAAACACGCGGGCTGCTTATCCGATTGAGAACATTCCGGGAGCTGTCCAACCTTCTATGGCAGGCCATCCGAATGTGATCCTTTTTCTGACAGCAGACGCTTGCGGCGTTCTTCCCCCAATCTCGAGGCTTACTAAGGAGCAAGCGATGTATCACTTCTTGTCCGGGTATACATCAAAGCTGGCCGGTACGGAGAGAGGGGTCATAGAACCGGAGTCAACATTCTCCGCCTGCTTCGGCGCTCCGTTTCTGCCGCTCCCGCCTTCCGTATATGCTGAAATGCTGGGCAACAAAATCGAGCAGTTCCAGGCTAAAGTATACTTGGTTAACACGGGCTGGTTCGGGGGCCCATACGGAGTGGGACAACGCATGAATTTAACCCATACGAGAGCAATGGTAACGGCTGCTATTAACGGAACAATCGAGGACTCGGGGTTTACGGTCGATCCTATCTTCGGCTTGCATTGCCCGCAAACAGTAGAGGGAGTTCCAAGCGAATTGCTGTTTCCGCGGAACGCATGGCAGAACAAGGGAGCATATGAAGCAAAAGCGGAGGATTTGGCAAATCAGTTTAAGCGGAATTTCAGTAAATTTAAGAATGTAAGCAAGCAGATTGCAGAAGCAGGTCCGCTGGTTTAACTATTCATCTCGGTAGGCGGCAGCGAAATAAGCAAAAAGGATTGATGGATGCTCTCATCAATCCTTTTCTTTTTACTCAGATTGGAGACTGCCGACCGCCGCTGCCGTGTTTTTATTTAAATGTGATGGACTGATTCCTTAACGGGAGCGCGCGATGATAGCCGCTCGATAAACTGCGTATCAACAGTAATCTTCGTTTTTACAAGATCGTCTGTCTCGATGGATTGCATGATTAAATCTACGGCTAAGTGAGCCATACGCTCTTTCTCGACATGAACGGTCGTCAGTTCGGGAGAAACGATAACGGCCTCGGATATGTTGTCAAACCCGACCACGGATACGTCTTCCGGAACGCGGTAACCAAGCTCGCTCAATGTTTTAATGGCGCTGATGGCGATATAGTCACACTCGCAGAACAAAGCCGTAGGCAAGGCATTTCCCGCATCCAAATAGGCGTCCAGCTGACTTTTTAGCGCTTCCTGCGAAGAAAGAATGGTAGGCGCTACCGAGAATACACATTGGTCGTTAACTTCTATGTCTCTTTCGTGCAATGCTGTCGTAAATCCGCGTTTTCTTTCATCAAAATTGTGAATTCTTACTTTTGAGGCTATGTATCCGATATTTTGGTGTCCAAGCGCACATAAGTGAGAACCCGCCTGGTAAGCCCCCATCACATTATTGATTTCAACAAAATGGACCGGAAGTGTTTCAAAACAATTGTCGAGTACGACAAGCGGTGTTGTAAGCTGCTCTGCTACAGCTGCGATTTGTGAATGATTCAGATTGGTTCCGAGCAGAATGACGCCGTCACTGCGCTTTTCCTCCGCCAAGGCTTTAATATTCTCATGAAAATGGTCCATATCGACCGAAGTGAAAATGAGCGAGAAACCATTCGTCCGGCATCTTTCCTCGATGTAATGAATCAGCTCTCGAAAAAATGGCTGTTGATAATATTGTTCCAGTACGATTCCAGAGTTGGCGAATGCAAGAAAGGTAAGAGATTTCGTCGCCGTCTCCGTAACCGCTGCTCTGGACTTCGGCATGTAGCCGTTTTCTTTTGCAATCTGCAATATTCGATCGCGAGTTTCGGAACTGATGCCTTGCTTCCCGCTGAAAGCAAACGAAACAGCAGATTTTGAAACTCCCGCAATTCTAGCGATATCCTCCATTTTCACGATTAAGAATCCCTCTTCCCGTTTAAGATCAGTTTAGTAAGTTTAGTTTACACTGAGCGGAGAATAGAAGCAAGCGCGAATGGCGTTATTGCTAAATATTTAGTTTGTTTAACTAAATTTAAAGATAAAAATATATAAACTGATTGACCAAACCGCTTTATGGTGTTAAATTTATGTTCGTAAGCACTTATTCGAAAATAAATTGTTAAGTTAGTTTAGTTTAATTACAATTTTTTTAGTTTAGTTTCATAAGTGTAGCTGGAGGAGAAGTTCAGATGAAAAAAATTAAATTAGGATATGCGCCAACACGCCGTTTCGTATTTAGCGCTGAGGATGCCTTTAAGTACAAGGTATTGATTAAAGAGAAAATTGAAAGCTTCGGTATGGATATCGACATCGTTGACCTTGAAGGCATTAACAATGAAGGACTGCTTTACGACGACAATATTAATGCGGATCTTATTGCGGATCGTTTCAGGAAGGAAAATGTGGATGCCGTGTTTTTCCCGCATTGTAACTTCGGGACGGAGGATACCGTCGCCCGTGTAGGCAAGGCGCTTGGTAAGCCGGTGCTTCTATGGGGCCCGCGTGATGAATCGCCGCTCGAAGACGGTATGCGGCTGCGTGATACCCAATGCGGATTATTCGCGACAGGTAAAGTGCTTCGCCGATTTAACGTACCTTTCACCTATGTAACGAACAGCCGGGTGGACGATCCTGTATTCGAGCGGGGATTCACGAACTTTATTGCGGCATCGAATGTAGTAAAACAGTTCCGCAGCCTGCGAATTTTGCAGATCGGGCCGCGTCCTTCATCCTTTTGGACCATGATGTGCAACGAAGGGGAGCTGCTGGAAAGATTCGGTATCGAAATTCATCCGATTACGCTAGTCGACATCCAGAGAGCGTCGAAACGCATCGAGAATGGAAACAGCTCCGAGCTGGCGGAGGCAATCGATTTTATTAAAGCAAAGCTGGACTGGTCGGAAGTAACGGAGGCTGATGTGAAGCGCATCGCCGCTTTGAAAGTCGCGATGAAGCAGTATGCCGTTCAGACAGGCAGCTCCGCAATCGCGATTCAATGCTGGTCATCCCTGCAGGATGCGATGGGCATTATGCCATGCCTCGCAAATGCGATCTTAACCGATGAACAAATTCCGGTTACTTGTGAAACGGATATTCATGGGGCGATCACCTCTGTCATGGTGCAGGCGGCGACGATGAATCAGCATCCTACCTTTTTTGCCGATCTCACGGTCCGGCATCCGGAAAATCCGAACGGCGAGCTGCTGTTCCACTGCGGTAACTTCCCTGTATCGCTATCGGTGGAAAACAAGCCAAAGCTGCGTAAGCACTTTCTCTTTGACGATCACGCTCCGGGCACGCACGAAGGCGAAATCAAAGGCGGCAATATGACGCTTGCACGTTTTGACGGCGACCACGGCGAATATCAGCTTTTCCTCGGCAAAGCCCGCGGCATTGAAGGGCCTTATACTCGCGGTTCTTACGTGTGGGTTGAGGTGAACGATTGGCCATTGTGGGAAGAAAAATTAGTTAAGGGACCTTACGTGCATCACTCCGTAGGCATCCATGCCAATGCAATACCTGCTTTGTACGAAGCATGCCATTATATTCCGGGTCTTACAACGGATGCTGTTGATCCGACTGAACGTGAAATTCAGGCTTGGCTGCGCGGCGCAGGCCTTTAAACAAGGAGGAGTTTAGAAATGGAAACGGTAGCATTGAAAGCGAAAGCGGCGCAAATCCGAATGGATCTGCTTCGCATGATTCACGGCGCAAAGACAGGTCATACCGGCGGCTCGCTAAGCAACACGGACATTTTGACGGCATTGTATTACCGGGTGATAAACATCGATCCGCAAAACCCGAAATGGGAAAAACGCGACCGGTTTATTGCCAGCAAAGGACATTCTGTCGAATCGTTATGGTGTATACTCGCCGATCTCGGATTTTTCCCGAAAGAGGAGCTGGAGTCGTTCAGCCAATTTGGAACAAGACTAATCGGTCACCCCAACAACAAAGTAGCAGGCATTGAGATGAATACGGGGGCACTCGGACACGGGCTGGCGATATCGGTCGGCATGGCTTTGGCGTCCAAGCGGGATTCAAATAGCTACCGGGTTTTTTGCTTGATGGGGGATGGCGAACAAGCAGAAGGGTCGGTATGGGAAGCGGCAATGGCGGGCGCGCACTATAAGCTGGACAATTTGGTCGGGATTATCGATCGTAACCGTCTGCAAATAAGCGGTTCGACCGAAGAAGTAATGGGTCTTGATCCGCTGGAGGATAAGTGGGCATCGTTCGGCTGGAACGTTGTATCGATTGACGGGAACGATATGGATTCGCTCGTAGAAGCACTGGAAGCAGTAGCGTCAGTGAAGAATAAACCGACTCTCATTATGGCGAATACCATCAAAGGCAAAGGCGTTTCTTTTGCGGAAAACGTACCGCACTGGCATCATCATGTACCGAATGACGAGCAGCTGGAGATGGCTTTAAACGAGCTTACAGCATTGATAGAAAGCTATAAACAGGAAGGGCAGGTGCGATAATTTATGGCTAACAAAATTCCAAACCGGCAAGTGATTTGCGACACGCTTCTGGAACTGGCAAAAGACGACAGCAATATCATGGTGCTGGCCAGCGATTCGCGCGGCTCGGCTGCTATGGCTCCATTCGCGAGTACGTATCCTGATCAATTCGTAGAGGTGGGCATTGCCGAGCAAAATATTGTCGGCATTTCTGCCGGTCTGGCGCACAGCGGCAAGAAGCCTTTCGTCACTTCGCCTGCTTGCTTCTTGAGCATGCGCAGCATCGAGCAGATCAAGGTAGATGTTGCCTATTCCGCAACGAATGTTAAATTGGTCGGAATCAGCGGCGGCGTAAGCTATGGAGCACTCGGTATGTCGCATCACTCCGTCCAGGATTTGGCGGTCATGCGGGCTATCCCCGGACTTGCGGTCGTCCTGCCTGCCGACCGGCATGAAACGAAAAAAATGACCGAAGCGCTTGTGAAGCATGAGGGAGGCGCCTATGTTCGAATCGGAAGAAATCCCGTGGAGGATGTATATGACTCCGATGACTACGAATTCGTTATCGGCAAAGCGGTCACGATGCGCGAAGGATCGGATATTACGATCATCGCGGCAGGGGAAACGGTGCGGGTTGCGCTTGACGCGGAAGCTGCACTCAAAGAGGCTGGCGTGTCCTGCAGAGTAATCAACATGCATACGATCAAGCCGCTGGACGAAGCAGTGATCATCCAAGCTGCGCGCGAAACCGGACGGATCATTACAATCGAAGAGCACAGCATTCACGGCGGGCTTGGCGCCGCCGTTGCAGAAGTGGTCGTTCAGGAGCATCCGGTACCCGTAAAAATAGTCGGCATTCCCGATGAACCGGCAATTGCCGGCAAGACGTCGGAAGTGTTTGACCATTACGGAATCAGCGCAGACAACATCAAGAAGATTGCCTTGGAGTTGCTGGGCGGATAAGGACGGCAAACGATGGAAAAATATATTTTGGCGGTCGATCAAAGCACATCGGGAACGAAAGCGCTTATTGTCAACCGGGACGGCAGCGTGATCGCAAGGAGCTCGGCGGAGCATAAGCAATCGTATCCGGCACCCGGCTGGGTGGAGCATGATCCGCTTGAAATTTATAATAACGTAATGAAGGTTGCTCTTGATGTGCTCGAAAAAACAGGCATCTCTCCCGGCAGCCTTGCCGCTTTAACAGTTACGAACCAGCGTGAAACGGCTGTCATGTGGGATAGGGAAACCGGTATTCCCGTGTACAATGCGATTGTGTGGCAGTGCCAACGAACGGCTGAACAGTGCGCCAGCTTGAAAGCGGCTGGACATGAGGAGATTGTAAGGGAGAAAACGGGGTTAATGCTTGACCCCTATTTCTCGGCGGCCAAGTGGAGATGGATGCTGGAGCATGCGGATGGCACAGCCAAAAAGCTGGATGAAGGGAAGCTGCTAGCCGGAACAATCGACAGTTGGCTCATTTGGAAGCTTACTGGGGGACAGGTTCATGCTACCGATTACACGAATGCGAGCCGAACGTCGCTGTTTAATATCCATTCGCTGGAATGGGATGAAGAGATGTGTTCCTTATTCGGGGTGCCTTCGATCCTGCTTCCGGAAGTAAAGTCCTCCGATGACTTGTTTGGTTACACGGAAGAGTCCGGCTGGCTGGGAGCCCGCGTTCCGGTATCAGGTATTATTGGCGATTCTCAAGCGGCGTTGTTTGGCAACCTGTGCTTGGAAGAAGGGTCGGCCAAAGCGACATATGGAACGGGAACATCGGTGCTAATGAACGTAGGCAGTAAGCCGGCTTTTTCCGGTAATGGGCTGGTTCAAGCGATTGCATGGGGAAGAGGCGGAGAAGTCACTTATGCGCTCGAGGCTGTCATTCGAATTTCCGGCGATAGTATAAAATGGATTCGGGATAATTTGGGCCTATTTGATACCTTTGACGAAATGGAGCGTTTGCTGGAGAGTGTCCGGGGCAACGAAGGCGTTTATCTCATTCCGGCATTCGTCGGCCTTGGAGTGCCATATTGGCAGCCGAACGCCAGAGCTGCTATTACAGGAATGAACCGGGGAACCGGCAAGGCGCATATTATTCGGGCGGCTCTGGAAAGCATAGCTTACCAAGTAAGGGATGCGGTTGAGGTTCTTCAAGCCGCATCTGGCATTACGCTGCGTGAACTGCGCGCGGACGGAGGCGCGGCGGATAATAGCTTCCTGATGCAGTTCCAATCCGACATGCTCAGCAAAAAGGTTATAAGGTCGGGCGTTGCGGAACTTTCGGCTATGGGGTCCGTGTATATGGGCGGCCTTTCGGTCGGCTATTGGTCGTCGCTTGAGGAAATTGTCAAGCAGCAAACGACGCCTCTCAGCTATGAACCACAAATGGAACCGGATGAGGTCGAGCGTTATTGCACGGGATGGAAACAAGCTGTAGCATCCGTTTTAGGATGAGCGGATGGGAATCCTCCCCATTTTAAAGGGGTAGATGAAATTCCGCTTTGACCGAAATCCCCGTGTGGGGGTATAAGGGCAAAATATTGTTTTAGGTGTAACGTAATATGAGCAAGTTTTTCCGGATTGGCTGGATCGGTGAAAGGATAAAGTGAATCAGATGGCGTTAATTTGTTCCAATTAATGTTCCTCTAATATTTGTCCTCTATAATCAGAGTATCTTTTGCCGCACTGAGAATAGAGGTGTTAACATGAGTATTATGCAAGCGGAAATGGTACGAAAAGTGCGTGAGCCGGAGGTTCGCCACAAAAAAGAGCGGATCGAAGAAGTGACGCTGCTGCGCGCGTTTGCCTTTTTGGCGGTGGCGCTTCAGCACTGCATAGCGGAGTTTATTTATCGGCCGGATATCCTGCCGGCTGACTCGATCATGCTGGCGATGCTGTTTCATTTCACCCGGTTCGGCACGCCGACGTTCGTGTTCCTGTCCGGTCTAATACTGTTTTACAATTACAGCGGGAAGCTGCATTACCGTTCGTTTATCCGAAAAAGGTCCGGCGATATCTTTATTCCTTTTCTAAGCTGGACGATCATTTACTGGATAGCGGTGGAGGGGGTATTCGGCGGAAAACTGATGCAGCCATCGGCTTGGACGAGTATCTTTCTGCAGCTGATCAAGCCGACATACGGCTACCATTTGTGGTTTATCCTTATGATTTTTCAGTTTTACCTGTTATTCCCGTTGTTTTCCCGGATGGTCGGATCGTTCCGGTCGCGGCTGCAGCCCAATTCGGAAGGGGATTTATTCCACAGGGCTGCGGGGATATCCCTGGCGCTTGGTCTGCTGCATGGAGCGCTGATGTGGCTGTCCTATTACAAAATGCCGGGCTGGGCCGCTTCCGCAGGCGGTTTTTGGGCGGAGTTGATCGCGAACCGTTCTTATTATTTTGTCATGTACGTTTTTTATTTCCTGATGGGGAGCGTATGCGCCTTCGGCTTGAACCGGTTTCGGAAGTTCGTGGGAGATGCTATGGGCTGGACGATGATTGCGTTCATCGGGGCATACATTTGGCTCGGTTACGATGTTTTGCGCTTCTCGTCTGAGCGGATCAATTTGAATCTTTCCACCTATTTGAAGCCTTCCACCTTCGCGATCATCGTCTCCCAGCTGCTTCTGCTGTACGGGTTCGCGCTTCTGCTGCAAAGACGGAAAGGCGCGCTTTACCGCATTTTGCGGTTTATCGGACGGCATTCGTTCGGCGGTTTTCTGGCCCATGCATTTGTGCTCATGCTGGCGAGTGGGGTAACGCGGCCAATGCAACTCGCCGGGTATCATCTGCCGGCGGCGTTGATTACGTTTATTTTGGTTGCGGCAGGCGCGATCGGATTAGCCAGTTTGCTGGAAAAACTGCCGTTCGGGCGATGGCTGGTCGGTCCAACGGGGCGCCGAAAGCCGAAGGCGTCGGAGACATCAGGCAGGTCCGTCATGCAAAATAAACGCCAGCTGAATTTAGAAAAATAGTTTTGGTATTCTCGCTATAGTTGTACCCTATCTTGGATTTTCTATCGGTATTATTTCTATCGTGTTTAGCCCACTTATTTGAACGGCGGACCGGCCAGATATACACTTGAATAAAGTGTCCGTCTGACCGGTCTTTTGCGTTTATCTGGCAGGTCTAATTGACTCGTTTAGTGGTTATAGTGGTCAAGTACCTATACATATACTGACTTGAAGAACATCGCGAAAGGAGACATCATCGTGAATGATCAGGTGCGATATTATAAAACTTTCGTCAGTCCGTTAGATCCTTGTCCGCCAATACGAGTGAAAAGCTACAGTACGCCGCCGCAATTGTTTATCCCCTTTCAACCTCCTAATTTACCGCAGTTTACACCTTTCGAGGCACTCAAATATGGAACCCTTTGGCCTATGCTGTATAGTCCTTACGACTCGAAAAATGTCAGGCAGGAAGAAGGTGATTAATGGTGGCCATCGTGCTGAACGAGGAATATTACAAGCTGCTGCATGAATTGCAGGCAGTCGATTTCGTTCTAGTGGAGTTGAATTTATATTTGGATACCCATCCGATGGATACGAATGCGATTCAACAATACAATCAATGCGCCCAATTAAGGCAGCAAATTGCACATCGCTACGAGTCGCAATACGGTCCCTTGAAAAATTTCGGACAAAGCTATTCCACTACGCCTTGGTCATGGAATGATGCACCATGGCCATGGCAGGTTTGAATAACGGAGCTGGCTGCCACGTAATGTAGAGGAGGACCGTGCATGTGGGTATATGAGAAAAAATTGCAATATCCAGTTCGCGTCAGCAAATGCGATCCTTTAATGGCCAAGTTCCTAATGGAGCAGTATGGCGGTGCCGACGGGGAGCTTGCGGCGGCGCTGCGTTATTTGAACCAGCGCTACGCGATACCGGACAAAGTAATCGGTTTACTAACGGATATAGGAACAGAAGAATTTGCCCATTTAGAAAT
The DNA here is from genome assembly GCF_001428245.1 of Paenibacillus sp. Soil522. GTDB lineage: Bacteria > Bacillota > Bacilli > Paenibacillales > Paenibacillaceae > Pristimantibacillus. Next base: position 162,437 of record NZ_LMRV01000033.1, read on the forward strand.
GATTGCAACGATGATCTACAAGCTGACGAAGGATGCGACGCCTGAGCAGATGCGGGCAGCAGGTTTAGGCGATCATTACGCTGCTCATGACAATGCATTGTTTTATCAGAATGCATCGGGCATCCCGTGGACGGCTTCCTACATTCAAGCCAAAGGCGATCCAATTGCCGACCTTTACGAGGATATTGCCGCTGAGGAGAAAGCTAGGGCGACTTATCAATGGCTGATCGATCTGACGGATGATGTTGATCTGCAGGACAGCCTGAAGTTTTTGCGTGAGCGGGAGATTGTCCATTCGCTGCGGTTTCGGGAAGCGGTGGAGATACTTAAGGAAAAACGCGATGAGAAGATTTTTTATTAGGTTAAAACCTCTCTACAGTAAAGAAATTTTACTGCGGGGAGGTTTTTTCATTACATATCATGATCCTCCTTCGCGAAGAAGATCAGTGAATGATTGAGGAGAATGACATAAGAAGTCTGGTTTAGCAGCAGCAAGTAAAGGAGCGGAATCAAACCCCCACGTCACTGCAACTATCTTCACGCCAATTTTTTTGCAAGCTTGAACATCTCGCAGCTCATCGCCAACGTAAAGCATTTGGTTGCAATCAATCTGAAACTTTCGAGCCATGCTTGTAATTGCTTTATGTTTTCCGAAAAGATTTGTGGCTGAATAGATGAAATCAAAGACGGTTAAGTCGTAAAAATCAAGAAACCGCTGAATATTTTCTGTTGTATTAGATGAAAGAATCCCTAACGGGTAACCATTGTCTTTAAGTTCAAAAAGAAGATCCCGTACTCCCTCCACCGGTTGAAGGTCAACAGCTGCTGTTTTATATTCGCGTTTTCCTTCGATAATCAAAGCCGGAAGCTTATGTAGAGGGACATTTAAAGCTCGTAAACGATCAGGAATCGATAAGTCCGATAGATAAGCAATTTCTTCTATGTCTATCTTTCGACCGCCATACTTTTCAGAAAGCTCATTAAAAAGTTGGATAGCTAATATTTTTGATTGTACTATCGTCCCGTCAAAGTCGAAGATAAGGTATGTTTTTATAATCATTCACCTATTTCCATGTTTTTTTTATTCACTTTACTAGAAAGCCTTAGATTTGAAAAGCAGCATGGAAATATGGGATGATATTTACGGGCATGGGCATACGACGGTTAAAGTAAAAGATAAGTCGTTTATTATCATGAGCGACCACGGAATCACTTTCAAGTCGGATCTAGAGAACCATGAGATTTTATTGCAGCAGGATCGATTCTTCAAGCCGGCCTACATCGGTCATCGCGGCTGGGTGTCTATTAGCGATCCTAAGGACTGGGAAGAGATGAGCCTCCTCCTTAAAGAAGCTTATATGCGTGCTGCGCCCAAACGTCTGTTGATGCAATTGAAGGCAGCCGAATAATAGAAGGCACTCATTTTCGGGTAAACAATCTGATCTTGCATTCGCGAATGTGATCGACATAGTTTAGAGAATAGGAGATGTGTATCTGATGAAACAAAACAAATATGATGATTTAAATTTCTTTTCTGCCTATAAGAAAATGCCACGTTCAATCAATGGGCTTGAAGGTGCAGGAGAGTGGCATGTGTTCAAATCATTATTGCCAGAGTTGCGAAATAAAAGTGTGCTTGATTTAGGGTGCGGTTTCGGTTGGTATTGTCGATTTGCCCGTGAGCAACAAGCAAGTTCAGTGGTAGGTGTTGATCTTTCTGAAAAAATGCTTCAAAAGGCTCGTGAACTAACAGATGATCCTGCAATTTCATATATACAAATGCCGATTGAAGACATCGTTTTCTCAGATTCACAATTTGATACAGTTATCAGTTCATTAGCTTTTCACTATATCGAATCATTTCAAGTCATCTGCAATAAGGTACATCATTGTTTAAAGCCAGGAGGAACTTTCATTTTTTCAGTTGAACATCCCATATTTACTTCTCGAAATGAACAAGATTGGTATCTCGATGATCAGGGAAACCACCTGCATTGGCCAGTAGATCATTATCAGTCAGAGGGAGTACGGGATACAACATTTTTAACGGAAAATGTAATTAAATATCACCGTACAATCTCAACATATATCAATGACTTAATTGGGGCCGGATTTGCATTAAAAGCCATTAAGGAACCAATGCCCTCCGATGAAATGTTGAAAAATGATTCAGTGATGAAAGATGAAATTCGAAGACCAATGTTTATGATTATTGCAGCAGATAAGCTATGCTACAGTAATAATATCTGTTCATAGTGTTGTTTTAAATGGATACAATATAAGGTTCGAATAATATATCGGAGGAGCCTGCCAACAGCAGGCTCTTTTGCGTTTTTTATCGTCAGAACAGACTACTAGTATCAAGAAGTGTTCAGCAGTGATTAACCGGAGTATGGATTATTCTTTTGATAAAAATTTGCCTGTCGATTCTCTAAAAACAAGCTCTGTTTTGACATGCGTAATTTGATAAGGCTTTGTTGGATTTTTTATTCGGGAAAGCAGCATGTCTGCGGCAATATTCCCCATTTCGCTGTTGAATATATGGACTGTCGTCAAGTGAGGCTCTACGATCCTTGATTCAGGAGCATCATCGAAACCACAGACAGCAATATCATTCGGGATTTGTATGTTTTTATTTCTTAGAGCTTTCATTACGCTTACCGCGATAAAATCATTTGCACAAACAAAAGCTGTAGGCAGTTCCTTCATCTTGTTAAGCTGTCTATCTATCCAGTTAGGTTCTGAAAAATAGCGATCTTCCTCGATTACACAAAAAGACATATTTGTCTCAAGCTTTGACATCGTCAATGCCCTATTGAATCCTACCCATCTTTCATTAAAGCTCTTACAGTGGTTGTAATCACCGATGAAGCCTAATTTAGTATGGCCATCTTCTATGAGCTTTTTTGTTACCGAATATGTCCCGTATTCATTTTCCATAAGAAGGAGATCTGCTTTCAGGTCGCTGTAAAAAACGTCAGCAGCAGCATCTATAAAAATGGTAGGGATTCCTAAATTGCAGATCATCTCACTGTATTTCTTGTCAAACATCTCAATGCATATAATTCCATCCACCTTGGACAGCTCAAAGTTGTTCGGAAGGCTTAAGGTGTTAATGTCCGCTTCGCGGACAATATGAATGGACAAGTTATAGCCTTCGGAGCTGATCTTAATTTCTAGACCGTTTAACAGCGTGTATCCAAAGTGTGTGCTCATGGGCAAATTGCATGTTAATAGAGTAATATTTCCTGGATTTTTTGGCATAATACTTTCTGAGTCTACAAAAGCAAACTGTTTGTACTTTAATTCAATCGCTTTTTTGATTACTTTATTTCGTGTTTCATCCGGTATGCCTTCGACTCCATTTAAGGCTTTGGAGGCGGTGTTTCTTGATATTCCTAATGAATCGGCAATGTCTTGTATGGTAATTTTTTCTTTGGCCATTTCAACAGTTCCACCTTTATAGATAGATAACGGTAATTGCAGATTTGTAATCTAAATGTATTATAGTTTGACTGAAATATCAATTTAATTTTACAAATGAATAATTGGAATAATGCATTTGCTCCTGAAGAGTAAGTTTACAAATGTAAAAATATCAAGTGTGCATTTGAATATAATCTCTATGAAAGAATAGAGTCTTGAAGACTGAAAAAAGGGGGGGCAATAGAAAATAGCTGATTTAGTGTACATATTCGAGGGAAAACTACTAAAATTATTATTTATTGACAAAATATTTTTTACAAATGACAAAAATTATTTTGTTAAATGTATTGACGTATGAAGCTTTTATTTGTTAAATTGTATTTGCAGATGCGAATGTAAGCCCTTTCTAAAGGTGCGAATGTTTACTTATCGTTTCTTTAAATATTTAGAATGGGGGATAAAGGAGTGCAAAAGGTATTGTCAAACCTGAGTGGTAAAAAAAACGGAATAAGGAGTCAATACGGCATTAAAAGTAAAGCACAGTTCATAAAGAATAACTATTTTCTTTATTTGCTGATGGCGCCGGCTGTTATTCTTACACTTATCTTTAAATACGTACCGATGTACGGCGTAGTCATCGCATTTAAAGATTACAGCTACAGCAAAGGAATTTTAGGCAGTGAATGGGTAGGGTTCGAATATTTTATGAAATTTTTAAATGCTCCCAATTTTGAACCTATTTTCTGGAACACGCTTAAATTAAGTGCCTATGGACTTATCCTATCGTTTCCTATTCCGATCATATTGGCGCTTATGTTAAATCAATTGCGAAAAGTGGGCATTAAGAAAAATATTCAGTTAATCTTATACGCTCCGAATTTTATTTCCGTAGTCGTTATTGTAGGTATGCTGTTTGTCTTTTTGTCTCCAACCGGGCCGGTTAATAAAATCATTGCCTTAACAACCGGTCATCCAATTACGTTTATGTCAGATCCAGAGTATTTCCGCAGCATTTATATTTTGTCGGGAATCTGGCAAGCGGCAGGCTGGTCCTCGATTATCTTTGTAGCGGCGTTAGCAGGGGTTGATCCAGAGCTCCACAACGCTGCGAACATTGACGGGGCAAATCTGCTGCAACGGATATGGCATATTGATTTGCCTACATTAAAACCGGTTATGGCTATATTGTTTATTTTGTCTGCAGGCGGAATTATGGCAATTGGATTTGAGAAAGCATTTCTAATGCAAACCGCATTGAATTTGCCGACATCTGAAATCATAGCAACCTATGTGTATAAAGTGGGCTTAAAAGCAGGCGACTACTCTTACTCAGCAGCCATCGGTTTGTTTAATTCCGTAATTAATATTATTTTGCTTGTCCTAGTCAACTTCGTCGTAAAGAAATTAAACGAAGGCGACGGGCTCTATTAAAGAAAGGAGTCGCTTTATGACTATTAAGCCTACGCGATTGGACCGCGTTGTTCTGACGATCACCTATATCTTGTTAACACTTGCTGTATTGCTGGTGTTAGGTCCTTTGTTGTACGTAGCCATGGCGTCTTTCATGGAACCGACGGCATTGCTGAATAAAGGAATTTCTTTTAATCTCGCTGATTACAGCGTCGAAGGCTATAAGCTCATCTTGGGTAATGAGGCCATGCTGCGCGGTTTTATAAACGCTATTTATTATTCGGCTGCTTTTACGATTGTTACCGTGCTTATATCAGTATTTGCAGGATACCCGTTATCGATTGATGATTTTGTCGGAAAAAAATGGTTTATGTCCTTGTTTATTGTCACCATGTTTTTTGGCGGGGGACTGATTCCTACATTCCTCGTGGTCAAGCAATTGGGAATGCTGAATACGGTTTGGGCGATCATTCTTCCAACGGCTATCAATGTTTGGAACATTATTTTGGCAAGAACCTTTTTCAAAGGAATACCAAAAGAGCTGAAAGAGGCTGCTAAAGTTGATGGCGCGTCCGAGTTGCTCATTTTTTTAAGAATCGTAATGCCGCTTTCTAAGCCAATTGTTTTCGTGCTGGCGCTCTATGCTTTCGTAGGTCAATGGAATTCCTATTTCGACGCCATGATCTATCTGGAAGACCAAAAATTATATCCGTTGCAGCTCGTACTAAGATCTATCCTCATTCAGAATCAAGTGGATCCGGGGATGATAACCGATCGTTTGGCCATGGCTGAAATGAAAAGGTTGTCTGAGATCATTAAATATGCATCCATCGTTATTTCAAGTCTGCCGTTGATCGTTATGTATCCATTTTTCCAAAAGTATTTTGAGAAGGGTGTCATGGTCGGTTCATTAAAGTAATGAATCGATTGACATATATAGAGCTAAAAATGAGGAGGGTTTAGTTTGAAAAATTTAAAGAAAACAGCAGCAGTCATTTCTCTAGCGACAATTATGGCAGTAACAGGGTGCAGCGGCAATTCGAATTCCAAAAATGCCGATTCTGCATCGGGCAACAGCGGTTCAAAGCCTACACTCAATTTCATGACGCAAAGCGCTGTATTGGCACCGGCAGATCCTAACGAAAAGCTTATCTTTAAACGTATGGAAGAGAAGACGGGTATTCATATCAATTGGAAAAACTATACAAACGATGTGTTTGCAGAAAAGAGAAATTTGGCGCTTGCTACAGGTGAGCTTCCAGATGCTATTTTTGATGCGGGACTAGCCGATTTTGACATATTGAAGCTGGCTAAGGACGGGACAATCATTCCGCTTGACGTTATTATTGAAAATCAAATGCCTAATTTTAAAAAGGTGCTGGAGCAAGCGCCGCAATATAAAGCAATGATTACAGCGCCTGATGGTCACATTTATTCGCTGCCATGGATCGAAGAGCTAGGTGCTGGCAAGGAAAGCATTCATACCGTTAACAATATTCCTTGGATTAATGTGGAATGGCTTAAGAAACTTGGTCTGAAAATGCCAACGACTACTGAAGAGCTGAAGCAAGTGCTGATTGCCTTTAAAACAAAAGATCCGAACGGCAACGGAAAAGCCGACGAAATTCCAGTGTCCTTTATCAACACGAATGGCGGCGGCGAAGATATCGGATTTTTATTCGGGTCGTTTGGTCCGGGACTGAACTGGGATATGACGCTTGTAAGCGACGACGGCAAAGTTAATTTTGCTGCAAATAATAATGGCTTTAAAGAAGGAGTCAAATATTTTAATGAGCTGTACAAGGAAGGTTTAATTGATGTCGAGTATATGACGCAAGACTGGAATACTTATATCGCTAAAGGTAAAGAAAATCTCTTTGGGCTATATTTCACTTGGGATAAAGCGAACGTTACCGGCATGAACGATAAATATGAGCCAATGCCTGCGCTTGTTGGGCCGACTGGCTTAAAAAACGTAGCAAGAACGAACGGAATGGGCTTTGACCGGGGCAGAATGATCGTAACAAATGCAAACAAGGATCTTGAAGCCACTGCCAAATGGATGGATCAATTATACGATCCGCTTCAATCGGTGCAGAACAACTGGGGCACTTACGGAGATGATACGCAGCAAAATATTTTTGAATTCGATGAAAGCGCACAAATGCTGAAGCATTTGCCTTTGGAAGGTACGGCTCCAGGTGAATTGAGAGGTAAAACGAGCGTCGGCGGTCCACTAGCTATTTTAGATTCTTATTACGGCAGCGTGACGACAAAACCGGATGATGCGGCTTGGAGACTGGACGTCCTGAAAAAAGTGTACGTTCCTGACGTAAAAGCAGAAAATATTTATCCAAGAGTATTCTTCTCCTTGGAAGATGCAGAAAGACTGTCTGCCATTGAAGCAGATCTATTCCCCTATGTGCTGAGAAAACGTACGGAGTGGACGGAGAACGGGAAAGTAGACCAAGAATGGGATGAGTATTTGAAGGAATTGGATCGTCTAGGCTTGCAGGAATATCTAACTATCAAACAATCAGGCTATGACCGAAATGCAGGTAAATAATTAGTTATTTAATTGGATAAAAGTATGCTCTAGCCTCTAGAGTATACTTCATCTTTATGGGATTAAGGGAGTGGAGTACATGTCAACGATTAATTATAGAGAAAAATATCGACCGCAGTTTCATTTTACGCCGCCTGCGAAGTGGATGAATGATCCGAACGGTATGGTGTATTTTGAAGGAGAATACCATTTGTTTTATCAGCATCATCCGGATGGAACAACATGGGGCCCTATGCATTGGGGACACGCGATCAGTACGGATTTGATTCATTGGGAGCATCGTCCAATTGCGCTAAAACCGGATGAGAATGGCGCTATTTTCTCCGGAAGCGCAGTAGTAGACTGGGAGGATACAAGCGGCTTTTTCTCCGGCAAACCGGGTCTGGTTGCGATATTTACGCATGCCGATCAATATCCGGATTCTAATCGGCCAAGACAACGGCAAAGTCTTGCCTATAGCACGGACAAGGGAAGAACCTGGTTGCTCTATGAAGGCAATCCTGTACTTTGCGATGAACAAATCCTAGATTTCCGTGATCCGAAGGTATTTTGGCATGCTGATTCACAGCGCTGGATCTTGGTGCTCGCAGCTGGAGATCGCGTTCACATTTATACGTCTCCTAATTTGAAGGAGTGGAAATTTGCAAGTGAGTTTGGAGCTAATGAAGGCTCGCATGACGGCGTATGGGAATGTCCGGATTTAATAGAGCTGCCGGTAGAAGGTCAAGAAAATGCTAGTAAATGGGTAATGATCGTTAGCATTGGAGATAATCCTGAATTTCAGGAAGGGTCAAGAACGCAATATTTTGTCGGTCATTTTGACGGCCAAGCTTTTACGAATGATGATTCGCCTGAGACGGTATTATGGCTCGATCATGGCAGAGACAACTATGCCGGCGTTACCTGGTCGGATGCAAATCGGACGGATAACGGGAAGCTGTTTATCGGATGGATGAGCAATTGGAAATATGCGAACTTGACGCCCACAGATAGTTGGAGAAGCGCGATGACTTTGCCGAGATTGCTCGCTTTGCGTTCCGTGCGGGACGGTATTAGATTGGTTCAAAAGCCGGTAACTGATGTTCAGAAGCTGCGTCAGCAGACACAGCTTTGGGAAGAAGCTTCTGTAAGCCCAGGCCAAAACCTCCTCTCGGACATTCATGGTGATACCTATGAAATAGAGTGCGAACTGGTAATCGGCAATGCCTCGGAGATCGGATTTAAGCTTCGTAGATCCGAGCATGAGGAGACCGTTGTAGCTTACAACGCTATCACTCAATCATTGTTTATCGACCGCAGCGTTTCTGGCGAGAAAGCATTTCATGAAGCTTTCGGCTGCAGGCATGACGTGGCGCTCCAGACGGAGAATGGAAGATTAAAGCTGCATTTGTTTGTCGATCAGTCGTCCGTCGAAGTGTTTGCAAATGATGGTGAAATAGCGATTACCGATCAAATATTTCCAGATTCACAGAGCACTGGTTTGGAGCTTTATGTTCACGGCGGCAGCGCGAAAGTAATCTCTCTTTCTCTGCATGTCCTGAAATCTATCTATTCGGTTGCGATGGCGTAAAGAATGGTTAGAAGATAAGTCGGGACTCTCCGGCGCTCTTGTACTGGCTATGAGCGCTCTCGGATAGAACGAAAAAATTCGAAAAAGGCGTCGAGATCGATTCGACGCCTTTTCGAGCTATAGGTAGACCAAAATTTGGCTGCAAGGATGATGAAGCTACTTCTTCTTGCGTTGGTATTTTTTGGCGTTTTTGGCCGATACAGTACCGGGATCCGAAGCTTTATTTGCATCCTGCGCTGTTTCGGCGTTTTCGGAAGAAGTTCGTGTGTCGCTAGAAGAGCTGCTGGTTCCGTTGGTCGAAGTCGAGGTTATTTTGATATTTAAGGTTGCGACATTCCCGAAAATAATCGTGCCTGCGTTGTTTTCGATGATGACCCGTCCAATATGGCATCCCATATAAGCTTAGCATTCCTTTCTTTCGTTACGATTTGAGGCGGCAAGAACCTATGTTTGCTGCTTATTCTCTATTCTATGATCGGACGGTTTCATAGGTATTGGCTCTTCGTAGAGTTACAGAAGCCTTTTTTTAATCCAAAAAAGAGGCTATCACAGGTCATAGACCTTGCGTGATAGCCTCTTAGCCAAAAGTGATTACCGCGAACGCATGCGCCGTCACTTCTTCAACCGGAATTCGTTAGGGGTCATGCCGAATTGCTTCTGAAAAACTTTGGCAAAATACTTCGGATCGACATAGCCGACCTGTTCGCATATTTCGTATATTTTCAGACCCGAATGCTTTAGAAGCTCACACGCTTTCTCCATCCTAACCTGAGTCAAATACGAGTTGAAGAGCAGACCGCTCTCACTTTTGAAAATTTGTCCGAAGTAGTGTGCCGTCAAATGGACGGTCGCTGCCACATCGGAGAGCGAGAGCGGATTATGCAGGTTGTCTTGGATAAAATGTTTCGCTTTGCGTACGATTTCCTTGTGATACGTCAGCGGGAGCTCGGGCTCAATCGCATCGTTGTCGGCTTCGTTTTTTGGATGGCTTGGTGCTAAAAGACGATCTACGTTCTCGAGAAGCTCATCTGTATCGATTGGCTTCAAAATGTACCCTTTGGCCCCGTATCTGAGCGCTGTTCTTACATAGGTGAAATCTTCATACCCGCTGATCAGGATGACCTCCGTATTTGGCATTTCTTCGTAAATGTATTGCAGCAGCTGCAGTCCGTCCATATCCGGCATGCGGATATCGGATATGACGAGATGGATCGGCTCCGCCTCCAAATAGCGAATGGCGTCGTATCCGTTGTGGGCGATGCCGACGACCTCGATGTGCCTCTCGTCCCATTCCTCCATCGTGCTTAAACTGTCCGCAATGATCCATTCATCGTCGACGATCAATAGTTTTATTTTTTTCATGTCGGCTCCTTCCTCGGCAGCTTGAACGTTACGGTCATGCCTTGCCCTCGTTCGCTTTCCGCGTGTATGCCGTAATTCGGTCCAAAATACAGCTTAATGCGCGATTGTACATTAAATAAACCTACTTTTCCATGATGCTTGGCCAGCTCGACCGCCCGGTGCTCCAGATCGTCATTCAGCTGCTGAATCGCCTCCGCATGCATACCGACGCCTTGGTCGCTGACGCTGATGTAGACGTCATCGCCATCTAGCCAGCCCTTCACCTCGATTTTACCGGCATGCTGCTTCGGATCGAGTCCATGAATGACGGCGTTCTCAATGACGGGCTGCAAAATCCATTTGATCGTATACAGGTCAAGCAGCTGCGGATCGAGCTGAATGTCGTATTCAAAGCCTTCCTTCATCCGCAGCTTGTGTATTTCGAGATATTGGCGCGCGTAAGCGGCCTCTTTCTCGATCGGAATCATATCATCGAAGGTGCTGATGCTCATCCGCAGCAACTTGCCGAGCAGAACAATCATCCTGCTGATTTCCTGCTGCTTAGTTTTGCGGGCCAGCGAATTAATCGATTCCAGCGTGTTATACAGAAAATGCGGATTGATCTGTGACTGCATCGCGGTTACCTCGGCGCGGCGCTTCTGATCCTGCTCCTCGTACACCTGTCCAACCAAATCTTGAATACGGCTCACCATCGTATTGAAGCCGTGGCCTAGCGCGCCGATCTCATCCCGGGACCTGCCTTGATAATGGACGTCGAAGTCGCCCCGGCCAACCTTTCTCATCAGATTGCGGAGCTGCAAAATAGGCTTGGAAATTCTGTCCGATAAAATGAGCGAAACGATCACGCATACGACAATGCTGCCGATCGTAATCGAGTACGCAACCTGACGGAGGCCGTAAATCGGCTTGTAGAGCTCGCTTTTTAAAAAATAGGCTGTAAAATTCCAATCCGTCGTTTTGTCGTAGCGCTGGATGAGAAAGTAATTTTGCTCCAGACGTTTGTAATCTTCCTCTACAAAGAGACCGGCGGGATACGGGTATAGGATTTCTCCAACCCGGTCGGTAATAATAACACCGGAAGCGTAATCGTTGTAAATGTCGCCCATCAGGAAAATGTTTTTCAACAAATCCCGCAGCACTTCGATTTTAAAATCGATGATCAAAACGCCCTGAGCTTCGGACCCCGGGTTACCGATGCTGCGGATGAATGAAAAGACGGGTTGAGCCGGCCCGCGAGCGCTATAGGACCGGTCGTGCATCTGGGAAATCGAATACAAGCTCGTCTTGTCCTCGCTTGCAGGAAGCCAATGAAAGTCGCTTTGCCGGGCGGCACCGCGACGTAATTCATAGCCATAAGCATGGATGAGGCCGCGGTCGTTAATCAGTGTCATCCCGATATTTTCCGGGCGAATCGCATGTGTAGCAGACAACAACCGGTCCAAATCGGGGACAAATGCTTGTCCGGCTGCGGCGTCCGGCGAGATTAAGAAAGCCGAAACGTTTGGATCCAGGGCGATCGCATCTCCCATGCGCCGCATATCCGCAATGTAAAAAGATAACGTTTTCAGCTTTTGATCAAGTATATTGATCGTTTCCCTTTGGAGCTTCTCATTCAGCGTGCGTTCGGAGCCTGATAGCGTAAATAAGCCCGACAGCATAAGCGGTATGGTAGAAAGCAGCAGGAACGATAAAAGCAGCTTAGCGAAAATCGAGTTCCTGAACATCAGGTGCGATACCTCCTGCCTGCCACAAGGCTTATCTAGTAATGTAAGTATACCTTAGCAAAACATGCTCAATGCAGGCAACCCGAAAAAACGTGCATGATTTTTACACCTTAATTCGACGGTCTGTCTGTTTTTTCGGCAGGAGTTGCATGCTAAATTTGTATTGTAATCGCTTGCATAGTACAAACTGATAAACGAAACAATGGCATACAACAGTTTAGGGGGGAGCGGTAATGAGACGGAAAAAAGGAATATGGGTCATGATGGCTGCCATCTTCTTATCTCTACTAGCCGGCTGCAGCGGCGCCGATTCGCCCGAGCGGCAGGAGCCGGCAAATGCGGAGAAGCCATACAAGACGCCCGCTCCTAATGAATACCTCAAGGTCGTGCATTATGTCAGCGGCAATCTGGGAGACAATGGATTTTTCGATTCAGCCGACCGGGGACTTAAAAAAGCCGAGTACGTATTCGGCTTCGAAACGTCCAGCGTCGAAGGAGGCGAGGATTCCGCTGCTTGGGAGCCGGGTCTCGAGAAGCTGGCTGCCTCAGGACTATATGACGTTATCATAGCCGGCACTTCGAAAACAAGGGAAGTGGTTAAGGAGCTGGCAGTTCGTTATCCCGAGCAGCAGTTTATGTTCTATGACGATACGATTCAAGGCATACCGAATGTGTACGCGATGATCTGCTCGCAGAGCGAGGGCTCGTTCCTCGCTGGCGCATTCGCGGCGATGGTTACTACAAGTCCGGAGCTGAGCGGGGCAAATTCCGATAAAAAAATCGGCTTCATCGGTGGCGAGAACGACGATATCGTTAACGATTTCAAGTCCGGTTACGAGCAGGGCGCTTTGTATATCGATCCGGAGGTACAAATGGTTGCATCTTACGTCGGCGATTTTGTTAACCAAGGCAAGGCGGAGGAATTAGCGGAGAAGCAGTACTTGTCGCAGGTCGATATCATTTACAACGTAGCCGGCTACGCGGGATTTGGGCTGCTGAAAGCGGGGAATGAAGCCGGTAAATACACGATCGGGGTCGACAGCAACCAAAATCCGCTGTATCCGGGCAGTGTGCTCACCTCCATGCTCAAAAATATGGATGAGTCCGTATTCCGCGCTTTAAGCAAAATCCGCGGTGGTTCGCTGCCCTTCGGTACGACGGAGGTGCTGGGCGTGAAGGAGATCGGGATCGGGATTGCCCGGGACGAGCTGTATGAGAAGTACGTCCCAAATGAAATTAAGGAAAAGATGAAAGATATTGAAAGCAAGATCGCCAGCGGGGAAATCGTAGTAAAGTCCACCCTGAATGGCATTGCTCAGGATTGAAAGGGGTGAGGAAGGCAAACCATCATTTGGAGCACAAGCATGAGCTGCTGGAAGTTGAATGGGTTATGGAAACGCGGTAGAGCTTTGCAACTATTTAAAGGGGGAATTTTGAATGAAGAACAATAAAATTTGGTCGATTTGCGTATTACTGCTCACTTTGCTGCTCGTATTGGCAGCCTGCGGAAAGGAGTCGGATACCCCGACAAGTGCGGGTAATGATCCAGAAAAAATCAAAGCTGTCTTTTACGTTAACGGTACATTAGGAGACAAAGGTTTCTTCGATTCCACGGAAAGAGGCATGCAAAAAGCGGGAAAAGAACTCGGCATCGAGGTGAAGACAGTAGAAGGAGGATCCAACCAGGCCGACTGGGCAGCAGGTTTGGAATCGCTCGTATCCAGCAAAAAATATGATGTAGTCGTTGCCGGTACGAGTCAAATGATCGATATCGTCAAAGATATTGCGGGCAGGTACCCGGATGAAAAGTTCATTTTCTTCGATGAGGTCGTTAAAGATGTTCCGAATATTTACTCGATGCTTTACTCCCAAAGCGAAGGCTCCTTTTTGGCGGGCGCATTTGCATCGCTAGTAACGACAAACATGGAGCTGAAAGCGTCAAACTCTGATAAAGTGATTGGATTTGTAGGCGGTATGGACGTTCCCATTATTAATGACTTTAAAGCGGGCTACGAGCAAGGCGCGCAGTACGTCGATCCGGCCGTGAAAATCGTCGCTTCTTACATCGGAGATTTTGCCAACGCGCCTAAAGGCAAGGAGCTTGCGCTTTCGCAATTTAATGCGCAAAAAGTCGACGTTGTTTATCAGGTTGCCGGCGGCGGCGGACTTGGCGTGCTTGAAGCGGGTAAAGCTGCAGGGAAATACACGATTGGCGTCGACGGCAACCAAAACCCGCTTTATCCTGGAAGCGTTCTGACTTCGATGTTGAAAAATATCGATGCTTCCGTTTTCCGTGCGCTAGATTTATATAAACAAGGCAAATTGCCTTTTGGCACAAATGAGGTACTCGGCATTAAAGAAGGCGGAGTTGGTCTTGCCAAGGACGAGCTTTACAACAGCAACGTTCCTAAAGCGATTCAGGACCAAATGATCGATATCGAGAAGAAAATGCAGAGCGGAGAGATTCAGGTAAAATCGATCTTGAAATAATGGAGGTCATCATGTCAATCTTACTTCAGATGAAAGATATTCATAAAGTTTATCCGAATGGAACTGCAGCCAATCGCGGCGTTGACCTCACGATACACGAAGGCGAAATACATGCATTGGTCGGTGAAAATGGGGCGGGCAAATCGACGCTCATGAAAATCATGTTCGGATTGGAAGCGCCTACAAGCGGAACGATCGAATATAAGGGCGCTCCGGTTACTTTTCACGGGCCAAAGGATGCGATCAAGCACGGGATGGGCATGGTTCATCAGCACTTTATGCTAGCTCCGTCGCTTACGGTATCGGAAAATATCGTTCTTGGCGAGGAGCCGAGAAAAGGGCCGTTTTCATTGTTCAGAGACCGTATGAAGGAAAGGGAGGAAATTGAAAAACTGATTCAGACTTATGGACTTAAGGTCGATCCGCATGCGAAAGTGGAAACCATCCCGGTCGGCCAGAAGCAGCGTGTTGAAATATTGAAGGTACTCTATAAGGGTGCCCGGCTCCTTATTTTGGACGAGCCGACAGCCGTATTAACACCGCAGGAAACGGACGAGCTGTTTGACTCGATCAAGGCGTTAATCAAGCAAGGCTATACGATTATTTTCATCACCCATAAATTACGTGAAGTGATGGAAATATCAAACCGGGTCACTGTGCTTAAGGCAGGGAAAACGATCGCCACTTTGTTGACCAAGGATACGAATCCGGAAGAAATATCCAGACTTATGGTGGGCAGAGAAATATTATTTCGCGTCGACAAGCAGCCATCCGTACCCAAAGATATCGTATTGTCCGTAAAGGAGCTTTGCGCTTCCGACGATAAAGGCGCACCGGCGCTATGCGGCATTACGCTCGACATTCGGGCTGGCGAGGTTGTGGGAATTGCCGGCGTAGAAGGAAACGGACAAACGGAGCTGGTCGAAACGATTACTGGCCTCCGAAAAGCAACATCCGGTAAAATACGCTATTTCAACGAGGATTTGATTGGAAAAAGCATTGCCCAAATCCGCGCCATGAAAATTGGACATGTTCCGGAAGACCGGCAAACGACAGGGGCCAGCTTAACGTCTACCATTGCTGAAAACTTAATTCTTGACCATTACCGGAATCCGGAATTTAAATGGGGACCTTTCCTTAACAAAAAGAAAATCAAGCAGTTTACGAAAATTATGATGGATGTTTACGATGTGCGTGCTCAAAACGAAGATGTGATGGCCGGATCGTTATCCGGGGGCAACTTGCAAAAAGTAATAATCGCCCGCGAGCTTTCGAAAAATCCGAAGCTGCTTATCGCTTCGCAGCCAACGCGGGGCGTAGATATCGGAGCCATCGAATTTATCCATCGCGAGATTATCAAAAAACGGGATGGTGGAGCGGCAGTGCTGCTCGTTTCAGCCGAATTATCGGAAGTTATGGCCTTAAGCGACCGAATTGCCGTTATATATGAAGGCGAAATCGTTGCTGTACTGGAAAATTCGAGCGAGCTGACAGAGGAAGAAATCGGTTATTACATGCTGGGACTGGGCATCAAGAAACAAAAAGAGGAGGTGGCGGCTCAATGAAAAAGGGAAACGCAACGATTTTGGAGTTTGCCGGCATTGCTGTAGCTGTCATCCTTGCGCTCCTTTGCGGTTTTGCGGTCATTTTGGTTACAAGCGATGAACCGCTAAGTGCACTGTCGTCATTGCTGCTAGGCCCCGTTTCCAATCTATTCAATATCGGGACGGTGCTTAATAAAGCGGTTCCGCTCATATTTACAGGTTTGGCGCTTGCCGTCGTATTTCAATCAGGCGTATTCAGCATGGGCGCGGAAGGACAGCTATACGCCGGCGGATTTTTGGGCGCGCTTGCCGGTGTCTATATTCACGGTCTTACGCCATGGCTGCATCTTCCGCTAGTTCTGATTTGTGCGATGGCCGGCGGTGCTTTATTCGCAGCTATTGCCGGTTTATTGAAAACGTACGCGAATGCCAATGAAATTGTAACGACGCTAATGCTGAACTTCGTAGCGATCTTGGCGACCTCCTATTTTATCAATAATGTATTCAAGGATCCGAGCAGTGGCGGCTTTGCGCGTATGCCGTATATAAACTCAGGCATCCTGCTTGGAAAGCTGTTTCCCGGATTTCCGGCGCATGCTGGAATCGTGATCGCCTTGCTTACGGTTGTGGTTGTTTATCTCATGCTGTATAAAACGAAAGTCGGTTATGAGCTCCGTATTGTCGGAAAAAGCGGCCATTTTGCCAAATACGGCGGAATCGCCACAAATAGAGTTGTTTTAACCAGCATTATGATCAGCGGCGCCCTTGCGGGGCTTGCCGGCATTGTAGAAATATTAGGTGTTCATGGTACGTATAAAGATAATTTTTCGGCCGGACTTGGCTTTGACGGCATCATTATCGCGCTGCTAGCGCGAAACCATCCTATCGGTGTTCTGATCGCTTCCTTGTTATACGCTTATATTCAGGTCGGGGCGCAAACGATGCAGGTCGGCAGTGACATGCCGCGCGAGGTGGCGGTTATCATTCAAGTTATGCTGGTGCTGCTCGTTTCTTCTCAGGCGATATTCGTCTATCTGAAGCAAAAATACGGACAAAAGGCGGTGAATTAAAATGTGGCAAGCGCTTTGGTCACAGATCATGGATTTAACCCTTGTCGTTGTGCTGCTGCGTTTTATGACGCCGATTTTATTATCCGCTTTAGGAGGGCTTATTTCCGAAATCGCTGGTGTCATCAATATCGGTTTAGAAGGATTAATGCTCATTTCGGCCTTTGCCTCCATCGCAGTCGGATCCGCAACGGGAAGCTGGGTTCTTGGAACGCTTGCCGGTGTGGCAGCCTCCGTCATTATTTGTTACGGAATGGGCTTTTTCTCGATAAAGCTGAAAGTAGATATTATCATAGCGGGTTTTGCTGTAAATATTTTCGGATCAGGTTTTACGATCTTTATGATGAGCAGAATTTACGGAGCTGCAGGCAACTATTCTCCGAGCGGTCTGAAAAACATTCCTGCCGTCAACATTCCTTTTATTCAGCAAATACCGGTTCTCGGCAAGCTGCTAAGCGGACATAGCTTGATGGTATGGTTAGCCTTGATTGCTGTTATTTTTTGTATGCTGATGATATACCGGACACCTTACGGTGTGCATTTACGTTCGGTAGGCGAAGCGCCTGAAGCGGCTAAGTCGTTAGGCATTCCGGTAAACCGTATACAGTATTCTGCGCTCGCTTGGAGCGGAGTATTTGCCGGGCTGGCCGGGGCTTATTTATCGATGGGCATGACGAGCATGTTTGTCAAAGATATGACAGCCGGCACAGGTTTTCTTGCACTCGCCGTCGTGCTGCTCGGTAATCGAAACCCGGTAGGCATCTTGTTCGGATCTGTCCTTTTCGGATTGGCCAGCGCTGTAACGACTCTTGTGCAGACAACGCCGGGAAGTCCGATTCCGAGCCAGTTCATTCAAATGATTCCGTATGTCGTTACGATTATTGCGTTAGTTTTCTTCGCCGTTCGCAAAAAAAGAAGGCGGATGGCGCTGGCTCAAGGTTAATCATTCGTACAGGCTCATAAATACGTTAAAAAAATTTACGCATAGAAGGTGAAAGCTATGACCAAATCCCGAATGATTATTGACGTTGATACAGGTATCGACGATGCATTAGCTTTACTGTTTGCTCTAAAATCGGGCGATATTCAGCTTGAAGGAATCACCACTGTCTTCGGAAATGTAAGTGTGGAGCAAGCGACTCAGAACACGCTGCAGGTTCTTGAGCTTGCGGGAGCGCCTGCCGATATTCCGGTCGCCATGGGCGCGGGACGTCCGCTTTTTCGCGAATGGCTCGGCCCGGTTGAACACATTCACGGCGACAATGGAATCGGCGGCTATAAGCTGCCAGCGCCAAAACGTAAGCCGATCGAAGAGCACGCTGCCGATTTTATCGTACGTAAAGTGAATCAGCATAAACAGGAATTAACGCTTGTGTTCGTTGGAAGATTGACCAATTTGGCGATTGCTCTTGCGAAAGATCCGTCCATCGCCCAAAAAGTAAAACGTCTCGTGCTGATGGGCGGCGCGCTGCGGGTGCCTGGGAATGTAACCCCGGTTTCGGAAGCGAATATATGGGGAGACCCTGAAGCAGCCCATCGTGTGTTTGAGTCGGGCATGCCGATTACGATGGTCGGACTCGACGTAACGATGAAAACGATTTTGCAGGAAGAGCATGTGGAGCAATTGAAGCGGCAGGCATCGGCTGACGATGAACCAATGGTCTCATTTGTGGAACAGATACTGGAATATTATTTTAAGGCGTATGAGGAGCATAACGGGTTTTACGGCTCTCCGCTTCACGACCCGATGGCCGTTGCGGTTGCAGTCGATCCGACGCTTGTAGATACGGAAGATCATTTGATTAAGATCGAAACCAAAGGGAAATTAAGCGCGGGAGCGACGTTAGGCGATTTGAGAAGAGAGCAGGCAGTAACCAATGCTTCCGTATGCGTGCGTGTCGATTCGGAACGCTTTATCAATCATTTCATTGATGTCCTTGCAGGGAGCCCTTCTTTGCAATCGCAGATATGCAGTTAGGAGATAAAGATGCGTTCGATTGTTATAATATTGCTCGGAGCACTCAGTTATGGGCTTCTGTCAACTTTTGTGAAATTAGCTTATCGTTCGGGATTTTCGACGAATGATGTAGTAGGCAGCCAGATGATATTCGGGATCGCCATGATGTCGCTGCTGCTGGTGGTTGTCGGCCGGATAAAAAATGTTCCGGTGATGAAGGGTGTTTCGGTCAAGTCGTTGATTGCGCTGCTTCCTACCGGTATTACGGTGGGAGCGACAAGCATTTTATATTACAGCGCCTTGCAATACATTCCCGCATCCATCGCTATCGTCTTGTTATTTCAATTCACTTGGATGGGGGTACTGATCGAAGCCGTCGTAGAGCGTAAACGCCCGGGGAAGGAAAAGATGGCCGCCTTGGTGCTGGTGCTGGCCGGAACGGTCATGGCAGGCGGGCTGGTTGACGGGGGCTGGAAGCAATTTACGCTGTTAGGTGTCATACTTGGGCTGTTATCCGCGTTTTCTTATGCGTTATTTATTACGTTAAGCGGAAAAGCCGCTCTTCAAGTAGCTCCTCTTACAAGAAGCACGATCATTGTTTTTATTTCAGCCGTCATGATCATGTTCGTATATCCTCCGGAATTTTTCTATAACGGTGCTTTGGGCGAAGGGTTGCTTTTATGGGGATTTCTGCTTGCTTTGTTCGGAGCCGTCATCCCTCCGATTTGTTTTGCGATAGGAGTGCCTAAATCAGGGGGAGGTCTTGCCTCCATCCTAAGTGCGGCGGAGCTGCCGGTAGCGGTGATCATGTCGGGTATCGTTCTGCATGAGCGCGTAACTTTGCTCCAATGGATAGGTGTTGTTGTCATTTTAATTGGTGTAGCGCTGCCGGAACTGCTCATTCGGCAAAAGCGTGCACGAAATCTTCCGCTTGCCGGAGGACCTGCTAAAGGCCGGCGCTTTTCATTGTAAGATTGACGTAATCAGAGGAGGAAACGAATTGAAGAAGATTGTTCTGGATGTCGATACGGGAATTGACGATTCGCTGGCGATTGCCTACGCGGTTCATTCTCCCGAGCTTGAGGTACTTGGTGTGACCACCTGCTTCGGGAACGTTACGGTAGAGGAAGCGACCCGCAATACGCTAGTCGTGCTGGAGCACTTAGACAGCAAAGTGCCGGTTATTCCGGGTGCGGCTAAGCCGCTGTTTCGGGATCCGACGAAAGGAAATACGACGTATATTCATGGCGATGACGGAATCGGGAATACGCTTGCCGCAGAACCGCAGCGTCAGGCTTTAACTGAGCATGCCGCTAACTTTATCGTTGAACAAGTGAGAAGACATCCTAAGCAAGTTACTATTATTACGGTTGGAACGCTAACGAATCTGGCTCTTGCCATTATGAAGGCGCCGGAGATTGTCGGTCTTGTCGATAAGGTCGTCATCATGGGTGGAGCCGTAACGGTACATGGGAATATTACCCCTTCAGCCGAAGCTAACATCTATGCCGACCCGGAAGCGGCCGAGTACGTGTTCCGCTCCGGCATTTCGATTACGCTTGTCGGTCTCGACGTGACAATGAAGACGCTGCTTCCGCTTGAGGAGCTGCAAAGCTGGCGGGATAAAAATACCCGGATCGGTCATTTGCTGGCCGACATGACGGAATTTTACATTGGCGCCTACGAAGATTTCTATCCCGGAATAGGCGGGTGCGCGCTGCACGATCCTTTGGCGGTAGGCGTAGCCATCAACCCGGATTTTGTGAAGACCGTTCCGATGCATGTGCAGGTTGATGTAGAAGGAGTGCATTCGCTCGGCAGAACAGTTGGCGATCTTAGAAGCATTCCCGGTTCGGGGCCGAATATGGATGTCTGCATCGAAGTGGATGCAGACCGGTTTTTAAAGCATTTTTTAAGCCGGGTCGTTTAAAAAATGTATGTCAATATGTTAGGTTCGGACAAACTTCTCTCCCGGAAGTTTGTCTTTTTTTTCGCTAGGATCACAACCGTCCATACTACCATAGGCGCTGCAGTTACTTGAGGTAAGGGATTAGTCGAGGTGCATCCTGGGAATTATATAAAGGTAAAGAGTTTGGAAAAAACCGGCAGTTTGAAAATGTATCCTACAATTTATTGCGGCCGGTGCGTGAACTGCACACATGAATATAACTAAAAAGGGAGTGACACCATGTCAAACGAAAAGGATTTACGTATTCGCAGCAAAGTTATTAGTGAAGGTGTAAACCGTGTTCCGAACCGTGCCATGCTAAGAGCGGTCGGATTCCAGGATGAAGATTTCAAAAAGCCTATGATCGGAGTGGCAAGCACATGGAGCGAGGTAACGCCTTGTAACGTTCATATCGATAAATTGGCTCTGCAAGCAAAAGAAGGAGTACGCACTCATGGCGGCGCTCCATTGATTTTCAACACGATTACAGTGTCTGACGGCATTTCGATGGGACATGAAGGGATGCTGTTCTCATTGCCGAGCAGGGAGGTTATTGCTGATTCGATTGAGATTGTTGTGAACGCCGAGCGCTTCGATGGCTTGGTTGCAATTGGCGGCTGTGACAAAAATACACCAGCTTGTATAATGGCGATCGGCAGAATGAATTTACCTGCTGTTTACGTCTACGGCGGAACGATCCAACCAGGAAAGCTAAACGGTAAAAATGTGGATATCGTTACGGCATTCGAGGCGGTAGGACAATATCAGGAAGGAAAATTAACGGATGAAGAGCTTCATGAAGTGGAATGCCAGGTATGTCCGGGTGCGGGCGCATGCGGCGGGATGTATACAGCGAATACTATGGCGTCAGCGGTCGAAGCTTTAGGAATGAGCTTACCCGGATCTTCATCCACGCCTGCCATTTCTTCCTATAAAGCAGTTGAATGCGCAGAGGCGGGAAGAACCGTTATCGAGCTTCTTGAGAAAGATATACGGCCGCGCGACATAATGACAAAAAAAGCGTTCGAAAATGCAATCACGCTCGTAATGGCTCTTGGGGGATCAACGAATGCTCTGCTTCATCTCATGGCAATGGCGCACTCGGTTGAGGTTGATTTAACATTAGAAGATTTTGAACGGATTCGTAAACAAGTACCTCATCTTGCTGATTTAAAGCCAAGCGGCAAATATGTTATGCAGGATCTGAATGATAATGGCGGCGTACCGGGCGTTATGAAATTGCTGCTTGAAAAAGGGCTGCTCCATGGCGATTGTCTTACGATTACAGGAAAAACAATAGCTGAAAACTTGGCTGAAGCACAGCCTCTGAAAGAAAACCAACAGGTCATACGTCCGTTCGAGAGTCCGTTGAAACCAACGGGCCCCCTAGTTGTGCTGAGAGGAAATCTTGCTCCTGAGGGCGCAGTGGCAAAAATGTCAGGATTAAAAAATCTGAAATTCACGGGTCCCGCACGCGTCTATAATAGCGAGGAAGAAGCGACAATAGCCATTACGAATGACGAAATCGTCAAAGGGGATGTGCTGGTCATCAGGTACGCGGGACCAAAAGGCGGGCCCGGTATGCCGGAAATGCTTTCGGTAACCGCATTAATTATAGGAAAAGGCTTAGGCGGCGAGGTTGCTCTGCTAACTGACGGACGTTTCTCGGGCGGCTCGCATGGCTTTGTTGTAGGGCATGTATCGCCGGAAGCTCAGGTAGGCGGGCCCATTGCATTTTTGCAGGAGGGGGATCTCATAACCATTGACAGCGAGGCTCAGGAAATACAATTTAATGTCACGCCAGAGGAGCTGGAAGCAAGAGCAAACCATTGGATCAAGCCTCCGCTTAAATATAAATCGGGAGTGCTTGCCAAGTATGCAAAGCTCGTATCCTCGGCATCAAAAGGTGCAGTAACGGATCTTGAGATATAATCTCAAGATCCGTTACTGCTTGATGGAGAAATGAGTGGAAAGACGCATGAAAAAACCCTCCATGACCCTTAAGATAGTGGAGGGGTTCTCCGTTCTTTTTAGAAATTACGTTGACCTAATTGTTGTTCTGCGATTTGAACCAGCTTCTTTGTGATATATCCCCCAATAGAACCTGCATCACGCGTCGATAAATTACCATTGTATCCATCTTGTGAAAACGCAACACCCAGCTGCTGTGCTGCTTCCGTTTTCAATTGCGCAATTGCTGCTTTTGCTTGAGGTACTACTAGCGTGTTTGAATTTCTTCTGCTCATGTAAGTTCACTCCTTCGTTGGATGTAAGGTTATTATGTGGTGCGATTTGTAAATGTATACATGCGAAATGAATGAATTTTCAAATTATTTTGTCGTCAGCAGATGCAGCATGATTTCGCAGGTTCATGTCATTCAAAAGTGTTGATCTCATTTGATCTCCTTAACAATTGTTGGGGTATGCCCTAACTAATTATAGGGAGATCTCCTGTTACAAAGGAGATATAATGGAAACTTCAGAGCGATACGTTGTCATCGGATGGAAGCTGTCAAGTACTATGGAAACATGGTACTAGGTGGACGAAATGGATTCCTGTATATTTACATTATCCGCAATCAACAATAGATCATGTTTCCGACGGCAGCTTGAAGGTTATGGATTGCAGTCGGATAGGGGATGGCAGGAGGGTGAATTAGTAAAGTGATGAAGACAATGACCATGAAACGAGAGCTGCAACGGAAAGCATCCATTCTAAAGCAGCACGAAGTTTATGCTTATCAAGCTGCTTATTACTTGCTTGAAAACGAAGCTTTAGCTGCCAAAGCGGTAACGCAAGCACTGATGGCATTAATTCAAGACGAACCATTTTTTCTCCAGCCAAAGCCGCTTCAGCAAGAAAAGATAAAGCATACGGTGATGAAGCAAGCGCTCTTGACCAAGGCTGCCGCCTTACGACCTACGATTTAATCCGAATGCTCCGCATTCCAAACTCCTCAGAAACCTCTTCAATAATCGAACCCATAATAAATTTGACTATACATATTCGTTGATATAAGTTATTTTCTTAAATATGTAACTTTGGAGGGAGATCATGCAGCATGATCATTGATCTTACACATCTCATTCATAGTGGAATGCCGGTATATCCGGGAGATGCGGGGACCGTATTGGAACAATCCAAGCAGATGAGCCAAGATGGCTACAACAATCATCAGCTGTCCATTAATATGCATGCGGGCACACATATAGATGGACCCATGCATTTATTGGATATTCAGCAATATATAAGTGAATTTTCCGTGGAGAAATTTGTCGGAGACGGCGTTTTGCTTGACGTATATGGAATAAGCGTGATTGATTATAAGGAAGAATACGAGCAGTTAATTAAAGCGGAGCAAATCGTCATTTTGTATACTGGCCATGCCGAGCTGTATGGTCAGCCAGCGTATTTTACAGATTATCCGGTTTTGACTGCGGAATTTGTTGATCTGCTCATCAGAAAAAGGGTGAAAATGATAGGCCTCGATACTCCGTCACCGGATAAAGATCCTTTTGACATCCATAAACGCTTGTTCGTCAACCAAATTTTCATAATAGAGAACTTAAAGAACGTTAAACGGCTGCTGGACATCGACGCGTTTGAAATTATAGCGCTGCCGCTTCATATTAGGTCGGATTCCTCTGTTGCTCGCGTGATCGCGCGGGTAAAGTTATAGTGTAGACGGAATTGGGCGATGATGAGGCGACGTATAAAAAATTATAGCGGAAGGACTTATAAAGTTATGGAGATTATTTATCACGGCCACTCTTGCATTCAAATGACAACAGGGAATAAATCGCTTATTATTGATCCCTTTCTCAGAGGTAATGAATTAGCTGTAACAAAGGCGGAGGACATTAGAACGGACGCCGTTCTCTTGACGCACGCACACACCGATCATATTTTAGACGCCGATCTGATAGCCAAAAACAATGATGCGCCAGTCGTAGCTATTGCCGAGCTTGCCGCCTATATGTCTTGGAAGGGCGTTAAAACGATCGATATGAATATCGGCGGAACGGTAGATCTGGGATTTGCGAAGGCGAAAATGGTGCAGGCGTTCCATTCTTCCGGAATCGTTCTGGAAGAGGAACAACGAATTGTATACGCGGGCATGCCGGCCGGGTTCATCATTAACATGGAAGGCATGAATATCCTTCATGCGGGAGACACGGCCTTGTTCAGCGATATGAAAATGATCGGTGAGCGTCATGCCATTGACATTGCGTTTCTTCCAATCGGAGACCGCTATACGATGGGGATGGAGGATGCGCTGCAAGCGGCGGAATGGTACAATGCGAAGCGGGTTGTGCCTATTCATTATAATACTTTCCCCTTTATCCGGCAGGAAGCGGAAAGGTTTGTACAGGAGCTGCATCATAAAGGGATTGACGGCTTCGTATTAAAACCAGGCGATAAAATGTCTGTATAAAGGCAGCCATCCGCCTTAAAACATACATAAGAATCCTAAAGAGCCCCATTGCCTGCATCGAATAATCTCCGATTATTCTTTGCAGGCAATGGGGCTCTTTGCTTGCCTTAGCTTAAATATATACGGTAATCACTTAAAAAAGCATTTCACGGACAGCTTATTTCGTTCTTCCATATTGCCGGGCATAGTAAACGATGCGTTGATATAATCTTTTATCCTTCATATTTTTTAACGGATAAAATTGGGGTCTCGTATTTACCTCCAAAATCCACGGTTTACCCTTCGGATCCAGAGCTACGTCCAAACCTAGCTCTCTGAACCCTTTCCTATTATGATCGAAATTATTCCCGACAGAGACACCGAGCTGCTTCAATTTTACCTCCATCCGTTTAATTAACGGATCATTGTAACCTGCTCCCGTCATTGTTTGATGAAAATAGCCGAGTTTCCCACCTTGATGATAATTTGTTGCAACCTTTCCCGGCTTTCCTATTTTTGTGAAAATAGCCGTGCATACCCATGTTCCTTGGTTCGACTTCTGGATCATGACACGAATATCGAAAGGGTTTCCGTTCGTTCTGGCCAAATGGATACCCTCCTGCAGCAAAAAAGATCGTTTATTAGAAAAACGAGTTAGCTTATTGTATAAACTATCAATGGTTGGGAAAGAGGATTTAGCGGTGTTGTATTGGGTTTGGTAACCTGCTTTCTCTTTATTGATACGGATAATGTTAGCCCCGCCCGTACCGTCCGTAGGCTTAAAATAAATAGTAGAATAAGCGGTGAGCATCGAGATCAAATTCTTTTTATTAAAAAGCATAGTCCGGGGGATATGTTTGCGTAAATGAGGTTGCTTTAGTAGCCAGCTCGTTTTAATCCACTTACTGCTTATTGTGCTGCTCTTGTATTTCATCACAAATACCAACACCTCTTTTTTCCTCAGCATATGTATTCTATTAGAAGCTTGTCACTGCATTTGCCTATCAATCTAGTTAATCGTTGATATTGGGTTAACGATTAATAGACCATCTAACAAAGTGTATTCATTAAGTTAACGTATGAATTTTTTTTCGACTCTTGCGAAATAATACGTCAAAGAATGCATTGGTAACCTTAGGGAATGCATGGACAAGAAAGTGGAGGTCTTTATGAAATCTAGCAGACTGACTTGCATCTTATTAATTGGGTTAATTATGTTTTTGTTTGGTTGTGAAGCTGCGAATGATTCCATGCCTGTAAAAGAAAAAAACATCACTTCATTAAACATAAAAAATCAGAGCGCAGAAAACATTCCGGATGCGCTTTTAGCAGACGTGCAAAACCATTGGGCAAAGATGGAATTAACATTGTTTATGAGTGCGGATATTATCAAAGGGGTCGTTTTAACGAATGGGCAGATATCCGTAAAGCCTAACAAGCCAATGACTAGAGCAGAGTTCATATCCGTGTTAGTTCGTGCATTGTCACTGGAAAATAACAATGTATCCCCCGTCGCATTTAGTGATGTAAAACCTAAAGATTGGTTTTACTCATCTGTGTCGGCGGCTAAGAATAGTGGGATTATTTCTGGATTAAAGGACAATAAGTTTGCTCCGAACGCGTATATCACGAGAGGCGAAGCAGCAGTTATGATCGAACGGGCTTTTAAAACAACTGTCAACTTTTCTGGCACGGCTAAATATTTTCCAGATATAACTCATTATTGGGGGAAATCATCAATTTATAAAGTGAGCAGTGCAGGTATTATTGGAGGTTTTCCTGACGGTGTTTTCAAGCCCTACAATAATATAACTAGAGCAGAAGCGGTTACAATGATTTACCGTGCCGTGCAAAAAGAGCAATCTCATTTAGTTTATGGAGAAAAAATAATTCATCATGTCGGTCAAGATGCAGCAGATGTTCTATTTTATTTAAATAATCGCGATTACACGATGTTGACTCAGCATATGGAAGACCATTATTCTGAGTGGTATCAAAAACAAGTGCTTCATCAATTAAATGAGTATAAAAATCTTTATAAAAAGTATCCCATTGCCCTTGCAATTCAACCTGCTACATCATCACCAATGAAAATCATTAGCCGCTCGGACCGTTTTTTTGCCGTGGAGATAAATGATAATTACAACGTACATATAGGTGGCGAGGTTTATATGAAGGCGCGAGAGCGAGATATTAATGTAAATACAAGCGGAATTGTTTATTTAAAGAAGATGTCCGATGATAAATGGATCACTTATCTCTACATTCCTAAAAACGGATCATACGATTTATTGGAAAGCATTGTTCGGGGAGTAGAGCAGAAATTGTTGTCTACGGATTTATAGTCCTCACTATTTTGGAGCAGCTTTAGTAACAAATCGAAATAACACAGCAGGCTGCCTACGTTTATTACGAGGCAGCTTTTCTTCTATGTACAGAGCATCATAAAAAAGAATTTACGCTGAGCAGGAAAAAGGCCTTATCCTAACGAATAGCATTCGACAACTATTGTCGACGAGTTTGATTATCGCGAGAAAGAAGGGCAAGCGCATGAAACGTACGAGTATTCGCTATAGGCTGATGATTCTGATGATTTGTCTGACCACGCTGCCTGTTTTGACGGTCACCTGGATTGCGACAAACAATACACGAAATTCGGTAGAGAAAGAAATAATTGAAGCTAACCGTTCCCGTATGCTTTGGGCGGATCAGTATTTGGATGAATTAATTAGGCAAATCGACGTTCTCTTCTATTCCTTGCAAGTCAATCAGCAATTGATAGACGGTCTTAGCACGAGAGACAGTCAGGATCTGGGCGGACAATTTCGGACACAACGGTATATTCAGGAGACATTGACCACAGCCTTTTATGCCAATTCCAAAAAAATAGACGAGCTTGCGCTGTACACCCATCAAAACCAAAAGGTTTATTCGGTCAACTATGCAAACAGCGGCCTCATCTATTCTCTTGATATTCAAAAAGGCAACTGGACCCGTTTGCTGCAAAAGCCCATTAACATGTATTTCAAAGAGTCCGGCAGCGGTATTTTCGCGTTTCACAGCGTTAACCGCTTCGCGGATCGCCGTCTGCTAGGCGGATTGTCTGTCCGTATTAATAAGGATGTTTGGAGGGAAGTAAGCGATATTTTAAAATCGGAGGACGAGAGCTCGGTGTTCTTAGTCAACGATGAAGGGGAACGGTTAACGGGTTCAACGCCGGAACAAAGCTTCGATGAAGTCATCGATCAAATGAGTAAGGATCAACCCGTGCACGCCGATCTGGACATTCAGAAAACGGATAACTATTTTCTCTTTATGAAACGTGTGGACGACGGCGAGCTCACCTTAATCAAAGCTCTGCCCATCACTACCATAACCGAAAGCGCTAACAATACGGTCAGGGCGGGAATTGTAACCGGATTATTGTTTGCAGCCGCCTCTATCCTGCTGTCTATTACAGTGTCGCTTCGTATAACCAGACCGATCGTCAGCCTTGCCAGAACGATGAGGATGACCAAGGTTCATCAATTTGAGCTGACATCTGTGCAAAGCAAAGATGAAATCGGGCTGCTGGAGCGCGGTTACAATTCCATGATGAAGCGAATGAAGGAATTGATAGAAAACGAATACCAGAAAGAAATCGAAGTGAAAAATGCGCAGCTAATGGCATTGCAGGCGCAAATTAATCCTCATTTTTTAAACAATACGCTTAACTTGATCGGAGGAATGGCCCTTGTCAAAGGAGCTCCCGAAATCTATAAAATTACGAAAGGAATAGGAGATTTGCTCCGATATTCGATAAGCTCCGGCCACGATTCGGCGACGCTTGCGGATGAGCTGAAGCATATCCGCAACTACCTGTTTATTCAGGAACAGCGTTTCATGGGGCGGTGCACCGTTATCGTCGAAAGCGACGGTTCCGGGGAGGTGCTTAGCCTTCCAAGGTTCACACTGCAGCCGCTTGTGGAGAACGCTTTCGAGCATGGCCTGCAGCCGAAAGAAGGGGACTGGCAGGTTGAGATACGAGTGAAGACGGTCCAGGCCCATATCATTATTTTGATCAAAGACAATGGGATAGGGGTTGATCGTAAACGCCTTTGCATGCTTAGAGCTGAGCTGAAGGAAGGGATAGCGCTTAAGCGTGATCGCCAGGATAAAGTCAAGGAGCAGCCGAGAATTCGGAAGGGAATTGGTCTGCAAAATGTCGATTCGAGATTAAAGCTGCATTTTGGCGGGAAAGCATCCCTGCGGTTATTCAGTAAACCTGAAGCAGGAACCTTGATCGTACTTAAATTGCCTTTGCATAACAAGGAGGACAGCCATGAATAAAGTACTGATTATTGATGACGAACCGTGGGCTAGAGAGGTGATAAAGGCGCTAGGAGAATGGGACTTACTGCGGCTGACAATAGTCGGGGAGGCGGAGGACGGCAAGGAAGGGCTGCGATTAATTCAGGAGCTTGAACCGCAAATCGTCATGACGGACATGAGAATGCCCGGCGTCGACGGGGTGGAGCTGCTGCAGCAATTAAACAGTCAGTTTCCGTCACTGAAAGTTGTGGTCATGAGCGGATATGACGATTTTAATTATTTAAAGCAAGCCATCCATTCACGGGCAGTGGATTATTTGCTGAAGCCTGTTGATCCGGCCGAGCTGAATGCTGCGCTTAAGAAATGTATCCATGAACTGGAGGTTCAAAAACAAACGGTAAACACATCTTGGAAATCGCCACTTGTATTCCCGAGCACGGCTCTAATGGATCGTTATTTGGTGCTGCGGCAGTGCGTATTCGCCTCACTATTTGAACTAAGCAAGCCGGCCGTCTTACAGACGATGAACAAACTGGAGGAGTTTTTGGGAAGCTCCTTCCCGGAAGGAATGGAACAGGCGCTTCTTGCAAAAATGGGCGACGATTTTGTGCAAATTCTCGAACAATTCATGTCTGAAAATGAGGTTGGATTCGCGTCGCAGGCCCGGGAGACGGAGGCTGCTGCGCAAAGGACCAAAGTGCCCGATACGCTTGAAACGATCCGGCGTAAGTACGGGGAAGCGATCGATAAAATCGAAGCCATTCGAAAATCAAAAACCCGTCTGGTCATCGCTGAGGTGCAGAGCTATATCGATCAGCATTACATTGATCCGATAACGCTCGAAACGGTCGCCCATCAGTTTTTTGTGAGCAAGGAACATTTAAGCCGCGTATTCAAAACGACCACTCGCGAGAATCTTACCGAATATATTATCCGCAAGCGCATGGAAAAGGCGAGAGAGCTTCTGCTGCAGCCGCATATTTCGATAAAGCAGGCGGCGCTCATGGTCGGATACCCGGAGCAGGCATATTTCCACCGTGTATTCAAGAAACATTTCGGCATAACGCCAGGCGATATCCGCAGCGGAAAAGTAAAGTAATGCCGTATCAATATTGTGCAATAAAAGCTGCTAATCGGCGCTAATGCTTCCTCCTGTTACCTCATCTATACTGAAGAAGCACCAAATCAAAAAGGGGGACGTACACGATGAAGAAAGCGCTTTATCTAGGTCTTATAGGTTTATTGTTGATGTTGCCGCTTGCTGCTTGCAGCTCTAATTCCACAGGTAACGGGGAGCAGGCGGCAGCGACCAATGCTGCGGGAACCGCAGAAAAAACGGAGGAGCCCGCTGCGGAAGCCAAAAAAGTCGAATTGAAAATTCAGATTGGCTCACCGAGGTTTAAGGATCAATTTGAAAAATATTTTGAGCAGTTCAAAGCGAAGGAGCTCGCGGAGAAAAATATCGAGGTTACGATTGACCTTGAGATGCCGAATCCGGATCAAGCAAAGCAAGTGCTGCAGGCCAGACTCGCATCGGACGATGCGCCGGACATCTTCGATGTTCATGCCAACGATCTGCCTACTTACTATAAAGCAGGTTATTTAGAGGATCTTACGGCGGAGCCGGCGATCGCCACTTTATATGACAGTGTGAAGAGCACGGTGACGCTTGACGGTCAAGTCGTTGCGCTTCCGCTTGAGAGCTTGTCATGGGGATATTTGTACAACAAAAAAATATTCAGCGATTTAGGTATCACGCCTCCGCAAACGCTGGATGAAATGAAAGCGGTTGTAGAAAAGCTGAACGCGAATAACACCAAGCCGTTCCTGCTTGCTTTCCAAGAATCATGGGTGCCGCAGCTGATGACAGCCCTATCCCTTGGCGGGATCATTTCCTCGGAGCATACGGACTGGATCGAGAAAATGAATAAAGGCGAAGCCTCGTACGCGGATGTACAAGATATTTTTAACATTATCGATCTTATTATGGCGAACGGTACAGATAAACCTTTTGAAGTTGGAAACGAAGCGGGCTCTACTGATTTTGCTAACGGAAAAGCGGCTATGTGGGTTCAAGGACCGTGGAATGCCGAAACCATTTTAAAAGTTAACCCTGAAATGGAATTCGGCGTAGCTCCGCTTCCGGTCAGCAACAATGCGGCCGGAACAATGATCAACCTGTCGACTTCGACGACTCTTGCTTTATCGAATACCAGCAAAAATAAAGAAGTGGCGCTTGATCTTCTGAACTATTTCTATGATGCCAAGGATTCATCAGCATTGTTTCAGGAGCTGAAATTTAATCCGGTATCTACTGTTCATAAGTACGAGGTGTTCCCATGGGTGAATGAAGCATCGGAATACGTTGCGAAAGGCAAAGCCTACCAAGATTTGAAGCTCCCGAACGGGGTAACGGACGAACAGTCAAAATTGCTGCAAAGCTACTACGCCAAAGAGGTTACAAAGGAACAGTTTATCGCGAGTATGGATAAGGCTTGGGCGACTGCGATCAAAACAGCGCAATAAGGAAGGCAAAAGGCTAACTAGGAGAGACGAATATGAACATAACGCGGAAAAACAAGCAAACAGTCATTCTTCTTGCCTTCGTGCTTCCGGCCTTATTGTTTTACGCTGTATTTACCATCGCCCCTACATTCGGGGGCGTGTGGTACAGCTTAACGAATTGGAATGGCCTGAATCCCACCTATCAAATGGTGGGATTCTCCAATTATACCGAAGCGCTTGGGAATGATCCTTATTTCATCAAATCGATAGGGTTCACGCTGCAATATGTAATCTATATGGTCGTTTTGCAAAATGCTATCGCACTGCTTTTGGCTGTATTTGTGGAGTCGAGACGGAAGAGCAAGGTGCTGTTCCGCACCGTATTTTTTACGCCCAATATGCTCAGCTTGATTATCGGCGGGTTCATGTGGGTATTCATATTCACAAAAGTGCTGCCTGCTATCGCGGAAAAATCAGGTTTTCTCTTCTTGGACCAATCCTGGATTGGCGATCCATCCTGGTCGTTCTACTCCATCATTATTCTCTCGTTGTGGGGCGGCGTTGGGTATCAAATGGTTATTTATATAGCGGCACTGCAAGGAGTGCCGGAGCAATTAAGAGAAGCGGCCGCCATTGACGGCGCAAGCAGCGTGCAGACCTTCCGGCATGTAACGCTTCCGATGATCTATCCTGCGGTTACGATCGGTATTTTCTTAACGCTAAGCTCTTCGTTTAAAGTGTTTGACGCCGTATATGCGTTAACCGGCGGCGGACCGGGCAGATCCACGCAGGTGATTGCGCTCAATATTGTGGAGGAAGCGTTCCGCTTCAATCAGCGTTTTGGATATGCCAGCGCCAAAGCCATCATCCTGTTCGTTATTGTCCTGCTCATAACGATGATCCAATTATGGATCATGAAAAGAAGAGAGGTGGAGGCTTAATGGCGAAGCGGCAAACGGAACTTTCATCGGTTAGTCGCGGCGCCGGTAACGCTTTTATTGTTCTCTTTTTAATAATCGCCGCGATCATCACGCTATTTCCTATTTATATGGCAGTGCTGAATTCCTTGAAGTCGGACGGGGAAATGCTGAATCGGGTTTTGTCGCTTCCTGCCCGTCCAGCGTTCAGCAATTATGCCGACGCCTACCGGAAGATCGATTTTTTAAGAAGCTTCCGGAACACGATCGTTGTGACGATCACGGGTGTTGCGGGAATCATTTTATTCGCATCAATGGCCGGGTACAAAATGTCGCGAACACCGGGAAAGCTAAGCCATTTCTTGTTCGCATTATTCGTTTTGTCATCCTTGATCCCGTTTCATTCGATCCTAATTACGCTTGTCAAAATCTCGAAGGAGCTTCAGGTTCAAGGGACTACACTTGGTCTCGGGCTGATCTATATCGGGCTTGGAGTCGCGCTGGCCATCTTTCTATACCACGGTTTCGTTAAGTCGATTCCAAGAGATTTGGATGAAGCGGCGCTTATGGACGGATGCGGTGATTTCCGGTTGTTTTTTGTCATCATCTTTCCGCTGCTTCTGCCCATTACGGCAACGGTCGCTATATTGAATGCTTTGTGGATGTGGAACGATTTTCTGCTTCCGCTGCTTATGCTTACGGATTCGGATTATTACACGCTGCTCATTTCTACAAATATGCTTTTCGGTGAGTATAACAACGACTGGTCGGCGATTCTGGCTTCTTTGGTGCTGACGATGCTTCCGATTATGGTCGTTTATTTGCTCCTGCAAAAATATATTTTGAGCGGTATAGCGGAAGGCGCGATTAAAGGTTGACCCTAGAAGGGACGAGGAGTTGGAGATGGAGCATAATCGTGAAGTGCGGGGGTTTCTAAAAGCTTCCGGGAAGAAAGTGATAAACGGCGAGGGTAAAGAAATACTGCTTCGCGGCGTCGGTTTCGGGAGCTGGCTGCTGCCTGAAGGCTATATGTGGCGGTTTCCCGATCAAGGCGACCGTCCTAGAAGGATCGAACGATTGATTGTTGATTTGATCGGGGAGGCAAAGGCGGCTGATTTCTGGGAGCTTTATTATGACCGGCATACGGCAGAAGCGGATATTCAAAAAATAGCATTGGAGGGCTTCAATTCCGTACGCGTTCCTATTAATGCGAGATTTCTAATAGAAGAGGGAGAACCCTTGCAGGTTAAAGAAGGGCGTATGCAGCTCATAGACCGGGTAATCGAGTGGTGCCGGAAATATTCGCTTTATGTCATTCTGGATTTGCATGGCGCTCCCGGCGGGCAGACCGGCACCAATATTGACGATTCGGAAAACGACAAGCCGGAACTGTTCATGGATGAGCGCAATAAACGGTTGACGGTTTCGTTATGGAGGCTGCTTGCCGATCGCTATAAGGACGAGTGGATCGTGGCTGGGTATGATTTGCTAAACGAGCCGCTTCCTGAATGGTTCTCGGCGTATAACGGCGAGGTCATGCCGCTTTATAAAGAAATCGTGGACGCGATCCGTGAAGTGGATGACCATCATATGATCATTTTGGAAGGCGCGCACTGGGCAACCGACTGGTCGATCTTCGATGAGAAGATCGACGACAATCTCATGCTTCAATTTCATAAATACTGGAACAATCCCGATACCGAGAGCATTCAGTTATTTTTGGACAAAAGGGAGGAGTGGAATGTTCCGATCTTTATGGGCGAGGGAGGGGAGAACAACTGCGATTGGTTTGCGGGAGTATTCAGGCTGTACGAAGACCATGATATTTCCTGGAACTTTTGGACATGGAAGAAGATGGGTTGCACCAACTCTCCATGTTCTGTCATCATGCCTGAGGGCTGGCAGCTGCTTATTGACTATTTAGAGGGCGGAGCTAAGCCGGATGCGAATTCGGCTGAACGTATTTTGCGGGAATATTTAGATAATCTGTTGATTGAACGCTGCTTGTACCGGCCTGAGGTCGTCAACGCTCTATTCCGCAGGCCTCCCGTCCGAATTCCGGCCATTTTTTATGGCTATAAGGGGGCAGGCACCAGCTTCAGCATAGGCGAGAAATCCGTAAAAAACATCGGTTTTCGGGTAAATGACGGTACGGATATCCGTTTTGTGGAGAGTGAAAGGGAGAAGCCGAATTTTCAACATATGAAGGGAGAGGAATGGGAGCCGGATGAGCTGATGTATGTTCAATTAGCCTCAAATGACTGGGCTGCTTATGAATTTACGGTATCCTCCTTCCAATCTTTATTTGATTTTACGTTGGATATCCATCTTCGAGCTGAGGACTATGGCAGCCTTCATATTTATTTGAACGGCGCCTTGCTTGGGACGTCTGAAACGGAGGGAAACGGCTGGCAAACCTTTCGGTTGCCCCGGAAATTTCAAGTCAAAGAAGGCTCTCACCGATTGGTGCTGACGGCTGCTGGTTTTCCTGCAGCGATCCAGTGGCTGCGCATTGCTCCAGTCTAGCTTATCCAAATCGTTGTATCCGAAGGCACCACCGCCAGACGATCGCGGAGTTTATTGTATACGAATAAAACCGAATAGCTCTATGAAAGCCACACTTTGGACGTCATGTCAGACATCCAGAGTGTGGCTCTATTAGTTGAATGGAATCGATTACAAGAGTGAACCTATGCAAAAAAACAACCCATTAATTGGAGAAAATGCAATCAGATGATAGCAGCTAGAGTAAAAAACTCGAAAGTTGTCGTTTTTCGTTAGCGCTATTCTGCATATTTATTCGACAAAACGCAAACGTCAATGCAGCCTTAGCTAACAAGAAATCCGTTTAAATCCTGCATGAATACACGGATATTCAAAAATCCTATTCTCTCGCATGCAAGTAAAGGAGCAGGGTTTTTGTTACGTAAAAAAAATTTTTTTCGACTTCGCACTTCGACAGAGTTTTATTTTTGTTGGAGCTATACTTAACAGGTACATTACATAGACAGCGGAGGGTGCTCATGAATAATTCAAATCTTAGAAAAAGAGTCATTTGGTTCATTAACAGCGAAATCGAACGCGTACTAATGAATCTAAAAAATGGGGCAGTAAACAAAGAGCATGCCTTAGGAAGCTTTAACACTCTTTATCAGATCGCCTCGTCGTTGAAAGATGCAGACTCGATGGTCAACTTAAGCGAGATTATTGAGAAGGTTAGAGATTCGCATCACCGATCAGGATTATTTTATTTTACGGAAAAGCGCACGGAGTTTTTCTATTAAATAATTTTCATTTTCATATGCAATTTCAAAGAAAAGACTTAGAGTGGTCTTTTTTTTGTTTATGTGCGTATCTATTAGCCATGCCAAGCGCATATGTTGAACCGCCTGAGGCAAAAACCGCCGGAGCAATTGCTTCGGCGGTTTTTGCCTTGAAATCAAGTGGTTTTAAACTCTTATCATTGATGCTTACTATCCTTTTTTGGTTTGCAGACGGATCACATTCCATGAAGCTTTGCCGAGCATCGCTTTCACAGATCCGTTATCGGCTTTAGCGCTTCCGTTGTTTCGTGGAACGACGTTGCTTGGATTCGTTTTGGTATTGCATGCTTTCACATCCTCATTTTCCAGGACGATATGCTCTATAATGCTCACTTCTCCGAAGCTGCGAACGTCGACGTCAAGCTCGAGCCCTTCCGATAAATGCCGGTTAACTGCGAAGATAGTCACCTCGCCCTGCTCCTCATTGTATACGCTGATTGCCTCCAAGTATGGAACATCAGTGAAATCCTTCGAGTCGTATTTAGGCGATGTCGTTATCGGATGAAGTACCGTGCCTCTGCCGAAGAGAGACGCATGCATATAGGGGTAATACGTCGTTTGCAGCCACAGCGGTCCGCCGTTTTCTGTCATAATCGGCGCTATGACATTGATCAATTGTGCGATGCATGCCATTTTTACACGGTCCGCATGCTTCAGAAGCGTTATTAAGAAACAGCCAACCGCAAGAGCATCCTCCAGCGTATATACGTCCTCGAATTCCGGTGGAGCCACCTGCCAGCGTTCATCGGCACGGCTTGATCCGATTGAATTCCAAACATTCCACTCATCCAAAGAGAGCATGAGCTTCTTCTTGCTCCGTTTCTTCGCCTTCACGTAGTCGCAAATAGCGGTTACGCTGTAGATGAATTGATCCATATCGAGCGACTTCGCCAAGAAATTCGCGGAATCATTTGCATTATTGTTGTAATAAGAGTGCAGCGACAAAAAGTCCACTTGCTCGTAGGTAAGATCAAGCACAGTAGCCTCCCAGTCCGCAAAGGTATCCATGCCGCTCGTTGAGCTTCCGCATGCCACAAGCTCAATGGAAGGATCTACCCAGCGCATTACTTTGGCGGTTTCGTTCGCGAGCCTGCCGTATTCCACAGCCGTTTTTGCCCCGATTTGCCAAGGCCCGTCCATTTCATTTCCAAGGCACCATGTTTTGAATTTATGCGGATCCTTGTAGCCATGAGAAATACGCAGATCGCTATAGTAAGAACCGGACGGATGGTTGCAATATTCAACGAGATTTCTAGCCGCATCAACGCCGCGCGTACCCAGATTGACGGCCATCATGACCTCCGAGCCGGCTAGCTTCGCCCAATCCGCGAATTCATTTGTCCCTACCTCATTCGTTTCCGTGGTCCACCATGCGAGATCGAGCAGACGTCTCCGCTGCGCTTTGGGACCAACGCCATCCTCCCAATTATAGCCGGATACAAAATTTCCGCCCGGATAACGAATGATCGGAACGTTCAAGGAACGGATTGCCTCCAGCGCATCGCGGCGGAAGCCGTTCTCATCTGCCGTGGGATGACCCGGCTCGTAAATGCCCCCGTATACAGCGCGGCCCAAGTGCTCGATAAAGGAGCCGTAGAGTCTAGGATCTACCGCCGAGACGGTAAAATTTTTATCGATAAGCATCGTTGATTTCATAGACACAGAATAAAACCCTCCTAATTGAATTAATTAAAAAATTAATTCATAATTGTTGAAATCCTATATCATATTTATCATAATAGAAAAATACATGCAATACAATAGAAACGAAAATCACAGAATTAACTAAATTACTAATTGTAGAAGCGGGTGTGCAAAATGTATTTATCGACCGATGCGGAATCGCTGCGGGTATATGAGGCGCTGGCGAGTGAGGTGCGCTTGCAAATTATTGATTTATTATATACAAAGGAGATGCATATTAAAGAGCTGGCATCTACACTATATTTAAGCAGCGCCATTGTCAGTAAGCATGTGAACAAGCTGCAAAAAGCAGGGCTCGTCAGCTATAAAATGAAAAGAATCAACGGCGGAACCTATAAATATTGTTCGATGTCTACAGAGTTTCTCCAAATCAAATTATCCCGTACGGCAGCTGCCGCAAGAAAGTTCGTCGAGGTTTCTGTGCCTGTCGGGCACTATACCGATTTCGAAGCAGCTCCAACTTGCGGAATAGCAACAACAGAGAAGATGATCGGCCATTATGACAATCCGACTTATTTTTTGGATCCCGAACGTGTTCATGCAGGCATTTTGTGGTTTGCTAAAGGGTTTGTGGAATACAAAATACCGAACTATTTATTTAAGGACCAAAAGGTGCAGGAAATTGAAATATCCTTGGAGATCGGTTCCGAAGCTCCGCATATCGAAGAAAATTGGCCTTCGGATATTCAGTTTACGATCAATGACCAGCTGCTTGGCGTATGGACAAGCCCCGGCGATTTCGGCCGGATGAGAGGCCGTTTGTCGCCGGACTGGTGGCATAGTGACGTCAATCAATACGGCTTGATGAAGGTGCTGCGAATAAATGAAAATGGGACCTTCATTGATGGCCAGCAAATTTCCGGGATCACGATAAAGGATGTGTCCTGGGACAACACGCAGTGGACGTTTCGTATCAGCGCGGAGGACATCGCACGCGGCCGGGGAGGGCTTACCCTGTACGGAAAAGGTTTTGGCAATTATGATCAAGACATCGTAATTCGCAGCTATTATGAGTAAGTGGTTCCTGTCAGGAACAAGAAAAGAGATTTATATAGCGGAGGTTAGGGAATGGCCATTTCTTGTCGCGTTCTTATTGTAGATGACGAATTATTAGTCAGACAGGGTATTAAGCATTTGCTGAACTGGGAGCATGAGGGATTTCAGATCGTGGGAGAGGCTTCAAACGGCAAAGAGGCGCTGGAGCAGATCGAGCGTATGGAGCCGCATATTGTGATTACCGATATCGTGATGCCCGTGATGGGCGGAGAGGAGCTGACCCGTACAGTTAAGGCGCGCTTCCCGGAGATCGAAGTGATCATTTTAAGCAGCTTCGGGGAATTTGATTACGTGAGGTCAACCTTCCAAAGCGGAGTAGTGGATTATATATTAAAGCCTAAGCTTGAAGCTGTGCAGCTGCTCGAAATTTTGAAGCGAACCGCCCGGAAAATTCCATCCTTGAAGCTTGTCGAATCAAACGACGATGGCAGCATCTCCATTAAGCTTGTCATCGATAAGCTGATATCCGGCTATGAGGTCGATGCTGAAAGCTCAGTAATCGCAGAAGCTTTTCCCCATAGCAGCTTCTGCCTGCTTGGAGCCGATTTGAAGCAGCTGCCGGGAAAAAGCAAGGATCACCATACATCATCGCAATGGCTCGATAATATAACTGCAGCGCTCGATGCCGGATTGGAGCAAGCGGTATATTTTCCTGTTCCGGCTGAACCTGGCTTGGCTGCCGTGCTTATTAATCTGGATAAAAGTGAAATGGATCGTTTGACCGGAATTGCCCGGAAGCTTGCTGCAAGTTCGAGGGAGCAGCTGCCTGAGATCGGCTGGACGATCGGCGAGGCATTTACCGATTTGAGGCAATTGGGAACGAATTACAAGGATAGCT
This sequence comes from Paenibacillus sp. Soil522, assembly GCF_001428245.1. GTDB lineage: Bacteria > Bacillota > Bacilli > Paenibacillales > Paenibacillaceae > Pristimantibacillus. The sequence goes on from NZ_LMRV01000033.1 coordinate 202,570, forward strand.
TCCTCAAAATAAACGCATACCGCTACTTTCTGCCTGCATCCACTCCATTAATTGTTCATGGCGAGCTGCCTGCAGTCTCGGATGAGGAATTGAAATTTAATATGAATCTGTTTACAGAGCTAATGAACAGGCGGCAGTTCGAAGAAGCGTTTAACGAGCTTCGGCAATATGTACATCGCTCCTCCAGCCAGTATAAAACCGATGTATACGCGTTTAAGTCTTTTTTGGGAAACATTGTTTTTAATATTACGATTATGTTAGCCCGTCATGACATGGAAATGAGGAAGCTGGAGGAAGCTAAATATGCTTACTTCAAATCCATTAGCGAATCCAAGCATGTCAGCGGGGCCATGTCGCTTCTCGAGACGTTTATAAGTGAAGCAAATGCTGTGATCGAGTCGAAAAGGACAGCTGGCAGCAATCCGAATATGGCGCTGCTGCTTGATTATATTCGCCAGCATTATGCCGAGCCGCTCAGCCTGACGGAAATAGCGAAGCATTTTCACTTTAATCCGTCGTATTTATCGAGCTATTTCACCTCGCATAATACGGAGGGGTTTAGTGAATATTTGAACAAGATCAGGGTGGAGAAGGCAGCGGAGCTACTGCAGCAAGAGACGGCGTCCATCTCCGAAATTAGCGGAATGGTCGGCTATTCGGATCACAGTTATTTTACGAAGGTATTCAAGAAATTAACCGGCTTGTCGCCGAGCCATTACCGAAAACAATACATGGGCATGAAGAGGGATTAGGTTATGAGAGGCTTATTGGACAAATTTAAATATCACGGCCTTTTTATCAAAATGTTTATTGTCACGCTGGTAAGCATTATTTCAGTATCGCTGCTCACCTCGTTTGTCACGATTCGAATGTCGGAGCGGTTGTTTATGAATACGTTCAGCATTACGAACTCCAAGATCATCAGCCAAATTCAAGCGAATTTCGAGTCGTTCAACTATTCCATCGTTACGGCTTCGAATAATGTGCTGCAGAACGGCGCGATAAAAGGCTTTCTGACGAAACCGGATATTGACTCGCTCTCCTCGGTACAAAGCTACTACAAGGCCAGCCAGCAGATGAAGCGGATTCAGTCCAATGTAGCTGCCTATCCGGTCACGATAACCATAATGGGCATCAACAAGAAAAGCCATTCTACCGACAGCTTTTACTGGCCGAATTCATTGGAGAAGCTTAGAAACAGTAAATTGACCGCCAATACGCTTGTCGAGCCAAAACGGCTAATCTATCAACTGGATAAAGAAAATATAACCGGTTCTCCTAATGAGGATCCGGTTATTGTTGCTTCCAGAGCGCTGATGGAGCGAACGAGCGGAAATCGGTATGGCGTTCTTTATTTTGCGATAAGAGAAAGCGACTTTAAGCGGTTTTATGCAAGCTTCACGAGCAGCGGCAACGACGTCGTCATATTGGATCGGTCGGGAGTTGTTGTATCAAGCAACCGTCATGAGCTAATCGGCAAAGCAGAGCATGACCTGCTCGGCTACGCCAAAGAAATCGAACAGCAAAAATTAAGTTTCAAAGAGGTAAGCGTGATGGGGAAAAGCAGCCTGGTGCTCTCTGAATACCTGCCTGTTTATGACTTTTACCTCGTCAATCTCATTGATAAACAGGAAGTGCTGAGCGAGATGGTCGATTTCAGAACCGTTGCGCTTATTTGCATGGCAATCGTTGTTGCCGCACTTATCATCGTTTTTCTCATCTCCAGACGTTTGACGAAATCATTGACCTTATTAGCGAGACAAATGTCCCGCGTTACGAAAAACAATTTCCATAACTATACAACCGTTTCGGGCAGCTATGAGATCAAGGAGCTTGGAAAGGCATATAACTATATGCTTGATGAACTGAACGAATATGTGAAGAAGCTGATTCAGACGCAGAAGGACCAGCGCAACGCAGAGCTGTCGGCTTTGCAAATGCAGATCAATCCGCATTTTTTGTATAACACGCTTGCCTCCGTCAAAATATTGGTGCAGCAGGGCAATAAGGAGAAGGCAGGGGCTACCATTAATGCTCTTATCTCGCTTCTGCAAAATACGGTAAGCAACATTAGCGAGACCATCAGCGTGGCGCAGGAGCTCGTTAATTTGAAAAACTACGTCTTTATTAATCATGTCCGGTACGGAGAGCAGATTACGGTTAACTATTTCATTTCCGGCGACTGTTACGGTTATCACATTCCTAAGCTGATCATTCAGCCTTTTATTGAAAATGCCTTCTTCCATGCTTTCCAGGAACGCAATGAAGGCCATATTTATGTACTCATTTCACGTGAGGAAAATGCGCTGGTATGCGAGGTAGTCGACAACGGCGTCGGAATGGAGGGCTACGGTCTTGAAAATAATGCCCATAGCCCAATCGGTGCAAGCCACTTCTTCTCCGGGATCGGCATTCGTAACGTACATGACCGTATAGCGCTGCTCTATGGGGAGGAGTTCGGTGTTACGATTGTAAGCGATATTGGCGAGGGAACGAGAGTGAAAATTAGGCTTCCGCTGCTTCGGACCTAAAAAAAGTACCAATAAACAAATTAATTTCTAATTACATAATAGCAATGGGGAAGGTAACAATAGAATGACAAATCAACACAAATATATTGCTAACGAGTCGTTTTAACGGATTGTTATAATGAATCTCGTAAGACGGCAATCGCTTTCACCAAAGAGTTAACAGTTACTTAAAGGGGTTGAATGTTGTGAAAAAATTACTCGCTATTGTGTTGGCAAGCTTCGTGCTTCTTACTGCTTGCGCCAGCAAAGAAAACAATGTACCGAATGAAGGCGGCGCGGCCGCTGAAGGAACAAAGGAAATTACCGTATGGGCATGGGACAAGGTATTTAATATCGGTGCCATGGAACGTGCGAGCGAGGCCTACAAGGCCAAAAATCCGGATTCCGAATTAAAGGTCAACATTGTGGAAAATGCGCAGGCTGATATTATTCAAAAATTGAACGCAGGCTTGAACGCAGGCACGACAAAAAGCTTGCCGACAATCGTCTTGATCGAAGATTACCGCGCTCAAAGCTTCTTGCAGGCTTACCCGGATGCTTTCTTCGAATTAACGGATTTCATTAATCCGGCTGATTTCGCTGATTACAAAATCGGGCCGACAAGCTTGGACGGCAAGCAGTACGGCGTACCATTCGATTCCGGCGTTGCCGGTTTGTACGTAAGAAAAGATTACCTGGAAGATGCAGGCTATAAGGTTGACGATCTGCAGGACATCGACTGGAAGAAGTTTATCGAAATCGGCAAAGCTGTGAAAGCTAAAACTGGCAAAGCGCTGCTTACGCAGGATCCGAACGATCTTGGCCTGGTTCGGATGATGATCCAATCGGCTGGCTCTTGGTACTTGAAAGATGACGGCACAACGCCTAACCTTACGGGTAACGAAGCGCTTAAGGAAGCGTTCGAAACTTATAAAGAGCTTATGGGCGCCGATATTGTAAAGGTAACATCGGATTGGAGCCAATTCGTGGCCGCATTCAATAGCGGAGAAGTCGCAACAATTCCTACCGGCAACTGGATCACGGCTTCCGTTAAAGCGGAAGCGTCGCAGTCCGGCAAATGGGCTGTCGTACCTTTCCCTAAGCTGGCGAACAACCCGAACTCGGTGCATGCATCTAACCTTGGCGGCAGCTCGTGGTATGTTATGAACGTTGACGGCAAAGAAGCAGCGGCAGATTTCCTCAAGCAAACCTTCGGTTCAGACGTTGAGCTTTATCAGAAGCTTGTGACGGAAATCGGCGCGATCGGTACGTTAAAAGCAGCTGCTGCAGGAGACGCTTATAAGAAAGCTGACGAATTTTTCGGCGGACAAAAGGTGATTGAAGATTTCGCCAAATGGACGGAGCAAATCCCGAAAGTAAACTACGGCATGCATACGTACGCGGTTGAAGATATTCTCGTTGTTGAGATGCAGAACTATTTAGGCGGCAAAGAAATTGATGCGGTGTTAAGCGACGCTCAAGCGCAAGCTGAAACACAAGTTAAATAAATCAGATTATACGGCAACTAAATAAAACCTGAGGCTTTTCCTTCTCCTGAATGGTAAGTTATATCCAACTGCAGGAGCTGGAGGAGTCTCCAAGGTTTTATTTCCGTAAAGAAAGGGGTTGGGCTACCGTGAAAGCAGCGAGGCCTGGCGTAAATATTCGCACGAGAGCTAACTTGACCGGCTGGATGTTCGTCATTCTGGCGGTTGTCATGATTGCGGCGTTCTATTTCTATCCGATGATTCAAGCGCTCCTATTATCGTTTAAATCCGGTAAGGGAATGAATTTGAAGTTTACCGGCTTCGATAACTACGTTCGGCTGTTCAGCGATAAAACGTTTCTGACCGCGGTTAAAAACACATTCGTTTACTTAATTATTCAAGTGCCTATCATGATTGTTTTGGCTATGTTTATATCCGTATTATTAAACGACAGCAATTTGAAATTTAAAGGATTTTTCCGTACTGCGATTTTCTTGCCGGCCGTTACCTCGCTGGTCGCTTATTCCGTTATTTTCAAATATTTGTTTGCTACAGAAGGTCTTGTGAATAAACTGTTGATCAATCTTCATCTGTTATCAAGTCCGATTGCGTGGATCACCGATCCGTTCTGGGCGAAAGTGACGGTTATTATTGCAATCACATGGCGCTGGACGGGCTATAACATGATTTTCTATTTGTCCGCGCTTCAAAATATCGATCACTCGATTTACGAGGCCGCGAAAATCGACGGCGCCTCGTCTACAAGACAATTTTTCGGCATTACGGTGCCGCTGCTTAAGCCAATTATTTTGTTTACGTCGATTACATCAACCATTGGTACGCTGCAGCTGTTTGATGAAGTCGTTAACATTACGAAGGGCGGACCGGGAAATGCGTCGATGTCCATTTCTCAATATATTTACAATCTGTCCTTCAAATATTCGGCCGATTTCGGCTATGCGGCAACGGTGTCGTATTCGATCGTGGTCATGATCATCATATTGGCGTTCGTACAGTTTAAAGCGGCAGGTGAAAAAAATGGATAAATTAAAACGGGTCTTTGTTTATATTTTTCTTAGCGTCGCTGCGTTCGTTTCCATCTTTCCTTTTCTATGGATGATTGTCAGCTCTACGAATAAGTCGGCTGACGTTACCAAAGGCAGATTGCTTCCAGGCAGCCAGCTTATCGAAAATATAAATAACTTGTTCAGCACGGTAGATATTGTGCCGGCTCTGATGAACTCGGCAAAAATTTCGATTACAACGACTGTTCTGGCCATGGTCATTGCCTCCTTAGCCGGCTACGGCTTTGAAATATACAGGAGCAAGGCGAAGGATGTCGTGTTTACCATTTTGCTGCTCTCGATGATGATCCCTTTCGCGGCGATCATGGTACCGCTCTTTCAAATGTTCGGAAGTCTGTCGCAAGTGATCCCGTTTATCGGCCTCGACACGCTGTCCGGTGTCGTACTGCCGACTTTCACGACGGCGTTTCTCATCTTCTTCTTCCGCCAAAATACGAAAATGTTTCCGCGGGAGCTGCTTGAGGCAGGCCGCATTGACGGTTTGAACGAAATAAGCCTTTTCTTCCGCATATTCATGCCTACGATGAAGACGACTTACGCCGCAGCCGGCATTATTACGTTCATGTCGAGCTGGAACAACTATTTATGGCCGCTCATCGTACTGCAATCGCCGGAGAAAAGTACGATTCCGATGCTGATTTCCAATTTAGGCTCCAGCTATTCGCCAGACTACGGAATTATTATGACGGCAATCGTTATTTCGACTCTTCCGACTGCGCTTGTGTTTTTCCTTATGCAGAAGCATTTTGTGGCAGGTATGACAGGCTCGGTGAAATAATCAAATGAAAAGTCAGGTGGCTGCGCTTCGGGTGCAGCCACCTGACTTTTAAATAATTTTAAGGGGAACATGTAATGAATAGGATAAAGCCGAATATAAGCTGGCTCGCCGATGTGAGCATATTTGCAGTGAACCGGTTGCCTGCGCACTCCGATCACCGCTATTACGAGTCATTAGAGGAAGCAGAAGCGTCTGCACCCATGGCGCTGCGCCATGACCTGAACGGAAGCTGGAAATTCAGCTATTCCGTGAAGCCTGCTGATCGTCCCGAGCGATTTCACCAGGCGGATTACGATTGCGATAGTTGGAGAGATATCGAAGTTCCCGGACATATACAGCTTCAGGGCTATGGCAAGCCTCAGTATGTGAATACGATGTATCCGTGGGACGGGCATAACGACATTCGTCCGCCTGCCATTCCAGAGGACCATAATCCGGTCGGCAGCTATGTGAAATACTTTAAGGTGCCGGACAATATGCAGGGCAAGCCCGTTTATGTATCGTTTCAAGGCGTGGAATCGGCCTTTTTTTTGTGGCTGAACGGCGAATTCGTCGGCTATAGTGAGGACAGTTTTACGCCGGCGGAATTTGACCTTACTCCGTATCTGCGTGAAGGCGAGAATAAGCTTGCTGTAGAGGTATACCAAAGGAGCACGGGCAGCTGGCTGGAGGATCAGGATTTCTGGCGTTTCTCAGGCATTTTCCGCGACGTTTATTTGTATACCGTCCCGAGCGTTCACGTTCGCGACCTATTTGTGCATGCCGAACTGGATAAAGCTTATTCGAACGGCAGCCTGCGCGCGGATCTGAAGCTGGCGGGACAGCTGCCGTCAAGCGTTAAGCTCGAATTGAAGGATGCCGAAGGGCAAACCATTGCGGCTGCTGCATCGGAACCGTCAGGGAGCGATACATTGTCATTGTCCGTTGATGCGGGCAAAGTGAAGCCATGGAGCGCTGAGAAGCCTTATTTGTATACACTGTATATTACGGTCTATGATCAAGCAGGCAAGCTAGTCGAAGCGGTTCCGCAGATGGTCGGTTTCCGCAAGTTTGAAATGATCAACAAAATCATGCATCTCAACGGCAAGCGCATCGTATTCAAGGGCGTAAACCGTCATGAATTCAACAGCCGCAGAGGACGGGCGATTACGAAGGAAGATATGCTGTGGGATATTTCCACGCTTAAGCGCAACAATTTGAACGCTGTCCGAACGTCTCATTATCCGAACCAGTCGTACTGGTATGAGCTGTGCGATATTTACGGCATATACGTTATTGATGAGATGAACCTGGAAACGCACGGCTCTTGGCAGAAGATGGGGGCGGTCGAGCCGTCGTGGAACATCCCGGCAAATAAGCCGGAATGGCAGCCTATCGTGATGGATCGGGCGATTTCGATGGTTGAGCGCGATAAGAACCACCCGTCGATTCTCATTTGGTCAGTCGGTAACGAAGCGTATGCTGGTGAAGTGCTGCTAAACGTATCGAACTATTTCCGCGAGACGGATCCCAGCCGGCTTGTTCATTACGAAGGCGTATTCCATAACCGCAAGTATAACGACACAAGCGATATGGAAAGCCGCATGTATGCTAAGCCTGCCGATATTGAGGAATATTTGAACGATAACCCGCAGAAGCCTTACATTAGCTGCGAATATATGCACGCTATGGGCAATTCGGTAGGGGGCATGCACAAGTATACGGAGCTGGAGCAGAAATACGCGATGTATCAGGGTGGCTTTATCTGGGATTATATCGATCAGGTCATTGTGAAGAAGGACCGTTACGGCAAAGAGTTTCTCGCCTACGGCGGCGATTTCGGCGATCGCGCGACCGATTACAATTTCTGTACGAACGGAATTGTTTATGCGGACCGCAAGGAATCGCCGAAGATGCAGGAGGTTAAGTTCCTCTACCAGAACATTAAGCTTATTCCCGACCGCCAAGGCTTGAAGGTCATAAATGAAAACCTGTTCGAAGGTACGGATGTCTATGATCTGGTGATTGTGCTTCATTATGAGGGCAAAGAGATTTTTCGGAGCAGCACGGACATTGACGTAGCTGCGCAAAGCGAGGCATACATGCCTTTAGCGCTTCCTGCTGCCGATGAGCCCGGCGAATATGCCCTGCATGTATCGCTCCATTTGAAAGAAGGCAATTTATGGGCGGCATCCGGATATGAAATTTCGTTCGGACAATATGTGTATCAAATTGAAGGACGTGCTGCGTCCGCGAAGCCGGATGGAACGCTTCGTGTTGTGGAGGGCGATGTCAACATAGGTGTTCATGGCCGAGACTTCAGCGTCATGTTCTCGAAGCAGGCGGGAACTTTGATTTCGTTGAACTATGCGGGCAGAGAGATGATCGCCATACCGCCGGCTCCGTTATTTTGGCGTGCGACAACGGATAACGATAAGGGCTTCTCGCTCGGCTTTGATTCCGGCGCTTGGTTCGCAGCCAGCCTAACGCGCAAATGCGTTGGCGTTGAATTGGAGGAGCAGGCAGGTAGTGCCACAGTTACGTTCCGTTACAAGCTCAGCATCAGCCCGGATTTGCTTGTGACCGTTGCGTACACAGTTCTTGCAGACGGCAGCTTGAATGTAAAATCGCGTTACGGGGGTGCGGAAGGGCTGCCGAAGCTGCCGATTTTTGCCCTATCGTTCAAGGTGCCGGCCGATTACTGCCATTTGGATTGGTATGCGATGGGACCGGAGGAAAACTATATCGACCGTGCGTTCGGAGCAAGGCTGGGCGTGTTCAAAAATAACGCCGCGGACAATGTATCAGCGTATGTCGTGCCTCAGGAATCGGGTAACCGTACGGGCGTCCGCCGCGTGAGCATTACCGATGACCATGACCGCGGGATACGTATAACAGCACCTGCGGCGCAGCCGGTAGAATGCAACATTTCACCATACACGGCATTCGAGCTGGAAAGTGCTTACCATCATTATGAGCTGCCAAGCGTGCACTATACCGTTGTGACGGTAGCGGGCAGGCAAATGGGCGTTGGCGGTGACGACAGCTGGGGAGCGCCAGTGCATGATGAGTATCTGATCCAAGCCGGTCAAGAGCTGTCATTTGAATTTATCATTCATCGCTTATAATGAAGCAGAATGACTGAAATGACTTCCATAAAACAAAAAAGCAGGGCTGTTGCCCCGCTTTTTTGTTTTTATTTTAAAGAAACAATCAATGCTTAAAATAATAATATAAGCCACAGCTTCACTCTCCTCTTTTATCCGTCAAAATCGTTTCAAAGCTTGCGAGAATGCCGTTATTCCAGCTTGGATTTCTTCATGCTTAGGTTTTGCATAGCTAAACCGTATAAAACCTTGCTCCGAGCCGTATACGCTTCCTGGTACGAATACTACGCCTCTTTTTATCGATTCCTCCAGCAATTTCGCATCGTCAATGCTTTGATTGATTTTGCACCACAAATTCAGTCCGCCCTGCGGCAGGACAAAGCTTACTCTTTCCTGCAGCGTATCCCATAAGGTTTGTACCATGATTTGCTGCTTCTGAAATAAAGCTTGGCGCAATTGCAGCAGATGCCGATCAAAATACCCGGAAGTAATGAGCCGTTCTGCGACCCATTGCGATAGGATGCTGAGGCCAAAGTCCATCTGCTGCCTTGCGTCGGTTAGCCGGTCAATGACCGATTTGGGGGCGACCATCCAACCGATTCTTAGCCCGGATGCGGCTATTTTTGACAAGGAGCCTATATAGAGCACACTGCCGTCCGTATCCATCGATTTGAGAGGAGCGGGTACGCTATCGTCAAAGGCCGTTAAGCTGAACGGATCATCCTCCACGACCGGAATACGCAAATCTGCAGCAATCTTCAATAGCCGCATTCTTTTTGAATTGCTGAGCGTGGTGCCGGTTGGATTTTGATAATTTGGATTCAAAAAGACCATACGAATGCGATGCTGCCGATAGAGGTTCGTTATATCGTCCGGCTCGATGCCGTCTTCATGAACAGGCAGCCGAAAAATCCGCAAGCCAGCCGACTGGAACATCGGCAAGGAATAGCTGTAAGAGGGATCTTCAATCGCAACAGCATCGCCTGGCGATAAGAGGCATTGCGTAATTAAATATAAGGACTGCTGCGAGCCGGATGTGATGAGCACCGATGACTCCGTCGTCTGAATGCCGTTATATTGCTTGAGAGATTCCACAAGCGATTTTCTTAAAGGAGAATAGCCCTGCGGATCATCATAGCCCAGATGCTCATGAAACGGCTCTTCACGTAAAATTCGGTTGACTATATCGTTCGGAAATAAATCGGATGACAGCTCGCCGCTCGCCATATTAATGATCGAAGCGTCGTTTAGCGTAACCTCCCGAATGCGTCTCATAAGCGGAAGATTGGGCAGAAAAGTGCCGCCCTCCGTATATTGCCGCCAATTCGGCGTATTCGTAGGCGAAATCCCCCATTTGGTCAGACTGACGCGGGTCCCGCTGCCAACGGTGCTCTCGACTAATCCGGAGGCGCGCAATTCTTCATAAGCTTGGATGACGGTGCTTCGGTTTACGCCAAGCTGCTCCGCCAATTTGCGTTCAGATGGAAGGATGCTGCCGGGCGGTAGCACCGCATAAGAGATTTCTCGCTCGATATGCTCGACAATTTGCTGATATAAGGGTGTTTGAGCTGAACGGTCGGGTTTCCACATTGTCTATCAACACCTTTTTGCGAATAGTTCCGAGTGTGTATGATCATACGTTAACCGTACCGGATTAGGTTTAATATGTACAGATCCAATTGGAAGTATGATAGACCCTCCAATTTATATGAATGCGCAGGAAAAGGGCGGCAATCATATTGGAGGGTTCAATTGTTCCCGGATTGGTCGGTTCCGCGGCTGCGCAGGGCATCTATGATAGTCTCATATAAAGAGAGGATTGGTGGTTTAGCCTTTATGGGAACAGCAGCTTTGATCGGAAAACGAATTGTTATCGCCGGTTCTCAGAAAACGAATGAAATGAGCGTCATTATAGCTAAACAGGGCGGTATGCCGCTTGTACGTTCTCTTCAAGGATTAACGGTTTTTGATGAGAGCTTGCTCGCTGAGCCTCTGCAGCAGCTCGCAAGCGAGGGGACGGATTGGATTATTTTGACTACGGGAATCGGCGCGGAGAGCTTGGTTAAAGCATCCGAAAAATTAGACATTCGCGGATCGCTGCTTGCTGTATTCTCACAGTCGAAAATAGCGAGCAGAGGCTATAAAACGACGGCTTTTCTAAAGAGAAACGGACTTCAAGCGGTTGTAAACGATGAAGATGGAACGATCGTAAGTCTTATGAAAAATCTGGAAACGAGAAATTTTGAAGGCGCGCGGGTATGGATTCAGCTTCATGGCGAGCCTGCGCCTGAGCTGGAGCAATTTTTGCGGCAGAAGGGGGCTTCGCTTGTGCACACGGTGCTGCCATACAGGCATACGCCTCCTGATATCCGTACGTTAGAGCAGCTGCTCACCGAGCTGGAAGCCGGCGCAGTCGATGCGGTGTGCTTCACGACGGGGGAACAGGTGAAGTATTTATTTCGTTATGCGTTGGAACAAGGCCGTATACAAGCATTGTTACAAGTGTTCAACGGTTCAACGTTAGCGGCCGCTGTCGGCAAAGTGACGGCACAGGCTTTGAAGAAGTATGGCGTAGAGCGGATGATCGTTCCCGAAACGGAACGAATGGGCGCGATGATCATCGCGATTTCGAAATATTACGAACGATTGAAAGCTGACAAATAAGAGGGAGAGGCGGATGTAAGCTAGTCGTATTTTTCATCGTCTATTCTCAGTATTTTATCCACGATGAGCTCCGCCTCGTCAAGATCAGATTCGTATAACATGATGGCGGAAGTCCATGATATGATGAGGAGAAATAACGCTTAGGCAGCCAGAAGGAGAATGAAATAACATGTACGAGCATCTTGTATCCTTTAGATTTAAAGAGAAGCTATCCGCTATCAAAGAAAAAGAACTGCTGGAAGTTTTATATGCGCTGCCAGCAGAAATTGCGGGTATTGTGGATTTAACGGCCGGCTGCAATGAAACAACGGAAACAGGCAATATTCAAGGCTACACGCTTGGACTCCGGGTGACATTCGCCGATCGGCAGTCCTTGCTCGGATATGGTCCGCATCCTGCCCATCAAAGCTTCGTGAGCATGCTGGACGGGCTCATCGATAACGTGATCGTCATCGATTATCCTATTCTGAATAAGCGGTAGCCAGCCATGGCAGGGTATGACGGACGGACGGACGAACGGGTAATTAGTCATGACCATGCTCTCATTAACAAAATTTGCAATCGGACGCTTCAATTAAACGAATAGTATGCAAGAGAGGCGGGTCATAAGCACTTATTCTTGCCTTTCCATTAAACGCCGGAGCTTGGTTTCTGTAGAGGTCTCAGGCGCCGGCGTATATACGCTGCATCGCAGGTCGGTGCTGCCCTGCACCTGTAAGGAAGTAAGGTGGAACAACATCTTCCCTACCTTTGCATGGCGAAATTCAAGCAAAACATCGGGAGCCGAGCTAACCTGGCTTTGCTCCCAAAGGTATTGAAACTCCGGATGGCCCTCCTTCATTTCCTCAATAAACCGCTCATACCATTCATCCTGTACATATTGACCGTAATAAGCTCGAAAGATAGCAAGAAATCCGCCTACAAAATGGTCCCAATTGCCTGCAAGCCGCCGGAATTCCTTCCGCGAGAACAACAGCTGAATCATATTCCGCTGCTCGGCCGGAATTTGCTCGAAATCCATAAACACATGCGAGGCCGCTTGGTTCCAGCCGACAATTTGGCAGCGCCGGTCGGATATGATAGTCGGGCAAAAGCGAAGCTCCTGCAAAATCCGCTGTAAGGATGGCGTAATCTCAAAGTACTCTTCGTTAATTTGAACGGCGCCGTGACCGGACTCAAATGCGAGAGCGTATAAATATTTCCGTTCGTCGTCATTCATTTGCAGCGCTGCCGCTACGCAATCGAGGACGGAGGCCGACACTTTAATGTCCCTGCCCTGCTCGAGCCAGGTATACCAGGTGGGACTGACGCCGGCGAGCTGAGCGACCTCCTCTCGCCTGAGGCCCGGCGTTCTTCGACGTGTGCCGGAAGGAAAGCCGGCGTCCCCTGGCATGATTTTGGCCCGCTTCGATTTTAAGAAGGTTGATAGTGCTTGTAATCTCGTTTCCCGGTTTATCATAAAATCCATCCTCGGACGATCATTATAGTGGTACCCATTATACTATAATAAACAACAACTTGTAATAGGATAATAACTATGACAAACTCTCTTCATCAAGGTAATCGTGAAGGGGGATTAACGATGGAACGAGTCGTTATTACAGGGATGGGCGTCATTTCGCCGCTTGGAAACGAGGTGGGGCAATTTTGGAATCGGATGGTTAAGGGCGAGTCGGGCATTTCAGTGATTGATACATTCGATACGTCTAGGCATAAAGCAAAAATAGCAGGCATTGTTACAGATTTTGACGCGGATGCGCGCTTTGGACGTAAGGAGGCTCGCCGTATAGATCGATTCAGCCAATTTGCTATAGCGGCAGCCGAGCAAGCTCTGGAGGATGCGGCGCTTTCGCTTGAGCAGACCGATCGGGAGCGCGTTGGCGTTTATGTTGGCTCCGGCATCGGCGGCATACAAACTCTGCTTGACCAAGCCGAAGTTTTGCGCGAACGCGGTCCTGAGCGGGTTAGCCCGACGCTCGTTCCCATGATGATCGCGAACATGGCTGCGGCGATGATCAGCATCCGGTTCGGCATACAGGGGCCGTCGATGTCGCCGGTTACGGCATGCTCGATAGGAAATACGGCGATTGGGGAAGCGTGGAGGCTCATTCGCTCCGGCGGCGCGGATGTCGTTATCGCAGGAGGTGCGGAGGCAGCCATTACGGATATATCGCTCGCCAGCTTCGGAAATGCTACCTCAATATCGACGCGGAACGACGCGCCTGCGCTTGCAAGCCGGCCGTTTGATGCGGGGCGTGACGGATTCGTCATGGCCGAAGGAGCAGGCATCCTCGTAATGGAATCACTGTCCCATGCTTTACGCAGAGGCGCCCGCATTCATGCGGAGGTGATCGGCTATGGAGCAAGCTCCGATGCCTATCACATGGTCGCCACTCATCCGGATGGTATTGGCGCTTATCAAGCGATGAAGCATGCTCTGCGCGAAGCCGGCCTGCATCAAAGCCAGGTTGATCTGATCAGCGCTCATGCCACCAGCACCGAAATCGGCGACCGGTCAGAGACGGCGGCGATCAAAAAACTGTTCGGCGAGCAGGCGTACCGGATTTCGGTGACGGCAAACAAATCGATGACGGGACATATGCTCGGCGCAGCGGGCGGAGCGGAGGCGATCGCCTTAGTGAAAACCATTCAGGAGGGGATTATTCCACCGACGATAAACCAAGAGGAGCCCGATCCGGTTTGCGATCTTGATTATGTGCCGAACAAAGCGCGTGAGGCGGATATTGAAATCGGAATGTCCAATTCCTTTGGCTTTGGCGGTCATAATGCGGTAATTATTTTAAAAAAATATGAAGCCGGCGTTAAAGGAATATAATAAAGGCCTCTTGTCAAGCTGGACAACTAACCGAAAATCATTGAAATAATATCGTATGTCCATTAAAATTGATAATGATTTTCACTAGTTGCTGGAACGTGCAGCAATGATGAAGCAGCTGGAAGGGGCGGGGCTGGAATGAGCACGCTTGAGCATAATAAATGGTTAAACGACGTCATTTTTGAAATAGAGCAAGCAGGCAAAAGCATGGAGGCGCCGATCTGGGCAGATGGAGCAATTCCGTTAGCCCATCATACGCTGCTTTACATCGCAAAGGGCGATGGCGATCTTATCATCAACGGTCATGTAAGCAAAATGGAGCGTGATTCGCTGCATGTCCTAGCACTCGGCACGACCGTACAGTTTCGGCTTTTGTCAGGCGCTCATGCCGAGCTTTATTGGGTTGCATTTGATTGGTTCCGATTGACCGAGAAATCGGATGCAGGGAGAGCCTATAAACGCGAGATATCTTTTCCGCTGCAAGGTAAGCTTCGGGTAGGTGGAAGCCAGTTTAAGCGCTCCTTTTATTTGCTTGCGTCGGAAGCGGACGGCGAGCGGTTTACAAAGAAGAAGGGGCTCCTCCGTCAGCAGTATTTATACGATTTGATTGACGGCCTGCTTCGCCATGCCGAGCTATCTTTACCTAACGAAATGAAAGACCGTCTAAGAATGACGATCGATTATATGAATAACCATTACCGGGAAGAGATTAGGGTGAACAAGCTGGCTGAACTTGCACAGCTGCATCCTTCCTATTATTCCCAAGTATTTAAACAATCCATGAATAAAACTCCCGTATCCTATTTAACTCATTTGCGAATAAACAAAGCGAAAGAAATGCTGCTTATGACCGATAAGCCTGTGAACGATATTGCAGCAGACGTAGGTTATGGGGATGAGTTTTATTTCAGCCGCCGTTTTAAGGAGACGAGCGGTTATTCGCCCACGATTTATACGAAAAAAATTGATTTAAACATTATTTCTCTTTCCTCTCCTTACACGGATCATTTATTTACGCTCGGCCTTCGGCCTTGTGCAGCGCAGATGCATCGTTTTATGCCTCTCGTCACGAGAGAGTTAGTTCTGCCTAAGCATGCAACGGATACCTGGAATATTAGCCGTCAGGCGTTCAGCGATATGAAGCCTGACTTAATTATATGCAAGGACAATGTTTTGCCTAAAGCGAAGGCGCATATTAATGATATCGCTCCGATCGTTCCATTCCCTTGGGCTAGCAAGGATATATTTACGCATCTGCTGGATATTGCTGAGCTGGTCGGCAGGAAGCAGGCGGCGCATAATTGGATGGAAAGCTACGAACGCAAGGCGGAACGCGTTCGGAAGAAGGTTCATGCGTCTATAGGCAGCGCAACGATAGCGATATGCGTGGTCCGAAAAAATGATCTCAGAATGTATGGCGCCCGGAACATCGGGCATGTATTTTATAGATCGTTACAATTAGCATGTCCTGATCGAATAAGAAAAGCGCAAGAGCCCCATCCGATCGGCACAGGCTTCAATTGGTTATCGATTGCGCCTGACGAGATTAAACATTATGAATCGGATTATTTGTTTATGGCTTTTGAGACGGAGCTTGACCGGCGGCGGGGGATGGAGCTTATTCGTTCGAATGCCAGCTGGAAGGAGCATCCTGCCGTTAAAAGCAACAGGCTTTATTTTTTGGATTGGGACAAGTGGATCGTGTATGCCCCTTATGTTATTAACCAACAATTAGAAGAGATAGAGCGGCTGCTGTGCAAGTAGCAGCCGCTCCGGTCTTCGATCTAAGATTTATCCATGGACGAATCTTGAATTATGTCATGTACGAAAAAAGAGGGTGAGCTATAATGAATTGATGATAATGATTATCAATATTATTATTCAAGGGAGGACTCTTTAATTAGAAGGCTATGAAATGGAATAAAACATGGATGACAGGCCTATGGTTCGCAGCCGCTTTCGCAGCGCTGTTGATGTCTATTTTTTTGGCTATATCGTATGGTGCGAAGCAATTGACGCTTGAGGCGGTGTGGGCAGCCGTCTTTTCTTACGATCCGGATATAACCGCCCATCAAATCGTGCATGAATACAGACTTCCGCGCGTTCTTGGTGCGGTAGTTACCGGAATGGCTTTCGCTGTCGCCGGAGCGGTCATGCAGGGCGTGACGCGCAACCCGATGGCGGATGCCGGCATTCTCGGAGTCAATGCGGGAGCGGCCTTCGTCGTCGCGCTTTGCTTTGCTTTTCTGCCGGGCTTGTCTTATACCCAGCTTATTCTGATGTCCTTCGCGGGTGCGGCGCTCAGCACGTTGTTCATCGTACTGCTGGGAACGGCGACCCAGGGAGGGCTTCATTCGTTAAGATTGACAATTGCCGGCGCTGTTGTCGCGGCGATCCTTCATTCCTTCAGCAGCGGAATCGCGATCTACTTTGACTTAAGTCAGGATCTTGCATTCTGGTACGCCGGTGGCGTCGCGGGCGTGAAGTTGGAACAACTGAAAGTGCTCGCGCCGATCGTGCTCATCGTTATTGTATGGGCGGCGGCGATGGGACGCTCCATCAGTTTTTTGTCGCTTGGAGACGAGACAGCAGCCAGTCTCGGCGTACATACGGGACGAATCAGATTGCTTGGCATGGCTGCAGCTGTTATACTCGCGGGCGCTTCTGTATCCGTAGCCGGCTCGATCGGGTTTGTCGGTCTTGTCGTGCCGCATATTGCCAGGCGGTTATTGGGTGTGGACTATCGCAAGGCCATTCCATTCTCGGCTTTGCTCGGAGCCATTTTGCTCGTATGGGCGGATTTTGCATCGCGAATGGTCAATCCGCCGCGAGAATTTGCTATAGGCGCAATGGTTGCAATGGTCGGCGTGCCTTTCTTTCTTTATTTAGCGCGTAAAGAGAGGAGGGAGCTGTAAGATGATGAGCTTGGAGCAGCAAAGAACAGCCAGAGCGGTCGTTGCCGGTATTTTGTTGCTGGCGGTCGCGGTCATTGTTGTCATTGTCAGCTTAAACACGGGGACGATTCGATTGTCTCCCGCCTCGATCTGGCGGACGCTGCTTGGTTCCGGAACGCGGGACGAGTCGCTTATTTTATTCGATTATCGGCTGCCTCGCATTGTCATTACGATTTTGGCAGGCATTGGGCTCGGCATTTCAGGGGCTGTGCTGCAAGGCGTATCCCGCAATTCACTTGCTGACCCTGGCATTCTCGGCATTCATTCCGGTGCCGCCTTCGGATTAATCGTGTTCGTGTCCTTCTTTCGGACGATGGAAGGGCCTGCTGCGCTGCTTATCCCGATGTTCACCTTCGCCGGGGGCATTGTCATTTCGATCATTATTTTTCTGCTTGCTTTCGATCGTTATAAAGGGATGATTCCGGTTAGATTAATTTTGGTCGGCATCGCGATTGAAGCAGGCGTTAGCGCCGTCACACTTTTCCTGTCCTTAAAGCTTGACGAGGATACCTATACCTTCGCTGCCCGTTGGCTTGCGGGAAGTGTATGGGGCAGGGATTGGGTTAATGTATGGGCGCTGTTTCCTTGGGTTGCTTTGCTTGTTCCGATTATTTATTCCCGCTCCCGCACGCTCGATTTATTTGCTTTGGGCGACGAGACAGCATCCGGCGTAGGCAGTCATGTAACGCGAAACCGCATGCTCATGCTTGGACTGGCAGTGGCTCTTTCCTGCGCGAGTGTGTCCATGGCCGGAGGCATCGGCTTTATCGGACTCGTTGCACCGCATATTGCAAGGCGGCTTGCCGGACCGCAGCACCGCCATTTTTTGCCGATAGCCGCACTCGTCGGTCTAGTTATAATGGTTTCGGCAGACACGATAGGCCGATCCATTTTCCAGCCGAATGCCGTTCCTGCAGGTGTTATCGTTGCTGCGATCGGAGGGCCGTATTTTCTCTATTTGCTATTAAGCTCAAAACCTAACTCACGGAGGAATTATTAACATGATGAAAAGAATGATCACCGCACTAGCCTTTCTATTGCTCATGGGGGTACTATCCGCTTGCGGACAATCATCCTCATCGAATAATGCCGCTTCCGGCAACGGCTCGCAAACGAATGCCGCGTCCGAAGAGCCAGCGCCCTCGACCGATGATCTAACGCATGACGCTAATGCCAAAATCGCTTCAATGTCGATCCATATTACGAATAACTTGCTTGCGCTGGGCATTACGCCTGCCGGCTCGGTTGTTGGCGGTGACGTGAAGGATTTTCTGCCGCATGTGGCTGACCGGCTGCAAGGAGTCACGAAGCTGGGCGTCGTAACCGATCCCGACATGGAATCTGTACTCGCGTTAAAGCCGGAAGTCATCTATATTGATGTGGCCAATTCGGGCGATGATCTGGCCAAGTTCGAGAAGATCGCGCCGACGATCAGTATTGATATGGATAATGGAACATGGCGCGACCATTTGAACCAAATTGCACAGCATGTCGGCAAGGAGAAGGAAGCGGAAGCTTTTATCAACGATTATGATGCGAAAGCAGAGCGCGTGAAATCGCTTATAAACGATGATCTAGGAGAAGAGGCGAAGGTGATGGCCATCCGCATGACGGCGAAGGAGCTTCGCGTCATGGGTATGAAGCGTCCCGTGGGCCCCATTATGTTCGAGGATCTTGGTTTAAATCCAGCCACAGGCGTAGAAAAAATCGTGGATGAGCCGTATGCGGTTATTTCGCAAGAGGTACTGCCGGACTTCGATGCGGATGCGATCTTCGTAATTATTAGCAAAGGCAACGAAGCGAAATCCAACTTCGAAGAGCTTGAAAAAAACGTGGTTTGGCAAAATTTGAAGGCAGTCAAAAATAAGCATGTGTACGTGTTAGACGGTCAAAAATGGCTGGATTATTCATCAGTCGGACACAGTATGGCGCTTGATGATGCCGAAAAACTGTTTTCGAAGTAACAGCTGAGATCGCGTGAACATTGCAAACGATAAGACTGCAACGGAAGATCGTTTCAGGGGGACTCCCCTGCTGCGGTCTTTTTTGCCGATTTATATTCAAGCCCGTGCTTTCGTTTTTCAGCATGATTATCGTTCCATTAATGCTTTCAGGCTTCTTCTACTACTTGCTGCGTCCGCTCATTTACACGATGGAACGCCGGAAGCACAATTGTACGTATATCTTTAAAATCATTTATTGCAGAGTGTCGAGCTGTTTTTTAAGCAGTCACGGGAAAATATCTAACATGCATATAACATTTGAGATGCGCATTCGTGCTCCTTCTGTTATAATGACGTCGACTAAGGCAAATTTACCGAAAGTACGGTGGCTGGAAAACTATGAGTACAAACGCTATGAAGGATAAACGAATCGTTATTGCCGGATCTCGGAAAACGGATGAGATGAGCTTGATCATAGAAAAAAGGGGCGGAATTCCATTTATCCGCTCGCTTCAGGGTTTGACGATGTTTGAAGAGGATTTGCTGGAAGAGCCGCTGCGGAGATTCGCAGAGCAGGGCGCGGACTGGATCATTTTGACGACGGGGCTTGGATCTGAAAGCGTAGTTGGCGCGGCCGACAAGCTCGGAATTGGGCAAGCTGTGCTGGAGCGCATGTCCCAAGCGAAAATTGCGTCAAGAGGCTACAAAACCTCTGCTTTCCTCAAACGGACGGGTCTTCAGGCGGTTGTCAGCGACGATGATGGAACGATGCAGGGACTGATGGACAACCTTTCTGCCTATAATTTTGAAGGGCAGCGGGTATGGATACAGCTGCACGGGGAGCCGGCACCTGAGCTGACGCGCTTTCTTGAAAATAAAGGTGCGGTACACGTAGAATCGGTGCTGCCTTACAGACATGTTCCGCCGGCAGAAGCTACGCTTGATCTGCTGATGACTGAACTTGTTGAAGGCTCGGTGGACACGGTTTGCTTCACGACTGCGGTGCAGGTGCATTATTTGTTCAAGTATGCGATCGGGTCGGGGCGTAAAGAGCAGCTCCTGAATGCTTTCGAGCAGCATGTTGTTGCTGCCGCGGTCGGTAAAGTAACGGCCGAAGCTTTGAAGGAATACAGAGTGAAGCGGATCATTGTTCCGGAGATAGAGAGAATGGGTGCTTTGATCATTGAGATCTCGCGTTATTACGAGAGTGTCGAAGGTAATGAAATATAGGCCAATGGGCTTTATTTGCAAGGCGAAGGTATATAGATTGGCAGAAGAATGGACGAAAAAAGTGATTAAGCGGCATAAGAAGCTGCTTAATCACTTTTTTTGTTGTCGCCCTCGTTCTGTGCTGCCTTCGATCGGGAGGGTAAAACAAGCAATTAAGCCAAGAGGGGTAAGCCTTATATGGCATTCGTTGCAGGCTGGAAGCATATTGATATTAATGAAGAGCGATGCTGCTTTTTATCCGATGCGTTCGGAGGACGATTTTTCTTACTTGGACAATTTCCGCGTTGTCCCCATACACATACAATAATGGTGTATAGCCTAATCGGTGCTGGAAGGGGAGTAGCGCTGTGAGTAAGCGGACTTTAATGATTATTTCGCTTGTTATTTACGCTTTGCTAGCCATTTTATTTGTGATTTTGTCCATTTTCCACTAAACACATAACAGAGCAGGGGCTGCCTCTTGAGTAGAATCATCTACCGGGGGGCAGCCCTTGTTAGTTGGATTCGATTGGGGCATTGTTATTGTTTATCGGCTATTGGCTGAGCTTCTCCTGGCTCTTTATTTTTCGGTAATCCTTCGGCACGACGCCCTTCGTCTCACGGAAAATACGGGAAAACGTTTTGTAGGAGCCATATCCGACCTCAAGCGCAATTTCGGCGACACTCATTTCCGTTGAGACGAGCAGGCTGCAGGCGTGCCGCAAGCGCAAATCATGCAGGAAATGAACGAAGGTCTGTCCGGTCGTCTGCTTAATGACCTCGCTTATTCGCGATACGCTCATCGTAAAGCGGCTTGCAAGGTCGGAAAGCGCAAGCTCATCCTGATAATGGCGATGAATATAATGGATGATCGGCCATACGGAGGCATTCGACTTGGATCCGAGCGTCGATACGACAGCGGAAGGCGCGGCCTTCCGGCGGTACCGGTCGAAGCAGGCTAATATTTCCTTCAATCTAACCTGGAGCATTGTGCGGCGCCACAGCTCCTGCCCCTTATACTCGTTATACATATCTTCTATTAAATGCTTCATGCGTACGTTGTCCGTGTCGCTCAGCTGAACGAAGGACGGCATCGCGTTCTGAGCGATTAAGTCCATTAAGCCGCCCTCTTGACCCGGCTCCATCAACAAATCCATGCTGAACATGCAATTATATAGAACTAGGGTACTGCCCGGTTCCGTAAAAAGCTCATGGACCTGATAGGGCAGCACGAACGTAAACGTGCCTGGCAGCATTTGATGCTTGGCATCATTGATCGATTCGGAGCCTCTTCCATCTACCACATATGAAAACTCCAAAAAGTCGTGACGATGCGGACGGAAGCCTTGGTAAAGACGGTTCAGGCTAATATGGAGGGGAGAGGATGTGTTCATATTTGGATACGTTTTCAAGTAGTCGGGTATATAAGTCATGAAATAATGGATTCCTCCGAAAAACTGAGACTTTTATCGAAAAACAAGCACGATTTCTCATCCCGTTTATTTTAACATAAATAACGGAAGCAAGCGTTAGCTAACGCGGATGCTTGCAAAGCAATTTTGCTTCACCAAACTTATCGGGAGGTTTTCCAATGTCCATTGAAAATAAAATTAGAATAGGCATTATCGGTGCGGGCAATATCGGAAAAGTTCATGCTGGCGAGTTTTCCAAGCTAGGCGACGAGTGCGTCATTACGGCTATTACCGATGCGTATTTGCCGCTTGCCGTAGAGAGAGCGAAGCAATACGGGATCGCAAGCGTTGCAAATTCGCCGGAAGAGCTGATTCAGCGCTCAGACGTGGACGCCGTTATTATAGGGGTTCCTAACCAATTCCATGCACCGCTTGCGGTACAGGCTTTAGCTGCCGGCAAGCATGTGCTGCTCGAGAAGCCGATGGGCATTAACGGCGAAGCGGCTCGTCAAATTATGAAGGCGAGCCAGGCTTCCGACCGCATAGTGATGGTTGGTCATCAGATGCGCTGGGAATCGGTGCCGATGCAAATTAAAGAGCAAATCGATCGCGGGGAGCTTGGCAAAATATATACGGCAAAAACCGGCTGGTTCCGCCGCAAAGGCATCCCAGGCTGGGGCACTTGGTTTACTCAAATGGATCAGTCGGGCGGCGGCCCGCTTATCGATATCGGCGTTCATATGCTTGACCTTGCGCTGTACTTGATGGGCAATCCGAAGCCGGTATCCGTATATGGCGCAACCTATGCGGAGTTTGGTCCAAGCCGTAAAGGGATCGGAACTTGGGGCAAGCCGAATTGGAACGGCACTTACGATGTAGAGGATTTGGCAACCGCCTTGATCAAAATGGAAGACGGAAGCACGCTTTCGCTTGAAGTAAGCTGGGCTGTGCACATGGATACGGACAATACGCCGTTCATTCATTTGATGGGTTCGGAAGGCGGCGCAAGCTACCGTGGTGCTGAGGGAAAGCTGCTTACGGAGAAATTCGATCGTCCGATTGAAACGGTTCTGCGCAAAGCCGATAACGATGAGGGTGAACGCGCCCGACTGAGCCGTCACTTCCTGGAATGTATCCGCGAAGGCAAGCAGCCGATTACTTCTGCGCTTACCGGCTTGACCAACAATCTTGTTTTGGATGCTATTTATGAATCATCCCGTACGGGCAGTGAAGTGAAGCTGGATTGGAATTTAAACTAACGTGGTGACGAAGAAGGAGGCAACAGCATGCTGAGAGGATTAACCGGCGCAGGGCTTGGCCGCATTGAAAGCGATGAGCGTTTCATCGAGCTCGCTGGCGAATATGGTTTTCAAGCTGTAGATTTGGATGCCGGTTCGCTGATTAACCGTCATGGCGTCCAAAAAGCACGTGAGCTGCTTGCAAAGAACGGCGTGGTGATCGGCTCGATCGGTCTTCCGGTAGAATGGAGAACGACGGAAGAGGCGTTTCTTGAAGGACTGGAGAAATTAGCGGGAGCCGCTGCAGCTGCAGCGGAGCTTGGCTGTATGAGCTGCTGCACGTATATTTTGCCTTCCACGGATTTGAAGGCAGCCCGCTTTATGGCACTGGCAACGCGCAGATTACGTACCTGCGCGCAAATTCTTGGCGCTTACGGCATTCGTCTCGGACTCGAATTCGTTGGTCCCCACCATTTGCGCACGCGCTGGGCGAATCCGTTTATTTGGACGCTCGAAGAGACGCTGGAATGGTTCGATGCGATCGGCGAGAGTAACGTAGGGCTGTTGTTCGATTCGTATCATTGGTACACGAACGGTTTGACTATTGCCGATATAGAAGCGCTTCGCGCTGATCAGATCGTGCATGTGCATATTAATGACGCGCCTGACGTACCTGTGGAGGAAGCGCTTGATAACGGCCGCATTTATCCGGGCGAAGGCGTGATTGATTTGGTGGGCTTCCTTAAGGCGCTCGATAGAATCGGTTACAAGGGAGCTGTATCTCAGGAAATTTTAACGGCAGAGGCTCCATTGCAATCGCCGGAAGAGCTTGTTCTGCGTTCCAAGGCTGGCTTTGACAAAGTGTTTGGTGAAGCAGGACTTTAAATAGTAGTCTCATTTTTACGAGGCAAGGACAGAAATACGAAAATGGTTGAGTGCCGTAAGAGCCTACTCAACCATTTTTTTATTTACTCCTTAGCTGCTTTCCTTCGTTTCCTTGCACAGAAAGTTTATTTTCTCTATTTTCCTCACACCTCCGACACAGCTGATGATAAGCCTCTTTAAAAATATAAAAAACAACGATTACGACGAGCAAGCGCTAATTTTCATATGAATTTACATGAAATCTGATGGGTACTGTTCTAGAAGACTATTCCGTTATGATGGATAATAAATGTTTTATCGATGATATGACGAGAGCGATAACAGGAGACCGACAATATGGCAAACAGGGAAGAGCAGATACATCCGTTGAACCTTTGGTATAAGCAGCCGGCTTCAAGATGGGAAGAAGCGCTGCCGCTTGGCAATGGCCGATTGGGCGGCATGGTATTCGGCGGCGTTGATAAAGAACGTTTTCAATTAAATGAAGATACGCTGTGGTCAGGCTTTCCGCGCGATACGAACAATTACGAGGCTTTACGCTATTTAAAGCAGGCTCAGGAATTGATCGCGCAGAAGCGCTTCGTAGAGGCGGAAAAGCTGGTCGAGGCGAAAATGCTGGGAACAAATACGGAATCGTATCAGCCGATGGGCGATTTGTATATTGAGCAGCATTTTGAGCAGAACAAAAGCCGCCCGAAACACTATATCCGCAAGCTTGATATCGATGCGGGCATTGCCGCTACCCGCTTTCAATCCGGCGAAACGAGCTATTACCGCGAGACATTTGTAAGCGCAGTCGATCAAGTGCTTTGCACGAGATATGCAGCGGATGGAGACGGACTGCTGGAGCTTACGGCTTCGCTGCAAGCGTCGTTGCAGTATGGGATTGCGCATGACGGAAGCGCGGCAATCGTGCTGCACGGACGCTGTCCGAGCCATGTCGCGGACAATTATATGGGCGATCATCCGAAAGCCGTGCAGTACGAGGACAACCGCGGCATTACGTTTCAGATAAAGCTGCAGGTAATCGCAGAGGGAGGAGAAGTTTCAGTAAGCGGCGATCAGCAATTAACGATTCGCGGCGCTCGCTCGGCAACTTTCCTGTTAAGCGCGGCGGCAAGCTTCGAGAGATTTAACCGCCAGCCGGCGAAGAGCGGTGACGAGCTTCGCAAGCAGAACAATCGTGTGCTGGAAGGCGCTCTATCGCATAGTTATGAACAGCTCCGTGAGCGCCACATTCAGGATCACCGACAACTATTTCGGCGTGTGCAGATTGAATTGGGTCAGACGCCTAATGCCCTATTGCCGACGGACGAGCGGCTCGAAGCATATAAGAGAGGCGAGCAGGACCCGCAGCTGGAAGCCTTGTATTTCCAGTATGGCCGGTATCTGCTTATGGCAAGCTCGCGTCCCGGAACCCAGCCGGCTAACCTGCAGGGGATATGGAATGACCGGGTGCAGCCGCCTTGGAACAGCGATTATACGACGAATATCAATACGCAAATGAACTATTGGCCGGCAGAGCTTGCCAATTTGAGCGAATGCCACGAGCCGCTTCTCCGGCTGATTGAGGAGCTTAGCGAGTCAGGCGCGCGTACGGCTGCTATTCATTACAACAGCGCAGGGTGGGTAGCGCATCACAACGTCGACTTATGGCGGACGTCAACTCCAACTGCCGGTCATCCAAGCTGGGCATTCTGGCCGCTTGGCGGCGTATGGCTGACGCAGCATTTGTGGGAGCATTATTTATATCATCCGAACGAAGCCTTTTTGCGGGAGAAAGCTTATCCCCTGATGAAGGGCGCTGCATTATTTTGCTTGGACTTTCTGCAGGAAAACGGGAATGGGCTGCTCATGACGTCGCCTTCTACCTCGCCGGAAAATAAGTTTCTGACCGCTCACGGAGAAACGAGCAGCGTGGCAGAATCGTCTGCCATGGACATCACGTTAATCGGCGAGCTGTTTGAGCATTGTTTGACCGCGGCGAGCTTGCTGAAGCTCGATGAGCCATTTATCGAACGGTTAGAAGCGGCGAAGCGCAAGCTTCCGCCGCTGCAAATCGCGCCAAACGGTTTACTGCAGGAATGGCATGAGCATTTTGCGGAGCATGAGCCAGGCCATCGCCATGTATCGCATTTATACGGCTTATATCCGGGCACGACTATTAATCAGGAAGCAACGCCTGAGCTGGTTGAAGCGGGACGGCTGTCGCTTGAAAGCCGCATAAAAAACGGCGGCGGCCATACGGGCTGGAGCTGCGCGTGGCTAATAAACCTTTACGCGCGGCTGCGGGATTCAGAGTCCTCTTATCGTTTTATTCATACGCTGCTCGCACGCTCGACGCATCCGAATTTGTTCGATGATCATCCGCCGTTTCAAATCGACGGAAACTTTGGAGGAACGGCGGGCATAGGCGAGATGCTGCTGCAAAGTCATTTGAACGGCATTGAGCTTCTGCCGGCGCTGCCGGCCGCTTGGCCGAGCGGCTACGTGAAGGGCCTGAAGGCAAGAGGCGGCTTCGTTGTCGATATCGAGTGGGCAGACGGCAAGCTGACTTCGGGACGCATTCATTCTACGCATGGAAGGGATTGCAGACTGCGTTCCAAGAGCGCGATCACGGTCCATGCTTCGGACGGCACAACGATTGATGCATCGGGGCCATTTGCAACGAGCAAGAACGGCTGGTACAACATTTTACCGTCAACCAAAGAAGGGGAGAAACCATAATGACGACCGACATCATTTTTCCGTTTAACAATACCGAGCTTCCGCTTGAAGAACGAGTAACCGATCTCGTCTCGCGATTTACGCTCGATGAGAAAATTGACTCCATGGTCCAATATCAGCCTGCAATCGAGCGATTAGGCGTCAAGCCGTATAAGCATGGAACGGAAGCGGCGCACGGGATGGCATGGCTGGGGGAAGCAACAACGTTCCCGCAGCCGATCGGTCTTGGTTGTACGTGGAACCCCATACTGCTGAAGGAAGTAGGCTCTGTTATCGGCGACGAGGCGCGCGTCTATTTTCAGCGCAACCCCGCCATTAACGGCTTGACGCTATGGGCGCCGACCGTTGATATGGAGCGTGATCCGCGTTGGGGCCGGACAGAGGAGGCTTACGGCGAAGATCCTAAGCTGACGGGCGAGCTGACAGCCTCGCTCGTGCAGGGCATTCAAGGCGATCACCCGCTTTACTTTAAAGCGGTAGCGACCTTGAAGCATTTTATCGGCAATAACAATGAAATTAACCGCGGCAGCTGCTCTGCGAGCATCGATCCGCGTAACATGAAGGAATATTATCAAGCGGCGTTTAAGCCGGCCTTCGTTAAGGGCGGCGCGCATTCGATGATGACCTCGTATAACTCCGTTAACGGTACGCCGACCATTTTGCATGGGGATGTAAACAAAGTGGTGAAAGAAGAGTGGGGCATGAACGGCTTCATCGTTAGCGATGCGGGCGATTTGCTCGGTATCGTCAACGATCATAACTATTATAATTCTTATAAGGATGCGGTTGCGCATGCCATTAAAGCAGGTATCGACAGCATTACCGACGATAAAGAGAAATCCTGCGCCGCTATTCGCGAAGCTTTGGACGAGGGACTGCTGTCGGAGCGGGATTTGGACAAAGCGCTCATTAACACGTTCCGCGTACGTTTCCGTTTGGGCGAATTCGATCCGGCGGATCAAAATCCTTACGCAAAATTGCCGGAATCGAAGCTTTGCGCGCCGGAGCACGGTCAGCTGTCGCTGCAAGCGGCAAGGGAATCCATTGTCTTATTAAAAAATAAAAACAACGCTCTGCCTTTAAACAAGGAGAAACTAAACAGCGTTGCCGTAATCGGGCCGTTAGCGGATGTCGTTTACCGCGACTGGTATTCCGGCTCGCTTCCTTATAAAGTTACGCCGCTCGAAGGCATTAAGAGCAAGCTGGCCGGCAGATCCGTTTCGTACAGCAGCGGTAATGACCGCGTCGTGTTGAAATCGGCCGCGAATGGAGAGGCGCTGCTGGCATCTGAGGACAATGAAGGACGTCTGCGAGCCGGCGGATCGGATGCGGCAGGCGAAACATTTGAAGTAACCGATTGGGGCTGGGGCAGCTATACGCTGGAGAGCAAAGCTTCCGGGAAGCTGCTTACGAGCGCGGATGACGAAAATATTGCCGTGGCTGCGAGCGAAGCGTTCGGCTGGTTTGTGAAGGAAGTGTTTAAGCTTGACGAGCAATCGAATCATCAATTGCTGATACGGACGTGGAACGGCAAGCTGGTAACAGCTCCGAACGGCGGAGCCGATTCGCTTCAGGTTGCAGAAGCGGACACGATCGGGGCGAACGAGCTGTTTACGAAGGATGTCATCATTGACGGCATCGCGGAAGCGGCAGCGGCAGCGAAGGCAGCCGAAACCGCAATCGTCTTCGTCGGCAATAATCCGCTTATTAACGGCAAGGAAGAAATCGATCGACCAAGCCTTGATCTTGCGGCATCGCAAAATAAATTGATTAGCGCCGTATTCGCGGCTAACCCGAACACGGTCGTCGTCGTAATCGGCAGCTATCCGTTCACGCTAAATGCAGTTAACGAGCAAATTCCGGCGATCGTTTACTTGTCGCATGCGGGACAAGAGATTGGCAACGCCATCGCCGACGTACTATTCGGCGATTACTCGCCGGCGGGACGCCTGAATATGACATGGTACAAATCGGAGGAGCAGCTGACGGATCTGATGGACTATGACATTATGAAGGGCAAAAGAACGTATCTGTACTTTGACGGAGAGCCGTTGTATCCGTTCGGTTACGGTCTTAGCTACGGTTCGTTCCGCTATAGTCCGCTTGAGGTAACAAATAACTGGGCCAGCATGGAAGGCAGTGTAACCGTACAGCTTCAAGTCACGAACGAATCTGCCGTTGCCGCAGATGAGGTCGTACAATTGTATGTGAGCACGGAATGCTCCCGCGTCCAGCGTCCGCTCAAGAAGCTGGCCGGCTTTACGCGGATTGCCCTGCAGCCGGGAGAGACAAAGTACGTACAACTTATCGTGCCTGCCGAAGAGCTTGCTGTTTGGGATGTGACGCGTGACCGGTTCTGCCTTGAAGCTGCCGAATATACGTTTGTTGCAGGCGGTTCATCTGTCGATGCAAAGGTGTCTGCTACGATCACAATAGATGGCGAGACCATACCTCCCCGCAACCTGTCGCTGCAAACGCGCGCGGAGAACTACGATGATTATGCCGGTGTCTATTTGGATGAGAGCAAGGAAGGCGGTACGGCGGTGCGGCTGGCGCAATCCGAAGGCTGGATAAAATTCACGGACATCGATTGGTCGAACGGCTACGGCGTATTCGAAGCGCGCGTTAGCGGCAGCGGGCAGGGCGGCGAGCTATCGCTCCTGATCGGCAGCCCCGCGGGAACGGTTATCGGCTCTTGCTCGGTTGCCGCGAGCGGTGAGCAGCAATGGGAAACCGTACGTATAGAGCTCCCTCCTATCAAGCCGGATGGCGATTTGGTTATCGGCTTAACGGGAAGCGTAAAGCTGAGCTGGTTCCGCATTCATTAATCACAATAGATCCGGAAGTTTCATGCGGAGCTGTCTTCAAGGCTGTCAATTCAGCCTTGAGCAGCTCCGTTTTTTTGTACGGCTGCGGTTGCTTTTTAACGAATAGGGCATTATTCTGAAGATTACCAATGATCTTCAGGAGAGGTGCTAGTCATATTGGAGAACGAAATTGAGATTGACCTGTACAAGGATTGGATTGATACGGTGAAGGAAGTTTTTCGAGGCTCCGGACATCCGCTGCCGGATACGGTCAGCGACTGGGACGCAGCCTTTGCTTACTTTTCGCAGACAGCGCTAACCGATGAAGAGGCAGAGCAAAAGCTTGAGGCTAATGAAGAACGCCTTTCCCAGGCGCAGCAAATTATTTTGGATCATTTTGAGGACGTTATTCTTCCGGATATTCGCAGCAGGACGGGTTATTCAGGCAGCCGCTTTGTCTTCAAATGGCTGTACAACAAAGGTGAGCATGTCATTGAACAGCATTCATCGTACCGCATACCGCTCTAATTGGAGCGGTATTTCTTTGCAAGAAAATAAGCATCGGATGGTTATGTCTAATTTCTATATGATAATAAAATGAATAGATCATGTATGAATGATCTCATACCCGTTTTATAATATAGGATGCTTCAAAAATATACGTAAAAAAGTAAACGCTTTCCTTGATGAAGGAGGGGCAGCCTATATGCTGGTGAGCATCAGAGCGCTTGCACACAAAATGAACAATATTAGAATAAGGAACAAGCTTATTTATTCATTTATCCTCGTCGTATTCGTGCCGGTGCTTATTGTAGGCATATTTCTGACAGTCGCTTTCCGTCAAAATGTCCTCGACCAAGCGACCCAGCAAATTACGAATAACGTGGAACGAATCAAGAAGCAGACCTTGGACATTATACGAATGCCAATCGAGATTTCGGACAAGCTGCTCGTCGACAACCGATTAACGAATGTCGTCAATACGCAATATAATTCCACCTTCGAGGTGGTAAAGGCGTTTTGGGATTATCGCGATTTTCGGAATTACATTCAGCTGTACAGCGAAGTATTCAACATTCGCTTCTACACGACAAACATGACGATACTGGACAATTGGGAATTTCTAAAAGTCACCGATTCAATAGAGGAAACATCCTGGTATAAGTCAGCGACGGAACAGGACGGCATACACTGGGCGTATATACCCGATGAAACGAAGAACAACCGGAATGATTTGAGCCTCATTCGTAAAATTACGTTTCCTACCTATCAGACAAGCGGCGTGCTGGTCATAAGCGTTAACCAAAAAGAGCTGAATGCGATGATTAGCCAGGAGCCGTTCGACACGATGATTATCGATGAAAGCGGCTATATCATTGCGTCAAAAAATCCTAAATGGGTAGGCAAGAACATATCTGAATTGGACTTTGCCAGTCAATTGACGAATAAAGCGGAAGGTACTTACGAGTTTAAATTCGATGGCAAGCCTTCCAAAATCGTCGTAGAGGACCTTCTTCCCGAATCAAGCCGCAACGGTCTCAAGATCGTTTCGGTATTTACGATCGACAGCATCGTGAGCGGAGCCAATCGTATAAGCTTGCTCGGTTTCAGCATCATTATGCTAAGCCTTGTTATCGCGTTCGTATTGATTTATATTTTCTCCGCGATTTTAGCGAAGCGGATGCTCGTACTGAACAAGGATTTGAATAAGGTTGCGATGGGCGATTTGAACGTTATTTCCCATGTGACAGGCAATGACGAGATCGGCATTCTGTCCAAGCAATTTAACAACATGGTCGTCAGCATTCGCGGCTTGATGGACGAGGTTGCGGAATCGCACAAGCAGCAAGCCCGGCTGGAGCTCAGGCAAAAAGAAATAAAGCTGAAGATGATGGCAAGCCAAATCAATCCGCATTTTCTGTTCAATGCGCTCGAATCGATCCGCATGAAGGCCCATATCAAGGGCGAGACCGAGATATCCTCGATCGTAAGGATGCTAGGCAAAATGATCCGTCGAAATTTAGAGGTAGGCACGCGGAAAATCGCCCTCAAGGACGAGCTCGAAATCGTGCGCTGCTATTTGGAAATTCAAACATTCAGATACGGGAACGATCGCTTGACCTTCGGCCTGGATATCGATGAATCCGGACAGGATATTGAAATCCCGCCGCTTATTATTCAGCCGCTCATTGAGAATGCGGTCGTGCATGGGCTGGAAAATATAGCAGAGGGCGGCTTCGTTTCGTTAACGACGCAGATGAGCGATCGTATGCTCCGCGTAGAGGTTGCCGATAATGGTGTAGGGATTAGCGAAGACAAAATCAATCAAATCCATGAAGCGCTTAACGATATGGAAGAAGAGGAAGAGTACCGGATCGGACTGCGTAATGTTCATCAAAGGCTAGTCATGATCTATGGGGACGGTTACGGCTTGACGATTAAGAGCGAGCTGGGGTTGGGTACAAGAATTGCTTTTGAAATTCCGTTAGGGGGTCATCCATTTGCATAAAGTGCTGATTGTCGACGATGAACCGATGATTCGAGAAGGGCTGCAAACATTAGTCGATTGGAACAAATACGGCTTTAGCGTCGCGGGAATTGCATCGAACGGCCGGGAGGCGGTGGAGAAGCATGCGGCGCTCGTTCCTGATTTGATTTTAATAGATATTCGTATGCCTGGGATGGACGGGCTTCAAGCGATAGAGGAGATAAGAAAGACGGATACGGTCTGCCATTTCTTAATTTTGAGCGGATATGCCGAATTCAATTATGCAAAGCAAGCGATCGCGCATAATGTGGATGGTTATATATTGAAGCCGATTGATGAGGATGAACTGGAGAGCAATGTCGAACGAATTGGCACGCAGCTCAAAAAACAAACCGAGCAGCAGCTGAATACGGAGCAAACGACGGTGCTCTTGCGCGAGGAGATGCTTCAGCAGCTAGCCTCCGGAAAGGTTGATCCGAACCTGGCAGGCAGTCAGGAGCTGCATACGCTGCTTGGCGCGCCGGCGAAATATTATCAGCTGCTACTAATCGAGCTTTACAGCAGGGAGCATTCCCTTACGATGAATGCTACCCTTAAGAAGAAGCTGGCGGAAATTATCGAGAAGAAACAGCTTGGCTGGGTCTTTACTGCCGAGCCTTATATAGGGGTATTGCTAAAAGATTATTTACTGCAAAACGGCTCGCGCGAGCAGATGAAGCTGTGGATCGAAGAATGCTGCGGCATGAGAGTGAGATTCGCAGCTGCAGCAAGCGAGCCGGTTCGCGATCCCTTGGAGCTGCAAAAATGGTCGCCTGCCGTTCGCAGCTTGTTAAAACAGCGCTTCATGCTGCAAGGGCAGCATATTCATTCGGCATCTTTAGAAGGAGACGCTAAGCAATCGGGAACGGGGCAGGGCGAAGAGCTATCCATCGATAGCCTTGCTCAGAAGCTTTATTACATGCTTGATATCGGAAGCAGAGAAGGCGTAATAAAGGCGCTGGACGAGGCTTCTGTACAAATTTGTGCGCATGACTCATCGGAGCAAGCCGTTAAATCGGGCTGGGCGCAGCTGGTTACGATCGTGCTGAACAAAGCGGCAATTTCAAATTCGCAGGTTTCCGTACAAGAGGATTTATCGATGATAACGGCTCTTTATCTTGCGCATCATTATAATGAGATGATCGATCAGCTGCAGATGCGGTTAACGGATTTGGCAGCAAGGATTGGCAAATCCGACAGCATGTCCGTCATGAAGCAGATGACTGATTTCATAGAGCGACACTACAGCGAGAACATTAAGCTGGAGACGCTGGCGGATCTCTTCAATTAT
The DNA here is from genome assembly GCF_001428245.1 of Paenibacillus sp. Soil522. Lineage (GTDB taxonomy): Bacteria > Bacillota > Bacilli > Paenibacillales > Paenibacillaceae > Pristimantibacillus. The sequence continues at coordinate 236,009 of NZ_LMRV01000033.1, forward strand.
AACAGCGGGTACCTGGGCAAAATGTTCAAAAATTTTACGGGGGAGCCTTTCAACACCTATTTGGATCAAGTCCGCATTCAGCATGCCATCGAGCTGCTAAAGGAGGGACTTAAGGTTCATCAGGTGTCAGAGCGGGTTGGCTATGCGAACGTCGATTACTTCCACAGCAAATTCAAAAAGTATAAGGGTGTTTCGCCCTCTTCCTTCAAGAGTGTTTCTGGGAAACCGTCCTCAGAGTAAGAAAAGTGACGTTATATCGCCGGGCTAATAGAGCCGCATGTGATATAACGTCATTTTTTGTTGTGCTCAGTTCATAACCAATGGTTATGAAAGCGCTTGAAAGTGCGTATTTTGATATGATTTTAGGTCTAATTTATCGGGTGCAAGGGGGAGGGCTCTATCGTTTATGATAAGTACATAGAAGAGAGGGTAAGCTACACCTACGAAAAGGAAGCTTACGAAGCCGTTTTTGCCGGGTGCAAAAACTTTAGGAGGAGCAGGGATGAAACCGCTAACAGAAGTTACCCTGGGAGCAGGGGCGACAAACAAAAGGAACCGATTTTGGTTTAAAGCATTCCAGCAGCGTTACTTGTACATGATGTCACTTCCATTCGTCATCTGGATATTCCTATTCAGCTATGTACCGGTATGGGGCTGGTTAACCGCTTTTCAAAATTACAAACCGAAAAACGCTATATTGGATCAGAAATGGGTCGGACTCGATAATTTCATTGAATTATTCCAAGACGAAAGATTTTATATCGTATTGCGAAACACGCTTGCCATGAGCACGATGGGACTGGTCGTCGGCTTTACGGTTCCGGTCATCTTCGCGCTATTGCTAAATGAGATGAGAGGACAATTTTTCAAGCGTTCGGTTCAAACGATTTCGTATTTGCCGCACTTCGTATCATGGGTAGTCGTCGCCGGACTCGTATCGAAGATGCTTTCGACAGACGGCGGGGCCGTTAACCAATTGCTTATGTGGCTTAACATCATCGACGCACCGGTTCAGTTTATGGCCAAAGGCAGTTGGTTCTGGGGTATTGTAACGGCATCGGATTTATGGAAGGAAATGGGTTGGAACTCCATTATATTTTTAGCTGCAATGGCTGGTATCGATCCTGAGCTTTACGAGGCGTCGACCGTGGATGGAGCAGGCCGATTCCGTAAAATGTGGCATATCACGCTGCCGGGAATTCGGACAACCTTTATGGTGCTTTTCATCTTATCGATCGGTCATCTCGTAAGCATTGGCTTTGAAAAACAGTTTTTGCTAGGCAATCCTCTCGTATCCGATTTTTCAGAGGTGCTCGATCTGTATGCGCTGAAGTACGGTATTCAAATGAGCCGATATTCCTATGGTACGGCAATCGGTATATTTAATTCCGTAGTCAGCATCCTATTAGTGTTTATCGCGAACGGAATATACAAACGGGTCACTAAAGAATCAATCATATAGGAGGTACGGCATATGCAAGGAACGATTAGACGAAGTACAGGCGATAAAGTATTTGATACCTTCATCTTTATATTTATGGCGATCGTAGCTATCGTAACGTTATATCCGTTCTTAAATGTACTGGCGATATCATTCAACGATTCAGTGGATACGGTAAGAGGCGGTTTAACCATATACCCTCGTGAATTTACATTGAAAAACTATGAGACGATTTTCGGTTTCGAGGGACTGCTAGTAGGCTTTAAAAACTCCGTTATTCGTACGGTGCTCGGTACTCTGATCGGCGTTTTGTCGGCATCCATGATGGCTTACACGTTAAGCCGTCCCGATTTCCAGGCGAGAAGATGGATGTCGGTCGTATTCGCTCTTACGATGTACTTCTCAGGCGGCCTTATTCCCGGCTTCCTGCTCATGAAAAGCCTGGGCTTGATCGGTACTTTTGCGGTTTATATCATTCCAGCTATTTTGAGCGTTTGGAACGTGTTCGTCGTCCGCTCATACATTGACGGGCTTCCGTACGCGCTTCAAGAATCGGCCAAAATCGACGGCGCGAATGATTGGACTATATTTTGGAAAATCATACTTCCGCTCTGCCAGCCTGTACTCGCGACAATCGCCTTGTTTATCGCGGTCGGCCACTGGAATTCCTGGTTTGACACCTACTTGTTTAATAACAGAAGCGCTGAGAATACGACGCTCCAGTACGAGCTGATGAAGGTGCTTCTATCAACGCAGACGGGCAGCAATTATCGGGATCCTAACGCACAGCAATCGATTGCAGCGGTTTCGCCCGAGTCTATTAAAATGGCGATTACGATCGTCGTAACGGTGCCGATTCTTATGGTATATCCGTTTCTGCAAAAGTACTTCGTCAAAGGTATGACGCTTGGCGCAGTAAAAAGCTAATTTTGGTAATAGCAGGTTTCCTGTTATATACATGTAAATCACGCACAAGAAAAAAGGGAGGCTTTAACGAAATGAAAAGAAAGATGCAGATGACTCTTAGCTTAATGTTAGCACTTGTATTCTTATTCGTCACAGCATGCGGCAATTCGAATAATGAAGGCGGCAAGAACAATGCAGCGCCCGATAGTGCAGATAATGCAACGAATGAGCCGGTAGCGGCTGAGCCAATTACGATCCGTATGGCATCTGGCGATAACAATCCGAACTGGGACGATATGCAGTCCGATGTAGGTAAATTGATTCTTGAAAAAACAGGAATTACAATCAAACAAGAATTCCCTGTCGGCGGTACAGATTCCGATATGTTCGCGCTTATGGTAGCGAGCGATGAGTATCCGGATATTGTTATGCCGAAAGGCAATGCAGGCAAATTGGTTGATGCCGGCGCATTGATCGACCTTCGTCCATTGATCGAAGAGCATGGTCCTAACCTTAAAAAGGTTTATGGCGAATACTTCAACCGTCTCCGCTGGAGCGAGGATGACGATGCGATCTACACACTTCCACAAGCTGGCGTAGGCCAAACCTACTTTGAAGCAGGCGGCGGCTTCCAATTGCAGCACCAAGTGCTTGAAGCAGCCGGCTACCCGGAAATCAAAACGGTTCAAGACTATGAAGCAGCGATCAAAGCTTACATCGAGAAAAATCCTAAAACGGCAGACGGCCAACCGACGATCGGGATGTCGCTTAACGGCGGCGAGTGGCAAATTCTGATTTCCGTAACGAATCCTGCGACCATTACAACCGGCGCTCCGGATGATGGTGAATTTTTCATCAACCAAGATACGCATGAATCGATCTTGCACTACCAGCGGCCTGAAGAAAGAGAATACTTCCGATGGCTGAACCATATGAACGATATCGGCTTGCTTGACAAAGAAAGCTTCGTACAAAAATACGATCAATACAAAGCGAAAATCGCATCCGGCCGCGTTCTTGGTCTAATTGACCAAAACTGGGATTACGGCGATGCGGAGAACGCGTTGAAAGCTGAAGGAAAGTTTAGCTCGACATACGCTCGTTTCCCTGTAACATTGAACGATACGTACCAAGATCACTCCTTCCAAGGAACGGGTTACATTGGGGGCTTCGGAATTGGTATCACGAAGGATGCTAAAGACCCTGTTCGTTTAATTAAATTCCTTGATTACCTAGCCTCCGATGAAGGCCAAGTACTTGTCAACTGGGGTATCGAAGGCAAGCACTACAATGTAGTAGACGGCAAGCGCGTCATTCCTGCTGACGTTCAAGAACAAAAATCAAACGATAACAACAAATTCAAGAAAACAACGGGTATCGGCAACTACTTGCTGTCCGCCCGTTACGGCGACGGCGTGAAGGATCCATCCGGAAACTATTATACGACGACGTTCCCTGAGCAAATTCAAACGGCTTACTCTGCAGAAGACAAGAAAACGCTTGCTGCTTACGGCGCAACAACGTACAGAGACCTGTGGCCTGCAGACGATGCATTTCCGGAGCGTAAATACGGAGCAGCTTGGACGCTTCCTTTTGAAACGGGCTCCCAAGCAAACGTTATTTTCCAAAAAACGCAAGATATTATGAAGAAACGTATTCCGGAAGCGATTCTTGCTAAACCGGCTGATTTCGATAAAGTTTACGATGCATTCTTGAAGGATCTTGAAGATGCAGGCGTAGCGAAATTGAATGCTGAGTTTACAAAAATGGTACAGGACCGCGTAGCGCTTTGGTCGAAATAAGACAAGAAAAAGCAAGGAAGTAGAGAGCTCATTTCATGAGCTCTCTTCCCTCGTTGTAAATATGCAATCATTGAAGGGAGAACAGAATTATGATACATAATAAACTTCCAAAAATTTGGTACGGAGGAGATTACAACCCCGAGCAGTGGAACGACGAGACCATGGAAGAGGATCTTCGCATGTTCAAGCTTGCGGAGATTGACGTCGCTACGGTCAATGTGTTCTCGTGGGCCCGCATACAGCCAAACGAAGATACGTATGATTTTGATGAGCTGGACAAAATAATAGACAGATTGTTTCGCGATCAGATATCAGTCTGCTTGGCGACAAGCACGGGCGCGCATCCAGCATGGATGGCTACACGGTACCCGGATGTCACGCGTGTCGATTACGACGGCCGCAAGCGGAAATTTGGCGGACGCCATAATTCCTGCCCCAGCAGCCCGACATACCGCAAATACGCGAAATTGATCGCAGGTAAATTAGCCGAGCGGTACAAGGATCACCCTGGGCTTGTCGCTTGGCATATTTCCAACGAATACGGCGGATATTGTTATTGTGATAACTGTGCCGACGCTTTCCGGGTATGGCTGGAAAAACACTACGGCACGATTGAGCAATTGAATAAAGCCTGGTATACGAGCTTTTGGGGGCATACTTTCTATGAATGGGATGAAATCGTTCCGCCGAACGCGCTGAGCGAAGAGTGGGGCGGCAACAGAACCAACTTCCAAAGCATCTCGCTTGACTACCGCAGATTCCAATCGGATGCGCTGCTGGATTGTTACTTAATAGAATATGACGAAATTCGGAAGTTTTCCCCTAACATCCAAATAACGACTAACCTGATGGGCACATATCCGGAGCTCGATTATTTTAAGTGGGCGAAGCATCTCGATGTCGTTTCCTGGGATAATTATCCATCCATCGACACTCCCGTAAGCTTTACAGCGATGACCCACGCATTAATGCGCGGCTTGAAGAGCGGTCAGCCTTTCATGCTCATGGAGCAAACGCCAAGCCAGCAAAACTGGCAGGCTTACAATGCATTGAAGCGTCCGGGCGTCATGCGGCTGTGGAGCTACCAGGCGGTAGCACATGGCGCGGATACGGTTATGTTCTTCCAGCTTCGCCGCTCGATCGGCGCATGCGAGAAATATCACGGAGCCGTCATTGAGCATGCTTCCCATGAGCATACCCGCGTATTCCGCGAATGCGCGGAGCTGGGACATGAGCTTACCCGTCTTTCGGATAAGCTGCTCGATTCGCGCATTGACGCGAAAGCAGCCATCGTATTTGACTGGGAAAACAGGTGGGCAGTCGAATTGTCGAGCGGACCAAGCATCGCGCTCAAATATGTGGACGAGGTTCATAAATATTATGACGCGCTGTTTGAGCTGAATGTTCAAACCGATATGATTAGCGTGGAAGAGAACCTGGACCAATATGAGCTTGTTATCGCACCGGTTATGTATATGATTAAGCCGGGCTTTGCGGAGAAGGTTGAAGCGTTCGTAGAGCGCGGAGGCACGTTCATTACGACGTTCTTCAGCGGCATCGTAAATGAAAATGATCTTGTCACCACCGGAGGTTATCCGGGCAAGCTGCGCAAGGTACTCGGTATTTGGGCTGAAGAAATCGATGCGCTGCTGCCAGGCCAGCAAAACCAAATGGTTATGAGAAAGGCAGCCGGAGCGCTCAGCGGAACCTACACATGCAGTCTGCTGTGCGACCTGATCCATTCTGAAGGCGCTGAGGTAGTCGCGGAGTACGGCTCTGATTTCTACAAGGGGATGCCGGCTGTCACCGTTAATAAATTTGGCAAAGGGGAAGCCTGGTATTTGGCCACAAGCCCTGACCGGCCGTTTCTCCAGTCGCTTCTGATAAATTTGTGCAAGGACAAAGGGATTGAGCCGTTGCTTGCAGCTCCTTCGGGCGTAGAGGTTACGCGCAGGAACAAAGCCGGCAAATCATTTACGTTCATTTTGAACCATAATACGGAAGCAGCCGAGCTGCAGCTTGGAGCTCAGCCGCGAACCGAGCTGCTCTCCGGTGAAACAGTTAGCGGCGCTTACAGCTTAGCAGCCAAAGACGTCATGATAATTGAGCAGTAACATTTGCCTAATGAAATCTCACCGGATAAGCTCCCAAGCTGGGTGTTTGGCATATGCTGTAGATAAATGCCCGGTATGAGGGGAGCAGCGCTTGTGTCGAAGAAGCAGCAACGCCATTTATTGAGCATACTCGTGCTCGTATTGTATGTACTGCTTGTCATTTTATTGTTAGCGATATTTTTTTGAGTAAAGGATTGTCCTTGACTAGCTGCTTAGTCAGAGGCAAGCCTTTTTTTTGTTGGAATATTGCTTCCTGCTATTACAAATAATGAATGAGAAGAAAGCAAAACGGTTACGGAGCTTCGTGTTCGGACATATGGAGAAGCCGTAGCGGAAAAGGAGGTTGCAGCAATGGCTACAAAGAACAAGAGCAAGCATAACTACAAAAAAATGTCGATGTCGCCGAAGGAATATCAGTTTTTCGCTAAAACGATGGAGCCGCCGCGATCGATTCTCGGGAATTGCTTGAAGGCATTCGTTTTCGGCGGAGCGGTCTGCGTGCTTGGACAAGTCATTCAGGAGATGTATGTGCATTTGATGGGAATGAGCGAGGAAGCGGCAAGCAACCCGACAGTTGCCACACTTATACTAATATCGGTTATTTTAACGTGCCTTGGCGTTTACGACAAAATCGCGCAGTGGGCTGGAGCCGGCTCTGCCGTCCCCGTGACAGGGTTTGCGAACTCCATGTGTTCAGCTGCATTGGAGCACCGGAGCGAAGGTCTCGTGCTTGGCGTTGGCGGCAACATGTTTAAGCTGGCAGGCTCGGTTATCGTATTCGGAACGGTCGCCGCTTTCTTCGTTGGAATAGCCCATCTTATTCTTGGCACTGGGGGTCAGTAATATGCTGCGCGGGAAACAGACATGGTGGTTTGAGAACCGCCCGGTTATTATCGGAGAAGCAACAGTGGTCGGACCTGATGAGGGGGATGGACCTCTCGCAGCCGACTTTGATCTTGTCCACCCTGAGCTCGATATGCAGCAGAAAAGCTGGGAGAAGGCGGAAAGACTTCTCATTGAGCAGGCCTCGGAATTTGCCATTCAGAACGCCGGCATCGAGCGCGATCAGCTGCAGTTTTTTATCGGTGGAGATTTAATGAACCAGATCATAAGCAACAGCTTTGCGGCGCGCTCGCTCGGTGTCCCATATATCGGCGTGTTCGGCGCATGCTCGACCTCGATGGAGTCGTTAGCGCTCGCCTCGATGCTTGTTAACTCCGGTGCGGCAGAACAGGTGCTTGCCGGAACGTGCAGCCATAACTGTACGGCGGAGAAGCAGTTCCGCTACCCGACAGAATACGGCTCCCAGAAGCCGCCGACCGCACAATATACTGTCACCGGCGCGGGAGCTGCCGTCGTTGCCAATAAAGGCGAAGGTCCGGTAGTAGAATGTGCGACCATTGGCAAGGTCATCGATTTGGGAATTACGGACCCCTTTAATATGGGGGCGGCTATGGCGCCGGCAGCGGTTGATACGATCCAAGCCCATTTTAACGATACTGGCCGCTCGCCGGGTGATTATGATCTGATCGTAACGGGCGATTTAGCCGGCGTAGGGCATCCCATTGCGAAGGAGCTGCTGCTGAAAAACGGCGTACCGATGAACGATACGGTGTTTGGCGATTGCGGCCTTATGGTATACGACGTACAGAAGCAGAAGGTACAGGCTGGCGGCAGCGGTTGCGGCTGTTCAGCCGTCGTGACCTATGGGCATCTGCTTAAACGCATCAAAAAAGGTGAATTGAAACGCATTTTAGTTGTTGCAACAGGCGCATTGTTGTCTCCGCTATCGTTCCAGCAAGGCGAGAGTATTCCATGCATAGCGCATGCGGTGGCAATTAGCGCAAAAGGAGGGTAACGGTATGATTTTTTTATGGGCTTTTCTAGTCGGCGGAGCGATATGCGTGCTCGGTCAGCTCATGTTCGATGTGTTCAAGCTGACGCCGGCGCATACGATGGCTACACTAGTCGTTATTGGGGCAATTGTTGACGGCTTCGATTTATACGAGCCTTTGATCAAATTCGCCGGAGCGGGAGCTACCGTTCCAATAACAAGCTTTGGCAATGCGCTCGTGCACGGGGCATTGACCGAGCTGCATGATCGAGGCTGGATCGGCGTTATTTCCGGCATCTTCAAAGTTACAAGCGCCGGCATATCGGCGGCCATTATTTTCTCCTTCCTGGCAGCGCTCGTCGTCAGGCCAAAAGGATAACGTTTAGGATGGACAAGCTGGAGGATCCTGTGGGATCTTCCAATTTTTTTTGTAGCCAAAAAATTTGTGCACCGTAAAGGAAGTACTGTAAAATAGTACTATTGAACTTGAACTTTGGCGTTATTTCGGGAGGGAATGAAATGGATATTCGTCCTGCAGACATGCAATTATGCGCTACGATTCTACGAAACTTAGAAACTTGTATCCTTGGCAAACAGGAAGAAATCCAGAGACTGCTCATAGCTGTTATTGCAGGCGGCCATGTACTTCTGGAAGATGTGCCGGGCACCGGCAAGACGCAATTAGTGAAAGCGCTGGCAAAATCAATAGGCGGCCAATTTCGCCGCATTCAATGTAATCCGGATTTGCTTCCTACCGATATAACGGGTGTTTCCATTTATCATCCCAAGCAGGAAGCTTTTTTATTTCGCCCAGGCCCGGTAATGGCTAATATATTGTTAGCTGATGAAATTAACCGCGCAACAACGAAGACGCAATCCGCTTTGCTGGAAGCGATGGAGGAAGGGCATGTGACGGTAGATGGCGACACATACGAGCTTCCCCGTCCGTTCGTATTGCTTGCTACACAAAATCCGATTGAGTTTGAAGGGACTTACACGCTGCCGGAGGCGCAGCTTGACCGATTTATGATGAAGCTGTCGCTCGGCTATCCTAATGAATCCGATGAGCAGCGGATGGTGTTATCTAATGAAGGAATACATCCGTCCGATCGAATTGAGCCTATGATTAACATAACCGACATGATCCGAATTCAGGATCAAGTGCTGCAGGTTCACATCGATGAAGCTGTAGGCAAATATTTGGTAAGCTTGATTAGGGGCACCAGAGAACATACAAATGTCATGCTCGGAGCAAGTCCGCGTGCGGCGCTTGCGCTTGCGAGGGCTGCGAAGGCGAGCGCTTATATGCAGCAGCGCCAGTTCGTTACGCCGGACGATGTGAAGGCGCTTGCTCCATACGTTCTCTCGCACAGACTTCTTCTCCGGACAGAAGCAAGAATGAACGGCCTCAAAGCGGAGGATATCATCTCGCAGGTGGTCCAGTCCACGAAAGTGCCGGTCCGGCTGGAGCGTTAGTCAGATGACAGCTACCAAATCTACGAAGCTTCGTTGGCAGCTTGTCGCAATTATTTATTTGACCAGTCTTTTTTATTTATTATTTCAAGGCGGAAAAACCGCAATGATGCTTTTTATGATATTAAATTTATTGCTATTTTATTTGGTGCTGGGACGGTGGAGCGGCATCAATAAAGTATCAGGCAGCAGAAGCTATACGGCGCTTGGAGCAACCGCGCTCAATCAGAGCTTATCGGCGGGCAGCTCGCTGGATGTTAGCCTTCATGTCAAAATTCCAGGCTATTATCCTCTTCCTTATGTCATTGTTAGAGATCAGCTGCAGCGTCATAATGGGCAAAAGGTCGCCTTCGAGAGCTCCTTCGTGCCCAATTGGAAACGCAGCGGCCATGTAACCTATCAAACGCCTCCATTGCAGCGCGGGGAATACCGGTTTACGAATACACAATGCTTATCGTACGATGTATTCGGCTTGTTCGAGCATTCGGGTGAGTTCGGCAGCGAGACCGTATTTAGCGTGCTGCCTCAGACGGTACCGCTAAGGCAATGGAATGGCGTCCAGCGCGGTATTCGCGGACCTTATTCCCATGCGATCGCTTCCCGCTCGGCGAAGGAAACAACGCAAATTAACGGCGTTCGCGAATATTTGTACGGCGATCGCTTGTCGCGCGTGCATTGGAATGCGACTGCGAAGACCGGCGAGTGGAAATCAAAAGCCTTCGAGCGCGAATCGCTTCCGCGTACGGTTATCATCCTCGATCGTCATCCGGGCAGCTATAGCGGCGAATTGGCGACGCGCTTTGAATTAGCGGTATCTGCCGCCGCTTCGCTGCTCGAAAACGGATTGAAGGACGATACGGCGATGGGCTTACTGTCCATTGGCGAGACGATGACCATGATTTCGCCTAAATCAGGCATAGAGCAGCGCAATTTGCTGATGAAGCATTTAACCTTTGTTGACGCTGATGCAGCGCGGCCGCTTTATTCATCGCTGAAGCGAGCCGATTCTATGATGGAGCATGGGAGCTTCGCCGTCATTATTACGCCTGAAACCGGCGCTGATGTGATCCGGAGCATGGAGTGGCTGTCTCGAAAAGGGATTACGCCCTGCATGCTGCATATTTCGTCCTCGGCTGATGCATTAAGCCATCAAACATCATGGAAGCATGTGATGCGTGAACGCGGCTGGCCGGTATTCGAAATTCGTCAGCTGCAAGAGCTCCCTGCCGTACTGGAAGGGAGCGGGATTGCATGAAACGGGTATTGAAATCGATTGGCCTATATTTGATAGCTGACTGGTATGAGAAGCTGAGATTTATTTTTATAGCCATTATTCTTTCGAATGCTGTTTCCATCTTTGAAGGCTTCTGGTGGGATGAAACATACACCATCGCCTATTACACATTAATTGCAGCTGCGGCAATCGACGTTTTGCTGCCTCTCCGAAGTCTGTTTGTTAAGCTTTTGCTTCAAATATCTGCCGCTATTTTTATTACAACCCAGTTAGTCAGAATGGATTGGGTCGTGGCGAGACCGCAGCGCTGGCAGGAATGGATTTGGTGGCTGCAAGCGCATGCCGTACAGCTCCACCCGTTTATTTGGATCAGCGGGGCGCTGCTTCTGCTGCATGTATTGTTCGGTATATGGACGACTACGCGGATTCGCATGTTCGGGTTCGTTGGCACAAGCATTCTGCTTCTGACGATAGCGGATTCCTTTACGCCGATCTGGCTTTGGGATGAAGTAGGCATGGTCGTATTTATAGGACTGCTATGGCTAGTCATCCTCCACTTGTCGCAGCTGCAGCGCAATCATCCGCACAGCTGGAAGGAACTCATCGAATATCCGCTTCAATTAATACTGCCGATTGCCCTCGTACTCGCCGTGCTAATGACCGTTGGGCTAAACATGCCGTCGTTAGCTCCGCTACTGCAGGATCCATATACGATCTGGAAGGAAGCAAAGGGAGAGAAGGTCCAGGTATTTCTTGGCGACAAGGGATCCGATCCCTTATCGCAGAGCAGCACCGGCAATGCGAGCTCAGGCTATAGTAGAAGCGATAAACAGCTCGGAGGCGGATTTGAGTATGACTATTCGCCGATGATGACGGTTTCGACGTCGCAGCGCAGCTATTGGCGCGGGGAGTCGAAAGCATTATACACGGGAGAAGGCTGGATGGATGTCGATGCCGAAGAAGACCGAGATGCGAATATCCGTATTCAGAAGGGACAAATCTTTCCCGCAGAAGACGAGCCGCCGATAGCAGGTACGATTCAGGTGAATCAAATCGTGACGATGATCCGCAAGGAAGTATATCCGGTTTTGTTCGCAGCCGCACCTATAACGAAGTTGAATTGGATCGACAATGATCAGGCTGCATTACCCTCAGGCCTAGTATGGGAACCGGGATCGGGTGAGCTAAGGCTGCTTAACTGGTCGATGAAAAACCGCAAATATCCGCAAACCTATTCGGTTACCTCTTCAGTTCCTGTTCTGGATGAGGAGCTTCTAAGAAAGGCCAAAGCCGGATGGCCGGATGAAGATGAGGCTTCCCGCAACGCTCACTACTTGCAATTACCGGATACATTGCCGGCGCGGGTTAGGGAATTGGCGGAAAAAGTAACAGCTGAAGCAACAAATGACTATGACAGGGCGAAGCTGCTGGAATCGTACCTTAGACTGAATTTTAATTACAATAACATGCCTGACGAATCAAAGCTTACGGGATCGTCTGCCGATTTTGTTGATCAGTTTTTATTTGAGCTGGAGGAAGGCTATTGTGACTATTTCTCCACCTCGATGGCGGTAATGGCGCGAAGTCTTGGGCTGCCTGCCAGATGGGTGAAGGGCTTCACTCCAGGCGTGCTTCCGGCTAGTGATTATGGGCCTCCAGGCGAATTTATGGAGGAGCTGAATCCAACCGGAGCCGGCACCTACACGGTCCGGAATTCCGATGCCCACTCTTGGGTGGAAATTTACTTCGAAGGATTCGGCTGGATTCCTTTCGAAGCTACGGCAGGCTTCTCGTTCCCATACTCTGTCGCGGAGGAAGAAGAGACGGCATTGCCTGATCTTGATACGAATGCCCAGGAAGCAGCAGAGCCGGGGCAGGCAGAGAGCTATTCGAATGCGAAACTTTGGACTTGGGGCTCCATGACACTGCTTATTTTATCCGCTGCGGCATGGATTTTCGTACGTCGCGACAAGCTTATCGCATCATGGCGCAAGCTGCGCCACGGTTCCTACACCTCCAATGACCGGATCGTTCTCGAGACGCAGAAGCTGCTTCGTATTTGCAAGAAGCGCGGCATGGAGCGTGAGGAGCATGAGACGCTTCGGGAGGCCGTGCTGCGATGGTCGCAGCGCTCGAAGCGTTTGCGCGATGATTTCAAGTCGGTGCTTGACGGGTTCGAGCAAGCGAAGTATAGTCCGGTTATGGCCACATCCGAGGAAGCGGATCGGTTTGTTACGAAGGTAAAAGCATTAATCGATCAGTTAAGATGAGTCAACACGCTTATATTCGATCAAATACCGCGGGCCTGTGAAAACGGCAGCGGTATTTTTTTGCAACGAATTTGGTTTGTATGGTATAGTTTCGTAAGATAGCAGGCAGAAAGCAGAGGGATATCGATTATGTTTGAACGGCTGTTGCCGCATATGCGCGTCAATACAGTTTATGAAATTAACTTAGATGAGCTGCATGCAAGAGGTGTTCGCGGCATCATTACGGATCTGGATAATACGCTCGTCGGTGCGAAGGAGGCGTTAGCAACGCCTAAACTTGTGCAGTGGCTTGATTACGTGCGCTCACGGGGCTTTCAGGTTGTTATCGTTTCTAATAATAATGCAACGCGTGTAGGAAAATTCGCTGCGCCGCTGAATATTCCATATATTCATGCCGCCCGCAAGCCGGCAGGCAAATCGTTCCGGAAGGCGCTTAGCGTGCTGAGGCTGGCTGCGGAGCATACGGTCGTTATCGGCGATCAAATGCTGACGGATGTGCTTGGCGGCAATCGAATGGGGCTGTACACCATTCTAGTTACGCCGATCGCACCTGCTGATGAAGGGATTATGACGCAAGTGAATCGCCGGATCGAACGGTTTGCATTAACGCGTTTAAGAAAAAAAGGGTTATGGTATGAGGGGGAAACAAAGTGAAGGAACAACAGCCTAGTCAGGCATCCGGTTCATGTGCGGGCTGCGGCGTGACGCTGCAGACACAAAGTTCTGAATTGCCTGGTTTTTTGCCGAAAGCGGCTAACGAGCGCGATGAGGTGATTTGCCAGCGATGCTTCCGCATTCGCAATTATAATGAAGCTTCATCCGTAGCGGTTGACCAGGATGATTTCTTAAAATTGCTCGGCAGCATTGGAAGCACGGATAGCCTCGTCGTGCACATTGTCGATTTGTACGATTTTGAAGGAAGCTTAATCTCCGGCCTGCAGCGCTTCGTCGGCAATAATCCGGTGCTGCTCGTCGTTAACAAGATCGATCTGCTGCCGAAAGCGATGAACGTCAACCGGCTTCGGAACTGGGTTCAGAAGCAAGCAAAGGAAGAGGGACTGCGTACGGTAGATGTCGTATTGTGCAGCGCGAAGCGGAATATGGGCTTCGAGCGGGTCATAGAAGCGCTTGAGCATTACCGGAACGGCCGCGACGTTTACGTGGTCGGCGCAACGAATGTCGGCAAGTCCACTTTAATCAATCGACTTATTCGCGATTACAGCGACATGGAGCGCGAGCTTACGACCTCCCGTTATCCGGGAACGACGCTTGATGCGGTTCATATTCCGCTTGAGGACGGAAAAACGATTATCGATACGCCAGGTATCGTATATTCGACGCGGATGACAGAAGTCGTGCCGCGCAGCTTTCTCGGCTCCCTATTGCCGGACAAGCCAATTAAACCGCTTGTCTATCAATTGAATGCTGGACAGACGCTGTTTATCGGCAGCCTCGTAAGATTTGATTTTGTCGAGGGCGACCGCCAATCCTTTACGTTTTACGTATCCAATGCGCTTAATATGCACCGGACAAAGCTCGAACGCGCAGATGAGCTTTATGCCGATCACCGCGGACAATTGCTTGGCGGACCTACGGTTGAGGAGCTGGAGGAGATCCCGGCGTGGACCAGACATTCGCTCCGGGTGAAGCGCGGAGTGAATAAGGATGTGTTCATCTCCGGTCTCGGCTGGATTCAAGTAAACGGCACCGGAGGAGCTCTCATTGATATTTATGCGCCGAAAGGCGTTAAGGTCATGCTTCGAGACTCGATGATTTAAACTCATGGCTTTGGAAGGGGAATTCACTGTGACGAATGTGGGCGCAGGAAACCGGATCGACAGCAATACCCTTTTGTTCGGCGTAATCGGCAATCCGATTCGTCATTCAAAATCACCAGTCATGATGAACCGTGCCTTTCGGGAAACGGGAATTAACGGCGTTTATGCCGCTTTTCACGTAACGGGCGACCGCATAGCAGATTTCGCGGCAGGGGTACGCGCAATGGGCATTCAAGGCGTCAATGTCACCATACCCCATAAGCTGGACATTATGTCCGTATTGGATGAGATCGACCCCGGTGCGCGAGCGATCGGTGCGGTTAATACGATCGTAAACGATGCAGGACGGCTCATTGGTTATAATACAGACGGTATCGGCTATGTACGTTCTCTGAAGGAAGAAGCGGAGCACGAGCTTGCGGGCAAACAAATCGTCGTGATCGGCGCAGGCGGTGCGGCTCGCGGAATCGTATATGCCCTGGCGAATGAGAAGCCTGCCCGCATCACGATAGCTAACCGTTCAGTAGATCGTGCCAAGGAGCTAGCGGCATCATTTCAAGACCTTGCGGAAATAGAAGCGATCTCGAACGATGAGCTGCAAGTGGCTTGCCGGAAAGCGGATATCGTTATTAACACGACTTCCGTAGGCATGTTTCCGAATACTGACGAGACGCCGGTTGATGCGGACTGGCTGAAGCCGGGCGCGGTCGCAAGCGATTTAATATACAATCCGTTAAAAACAAAATTTTTGCAGCAGGCCGAGCAGCGCGGCTGCCGTATCCACGGCGGCCTCGGCATGTTCATCTATCAGGGCGCTTACGCCTTCGAATATTGGACGGGCCAGCCCGCACCGGCCGCAGCTATGCGGGAGACCGTGCTGGCGGCACTGCTAAGCTAACCCGTCTATCTTATAAATGTAATTAAACAGACGAAACATCGAGATGAAAGAAGGAACACATACATGCTTACAGGTAAACAAAAACGTTATTTAAGATCACTCGCCCACCATTTGACGCCTATTTTTCAGGTCGGCAAAGGTGGGACGAACGATCACCTCGTCCGTCACATCGAAGAAGCTATCGAATCGCGCGAGCTTATTAAAGTATCAGTTCTCAACAACTGTCTTGACGATCCGAGAGAAATCGGAGCAGAGGTGGCAGCAGCAGCCGGTGCCGAGCTCGTACAAGTCATCGGCAAAACGATCGTCCTCTACAAGGAATCCAAGGACAATAAACAAATCGAGCTTCCAAGTCCTGCCCGGAAATAAAAATAAAGGCTTGGAGCTTTAACAGGATTCGACATCTTGCGATAAAGGGCATACTAAATAGCGAATCGGCTAAGTTAGCCCATTTTTGCTCTATGTAGGGAGGAGCTAAGGCAAGTGAGTAAGATTGGTATTATGGGCGGAACCTTTGATCCCATCCATATCGGTCATTTGATCGCCGCGGAAACGGCGCGCGAGCAATGTGATTTGCATGAGGTATGGTTCATACCGTCATACGGTCCTCCGCTCAAAACGAGTGAACCAGGCGTTAGCGGACAGACGCGCTACGAGATGGTGTGCGGGGCAATTGAAAGCAATCCGGCCTTTCGCGCACTGGACATTGAATTGCAGCGCGGTGGAGTAAGCTACTCCTTTGATACGATCAGAGAGCTGCAGAGACGTTATCCGGATGATTCATTTTCCTACATTATTGGTTCAGACCGGATAAACGATCTGCCGCAATGGTATCAAATTGAGGAGCTTGCGGCTCGAATTACATTTATCGGATTAGAGCGTCCTTCCGATCCCGTCAACATCGCTGAGCTGCCGGTTTTTTTGCAGAAGCGGATAAAGCTGATTCATATGCCCGCAATCGACATTTCGTCAACTGCGATTAGAAGCAGAGCGAGTGCGGGACTTTCCGTTCAATATTTAGTGCCGGATTCCGTGAATAGCTTCATGAGGAGGTACAAGTTGTATGAATCGTGAGCAAATGATCGACAAGGTGAAGGCGGAGATGCCTGAGCGAAGATGGCTACATACGCAGGGAGTAATGGAAACTGCGGTCATTCTGGCTGAGAGATTCGGCGAGGATCCCGTTCGCGCTGAGCTTGCAGCGATTTTACATGACGTAGCTAAATATTGGAAGGTAGAGCGGATGGAGAAGGTCATACGTGATCAAGCATTGCCGTCCGAGCTGCTGGACTATGATAAGGAGCTATGGCATGCTCCAGTCGGGGCTTGGGTGGCAGAGCATGAATATGGCATATCGGATGCCGGAGTGCTGGATGCGATCCGGTACCATACTTCGGGGCGAAGAGGAATGACAAAGCTTGAGAAAATCGTATGTCTGGCAGACTATATGGAGCCTGGGCGGGATTTTCCGGGCGTGTCGAATATTCGTGAGCTAAGCGAGCGATTTTTGGACCAAGCTCTGCTCGCAGGCTTTAACTCTACGATTTCTTTCTTATTGGAAAAGGGGAAACGCATATATCCGCTAACGATAGAAGCGCGGAATGATTTATTAGAATAATATTAAACAGGAGGTTGAGCTATGGCGTTACATTCGGATGAATTGCTTCAAATCACGGTTACAGCAGCGGAAGACAAAAAAGCGGGTCGGGTCGTTGCGTTAAATTTAAAAGAAATTTCCTTGGTGGCGGATTATTTCGTCATTTGCAGCGGTAACTCGGATACGCAGGTACAGGCGATCGCGACCGAAATCCGCAAGCAGGCGGAGATAAACGGAAATCGCGTACGCGGCATTGAGGGCATGGATTCGGCCAGATGGGTGCTGATCGATCTCGGCGATGTAATCGTTCACGTATTCCATCGCGATGAGCGTGAATATTATAACATAGAGCGCCTCTGGTCCGATGCGAAGGTTGTGGAGTTCGCATGAGCTTTGTAGCCGGAACGACGCTAACGTTAAGGGTGGCACGCGAAGTGTCGCCCTACGGTTATTTCTTGAGTGACGGAGAATCCGATGTGCTTATGCATTATACCGAGCTCGTTGGATCTAAGCCGAAAATCGGCGACGACGTGGAAGCTTTTCTGTTCTATGACTCGGAGGACCGTTTGGCGGCAACGATGAAGAAGCCTCTTCTTCAGCTCGACGAGCTGGCCCGGCTGAAGGTTGCGGACGTCCACCCAAGGCTTGGCTGCTTTCTGGAGATGGGCTTAGGCAGACAGCTGCTGCTGCCGCTTTCGGAGCTGCCGGAGAGCATTGAGTACAGGCCTCTTCCCGGCGATGAAGTATTTGTCGTAATGAAGCATGATAAAATCGGAAGACTAGTCGCGAAGATCGCATTTGAGGAAGAGCTTTCTGAGCTCGTATTCCCCGCGCCGCAGAGCTGGAACAACCAATGGGTTGAGGGCTGGGTAACGAAGACGCTGCAGCTCGGCTCGTTTGTTATTATCGATGGCGGCGTCGTAGGGTTTGGCGTCTACGGGCTTATTCCAAGCGACGAGCGCATCAGACCGCTTCGGCTTGGCGAGCGTGTGAAAGCGCGCGTAACCTTTATCCGCGAAGACGGAAGAGCCAATCTCTCGATGGCGCAGCGCAAGGAAATCGGACGGGTAGAGGATGCTGACCGCATACTTGCTTTTATTAAAGAAAGACCAGGCGGCGGAATGCCGTATTCCGATCAGACAGATGCCGACATTATTAAACAAAAATTCGGAATCAGCAAGGGTGCTTTCAAACGCGCTATAGGAAAGCTGATGCGGGAAAGGCTGGTCACCCAGAAGGGCAGCTGGACGTATTTGGCTGTTGAGCCTTCAGGGGAAACGGGGGAACAAGCAGAAACTTCAGGCTCCGAAGCTGAAGGAGCTGATGGGCAATGACGAGTTCTTACGGACAATTCGCGACGGTCTACGATCAGCTTATGGAGGACATGCCTTACGCGGATTGGCTAGGTTTCGCAAGAGCCGGCTGGTCGCGCTACGGGATGCCTTCGACTGTCGTTGATCTTGGCTGCGGTACCGGAAGCATATCCATTCCGCTTGCCCGCTCTGGCTTTGAGGTGTACGGCATTGACCTGTCCTCGGACATGCTCACCGTTGCCCGCAGCAAGTGGGATGAGACGCCTCAGCTGGTTACAAGACCACGTCCAGGCTCCATCCGGTGGCTGCAGCAGGATATGCGTGAGTGGGAGCTTCAGGAGCCTGTTGATGCGGTCATTTCGTTTTGCGATTGTTTGAACTATTTGACGGAGGAGGCCGATATCGAGGCTGCTTTCCGTTCTACTTATGCAGGCTTACGCAGCGGAGGGACTTTCCTGTTCGACATGCATCCCCCTAAACAGCTTATCCGTTATGCGGAGGAGCAGCCGTTTGTGCTCGATGAGCGGGATGTGGCCTATATATGGACATGCGATTTCGAAGATCAGCGCTGCGAGATTGAGCATCATTTAACTATTTTCTCACGCGGCAGCGATTCGAAGTTTCACCGTTTCGAGGAATCGCATGTGCAGCGCGCTTACGATCCAGACTGGATTGAGGCCGCCTTGCGGCGCGCGGGCTTCCACACTGTCGACCGTTATGCTGATTTCGAGCTGCGGCCGGCGGACAGCGAGTCGGAGCGTCTGTTTTTCGCGGCTGTCAAATAGTAATGCGCTAAGAGGTGTTCCTATGGTCGAACCAGACTATATGGAACACCTCTCTTTATTTAGATAACCAAAAAAGAAAAATGGTTGAGCAGGTCTACTATGATGCTCAACCATTTTTGTGCTTGTTTATTTACAAGTTAGATAAGTCAAATATATCTCTTGCGAGCTAATCTGTTTTTGAGATTGCAGCTTTTTAAGAGTAGGGATGGATGTTTGTCCCGTAGGAGAAACATATTCACCGGCTGCTGCATAATGTGTAAAAAACCGAAAATTGTCGTATTTTACGGTTGTTTGTAATATTTTATCGACACCCGCCTGCTCGGTGAACGAGTGCAGTAAGTCTACCGGATTTATTGGTTGCAGCTAGTTTCCTGTATCTAGATGTAGTGTTCCGGAACGATAGTTATTCCCGGAGCGCATCCTTTAATCGGCTGTTCATGCCTGCCGCAGCAGACGCTTTCCGCACCGAATCGAGCTTCATTTTTTTGATCAATTGGTTCATTTGCTCATGGTCTATTTCTAGTTTTTCGATATAGGCAAGCAGTTCAGGCACCGTATATCCGGCATCCTTGAACAGTTTCTCTACCGTTTCTCGTATTTGTTTTGCGGGTGTTTTCGCGTCCATCAGGGCCTCCAAAATAGCAATAAAATGTCACTATCCCATCATACCCGCATCTGTTAGAATAGTCGAGTGCGTCAAAAAAACAGATTAATATTTTCTCCATAATTTTCATTGACTACTCCTATATATTGATGTAGAATCAAAAACACAAACTACATATTGATGTGGATAGGTGCCTTCAGTGATTTGCCATCGGTAAATCATGAACAAGCGCTACTGACGGAAATGCTAGTCAGAAGCGCTTTTTAATTGCTTGAATTCAGAAAAGGAGCGAACGTGCAATGCTAGTCGTCTATGATTCCAAAACAGGTAACGTCAAGCGTTTCATCAAAAAATTGAATATGCGTGCGGTACCTATCGATGAGCAGGACGCAGTGGACGAGCCGTTCGTGCTGGTCACGTATACGACAGGATTCGGTCAGGTGCCGGAGAAGGTGACTTCATTTCTGGAAAGCAACTCCGGGATGCTCCGCGGCGTTTCCGCCAGCGGTAACCGTAACTGGGGAACCGGGTTCGCCAAAAGCGCGGACACGATCTCGCAATTGTATGATGTACCCGTGATTCTGAAGTTTGAATTGTCTGGCACGAGTCAAGATACGCAACATTTTGTCGAAAGGGTGCGAACCATTGAAACATATTGAGCTTAATAATGAATTGATGCAGCGCGGTGCAGATGGATTTTACCAGCTGGATAAAGATAAAGAGGCTGTTGTCGCATTTATGGAGGAAGTAGCCGAGAAGAGCGTGAAGTTCGACTCCCTTCGCCACAAGCTGGATTATTTGATCGAGAACGATTATTACGATAATGTATTCGAGAAGTATACGTACGAACAGGTTGAGGCTGTATTCACTTTAACCTCGAACAGCGGCTTCGAATTCCAATCCTACATGGCAGCATCGAAGTTCTACAAGGACTATGCGATGAAGACCAACAACAAATCTCAATACTTAGAGCAATATTCCGATCGCGTAGCGATTGTTGCCCTGCATCTTGGTGAAGGCGATGCAGCAAGAGCGCTCCGCATAGCCGATGCGATGATCGACCAACGCTTGCAGCCAGCCACCCCTACTTTTCTGAACGCGGGCAAGAGCCGCCGCGGCGAAATGGTTTCCTGCTTCCTGCTCGAAATGGACGACTCTCTTAATTCCATTAACTACGTACTGGGCACATGCATGCAGCTCTCCAAAATCGGCGGCGGCGTAGCCGTCAACCTGTCGAAGCTTCGCGGACGCGGGGAGCCGATCAAAGGCGTAGAAGGTGCAGCGAAAGGCATTATGCCTGTGCTGAAGCTGATGGAGGACGCATTCTCCTATGCAGACCAAATGGGACAACGCAAAGGCTCCGGAGCCGGTTACTACAATATTTTCGGCTGGGACATTATCGAGTTCCTGGATTGCAAAAAAATTAACGCCGACGAGAAGGCACGTATTAAAACGTTGTCGATCGGCCTTATTATCCCGAATAAATTTTATGAGCTAGCTGCGCAAAACAAGCCTCTCTTCGTGTTCGGACCACATTCCGTTCAGAAGGCATACGGCAAGCATCTCGATGATATGGACATGGATGAGATGTACGAAGAGCTGCTCGCTAACGAGCTTGTAACGAAGAAGAAAGTTATGAACGCACGCGACATGCTGACAAAAATCGCCTCGATTCAGCTAGAATCCGGCTACCCATACATCATGAACAAATCGAATGCCAACAGCATTCATGCTTTGAAGGATATCGGCTCCATTAAAATGTCCAACCTGTGCACGGAAATATTCCAGCTGCAGGAGACTTCCGAAATTAAAGATTACGGCTACGAGGATGTTATTCGGCGCGATATCAGCTGTAACCTTGCTTCGCTTAACATCGTTAATGTGATGGAGCACAAGAAAGTGAAGGAATCGGTTCATGTCGGCATCGAAGCTTTGACGACTGTCAGCGATTTGTCCAAAATCGACAATGCTCCGGGCGTTCGCAAAGCGAATGAGGAGCTGCACTCCGTCGGTCTTGGCGCGATGAACCTGAACGGTTACCTTGCTAAAAACAAAATCGCTTACGAAAGCGCAGAAGCGAGAGATTTTGCCGGCGTATTCTTTATGATGATGAACTACTACTCCATCGAGCAAAGCATGGAGATCGCCAAAGAGCGCGGCATTACGTTCAAAGATTTCGAACGTTCCGAATATGCCAAGGGCACTTATTTCAATCGTTATGTAGAGAACGATTTCCGTCCAAAAACGGATAGAGTGAAGGAATTGTTTGAGGGTATGGAAATTCCGTCACCTGAAGACTGGGCTGCCTTAAAAGCGAAAGTGCAAAAGCACGGCCTGTATCATGCTTACCGTCTGGCGATTGCGCCAACACAAAGCATTTCGTACATCCAAAACGCAACTTCGAGCGTTATGCCGATCGTTGAGCATATCGAAACGCGCACATATGCGAACTCGACAACGTATTACCCAATGCCGTACTTGTCGCAAGACAATTACTTCTACTATAAATCGGCTTACAACATCGATCAGTTCAAGCTGATTGATCTAATTGCAGAAATTCAACAGCACGTTGACCAAGGCATTTCATCCGTGCTGCATGTTAATAGTAATGTGACGACTCGCGAGCTGGCGCGCTTCTACGTCTATGCCGCGCAAAAAGGGCTTAAATCGCTCTATTACACAAGAACGAAGCGGCTTTCTGTTGAGGAATGCACGAGCTGCGCAGTTTAAGTTCAATTTTAATAGACGCTCACGTAGCAAAGAAGGAGCTCACCAAATGAAAGCTGTAAACTGGAATCGCCCGGATGACGATTTTACATTAACATTCTGGCAGCAAAATGTGATGCAATTTTGGACGGATGAAGAAATTCCGTTATCTGACGATAAAATGGACTGGATGGAGATGACGGATGCTGAGCGCACGCTGTACAAAAACGTGCTCGGCGGCCTGACTTTGCTCGATACGATTCAAGGCGGTATCGGTATGCCGAAAATTTTGGAGCATGTGGACGGCTTACAGCGTAAAGCGGTGCTGTCGTTTATGTCGATGATGGAGCAAATCCATGCGAAATCGTACAGCAGCATTTTCACAACGCTTGCATCGGGAGAAGAGATCGACGAAATCTTCCAATGGGTAGAGAAAAACGAACAGCTGCAGAAGAAAGCGAAACTGGTTTCTTCCTGGTATTCGAACATCACGGGCCCGAAAGAGCTGTATAAAGCAATGGCTGCTTCCGTATTCCTGGAAAGCTATCTGTTCTACAGCGGTTTCTTCTACCCGCTCTACTTGGCTGGTCAAGGCAAAATGACGAGCAGCGGTGAGATTATCGATTTGATATTGCGTGACGAGAGCATTCACGGCTTATATGTAGGCGTTCTTGCACAAGAGCTGTTCCAGACGTTTAGCCCTGAGGAGCAAGCACAGCTGCAGATCGAAGTGTATGCCTTGCTGAACGAGCTGTACGAGAACGAGATCGTGTACACCGAGCATTTGTATGCGCCTATCGGCCTGGCTGAGGAAGTGAATGTCTACGTCCGCTACAATGCGAATAAAGCGCTTATGAACCTTGGCATGGAGCCGCACTTCCCTGAGGAGCCGGTTAACCCGATTGTGTTTAATGGTATCAGCACGCACACCAAGCAGCATGACTTCTTCTCCAAAAAAGGTAACGGCTACGTACGTACGATTCACGTCGAGCCGCTGAATGACGACGACTTCGTCTTCAATTTTTAATAAAACCTAATCGCCATACCACATATAAATCGCTCTTTATTCGGCCTTCCCGGCAGAAAAAGAGCGATTTTTGATTCTTTAAGCATGAATCGATTGGATAAAAAAAGATTGACACTCCTTATTTCCGATGTTAATATTTCCCTCTTGAATCTTGAACGGAGGTAACCGGCGTGATAAAAATCGATGGTTTAAGTAAATCTTATCAGGTTGCAAAACGTTCTTCTGGCGTAAGACAGGCGGTAAAGGCTTTATTTAAAAGGGAATACAAAGTAGTGGAAGCGCTTAACAATATTTCCTTCACGATTGAGCCGGGTGAGATTGTCGGTTATATCGGGCCTAATGGAGCGGGAAAATCAACGACGATCAAAGTGATGAGCGGCATACTCGTACCCGACAGCGGCTCCTGCACGATCATGGGGTACACGCCCTGGAGGGACCGGGTCGATTATGTGAAGCATATCGGTGTGGTGTTCGGACAGCGTTCCCAGCTGTGGTGGGATGTGCCGGTCATCGATTCCTTCGATTTGCTTCGGGATATTTACAAGGTGCCTGAGCAGGAGTACAGAAGCACCTTGGCTTTGCTGACGGAAACACTCGAGCTGCAGGACATCATTCAGGTGCCGGTAAGACAATTAAGTCTAGGGCAGCGGATGCGCTGCGAAATCGCGGCTTCGCTGCTGCACAGCCCGAGCGTGCTGTTTCTGGACGAGCCTACGATCGGCCTCGATGCCGTATCCAAAATAGCGGTACGAAGGTTCATACGCACCATTAATGAAGAGAAGGGCGTCACGATTATATTGACGACTCATGACATGAATGACATTGAGGCGCTGGCGAAGCGGATTATTCTGATCGGCAAAGGGAAGAAGCTTTATGACGGCAGTGTGAGCGCCATTCGCGATCAGTTCGGGACGCGAAAGACGATTACCGCCGTATACAGCCATCAAGCAGAGCCTTTTCAAGTGCCCGGTACGGTTATGGAAGCATGGTCGCCCGAACGGGCTGTACTTAGTGTGGATACAGAGCAGGTCGTTATTTCAGAGGTGCTGATCCGTCTATCCGCACAGGTGGAGCTTCTTGACGTGGCAATTGATACGCTGCCTATCGAGGATATGATCGTTCAATTGTATAAGGAGCATCAAATATAATGAAGGCCTATATGTCGGTTTTCAAGCTGCGCCTTTCTAACGGATTGCAGTACCGCACCGCTGCGCTTGCGGGAATAGCAACCCAATTTTTCTGGGGCTTCGTCATTATAATGGTATTTGAGGCGTTTTATAGCGGGGCGACTGCGCAACCTCCCATTTCATTAACCCAGCTCATCACCTATGTGTGGCTGCAGCAAGCTTTTCTTGCCTTTGTCATGCTGTGGTTCCGCGACAATGAGCTGTTTCAGCTAATTACGACGGGCAATATCGCTTATGAGCTTTGCAGGCCTAGCGGGATCTATGGCTTATGGTATGCCAAGCTGCTTGCGCAACGACTCGCGAGCGCGCTTTTGCGAAGCTTGCCTATTGTAACCGTTGCTTTTATTTTGCCGCAGCCCTATCGCATGCCGCTTCCGTCAGACCCGTTTACCTTTCTATTGTTTATCGCTTCGCTTATACTCGGACTGCTAATGATCGTTTCGCTCTCGATGCTGATGTACATATCCGTCTTCGTTACGTTGTCCCCCGCAGGCTCGCTGCTTATGTTTGGCGTGATCGGCGAATTTCTGGCAGGTATGGTCATACCGGTTCCGCTCATGCCCTCCTGGCTGCAGAGCATTGTATATGTGCTCCCCTTCCGCTGGACAGCCGATTTTCCGTTTCGCGTCTATTCCGGACATATTCCGAAGGAGGAAGCGCTTGTAGGTATCGCGATTCAGCTCATTTGGTTTCTGGTATTGGTAGGGCTCGGCAGACTGGCGATGGCCAAGGCACTAAGCAGAGTCGTCGTAAATGGAGGGTAACGGTTATGAGATTGTACGGAAAATATATATTGATTTTGTTTAAGTCGCAAATGCAGTATCGCACTTCGTTTTGGCTGCTTTCCATCGGGCAATTTCTTGTACCGTTTTCCATATTTGCCGGTTTATATTTCCTGTTTGAGCGATTCGGTCAAATCAAGGGATGGGCCTTTCATGAGGTGGCGCTTTGCTTCTCAATTATCCATATGGCATTTGCCATTAGCGAGTGCTTTGCCCGGGGCTTTGATTCGTTCTCGGCTTTGGTGGGTAATGGCGATTTTGACCGTGTGCTGGTGCGTCCGCGCAGCACGGTCCTGCAGGTGCTTGGCTCGAAGTTCGAATTCACTCGGGTGGGAAGGCTGCTGCAAAGCGTCATCGTATTGAGCTGGGCGATCAGCCGGCTTTCCTTGGATTGGACGCTGCTTAAGGCGGTTACCCTCGTCTTTATGGTTGCGAGCGGTGTATTTATTTTTACCGGCATCTTCATGCTGGCCGCAACGATGTGCTTCTGGACGATTCAAGGGCTGGAGATCGCTAATATTTTTACGGATGGCGGAAGAGAAATGGCCCAGTATCCGCTAGGTATTTACCAGAAATGGGTTACGCGCTTTTTTACGTACATCATACCTTTCGGCTGCGTCAACTACTTGCCATTGCTTTACCTGTTAGATAAAACGTCTGGAAATGATTTGCCGTATATGCTGGCGCCCGCAGCGGGAATTCTCTTCATCTTGCCCTGTCTCCTCATATGGCGCATCGGGGTTCGTCATTATCGTTCAACGGGCTCGTAGCAGCAGTTGTAAATATTGCAGCCGGAAGGATTAAAGTTGAAACGACTATCCATATACTAGTAAAGCATGATACACTATGGGCAGAGAAAGCTCATCCTAGCGCAAAAGTCCTGACAGATCCGAAGGAGGAAACCGCGTGGAAAACTGCTCAATCATAACAAAGCCTGCGCTCCATTTAGCAGGAATTAGCTATTGTGGCCCGTATTCGTCCTTTCCGGATGAAGCCATTCGGCTGCAAACCGAGTTTTTGAAGCGCAAGCATGAGCTGAATGACGCTACCAAATCTACGGTGCTATACAGTCCTTATTTCGGCAATGAAGTGTTTGCAACTTATTGGGCTTGCTATGAGGTACTGCATCAAGAGGAGCTGCCTCCCGGAATGGTGCAGTTCACGATTCCCGCACATCGTTACGCGATGGTAGCCTGCTCCAACAAAAGAATCGGCGAAGGGTATGAGCAGCTTCATACTTGGATAAACGAGATGCGGCTAGAGAAGCAAGAAAATGCCGTATCGTTAGAAGTATTTTATATCGACGAGCATCATTTGGAGGAAGAGCCGGTAGAATTGCTTATTCCGCTCAAAGGATAACTTATATAAAGTGCTTGCGCGCAATCGAACGGAGTATGGAATGGATGACATTCGATCCCGTTTTGCGAAGGCAGGCTCTTTTTTTGTTTAGGATGAAGAAAGGATGGATAAAACGATGAGTTATGCACTGTATGTCGTAGATGCTTTTACAAATGAACGCTTCAAAGGCAATCCGGCTGCCGTCTGCTTTTTGGAGCAGCCGCAGGCTGAGAGCTGGATGCAGCTGGTAGCGGCGGAAATGAATCTTTCGGAAACGGCATTTCTTGTTGCTGGAGCGGAGAGCTATCATTTGCGGTGGTTTACTCCGGAGGCTGAGGTCGATTTGTGCGGACATGCGACGCTTGCGAGCGCGCACGTATTATGGGAATCGGGCAGATTGCCGCGTCATGAAACGGCGCGCTTCATGACAAGAAGCGGATTATTAACGGCCACGCTTCAAGGAGATTGGATCGATATGGATTTTCCGGCCGAGCCGCCGGCAGCAGCCGTTGCGCCAGAGGAGCTTGTGCAAGGCTTGGGGCTCATTCCGAGATTCGTCGGCCGTAACCGGATGGATTATTTCGTCGAGGTGGACAGCGAGGCGACGCTTCGCACGCTGCGTCCGGATTTCGGACTGCTTGCCCGGCTGGAAGCCCGCGGCGTTATTGTGACGAGCCGATCGTCGGGCTCCCCTTACGATTTCGTGTCACGGGCTTTTTATCCCGGTACGGGCGTCGACGAGGATCCCGTTACAGGTTCAGCTCATTGCGCACTGGCGCCATATTGGGCAAAACGGCTTCGCAAAGACGAGCTTATCGGCTATCAGGCATCGGAGCGCGGCGGCATCGTGAAGGTGAGACCGGATGGCATGAGGGTATATTTGTCGGGACAAGCAGTAACTGTTCTTAAGGGACAATTGGAGGGATAATGCATGTTAGTAATGAAACTGCCGAAGGAGCAAAGGGATCAGCTGACCGCGAGTATTCAACAGTATTTTGAGATGGAACGCTCGGAGGCGATTGGTTCGATCGCAGCGGAGCAGCTGCTTGATTTTATGATCAAAGAAATCGGGCCGCATGTGTACAATCACGCCATTCAGGATGCGCGAAAAGCCATACTAGAGAGGATGCAGTCGCTCGAGGATGAGCTTTATGCGCTGGAGAAGCGGGTTGTAACGAAACGCGGATTATGACGATCGAGCCGTAAAGTCTTCACCTCTTCCAGGTGCTGCGCGGGTGCCCCGCGTTATGCCGCAAGAATTCATTCCAACCGATGTTGCAGCCGCCTCGCGCGGCTCGAATAAGGCAGCTCACATCCCAATCGATTCGGAAAGTCCGAATGCACGGCCAATCTTCCCGTATCCTCAAAAGCCTATATGTAGACGGTAAATACACCTGCTTCTTGCTCCAGCTTACCCCCCAGATTTGCTTCTTCCCTTAAAACAATTCACGATGAATGCCGAGCCGAAAGCGCGGGCGCTGAGCTCCTTTACTTGCGCTTGCGATAGTTTTGCACGCTTTGCACTTTCTTGCCCGGCGCCGCAAAAGCCCGGCTGTACCGGGCACAATAATGTCTAATTGCCGGAAATCCTGCGCTGCTCGCATAATGGGGTTACATCGCCGGCGAGGCGATGAACGACACCCGGAGGTGAACAATGATGAAGCAGGTTGCAGCTCCAAACCTCAAACGGCCATCTCCCATGTACTGGCCGGGCGTACTGCGCAGGCTGCAAAAGGACAAATGGCTCTATTTTTTGCTGCTGCCAGGCTTGCTGTATTTTTTAATTTTCAAATATGTTCCGATGTGGGGCGTTCTGCTAGCCTTCAAAAACTATCAGCCTTATACGGGCTTCTGGAACAGCGAATGGGTGGGCGTGGAGCATTTCAGATTGTTTTTCTCGAATCCCGAGTTTTTCATGCTGCTGCGCAATACGCTCCTCCTATCCTTTTATAATTTGCTTTTTTTCTTTCCCGCGCCCATTATTTTAGCGATTTTGCTGAATGAGGTGCGGATCGCGATCTTCAAACGATCGGTTCAGACGTTGATTTACGTGCCGCATTTTATATCGATGGTCATCGTAGCGAGTATGACGTACGTGTTTTTGACTACGGCTGGCGGTCCGGTGAATGAACTGATCTATGCTTACACGGGGCAAAAAATAGAGTTTCTGGCAAGCCCCGGCTGGTTCCGGCCTATCATTATTATTCAAACCATCTGGAAGGAATGCGGCTGGGGCACGATCATCTTTCTGGCGGCGCTTGCGGCTGTCGACGTGGAGCAGTATGAGGCGGCCATTATGGATGGGGCTAACCGCTGGAAACAAATCTGGCATATCACGCTGCCGTCGATCAGCAGCACGATCATTATTTTGCTCATTTTGCGTATGGGTAACGTGCTTGAGAACGGCTTTGAGCAAATCTACCTGATGATTAACCCGCTCAACCGCGGGGCAGCCGAGGTATTTGATACTTACGTCTATATGATGGGGATTACGCAGGGAGCATTCAGCTACAGTACGGCGGTCGGTTTATTTAAAGCGATTATCGGCGTCATTCTCGTGCTGGGAAGCAACTACTTAGCGAAAAAATTCGGACAATCCGGACTCTATTAAACGAATACGCGAGAGAGGGGAGCATCATTGTGGCGAAAACATACAGAACGGTTCCAGGTACGATATTCGACGTGGTCAACTATATTTTTTTGGGCGTATTCGCAATCGCGGCGATTGTCCCGTTTATTTATGTCGTTTCGGGCTCGTTCGCAACCGATGCCGAGCTGACGAAGCGAGCGGTGTTTTTCATTCCGGAAACGTTTTCCCTGGCAGCGTACAAATTTATATTTTCAACCGATACGATTTTGAAAAGCATCGGGGTATCGATGTACGTCGCTATTCTCGGGACGGCGGTCAATTTGTTTTTTACCGTAACGATGGCGTATCCGCTCGCCCGGCGCGGCCTGATGGGCCGCAATACGGTGCTTAACCTCGTCGTCTTCTCGATGCTGTTCGGGGGCGGGATGATACCGACCTATCTCGTCATCCGCGAACTGGCGCTGCTGGATTCCTACTGGGCGCTTATAATGCCCGGAGCAATTAGCGCATTTAATTTGATTATCGTCAAAAACTTTTTCCAGGAGCTTCCGCCCGGATTAGAGGAGGCGGCAAAAATAGACGGCTGCACGGAGATCGGCTTGCTGTGGAGAATCGTTCTTCCGCTCTCGAAGCCGGTGCTTGCAACCTTTACGCTGTTTTATGCGGTAGGGCATTGGAATGATTTCTTTGCCGCGCTGCTCTATATCAATAACCCGGAAAAGTGGCCGCTTCAGGTACTGCTCCGCCAAATCGTGCTGCTGTCACAGGCTGCTGCAGGAGACTTGAATGCGATGGATCCAAACTTCGTCAAGCCGCCGGATCAATCGATCAAAATGGCCGTTATCGTCGTCGGCACCGTTCCGATTTTGCTCGTCTACCCGTTTCTCCAGAAGCATTTTGCCAAAGGTGTGCTGATTGGATCCATCAAGGGTTAATCGCGGTAATATTCGCCTGCCGGAGAGCGGCTTGACCGCTGGCAGACGGTTTTACGATATAATACAAATATCTGAGGGAGGTACATGAATGAAAGGAAATCGAAACAAAGTGAATAAATGGGCTTCGCTGCTGCTGGTCGGCACGCTTGCCGCGGGTACGCTTATCGGATGCTCACAGCAAAATAACGGAGCGAATAACGGGGCGCCGGACACGGCATCGCCTGATGCCGCACAGGCAAATGGCAATAAAGCGGAAACGCCGCTGAAACTCAGCATCATGCTGCCGATTTTCAAAACGAATTATCCGAAGGACGATAGTCCGGTCGCAGCAGAGCTCGAGAAGAGCACGAACACGGACATTCATTTCGAGTGGGTGCCGAACGCTTCCTATGTGGATAAATTTAATATTACACTTGCGTCAGGCAAGCTTCCGGCCATCATGTATGTACCCGATGTAAAATCGCCCAGCTTCGTGAATGCCGCTAAATCAGGCGCATTTTGGGAGCTCGGCAGCTATTTGAAGAACTATCCGAATCTTAGCGGCGCTAATCCGGTCATCTTAAACAATTCCTCCATAGAAGGCAAAAACTATGGCATTTATCGCGGCCGCGCCCTCGGGCGAAACGGCGTTTATTACAGAAAGGACTGGCTCGACAACGTAGGCTTGCCCGTACCGGAGACCATTGATGACTTTTACAACATGCTGAAAGCGTTTAAAGAGCAGGACCCTGACAAAAACGGCAAGCCTGACACTTACGGACTGGTGCTTGTAAAATGGACGGGAGGCTGGGCGAGCGGCTTTGACAATATTAAACTTTGGTTCGGCGCGCCAAATAAATGGGGAGAAGTGAACGGCAAGCTCGTGCCGGACCACTTGACGCCGGAATATTTCGAGGCGTTAAAATTTATGAAAAAGCTCTATGACGAGAAGCTCATTAATCAGGATTTCGCCATTATGGATTCCGCGAAATGGACCGATCCGCTCGTGAACAATCAAGCTGGAGTCATTATAGACGTCGTGGACGGCGCGGCCCGCGTCGACGACAAAATTCACGCTGCGCTGGCTGCTGCAGGAAAGGATCAGCCGGATGTTCATTTCGTGGACGTGTTCGGCGGCGTGAAGGATGCTGCCGGCGTGCTTCATACACTGCCGACCTCCGGATTTGCAGGCATGCTGGCCATTCCAAAATCGGCGGTAAAGACGGAGGAGGAGCTGAAGCGCGTTTTGACGTTCATCGATCAGCTTAATGCGCCGGAATTGCAGACAATGCTCGGCTATGGCTTGGAAGGCAAGCATCATACGATAGAAGAGGATTCGGTTGTAGTCAGCAAGGATACGGTGCTTATGGAATCCGAGGTGGAGGGTCTCAATCAAATACTGACCTTTATTCCTGAGGACCGCGCCAAAAAAGTGAAGCAAACGCCGCTGAGGCTGAAGCAGACGGAGCTGCAGAAGGAGAATGTGAAGAATATCGTTACAAATCCTGCGGAACCATTCATATCTAAGGTATACACGGAGAAAGGCGCGCAGCTGGATAACATTCTCAATGATGCCCGCATTAAATTTATCGTCGGACAGCTGGACGAAGCGGGCTTCACCGCAGCTCTCGAGCTGTGGAAGAAGAGCGGCGGCGATGATCTGGTCAAAGAAATGAATGAGCTATACGCAGTCGGCAAATAAATCAGCAGTATACAATAGGCAGAGCCCGTTTGCGATAAAACGGGTCTTCTGTCTATTGCCGTAGTGGTAAAGGACTGTAATCTAAAAAAAGACTTGTTCATTTCACCGATGCGATATATTCTTGGACAATGAATACTCCCACCACTTACCGATACTGTCGCTTCGGTTGAAGTGGGGGTTTCTGATGTATCTTCCTTACTTACTTCAGGATGCTTAACACCAGTGGAGTTGACACGTTGACGGTCTGGTTACCATCCAACCCCTCTATCCCATCCATTCCTTGAGCGGATACGTTTGGGAATACTTTACGCATGATGTTCGCTGCGCCGTTCACATCGGCATGAATCAGGCCCTTCGTGCTCGTATACAGCCCTCGATGAATCCGCTTGCCAGAGAAGAGCCATTCCCCCTCTTCATCATAACGCGGCAATGGGTCTTGATCGAGGAAGCTGGCTTTCGAGGTGTACGCTTCTTCGGTCAACGTAACGGCTATTCCCTGTTCAGCAGCTTTATACTGAATCATCTCAACGAGCATCTGGTGCGGGATGTGACAGAAAGACTGATTGTTTCGCCTTCCAATCGCTGACGCTTGCTTCCATCCATCGTTATGCCCAATGACGATCGTGCCAATCTGTTGCTCCACTGCCAATTGAACGATACGACGGCTTACTTTGTGGAACAAGTCTTTGATCCTGCGATGGCGCTTCAGATGCAAGCGTTCCAATCGGCTGGAGGTATATGCGCCTTCACACGGTTTCTTGCCCTGACGAAGAATACCGATATAATGAGCCTTCATCTTGTTGTAATATTGATTAATCGCTTTGACCATCTTGCCCTGCACGAGCATCGGTTTCAAACCGGTAGTCGTAACGATGGTTGCAAGATTATCAACGCCAAGATCAATCGCGAGTACGTATTTTTTCACTGCTTCCTTCTTTTCTAACAGATATACGAAGACCATTTCGACGACATATTGGCCATGGCTCGGCACCACACGCACCTGCTTCAGTTGTCCTCCGGTACAGCCTAGCTTGCCGATGTTAAGCTGCAGCTTAGTTTTCGGAAGTTTAAGAAATTTCTGTTCTTTGATCACGCAATCCTGGTTGGAGAACACGACTTCTTTCACTTTACTGCGGGCATATCCCGGTATACAAGGCTTTCCGCTGTATTTCCCGGGATGCTTTCGGTAGTCCTTCATACTGGCGAAGAAAGATAGCCAGTTTTGAAATGCAATCTTCATGATGCCTTGACTGCTTTGCGCGGGGAGTGCCCGATANTGCTTTCGGTAGTCCTTCATACTGGCGAAGAAAGATAGCCAGTTTTGAAATGCAATCTTCATGATGCCTTGACTGCTTTGCGCGGGGAGTGCCCGATAGTCGCTCTGATCCATCACTTTGAACAATGCATCCAAGAAGTTATAAGAAACAAATGGCTTCTCCTTGGAAGGCAGCTTGAACAGATGGGAACGATTCTTCTCGCTCAGCCGTTCGTTCATCGCATTGATATGTGCTTCCAATGTACTCATCACTTGTTGTTGCAACGGCTGCAATGACTTCTGCCCAAAGGAAGTAAACACCTGTCGGATGTAAAAGTTGGTTATATTTTACAGGTTCTTGGCGTTCTGACACGCTTGGTCCAGATACGCAAACAGCCGATGGCCGGGTTTGACCCACACTTGATAAGTCCTGTATTTGGGCATTGAATCTGTCATGCACCCCCTATCGACCACTTACGGGAACGTATGTTCTCTTATACTATATCACTAAAACTTGAGGAAGGAAAGAAGTTCTTGTAGTAAGTTCAGGAGGTCGCCGATTCACCTCGCCACTTGCAGAAGTTGAAGTCCTCTCGGCGAGAACTGATAGAATTGAATGCGTTTACATTAGCGGTTGAGGTTTGGAAAATACATATCTGATTCGGTTGGTGAGAATATGCTAAAGGAAATGAACTTGAAGCTCGTGCTTAGCAAAAAAGGAAAAAACGGAGCAAAAGGACGCTTTTACCGGAAAAGCTTAATTATGATTCTTATCGTAGCCAGCATACCGGGGCTTATTACCGGCGCGCTCGTTTACGGGATAGCAGGCGGACGGCTGGAAAGCGAGCTGCTGCAATTGCACAACAAGCAAATTGAGCAGAGGGCACGGAGCATAGACATGCAATTAACGAATTTGGAGCTGACATTATCCCATTGGGCGTTTGATTCCAAATTCGATTACAGTCTCGAAAGCCGCAACTTTATCCAAGACTTCGAGAAGGCGCGGGACATTACGAAGACGCTGCTCGTTATGCAGGGCTCGAATACGATTAACAAGCTGGTTGAGCTTTACCTCGGAGGTGACGGGCAGCCCGTCCTGTTCGATCCTGAGTATGCGCCGCTTACGGCTAAGCCGGCTCATGACCTCTATGAGGGACTGCTGCGGTCGGATAAAGTAACTTATTGGACCGAAGCGGCGTTTGACCCGCAGCGTCCTCAGGCGAAGGAGCTGACACTGGTTCACCATATACCCGGAGGGAGCTTAAAGCCGTTTGGGGCGCTGCTTATTCGTCTGGATAACGAGAAAGTAGGGGACATGCTGCGCTCGATGACGCCCTATGACGGCGGAGAAACGTTTTTTCTGCAGGATAACGGCAAGCTGTTTGCTTCTACGGGCGGAAACGGTATCGAATCGCCCTTCGTTGCTGCTTTAAGAGAAGAAATAGCGGCTAAGGGCCGTGACGAGGGCTCCTTCTTCTTCGATTGGAGCGGATCTACCTTTACCGTTACATACGGCAAATTCTCAAGAATTGCGGACAGCTGGACCTATGTATCGGCATCTCCGATTACGAGCATTACGGCGCCTGTCGTATTCATATCCAAAATCATTTTTACGGTCAGTCTTAGCGCTTTGCTGCTGGCTGCTCTGCTTGCATGGTTCGCGTCGCGTACGATTTACTCGCCCGTCAACCGGCTGTTGACTGTGCTTATGGCCGGCAAATCGCTGCCTCAGGAAAACGGGGACGAGTTCTCGCTCATCGAACGGCAATGGCATAACTTGAGCAGGGAGAGCACGGAGCTCCATTCCAAACTGTCGGAGCAGCTCCCTTACGTGAAGGAAAGCTTCCTGCATCAGCTGCTGCAAGGTTACTTGTATGCCTATTCGGAAGAGGATTTGCTTGGACGGATGGAACGCTACAAGTGGAAGGTGGATAACCACCGGTTTATCGTCATTTATATGCAATTGACAGGAATGACTAGCCTTGAAGGGAAATTCAAATACGGGGACGAAGGGCTTGTCACATTTGCTGCGGTCAATATGATCGAGGAGTTCGCGGCTCAGCACTTCGAGCAAAGCAAAACGATCAATTTCCATGATCTTTCGGCAGGGCTGCTGCTGATCGTGCCGAAAGATGGCGACTACGCTTCGGAGCTTCATGCCTTTGGCGGAGAGCTGACGCATGCGGTCAATCATATTTTGAACATGCGCCTTACGATTGCCATCAGCGAACCTGCAGATGCGGTTTCGAATATCCCTTTATCGTTTGAAGAGACGAAGCATGCGGCAAGCCAGCGGAATTTCGGGAACGAAAATCAGCTGATCGATATCGGACAGCTGCATGCCCGCGGAGACAGCAGCGAGGAGCCGCAATATCCGTTTACGCTGGAGCGGGAATTCATTCAGGCGCTGCGAACCGGACAGGCAGCGGATGCCGGCGAGCTGTTGCGCGCTTTTCTTGATACGCTCTCGTGCAAAGGGGCAAAGGCGGTCGATGTACAGCAGGGGATGCTGCATCTGCTAGGAAGCGTTCAGCATGCCATTATGGTTTCCGGGATACAGCCGACCCGCCTGTTCAAATGCGTGAATATGTATGAACAGCTTTCACAAATACGGGAGCCGCAGCTTATTTTGAGCTGGTTTCAAGACCGCGTTTGCGAACCGTTTCTGAAAGAGCTTGGCGGGCGTTCCGATTCTCAGGTGAAGAAGCTGATCGAGCAGGCGATGATTTATTTGCAGCAAAATTATATGAAGGATATTTCGCTCGACAATTGTGCGGATCATATCGGTACGAATCCGTTTTTCTTGAGCAAATCGTTCAAGCAGGTGACCGGCAAAAACTTTATCGATTATTTAACCGGGCTCCGCATAGATAAGGCGAAGGAGCTGCTTCGGGAATCCGGTCTTAAAATTAATGATGTCGCCGAGCAGGTCGGCTACCAGCACAGCTACTTCAACCGGATATTCAAAAAGTTGGAGGGCATGACGCCAAGCATGTACCGCGAGCTAAGCCAAGCGGAATAAGCGGCTTTAACGGTTATCAATAAAGTGCTAATCCGTTAAAAATGTGCAAGTCTAACGAAATCCCCAATCAAAAATGTCTAATTGTCTGCAAGTGACAGCCTCTATAAGATGCAGGTATGCGTGAGGCAAACCTGCATTTCAAAGGAGGCTATTTAACAATGTTATCACCAAAATCCGTTAAGCTGCGTTGGCTGAACAACTCAGGGAAAGAACCGGCCGGGTTAACTTTCGGCATTCCGTGGAAGGAAGGGGACTTGCGGCGGGAGGAGTCACTTGCACTTCAACAAAAAGGCGGCGGACAGAAAGTCGCTATGCAGAGCTGGCCAACCGCTTATTGGCCCGACGGCAGCGTCAAATGGTCCGCGCATGCAGCGGTTTCTAAGGCCTCCGCGCCGGACGGCTACGAGGTTGTCAAAGGGAATGGCGCCGAACCGGCTCATTCGGTCACCGTGAAGGAAACAGATGAATCCATTGTGCTGAATACGGGCGTTATAACGTTAGCCGTACGAAAGCAAGGAGAGAAGTTCATTGACCGAATCCTCCGAAACGGCGTCTTGATGTGCAGCGGAGGCAAGCTTGTAGCAGTCAAGGAAGGCCGCAGCTCCGTCTCAGGCGTTAAGACCATTCGCGAGGAAAGCTTTGCATGCCGTGTGCATAAGGTGACGGTCGAGCAAAGCGGACCTGTCAGGGCGGTCGTCAAGCTGGAGGGGAAGCATCGCTCCGATTCCGGAACGAGGGAATGGCTGCCGATTACACTGCGGTTATATGTGTACGCGGGTCTTGAAACGATACGTATCGTACACAGCTTCCATTACGACGGCAATCCGCATTCGGATTTCATCAAAGCGTTGGGCATAACCTTCACCGTTCCGATGAGAGGACCGTTATACAACCGCCATGTTCGGTTTGCGGGGGACAGCGGATTTTTTAGCGAATCGCCGAAAACGCTGCATACCCGCCGGACAAAGGGCAAATACAGGGAGCTCTTCGAGCAGCAAACTAAGGGGGATTCCGTCGTTTTTGACGCTGAGGAAGACCGTTATTTTCTAGGACTGCTGGATGATTCGGCTGTATGGGATGATTTCAAGCTGGTGCAGCGCTCAGCCGATCATTACGGGGTATGGAAGCGGACGAAGGAGGAATGCTGCTGGATCAAGGCGGCCGAAGGACGAAGAGCAGGCGGCCTTGGGTATGTCGGCAGCGAAGGCGGAGGCCTGGCAGCAGGCTTGCGGAGCTTTTGGGAGAAGCATCCCTCCAGTCTCGAAATTGGCGGAACAGCTGCGCAGGAGGCGAAGCTTACCGTTTGGTTCTGGTCGCCGGACGGCGATGCAATGGATCTTCGGCACTATGACACGAAGACGCATGTGGAATCGTCCTATGAAGGAGCGGAGGAGCTGCGGGCAACCCCGTACGGCATTGCCAATACGAGCGAGCTGACGCTTTGGTGCACCCAGGAAACGCCGGGACCGCAGCGGCTGCAAGCGATGCGGGAGCAAATCGGATCGCCGCCAATGCTCGTTTGCGAGCCTGATTACCTGCATGAGACGCGCGCATTCGGCTTGTGGGGGTTGCCGGATCGCAGCACGCCGGCGAAGTCGTATTTGGAGGATAAGCTAGAGGGCATCGTGGCCTTCTACCAGTCGGAGGTCGAACAGCGGAGGTGGTACGGCTTTTGGGATTACGGCGACTTCATGCACAGCTATGATCCGGTCAGACATGTATGGAATTACGATCTAGGCGGCTGCGCTTGGCAAAATACAGAGCTTGCTCCGAATATGTGGCTGTGGGTAATGTTTCTGCGGTCGGGCCGGGAGGATGTGTTCCGGCTTGCTGAAGCGATGACGCGGCATACGAGCGAGGTCGATGTCTATCATTTTGGCGAATATGCGGGGCTCGGTTCCAGGCATAATGTCGTTCATTGGGGCTGCGGGTGCAAGGAGGCGCGGATCGCCATGGCCGGCCTTCACCGCTACTACTACTATTTGACTGCTGATGAACGTATTGGCGATCTTATGGATGAGGTGAAGGATGCGGATTTCTCGACCGTCAACCTAGATCCAATGCGCGCTTATTTTCCGAAGGACGAGCACAAGACGCATATCCGGATCGGACCGGATTGGGCGGCCTTCAGCTCGAACTGGATGACCAGATGGGAGCGCTTCGAGGACCAGTCTTACCGCGACAAAATTGTTGTAGGCATCGATTGCGTCAAGCAAGCTAAATTCGGGCTTATTTCCGGGCCGACCTACGGCTATGATCCCGAGACTGGAATACTGGCCCCGCTTGGCGACGATAATTGGGGACGTCATTTAGCGATAAGCATGGGTGCGCCGCAGGTATGGTTCGAGCTGGCAGCCATGCTTAAGGATCCGGAATGGGAAGCGATGATGGCCGAATTCGGCGTTTTTTATAACCGGTCCCAAGAGGAGAAGGACCTCATTACAGGCGGAGAGATCAAGGACAGCAACTTTGCGCATCCGGTGCTTAGCATGGCTATTGCGGCGTTCGGCGCCTACTTTAAACAGGATGCTTTTACAGCGAAGCATGCTTGGAGAGTGCTGCTGCAAAACCCGTTTGCGCAAACAGAGCTTCGGGAAGAAGCGGCAACCGTTACGTATGTCGGCGAATTGAAGGAAATTGATTGGATGAATACGAATGAAGCGGCGCAATGGTCGTTGAACACGATCATCAGCTTAGAGCTGATAGCCGATTGGCTGCCTGAAAGTATCACGGAGGCTATGCGATGATATCGCCGGAATGGAGACTGCTTTACAGCAATCCGCTGCAGTCGCCGGAAGATTTGAAGCATTTTCGGGTGGAAGGAGAAGCGGTCATGACATTCCCCGGGGGACGGCTGCGCCTGGAAAGCGCTCGGGAGCAAGGCGAGGGGAAGCAAGCAAATTTTGTGCTGTGGTGCCCGGAGAGCTTTCCAGCCGACATAGCTGTGGCATGGGAATTTAGGCCGATCCGCGAGCCGGGCTTGGCTATATTATTTTTCGCTGCAGAAGGAGCAAACGGTGTTGATTTATTCGATACGGCGCTTGCGCCGCGCTCAGGCGAGTACGAGCAATATCATCATGGGGAAATGAGTGCCTATCATCTCTCGTATTACCGCAGGCGCTGGCCGGATGAGCGGAATTTTCACACCTGCAATCTGCGGAAGAGCTACGGCTTTCACTTAGCCGCTCAAGGTGCAGACCCGCTGCCTTCGGTCGCGGATTGTACAGGCTTCTATCGGATGCTGCTTAAGAAGCGGGACTCGCACATAGATTTTTCGATTAACGGGCTTCCCGTGCTGTCCTGGGTCGATGACGGGGCTGCCTTTGGTCCGATACTCGGAGCGGGAAAAATCGGGTTTCGGCAAATGTCGCCATTTATAGCGGAGTATACGAACTTGAACGTCTATGGACTCGCGGAGCGGGAATAAGGATGAGTGCAGCATATAGTTGCTAACTGCTGGTACAGGAAGGAGAAGAAGCTTATGCCGAAAATATTACTATGCTTTCCAGAAGGCAAGCATAAGGCGTTAACAATGAGCTATGACGATGGCAAGACGGCGGACAGAAAACTCGTATCCATCTTCAACCGTTATGGCATTAAAGGATCCTTTCATTTGAATGCAGGCATGTTCGGTACGGGTAACCGGTTGGCGGAAGAGGAAGCGGCAGCTCTGTATGAAGGACATGAGGTGTCCGCTCATACGCTTACCCATCCGACGATTGCGCGCTGCCCGAAGGAGCAAATCGTGCATGAGGTGATGGAGGATCGAAAAGGGCTGGAACATCTTGTCGGCTATTCCGTACGCGGGATGTCTTACCCGAACGGATCATTTAACGAAGAAATTAAACGGATGCTTCCCGCTTTGGGAATCGAATACGCACGGGTCGTGCAAACGACGGGAGACTTCTCTATGCCTGATGATTGGCATGAATGGAAGCCGACCTGCCATCATAACGACCGCTTGCTCGAGCGCGCGGAGACGTTCGTCGGTCTGCACAAAACGCAATATTTGTATTTGATGTACGTATGGGGACATAGCTATGAGTTTGATAATGACGGTAACTGGGAGCTTATCCAACGTTTTTGCGAGCTGATCTCGGGTCAAGACAACATATGGTACGCTACGAATCTGCAGATCGTGGATTACATGAAAGCATACAGTCAGCTGAAGTTTTCCGCGGATCTCAGCTTCGTATATAACCCGTCGGCAGCTAGTGTATGGCTTAGCGTCGACGGCGGCATCGTCGAAGTGAAAGGCGGCCGCCAAGTGAGTTTCGCATAAGGAAGCCAGCCTTAGAGTTTAGGAGGGACAACGATGAAGGAAGAGGCAATAGATGCAATAAAACTGGGGAAAATCGACATTAGCGCTGCGGGGCCGCGCTGCAAGCTGCTGCTTGGTGATTTGAACGGGGATGGCCGAATGGAGCTGCTGCTCGTGCAGCCTGATAACCGGCAGGATGTTCGTTATATCCCTCATCAGGTACAATGCATGACCGCCTTCGACCTTGAAGGTCAATTGCTATGGCAGAGAGGAGCTCCGAATCCGGGGGCAGGCAGCCAAGGCTCTGACTATCCGGCCCAAATCTACGATATAGACGGCGATGGCAGGCTGGAGGTTTTATGCGTAATAGACGATCAGTTTCATATTATCGACGGGGCAAGCGGAAAGGTGAAGGAAACGTATCCGCTCCCTGATCCGCATGCCCATGACTGCATCATTATTGCGAATTTGTCCGGAAACGAATGGGCGTCCGATATTATTTTGAAGGACCGCTATCACAAAATATGGGCGATGAACCGGCAATTTCAGCTGCTGTGGACGCATGAGGGAAATCCGGGCCATTTTCCTTGGGTCTACGATATGAACGGAGACGGCAAGGACGAGGTGATGGCAGGCTATGATCTGCTCGACCCGCAAGGAAGGCTGCTCTGGAGCTGCAGCGATCTGGAAGATCATGCGGACTGTATTTGGGTCGGGGACGTAAATGGTGACGGCGTACCCGAGCTCGTCATCGGGGGAAGCGTGACTGTCATGTACGACCGGGACGGCAGGGAGCTGTGGCGGCATGAAGGATCGGTCGAATCCCAGCACATCGCGCTTGGGCGGTTTCGGAGCGACTTGCCCGGTATGCAGATCGCGGGTCTGGATCGTATCGCTCGTGAGGATGACGGTTTTGGACGGAAGGGAAAGGACGCTTTGTTTCTGCTCGATTCGGAAGGAAGGGAGCTTTGGAAGGAAGACCGCAGGACGGACGGCTGGCTGACGATTATCGAGACTTTGCGAAACTGGGAACCGGGCGCGCCCGATTACATACTCGCCTACCGCCGGGGCGGAGGCGTGTATCCGGCCTTATATGACGGGTGGATGAACGAGGTCGTTAGGTTCCCGTCGGACGGTTACGCCGTTCATGCGGATTTGTTCGGCAGAGGGATGGAGCAGGTCGTTATTTATAATGATTTTACCGCCACGGTCTATTCCAGCCGGTATGTTGATATAAGCGAGATCCCTGCCGGCGGAAAGCAGCTGCCGCAGCCGAAGCGCCTCTACAGCTCGACGCTGTATCCTGGAGGCGAAGTCTAGTCTGACAAAGCGGCTGCGCGATTAAGATGAGTCTGACTGTCATGCTGTATCAAGGGGTATTGATGATTAGATTATGGATTTTGGATATACGCACAAAAGAAAAAACACCGCTGCAGTGGTTTGACCAGGCTGGATCAAGCTTGATCAGGATTGATAAACCACTGCAGCGGTGTTTATTTGCAGTGTTATAAAGAACGAGCTAAAGATCGTACCCCTCATTTAGTCAGGAGCGAAGCCGTATTGGGTCTGGCGCATTTCAAGACGATAAAGCTTGTTAGTTTGGGACAAATAGAGAGAAAAGTTTGCTCTATTTCGTCAGAAATGGCGCTTCAGCCACCGGATGGCGGGGGACTGGGGAGAATAGAGAAAGAAATCATCTCTATTGCTGCTTTTTGGGGTAGATGGGAGAAAATAGAGGAAATAATTTGCTCTTTTTCGCCAGAAATGGCGCTTCAACCGCCGGATGGCGGGGGACTGGGGAGAATAGAGAAAGAAAATCTTCTCTATTGCTGCTTTTTGGGGTAGTTTGGGGCAAATAAAGAAAAGATTTTGCTCTATTTCGTCAGAAATAGCGCGTCAGCCGCCGGGAGGCAGGGCGTTCCACTAACGAACCGTTTCTGACGAAATCGTTCAAAAGCAAGCTGAACGGGTTTCCGCCATTCATGTAAATTACATCATTTTGTCAAGGCATTTTGGATTATCATATTCTAAATCGGTGAAATCAACCTTTTGAAATCCCATTTGCACAAAATCTTCCTTGCCTCTTTTGCATATTTATTATTTTCCTTATGTGGAGATGCTGTTGTAATAAACAACAATCATTCCGCATACAGCCCTTCGTAATGAAAAATAGATGATTCCAAATTCATGAAATATATGGTAATATAAATACGAACACTAGTTCTGTATTGTGTGGGAATTGCAAAAGAGGAAGGATGGTGCTGCAATAGTGACGAACCGGTATTCAGAAATAGATGAGTTGATTGCATATATTCATCAGCATATTTATGAGCCGCTGCCTCTTTCCCGGTTAGCCGGATTTGCAGGTTATAGTACATACCATTTCACACGCATTTTTAAAGAGAGAATCGGTCTTTCTCCCTTATATTATGTTTCCTCTCTTCGATTACAAAAGGCAAAAGATTTGCTGCTGCACACGAATTTGAGCGTTCGTGATGTCGGATTGGAGATCGGACAACAGAGTCTAGGCACTTTTACCTCCCGCTTTACCGAGAAGGTAGGGGTAACGCCCTCTGAATTTCGAAATTCGACGCTTCAAGCGGACAATCACTTACGCACATTGCAACAGCTTAAACATTGGAGTCCGCTGCATCTGCCTTCCAAACGGCATGATCGAATAGAAGGGAGCATTCACACCGAAATTCCTTTTGAAGGTGTCATTCTGATCAGCTTGTTTGCCAAACCGATTCCGGAAGGACTGCCATTATACGGGACGCTGCTTTCCTCTTTGGGGGATTTTTGTTTGACGGGCGTCAAGCCGGGCACCTATTACCTGATGGCGACATCGGTCTCTTGGGGGATGCAGGCGAAGGATTTTCTACTTCCGCATACAACCTTGCGCACAAGGTCAAAGGAGCCGATCATCGTTACGCCCTACTTCTCCGTTCCGCATCAGCAGGTAATGCTTCATGCTCCCCGCCCGGACGATCCTCCGATCCTGATTTCCTTATCCCTGTTAATGAATAATTTCCTAAATCGGGTAAATCGAAACAGCACTCATTATGAAAGCGCAAGCCTGGACGGACAGGGGCAAGCCTAGCCTTGAGCAAGCGGCTTTCTACGGGAAGCAGCTGCTTTGTACGGCGTTACTTTGTTTTTGCCGGTCGTCTTCGAATGGTACATGGCTTCATCGGCTTGCTTGATCATTTTTGGAATGTCCCCGCTCTCCTTGGAGGTGCTGAAGCCTACGCTTATCGTTACGATCGTCTCCTGCTCAATTCTGCGGCGGATGGATTCGGCTACGATTTCAGGCTTTACCCGTTTGATACTGATGCAGCTCAGAAGCTCTTCTCCGCCGTAACGTCCTGCCGAACCGATTCCGCTTGACTCCTCCTTAATGATTTCGGCAACCTGCTTAAGAACGCCGTCTGCCTTATAATGGCCATGCGTATCGTTTACTTTCTTAAAGTTATCGATATCGCAAAAAAGAACCGCAATCGGCTTGCTGCTTTGCAGCAGCTGTTCGGCCTTCAAATAAAAATGACGCCGGTTATATAATCCGGTCAAGCCATCCATTATAGAGGATTGATACGAATATAGGAGGCGCTCGATAACCCATTCAAAGAGCAGTACAAATAACAGCGTGTAATAAACGATCGGCAGCAGCTGGCTCATCGAAATTACCCAAATAAGCGAGCCGTGAAAAACGTAGGCATCAGCGAGCCTTGCAAGCTCGCTTGCGATGAAGACGATGAGGCTGGCGTAATATTTGGAGCTCATATTCGCGCTTCTTGTGTCAAGCATGATCATGAAAATGACGATTATGCCATAAAAGTCGAGTGCGGGAAACGTAAGGTTTTGCGAACGGATTGCCGTCTCCATCGTT
This sequence comes from Paenibacillus sp. Soil522, assembly GCF_001428245.1. Lineage (GTDB taxonomy): Bacteria > Bacillota > Bacilli > Paenibacillales > Paenibacillaceae > Pristimantibacillus. The sequence goes on from NZ_LMRV01000033.1 coordinate 280,728, forward strand.
AAGGGCGCAATTGCAAATTGTATGCCTGCAATGACGCATGTCATCATACTCATAATAATAAAGGGTATGACTTTCAGCTGAACAGAACGCCCGGTATATAATTTCATGAAAACAAAGTTTATAATAATAAAAGAAATGATTTGCAATATGGTAAAATCCAAATAAAGCCACGAGGATAATGACCAGCCCGGAAAGGCAAGAGCGGCGAGCAGGCACTGCTTGACGATAATGAGCGTTATAGCCGTAATGAGCAAGCGATAAATGCTTTTATTGCGGTAGCTGATATACAGCCTTACCGACATAAAGAGCATTAAGACGAGAATGACGATGACGGCCGACGAGGAGAGCAGCTGACCGTTCGGGCCTGAAAGCCATTGTGTAATTGACATGAAATAACCACCATTATGCAGGATTGGATTCAATAGCTTTACAGAAACATATGTTCTAATATATCATGTTTTACGGTGAACGAATAGTTTGGAAGATGCGTTCACGTTGAAAGGATGGGACACATGAATATTTTACAAGCGTTGTTTTTTCCACCGGAGCAGCCGGGCGGAGTTTCTTCTATGATCCCGTACATTCAGGATAGATTTATAAAGCTTGGCTGGCAGATGGAATTGTTCTCTCTGCCTAAGCGCGTAAGAAGCAAAGGACAAGAGGAGGTCGTATTCGAGACATTCGATCATACGGCCTACAGCGGAAACCTGATTGTAGATAAATATATACAAACCTATAAAGACTACGTATGGTGGACGAAAATGCGCATCAGCAAGCCGTACGATATTATACATGCTCATCATCCGATTGCGGCGCTCGTCATGAAGCAGCTTTTTCCGGATACGCCGCTAGTGGTGACGATTCACTCCAGCTATGAGCGCGAGCTTATTTTGAACGGGAAAATTAAAGACGGCGGTCCGGAGCATCAATTTCTAATGAGTATTTACGGGGAGCTGGAGGCGAAGGCGGATCATTTGCTTACGGTATCCGAGTCGTTTCGTTCCTACATAGCCCCTTATATCAAGCATCCGGAACGGATTAAGGTGATCCCGAACGGCTTTGATGAAAAACGATTTAAGCCGATCGCCCATGAAAATGCGGTTACTCAGCTTATAACGGTATGCAGGCTTGTCCCGGCGAAGGGGCTCGACGTGCTGCTGCATGCATGCGCGGAGCTTAAGAAGAAGGGCCATCCGTTTGTTCTGCATATTATTGGAGACGGACCGATTCGAGAGGAGCTTGAGGCATTAGCCGTTCAGCTCGACTTGTATGACGATATCATCTTTTACGGCTACATGCTGCATCCTGAGGAATTTATGCCATTTTTTGACGTATTCGTACTGCCGTCGCGGGCGGAGGCGTTCGGTTCCGTATTCGCGGAGGCGGCATTGTGCTGGCTTGCACTCGTGGGCACGAACGTAGGGGGCATTGCCGAGCAAATCGAAGACGGAGTCAATGGCTTGCTGGTACCGCCGGAGGATCCGGCAGCGCTGGCCAACGCGCTCGAGAAGGTCGTAACCGATCCGGTGTACCGGTATAATTTGGCTAGAGCAGGGTGGGATAAGGCGAAAAAGGTGTACTCGCTGCAACGCGTGATTGCACAGCTGAAAAAAGTTTACATCCATATGAAGCCGGAATAACGGCTCACTCTATCGGACAGGTGGTTTTGGAATGTCGGTACCCTTTCGATTCATTCATGCAGCAGATTTACATCTGGATAGTCCGTTCCGCGGGCTTGTAAAGGCGCCTGACCACGTAAAAGAGGCATTGACGGACTCAACCTTCGCGGCGCTGCGGCAATTAACGAAAGCCGCTATTCGCGAGCAAGTGGATTTTATCGTTCTGGCCGGCGATTTGTTTGATGAAGCCGATCGCTCGCTGCGGGCCCAGCTCATGCTCGTTCGGGAGTGGGAGAAGCTGGAAGATCATGGAATTGCCGTGTACGTCATTCATGGAAACCATGATCCGCTAAATGGCGCGCGGGCAGCGCTAAAGCTGCCGTCGAACGTCTATGTTTTTGGAGCGGATCAAATGGAATATCGGCCGGCTTACCGTAAAAGCGGTGAGCTGGCTGCTTTTGTTTACGGCAGATCGTACGGTACGCGCGTGGTGACGGAAAATGTGGCAGCGGGGTACCTTATTCAGCCCGAGGCGCCGTTTCACATCGCGCTGCTGCACGGCAACGTCGACGGCGACGGATCACATGACCCATATGCGCCATGCGCGCTGGACGAGCTAATTGGCGGCAAAGGCTTCGATTACTGGGCGCTTGGCCACATCCATCACCGAAAAGTGATGCATGAATATCCGCATGTCGTTTATTCCGGAAATACGCAGGGAAGAAATCCTCGCGAAACGGGAGCGAAGGGCTGCTATATCGTAGATGTGACGGCAGCGAGAGCTACCCTGCTGACCTTTTTGCCGCTAGATGAGGTGCGTTGGTTCGAGCATAGCTGTTCCATAGCTGCGGTTAGCTCGGAGCAAGAGCTTTTACAGCAGCTCGACGCAGAGATTGACCGGATTTTGGCCGAGGCTGAAGGCCGTTCCGTCATGCTTCGTCTTTGCTTGACCGGCCGCGGCCCGCTGCATCAGAGGCTGACCGAACCAACGGTCATTCGAACGCTGCTTGAGCAGCTTCAGGAGGGAAGACCGTATTCGTCCGGCGAACCGTGGGTACTTGTGTACGGGCTTGAGGCGCATACAGGAGCTGAGCTCAATTGGCGGGAGCTTGCAGCAGAGGACAGCTTCGCCGGGGAGATGTATCGCTTCAGCGCCGCATTAGCAGGGGATAAGACGCTGTGGCGGGATTTTGCAAGAGACGCGGTGAGCCCGCTTGCTAGTCATCCGAAGCTGGGCAGGCTTATGAAGGACAAATGGGACGAGCTGCCGGAGCGCTGGCTGGTGCTGGCGCGGGAGCTTACGCTTGGAACCATCCATGGAAATGATCAGGACTGATGATCCTTAAGCACTAGGCTTATACGACAACCTTTAGGAGATGACGATGAAGCATGAAGCTTTTGAAGGCTGAGATTGACGGTTTCGGACAGCTGTATGGGCAGCAGGTTCCGCTCGATGCGTCCGTGATCATCGTGTACGGTCCGAATGAAGCGGGCAAAAGCACGATGTTCGGCTTTATCCGATCGATGCTCTTCGGCTTCGCCAAACGCGGGCAGCCGAATGAGCGGCAGGAGCCTGTAAATGGCGGCAAACACGGAGGCCGGTTGTTTTTTCGGGATGCGGCGGATGAGCAGTACGTGGTTGAGCGTTATGCGGCTGATGGCTCAGGCAAGCTTAGACTGCGCGGATTAGGTCATATGCCGAGCGGAAACGGGCTGTTGAAAGATCGTTTGGATTCGACTTTCGATGCTGCTGAAGCCGCTTTTGCGGAAGGCGCAGTGCTCACCCAAGCGGATTGGGAGCGGAAGTTTCTTGGAGGCGTCAGCGAAAGGCTGTACCGGCAATTGTTTGCAATCACGCTTACCGAGCTGCAGGAAGTGGGCGCGTTGTCCAGTGATGAGCTCGGACGATATTTGTACCAGGCGGGTTGGGACAGCGGCAAAACGATTGCGGCAGCAGAGAAGCGGTTAGCACAGGAAATGGAGTCTCTATTCAAGCCTCGCGGCACGAATCAGCAAATTAACCGGCAGCTGAAAACGTTCGAGCAGCTCGAAACCTCGCTGCGGAAACGGGAGGATGCAATCGCCTCGTACAATGAGCTGACGCAGCAGACGGCGAAGCTTGATGAATGGCTTCAATGGCTTGCGGAGGAGCTGCCTGCGAGAGAGGCTCGTCAGAAGCTGCTGAACAAGGCATGCTCGGCTAGGCCGCTTTGGATTCGAAAGCAGAAGCTGTTGATAGAGCGCGAGAGAATCGCCTACGCTGCCCGCCTTCCGCTGCATGCGGAGAAAAGCTGGGAGGAGCTGCTCAGACATCGGGCGGAGCTTCGCGAGGAGATCGAGAAGCATAGGCAGAAAGCCATGCTGCTGGAGCTTCAGCTTGAGGCGGTTAGCTGCGACGAGCGGCTGATCCGTATCGGGGATGAAACGGAGGCATTGCTTCAAACGTCGGATAGCATGCGAAAGCTTAAGCAGGATAGCGCTGAGCTGGATGCGGAGCTGAGGGAGCATGACGAGAAGATTGCGAGGCTGGTATGCAGCATTGCGCCGGAGTGGACGGAGCGGCAGCTAAGGGAGCTCCATGTAACCGTCGCCGACCGCGATTATGTAAGGAGCGCAAGGCAGCAGGAGCTCGAGCAGCTGCGGACGGAGGAACGGTTCGCGGCTGAGCTGGAGACACTGGGTCAGCAGGAGCTTGAAGCAAGCCGCGCATGGGAGGAAGCAAGATCAGCTGTAGAACGCGATACGGCCAGGCAAGGGCAGGCTGGCGGCGTAGGGTTTGAGGTGCTTCCGCACACGCGGGATGCGCTGAAGGGGGCGTGGAACGCCCTCGATAGCGCGCTCCGCGAGTGGGAGCTCGAGCGGGCGCGCTCTGCCGGAGCCGCCGCAGGCGCGAACGGAAGCGATGCGGCTGGCCGCGGCGCGGCAGCAGCGGGCCGAGGCGGAGCCGGCCTGCTGTGGGCTGCGGCGGCAGGCGCTGGCGGAGCCGCGCTCGCGCTGGGGGCTGCCGCGCTCAGCGGCGCTGCCGGCGGAGCGGGCCTTGCTGCGCTGGCGCTGGCGGGAGCAGCGCTGGCGTTCATTATCGCTGCGCTGCTGCGGAGCCGCAGCGCAGTCCATGCGGCAGACGCGAATGGTGAGCGGCTGCGCGGACAAGGGCGTGGAAGAGGACGGGGAGTCTTACATACGGCAATTGGAACGGCTGATGCAGCGCTAAGCGAAAGGGAGATGCGTGTGCATCAAGCGCTGGAGGCTATGGTGTATGAGCCTCAAGAGGCGGCGGCAGCTTTGCTTGCCGCGAAGCATCACAGCTCGGCTGAGCACTTGCTCGCAGCCGAACAGGCGCGCACACAGCTGCGCGCCGCAGTCGAAGCCCGTCTCGAGACGCTGCAAAACAGCGAGCGCCTCATCGACAACTGCAGCGAGCTCGCCCGCCGCCTGGAGCGGCTGCGCGCGCACGCTGCAGGACGCAGCGAGGCCGCCGCCGCCGCTGCGCAAGCAAGGCAAGCCACCGCCCGGCAATGGGCCGGCTGGCTGGCAGCACGCTCGTTGCCCGCGGGCATGTCGGCGGCAGCAGCGCTCGAAGCATTCGAGCTTGCCGAGCAAGCCATGCAGCGGCTGCAGCAATACGACCGGCTTGCGGCGAAGCAAGCCGCCGCAGGCAAACAGCTGGCCGCTTTCGCTAAGCAGGCTGCCGAATTGTGCGCGCATCTCGAGGAAGCTGCCGCTCAGCTGCCCGCTGACCCGGTGCTCGCTTTGCGGCTGCTGCATGCCGAGACGCGCCGGCACGCCGCAGCAAAGCAGGAGGCGCTCGGCATCATCGCGCGCCGTGAGGAGCTGCACATGGCAAGGCAAGCTGACGAGTTCAGATTGCAAGAGCTGCAGCAGCAAATCGCCCTCCAAATGGATGCGGCAGGTCTTTCAAGTGAAACGCAATATGAGCTGGCGCTCGAGCATCGCCGCTCCCTGCAGGAGCTTGAGCTTGAGCTGTCTAAGCTTGAGCTGGAGATGACGGCAGGTATGCCGGAGGAAACGATTGCCGAACTGGAGGAGCTGTATGGGACATATGATGATGAGCGGCTTCAAGCGCTGCAAGCACGATCGCAGGCTGAGCTTGATAAGCTGGAGGAGCAGAAGCGGGAGCAGCTTGAGCAGCGGGGAAGATTGCATCAGTCTCTCGATCATCTGCTGAAGGAAGAGGAGCACCAAAGGCTCGTTTCCGAGAAAGAAATGACGGTTGCGCAGCTGGAGACGGATGCGGAGCGTTATGCAGTCCTTTCGGTAAGCGCTGCGTTAATAAGCCGAACGAAAAGGATCTATGAGGAAGAGCGCCAGCCTGTCGTTCTCCGCAATGCATCTCGGATGATCGCGAAGCTGACGGACGGCAAATATATCCGGGTGCTGACGACGCCGGGAGAGCCCGGGATAAGACTTGAATCCTCGGAGCGCCGTCTCATTGACAGCGCGATGTTAAGCAGGGGGACGGCAGAGCAGGTGTACTTAGCGATGCGCTTCGCTTTGGCGGAAGAAGCCTCGCGCGGGGCCAAACTGCCGCTTATGCTGGATGATGTGTTCGTCAATTTTGACCGAAAGCGGCTGCATGCCGTTACGAAGCTGCTGGCGGAGCTATCCGGCGAAAGGCAAATTATTGTGATGACCTGTCATGAGCATGTCCGGGACGCTATGCTTGCTCATTGCAAAGACGCCGTGCTCCTTCAAATTTAATGATTTTTTTTAAAAAATCCAGCACAGCTAGTTAAGCGATACCCGCTTGCGGATAATCAGGATAAGCCAGCCGAAACTGATCAATCCGAATAACGGATAAAGTGTCGAGAGCAGCGTGCCAAACCCGATTTGGCTGGCTACATAGCAAATAGCGAGGATGAGAAGGACAATCAGGCTGCGGGCCCATTTCAACCGCTCATGGAGCTGAAGGGTGAGCCCGTATATATCAGCGATAAGCGTCGTGAAGATTTCCGCGAAAATAATAAAAATATAAATAAATTGAACGCTGGGTCCAAGCTGCCTGGCGATGCCGCCCATCGGTATGGCAAACTGCTGAATGCCGGGCATATGTACGGAAAGTGTGATATGTCCGGCAAGCAGCATAAAGCCGATGCCGATGCCGCCGATCCAGGAGCCGGCAATGATCAGCTTGCGGTCGCGGATTTCTGCTCCAAGCGGAACGAGCACAGCCTGCGACATCGAGAGATTAAAGGCCGTGTACAGAAATGGCGAAGCCCATGCGGCCCAAATGGAATAATCGCTCGACAGCTTATAGAACTTATCTGCGCCCGGTGTTTGGAACGTATCGATCATGATGAGCGCCGTGAATAAAAGCATGATCGGGACGACGATAGCATTAACCGTCAGAATGGCATTCATCCCTTTGCGCAGCAAAAAGTAACATGCGGCTATCGTAATAAGCAGACCCGATTGATAGGAAATATTCCAATGCTCATAAAAAATAGTGCCTGCGCCAGCGAGCATAACAGCCGTTACGCCTAGAAGCACGACAAGCATAAAATGGCTGATGAGACGCCCGTACTTGTCACCGAATAAGAACTTATTTAAATCCTCATAGGATTTTGCCCTAATTTCGCTGGCAATGAGCATCATCTTCGTGCCCAGCCAGATGAACAACACGGTAGACAGAGCAATCGTGAACGTGCCCCAATAACCGAAGCGGGTAAAAAATTGCAATATTTCTTGACCGGTGGCAAAGCCGGCCCCTACGACCGTCCCCATGTAGGTCGAAGCGATTTGCAGCATCTTTCCTAAACGTTTCCACATCGTCTACCTTCCTCCGTTCGATGGCCCTCTATATTAAGAAGGTATGTCCAAACGGGGACAGGCATGACTTTTTTCAAAATTTTAGGACGCTATAAAGCTATCGTCAGGAGTCCGATTGATGTCCATGCTCATTACAATTGCTGTTTTCTTTAAAGCCATTATCTGAGCGAGAGCAGCTTGATGGAGACGATTTCGTTATGCGCAGGGTCAAGATCAAGCTTAAGCAGCGCTCCCTCTGCTTCGTAAATAAGTAAATATGCTGTTTGCTTTTCCGGCTTGCCAAGCGCTCGCAGCGCCGTCTCGGGATCGTTTCCAACTCGCAGGCCGCTGAGTCCTGCGGAGATGCTTTTGCCATAAACCTCGACATATTGAACTTTTTTGTGATCATTGATCCCAACTGCGAAGCCTTCGAATTCAAGCACCTTTATCGTTTCGTTCTCTTCATTAAGCGTGTAGCTGTCTGCGGGCTTTCCGTAAAGCTGATTCACCGTTATATCGCTATCGCCGATCGAAATGCCTTGGAGCTTCGGCGAATCTGCGGACCAGGATGCATCCTTGCTTTGGGTTTTTACCGTTGCTTTCGTATCACCGGTTTTGTGAATCGTAGATGTTTCGGCACTCGTATCGCTAGTCGTATCGACGCGGTTCGAGCTTGGCACATCCGTTTGAAGCTCGTTGTCAGCCTGCTCCGAATACGTTTTTTGAGGGCTGTCGGGCGCAGGGTTTTTCCCGGTTTGGGCAGGAGCCGGGCTGCTTATATAGGAAACGGGAGGAGCTGTCGCCGAGCTTTGACAGCCGGCAAGCAGGATGACAAGCGCAGATACTCCCATTATCATTGCAACTTTAGTCGTATCTATTCTCGAAGTGTTCATGGCCTGCACTCCTTTCGTTATATCGTATAATGGAATTGGGACATGTATTTATAAATGCATGAATATAGTATATTACTTAATGGCAGCAGCTGCAGTTGTTCTCCTTTATTAGACGAGAAAATATGGAAATAGTTGCTCCTTTTTTCCGTAGATTAGAAATTATTGCTTGGAAATCTTCGCAATTGTTTTGGTTTTGTGGAGAACCCTTCGATAGGGTTGCACTTTTTGCCTGACCTATGGTACGTTAACGAAAAGGATTTTGGTGGAGGTAATGAAAGATGGAGAGCTTAAAACAACGTATTTTAGCAGAATCATCTGTATTGTCGGATAACGTGCTGCGGATGGATGCATTGATCAACCACCAGGTCGACCCTGCTTTGACGATGGAAATGGGACAAGAATTCGCGAGACGCTTTGCAGAGGAGCGTATTACGAAAGTCATTACGGTGGAGTCTTCGGGCATCCCCGCAGCTTTTGCCACGGCCTACACGCTTGGCGTGCCGCTCGTGTTCGCGCGCCGCAAGAAGACGTTAATCGCTGATCCGGACGCCTATTTGGAGCGCGTACCATCCTTTACAAAAGGCATGGTTACCGATATTATGGTGTCAAAACAGTTTCTAAAGGCAGAAGATCGTGTACTATTTATTGATGACATTATTGCAAATGGCGATGCAGCACGCGGACTAATCAAAATTATTCAGCGTTCGGGCGCAACGTTAATCGGTCTTGGCGTTGTCGTCGAGAAGTCATTTCAAGCCGGCGGAAGAACATTGCGGGAACAAGGTATCCGAGTGGAGCCGCTCGTTCGCATTTCATCGCTTGATAACGGTGAAATAAAATTTGAGTAAGATGTTCCAGTAGGAATACTCTTTTCCCATTCGGCATTATGGCTTATAATGATACAGAAGTGATCGAGGGGAGGCACAAGTTATGGGGGAAATGTCTGCAGAATTTATGTATACGAAGCTTAGCGACGCGAAAGTCCACTTTGAGCGTGCACTAGATTGTAAACATACGGAATTTGATGATTTGTATCCTTATATGATTGAGCATCCACAGTTTTTTTGGTACAAGCGCTATGTAGCGTGGTCGGAGCTGCTTACGATTGTGAAGCTGTGCGACGAATTGACTATTGAATGGCGGGAGCAATTCACGGACCGTCAGAGCGAATATATCGGTAAACGAGTGATGTCTTCGCGGGTGCTGGATGAATGGTACGAAACCAATGATGCCAAAGAGCATGCAGGTTAGGATTGAATAAATGGCTTTGCCGGAATTAGAAATAAACCTCAATGACTTGCGCAAGCAATCATTGGGGTTTTTCCATAGCAGTATGGCCGGGGCATACAACCAGGAGGGAATTGAAGTGATAAGTGAGGAACAATTGGATCGGTTCCGGGTAAGCGGTGAAACCGTTAGGGTTGTGCGTGATGAGATGGAAGTTAACGATGTGCACGGTATTGTGGTCGCATGGGATGAGTCTTCGGTTGTCATTCGCCGGCCAAATCGCAGAGTGGTGAAGCTGAGCCGCATTTACAGCTACGCGCCGGCATCGGAGGCCCGTGTGAAGCCTTTTGAAGATGCTACATAAATAAATATTTGTAAAAAGCAGCACATAGCAGCAGCTTTCTGCGATTAAAAGCTGAGAATCAATACGTTATGTCGACAATAAGTGAACTTGACTCTCTTGGAGTTAATTTTACTTATTGTTTTTTTGTTTCTGCTCAGGTCTCCCGTAGATTACGGGAGATTTTTTTGCTATATAAGAATTTATAAGTTTCACTCCTACCACATAGGAAAGTATAAAATTCGCTAAAGCATTAAAGCGAGATGAACTTTCCTATTGGCGAAAACCTACCTTGTAAACGCGGTCGTTCATCTTCGAAAGACCTCGATTTATAAGTTTGACGCTTATCTTCCACCCTCGAAACGGTTCGTCCTGTAACAAGGACGACGTAAGTCGTTTCTGCTTGTATGATCGGGTTTTTCCTAAACCGGACAAGTACACAAGCAAATTCATTCTCTTCACATAAATTGCTAATAGATTGGTAGATTGGAGGGATTGAGATGAGAGATTACAAGCAGCGGAAGAACGGTATCACCATTAATTTCATTATTATCCGAAATAATGTACACATCGAACAAAGAGCGGAGGGCGGAGGGCAGATCAACCGCAATGTGGGGGCAAATTCGAATCAAGGCGGTCAGACGGCCGTTCACGGAAGAACGGCGAATAAATTTTCCCAGTTTGCCAACGGCAACGGGAGAAGCGGAATCGCCGGGAAGAAGAACGATGAGCAAGGCGGTCAAAGCGCGATCAAAATCAATAAGAAGATTAACAAGAAAAAGTTCGGCAGACGCAGATAAAACGAATCGTCAAAGAACGCGAAATCATTCCTCTGCTTTTATAACCGTCTCCGGCGCAAAGCGATTTGCCCGTATGCGCAGCGTCATTTCCACGTTGCTCAAACAGCATCGTCCCGTTCTCTCCACGCTCGCCGACGCTGTTCGGAGCAGCGTACAACTGCTTCCGAAGCGTTTAGGTATATAATATGGTTTGGCGGAAAATACTCCCCATATGTCGATTGATACAGGACTAAGGGAGGCTGATCAGTGATATGACCATTCGAATTTCACGTTTGGAACAGTATTTGGATTGGTTTAAAAGTATGACATACTTGGATAAAATAGCTGTAAAGACAAGAACAAGAGCTCTCAGAAGGGGAGAAGTTTACAATTGTTATTTGGGCAGAGGCGTAGGAAGTGAAGAAGAGAAGTACAGACCTTGTTTAATTATTCAAAATGACGATGGAAATATTCATTCAGCAAATACGATTGTTGCTCCCATCACGAGCGCTGCCGGAACACCAAGAGTGACTGTGCCGATTTTGGGAACCTATCGTTATTCGGAAAACGGTATGACAAAAACATTGTCGGGATATATTTTACTCGGGAATATTGTAACGGTCAGCAAAGCAAGACTTGGTCAAAGCTGTCTAGCCACACTTACACGCGAAATGAATGAGATTAACGAAAAAATAATGGTTTCAACAGGTGTATATAAATTGTATAATGAATCGGTTCATAAAAATCGGAAAAGCGTTAGAACCATTAAACGTATGAGTAATGAAATAAATGCTTTGCGGAAAAAAGTCCAGGATACGGAACAAAGGTTAATTGACAACGGCATACGCGTATGATTAAATGATTTTACAAATATGTCCCGTCTGTTGATGGGATCGCCTTTCTTACTCAAATATGAGAAGTCTGTTGATTTCTCCGCCGAAAGGGACTCTGCTTTTTATTAGTAGGGTCTTTTTTCATTTTTTCTGTAACGCGCGGGCATTCAAAAACTATAAATATAAGCAACAAAAAAACCACTTCATTATCATGAACTTAAGGCCATGATAATGAAGTGGTTTGGATTTACGAATTGATGTCAAATATTGACCACTAGATTTAATATCGTCTAGAATAGACTATAATTCCTTTAAGGATGCGGTCGAGAGGACTCGAACCTCCACGGCTGTTACACCACTAGAACCTGAATCTAGCGCGTCTGCCAATTCCGCCACGACCGCATAACCTGTTTCACAAAAAGTATCTTATCATAAGTAAGATGGGATAGTCAACATGATCTTAATAAATTATTTTATAAAATGGAGGGATAAGCTGTGAAGCAATTAGAGCAAAAAATTTTGGAGGCAGGCATTGTCCTAAACGAGAATGTACTGAAGGTCGATTCCTTCCTCAATCACCAGGTTGACCCGCAGCTTATGCTGAGCATTGGACAGGCCTTTGCCTCGCTATTCGAGGCGGAAGGAATTATGAAGGTGCTTACGCTGGAATCTTCGGGAATTGCGCCTGCTGTCATGGCTGCGCTGCAAATGAACGTACCTCTGCTGTTTGCGCGCAAGCGCAAGTCGCTGACGCTGGGGGATGACCTTTATATGGAGAAAGTGTACTCCTTCACGAAGCAGGAGGAGTGTGAAATTACGGTTTCGCGTAAGTTTCTGTCAGCGGAGGATCGGGTGCTTATCATTGACGACTTTCTTGCCAATGGTGATGCGGCTATCGGCTTGGCGAGAATTGTCGAGCAGGCAGGAGCTCAAGTAGCCGGCATCGGTATCGTCATCGAGAAGGCGTTTCAACCGGGCAGGAAAAAGTTGAACGAGCACGGTTACCTCGTTCATGCTTTGGCAAGAATTGCTTCCTTGGAAAACGGAAAGGTAACCTTTGCTGCAGAAATATAACTTTAGAGCATATTATTAATGACCTAGTAAGGAAAATGCAATAAAACTCAAAATCGAATGCAAAAGGCCAATATAGGGCCTTTTTTCTTTGCTTCAAGCATATTTTACAGCTCCTTCACAAACAATGATAGTAAACGGTGAGGGATGTGAGCATAAATTGAGTAGACAGCAGGATTGTGACACAGAAAGGTACAAGCGGGCTGATCGTTATAAAGGAAAGCAGCAAGCCGTTAAAATGGTAATGACCGTTTTGTTTATGACGATTCTACTAGGAGTTGGAAGTCCGGTCGGCAATGATGCCGTATCCGCGCAGTCATCGGCATTTCACATGAATGCGGCCGATGAGGAGCAAGGGCGGCGGACGGTGGCGGTCGTTATCGATGATTTCGGCAATGGAATGGACGGTACGAAGGAGATGCTGAAGCTGCCGATCCAAATTACAGCAGCGATTATGCCGTTCATGCCGACTACGAAGCAGGATGCCGAGGAAGCGCATAGACTCGGTCACGACGTGATTGTCCATATGCCGATGGAGCCGAATAAAGGACTAAAGAAGTGGCTGGGTCCGGGCGCGTTAACGACAGATTTGAGTGATGAGGAAGTTCGCAAACGTGTGGAGGATGCGATTAATGATGTACCTTATGCAATCGGCATGAATAATCACATGGGCTCGAAGGTGACGTCCGACGAGAGAATGATGCGCATCGTGCTTGGCGTCTGCAAGGAACGCGGGCTGTTTTTTCTCGATAGCCGAACGTCCTATAAGACAGTTGTCCCCAAAATCGCAGCAGAGCTTCAGGTTCCGATCGTTTCAAACGATGTATTTCTCGATGACGTCTATACCGTACAGCATATTTCCAAACAAATCAGGGTACTGCAAAAGTATTTGGAGTCGCACATTAGCTGCATCACGATTGGGCATGTAGGTCCACCGGGCAAAAAGACAGCATCTGTCCTTCAGCAATCCATTCCCGTCATGCAAACTAACGTGCAGTTCGTGAAGCTGACGGCGCTTATTCGCGGCGGTTCAATGAACGATCCACTTGTATTGCCTAATTCCTGAGGCGATTGCTGCCGCAACCTCCTGTTGACGATGAGGGTCGGTTAGCATCTTGCGATCCCTTTCGCTGCTAATAAAGCCCATCTCAACGATTACGGCTGGCTGCTGAACCCGGTTGAGCAAATAAAACGGCTTTCCTTCCCGCGGGAGGAAGGCTGTATTTTGCTGTCGGTTGAGCGCATCCTGAATGCAGAAAGCAAGCAAGGAGCTTTCCCCATTGTTCTGATGCAGTACGAGCGGACCATGCTGAGAGCTCTTCTTCGACCAATTCACATGCAGGCTAACGAGCAGCTCGCTCTCAATTTCCTCGGTAAGCTGGCGGCGCTGCGACAAATCCTTGCGATGTCTGGAGCGGCTTATGTGCCAGCGGTTATCTTCACTTAGCGCGTAGTCGCCGGTTCGGTTAAGCACGGTGGGGATGTTTTGGCGGCGTAACGTGAAATAAAGCTTGCGGGCGACAGCTAAATTAATGTCCTTTTCCAGAATATCGGCCGAGGAGGCTCCGCCGTCAATACCGCCATGCCCAACATCAATGATGACGACGGTAGACGGTAGCGCCCAGTCCTGATCGGTTCCTACCGGCAGTAGAGGCCATGCAGACGCGCTGGACGGGCTGTTACTGTTAATAACAGCAAAGCTTAACGCGATAAAGACAAGTACCAATTTCCAAAACATAATGAGGGTTCCTCCAGATCACTTTGACATAACGTTAGCGTGGCTGTTTGGAGGAAAACTCATGCATGTTTATATTCGAATGCTGCAGGGCAAACTTTATAACATCATTATCTCAATCGGATTTAAAGGGAGTGGAGCAAATGGCAAAGGGCGATGAGTACGTAAAATATATGACAGAGCAGCTTGTGACCTATTTGGAGACGCCGAGGGAAGAAAGGAAGCAAATAAGAACGTCGGCCAAAGCGCGTAGAGAGCCTTGGCTGACGCGTTGGTTCGGCTATGGTCCAATGAGCATTATGCTGTGGTGGCGGGGGCGCGTTGAGCGTCACCGGTAAAAGCGGCCAAGCTCGATGAGAAGCTGGAGCGGAATATAACGGCGGTCTGTGCCATCCCCGCCAGCTTCGAGTGCGACGTAAATATGGCCGGTATCCCATTTGTTGTAGCCGACAACAGACCAAACATAAAGCATCTGACCATCGAACAGCTCAGCGGTATACCGAAGCTGTTCTTTGTTGTTTATTTTGGCAAAAAGAGGCATGTAGGAGCTTACGCTTAATGACAGAGGCTGCTTTGTTAACCAAGGCATTCTCGCGTACGCATCGAAGGAGGGCAGTGTTACTTGCTTTAAAAGGACTGCATGGTCCGATATGCGCATTTGTTCCGCGTTAATTAGCTTTATGGATGAGGCAGCGAGCCAATCGCTCGGCTGGGCAGGCAGCAATTCGCCGCTAGCCGCATCTGTATAATAAGTATCCTGCTCCGCCGTTACCTTCCAAGCAGCGAGCAGCGGGTGAACATAAAGGGCTTCGACTTTGGAGGCGGGCTGCAATAGCTCTAGCTGATTAAGCGACCTTGAAAGCGTATGCTCATCGAATAGCGGGTGGCTGCTTGTCCCGTATTCGCCTAATTGAAAACCGCCTGACTCCACAGCATGGACAACGAGATAGCCAACCGTATTATTGTCCTGCTTTACGATTACCAGCCAGCTATGAGTACCAGGCCCAATCGGAGAAATATCGAGTGACGACTGCTTCCATGCTGCAAAAGAAGGCTGTACAGCCAGCTCGTCCACCCAGCGCTGTGCTTGCTGCTGTAGGGACTCGATGACCTCTTTATTGTCAATGGCAGAGGCAGGCTGCGGTTGCAATCCTCCGGCATACATGACAATAGCGGTTAATACGCATGCTGCTGTCAGCTTTACAAATTTTTTTCGCATATTTTATCACCTCCATGCTATTGTAAGGGACATGCTTTGAGAAGGCTGTTACAACCTGTCGCGCGATGGAGGGCAGCGTACAGCCTTTTTTTGACGTTTAGCTGCGGAAATCGTCTAATTTGCGTCAATCGATGCCCTCCAGATGAAAGATGCCGCAGTTAATGGCGGACGCAGTCACACGAGGCTCATATTGCCACAAAATTTCGGATTGCCGCTGCGTGAATTGCTCCTCGATTGCCGGTTTATTTTCTACAGGCCCATTTCGGATAAGCGGCTCGTAATAGCCGCTTATCCGTTCTAGCTCTTCCGCAAGTCTTGCGGAGGCGTCTTCAGCCCAGCTGTAATCATAGCTGCGCAGCTTGCGCTCGAGCGCTTGCTCCACGATGCCTAGCGCCTTGTTGAAGGACAGGCCGTTTTTGGTGATGTGGATATTGGCTGGCAGGCGCGGTGAAAGCTTATAAGTGAGCAACCGGTCGTAAAAATTCTCTACGCATTGACCGGTCGCAAGCGAGATGCCGTAGCTATGAATTTCCTCGCGCTTGCGGTCGCAAGCAAACTCGACCCTCATATTGACGCCCAGCCATGCGGTATAAGGCGTGGAGGCGAAGGGATTGCTGCTGCGCTTATCCGGCTCCTGAAACAAATAAACGAAGCTGCCCTTCACTTTCGCCGCTTCGAATAGCATATCCAGCTTGCGGGCGCCAAAATACAAGTCCTCGCGCGGAACGCGGGCCGGTGCGGACAGGCTGCCGTGCATGAAGCCGAGCGATCGCCCAAGAGCGGCATCCGCGGCCGCATCCTGAGCATTTACGGCTGCATCCTGCTGAGCGGCAGCCTCTTTTTTCATTTCCTCGGCAGCGTCATATTTGTTCTTGTCGGTAACAAACAAGTAAGTCATTGTCTCCGGCTCGGCGCCGACCCGGTCGACGAAGCTCCAATAATAAGGCCGATTCGTCAATTCCCGGTCGGCAAGAGGTGAAAGCTTAACGGTAAAATGATTTGGCGATTTTTCTAATATCGAGCATTCTGTCGCTTCTAAGTAACGGTTTACGAATTTGTGCACCTGCTTCTCGTTCAAGGCTGCACCTCCACGGTTTGTCCAAGCGAATCCAAATTTACGAGCAGATCGGGACTGGCTGGCAGCGGACTCTCTCCCGTGACCACCTCTTCCCGAATACGGCTAAGCGAGGAGCCCAGATGATTGATCTTCTGCTTTAAATCCGTTTCGTTGCCGGCTTCAAGCAGCATCCTCGCAAGGCGCTTCTCCAGCGAGCCGTCACCCTTCTCGAAGCGCTCCAATATATGATCAAGCTCTCCGATAACAAGCTCGAACAGATTGATTTTCTCATGCAATAAATTAACGATGTGCTCTTCGATTGTGCCGATAGTGCACAGATTGTAAATTTTCACGTCTTCCTTCTGCCCGAGCCGGTGCACGCGTCCAATCCGCTGCTCCACACGCATTGGGTTCCAGGGCAGATCAAAGTTAATCATATGGTGGCAAAATTGCAGGTTAATGCCTTCGCCGCCAGCTTCCGTAGCGATCAGGATTTGCGCCCGTCCGCGGAACAAGTCCATCATCCAATCCTTTTTGCCGCGGTTCATGCCGCCCCGGTAGGGAACGGCGATCATATTTTGCGCGCGGAAAAACTGCAGCAAATATTCCTGCGTCGCCCGGTACTCCGTGAAAATGATGACCTTGTCATTCATTTCTTTAACGAGCTCCATCGCTTTTTCCGCTTTCGTATTTGCTTTGATATTGCGTATTTTCTCTACGAGCTCCCATATTTTCGGACGCATCGGGGAGTCCTCCGCCGTTTTCTTAAACAGGTTTACGAGCGTTAAAAATACGGCATCGCGGCTGCTGCATACTTCGCGCTGCAGCGTGACGAGGGAGAGCATGCTGGATAAGTCGCCGCCGCTTTCTTCATAGCGCTCCTTCACGAAACCGGTGACCGCATCGTACAGCGCTTTCTCTTCCTCCGACAGCGTAAGCGGAATATTTTTGACAAAGCGTTTCGTGAAATGGATGCCGCCGTCGCCGCGCCGATTGCGAATCATAATGCCCGACAAAGCTTCCTGCAGCTGATCTTCATTTTTCGGTATCCGCTTGTCGACGACAAAGTTGGCGGCAAAATCACTTTGCCCGCCCAGCTGGCCTGGCTTAAGCAGCGTGATTAGATTGAATAGCTCATCCATATCGTTCTGGATCGGCGTAGCCGTTAGCAGCAGGCAATATTTTTTGCGCAGCAGATTAGCGAACTGATAGTTTGAGGTTTTTTTGTTTTTCAGCTTATGCGCCTCGTCGATAATGATTAAGTCGTAGTCTGTTCCGAGCACAAGCTCGCGGTGCGGCTCGCGCTTCGCCGTATCGATAGAGGCGACGACGACGTCATATCCCCATGTATGCTCTTTCTTCTGGGCAACGGCGGATATGCCAAACTTCTGATTAAGCTCGCGCACCCATTGAAGGACAAGGGAGGCGGGAACTAGAATTAAGACGCGCTTTGCCAGCCCTCGCACGATATATTCTTTAAGGACGAGCCCGGCTTCTATCGTTTTGCCAAGTCCGACCTCATCGGCTAGAATCGCGCGGCCGCCCATTTCATGCACGACCTTGCGCGCGGTGCTGATTTGATGCGGCATCGGCTCGAAGGACGGGAGCGAGCGCAGACAGAGCAATTGCTCGAAGCTTTCAATTCGTTTCGCTTGCTCGGCCTCCATGGTGAGCTGATATAAAGTCCAATCATCCCATGGTCCGCCTTTAGTCAGACGATTTTGCAGCTCCTCAAACCATGTTCGGTCACACTGCAGGTCTACTAGCTGATGCAGCTTACGTGTGGCGAAGGCTGGGCCGGCTTCGGCTGAGGCAGCCTGCGGCGTTGTCGGGAATGTCATCTAGTGCAGCTCCTTCCGCAGTAAAGAGGATAAGTTGTAATCAGTATTGCCTTTTCATCCAATAATAATAAGAAGCCGCCTAAAAAAGAGTATGGACAAGCAAAAGAGTAAGAGAAGGCGTATAAGCGGGAAGGATCGTTAAATTCAGCTGTAAATAAATGAGAAAATCTATATACAGTATAGTAAAATGGTAATATGACACCATATATTGTGTTATTGGCATATGTTATTCAATAAATGCTTGAAGCGCGGCAATTCAAAGGAGGAAGCGGCAGCGATGGAGACGTCTGGCGGTAAGCGGCTTGAGGGACTTAGCGAAAAAATCTTTTTGGATCGATACGCTTTGAAGAACGCTGATATGAGCAAAACGCTAGTCGGCGATATCGTACTCGTTCTGACAAAGGATGATCCGAAGTTTCCTGTGAAGGAAGTCGGGGAAGTGATCGCGCGAGAAGGAAACGAGGTCACGGTAAGACTAAGAAGCGGAGAGCTAGTCCGGTCCAGCGTGGAGAAGCTTACGCTCACGATCGAGAAGACGCCGGAGGAAATGTGGGACCGCCTTGCGGGCGCGATGGCTTCAGTTGAGGCGGAGCCGGATAAGCAGAAGGAATGGCAGGAGAAATTTAGATATATTTTGGATGATTGGAGGCTCGTACCGGGAGGGCGCATCGCAGCCGGGGCAGACGCAAACGAGGAGCTGACGTTGTTTAATTGCTACGTTATACCGTCGCCCAAGGACAGCCGGGGTGGTATCATGAAGACGCTCATGGAGATGACCGAGATCATGGCGCGCGGCGGCGGAGTCGGAATGAATCTGTCATCGCTGCGGCCGCGCCGTGCGATTGTCGCCGGGGTAAACGGATCATCCAGCGGAGCCGTATCATGGGGCGGCTTGTTTAGTTATACGACGGGATTGATCGAGCAGGGCGGAAGCCGAAGAGGCGCCTTAATGATTATGCTGAATGACTGGCATCCGGACGTGCTGGAGTTCATAACGGTCAAGCAAACGATGGGACAAGTGACGAATGCGAACTTATCCCTATGTGTAAGCAATGCATTCATGCACGCAGTGAAGGAAGACCTAGAATGGGAGCTTGTGTTCCCGGATACGAAGGAAACGGAATATAACGAGCTGTGGACGGGGGATATCGAGGAATGGCGGCGCCTTGGCAAAAAGGTTATCCTTTACAAAACCGTTCGCGCCAGGGAGATATGGCAAGCCATCATCGAATCGGCATGGAAATCCGCTGAGCCCGGCATCGTCTTCATGGAGTATTACAACCAAATGTCGAACAGCTGGTATTTTAATTCGATTATAAGTACTAATCCGTGTTTTCATCCGGATACTCGTATATCTACGGAGTTCGGTTTGATTAGAATTGAGGATCTAAGCAGTAAGGTAGGGAATAAGTTATTCAATATTGTCACTGATAACCGATTGGTGCAACAAGCTCAAATCGTGGGAGGACGAAGCTATGAGATCGCTGGAACTCATATGCGACTAGCCGAAGTATTTCCTACGGGATTAAAACAAACGGTGAAAATTATATTGGGCAACGGGATGGAGCTCAAAGTTACTCCTGAGCATCGCATTTATACTGCAAATGGCTGGAAAGAAGCAAAGCTGTTAACACAAGAAGATATAGTATATATTCAGTCTGGGAAAGGGCAATTTGTAGATAATGACTCTCTCGGGGAACAATGGGGAATGTTTTTAGGATGGTTGACAGGAGATGGTTGGCTCTCCAAACGCGGCGATATCGGAATGGTGTTCGGTCAGGAGGATGAAGAAATCATCCCTCTACTAGTAGAAGCTGGAAAAAATTTTAGTGGTGCTGAGGCTAAGTTGTTTAGAAGAGACAACGGTACTAGTCATTTATTTTGGTGGCGTAAAGCGTTTCGGGAACAGTTGATCAAATTAGGTGTAAAAGCAGTGCCCGCTGGAGAAAAAGAGGTTCCTGCATGTATTTTTACTGCCTCAAAGGGGACTGTTGTTGCGTACCTGCAAGCATTATTTAGTGCTGATGGAACGGTTTATGACAAGGATGAGATGCATAGAACGGTTCGATTAACATCTTCTTCGAAAAAGTTGCTGCAAGATGTTCAACTCCTGTTATTAAATTTCGGTATACATGGTCATATTTATAGTCGCAACAAGAAGAACCAAATATCGTTTTCGTACACAAAAATAACAGGGGAACAGCGGATCTATAAAAGTAATCCATTATTCAAATTGGTAATAACAGGTAATAATATTGCAGTATTTAAAGAGGAAATTGGATTTAAATTTATAGTAAGGAAGCAAACGGCACTTGAACGAATTTCTCGACAATCTCGTAAAAATGAGAAATTTACTTCGAAGGTGATATCAGTTCAGGCTGCGGAAATGGTTCAGGTATATGACATTTCTGAGTCCGTTACAAATTCACTAATTGCAAATGGTATGGTTGTTCATAACTGCGGCGAACAAGGCTTGCCGGCTTGGGGCGTATGCAACTTATCCGCTGTGAATCTCTCCAGGTTTTATGATGAGGAAAAGCATGATGTCACATGGGAGGAGCTAGCAAAGGTTACGCGTTGGTCGGTTAGGTTTCTGGACAATGTCATCGAGAAGACGCCTTATCATTTTGCGGAAAATGAACGCAATCAGAAGCTGGAACGCCGAATCGGGCTCGGAACGATGGGGCTTGCGGAGCTTATGATTAAGCTTGGCATCAGGTATGGCAGTTCGGACTCGTTGGAGTTTCTGAATAAGCTATATGGATTTATGGCCCGGGAAGCTTACTTGGCCTCTACCGAAATAGCTGCAGAGAAGGGGCCGTTTCAAGCATTCGATGCTGAAAAATATGTGCAAAGCGGCTTTATGAAGCATATGATTGCGGAGTTTCCGGAAATTGGGGAGGCTGTTGCCGAGAGGGGCATGCGCAATGTAACGGTGATTACGCAAGCGCCTACCGGAAGCACGGGAACGATGGTCGGAACCTCAACGGGGATCGAGCCTTATTTTGCATTCGAATACTTCCGTCAGAGCCGTCTCGGATTTGATAAGCAATATGTTCCTATCGCTGCAGCGTGGAAGGATGCGCATCCGGGGGAGGAATTGCCCGATTATTTTGTTACATCGATGAGCTTATCGGCCGAGGATCATATTCGCGTACAGGCAGCGATCCAGCGCTGGGTGGACAGCTCGATCTCGAAAACTGCGAATTGTCCTGCGGATTTTACAATTGAAGAAACGGGGCGGCTCTATGAGCTGGCATTCGAGCTCGGCTGTAAAGGCGTAACGATCTACCGGGACGGCAGCCGCGATGTGCAGGTGCTTTCAACGTCGAAGGAGGAAACCGCTAAGGTTCAAACGGAGCAGGTGCTCGATAA
The DNA here is from genome assembly GCF_001428245.1 of Paenibacillus sp. Soil522. Taxonomy (GTDB): domain Bacteria; phylum Bacillota; class Bacilli; order Paenibacillales; family Paenibacillaceae; genus Pristimantibacillus. The sequence goes on from NZ_LMRV01000033.1 coordinate 302,483, forward strand.
GCAGTATAAAAGCCGGCCGCAGGTGCTGCGCGGAGCGACCTACAAGATGAATACGCCATTCGGCATGGCTTATATTACGATTAATGACTTGAACGGCACGCCGGGCGAAATATTTTTGAACGTGGGTAAGGCGGGTTCTGATGTTTTTGCGATGGCGGAGGCACTTGGGCGCGTATGTTCATTGTTCCTGCGTTATGGCGATCATGGAAATAAGGTGAAGCTGCTCATTAAACACTTGAAAGGGATCGGCGGCTCGGGTGCGATTGGATTTGGCGTGAACCGGGTGGAGTCAATTGCCGATGCGGTAGCCAAGTCGCTGGAGCTGCATATCGGAAGCGGGGAAAAGCAGACTGAGTTTGAAGCATCATCAGACGTACAGGATATGCAATTGAATGCGCCTGTTAAAACGGATACAGCGGAATATACCCAATATCAGGTGGTGAACGATTCACCTGATTTATGTCCTTCTTGCGGCTCTGCTTCATTAATTAACATAGAAGGGTGTAAGCAATGCAATCATTGCGGGTATAGTCGATGCAATTAGGATCAGCAGTGAATTAAAACGCTTGGTACACTTGTGTGTGGTGTCAGAATTTTTGAGAAAATTTTCAAAATTAGTGAGATAGATTTTCAGAATTGATGAGAAATGTATAATTATACAACCATATACATTGTTTTTTTTGAATTAACCCTAATCCGAATGAAATGTATCTGTTAGATGGCAAAGAGGGATAATGTAGGTTAGTATGTTCGGTCACTTTTGATGCTAATAACTAAATCAATAAAGAAGTAAACCAAACAAGTATAACAAGTATGAGTAATTCTTTTGAAATTTTCATGAAGATCAGCAAATTTGCATGCAGTAAGGTTAGGAAAGATTGAAAATAATTTCCGGTAACTGATTGGTTTTTTTGAGGCTTTGACCTCGTGTGCAACCCCATCTTTCCGAGGCGCTCGTTTTTATTCAACCGCCAAAATATTCGTTTTACATGAATTCTAACGGGAAACGTTTGTCCAATAAATACTGAAAAACGTCAGCCAATTAATGGCTGACGTTTTCTGCGTGCGCCCAGCAGGGGCGCTATCTTTATGGTTCAAGTCCCGAATGGTGAAGGCAGTAGTAGCCATAGCTTAATAAGGCAAGGGTGTCCAAAGATACAAACAAATGCGGAATATGACATGAACCGCTGTATACCGAACGGTACGTCAGTCTGTCTAACAACTGATTTCTATGTACTCTTAAAGATGAGGATTTATGCAATTTTGCTTAAATAAACGTCATACATATGTGATTTCGAAGGAGTTCGGTCTCTTAAGAGACGTACGAGCTCCTTCACGCCCTTTATTTTGATCATTCTCTTGAAATTATAGGCAAGACAAATCAAATTGGTCTCAGTGCCTACTGATGCCAACCCTCGTGTTAAAAAGTATGTATAGCCCCAGTGACGTTTTATCGTCCCGAAAGGGTGCTCAACGATTGCCGCTCTTTGCTTATAAGTATTATTTTGACTACGTGTATTTTCGACAATCTGTTCGATCACTTCTTCATCTTTAAGCCTGGTTACCGACCTTCCGCCTTTGGCAGACGTGCAGAACTCTTTTTGCCCGCAGATATCGAAGGCTTCGCACGTGTATCGCTTGTACTCTTTTCCATCTTGTTTTCCATTCCATTTGAAAGGTAATTCATAACCCAACTGGCAAATATATTTATCGCTTATGGCATCATATTCAAAGTTCTCTTTATCAAATCCACTTGCTACTTTGTTTTGCTTTCCCTTCTGCGGCTTAATTAAGAGTTCGGTGCTTTCGTCGACAACGTCGATGATTTCAAGRTAGTTATAATAGCCTGTATCGGCCAGAATYGTGGTTTTTTGATCATGGAAAACTTGTTTTGTTTTCTTTGCCATATTGGACAGCTGCCCTTGATCGTTGACATCATTGACCGTATCGCAGTCCACGATCAATTTATACTTGCTGTCCACCGCAGTTTGAACATTGAAACAAACTTCNATCCGGAAACGGGAGAGTTTTATTTTCTTGAGGTGAATACGCGGCTGCAGGTGGAGCTATTAGACAGCTGCCCTTGATCGTTGACATCATTGACCGTATCGCAGTCCACGATCAATTTATACTTGCTGTCCACCGCAGTTTGAACATTGAAACAAACTTCATGCTTCCCGTTGTTTTTCATTGATTTGGCATCCGGATCGGTAACACAAAGCTGGTTTTCACCTGTTTCCTTGAGTTCTTGTTTCATTACCTGCAGCTCGTGCATTCTCTCTTGATAGACCTTTAAYTTTTCCGTGATTTCCTGCTTTTTGAGGCAATTSTCCTCCGTTAAAAAGTCGCGCAAATAGGCATCKATTTTTTCATCGATATGMTCTAACTTCTTACTGATAATGTTGTCATTAAAGTGTTTCTTTTTAGAGCAGTTCGCCTTTAATTTTGTACCGTCAATCGCGACAAGTCGACCATCGATTAACCCGAAACCTTTTAACARTAAGGTGAATTCTTTAAACAGCTTTTTTATGGCCGTTTGGTTACWCTTCATGAAAGCAGATAAAGTGCCGTGGTCCGGCTGGAGCTTACCAATTAGCCACATCAGTTCAATRTTTCTTTTCGTTTCAGTTTCCATCTTACGAGAGGAACGGATGCCGTTTATATAACAGTAAAGATAGAGCTTGAGAAGCTCTTCCCGGCGGTAAGGTTTTTGCCCCGCTTTGGAGCCCGAATACACCTGAAACCCCAATTCTTCTAGGGTTAAGCTATCGACGTAAGCATCGATAACTCGTACAGGATTTTCTTCTTCTACAAAATCGTCCAACGTATTTGGCAATAAATGAATTTGATGTCTATCTTCACCTTCGATAAAANTAAGCATCGATAACTCGTACAGGATTTTCTTCTTCTACAAAATCGTCCAACGTATTTGGCAATAAATGAATTTGATGTCTATCTTCACCTTCGATAAARGACATATGCGCTCATCTCCTTAGATACAGAGATTCGACAAAGATCATCTATTTTCATGCCCAAAAATGGAGATTTTTTAATAATTGTTAGACAGACTGACGTACGGTTTGATGAGGAGGGGCTGGATCTCCAGCTCTTTACTCTACTTAACGTGGTACAATAGGATGCTAAAAAGGTATAAGCATGCGGATATAAAGKAGATGACATGAACTCTTTGATGGGACCTAACAGAAAAATAAAGAATCACATCACAATTAAGATAAATAATCAAACGGTCAAAATACTCAAGTATAAAAANAGATGACATGAACTCTTTGATGGGACCTAACAGAAAAATAAAGAATCACATCACAATTAAGATAAATAATCAAACGGTCAAAATACTCAAGTATAAAAAAGAAACACACGAGGACAAATTCACTGGGGAGACGTATGCCACAATTGAGTTAATCACCAAAATTGATAACGAAGTGTTTAACAATAGAACTGTTACTTTAGAACTTGAAAATATGGATGTTATTCATGCTAACTGGATTACTCGCATCTCCCAGCCTGGGTTACTTAGATATAAATACAGAATTCAAAATGACCCTATGTCGTTGAACTAACGGRTACGATAGCTCAACACAAACTTCATGAGGCTGCCGCGGGATCGACCGGGCAGCCTCAGCTATATTTAAGATTTGTTTTGCAGACCGAATAAGATCGAGTCCTTGAAGCTCAGCTGTTTTGGCCGCGCTTAAGTGATCAATAGCTTCTTGAATTCGTTCCTGCTCTTGAATCGTTACTAATTGTTGGCCGGTCAACATTGGACATAAAGCCTCGAGTATCAGAGGAATACTGAGCATTACCCTAATCCCCCCGTATCTCATAGCCACAATTTTCCGTTATAGTAGAGTAAGGCAAATACAAACACGGAGGAATGGTCGATGGGCAAAATCGTAAGCAAGATCAGTGGCATCTTTATCCCGGTTACGGATATGAAACGTTCAACGGAATGGTACATAAAGATGTTCGACCTGGAGGTAATTCAGATTTCCGATGTATGCACGGGGCTTGCCTTTCCGGGTGAGGCGACTTATATCAACCTGTGGAAAGTCGAGCGGCCTCAGCCGATGCAGTTCAATACGGGAGGGGACAAAATTCCATACTATAATTTCGAATCGTTCGATATCGAATATTCGCATGCCGCTCTGATCGAGAAAGGCGTTGAAGTGATGCCGATCGTGAATAGCGATGGAGTTCGGTTCTTCGATTGCCTCGATCCGGACGGTAACCCGATTGGGATCGTCGAAGAATTGCCAAGCTCGACTGCTTTCTACGCGCATAAACGAAAATACCGACAGGATTGACTGCTATGATTCGTACGCCGATCGACACCGTGTTTGAGGAACTGACACTGTCGTATGAGCCGGAGCTGCGTAGGTATTGTTGGAAATTGGCCGGTTCGGAATGGGACGGGGACGACTTGTTCCAGGATACGATGATCAAGGCGTTCCGCAGGTTCCAAAGATGGCCGGGGCGCGAGCTGAGCAAACCTTATATGTACCGCATCGCGGCGAACGCATGGTTCGATACTTGCCGCAGACGCAAAATCGCCTTCCTGCCGGAGTCGCTTCGCTTATGAAACGGCATTCTGGTGATCGAAAAGCTCGAGCTCTTATCTCATTGGCTTGCAGATCTGTGGGTTCTAAGCAAGCCACACATGCCTACAAGCTTCACTTGAAGCAGCTGCTCGATGAGTACGACCTTGCTTACCTGCAATTGCAAACGGTAGAAACGGAGATTATCGCCGTTTTGGAACGTATTCCATTTGCGGGGTCCATGCTTGCTGTCAAAGGTATTAGTGAGATTTCGTTAGCCGGTATTCTAGGTGAGGCGGGGGATTTAAGTGGTTTTGTTCATGGTAATGCTTTACTGCGTCATGCTGGTCTCAACCTCGCAGAAGCAAGCTCAGGTAAATGGACCGGACAGATGAAAATAAGCAAGCGTGGGCGCTCTCGCCTCCGACGATTTATCTTCATGATGACCATGAGTTTAGTCGCGAACAATCCGGAGAAAGCCATGCATGCCTACAATGTACAGGTAAAGAAGATGAAGAAAATGAGGTCCATTATGAAGCTGTGTGGCAAATTAGCCAGAATCTTAGTTGGAATGGCTCGCAGCGGCGAAGCCTATAACCCTCCTAAAACGTTGCCTATTCAGCTAGCAGCTTAACCGATAATCTACCGTTTCGTTGTACGAGTTTTGGCTTATTCGCAGGATTTCAAAGAAAGCACAGAGTACCGGATGTGTTCAACCAAAGGGCACCGACCCGTAACGATAGCAAGACCGGCCTCCACCCCTTGGACAGGCGTAACGAAGGAATGAAAGGGCGTAGACCCGCCCCGACATGGGAGTGAGAACCTCCAGGGGCGGCGTGGAGAATGCGTGCAGTAAATGGAAGTATATGGGGCAGTATATATTCCCCTCTATTCCCGTGCGCCTTCATGTTGCCGAAGTCTAACACGGAGTTCCCCTTCTTGTCTTTCACCCTTTACCAACCGGGCGAAATCCTGCGAATAAGCGAGCATTCGTGAGAAAATCATATCATACCGAGGGAGTTGAACAAACAAGGAGCAGTTTGCTGCGGCAGCTGCTCCCTTTTTTTGTCAAGCTAACGGTCAGGATAACGTGGTATCCCAGGTTGCTCTCATCAACATGGAAGGAAAGGATAATACAAAACGAATAATACTAACAGATAAACTGAGTGATGTAATGATTATGCGAGCAAACCTCTGTATCGGAACAAACAGCAATTTGCTTCATTGGCCCATTCCCTACACTAATGTCCGTCATACAATATACGGTGCCTTTCCTTGGGTCACAACTATGATTAACTTCATAAGGGGTTGGGATTGATGAAGTCAAAAACGAAGCTTACCGGGCGGGTTATCTTTAGAGGCGATCCGGGTTATCGATTGGCGCGCAAGAATTGGGACCCCCGTACGAACAGATTCCCCAAAGTGTTTGTGTTTGCCCAAAGAACTCAAGATGTGGTAAACGCCATAAAATGGGCCCGCGAGCATCATGTCCCCATTCGGGCCAGATGCGGGAGGCATGCGTTGGCACCCAATCTATCGCAGGTCAACGGAGGCATTGTAATTGATGTAAGCGATATGAAGAAAGTTACGCTAAATAAAAAAAATCGTACTGTCATTGCTGAAACGGGCAATAGAGTGAGAAGTGTCGTAAGGACACTTGCACGGCAAGGATTTCTGGCTCCTTTCGGCGACAGCCCTACAACCGGGATCGCCGGAGTCACGCTCGGCGGAGGAATCGGGCCGCTTCAGCGGACGATCGGCCTGGTCAGCGATAATCTGATCGGACTCGAAATGGTGGATGCGAAGGGAAGAATTGTTCGTGCTGACACAAAACGAAACGCTGACCTCCTATGGGCCTCCCGCGGGGGGGGCGGCGGCAACTTTGGGGTCTATACCAAATTCAAATTCAAAGTACACCCCGCTCCGGCCAAAGCCACCGTATTTCGCATCATTTGGCCGTGGAATCAATTCGAAAAGGTATTCAAAGCCTGGCAGAAATGGGCTCCTTGCGTAGATTCTAGACTAGGCACTCATCTGGAAATCGGGCCGAAAAAAGGAGGCCGCGTCACCGTGGAAGGGTTGTTCCTGGGAACAAAAACGGAAGCCATCCGTTTATTAAAGCCCGTGACGAGCGTCGGAACTCCCACGACGAAAACAATCCGGCTGGTACCTTACACGAAAGTCGGCGACTTTTTGCTGGCTCCCGATCCTGTGTTGACGCAAAAGTTCAGCAACCAGTTTTCTTCCGGTTTCGCAAGGCGTCCGTTCCCGGACAAGGCAATTAAGGCCATGCGTGAATTTTTAGAGAAGGTGGAGGGGGATTTCGCCGGATTCTTTTTCCTCAATTGGGGCGGAGCAGTTAGCCGAATATCACCAGATGCGACGGCGTTCTTCTGGCGCAAAGCGAAATTTTACGCGGAGTGGAACAGCTCATGGATCAAGCCATCGGAAGCAGCGAAAAATATCGCCTTCGTTCGCAATACACGCCGGAAGTTGCAGCCCTTTATCGTAGGGTCCTATATAAACGTTCCAGATCAGGGGATTAAAAATTCCGGGCCGGTTTACTATGGCGCAAACTATCCCAGATTGAAGAGAGTTAAAGCCAAATATGACCCTGAAAATGTATTTCGCTTTCCCCAAAGTATTCCCCCGGCTTGCAAAGCGTAGACAACCTGCCCCATATTTAAAAAATAGCGTAAAACGGTCCCTATCTTTTTACAAGGTGGGGAGTGTTTTACGCTTACTGTTATATGATTTATATATGCGTTTTGCTCATCTCCTGATGATTTGAACCTTGAAACATTAATTCCTGCATTCACTTTGCTTAAACACGAACCTATGGAAAGATCAAAGCTTATTGAAGAAGTGATCATTCAGCTTTATTGTCGCATCGGGATATATTTAAAACACCATCCACATGATTTGGATGATTCCTTAAAGGCGTGGGATTACTGGAAAGTTCTTATCCCTTAAATAACAGAGTTTGAATAGAGGTAATAGACAAAAAATACGGGCAACGTTACTAATGAAGGTGAACTCTTTATTGTATGAAATTCGAGAAAAAATAAGCTAGCCTCATTGTGCTAACGGGTACGATAGGGGAGGAGTTTGCTATGTGGCAGCTCCTCTTTTCTATTGAAGTAACGGGCAAGATAGTGAGTTTTTAGATAGTGAGTTTTTACTTCTTTTGTAACACAAAAAGGATGCTCGTTAATATTTTAAAGCAATTAAATATCATGGAGGTGCAACGAAGTGAAAAAAGTTATTTTATTCCTTCTTACCACAATATTAAGTGTTACTTTCNTGCTCGTTAATATTTTAAAGCAATTAAATATCATGGAGGTGCAACGAAGTGAAAAAAGTTATTTTATTCCTTCTTACCACAATATTAAGTGTTACTTTCTTAGGGTGTACTCAAGAGCCGCCATACCTGAAAGGAACTATTGAAAAAGTTGATAAAGATAGCATTATGTTGTCGGTAACAATGAACAAGTCAAAGATTGGCGAAACCGATAGGGTAATACTAAAAAGCGAAGAAGTTGATTTTACAACTCTTGAAAAAGGTCAAACAGTTAAAGTGTGGGTGTATGATGAAGGGGTTCGTTTGTCTAATCCTCCACAAGTATCGGCTAAAAAAATTGAAGTAATTAAATAGGTGTTGAACCACCTATTTGTTCCGCTAACGGGTACGATAGTTCAACCCACCATGGAGTAGTTTGCGATCCGCAGCTGCTCCTTTTTCATTACGCTAACGGGCAGGTTAGTTCCAATATGTGGTATATTTGATTTAATGATATGCAATCGGCAGTATGGTTTTATCCCAAACATTTTCTAAGCGGAGGTGCCTATGAATCCTGCATTTGACACCTATATCCAATCGCTGGCCGGTCGGGACGTGACAATTATCGGCGCCGGCGTCAGCAACGTACCGCTGATCCGCATGCTGTGCTCTGCCGGAGCGCGCGTCACCGTGCGCGACCGTAACCCGGCCCTGCCCCGAGAGGAGTGGGACGATCTGGGCGTCGGGTTGCATCTAGGGGAGAATTACCTGGATCACGTTGGGGGCGACATGGTGTTCCGCACTCCGGGCATGCGCCCAGACCATCCGGCGCTGGACTCAGCCCGCGCGGGCGGCAGCCGTGTGACCAGTGAGATGGAGGAGTTCTTCGCGCTGTGTCCATGCCCCATTTTCGGCGTGACCGGTTCGGACGGTAAGACCACCACCACGTCGCTGATTGCCGACATGCTGGCCAACGGGGGGCGTACGGTACATCTGGGCGGCAACATTGGCACGCCACTGCTGACGCGCGCGGGCGAGATGTCGCCGCTGGACGCATGCGCGGTCGAGCTGTCCAGCTTCCAGCTGATGGACATGACGCGCTCTCCCCATGTGGCGGTGATCACTAACCTCTCGCCCAATCATCTCGACTGGCACCGCGACATGGATGAATATATCATCGCTAAGCGCCGCCTGCTGGATTTTCAGAGGGCTGGCGAACTTGCCGTCCTCAACGGCGACAATCCAGCGACCGCTGCACTGCGCGGGTGGGGGCGGACCAAGTACTTCGGCGGGCATACGGTCCGCGATGACGTGATCGACGGGCTGGTACCTATCCGTGACATTCGTTTGCCGGGGTGGTATAACGTGGAAAACGTCATGGCTGCCATGACCGCCGTACGGGGGACCGTGCCGGACGAGGCAATTCTGGAGACGGTGCGCACCTTCGTCGGCGTGGAGCACCGAAACCAGTGGGTGGCAACTGTGGGTGGCGTGCATTATTACAACAACTCCATCGGCTCCAGCCCCGCCCGTACCGTTGCCACACTGCACGCGTACGTGGGCCGAGTGCTGCTGATCGCCGGCGGTCGAGATAAAAAGGTACCGTTTGACGATATGGCCCGGTTGCTACCTGATCATGTCAAGGTATTGCTGTTGATCGGCGAAGCGGCCAGTCAAATCGAGGCTGCGGCGCGCGGAGTGCCGAGGTGCCCACCCATTGTCCGCTGCGAAGGCCTGGCCGAGGCAGTGGCGCATGCGCACAAGATGGCCGCACCGGGCGACACTGTACTGCTAAGCCCTGCCTGCACTGCATATGACCAATACAGCAATTTTGAAGAGCGCGGGCGTCACTTTGTAGAACTGGTCGGGGCGCTGCACCGGTCGGAGGGAAAGGGTTGAGCAAGACATGGGCGTTTGCCGGGAAAACCTAATTGCCCTGATGTATTTCCATTTCAAAGATGATTATTAAGAGGAACTGATTGAGTTGATTCATTACGCTAACGGGTACGTTTGCTCAATAAACACCTTTAAAGATTTGCTCAGCTAAAAGGGTAGTTATATGGTAAACACTAATAATAAATGTTTGAGGACAGGAACATATATTCATTGAGACCCGCAATTCATGCGGGTTTTTAAATATAGGAAAAGTTCTTGTCCAATCCGAAAGATAAGAACTTGTGTCCTTGTCCTTTTCCGATTTTTACAAGTAAATATGTCTATTCCCTTGAAGCCATGGATGACAGCGAACCACCGGGATCTCCAACGAATCTGGATATTTACTTACCTCCTTTACTTATCCCGAAATATCTTTTAATATAAGGATAATCAGGGATAAGGGGAGAGGCCTATGAATGCGAAGGAAGCAGCCATGATGCTTGGGGTTCATTATAAGACGGTTCTCAACATGATAAATGATGGACGCTTGGCAGCTTCGAAAAACGATTCCGGCGATTGGGAAATTAGTGAAAGTGATCTTGCAGCTAGAGAGCAGAGGATCGATGATAAGGAGTTTTCGGCAATTTATACACACATGGCCGTGCAGATGATCGAGAAGGAGCACGGCCGCACTGTCAAGGCAGCCCGAGAGGATTTACTTCATATCGCACGTTCGATAGTAAAGTTTGCTGAAAGTCCGAACGAATTTAATCAACAGGTAGAGCATCTTCAAGATGCTCTGGAAGCATACAAAGCAGCTGTAGCATTCACACATACTGTGGAGTCGATTCGGAAACAGGCGGATGCAGAAAGCCAGAACTGAGCTAATGGACGGAGAGTAGCTTACAAAGAAAAAAGATGAGTTTTACATGTACAAGCTTAGACGTGTCTTCATTTCGATTACGAGAGTGTTCTTGAAGGAGATGAGTGTGAGTGGAGAGCCATATCCAAGAATTATGGCAGCAGGTACTTTCTGCCATCAAGGTTAAGATCAGCAAACCGAGTTTCGACACGTGGCTGAATTCTACAAAAGCAATCGTTTTTGATGAATCCAAACTTATTGTAAGTGCGCCGACTAAATTTGCTCAAGAATGGTTAGAAAACCGTTATGTTAATCTTATCAGGTCAACAGTGTACGAATGCTTCAATCGACATGTCAATGTGGAAATAACCATCGAGGACGAAATACCATTTCCGGAAACGAGCAGAATGTTGAATTTAGACTCGGAAACACAGTCATCATCTGTGAAGGATAACACATTTGTCACTCTGAATCGGAAGTACACATTTGATTCTTTCGTCGTAGGGGCAGGAAATCGTTTCGCACATGCTGCTGCCCTCGCAGTTGCGGAAGCACCAGGCAAGGCATATAATCCTCTTTTTTTGTACGGTGGAGTCGGTTTGGGTAAAACACACTTAATGCATGCGATTGGCCAATATGTATTGGACCATAACCCAGATGCCAGAGTGCTATATTTGTCATCGGAAAAATTCACCAACGAATTCATTAACGCAATCATGAATAACCGCGGCGAAGCCTTTAGGAACAAGTACCGGAATATTGATGTGTTATTGATTGATGACATCCAGTTCATCGCAGGTAAGGAACAAACACAGGAAGAGTTTTTCCACACATTTAATTCCCTCCAAGAAGAATGCAAAGCCATTATCATCTCCAGCGATAGGAAACCGAAAGAAATTCCAACACTGGAAGGACGTTTACGCTCACGCTTCGAATGGGGCCTCATAACGGATATCCAACCTCCAGACCTTGAGACGCGGATCGCAATTTTGTATAAAAAAGCGAAGGCTGATAATCTTGATATTCCGAACGAGGCGATGATATACATCGCGAACAATATCAACACAAATGTCCGTGAACTGGAAGGTGCTCTTATTCGTGTTGTCGCATATTCGTCCCTCATTAATCAGGATATTAGCGTTCATATGGCGGCAGAAGCCCTAAAAGATATTATTCCCTCCAGCCCCTCCCGGGCCATCACAATACAAAAAATTCAGCAACGTGTGGGGGAGTTTTACGGATTGAGACCGGAGGATTTTAAGGAACGTAAGCGGACGAAAGCTATAGCATTCCCAAGGCAGATCGCGATGTACCTATCCAGGGAACTCACGGATTTCTCACTTCCCAAGATCGGAGAAGCATTCGGTGGCCGAGACCATACTACAATTATTCATGCACATCATAAAATATTGACGGTACTCCCCCAGGATCAGGAACTTTTTAAAATCATAAATGTGCTAACTGAAAAAATTAAAAACCAGAACTAAAAGTAAAGAAGGAACTATAAAGTATATAACAAAAAGTGGAGGCCCCGCATAGAGTGGATGGACTTTATGCTCGTTTTTTTGCAAAGCGGAAATTTAACGCTCTACAGGAATGCTAACGGGCAGGATAGTTTTAACATTCACATGGAGGTATAATCGAATACGTAGGAGTTTTCCGAAGCAATTATTAAAAATACTTACATGAGGGTTAGACAATTTTTTAGTTAAGGGAGTTTTTACTTATGAACCCTACCTTCATTCCAGTAGACATCGAAGATACCGTTAGACGTCCTTTCCTTAATTCCCTCAGTAAAAACCTTCAATATTCCCTGCATCTATTTGAAAAAGTTTTGGAAACGGGATGGAAAACTCCCTTTAAACAAGTGGACGTTACGATACTTTCGTTATATAGGAAGTTATTAGCACAATTCGATGGGATTTTCATCCTTTTAGACCATAGATCAATTAATGCAGCTGCGATAAAAGCAGGTCAGCTCTTGAAACTTATGCATCGTTAATGTTTATTTCTGAAGACGGTGAAGAATTTGTTGAAAAACGAGCTGCAAGTTACTACACTTTCTAAAAGTTAGAGGAATTGAAACATCTCAACAATCCGACAGTTGCAGATAGAATATCCGCAAGTTATTCTGTGGCGAAACTACAAAAAATGAAGGACTCAAATCAAAACCTTACTAAACAAACAATCTCCGTATAAAGAGGTATCCGAAATGCGCTTTGAACTTATTAAGAATTTACGTAATGCGAATCGAAAAGAGAGTGTTCATTGGTATTCTTTATATCCAAAGAATAATGAAGAGATCTTTAGTCTTTGTGTCGTGTATTAAAGCAGTTTTGTGTCGGTACACAACCAAATAGAAGGGTTAAGTCTATTCCTGTACATATGTACAAAATCCGAATTTTGTGCATATGTATATAAATCGATTCAATCACTTGCGGCCATTGTATTTTTATATATTGTTACACATTATATGAAGAGTATTTTCGATCATCAAATAATAAGTTATAAAAGTCCTTACCATGTTACCGCAGTGCCTGCTTATCTAATGTGTATTATTTCATTATTTCATTTGTCCAGTATCAAATAACTCCGAACTCTTGTAACATTCAATACAAACGAATCGAATTAGTTCGTATTTGTATGTTATACTTTTCTCTAAAAAGTTCGGAGTTAATGTTATAATGCGGGTATTCAAACGCCGCTGCTAACGATGCATTAGCATACTTACGATAACGGAAAAACATTAAATACCCGTGCCAGTCAAAATTTATTGCATTAGATTTCCGCTACCCGATAAGCACATCGGCTTCCGCCTGATAAGAGATACTCCACACGTTCGACAACAACATGATCACCAAGCACCGATTGAAAGAGTTCGAGCTCATTCTTGCAAAAACCGGAGCAAGTAGCGGCAGCCTCCATGATCGGACAATGCTTCTGTACGAATAAGTAGCTTCCATCCTCCTGCTCCTGTACTTCAGCGAAATACCCCTCGTTCATGCGGATCGTGGACAACCTATGAAGCCTGTCCTTCAGATTTATCGTATCCGACAATTGCTCTTGATAGTTTTTCTTTTGAGTAAGTTTGTGGTCCTCGAGTATTCTCTCCATCCCTTCTTCTCCGAAAGAAGCTCGGATCGAATGAAGCAAATCGACCGATAATTGCAAATATCCATTAGCAAACCAACGGTTCGCCGAGGCCGTCAGCCTCCATATTTTCGCAGGCCTGCCCATCGGACGGGCCTCTTCTTCATATTCAACGACTTGTTGTTTCTGCAGTTCATATAAATGCAGCCGCACAGCCATCCCTGTTAATGACAATTTGGAAGCTAAGGTAACAGCATCCATAGGACCATGCTGTTTCAGCAGCGTAACAATCGCCTTTCTCGTTGATGTTACAGACGTTTCGTCCTTCTTTTTCAATGTATCATCGACTCCCATGTCGAGTATTTTTGAGCGGATGGTGCTTTTTCCACATTGTAAAGAAAAATCTTGACAAAGTCAAAACCAGAGGATAAATTAGGTTTGTAAATATAATACTTTATAAAGTATTTTCGTTCAAAAAAGTTATGAGTGGAGGAAAAGAAAATGGCAACAACGTTATTTATTCAAGCGAACAATCGCCCAGTAGAGCACGCTGTAAGTGTGAAAATGTACGAAGCTTTTTTGTCGAGCTACAAGGAATCTCACCCACAGGATTCGATTGTAGAAGTGAATTTATACCATGAACATCTGCCCTATCTGGGTGCCACGATGATCACGGGAAATTACAAAGTCACTCAAGGCATGACGCTCACCCCGGAAGAACAAGCCGAACAATGGATTGTCCGTAAACACCTGGAACAGTTTCTCGCAGCCGATAAAGTCGTCATTGCTTTCCCTCTCTGGAACTTAACAGTTCCTGCTGTCTTGCATACGTACCTGGACTATTTGCATCAGCCTCGTAAAACCTTTAAATATACAGCGGAAGGATTGGTCGGTCTATTGCCCGACAAAAAGGTCGCACTATTAAATGCCAGAGGCGGCGTGTACGCGGAACATGAGGAACTCGCGGTCAATTTCGTCAAAAAGCACTTGCAGGTGTTCGGCATTCAAGACATCACGACTATTGTGATTGAGGGGCATAACCAAAATCCCGATCTCAGACATGAGATTATCACGGAAGGGCTTCAGAATACGGATCTTGCGGCAAAAAGGTTCTGATGGTAGCTGCAAGTCAAGATAGAGAGGTGAATTCGCTTGGTGCAACAAAAAAAGGGCGTCATTTTGATATCCATCGCGTTAGGCTTAGTCCTGACCGCACTGGATAACACGATCGTATCGGCAAACGTCAACAAGATCATAGACGACATCGGCGGTCTGGATAAAGTCACCTGGATTTATACAACCTACGCGCTGGCCGGAGCCAGCACGATGTTGATATTCGGCAAGCTCTCCGATCTTTTCGGGCGAAAAACCTTGTATTTGGTCGCAATCGGAATCTTCCTGCTGGGCTCTGCGCTCTGCGGAACGGCCCAGACGATTGAGCAACTTAGCATCTACCGGGTCATACAAGGAATCGGATCCGGCGGCATTTTCCCGATTTCCTTCTCCTTGATCTATACCTTATATACCGATCCGAAAGAATCGGGCAAACTGTCCGGGATATTCGGTGCGTTATTCGGACTCTCTTCCATTGCGGGACCGCAAATCGGCACGTGGATTTCGGAAACGCTATCCTGGCGTTGGTGCTTCTATATCAACATGCCGATCGGTATCGTCTCGTTCGTGGTTCTCCTCTTGACGCTTCGGGAATCTCGGGCGGAGACGAAGCCGAAAATCGATGTGCTGGGCGCCATGCTGCTTGTCATCGCTACCGTCTGCTTCATGCTTGCGCTCGAAATGGGAGGTAAAGACGATGTATGGACCTCATGGAAGATCATTGCCTTGTTCGGAGTCTCGGTTTTTGCGATCATAAGTTTTTTCTTTGTGGAACGGCGGGCCAAGGAACCGATATTGCCATTGCAGCTTTTCAAAAACCGTATGGTGACAGGAACAAGCATCGTCGTATTTTGCCAAGGCGCCATTATGTTCGGCGCGATGACATACCTACCGCTTTATACCAACTACGTACTTGGTGAAAGCAGATTAAATTTGCTATTGACCCCTTTGATGCTTTCCATGATCAGCGGCTCGGTACTAATGGGTTTTATTCTAACTCGTTTCAAAATTCGAACTGTCATGTTCATCAACATGTCAATCGGAATCGTTGTTTCTTGCTTGCTTATGAATCTTTCACCGGACGTCCCTTTTTGGCAATTTATTGGAATAGTAATCTTGCTCGGACTAGGTGTACTCGGCCCTCTGAACAGTCTTAGCCAGAACGCTGTTGTATACAGCGTCGATGAGCGCTTCATCGGCGTTTCTTCATCGCTTGTCGGCTTCTACCGCAGCATGGGCGGCGTGATGGGTGCCTCGATCATGGCTGTCATCGTCAATTCTCAAATGGCAACGTCGATCAAGACAGCAATTATGCGATTCAACCTGAATCCGAATTCGGACCCTGCCTATCATCCGCCGGATACCGAAACCGTGTTACGATATAAGGAGCGTTTTGAACCGGATCTGGTTTCCTACTTTACACACGTGATGGATCATGCCATCACACAAGGGTTTGTTCTATTTCTTTGCTTATCCGTCATCGGCGCAATCGCAGCTCTGATGGTCGGATCGATGAAAATAAAAAAACGGACCAAAGGAACACCCCAGACCACGAATGCACCACTTGAGTTATAAAAAAAAGGCGATAATCGCAAGGAGGACATCATCATGCAAAAGGAATCAAATTGGAACGCATCTGCCGTTCATCCTTCCGTACTACCCTTATTTTCGCCATTCTCGATCGGCAGGTTGACGTTGCCAAATCGAATCGTCATGGCGCCAATGACCAGATCGTTCTCTCCGAACGGCATGCCAGGTCCTGATGTTGCCCAGTATTATCGGCGCCGGGCCGAGAACGGGGTTGGTCTGATCATAACGGAAGGCACCGTGATTAACCACCCCTCATCCGCTGACGATCCGAACGTCCCCCAATTCTACGGTCCTGCTCTGGAAGGCTGGTCGTCCGTCGTAGAGCAAGTACATGCAGCAGGCGGTCTAATTTTCCCTCAACTATGGCATGTCGGCATGGCACGGAGAGTCGGAAGTCCTCCGAATCCGGAATCCCTCCCTATAGGACCGTCCGGTATCGATCTGTCCGGCAATCAAGTAACCGCCCCCATGACCGAATCGGATATCCTTTCTGTGATTGAGGCATTCGCCCAAGCGGCTGCCGATGCGAAGAGACTCGGTTTCGACGGTATCGAAATCCATGGAGCGCACGGCTATTTGATTGATCAATTTTTCTGGAAGCAAACCAACCGAAGATCGGATCGATACGGCGGCCAAAGCTTCGAGGGACGAACGCGCTTCGCTGCAGAAATTATACGCGCCGTTAGAAATGCCATTGGTCCCGATTTTCCGATCGCACTCCGAATATCTCAATGGAAAACCTCAAACTATACGGCCAAGCTGACGGAGACGCCGGAGCAGTTGGCGTCATTCCTTGAGCCGCTTACAGCGGCAGGCGTCGATATTTACCATTGTTCGACCCGGCGATACTGGGAACCGGAGTTTGAAGGCTCGGACCTGAACTTAGCAGGATGGGTCAAAGCATTGACCGGACGACCGACTGTTATCGTTGGATCCGTAGGCTTGAACGAAGAACTCATGCGCTCATTTTCTCCCGGCCATGTGGCCCAAGTCACCCGCCTTGATGGCTTGATCGAAAGGCTCGAGCGCAACGAATTTGATCTGGTGGCCGTCGGCCGCTCATTGTTAGCAGACCCCGAATGGACCATGAAAATCCGGAATGGACGGTTCGACGAATTGAAACCTTTTACCATCGAAGCGCTAAGAACCTTATACTGACGGTTGTTTGAAATTCATTCCATGATGCTCCACCAAATGCAAAAAACACGCCATATTCAGCGTGTTTTTTGCATTTGGTAGAGCCAATCCGTGTCCTCGTCACAAACAGCGATGAGGGTATTGACTACATTCTTTATATTTTCTTTATTTGCCTCTTTGAAATCATGGCCAAACACCGTTGCCAAGCGCGAATTGTCAAAGCCAGACAATGAATATAAATTGGAGTTATTTTTTGTGCGTCTAAGCACCTTGTTATTCTTTACTTCTTTGGTTCCAAAAATTTCAAGGACATCCCTATCTTTGGCCATGTTTGCATATTTAAATTTTTCAAAAAGACTCCATGGCGATTCAAATTTGTGAACCCAATTGTCATTCCAACAATAGTTGTTAATTGCCGTCGCGGCATGAGGTGTAGGTAGAAAGAACATCTTGCTCATTCTTCTAAACCTCCTCTATTTCTTTATCACGGATTCATGCAAAAGTTCGGCTGTTATATAACCAGAGGATTCAATTGCCCTTCTCCATTGTTCAATTGTTGGCCAATAGTTACCGGCATTTAAAGTACCAAATCGTTTGCAAACATATTCTATCGTCAGCATAAGGTATTGCATTGGAATGTCAATCTTACGTATTCCTGCAACGGATACACTCTCTTTAAACAATTCAAACAGATCGTTCGCTTCATTCTCAAGTCGATGTCCTTCTTTGAAGGCATCCGGAAAATAATAATGAGTAAAACTCCAGCCCGAACCTATAGGGTATTCCGACTCCTGGTCGAAACCGGTTAAACAATATTTGAGATCTTCAAGATTTTGTATGCCTGTAAACTCATGATCCTGTGACATGAATCTTCCTACAATTTGTGTTTTCTTGGTTCGGATAAAAGCCGATCTTTGATGGAGCAGTTCCGGTTGGCCTACTAATATAACCGTGAGCTGAATCCCTGCCTTGTCCAAATCATTGTAGATATCCATCAAACAGTTATATTGAAGCTCACTGGAAGCTATGAGACAACGGATGGAAAAAGGTGTGCCGGTTCGGTATTTAAAAGAAGAATACCGGGATGAATATACTTTCGCCTCTTTAAAAATAACTCGAAAAGTGAAAGGTAGCATTAAACACGGCAGACGACCTTATATAAATTATGAAGGTGCCGAGTACACAAATGAGGTCCTTGCTCGAATGTTTGATTTAACCGGAGAACAATTACATCTGGTTATCAATATTAATGATTTGCGTTATGTTAAAGCCTTTTTAGAATAACAAAAATGCGGATAATCTTAGCTTTTATAACTACCATATAGTATGGAGTTTTATGTTACTGCACACGGAGAGTCAGGACAAGGATACCACCACCGTGCAGGCTCCGGATTCATCGGGGCTTTAATACTTTTTCCACCAACCTGGAACATAGCTTAGTGAGTGGAGACAAAATGGGAGCATATTAACTTCCTTGGGGAGTACCGTTTTTCTTAGATTTACAGATGCGGATGAGGTAAGTTCTTTTCCTCATCCTTCGCAAATCGCTTGATACGTTCCATAATATTTTGAGCAGACTTGCCGACCCCAAGCCGATTATGAATTAATGCTCTTCACTTCAGTCCAAACAGGGTATTTTTTCTAAGGTCATAGCTCAATGTATCGATCATAATTCATCACACATACCGAACAGATAAAACTGGCAAAGTGGAAAACGCATCATCTTGTTGTCCCTTTTCGGTTAATCTTGCATCTTAGTGTACTGCGCAAAAGACAAGAAGTTATATCCATAAAACAAAAAAACCGTGCTGGGCACGGATCAAAATGTTTATATGTTCTTGTCCTCCTTCAATCATGCGGTACTTAAAAATAAATTCCGAAATAATGGCTATGAATAGAAAAAGTTGTAGCGATGACAAGTCTTTACGATTCGACGCTAAGAAGTTTAATGAGAATCCGAGTGACATTGCCCCCTCAAGGCAAGGACCTTACGTTGAATAGCGCCCAAAAAAAGGGAAATAAAGTTCACTTCTATTCATGTTTAGAACGACCGGCTTTTTACTGTGCTCCGAGCGTAATTAATCCTTCCCTACTGCTTCGAAAACAATGGATTCCAAGCACTCCTGAAGCGATTTGTTAGCACTTCTCGCTTTAGCAATTAGTTTATCCTTTTCTTGCTCCGATAAATAGAGCGTCACTGGCGATAAACCCGTATCGATGAGTGTTCCATCGTATTTAGGCGTAATCTCGCCTGAACGTATAAATGTTTTCAACTTATCGATCATATCAGGATGAGTAGCTGGCATTACCCCAGTTAAAACAGACTTCTTTGCTTCAACCTGAATGGTCTCACCTATCTGGATGCGAAGATTAGCAGGGCCAATCAGCTTAAAAAACTCTTCAATAATAGTGTAAATCACGGAATCCAGAGTTTGTGGCAATGGAAATTCGAATAGGGCGTAGCCATAACTAGTTATGGCTTTACGATCCGTAATCGTGACAGCAGGTTGCCATCCTTCAACGATTGCTCTTTCTAATGGGATTCGTTCGTTCATACTAACTTGAAGCATGACTTCGATCCGATTTCGATTTACACGCTTCATGCTGCAGACGCGAGCCAATCTATTCCCCAAGCGGTATGGTTGGAATAAGAAAACCTTCGATTTTCGGTCGTAAATGGTATCATATTTACCTGAATCCGGATTGTTAGTCACAAATCTTTCTAGATCGACCTCTTTAACAAAATACGTTCGCTTCCCACGAAACTCCATTTCATAATGAGGCAATCCCTTTTTAAAAAGCTGGTGAATATAGGTTGTAGACCTTCCGATTCTTTTAGCTGCTTGTGCCGATGTTAAGTCCTCTTTCACGTATGCCGGTTTAATACGCTCGATCTCTTCCCGCGTGAATCGGTATCCGCCATCTCCTTTATGTGTTAAACGGTTAACGGGATTAAGTCGCTTCTCCGCATCCTCAAGGTTCACGATTTTATAAATGGATCCTACCGTGACCTTCAATTCATTAGCAGCCTGGGACGTATCTAAATATTCGTTCATCGTTCTCTCCCTCCAACAATTATCTTAACCACGTTAATGTCTCCCTAGATTTTCATCAAGATATCTCACTATATTATGATTTTTCTATTTACTCGTATACTAATTAATATATATAAAACAATTATACCATAGGAAATGATCTCTTAAAATAAGACTCCCCTAACATGATTTTTTATAGTCAAAGATCTTTTTAGATCACTTTTCATATCTACTCTTATATATAGTTATAAACATAAAGAACTAGTTATAGAAAAACTAATTGTCTATTATTTTTTCTTAGAACATTTTTCTACAAACATTCTCTTATAGAACTATTTTTATAAATCAATTTTGCTATACTAGTCTTATAAATATCACTATAAGGTGAGTGAGATATTTGACTGAATATAGTGAATTACAGTTATACACGAATAACGATATTCAATCACTAGAATATTTATATGATCCACAACTCATACATCGTTTAACGGATGATCGATTCTATGCAGTCATATACTCGTCAATATTCGCTTCAGAAAATGATAAGGGGGACTATGATTATGCACCGCTTTCAAATATCGGAATGGTTTACTTATTCCTGCATAGAAGAAATGGCAGCCGTAATCCAAGAACAATTACTGAATATGCCCGCGAGCTCCTTCAGTTTTTGCGGAAGGTCACCGAGAATGAAATATCCGATTTTCGCAAACTAAAGCGATCTCAGATTGAGGCATATCAGGAGTGGATTGAATGTGAATATCCAAAAAAGAAAACACAAGCGAAAAAAATAGCTATCCTCTCCTCTTTCCTTTCTTGGTG
Organism: Paenibacillus sp. Soil522; assembly: GCF_001428245.1. Lineage (GTDB taxonomy): Bacteria > Bacillota > Bacilli > Paenibacillales > Paenibacillaceae > Pristimantibacillus. The sequence goes on from NZ_LMRV01000033.1 coordinate 323,840, forward strand.
TTTTGATGAAAAATACCTGAACCGGGATTTGACTCGTGGACTAACCGGCGTCACCTTAGACAAGTCTCAAATTCCAGATCGGGAAATATCTCCGGCTTCACTGCAGGCGGCTGTGCATTTCTATAAGGACGATCCCAAGTTCAAAAGCCTGATGCTCCTCCTGGCCAGTACAGGATTGCGGATTAATGAGGTCATTACACCGATGTGGAAAGACCTCTACTTCGATTCGATCCGGAATAAATACTATGTCCGAACTAAGACTAAGCGCGGCGGAGAGAGACATGCTCACATCAAGGATTACGTTCTTCAAGAGTTGCAGGAGTATCGTCGTCGCCTTGGATTAAGCACCACTATTGATCCAAATGACGAGTCCCCGTTCTATCCCAATCGGAATGGGAAGCATTACTTGCTTACGAGCTTGTCAGCCATCGTGACAAGAAAGCTTGCCGCGGCGAAACTACGGACAGATCTTAATCAGAAAACGACTGCCCATTATTTTCGCCATTATTTTGCACGAGCTGCCTATAACAGCGGTGCCCCGGTTGATAAAATTGCTAAAACCCTTGATCATGCCACGAGCCGTACAACGGAAGACAATTATCTCTCCCGTGATATTAAAAAAGAAAATGACGTCAGCGAGTTTGTTGTAATTCCTGGTTTCGAGGAACGAAATGGCGAGAACTTTTAGGCTTATCATAGTCATTAAAGTGAATGGTATCGATTTAATATTCTTACAATTGTTATTGTTACTTTCGCTCTCGCAATTGGATGTTGTGCGGGCGGAGAATTCTTTCTCAATGCGATTTGCATCAGTAGAAGTTCAAAAGGTTCCCCCGCCATATAAAACTATTCGGAGTAAGGTCACGCCCATCTTTATCACTTTGGGGAAGAATAATAGGAGGAGAATCATGCCCTCCGTTTAGTTGAATAAAGGCATCTACATTAGTGGTAATCTAGGAATTTATTTTCGTATCATACTCCAAGGTTATTTCATTATTGGAACAGTCTAAAACTTATTTTTCGAAGGCTGCCACACTCGAGTCTAAAACTTTATTTTAAACAAGCAATACTACCTGTACAGCTGTATGTACAGGTAGTATTGTGCTAATGGGAAAACCGCCCCCAACCGGGGAAGGGGCCCCGGTTGGGGGCCGCGCTTCATCACATCAAAAAGGTGCCTGTGTAATACTCCCTCACGTTACATCATTCCTTGCTCCTTTAAACTTATATAGCCGTCGTCACCTGTAACTACATGATCTAGCACCTCGATGCCAAGCAAAGCACCAGAATCTACTAACCGCTTAGTCATGGTTATGTCCTCTGTACTGGGAGTTGGGTCGCCACTTGGGTGATTGTGGAAGCATATCAACGAGGCTGCATTGTTCAAGATTGCAGCTTTAAACACTTCTCGGGGATGCACAAGCGATGCATTTAGCGTACCAACCGAAATAACATGTATCCCAGCAACCTGATTTTTTGTCGTCAATGTGATGATTCCGAACTTTTCTACGCTCAGTCCGTTTAAATCAAGAACCAATTGCGCTATATTTGCTGCATCTTTCGGGCAACGGATATAAGTAGAATCGATGTCATACAAACCACAGCGTTCTTTCACTTGTCGAACCGAAAAAATATTAATACGTTTCATTTGAAATCCTCTCCCTTATGGCGATATAATGGAGGGGTGAAGGCTCTCAAATCTTCACCCCAGCCGAATTGCTCCCTTTAAGCAACTCGGCTTTTAATATTCTTCGGGTAATAAAAATGTCGTTACGCTTCGGTCATGCTCCGTAATAATCCAGAATTTCACACCATCCGCGCTTGTGTATGTCGACAGAAGTCGAAACCCGTTTTCTAAGGCTTCATCGTTGCTCGCCCAATCTTCGGTGCATACCTCGCCCCAATCACCGTTATGATGCCTGGTAAGAGCTGAAATTCTATCTTTCTCGCCCACCTCATCCATTACTCCCGGTGTTGCTACGACTTGTCCCAACAAAAATTTACCGATAAAAAAATGTGTCATGCGCTTTTCCTCACCTTCATTTGATTGTAGGAATTAAGCAGATCATCCAATCGTTGTGACTGTAACACCACTAGCGGGGCGGTATAGCCTCGGCTAGCTGGTGCATATCATGACGCGCTTCTTCAATTTGCTTTAAAAACTCAACCATTCGTTTTCACCTCCTTTCCGGATTGTCTTTTTTGGACCCTAACCCCTCACTCGAACACCGCCTGCCTGTCTAGCCCGAGCGGCAATGAGCGGAAGGTTTTAAGGTTTGTGAGCAGTTTCTTGCTTGCTGTCTTGCCTTGTCGTTTGTAGTTTTCAAAGAACAAAAATCACTCGTTATACCGTAGCCGTCGCAGATTTTGGATCATGTAGGTTCTCGCAGAGCAAGGTTGCCCGAAGAGACGATAAAAAGTTTTTTGAGCGATATTCTCATAAAAGTTTTTTCGCCTTGCGCGGGGAGGTTCTATGTGATCGCATGCGACTAGATGGCTGCGGTAAAACGAGTGTCTTCTTTGAAAAAACGAAATACGATAAGGCTGCATGCGGGAAGGCCTGCGAAATAAACCTTCCGCTTCATCGATTCGGGCGTGCAAAGGCTTTGCTACTCTGAAATAGCCAGATTCTATTAGGAACGATGATGAAACGAAGCGATAGCGAAAGTGGAATCATGGTTCCCCTTCCTTCGTAGAACATGATGGTTTATGGAGATGGAGTGACAACGAAAGCGGAGAAAATTATGATGTTCGAGCCATACCCGAGAGGTCTTTTGCTTCCCTTTAGGCGCGTAAAAAATCCCAATGGAATCCGGATGCTCTTTCCGGGGTCGCTTGGGATTTAGCGTCGTTTAACTGAGGATTAAAACACCTGTTTGTGTTTATATTTTTCCTCCCTAGCGCGCAGCTGCAGCCTGCAAAACGTATATACAAAGTGCGTAGCCAGTGGATCCGAAACCGATAAAAATTGGTCTAAAACTATCTATCAAATGGGTATACTATAATAGAGGGAGGGTGAGGAGATGATCATTCTTTTGACATTGGCCGCCATTTTATTTATGGCATGGCTACATGCCGTTATCATGAGGCTTCAAAAAAAGGATTCAACATACAACAAGTACGTTTTTGTTACAGCATTATTTTTGTATCTGACTTGTAACATCATCCAATCACAGACATTCGAATACAAAACGTATTTTAGTCTTTTATTTATCCTCTATTCTCTGTTTGCCATCCCGTTTCATATATGGCTGATGGTTTCTTGGACAAAAACCAAAAAGAATCCATCCCATTGATACAACATAGAACAAGTAGTATCAAAGAATAAAGCAAGAAATAAGCAGCATAAACGAAATAAAGAGCTATCACCGCTAATACGGTAAAGGCTCTAAGGACAAAAGACTGTGATTTGATCCCCGTGGCGCGCAAAAAATGAATCTAAGCGAAATCCACTGTTAGGCAGCTAACCTTACGCGGAGGAATCTCGCTTGTTTAACTTCTGTTTTATCCATCTGTAAAACTTCCGAATACTAGACTTAGTATAGTAGCCATCCATTTAAGATATCCGATAATGCCACCGGCACAACCATGGAAACATATCCTCTCAGAAGTGCTACGCCGTGGTCGCACCAGCACATTGAAGTCCCTCTCTCAAATATGTTTTGAGAGATTTGTTCAAATTTACACTTTTTAATGTCTATTATTCCGATAATTTGACCATACTAGTGATAGAGGTGAATGGTCATGTTTGGGATCCGAAAAAAGCGGACGCCTTTGGGAAAGTGGCTAGATAAAAAAGGCATCCTCCAAGAATGGATCGTGAAAGAAACAAAGCTGAATAAATTCACAATCAGTAAATTAGCGAATAAAATGGATCACATGCCAAGTGGGCGAACCATGAAGAAAATCTTACAAGCCCTTCGAAAAATTGATCCGAACATCAAGCAAGACGATTTTTGGAGCATGTAAGCACAATTAGTTTAACACGTACTCGCAGTCGGTCATGGACAGAGCGGGGAGTATAGAGGGATGCATGAACCACGTTTCTAGGACATAATATTTAAGTATAAAAGCGCTTTCAAAAGGAGTTGATCAATGTTCAACCCTGAAGAATGGGACAAAACTATTCATGACTATCCAAGGTAAATCTAAGACCATCTACATCAACGAACATACGGGACTATCCAAACTACGAGTCACCTTTACTAAAGAGCAGCAAATGGCGCTAGATCGTAAAAGAGTGGATACAGGCGGTCCGTTATTACAGAATAGAGGTGAATTTCTTCTCTGGGTAAATACGGGAGACAATAAGTACCTAAATATAATCAATAAGAAAGCCTAGGGGGTCATTTAAACGACACCCTTTTTTTATTTTCAGCTGAAATCAATATAGTTTTGACTAACACTATCATGTCTTTCACCCGTCGCTCATTGGGTTTGTATTGTATCTAATCCGAAAAACCTTATCATCGTTGCCTTACATAATAGAGAGTCGATTTAGAAATTCTATTATTCTATGGTGTGCTAGGCATAGCGTTTATTTCGGTCATCTTATTTGCAGTAATTAGTTTTAGAAAAACAAATTCTTTACTTCGATCATTACTTCAGTCCATTGGTTTAGCAATTCTGTTATATGGTACTTCTTTCTTGTGGTGGTTTATTTATTTAAATGGGGATGGGTTAGCTCAACTTGTCAGTATGATGTGCTATGGAATCGGATTTATTGTAACTTGTGTTGTTGGTCACTCTATAGCTTTATTTTTAAGGGATAACAAACAAAAAAAGCCCTCTAGAACACGAGAACTTTACTTGGTTATATCTATTCTCATCTCTTCGCCTCTTCTGGACAATCTCCCTTGCTTCATCAATGGAGTGCCCCTGGCGATTGAATTATTTCGGAATCCATTTTCGTTTAACCATCGCTCATAGTCTTGAAAAGGGTGTTCATTGCAGACTCACATCACTTTCCATTGCCATGACTTATAAATGATTGGACTGTTTCATGTGCTAGGACACGCTCGATGAACGGATACCAATCAGCATGCACTCCACGCTCCTATTCACTTTCCTTAGAATCCCCGGCCAGACTGCGGCGGCTATCCTAAATCAGACAGCCCCCTCTTAAATGTTGAACGGTCAAAACTGTCAATACCGGTATTCTCAGTTCTTTAGAAATTTCTTCTATGCTGGGTGAGGTTAAAGTCTATGCCGAGTGGTATCTAAATCAGACAGCCCCCTCTTAAATGTTGAACGGTCAAAACTGTCAATACCGGTATTCTCAGTTCTTTAGAAATTTCTTCTATGTCTTTTCTTACATCAGTCAAAGACGAAATGCGTAATAATTCTAAGAAATGATTACTATCAGGGCAATAAGTTACGTATAACTGCTCATGAATAACGACTTTCCCAATGTAGCATTTGTTTTTCATTATTGAACACTTCTCCAATCTCTCATTTCGAAAAATTTTCGAGATTCCATTTCATCTCCCCGAACCGGCCAACGGGCCTATTCAAGATCACTTCAACGTCTGATATAAAGTCTCTTTTCTGTTGCTGACGACTCAACATTAATAATCGTCTCCCAGTAAATAGTTATGTATCGAATTTATACCCTGACTTTAACTTAGTTATGTATCGTAAATCAATCATTTTCGAGAAATTTTCAATACATAATGAATAGCAAATTATCCGAAGTCAATTACGCAAAAAAAGCTCTCCGAAATACGGGAGCTTGACTTTGGATAATTTTCTTGGACGNGAAGCGGGATATAAGAAACCTCTTTAACTTAGTTATGTATCGTAAATCAATCATTTTCGAGAAATTTTCAATACATAATGAATAGCAAATTATCCGAAGTCAATTACGCAAAAAAAGCTCTCCGAAATACGGGAGCTTGACTTTGGATAATTTTCTTGGACGAAAACGCGGTGGGTTAGCACTATGGGGAAATAAAGATTTTCATTCTGCTCTTGGAAACTAATTTATTCAAACCGTAGATGTTACAGCGTAAAAATAAGTGCTCATGTAAATCAAAAATGCTTGATTARACACAGTTTCCCCCTCCCCAATAAAGAGGCATTTGAAAAACATTATGCAATTACCTGTTCTGGTGAAGCTCTACCGAGATGGCCAATACCGCAGCAAGGACAGATGGTGAAATCTTTACCYGTCAGCTTTTTTAAAAAATCAAGGGTGGTCAACTTTGGTTTTGGCGGATCATTCAATTTAGTATTCGTAAGCTTTTTACAAAGTTTGAGCTTCGTTGCTTTATTTCTGGGACTTAACAAGCCATAATGTCGTATTCTCGTCAATCCAGTAGGCAGTACATGAATCAGAAAACGGCGAGTAAATTCATCTGCTGTTACGCTCATCTCTTTCTGTTTATTGCTATCCTTATAGTCACGCCACTTGAAGGTAACCAAACCATCTTCAAGCTTTACGATACGGTTATTCGAAATNTGTTACGCTCATCTCTTTCTGTTTATTGCTATCCTTATAGTCACGCCACTTGAAGGTAACCAAACCATCTTCAAGCTTTACGATACGGTTATTCGAAATCGCAACACGATGCGTATACCTTCCGAGATATTCAATAACACAGCCAGCATTTTTGAAGGGAGGCTTACAGTAGACCACCCATTCTTTTTGATAAAGCAATGACATGAGGTCATGAAACCTGCAGGGATCTTTCAAATCAGAAATGGTGCCATAAAACACAAGTTTGGCCTGTTTAAGGTAATATAAAAACTTACCCCTAAATTTTYTTGATAAAACCTTAACCGGAATGAAGAACTTTTTTCTTGAGTTCACCCACTTGYCGGAAGAATTAAGGCCTCCACCTGGCACAATACAATGAATATGAGGATGGTGCATCAGGTTTTGTCCCCAAGTATGAAGGATCGAGGTAAAACCAATTTGCGCTCCTAAATACTTAGTGTCAGYGGAAAGCTCAGATAAGGTTTCGGCAACGGCCTTAAATAAAATATTATAAACAATCCTTGGGTTTTGATAAGCAATCGGATTTAACAGATCAGGAATGGTAAAAACAACATGAAAATAACCGACATTCAGTAAGTCGTCTTTCCTGGCTTCAATCCAGCGTTCCTTATTTAGCGTTTGGCATTWAGGACAATGGCGATTCCGACAGGAATTATAGGAAATGCGCATAAAATCGCATTCGTCACACTCATCCAYATGTCCGCCTAAAACAGAGGTCCTGCAACTTTGAATAGCACGTATCACTTTCAGTTGATTAGGCAAAAGACGATGTTTGAGCTGATAGGCTTCTCCATGCTGAGCAAAGATATCTTGTAATTCAGCCATACGAAGAAACCTCTGAACGACCATACGCTAGCAAGTTGTCAAGAGGGCTTGTAATGCCTGATGTGACATTAGCAAGGTGCAAATAGATTGTCGTGGACTGGATACTGGCATGCCCAAGCAATTTCTTAATCTGTAATAGCGTGGCRCCATCTTCAATCAAATGTGTTGCAAAGGAGTGCCGCAGCGTATGGATGGACACTTTTTTTGTAATATGGGTTCTTTTCACTGCTTCATTAAAAGCAGACATTATGCCTCTGGAGGTAATATGGGATACGCCGTACGTTCCAAGAAAAAGCCAGCCTTCGGAATGATTCGGGCGATATGCCTTCCAATATTCACGTAAAACATAAAGGCAAGCTTCCGACAGCAGGGTATAGCGATCCTTGCCTCCTTTACCATACTCTATAAATACGCGCATCGTTTTCGAATCAATATGCTGGATTTTGAGTGCCGCGGCTTCACTTACACGTAGACCTGAGCTGTAGATAACCATCAGTATGGCCTTATGTTTGATATTTTCGCAACTCTCTATAATGGAGAACACTTCTTCTCTTGWTAACACTTCAGGAAGGGTCTTACGCTTTTTCTGACGTGGAATCTGAAGATAGTTCAACGTACGATTCAACGTTACGGCAAAGAGAAAACGAATGGCTGCACTGTACGAATTCACAGTTCCAGGCGAAGCTTWTTTCTCATTRATCAAATACCATAAGAAATTGCGGATATCGTCTGTATTTAACTGATCCACTGGGCGGTTGCTGTACTCAAGAAAAATTCGTGCATGTAAGGTATAGCTCTCCAGTGTATTTTGCGACAACCCTCGAAGCTGAATGTCTTCCTTCATTCGTAGTAATATTTGTTCTTTGTTATCCATGCTGATTTCTCCTTAAAATTTATTAGCAGTAGAAGAACTGCATAGTAAATTTTAGGGTACTAACAGATACACAGAAAGCAGTATTAATTACCATCAAAATGGAGGGTTTAGT
>NZ_LMRV01000034.1 GCF_001428245.1 Paenibacillus sp. Soil522
CGATTTCAAGCCAAACTCAAACAGCGCGCGCCGATTGAGTATCGGCACGCGCTGGCAGCTTAGCTTTTTTCATCTGTCTACTTGACAGGGGTATGACCAGGGACTCCCTTTCTTAGCCGCGGTTTTTTTGGGGTAACTGACGCTCAGCATTATTTAAACCAATTGCCAAATAAAGGAATACGAATCATGTCATGACGGTCAATAATTTTCATTCCAACCATTAATATCAAATAAATGATTACACTCGCTGCGCATGCAAGCAGCAGGTTAATCCACTCGTAAGTCAGCGGCTGCTGGTTCATCGTGAACCGGGCGGCAGCTCCCATAATGATCATGGCTGCGCCTACTTTCGTAAAGTCTGTGAGCTGCATGTGAAAGCCGATAAACCGGAGCACGCTAATCCCATGTAAGACGGTGACGAGGACGATGTTGACGTTAATGGCGATTAAGGCGCCATATATGCCAAAGTCAGGATCTGATGCCAGCTTCACGATAAGAAACAACTTGACGATTGCGCCGATTAATGTGTTGATTAAAGCTGTGCCTGGCTTGTTGAGCGCTTGAAGAGCGGCTTGTAGCGGCGCTTGAAGATAAATGAAAATACCGACTGGAGCTATGAGCTGCAGCATCGGCGCAATTTCCGCGTGATTATAAAGGATGCGGCAGATCGGCTCTGCGAATAAAGCCATGATGACGACAAAGGGAGCGCCCGAAACAAGGGCAAGTCTCATCGATTGATGCAGCCGTTTGTGAATTAAGGAGTTATCCCCCCGAGCAGCCGCTTCTGATAAGGATGGGATGAGCGATACGGCAAGTGAATAGGTTAAGGCCGTCGGCAGAAGCAGAAGCGGGACGATCATCCCTTGCAGCGCGCCATATTGTGCGGTGGCAACTCCGGTAGCAATGCCTGCAGCAGCTAAGCTTCGAGCGGTAAGAATGGATTCAAGCAAATACGAGAAGGAACCAACCAAGCGGCTTCCGGTTACCGGTATCGATAAACCAAGGAGTCTGCGAAATACAGGAACGTTTTTGGGAGTATGTTGGTTGGGAAGCTGTGATGATGCTTGTTTCAAGAGATGCTTGTCACGGTAATATTTCCACAGCAGTACAGCCAAACCCCCGATTTCTCCTACGACGGCACCAAGCATCGCGCCTGCAGCTCCCCACTCCAGACCGTACGGCAGAAGCATGTAAGCAAAAGAAAGCGATGCAACAATACGCAGCACGGTTTCCACAATTTGAGAAACAGCAGTAGGTATCATGTTTTGTTTACCTTGAAAGTATCCGCGATAAACCGATGAAATGCCTATAATGAGCAGCATCGGGGTCATAACGATAAAAGTGCGGTATACGCGGGCATCCGGCAGCACATGTTTAATGATCCAGGGAGCACCGAGCAGCATCACAGCAGTCATCAGTATGCCAAGCAGCGTAACGAGTGCCATAGCTGTCCGGAAAATGTACTTCACACGAATGGAATCGCCTTGCGATTCAGCTTCTGCAATCCATTTGGCGACCGCAAGCGGAATGCCTCCAGTAATAATAGTAAGCATAACGGTTAGAAACGGGTAGCTAAGCTGATACAAGCCGACGCCCTCCGCGCCAATAATGCGCGGAAGCGTGATGCGGGGCACGAAGCCGAGCAGACGGTTAATAATGCCAGCGGCAAGCAGAATCATAGCGCCCTTTATAAATGTTTGTTTAGTTTGCTTCGTCATAATAAAATACCCTCTTCTCTTTCATGGAATAGCGAATCCGCTCCTGCTTGATCAATAGACGAAGCTATGAGACAGGCCGGTACTAACATGTTTATGCGGTGCATGTCCGTTTCCATGTCAGTCATTTTGTGGAATACAAAGGCAGCGTGCAGGAATATGGAGAAGACGTAGCGAATAATTGGATTAGACTAAGAAATCGGTTGAAATAGGTTTAGATTAATGTCATAAGCTTTTAGGAGGCGCAGCATGACAGACGAAGAGTTAAGCCGGATGATCGAGGAGCTATGCAACAGCAAGGCTGAGGAATTTCACCTCATTGGCTATGAGCACGTGACGGGACAAGAGGTTTGGGCATGCGTAAGCGAAAAGTACAATACAAAGGGACAACCCGAGCTTCACCAAATGGTGAATGATATTTTATCTCTAAAGGTTATGAAATTTATGAATTTCATGACGATTAGCGCATACAAAGGAACCCCGTTCTAAATCGGCGGGTTTCTTTTTTTTTGACTCGATTTTAACGCGTCTGTATAATAGGAATATTGAGATCATAAGGGGGATTTAGACGTATGTTCGGGAAGAGAATTATTGCCTTCCTTGCGATCGTAGTCATTATGTTTGGCGTTATCGCTTGGACAAGCCCATCGCTGGTAAAAGATGTAAAGCTAGGCCTTGATTTAAAAGGCGGATTTGAGGTTTTGTACGAGGCGGAGCCGCTTGAGGGCGGAGAAGCAGTAACACCGGAATCATTGAAGGAAACAGCAAGAAGCTTGGAATCACGGATTGACGAGCTCGGCATTGTGGAGCCTGAAATTACGACCGAAGGAACGAACCGGATTCGCTTGAAACTAGCAGGAGTTGCGAACGAGGATGAGGTTAGAGAAGTTCTAGCTAAGCCGATCAATCTGACGTTCCGCGGCCCTGACGGCAAGATCGAGCTTGATGGCAGCGACTTTAAGCAAAATGGCGCAGGTATCGGCTATGACGAATTAAGCAAGCCATTCGTTACAATCGAACTCAAAGACGCGAAAAAATTCGAAGAGATTACTACTCGTTTAACGGGCCAATATTTAGCTATTTATCTTGATGATAAAGAGCTTTCCAAACCGTCCGTTAACTTTCCTATTTCCGGCGGGTCTGCTCAAATTTCGGGCGATTACACGGTAGATGAAGCGAAAGAATTGGCAGATATGATCAACCTTGGAGCTTTGCCGCTCAAGCTGGTTGAGAAGTATACACAAAGCGTTGGCGCTAAGCTTGGACTTGCATCCTTGAAGGATACAGTTGAAGCGGGCTTAATCGGTACGGTTATTATTTTGGCGTTTTTAATTATTTTGTTCCGTATTCCAGGCGTAGTTGCCGGAATAACAGTCGTTACTTATACGTGGCTCTTGATCGTTGTATTCAATTTAATGAATGCCACCCTCACCTTGCCGGGTATAGCAGCCTTTGTACTCGGTATCGGTATGGCGGTAGATGCGAATATCATTATGTACGAACGTATTAAAGAAGAGATCCGCAGCGGCAAAAGCTTACTGTCCTCTTTGAAGTCAGGCTCGAAAAACTCCTTCCGTACTATTATGGATGCGAACATTACGAACATCATTGCGAGTGCCGTATTGTATTACATCGGCAATGGCGCGATTCGCGGCTTCGCGCTGACGATGATCTTCAGTATTCTCGTAAGTATGCTGACGAACATCTTCTTATCCAGATTTTTAATTATGCTGCTCATTAAAAGTAACCTATTTACAAACCCAAGCTACTATGGCGTGAAGGAGGCAGAAATCCGTGAACTTTAATACAAAAATTCGTTATGATTTTGTCGGGAACCGCAACAAGTTCTTTCTGTTCTCGATCACGTTAACTGTACTGGGCATATTGTCTTTGCTTATCTTCAACCTTAATTTCGGCGTTGATTTCAAGGCCGGTACGAATATGGATATTTTGGTAGGCAAGCCGGCTACCCAGAAGGATGCCAAAGAGATTCTCGTAAAAGCAGGGATTGAAGGCATTACGCCTACGGTAGGCGGCACTGGTAACGAACGCGTTTCCGCCCGTTTTGACGAGGTGCTCACGCAAGCCAAAATTGTTGAAATTCAAAACGCATTTAAAGCGAAATACGGCGATCAAGTGTCGGCCGAAGTAAACGTCGTATCCCCTGATATGGCACAGGAGCTCGGAATAAAAACGATATGGGCGATCCTTATTGCAAGCGTAGCAATCATGATTTATGTCATGTTTCGTTTTGAATGGCGCTTTGCGCTTGCTGCGAACATCGCGATTTTGTATGATGCGTTTGTCGTAGTTGCTGTATTCTCGATTTTCCGACTGGAAGTAGACCTGCCGTTTATAGCAGCAGTGCTGACAACGATCGGTTATTCGATCAACGATAAAATCGTTATCTTTGACCGGATTCGTGAAAACCTGCGCTTCGGTCAATTCAAAAACCGTGAACAGCTGGCTGAGATGGTAAATGCGAGTATTTGGCAAACGATGGCAAGGAACATTTATACCGTATTAGCGGTACTTATCGTTGCGGTTTGTTTGTTCATTTTCGGAAGCGAATCGATCAAGCTGTTCGCATTTGCTAAAATTATTGGACTTTCAAGCGGAGCCTATTCATCCATCTGTATCGCGAGCCCGCTCTGGCTGCTTCTTAAAGGAAAACAAAAGCCGAAGGCTGCCGTTAAAACTACAGCTTAACTTACGCTTACTATTTATGCTTACGAAGTAGGTTTTGCATCCGCAAGACCTTAGCACATGCTTACGAAGTAGGTTTTGCATCCGCAAAACCTTTAGGAGGTACAAATGTCAACCACACAGCGATATGCAAAAGCAGAGTCCGCAAGCTGGGCCGGCTTATGGGGAAACATGCTGCTGGCACTATTTAAAGGCGTAATTGGTTGGTTGTCAGGAAGCAAGGCGCTGCTCGCGGATGCGTTTCGAACGGCAACTGAAGCCGTTTCGGGGATTGCAGCTATTTCAGGTTTAAGGGCAAGCCGCAAGCGTAAAATGGCAAAATCAAATGCTGCTGCGGAAGCTGAGGATACGAGAGGAGAGGCGACGTCAACGATTCTGTTGTCTGTCGTCCTTCTCATCATTGGGCTCGAAATCGGTATTTCCGCCATTCGGGATATTTCCGATCGTGTAATAAACGCGCCGCATTGGAGTTCGGTAGCGGCAATTGCTCTCTCTTTAATCGTTCAGCAGCTGTTTTTTCCTGCGAAAGACCGTTTGGCCGGCCTTTTTTGCTCGGCGGCGGCTTTGATTGGAACAAGCGGAGCGATAATCGGCAAAATGCTGGCCATTCCGGTACTCTATTATTTTGATCCGGCTGCGGCGATTGTCATAGCTGCAATCGTTGTCATTAACGGATACAAAATGGCTACTGTCCTCATCCGCAAAGATGGCAATGGAACGGTGATAGAGGAAAATCCCGATGAGCTTATGCAGCTTGTTCAGAGAGTTGAAGGAGTCGTCACCGTGCAATCATTGCGAGCTAAAGAGCATGGACATTATGTCATAGCAGAAATGGTTATTAGCGTTAATCCGCGTATTTCTGTTCTTGAGGGCCATGAGATTGCAAAGCGGGTAAAGCAGCTTGTTATGAAACGTTTTATACATGTTACGGATGTTTCGATTTATGTTGAGCCATATGATCCTGGTTATCCTTATAAGTCCAATCATGATCCGAATCAGGAGCAGATGCCGACACTGCTGCAATAAGAACTGCAAACAGCAGGAGAGGGGAAAGCAACATGATTCAAAGGAAGACGCGGTGGGCTGTTGCGCCTTGGTCAGTAACCGATGAGGATAAGGCGAAAAATCTGGCTTCCAGCCTAACCGTGCCGCCATTGGTAGCAAGGCTGCTCGTGCAGCGCGGCTACGGCGATGTGGAATCGGCGGAACGGTTTTTACGGGGCGGACTGGAGCATTTTCATGATCCGTATCTATTGTTAGGAATGAAGGCGGCTGTCGAACGAATAAGATTGGCTGCAGCTAATAACGAGAAAATTCGGATTTACGGCGATTATGATGCTGATGGCGTATCCAGTACAGCGTTGCTTGTGCATTTATTTCGAACTTTACATTATAATTTTGACTATTATATTCCTCATCGCGCTTTGGAAGGGTATGGATTGAACAGAAAAGCAATCGAGCTTGCAGCTGAAGAGGGCATCGGATTAATCGTTACGGTTGATACAGGCATTAGTGCCGCAGAAGAGATTGAATATGCGAAGCAGCTTGGCATCGATGTCGTTGTAACCGATCACCATGAGCCGCCTGAGCATATTCCAAATGCAAGCGCGGTCGTAAATCCGAAGCAGAAGGGCTGCGGCTACCCGTTTAAAGGGCTTGCAGGCGTTGGCGTCGCATTCAAACTGGCGCACGCCCTGCTGGAGCGTCCGCCGCTTGAATGGGCTGATATTGTCAGCTTGGGCACGATCGCCGATTTAATGCCGCTAAAGGACGAGAATCGAATTTTGGTGCGGTATGGTCTGGAAAGATTGCGCAGCCATACGAGCATCGGGTTCCGGGCATTAGCAGAGGCTGGCGGCATAGAGCTGGAAGGTCTTACCGCAACAGGAATTGCTTTTGGAATGGCGCCGCGCGTCAATGCGGCCGGCAGGCTGGATCATGCGAAGCGGGCGGTAGAGCTGCTTACGACCGATGATTATGATAATGCGATTTTGGCAGCAATCGGGCTTGATAGCTTAAACAAGGAACGACAGCGTGTAGTAGAAAGCATCGTGAAGGAAGCGGAACTGCAATGGCAGGCCAAATGCGAGGAAGCTGCAGCGGACGGCGCGGAGCCGCCGCCCGTTATCGTGCTTGCGGGCGAAGGCTGGAACGTTGGCGTCATCGGCATTGTCGCCTCTAAGCTGCTTGAGAGGAATTATAAACCGGTTATTATTCTTGGAATAGATGGGCAGACAGGGATGTGTAAAGGCTCTGCACGCTCCATAGACGGCTTTGACCTGCATGCGGCACTTACAGCCTGCGATGAGCTGCTCGATCATTACGGCGGTCATCAGGCGGCAGCCGGCATGAGCCTGCACCGTGACCGTCTGCTGCAATTTGAACAGCGGCTTGGCGAGCTGGCTGCCGAGTGGTTGACCGCTGACGATTGGATTCCGAAAACATCGGTGGATCTCGTATGCTCGGTAAGCGAAGCTACGCTCGATACGATTACCGAGCTTTCGCAGCTGGAGCCTTTCGGGATGGGGAATCCGTCGCCTAGGCTGCTATTCCAGCGGACCGAGCTGGCGGACCGGCGTACGATAGGAAAGGAATCCAAGCATCTGAAGCTGTCGCTCGGCAACGGACGCCGTTTGTTAGACGGGATTGGCTTCAGCATGGGTATGCTGGCGGATCGGCTAAAGCCAGGCAGCAAAATCGATATCATAGGCGAGTTATCCGTCAATGAATGGAACGGACAGCGTAAGCCGCAGCTGCAGCTGCATGATGTCCATTTTAATCCTGCAGCGGCAGATTTTCCGGAACGCGAGCATTTCGGAAAAGTTTATCAGCTGCTTAAGCAGCTCGGACAAGCTCCGATCCAAGGATTAAACGGACGCTTATCGCAGCAAAGCGGTCTATCCTTAGAGACGGTGGAGCTTATGCTGGACGTATTTGAGGAACTGCAATTTATTGAACGAAGCAATGGGCTAATGACTGCGGCATCGTCGCCTCAGAAACGGGATTTAGCTGCTTCGGAGCGTTACCGTGCCGCAAAGCAGCAATTTGAAGCCTCGCAAATATCGGTTCTCAACTTAAGAACTTAACTAAATATTTTGAAATGGAAAGGGTTGACTTCAGTGTCCAACACACAATACAACTTCAAAGATTACATCCGGGTAATTCCAGATTTCCCGCAGCCGGGTATCCGTTTCAAAGACATTACAACGCTTTTGAAGGATGGGGGAGCGTACCGTGCTGCAATTGAACAGATGCGCGCAGCTGTACAGCATATGAACATCGATATTATTGCCGGACCCGAAGCGCGCGGCTTCGTAGTCGGCGCTCCGCTTGCGCTTGCGCTTGGCGTAGGATTTGCTCCGATTCGCAAGAGCGGCAAGCTGCCTGGCGAGACGATTTCCGCCAGCTACGATTTGGAGTACGGCAAGGATCAGCTGGCTATGCATAAGGATGCGATAACGCCGGGCCAGCGCGTATTGATTGCCGATGATTTGCTGGCAACGGGCGGAACGATTGCAACATCGATTAATCTGGTTCGCCAGCTTGGCGGCGAAGTGGTCGGAGCGGCGTTTCTGATTGAGCTTGCTTACTTAACGGGCCGTGAAAAGCTTGATGGTATCGACGTGTTTTCATTAATGACATACGAATAAATAGAGCGGCATGATCCGTCTCTAAATGAACCGCCAATCCCTTTAATCGCGCAAAGCGATGAGGGCAGGCGGTTTTATTTTATTATTGGAGGCCTCCGGTAGTTGACGCGGTACCGCTGTTACAGGCATAATATTATAAAAAACTCGGAAAACGCATGAATGGGATCCGCCAGGAGTGTAATCAGAAAGGGACGTTTCATGGGCATTGAGCATTTACTCGAGAAGGCATCCGCCTATATGAAAGAGCAGGACCTTATACGCATCCAGGAAGCCTATAACTTTGCGGAGCAAGCCCATCATGGACAAGTTAGGAAATCGGGAGAGCCTTATATACTGCACCCCGTAGCGGTTGCGGATATACTTGTTGATATGCAAATGGACGTGCTGTCGATTATTGCGGCATTGCTTCATGATGTTGTTGAGGATACGACGGTAGATTTGCAGACGGTTCGCGCAAAATTTGGCGAAACCTGTGCGATGCTGGTAGACGGTCTGACAAAGCTTGAAAAAATTCAGTTTCGTTCGAAGGAAGAGCAGCAGAACGAAAATTACCGTAAAATGTTTGTCGCTATGGCGCAGGATATTCGCGTAATTTTAATTAAATTAGCAGATCGTCTTCATAACATGCGTACGCTCAAATTTCAATCGGAGGAAGCCCAGCGCCGTATCGCGTATGAGACGCTGGAAATCTTTTGCCCGATCGCACACCGCCTCGGTATTTCAGCTATCAAGTGGGAAATGGAAGATATTGCGCTTCGTTTTTTGAACCCGCAGCAATACTATCGTATCGCTAATTTGATGAAGAAGAAGCGTGCGGAACGCGAGCAGTTTATTGATGATGTCATCTCCCGCATTACGGAGAAGCTTGAGGAAATGGGCATTGAGGGAGATATTTCCGGACGCCCGAAACATTTGTACAGCATTTACAAAAAAATGACCGACCGCAACAAGCAGTTCACTGAAATTTACGATCTGCTTGCGATTCGCATTATCGTTGATAATATAAAAGATTGTTATGCGACGCTCGGAATTATTCATACGCTTTGGAAGCCGATGCCAGGCCGCTTCAAGGATTATATAGCTATGCCGAAGGCGAATATGTATCAATCGCTGCATACGACGGTTATTGGGCCGAATGGAGAGCCTACGGAGGTGCAGATTCGAACTTGGGAAATGCACCGGACCTCTGAATACGGTATCGCGGCGCATTGGGCGTACAAAGAGGGATCGCTTGTGCCGGGCGGCAGCTTCGAGGACAAAATGTCCTGGTTCCGTGAAATATTGGAGCTTCAGAATGAAGCGCGCGATGCGTCTGAGTTTATGGAGTCGCTTAAGATGGACTTTTTTTCCGATCTCGTATTCGTGTTTACGCCGAGCGGTGAAGTTATTGAGCTGCCTGCCGGTTCTGTGCCGCTTGATTTCGCATACCGGATCCATACGGAGGTCGGAAATCGGACGATTGGTGCGAAGCTGAACGGGCGGATCGTACCGCTTGATCATAAGCTGAGGACGGGGGATATCGTCGAGATTTTAACGTCGAAGCATTCTTACGGACCAAGCCAGGATTGGGTGAAAATCGCTCAGTCTTCCCATGCCCGCAGCAAAATCAGGCAGTGGTTCAAGAGGGAGCGGCGCGAGGAGAACGTTGCGAAAGGCAAGGAGCTGCTTGAGCGGGAGCTGAAACGGCTCGGGCTTGAGCCGTCTGCATGGCTGCATGATGATAAGCTGCAGGAGGCAGCGGCCAAATTTGCCTTTAACGATATTGAAGATATGATGTCCGCAATCGGATTTGGCGGTATTACAGCGGCACAAATTTGTACGAAGCTTACCGAGAAGATGCGCAAGGAAGCTGAGCTCGCCAGTCAGCTGGAACTGACGGCTGAAGTGAAGGAAATTAAATCGCCCGGCAACCGGAAGACGAGGCCGAATCAGGGTGTGACAGTGAAGGGCATCGAAAATCTGCTTGTCAGATTCGCGCGCTGCTGCAACCCTGTTCCGGGAGATTCGATTATCGGTTATATTACGCGCGGCCGCGGCGTCTCCGTCCACCGGATGGATTGCCAGAACATTCCTTTCGGCGATCAAGGTGAAGAGGGCGAACGCGTCATAGAGGTCGAATGGGAAGATTCCATCGAGGCCAACTACAGCGTTGATATCGAGATTACAGGAAATGACCGCAGAGGTCTGCTAAATGAAGTGCTTCAGGCTGTATCGGAGAGTAAAACCAACATTTCTGCTGTTACCGGACGTTCGGTCAAAAACAAAATGGCGCTTATTCATATAACGGTGCTTATCCGCAACATCGAGCATCTGACTTCGGTCGTAGAGAAAATCAAGCGGGTTCAGGATATCTATTCTGTCCAACGCATTATGCAATAGACATTTGGCTCAAGGAGCATAACGGGCGAGATGAATATCGGAGGGTTATAGGCAGTGAAGGTAGTCGTACAACGCAGCAAGCAGGCAAAGGTCGTCATTGAGGGCGAAACAGTTGGTGCCATTGATTTTGGACTTGTGCTGCTGGTCGGCATAACTCACGAGGATACGGAAGCGGACATGGTGTGGATGGCGGACAAGGTGGCTAATCTGCGCATTTTCGAGGATGAGTCCGGCAAAATGAATTATTCGGTTACGGATATCGGCGGACAGCTGCTGTCGGTGTCGCAGTTTACGTTATATGGCGATTGCCGAAAAGGCAGACGGCCGAACTTTATGGCAGCGGCCAGACCTGAGCAAGCGGAGCAGCTTTACGATAAGTTTAACGAAACGCTTCGCTATGCGGGCCTTGTTGTGGAGACCGGCCGCTTCGGTGCGATGATGGATGTCGAGCTCGTTAATTCAGGACCGGTTACGTTAATTTTGGAGAGCGGCGCTTAATATAGCGTTCGTGGGAAACAATATACATTATGCTGTGCGGGCGAGCAACAGACCTCGCACGAGCTGTATGCCATATTGGAGGAATACCACGAATGCATCAATCACGCAAGGAGCAAGGAATGGAACGGGCTTCCCGGAGGCTGCTGCATATGGACCGAAGAGAAGCTAAGGTATTTGCAGAGCTGGAGGATGATATGGAAGCGGCTGAAGAATGGGCGGGTTTCCCGCATCAGCCCCGCCGCGACAATCCGGGTCATTTGTAGCTTTAAGTAGGATACCGTCTGTGCGTATATTGCCCGGACGGTTTTCTAGGCACGCCGTAAAAACGCTTACGAAATTGTAATATTACTGTAATCAATCTCTAACTTTCTTTTAACATCATTAACCTATAATAAATCTCGACCCCCTTTTTAAAAATATATTTTACTTTTGGACCTACAAACACGTTTTGTAGGTTTTTTTCTGCCCATTTTCGCAGAGGGTGCTGTGAGCTCAGACCGGTCTTGACTTTAACCCTTTTGAGGGGTAAAATTAAACCTCAGTATGACCAGCATAAACGGATGAATCCATACGAAGAGGTGGAACCCCGGTTTGTGATGAAATATAAGCATGGGACAAAAGGATTGCTTTTTACATACTTATATTTATGATAGCGATTCGTGGATGGGACAAAGTAATTCTTCGCGCTATATCCAGAGAGGGACGCCATTTGGCTGCAAGCGTCCTTATACCGGCTGAATGAACAGACTTCCCGGAGAACAGACAGTGAACGGCTGAAAGGAGCAGGCAATTGGCTTGCGGCTAACAGCGTAAAGTAGCTGGACTGCGGATGACGGACGTTAACCGTCTTGGAGCGGGCTGATGCATAGGATGCAGGCTCGAAATGTGGGTGGTACCACGGGAGATTCACTCTCGTCCCTTATGGCGCAAGCCGTTAGGAACGGGAGTTTTTTGCGTTTTCCGGTTTTAAAGTGTTTATTACGGAGACAGGAGGTTTTATTCAATGGCATTTCAGAAAATGCCGGGCACACAGGATATTTTGCCTGGCGCGGTAGAGAAATGGCAGTATGTCGAGCAGAAGGCGCGGGATATTTGTCAGCGTTACAACTTCCGTGAAATTCGTACACCGATCTTTGAATCCACGGAGCTATTTCAACGCGGAGTCGGTGAAACGACCGATATCGTTGAGAAGGAGATGTATACCTTCACAGACCGCGGCAACCGCAGCCTAACGCTGCGTCCGGAAGGAACCGCAGGCGTTGTAAGATCGTATGTGGAAAATAAGCTGTACGGCGAGCCAGACGTGTCTAAGCTGTACTACATCGGACCTATGTTTCGTTATGAGCGGCCGCAGGCAGGTCGTTACCGCCAATTGCATCAGTTTGGCGTTGAGGCTTTAGGCTCAGTTGATCCGGCTATCGATGCTGAGGTTATCGCACTTGGTTATACGTTTTATACGGAGGTAGGACTAAAGGGCGTGCGCGTGGAAATCAACTCGGTCGGCACACCTGCGGTGCGCGCGGTATTCCGCGAGCGCTTGCTTGCTTTTCTTGAGCCGAAGCGCGGGCTGCTTTGCAAGGATTGCCAGTCACGGATGGACCGCAATCCGCTTCGCGTGCTCGACTGCAAGGTCGATCAGGATCATTTTACAGACGCGCCTTCGATTTTGGACAGCTTGGACGAGGAATGCCAAAACCATTTTGACAAGGTTAAAATGTATTTGAGCGATATGGGCATTCCTTATGAAATGAATCACCGGCTCGTTCGCGGGCTCGACTACTATACCCATACGGCTTTTGAATATAAGGCTGAGGGCATTGGTACGATCGATACCGTCGGTGGAGGCGGACGCTATAATGGTCTCGTTGCGGAAATCGGCGGCCCCGATCAGCCCGGAGTCGGTCTTGGCCTGGGCCTTGAAAGAACGATTTTGCTGCTGCAGCATCAAGAAACGGAATTGCCTGCTTTTAACCAAGTCGACGTCTATGTCGTTGCGCTTGGCGAAGCGGCGGAGCGCGAGGTGACGAAGCTGGTTTACCAGCTGAGACAGAACGGCATCCGGGCAGAGCGCGATTATCTTGGCCGTAAGATGAAAGCTCAGATGAAGTCGGCAGACCGGCTTCAGGCGCGTTATACAGCTATTCTCGGCGACGATGAGCTTGAGCGCGGCGAGATATCCCTCAAGGATATGTCGAGTGGCGAGCAGCGCAATGTGGCATTAGATAAGCTTGCCGATGAAATTAAAGGTTAAACTTCACCTTTCCAAACAATCTAACTAAATGAGGAGCATGAAAACTATGTTGTTAAAAACACATCACTGCGGCCGCTTAACGAAAGCGGACGTTGGTCAAACGGTTATTCTAAACGGCTGGGTACAGCGTCGCCGCGACCTTGGCGGCGTACTATTTATCGATTTACGCGACCGGTCGGGTATTGTTCAAACGGTATTTAACCCGGATTTCTCCGGTGATGCTCTAGCGATCGCAGACCGCGCACGTAACGAGTTCGTTCTTGCTATTCAAGGCACAGTTGTAGAGCGCGATGCGGAAACCTTCAACGCGAACCTTGCTACCGGCGAAATTGAAGTGCGCGTTACAAAAATCGAAGTGATGAACGCCGCAAAAACGCCTCCGTTCCCAATTGAAGACGGCGTAGAGGTAGATGAGTCGCTGCGCTTGAAATACCGTTATCTGGACCTGCGCCGCCCGGAAATGCAAAAAACGCTGTTCCTTCGTTCGAAAGCTGCAAAGGTATTCCGCGATTTCCTGGACGGAGAAGGCTTCATCGATGTGGAAACGCCGATTTTAACGAAAAGCACACCAGAAGGCGCGCGTGATTACCTGGTGCCGAGCCGCGTGCATGAAGGCGAATTTTTTGCCCTGCCGCAATCGCCGCAAATTTTCAAGCAGCTGTTGATGGTTGGCGGCATTGAGCGTTACTACCAAATCGCCCGCTGCTTCCGGGATGAGGATCTTCGTGCAGACCGTCAGCCGGAATTCACCCAAGTCGACATCGAGACTTCCTTCCTTTCGCAGGATCAATTGCTTGCTATGATGGAAGAGCTTACGGCTAAGCTGCTTAAAGAGACGGTTGGCGTAGAGCTGGAGCTTCCATTCCAACGTATCACTTACGCGGATGCTATGAACAAATACGGCTCGGACAAACCGGATCTGCGTTTCGGTCTTGAGATTGAAGACATTACGGATATCGTATCAAGCAGCGATGTAAAAGTGTTCGCAAGCGTAGCGGCTAGCGGCGGCGTTGTAAAAGC
Organism: Paenibacillus sp. Soil522; assembly: GCF_001428245.1. GTDB lineage: Bacteria > Bacillota > Bacilli > Paenibacillales > Paenibacillaceae > Pristimantibacillus. The sequence continues at coordinate 14,220 of NZ_LMRV01000034.1, forward strand.
GCTGAACGCTAAGGGCTGCGCGAGCTGGAGCCGCAAGGAGCTTGACGACTTGCAGCCGTTCGCCGCGCGTTACGGCGGTAAAGGTCTTGCGTGGATTACGGTGAAGGAAGGCGAATGGCGCGGGCCGATCGTCAAATTCCTTAAGCCGGAAGAGATTGCCGCTCTTACAGAGCGCCTGCAAGTGGAAGAAGGAGATTTGCTGACGTTCTCTGCGGATAAGAAGAAGGTCGTTGCCGACGTTCTTGGCAACCTTCGCTCGAAGCTTGGCAAGGATCTTGGCTTGATCGACGAATCGAAATTCAAATTCGCTTGGGTTGTTGACTTCCCGCTGCTCGGCTGGGATGAGGATGCGAAGCGTTACGTTGCGGAACATCATCCGTTTACGCGTCCAAATGAAGACGATCTTCACTTCTTCGATACGGATCCGGGACAAATTCGCGCGCAAGCGTATGATCTCGTTCTGAACGGCTACGAAGTAGGCGGCGGCTCGATGCGTATTTACAAGCGTGACGTACAGGAGCAAATGTTCAAGGCGCTTGGCTTCAGCATGGAGGAAGCGCAAGAAAAATTCGGCTTCCTGCTGGATGCATTTGAATACGGAACGCCTCCGCACGGCGGTATTGCCTTCGGCTTCGACCGTCTGGTCATGCTGCTTACCGGCCGTACGAACCTGCGTGAAACGATTGCCTTCCCGAAAACGGCAAGCGCGACCGATCTGCTTTGCGATGCGCCTTCCGAGGTCGAGCTGTCGCAGCTTGAGCAATTGCATATCCGTACCGTGCTTAAGCCTAAGCAGCCGGTTGCCGCAGCAGCAGCTGCAGCGGAAACAAACGAAAAATAAGCGATTTATGCTAAGGAGGCGGCAGCCTGATGCTTCACCAATTTTCACGTACAGAGCTGGCTATCGGGCCAGAAGGGCTTGCGCTAATGAAGGGGAGCACGGTTGCCGTGCTCGGCATCGGCGGGGTTGGCGGCATTGCTGCTGAGGCGCTTGCGCGTACCGGCGTTGGACGTATTATACTCGTAGACAAGGACGTTGTGGATATTACGAACGTCAATCGTCAGATTCATGCGCTCACGACGACGGTTGGACAGCCAAAGGCAGAGCTCATGCGCGATAGGATCAAGTTAATTAATCCCGAATGCGATGTAGTAGCCTTGCGGATGTTTTATACGGAGGAAACGTATGAGCAGTTTTTTGAGTATCCGCTTGATTATGTTTTAGATGCGTCTGATACGATATCGTACAAGATTCATTTGATCAAGCAATGCCTGGAGCGGAAAATACCGATTATTTCGAGTATGGGCGCTGCGAATAAGATGGACCCTACGAAGTTCCAGGTCGTCGATATTTCGAAGACGCATACCGATCCTTTGGCGCGGGTTATCCGTACAAAGCTGCGCAAGGAAGGGATCAAGCGCGGCGTGAAGGTCGTATTCTCGACAGAGACTCCGATGAAGCCGCGCGAGGATGTAACAAAGAAAATTGTTCCGGAAAATGCGCCAGAGATACGTAAGGCCAAGCAGCCTCCGGCCAGCAATGCGTTCGTTCCCCCGGTTGCCGGTCTGATCATGGTCAGCGTCGTTGTGAACGACCTGCTTGCTGCTGGCGGGATTGAGCTATGAATGAAGCGCTTGTCAAAAAGCTGAGATTAACGCCTGAGATGAAGGCGCTTATGGATCACTTATCCGAAGGGCTCATCCAAAATCAAGACGGATATTAACCGCGATACGGGCTGGAAGCACATGCTGACGCTGAATGTGGAAGGTGTCGCTTTGTAAGAGAAGATAGCTGTTTCGGGAAAAAAGCTTCTAAGCTTTTTTCTGCGATGCGGCTATTTTTTCTTTTGGGACAAGAAAGCGAGCGGATAGGGATTTATCCGCTGTCTGGCGAACAAATGTGCTTGTATGCTATGATCGGGTTAACAGAAGGTAGAAGGTTGGGGAGCAGGATGGACTTATTTACCTATCAAGAAGCTGAATTGCCGCGCGCAAGGCTGCTTGCGGATCGCATGCGGCCGCAGACTCTAGACGAATATATTGGGCAAGAGCACATAGTAGGTACGGGAAAGCTGCTGCGCAGGGCGATCGAGGGCGATCAGGTGTCGTCTATTTTGTTATACGGGCCTCCGGGCTGCGGCAAAACGACGCTTGCCCACATCATTTCCCTGCGGACGGCTGGCGAGTTCGTGAAGCTGAATGCGGTGGACGCATCCGTTAAGGATGTGCGCGAGGTTATTGATCAGGCCCGCACGAATAAATCGATGTATGGCAAGAAGACGATTCTTTTCTTAGATGAAGTGCATCGCTTTAATACGGCAAGGCAGGATGCGCTGCTGCCGGCTGTCGAGCAGGGAATCATTATCTTTATTGGAGCGACGACGGAAAATCCGTTTCATCATGTGAACGGCGCTCTGTTGTCCCGTTCGACGCTGTTTCAATTAGAGCCGCTTGGCGAGGCGCATGCCTATGAAGCGATGAGGAGAGCGTTATCCGACCGGGAGCGGGGGCTCGGCTTTATGGATTTAAATGCGGATGAGGACGCGCTGCAGCATATTGCTGCTATGGCGGGCGGCGATATTCGCCGTGCGCTCAATGCGCTTGAGCTGGCCGCGGTGACAACGCCGTCGGAGCAGGATGGCTCGGTACGCTTGACGCTGGAGGTGGCGCAGGAGTCGATAAGGAAGCCGTCAATACGCGCCGATCTGTCGACGCAATACGATGTGCTTTCGGCATTCCATAAGAGCGTGCGCGGCTCGAGTGACGCGGCTCTGTTCTGGTTTCTTTATGCGGTCGAGAAGCTGGGCATGGATCCGATGACCTTTATCCGCAGGCTGATCGTTGCTTGCAGCGAGGATATTGGACTCGCGAATCCGCAAGCGATGATTCAGGCGGTCACCGCGATGGATGCTTATCATAAAATTGGCTGGCCGGAAGCGAAATACAATATATCTCAGGCGATTTTATTTGCGGTAGAGAGCCCGAAGTCAAACGCAACGGCAATAGCAATTGGCCATGCAGAGGCGGCTATCGAACGTGCGGGCGGAGCGGAGGTGCCGCTTCATCTGCGGGATACCCATTACAAGGGTGCGCAGCAGCTGGGACATGAGGGCTACAAATATCCGCATGACTACCCGAATCATTATGTGAAGCAGCAGTATTTGCCCGACAGGCTTGGCGGAATGACCTTTTACAAGGCAACGGAGCAGGGAATGGAAGATAAAATTAAGCAAAATCAGCAGAAACGCAAAGGCAATTGATTCAGCTGCAAACCTAAAAGGGACTTTCCTAGGTATCTAGGAAAAGTCCCTTTTACATACTAGCTTTAGAATTAGGCAATCGAAAACATAAGGCCGAAATAACCGAACACAACAGTCAGAATACCCATTAAAAAAGCAGGGATCAGCTTATTCGAGCGGTACATCCATATCACTCCGCCAGCCATCAGCACAGCTGCGGCAAGCATGAGTATGCTCTCCATATGCAGCGAAAATTGCAAGGCGATGTCGGTGCTGAAGCTGCCTTTGTAGACCGATGTGAAAAGCGGCGAAGGCGAGACGGTCTGCAGCGTTTCTTTCACGGTGTGCGGCGGTGTTTGTTGACCAAGCGCGCCGGTTGCCGCGAGCACGAGCAGCGCGATTATGCTTTCCGCTTGCAGCCATCGCCTCGGGTTGAAGGCAGGATTGCTTTTTGCCATTTTTTTATATAGGAAGCCGTTCGAGTAGGCAAACAGAAGCAAAGGCAAAATCAATAAATGCTTAATGAGGAGCATTTGCCCGTAGGGCAGCATCCAGGCGTTCACATATTCCGGCGTCGTGAACGACATAAGGACAAAGCCTGCTAGAAGCGTCACCAGCACGCAAGCAATCGCGACGGGTGAAAACCACCGCAGAAACGCTTCCCACTTGGCATTATCCTTGGAAAACCAGCTTACGACGAATAATATGCCGATCCATACGCTGACGGCGAGGAAATGGGAAGCATGCGTAACCAGTCCTCTAAACCCGTAAAGGGATGAAGCGTGACCGGCATAGCCTAGCCACACGATTAGCAAAAAAGTGACAAACAAAGCTACCTTAGGCATATGCTTGTCACCCCGGAACGCTTTAAGCCCGAGCAGAAAAGCAAGCCCTACAGCACCTATCGTAGTCCATAGCCAAGCTTTGCCGGTATTGATATCGAGCAGGATGCTCTTCAGAATAGAGCTGTATGTCATATCAAAGTCTTTGGAGAACACGATGGCGAGCTTATGGATAGGGACATATGACAGCACTGGAATTGCTATTACACATGCCAGCAGCAAGCCGCCCGGCACCTGAACGGAGGGCCTTTTGTCCTCCGGCACAAGCCGCAGCAGTAAAGAGCCCGCCAGAATAGCGAAGCAGACGTATAGAAGGCCTTCGCTGACGTATATCATTATTTGCGCCTCCGCAAGAACAATACGAGAGCAGCCGCTGCAATAATGACCCCGATAATTATAGCGGGCGTGTAGTTAGTCCCGGCTTGATCCGTTGCCGACTCCTTATTTTCTCCGCCTGCATCAACACTTGTTTCGGGCGAAGGCGAAGACGTCTCGGCTGTCGCTTCCGGTTCTGCCGATGGCTCGTTCGTCATGACGGGCGCTTCGACGGTAAAAGCGTAATCGCCTTCCACGGAATGGCCATCGGCACCGATAATGGCCCATTTTACAGTGTAAATGCCATTCGGCAGCGCGGCTGGAACCGTTCCGCTCATCGTCATCCCGTCAACTTCGACTGTCCCTTTTTCCATCTCCTCGCCGGCTGCATTCCATATTTTAAAATGACTAAGCTTCTCGATCTTTGTGTTAAAGGTCAGCTCAATACGCTCTGGCGGGACGGCAACCGTCGCATCCTGCGCCGGAACAGCGTTTTCTAGTTTGGAATGAGCCATTGCAACGCCCGGCACGAGCCACAAAGCTGCAAGGCAAATAAGCAATATCCGTTTCATTTGTAAGCCTCCTACATATTATTGTGACAACCTGCATCTTAAGCTGATTGCATTATAACAGATTCCGTGAAGCGTTAGCTCGTCATTAAAGGCGTATTTCATAGCGCTTTATGAACATTTGTTGAAGGCTGACCTCTTCAGCTGTATAAAAAACGCGTGAAAAGGCTGGAATTCCGCGTATAAAGGCTAGCCTATGACGAATACACATAACTACAGTCTTGAGTGAGGCTTAACTTGAGACGTCACCATATGACGCGGCGGCCCTGCATCCTGGAGAGCTCTTACATTACACAAAGATCGCCGTATCTTTGTTCCAAAGGAGGTGCGCCTGTCATCGCATTTGGCTTGCCAATATTGCGGAGGACAGGAAATCGTTGAATGACCCATTACCGATTAGTTTGTCCCTTGCACTCATTCTGTTTTTAGTATTTATGAACGGATTTTTTGTTGCAGCCGAGTTTGCGATGGTGAAGGCTAGAGGAAGCCGAATTGATACGCTCGCCTCCGATGGACATTCGCGGGCAAAGCTCGCTTCTCATGTGACAGGCAATCTGGACGCCTATTTGTCAGCTTGCCAGCTGGGCATTACGCTCGCCTCGCTTGGACTTGGCTGGATCGGCGAGCCGGCCATCTCCAATATGATCGAGCCGTTGTTTGGCTATATAGGTGTTCGTAACGAGGTGTTCATTCATACGCTCTCCTTCATTCTCGCCTTTTCCTTTATTACGCTGCTTCATATCGTACTGGGAGAATTAGCGCCCAAGACTGTAGCAATCCGCAAGGCCGAATCGATTACGCTGTTAACGGCAGGGCCGCTCGTTTATTTCTATAAGCTTATGTACCCCTTCATTTGGGTGCTGAACGGAATGGCGAATCAGCTTCTCAAACGAATCGGAATCGAGCCTGCGAACGAGAAGGACTCCGCGCACACCGAGGACGAAATTCGGATATTGATGAAGGAAAGCCACAAAAACGGACTAATTGATAACACAGAGCTTACGCTCGTAGATAATATTTTTGATTTTACCGAAACGAATGCCCGTGAAATTATGATTCCCCGGACGGAAATGATTTGTCTAAATACGAGCCATACCCTCGCTGACAATAAAAGACTCGCACTGGAGCAAATGCTAACGCGTTATCCGGTTTGCGAGAACGACAAGGACAATATTATCGGCTTTGTTCATATTAAGGATTTGCTGAAGGATACGACGCTAAGCCTCCATGATATTAGGCAGATTACAAGGCCGATTACGACCGTGCCCGAGTCCATGCAAATCAGCACGCTGCTGAAGCTGATGCAGAAGCGGAAATCACAAATCGCCATTTTGATCGACGAGTACGGCGGCACTTCGGGCTTAGTAACGTTAGAGGACATCATGGAGGAAATTGTGGGCGAAATTCAAGACGAATTTGATGAGGAACGAGAGCATCTTGAAAAAAAGGACGACGATACCTACTCGGTCAGCGGCCTTATGCTAATCGAGGAAGTGAACAGCTTCTTCGGTCTTGATATTGAGACGGACGATTACGATACGATCGGAGGCTGGATTTATTCCAAAATTGAAATTCCCCCCGTCAATAACCAACGTGTCGATTACGCGGGCGAGTTTGAATTCATAATCGAAGAGATGGACCATTTACGCATCTCCCGGCTAATCATACGCAGAATTGGAGAACGGACTGAAAGGCATGACGGTCAATATCTAGGTTGAAAATAGAAACTTTGAAAAAGAAACAAGGCTGCTCTCACGCATCGGATGGACGCGTTAAGGCAGCCTTGTTACGCAGCTCGCTTATTAGGCTTAATTAGCGTGAGCTGCGGCAGTTTCAATTTTTTGTACGGTTTCGATCGTGCCGCCTCCAAGGCATTCCTCTCCGTCATAGAGCACGACCGCTTGTCCGGGAGTGATTGCCTTCTGCGGCTTATCGAATGCGATATGAGCTGAACCGTCCTCCAAGACCGTTACGCTAACGCCTTGATCCGGCTGGCGATAGCGGAATTTAGCGGTGCAGCGGAATGTGCCGGTATCCGTTACCGGCATTATCCAATTCATGCCGCTCGCCGTCAGGCTCTCGGAATAAAGGCTTGGATGGCTCTCGCCCTGCACCACGTACAAAATGTTGCGTTCCAAATCCTTGTCGGCCACGAACCATGGCTCACCGGAGCCTGATCCTCCTATGCCGAGCCCTTGGCGCTGACCGAGCGTATAATACATCAGGCCGTCGTGACGGCCTTTCTTCTCGCCGCTCTGTATATCGATCATATCGCCTGCTTGAGCGGGCAAATAACCGCTTAGGAAAGTTTTGAAGTTCCGCTCCCCGATAAAGCAAACACCGGTGCTGTCCTTCTTCTTGGCGGTATACAAGCCTGCTTCCTCAGCGATGCGGCGCACCTCGGGCTTCGGAAGATGCCCGATCGGGAACATGGCTTTCGCCAGCTGCTTCTGATTGAGGGCGCTTAGGAAATACGTCTGGTCCTTGTTCGAATCTACTCCGCGAAGCAGCTTCGTTAGGCCGTCTTCCGTACGCTCGACCCTTGCATAATGGCCTGTCGCCAAATAGTCGGCGCCAAGCTCCATCGCACGCTTCAGGAAATCGCCGAACTTAATTTCCCGATTACACATGACGTCCGGATTTGGCGTGCGTCCGCGCTTGTATTCATCCAGAAAATAAGTGAATACCTTGTCAAAATATTGCCGTTCAAAATTAACGGTATAGTAGGGGATGCCGATTTGTTCACATACGCGGCGAACGTCTTCCGAGTCCTCTTCCGCCGTGCAATGACCGAATTCATCGGTATCATCCCAGTTTTTCATAAAAATGCCGACAACGTCATAGCCTTGCTGCTTCAGAAGCAGCGCAGTGACGGAGGAATCGACGCCGCCGGACATGCCGACGACTACCCTTGTCGAAGCTTTTGGTTTATCCATCGTAAACACCACCTTGCTCGAATCAAACAACTATTATTGTAACATAGGCTGAAAACTTTTTCATGGAGATGTATACCTTTTTGCACACGATGCTTGTGTGATATGTTAACATATAAGTGAAATGGGAATACAGAGGTTTATAGAGCTAATAAATGCAGCAATTTCATTATTCAAATATAACAACTTATAAAAGAGGTGCCACTTTGAAAATATCGACGAAAGGCCGTTATGGCTTAACTATTATGATGGAGCTTGCGGCTAAATTTGGTGAAGGTCCGACTTCGCTCAAAAGCATTGCTGAACGAAATCAGCTTTCCGAGCACTATTTGGAGCAATTAGTAGCGCCTCTGCGTAACGCAGGTCTTGTGAAGAGCATTCGGGGCGCTTATGGCGGCTATGTTTTATCCAAGGATCCGGAAACGATCACATCGGGGGACATTATCCGTATTCTTGAGGGCCCGATTTCTCCTGTTGACTTTACGGAAGAGGATGATCCTGCTAAACGCCAATTGTGGCTGCGAATCCGCGACAGCATCGCGGAAGTGCTTGATTCGACGACGCTCTCTGACCTCATCAACTTTGAGGATGAAGGCAAACCTGACAGTTATATGTTCTACATTTAAAGGAAGCTGACTTATGAAAACATACTACTTTGATCATGCTGCCACTACGCCTTTACATCCTGACGTCGCGAAAGCGATGCTCGAGATTATGCAGGGGCCTGGCGGCAATTCGTCCAGCATGCATGCTTACGGAAGAGCTGCCAAGCAGCAGCTTAACCGTTCGCGCGATTCTGTTTCTGCTGCCCTAGGCTGCAAGCCGGCAGAATTGTTGTTTACTTCCGGCGGAACCGAAAGCGATAACGCGGCGTTGACCGGTGCTGCCAGAGCACAGCGCAAAAGGGGTAAAACACATATCATCACATCAGCGGGCGAGCATCATGCCGTTCTACATACATGCGAATGGCTTGCCAAGGAAGAGGGCTTCAACGTAACGGTGCTGCCTATAGACAGCAATGGACGAACGTCGCCTGAGCTTGTTCAAGCTGCAATGACGCCGGAAACGGGGCTCATTAGCATTATGCATGGAAATAACGAGATTGGTACGCTGCAGCCTGTCGAAGAAATCGGGCAAATCGCTAAGGCGAGCGGCGCGATTTTTCATGTCGATGCCGTTCAAACCTTAGGCTGGATCCGATATCGGCTCAGTGAGCTTCCCGTTGATTTGATGAGCTTCTCCGCACATAAGATCAACGGCCCGCAAGGAGTTGGCGCGTTATACGTGGCTAACGGGACGCCGCTCGAAGCGATTCAGCATGGCGGCTCTCAGGAGAGAAAGCGCCGTGCGGGAACGGAAAATATCGCCGGCATTGCCGGATTTGCGGCAGCAGTTGACATTTGTGTGAACGAGCTGAAAAATAAGCAACTTTTTATGGACAAGCTTCGTAAGAGATGGATAGAAATGCTGCAAACGCATGTTGATGTGCCTATCGTTATCAATGGCAGCGAGCGGCAGTATTTACCGCATATCGTAAATATCAGCTTTATCGGGATTGATACGGAAACGATGCTGATGAACCTGGATATGGAAGGGATCGCGGCAGCAAGCGGCTCAGCCTGTACTTCCGGGGCGCTTGAGCGCTCGCATGTGTTGCGCGCTATGGATCTGCCGCAGGAACAAATTCAATCCGCTGTAAGATTTAGCTTCGGTTTGGGGAATACTTTGGAGGAATTAGAAGATGCCGCACAAAAAGTTGGAACACTCGTGAGGCGTATTCGTAATAACTACTAGGAGGCCTCTTCCTGAGCGTAATTAAACTTCAACAGCTTATTGGTCTTCCCGTTATCGTGATCCACTCCGGGAAGCTAGTCGGAACAGTCAAGGATGCATGGTTCGATGAGCATTGGCTTCTTAGAGGCCTAATACTCGATTGTGCTAAGTGGTTTGCTTCATCCGTGAAAACAGTGGAGTGGTCTCACGTGTTATCCTGCGGCGAGGACACCGTTATTATAGCAAGCGAAGCTGCGATTGTTCGGATGAAATCGAAACGATTGCTGCGTTCTTTTTACACAGGATTAGTGAAAATAAAGGATATGCCCATCGTAACTGTCCAAGGTTTGCAACTTGGCCGTGTATCGGATGTTTATTTTTACCCAAAACAGGGTACACAAATAATAGGATACGAGCTTACGGACGGTTTTGTTTCGGATCTGATGGAAGGGCGCAAATGGCTGAAGGCGCCGAGTGATCCGGATAGTGTGTTACTCGGGGAAGACGCGATTATTGTTCCTGCTGTCAGTGAAGCGGAATTGGAGCCTGTCGCAGCTTCCAATTTCAAGGATAGGGAGAAATGAAAGATGATGAGATGTCCGAACTGTAATTCGAAAGATATCGGAAAGATCGGTTCCCACCAGTTTTATTGCTGGGGCTGCTTCATTGAACTGACGGTTAACGGCGACAAAATGTCGGTTTACCAAGTGGAAGAGGATGGCACGTTAAGCTCGCTCGACGACTTGTTCTTTGAAGAGGAATTACCGCAGATACACGCCAACTGATGTGATTTGCATAAAAAGGAATATCGAAAAACGGTCTTTGGCCGTTTTTTTTGTTGTTCGAGGATGATATTCACCGCTTGTACATATACTGAACTAGTTCCGCTTATCCTATTTACGGCAGGCTGGAATAAGAAAGTTCGGGGGTGAGGGCGGTGGAACGATTCACCAAAAACCGTCTGTTTGTTTGGATGATTTATATGATATTAGGCTTGCTCGCCATTTATCTGATGCTGCTAATAAAACCTTTAATCGTTAACGTTTACGATTTTTTGAAATCCGTGCTTGCTCCCTTCATCATCGCGATGATTATATCCTATGTTCTGAATCCGATTGTTACGCTGCTTCATGACCGTAAAGTGCCAAGAACGATCGCCGTGCTTCTTATTTATGCAGTGTTTTGCGCGGTCATAACGGTACTGCTCGTTAATTTAATTCCGATGTTCATCAGTCAGGTGCAGGAATTGAACCGTCATGCGCCGGAGCTGTCGATGCGCGCCCAAAATATCGTAACCGACATAAACAATACTTCGTTTTTGCCGGAGAGCATTCGTAACGGCGTGAATAAATCGTTGATGCATATGGAGAAGAAGCTATCGGATAGCCTGTTTAATTTTGTGAATAATATCGGGTCGATGGTGAATGTCATATTTATCACATTCATTATTCCGTTTCTCGCTTTCTATATCTTAAAAGATTTTGACGTGTTTGAACGGACCATTATTACTTACGTGCCCAAAACGCATCGTAAAAACACAGTCAGGCTGTTAAAGGATATTGATACTGCTCTCGGCAGTTATATTCGCGGTCAATTTTTAGTCTGCGTTATCGTGGGAGTGCTTGCGTATTTCGGATACTTATTTATTGGAATGCCCTATGCCTTGCTTCTCGCGGGGATCGTTGCCATTACGAATGTTATTCCATACTTAGGGCCGTTTTTTGGGGCTGCTCCCGCGCTGCTGATGGCTTCTACCGTATCCTTAAAAATGGTTATCCTTGTTGGGATCGTAAATACAGTATGCCAAATACTTGAAGGAAACGTCATTTCTCCTCAGGTTGTAGGACGGACGCTTCATATGCATCCCTTGTCGATTATTTTTGCCTTGCTTGTCGGCGGTGAAATTGCGGGTATCGTTGGCATGATTTTAGCCGTTCCCATCTTTGCCGCTTGCAAAGTCATTATTCAGCATATGTTTGCTTATTACGTGCGGCGAAAGATTATTTGACAGGCGTAAGGGGTGTAGCTATAATTTTTAATTAATCAAGTGTTTATCATATTTGGATAAAACGTTGACGAAATGAAGTACGTCATAGCCCGTTAGCCAGAGAGAAAGCTTCTTCGCTATAGGTTCCTTATGGAGCTTTTCAGCGTTGGTTGAGAAAGCTTTTATAACGAAGAGTGGCCGAAAGCTCTTTTCGGAGTGTGAAAGAACTTCACCGGGTGGACCCGTTATCGTCCAATGAAGGCGATTGCGCATGCTGTGCAATAACCAGGGTGGTACCGCGAATCTATTCGTCCCTGTCTATGACAGGGGCGTTTTTTGTGTTTTATCAATTAAAGGGGGCTTATATGAATGAAAGCTAGTGAAATTCGTGCAAAATGGCTTGCTTTTTTTGAAAGCAAAGGCCATAAAATTGAACCGAGCGCATCGCTCGTACCGCATAACGATCCATCCTTGCTATGGATCAATGCAGGCATGGCGCCATTGAAAGCTTATTTTGACGGCCGCATCATTCCGGAGAACCCGCGTATTACGAACTCGCAAAAATGTATCCGTACAAATGATATCGAGAACGTAGGCAAAACCCGCCGTCACCATACGTTTTTTGAGATGCTGGGCAACTTCTCGATCGGTGATTATTTTAAAGAAGAAGCCATTACCTGGGCATGGGAGTTTCTAACCGAGCCGCAGTGGATCGGCTTTGATCCGAATCGCTTGTCGGTAACGGTATATCCCGAGGATGAGGAAGCATTTGCGTTCTGGAATACGAAAATAGGAATTCCGGCTGAGCGCATCTATAAGCTGGATGAGAACTTCTGGGATATCGGCGAGGGCCCTTGCGGACCTTGTACGGAAATTTTTTACGATCGCGGCGACAAGTACGGCGACCTGAATGATCCGGAATGCTGGCCTGGCGGTGAAAACGAGCGCTTCCTTGAAGTATGGAACGTCGTGTTCTCACAATTTAACCATAATAAGGATGGCAGCTATACGCCGCTTCCAATCAAAAACATCGATACAGGTGCAGGATTGGAGCGTTTTGCTTCGATTTTGCAGGATGTGGATTCAAACTTCGATACAGATTTGTTCCGTCCGATTATCGATCGTACTTGCGCGATTGCAAAGGTCAGCTACAAAGCTAACGAAGAGCATGACATTGCGCTCAAGGTCATCGCCGACCATATTCGTACCGTTGCGTTCGCGGTTGGCGACGGCGTAATGCCGTCGAACGAAGGCCGCGGCTACATTATTCGCCGATTGCTCCGCCGCGCTGTGCGTTACGGAAAGACACTCGGCATCGACCGTCCGTTCCTGCATGAACTGACATCTGTCGTTGGCGAGGTAATGGGCGTTTACTACCCGGAGGTTGTAGAGAAGCGCGAGTTTATCGAGCGTGTTATCCGTACGGAGGAAGAACGCTTCCATGAGACGTTGTCAGACGGCCTAGCTATGCTGTCCGAGCTGGTGGCTGCGGCAGCGAAAGCAGGCAACAATGAAATTAACGGCGACGATGCATTCCGGTTGTATGACACTTACGGCTTCCCGTTCGATTTGACAGAGGATTATGCTTCGGAGAACGGAATGACGGTTGACCGCGCCGGCTTCGACGCGGCAATGGAAGCACAGCGCGACCGTGCGCGCGCAGCGCGCCAAGACACAGGCAGCATGAAGGTTCAAGGCGGTCCGCTTGGCGATTTTACGGTTAAAAGTGAGTTTATTGGCTATAATGATCTGGTAACTGAGTCTAAAATCATTGCAATCGTCCAAGACGATTTATTGGTTGATGCTGCAGTTGAAGGCAGCAAAGCAGTAGTTATTTTGGATCGCACGCCTTTCTACGCGGAAAGCGGCGGGCAGATCGGTGACAAAGGAACGATTACGGGCAAGGGTTTTACCCTTCAGGTCGAAGATGTGACGAAGGCGCCACACGGTCAAAGCGTTCATCATGCCGTCGTTACGGCAGGCACCGTGCGCACGGGCGAAGCGGCAGAAGCGACTGTTACAAGAGCAGTACGCGATGATGTTATCAAAAACCATACGGCAACGCATTTGCTTCACAAAGCGCTTAAAGAGGTGCTTGGCGACCATGTCAATCAAGCGGGATCTCTCGTTGAGGCTGAGCGTCTGCGTTTCGACTTCTCGCATTTTGGCAGCATTACTGCGGAAGAGCTGGTTGCCATCGAGCGCCGTGTGAACGAGCAAATTTGGCTGGGTACGGCCGTATCAATCGATACGAAGTCTTTGAACGAGGCGAAAGCGATGGGCGCTATGGCCTTGTTTGGCGAGAAGTATGGCGATGAGGTGCGCGTCGTTCAGGTTGGCAGCTACAGCTTAGAGCTATGCGGAGGCTGTCACGTAAGCAATACGTCGCAAATCGGACTTTTCAAGCTGCTCAGCGAGAGCGGTATCGGTTCGGGCGTACGGAGAATTGAAGCCGTTACGGGTAAGTTTGCCTATAACTTCTTGGAAGGCCAGCTTGATCTGCTTAAGCAATCGGCTTCCCTGCTGAAATCGAATACGAACGATGTGCCGAAACGAATCGAGGCTTTGTACGGTCAAATGAAGGAGCTCTCGCGCGACAATGAGTCATTGCAAGCGAAGCTAAGCCGCATCGAAGCGGGCTCGCTCGAGCAAAATGCGAAAACAGTTGACGGCATTTCGGTGCTCTGCGCAAAAGTAAATGCACCTTCCATGGACGCGCTGCGGGGTATTGTCGATGAGCTGAAGCTGAAGCTTGAGTCAAGTGTTATCGTGCTTGGAGCGATCGCAGATGACAAAGTTAATCTGGCTGCTGCGGTTTCGGCGGATCTTGTTAAAAGAGGCTTCCATGCAGGAAAAATCGTAAAAGAGGCTGCTGTGCACTGCGGCGGCAGCGGCGGAGGACGTCCAGATATGGCGCAAGCGGGCGGAAAAGATACTTCAAAGTTGGACGAAGCTTTGAAACTTGCGGAAGAACTAGTTCTTAATCAAACAAATGTGATATGATATAAATGTATATCTCATTGAAAAGTGGTTTGGAAAGCGAGGTGCTGGCGATGAGTTCCATGGACAAAACAATGAAGTTTAACGTGAAGGCGGAGGGGGTTGAATCTTCTCAAGACATTCTGCTAACCGTGCATGAAGCGCTGTTGGAGAAAGAGTACAATCCGATTAACCAGATCGTTGGGTATTTGCTGTCCGGAGATCCCGCGTATATTCCGCGGCATAACAACGCCAGAAGTTTAATTCGCAAGAAAGAACGAGACGAATTAATTGAAGAGCTTGTCCGGTTTTATCTAAAACATAAGAAACAATAACAAGCAGGCAGGAGCCGGACAAGTCATGAGATTAATGGGATTGGATTACGGTGACCGCAATATTGGAGTTGCTGTCAGCGACGCCTTTCGCTGGACCGCACAAGGGACCGGAGTAATTGAACGCAGACGCGACGGAAGCGAATTTGACCGCATAGCTGAGCTGGTAAAGGAGCATGAGGTTAGTGAAATCGTTGTCGGTCTGCCGAAAAATATGAACGGTTCCATCGGTCCTCGTGGGGAAATTTGCATGGAATTTGCAGAGCAGATTAAGCAGAAACTAAACATACCTGTTCACCTTTGGGATGAAAGGCTGACTACGGTAGCTGCCGAACGGACGCTGATTGAAGCGGACGTCAGCCGGAAGAAGCGAAAGCTCGTAATAGACAAAATGGCGGCAACGCTTATTTTGCAAAATTATCTCGATTCTAAAGCGAAAAGGTGAGGGTAAATATGACAAATGAAGACTTGGAATTCGAAGAGCCGGAAATTATTTATATTCCGGATGAAGAAGGCAACGAAGAGGAATTCGAAGTCATCATGAAATTTGAAGTTGATGGTTCCGATCAGAAATATATGATGGTTGTTCCGCTAAATGGCGAAAATGACGAGGAAGATGAAGTTTATGCTTTCCGTTATGAAGAAGAAGAAGATGATCTGAAGCTATACACGATTGAAGACGAAGAAGAATGGAACATGGTCGAGGAAACGTTTAATACTCTCCTTGGCGAGATGGAGGAAGAGAACTAATGTCGGGCACAGAGCATGAGGCGCCAAAGAAGCTGAACAGCTTAAGAAACGCTTTCGGCAATGAGATTGAACTGGAAGCGGATGACGGCAGTGTAGAAGTATACGATATTAAGGCTGAATTTCAGCTGGGAGATCGTATTTATGCAGCCCTTCAATCTGATCCGATGCGCGGCGAGGAAGATGTAGAGCTATTCCGCGTGATTCAAGTCGATGGTGAACCGCAGCTGGAAAACATCGAGGACGATGAAGAATGGGAAGCGGCGTCTGAAGCTTATGACGATTTGCTGTTCACAACCGATGAACGTCCGTAAGTAGCAGCAAACCTATAGGTATGGAACGAGAGAGCGGCTTATAACCGCTCTTTTGTTCCATGTTAAAGGCTATTCGCACCGCAGAATCTAACTTACCGTTCACCGTGAGAAATAAGCTGAGCGCCAGAGCATGGCCTCAGCCGTTTTTGCCTGCGCAATTAGGCAGAGGACAGCTTACTGAGAGTAAAGAGGGGGTCTAAGATTGGACAAGTCACCGCAGCAGCATGAGCATCGTGATCAGTTGACATCATCCGGTCCGAAGCGAAGCCGGATAACGCTATGGGTAATTTTAATCTTGCTAGGCTTAACGATCGTAGGCGCGGGAAGCATAGCCTTCTACGTATGGAACAGCTTGCAGCCTACTGCTGCAGGCGATGTACAGAAGTTTGATATTCCTAAAGGAACTTCGGCGAATGAAGTTGCAGATTTACTTGAACAGCAGGGAATAATCAAGAACTCGTTTATTTTTAAGTATTATTTGAAGCTGAATGACCAAGGAGCCCGCTTTCAGGCGGGTGTATATGAGCTTAGCCCGGGAATGGACAATGATGCGATCATAGCAAAGCTGAACGCCGGAGAAACGGTAGCAGCTGAAACGATCCGCTTCACGATACCTGAAGGCTTTACCGTACTGCAGATGGCCGACAAGCTTGCGGCGGAGAAGCTGATCGATAAGAATAAGTTTATCGGACTGGTTGCCTCACAAAAAACGTGGGGCGATGCGGAGGCTGTGCGGTCAATCCCGGACAACAAGGAGCTTCACCAGCGTCTTGAAGGATACCTCTTTCCGGAAACCTATGAATTGAAGAAGGGAAGCACGGAAGAGGACATTATTAAGCGGATGGTGTCGGAGCTTGACCGGAAGCTTGCCGATCTGCCAGAGGGCTGGCTGGATGTACTTGAAGAGAAAAAAATGACATTCCACGACCTTCTGACCATCGCATCGCTCGTTGAAAGGGAAGTCGTCGTCGACGAGGAAAGAGCGCTTGTAGCCGGCGTTATTTATAACCGCATTGAAGGCGGCATGAAGCTTCAAATTGACGCGACGGTTCAATATTCGCTTGATAAGCCGAAGGAACGGCTGTATGAAAAGGATTTGCTTATAGACAGTCCCTATAACACATATGAAGTGGAAGGCCTGCCGCCGGGGCCAATTGCAAGTCCGAGTCTCGAATCGATTAAAGCGGCATTGTATCCGGAGAAATCGGAATATTTCTTTTATGTGACGAAAAAAGACGGCAGTCAAGCTCATTTGTTCGCGAAAACCTATAAAGAGCATTTGAGAAACATTGAGAAGAGTAACCAGTCGGCCGGGTAGTTCGCTGCCTAGTCAGTCAGCAGGGTTGCTCGAAGCTTTTGAGGAGGATTAAGGCATGGCGTACAAGCCGGAATTGTTAGCTACCGCCGCATCGTTAGAGGAGCTGGAGAGGCTCATTGCAGCAGGTGCGGATGCTTTTGTCATCGGCGAAGCGCGTTATGGTATGCGGTTGGCAGGTGAGTTCAATAAGGAAATGATCGCACAGGCGGTAAAGATAGCAAAGCCAAAGGGCGTTCGGATTTATGCAGCTCTTAACAACCTGATGGACAATGAAACAGTAGATTCGTTAAATGATTACGTGCGTGCGCTTGCGGAAGCCGGCGTGGATGCATTTGTGTTTGGCGACCCTGCCGTTCTTATGGCTGCAAGAGCGCATGCGCCCGGTATGGCCTTGCATTGGAATGCGGAGATGACCTCAACCAACTACGTGACTGCTAACTATTGGGGGCGCAGAGGTGCTGCCAGATATGTGCTGGCACGGGAGCTGAACATGGATCAGGTTATCGAAACGACAGCAAACACGGAGCTCGAATTAGAGGTTCAGGTGCATGGCATGACGAACATTTATCATTCCAAGCGTTCGTTGTTAGACAGCTACTTGGAGCATCAATCGGAGCCGGAGCGGCTGCCTCAGAAGGATAAGGATCGCGGTCTGTACGTGATGGAAGCGGAGCGGCAGGATGAGCGTTACCCGATCTTTGAAGATGCTAACGGGACTCATATTATGAGCTCGGATGACATTTGCATGGTTGAAAATCTGCATGAGCTGTTAGAGGCTGGAGTAGGCAGCTTGAAGATTGAAGGACTTATGAAATCAATCGAATACAACGAAATCGCCGTAAGATCATACCGGCAGGCAATCGATGCCTATTTGGCAGATCCGGCTGGCTATACCTTTCAAGAAGAATGGCTGGAAGCCATTAAGCGGGTTCAGGATCCAAATCGCGAGCTGAGCTACGGGTTCTTCTACAAGGAGCAAGTGTATTAATAAGCAATGCTTACGAAGTGAGTTTTGCTTCGCAAAACTAAGTGAATGCTTACGAAGTGAGTTTTGCTTCGCAAAAATAAGTGAATGCTTACGAAGTGAGTTTTGCTTCGCAAAACTTTAAGGAGGTGCACATAAATGACCACAACAGAGAAAACGACTCCGCGCTATCAAGGAAAACGGAATCGTCTGGATAAACCGGAGCTGCTCGCACCCGCAGGCAATTTAGAGAAGCTGAAATTTGCTGTCCATTACGGGGCTGACGCTGTTTATATCGGCGGACAGAAATACGGCTTGCGTTCCAATGCGGATAACTTCAGCTTCGAGGAGATGAAGGAAGGCGTAGAGTTTGCGAACCGCTACGGCGCAAAAGTGTTTGTTGCAACGAATATTTATGCGCATAATGAGGACGTCGAAGGTCTTGAGGAATATTTGCGGGCTTTGGAAGAAGCGGGTATTTCTGCGATTATTGCCGCTGATCCGGCTATCATTGAAACAGCGCAACGCGTGGCCCCCAAGCTGGAGGTTCATTTGAGTACGCAGCAATCGACCCTCAATTGGCAGGCTGTACAATTTTGGAAGGATGAAGGCTTGCCGCGTGTGGTGCTTGCCCGCGAAACGAGCTTTAAAGATATCGCTGAAATCAAGAAGCATGTCGACATTGAGATCGAAGCCTTCATCCATGGCGCAATGTGCTCATCGTTCTCCGGCAGGTGCGTGCTCTCGAACCATTTTACGGACCGGGACTCCAACCGCGGCGGCTGCTGTCAGTCTTGCCGCTGGAAGTATGATCTGTTTGTTGACGATATGCCTCTGTATCCCGAGGATGAAGATAAGTTTACGATGGGGTCAAAGGATTTGTGCATGATCGAATACTTGCCCGAACTCATAGAAGTTGGCGTGGACAGCTTCAAGATCGAAGGCAGAATGAAAAGCATTCATTATGTGGCGACGGTCGTTAACGTGTATCGGCAGGCGATCGATGCTTATTTTGCGGATCCGGAGCATTTTGAGCTGAAGCAGCAATGGGTGGAAGAGATCAATAAGGCTGCTAATCGTCCGCTAAATACCGGTTTTTTCCTCGATACCCCCGGAGCCGAGGATCATATTTATGAGCCGGAGGAAAAAGCAGCTCCTTATGACTTTGCCGGAGTTGTGCTTGCTTACGATGCGAAAACGGGATATGCGACTGTGCAGCAGCGGAATCATTTTAAGCTGGGGCAAGAAATCGAATTTGTTGGTCCAGAGGGAACATTCTTCAAGCAGACGGTAACGGAAATGACCGATGCCGATGGCGAGTCGCTTGATGCAGCGCGCCATCCGCTGCAGCATATCCGAATCCGCACGCTGAAGCCCGTTAAGCCGATGGATATGATGAGGAAGAAGATAGGAAAAAAGTAAAAAAAAGAAATAGTATGACCGGAGACTTATTTTTCTTAAAAAATAAGTCTCTTTTTTTGCATTTTATTATTAAGAATTGACAAGGTTCTGTCGATATAAATTAATATAATGTAAATACATATTTCGGCAAGATTCGCTAGCAACATAAGAACTATTTTGGACTCACAATATTGAAGGCGGTGTCTTTCCTAATGAAAAATCAAGAAGAACAAAAAGTGAAGAAGTCTAAGCAGAAAAAACACGAAGCTGAGCAAGGAGGTTCAAACGACGCAAAGTCCGGTACAGCTGTGAAAGCGCAATCAGGAATGAAGGCTGTTTCTGAGGCGGCGAAGAAGGCGGCTTCGGCCTCTATGAAGGGAACGAAGCTGTCCAATCCGATCAAATCGGTTGGCATGAAATTGTTTTTTATTATTTTTTGCAGCATTATTGCTTGCGTTTTGACTGTAGGTCTATTGGCATATTCAAAGACGAAGTCGATTGTAGAGAGCAAGGTTTCGCATGCCAGCTTTGAAACGATCAAGCAAGTTGCGAATAACCTGGACGTTATCTACAAGACGTATGAGGATTTGACTCTGCAAATATTAATCGATAAAGACTTTCATGAGATTGTGCGTAAAATGCTAAGCAGCAGCGACGATTACACTAAATTCGAAGCATCGCGTAGTTTAAGCGACAAAATGCAAAATTATACTATGGGCAACAATACGATTGTCTCGATGATGCTCTTGCCGGTAAATCCGAAGCTGGATGTTGTTACCTCTGGATCGGCATCAAGCAGCAGCGCGGAAAGACTGATGAAAACCGCCTGGTTCATGGAAACCGTTGAAAAAGAAGGGAAAACGAATTGGATTCCTCCGCAGCCGGAAGGATTGTCCAATCCATCCAGCGTTTCTACAATAGGACTAAGCCGTCTTATTAAGGACACGATGTCCAATGAACTATCCTATGTGCTGCTGCTGGAAGTTGAGGCAGATTCCATTGCGGAACGTTACCACGATGTCATCCTTGGCGAAGGCAGCCAGATTTCGATTGTGGACGCGAGTGGCGATTACATAACGAATGCTGACCCGGGTATGACTGGCAAAGCATCCGGCATTAGTCTTCCAAAAGAAGGGGACAATTCGCTCGAGGGCTCCTTAAAGGTGAAAACGATTAATGGAGAAGCCGTGCTTGCCGCTTACAAAACATTTGCACTAACGGACTGGAAGCTGGTCGGAACAGTACCGGTAAATGAGCTGGTTAAAGATGCTAAGGCCATTAAAAGTTTGACCTGGTTGACCGTCTTTGCAGCTGCGCTAATCGCGATTGCAATCGGTATTCTCGTTATTATGTTCATTGCGCAGCCGCTAGTGAAAATACGCAACCTGATGACTGAAGGCGCCAGCGGCAATTTGACCATCCGTTCCGTCATGAATAAGCGCCAGGATGAAATCGGCGAGCTTAGCGAAAGCTTTAACCTCATGATGACGCAAATTACGGGACTAGCTGTTCAGACGACAAGGTCTGCCGAGGAAGTGCTTATGACGGCAACTGAGCTAAGCGATGCATCAAGGAAAACGGCTATGTCCGCAAAGGAAATCGCCGTCGCGACAGAAGAGATCGCAAGCGGAGCAACGAGCTTGGCGGTTGAAGCTGAGAGAGGCACGGATTTGACCGGCAACATCGATGTTCAAATGAAAAAAGTAATTGATGCTAACGAGCAGATGGTGCTCTCCGCTCAAGAGGTCGAGAAAGCCAGCCAGCAGGGAACGACCTATATGGGCGTGCTCATACAGAAGACCGGCATGACGGAAGAAATGACGCGCTCGATGGTTGAGAAGGTAGATGCGCTGAAGGAAAGCACAGGCTCCATCGTTAAAATTTTGGATGTGCTCAACAACTTAACGAAGCAGACGAATATTTTGTCATTGAACGCTACGATCGAGGCAGCTCGCGCAGGTGCGGCTGGTAAAGGATTCATGGTCGTGGCGGACGAAATTCGCAAGCTTGCGGATCAATCCCGTCAATCTATCGATGTGGTTGGACAAATTACTGAGAAAATTAGAGGCGAGATTGACGAGACGGTTCATGTATTATCGGACGCATACCCTTTGTTCCAAGAGCAAATCGGCTCGGTAAAAGAAGCCAATCAAATTTTCTTAACAGTTTCCGGTCAAATGGGACAGCTTGCGCAAAAGCTGGATCTCGTCACGGATTCCATCGGTCAGCTGGATGAATCGCAGTCCGTTCTGGCGGATGCGATGACTAACGTAAGCGCGGTAGCTGAGGAGTCGTCGGCTACTTCCGAGGAAGTCGCATCGCTTAGCTCTGAGCAGCTTAGCATCAGCGACGGCATGGTTCGCCTTTCCGAGAAGCTGGACACGGTATCCCGCGAGCTGAAAAATTCGCTATCGCGGTTTAAGATCGAATAGCAGCGGCGGCATTATGAATAAGCTATTATAAGTTCAAAATTTTCGGGTAATTATTGGGATATAGAAAGAGCTGTTCAGGCATTTATTGCTGAAGGCTCTTTTTTTTGCGTAAAAGATGGTTGATGTTTGAAGGGAAGCGGATGAAGGAAATAATAGGCTATATCGAATGAAGCGCATAGAGCTTCAAGCAGCGACAAAAAAGGAGCTCCGTCATTATGGTGAATGGACATGTTTAAACGTATATGGCTAGCTGCTTGGTTGATCAGCTTAGTCATGCTGGTTTATATAGGGCGTCTTGCCTGGCTGCAGCTAATGCCGGGCAGCTCCCCGGCGGCTGTTCTTTCGCAGCAGGCTAGCCGCGGCGGCTGGCAAAGGCTGTCGGTTCAGCAGCGTCAGCGTAATTTGGTACTGGATACCGGGCGCGGCGATTTTTACGATCGTTATGGCGTACCTATAACAGGTGAAACCTATTCGGCTGTCGCTCTTTTTCCCATTCGGAAGGAGATGCGGGGGCAAAAGGAGGACTTAATCGAGCTTAGCGGTTTGTTAGGCATGACAGAGGAACAATTGCAGCTAAAGTGGGATGCTGTACGAGAGCCTGTATTTTGGAAAGCTGACGGAGGGCAGCTTCCAATGCGTCTAACCGATGCGCAAGCAAAGCGGATTAAGGAGCTGAAGTTAAACGGAATACGCGTGCTTCCATACCGCAACCGCTATTTGCAGCAGTTTGAGGCCAAGCATGTCATTGGCTTTACGAGCCAGCATCCGGAGTGGCTGCAAGCTGTTCATGCAAAAGAGCTGGCGAGCGGCAAAAGAAAGCTTGCCGAGCAGGTTGGCGGCTCAGGGCTTGAAAAGTCGCTGGATAAGCTGATGCACGGTGTAGGGGCTACCTCTGTATCTTATTTCATCGATGGACAAAACGCTCCGATGCATGGGCTTGATATGCGGATTACGCAGCCTAGCAACCGTTACTATCCGCTGAAGGCGATTACGACCATCGATTTGAAGCTGCAAAATGAGATCGAAGACTATGTGGATGCGCAGGGCATGCAGGAGGGAGCGGTCGTCGTGCTTGACACGAGCAACGCGGATATTGTCGCGATGGTGTCAAGGCCGCAGTTAAAGCCGGGGCAGTTCCAAAGCTCCGACGGCTCCGAATGGGCCAATCATGCGCTCAAAGCGGCAGCTCCCGGCTCGGTGTTCAAGCTGGTTACGGAGGCAGCCGCTTTAGAAGCGGGAGCGGTAAACCGGCATGAAACGTTTTTTTGTAACGGCGAGTACGGAAAATACGGCTTGTCCTGCTGGAAGGAAGGCGGCCATGGTCACGTGACGCTTGAGGAAGGACTGGCGCAATCCTGCAATATTGTGTTTGCAACGATTGCGGAGCGGCTCAAAGCGTCCGAGTTAAAGCGCACCGCGGACGCGCTAGGCATAGGCCGGCAGGCGGGCTGGCATTATGAGGAAGCATTTGGTCCATTCGCAGCTCCGCTTCGTCTTCTGGAAGAGGAGGAAAGCGGACAGCTGTTTGCGCCTGCCGGCAGCCTTAAGACTGGAGGCGAGTCTGGCAGCGGCAATACCGGAAAGCGGAGCGGAAAGCAGACGGCGCAGCTGGAGGCGCGGGAACAAGCCGCTATGCTGGCAGCCGTCGATGGCGGCGTGCTCGCGCAGAGCGGAATTGGGCAGCGTGATGTTATGATGTCGCCGCTTCAGGCGGCAAATCTGATTGTGACGATGCTGAATGAGGGGCGCGTGATGGAGCCGCGCCTTGTCAGTGAAATCCGCTATGCCAACGGCCAGCGGATGGTGAAGCTTCCCGCGCAGCGCGCGCAAGCGATTCATGGCCGGATTAGACCGGCCACCGCTCATGCGCTGCTGCGCGGCATGCAGGCGGTCGTCGACCATGGAACCGGCCGATCGATCCGTCAAGGGCTATGGGCTGTAGCCGGCAAGTCCGGCACCGCCGAAACGATCCGGGCCGGAACTGCCCGCAACAACCTGTGGTTTGCGGGCTACGGCCCGGTCAAAAAGCCACGCTACGCCATAGCTGTGCTCGTGGAAAACCAGCCGCCCGGCAGCGCGAATCAGGCGACTAAGCTCTTTCGAGGCGTCATGGATATCGCCGCCGCCTTACCGACCGGCGAGTAGCAGCTCCCTTTTGCATAAGGCAGCCAGCTGACTTTCAGAAATATCATGACTATTTCACCGTGAAAGGAGGCTGCACCTCCACCGACCGGGTGGAGTCAGCCTCCCTTCACTTCGTTATCTGCTATTTATTTTTTATTGTCTTCTTCGCGCTTCGACAGGCTTTCGACGTAGGATTCGGCCTCAGGGTTATCGAATTCCCCAAGAGGCGCATGGATCCAGCGGTGGAAGTAGCCTTGATCATACAGCGCCTTGATCAGGATCATAAGGATTGGCGATAAGATGACGCCGGATACGCCGAACAACGATAGCGACACAATCATGAAAGCGAGCATCGTGAAGGCGGATACGCCTAAGGAGTCGCCCGTAATTTTAGGTTCAAGAATTTGGCGGGTGAGCACGACAACCAGAAATAGCGCGGACAGCCAGATCGCCAGCGAGATTTTGCCTATGATGATCAAATAAATAATCCATGGAATAAAGATGGTGCCGACGCCGAGCAGCGGCAAAATGTCGAAGATAGCGGATACGACCGCGATAACGAACGCATTTTCCACGCCGAGCAGCACAAGCGCGATCAAAATGACAAGAAAGGTGATGCTGATCATTTTGGCCTGCGCCTTAATGTAAAGCGCTATCCCTTTGAATACGTTGTTGCGAAGGAAGAAAAACGCATTTTTGAACGTATTTGGCGTTTTGTCCTCGGCGGTTTTTTTCCATGTAGTAATCTCGATGCTCAGGAAATAAGCTAATATAATACCGACCACAAAATTAAAGACAAACGTGGAGAAGGATGACACGTAACCGATAATGTTAACGAGTACCGTTTGTCCGAATTTTGCGAGTGTGGCCGATGCCCCTTCGATTAATTCTTTAGAGCGCTGAACGAGCTCCAGGTCGGCCGGCAGCGTGCCGAATCTTTTTTGCACCTCTTCGGTAATATTGGCAATTTGAATGGCGAGCATTTCCTGATATTTCGGAAAATTGTCGACCAGCTCCGTGCCCTGCTTCGTCAGCAGGTATGCGGCGCCGGAGAAGGCGGCCAGTATAATAAGCGTGAACAGCAGTACGGAAATGCCGGAGGCGATCGATTTCTTCATCCCCAGCTTGTTAAGCCGCCTCGCTAACGGTTCGATGCATAAATAAATAAGGAAGGACAAGAAAATAGGCGTCGCAATGCGGTACAAATAGCTGAAGGAATACATAATCAAATATACAGTGAGTGCAATTAGCGCGATGTCAAAGGCGGTTCGCCAGTACTTTTTGTAAAATGGCAGCATAGTCATACTCCTTCTTTTTCTATATTCATATTTCCATAAAGATTGTACTATAGTTTTTAAAAAGATGCCTATTTTTTATCGCGGTATGCTACAATTAAAGCTATTGTTGTTGTTTTGTACCGCTAATTATTCGTCGACTAAATCATATAACGGTGGGGAAAACAAAATGGAAAATTTGCTGCTGTGGGGAATTTACGTCGTGACGTTTTATGCCTTTCTTCCTGGTCTCATTAGCCGAACCTTCGGCTTTCGCGTATTTAAGAAGGGACGCGTAGAGAAGGAGATTTCCCTGACGTTTGATGACGGACCGGATCCAGTCTATACGCCGCAGCTGCTTGATCTGCTCGCACGCTACAATGCGAAAGCGACCTTTTTTGTTGTGGGCGCACATGCGGAGGGGCAGGCGGAGCTGCTGCAGCGAATGAAAGCAGAAGGCCATATTATCGGTATTCATAATTATGTTCATAAATCGAATTGGCTCATGCGTCCCCGGACGGTTAAGCGGCAAATCGAGCGTACCATTGATATTATTGAGAATGCGACAGGTGAACGTTCGGCTTTTTACCGGCCGCCCTGGGGGATCGTAAACGTATTCGATTATGCGAATTTAGGTTATTTGCAAATTATTTTATGGTCGGCCATGTTTGGCGATTGGCGTCTGCGCCTTGGTCCCGAACGGTTGAAGAAGCGGATGATGAAGAAGCTGAGACCGGGCGAGGTTATGCTCTTGCATGATTGCGGCATGACTTTCGGGGCGGACAAGGATGCTCCCAAAAACATGCTTATCGCACTTGAAGCTTATCTAGAAGAAGGTATGAAACGGGGCTACCGTTTTGTGGGAATCAACGAAATGATGAAGCTGACCGATGCTGCGCGCGCAGCTCCTTCTTCCATGTGGAAGAAGGCTATCATTTCTCTGTGGCTGCTGTGGGAAAGAGCCTTTCATGTCGTCTTCCGCTTAAAAACGGTTGGGGACGCAGAGGATGCCGCATTTCATTATCGCGTGACGACTTATAACGGCCAAGATATTGTATTTGCCGAAGGCGGAAGAGTAATGAAGGGCGACCGCGTCGCTGAATTGCATTTTGATAACAAAAAACTGTCGGCGATCGCGACGACCTCCAAATCGCCGGTAGCTACCGGCATCCGCATGCTTCGCGAAGTGGAGCAGGCTCTGCCGCTGCTTGCCAACCAGCTGGCAGCAGATACCACGGCGAATGATATTAAGGCGGTCTATGGCGTCACGATGATCCATCGCGGGGCTGATCGATTAGGTTTTGAAATATTCGAGCTGCCGGAAGGCATGTTCGCGAAGTCGACACGTATCTATTTGCGCATTCTGATTAGGGTGCTGACCAATACGCAGCAGACGGTAAAGGGCAAAAAAAGAAGAGAAACCATTTCACCGCGTATGCTGCTTATGCCTGTCGCCACGATAAGGCGGTATGCAACGGTGCAGCTGAACAAGATGCAAGAGGAAGCAGGGCGCATAAGCGATGCTGTGGAACGGACAATAAGCGCGGCAGCCGACGAAGCTGCGCAGCTAGGTACGAAAACAACAGCTATATAGGGGTAGCCCTATAGGCTAACAGAAAGAGGAGTGCAGGCTGTATCCAGCTTGCACTCCTCTTTCTGTTAATTGAATGTATAAATTTACTATTTGTGCGCAGCCTATATTTCAAAGCGGAACGCGCCTTTTCCGTCCATGGACGGAAAAGGCCGTATACGCATGGCTAAGCAGAAACTACATTTTCATAACGCCGCCAGTGCTGGCGGAAGTTACAAGGTGAGCGTAACGTGCTAGATAGCCGCGCTTAATTTTAAGCTCGAAGCCTTTCCATTCGGAACGGCGTTTTTCGAATTCTTCGTCGCTGATCAGAAGATCCATTGTACGGTTGTTCATGTCGATCTCGATGATATCACCATCTTGAACGAATGCGATCGGTCCGCCTTCAGCAGCTTCCGGCGATGCATGGCCGATGCTTATGCCGCGTGATGCGCCGGAGAAGCGTCCGTCTGTTACGAGCGCGACCTTCGCGCCTAGACCCATACCGACGATTTGGGATGTTGGTGCAAGCATTTCCGGCATGCCCGGGCCGCCGCGCGGTCCTTCGTAACGGATGACAACAACATGGCCTTCTTTTATTTTGCCGTTAGCGATGCCATGCAAAGCTTCGTCCTGTGAATCGAAGCAGATGGCGGGACCTTTGTGGTAGCCGCCAACTGATTTATCAACTGCGCCCGTTTTGATGATAGCGCCGTTAGGAGCAAGGTTACCGAACAATACAGCGAGGCCGCCGCGTTCCGTATGCGGATTATCGATTGTGCGGATAACATCGGTGTCTTGGATTTCACAGCCGATAACATTTTCGCGCAGCGTTTTGCCGGTAACGGTTAAGCAGTCGCCGTGCAAAGCGCCTTCCTTCTTAAACATCTCGTTAAGAACTGCACTGACACCGCCCGCATTGTGTACATCTTCAATGTGGTAATCCGATGCAGGAGCGATTTTCGCAAGATGCGGAACGCGCTCAGCCACTTCGTTGATACGCTCAATCGGGTACTCGATACCAGCTTCATGCGCGATAGCAAGCGTGTGAAGTACTGTATTTGTAGAGCCGCCCATTGCCATATCAAGCGCGAATGCATTGTCGATTGTATCTTTTGTAACGATATCACGCGGTTTAATACCAAGCTCAATGATTTTCATAAGCTGGCGGGCCGCATCTTTAACGAACTCTTTACGCTCTGGAGAAACGGCAAGAATCGTACCGTTGCCAGGCAATGCAAGTCCAAGGCCTTCAGCCAGGCAGTTCATCGAGTTAGCTGTAAACATACCGGAGCATGATCCGCAAGTCGGACAACCGAATTGTTCAAGCTCCATCAGCTGATCGTCATTGATTTTACCGGCTTGGTGAGCGCCTACGCCTTCGAATACGCTGGATAGCGAGATCGAACGGCCATCGGAGGTTTTACCTGCTTTCATTGGTCCGCCGCTGACAAGCATAGTCGGGATGTTGACGCGAAGCGCGCCCATAATCATGCCCGGTGTAATTTTGTCGCAGTTCGGAATGCAGACCATGCCGTCGAACCAGTGCGCATTAACGACAGTCTCGATCGAATCGGCAATAATTTCACGGCTGGCAAGAGAGTAACGCATGCCGATGTGGCCCATCGCAATGCCGTCGTCAACGCCGATTGTATTAAATTCGAAAGGAACGCCGCCCGCCTCGCGGATGGCTTCCTTAACCAGCTTGCCGAACTCCTGCAAATGAACGTGACCAGGAATAATATCAATATACGAGTTACAAACCGCGATAAACGGCTTGTCGAAATCTTCCTCTTTTACGCCTGCGGCGCGAAGCAAGCTGCGATGCGGTGCGCGGTCGAATCCTTTTTTGATCATATCAGAACGCATTCTTTTGGCCGCCATTTAAGTGCCCCCTATTTTTGCTTAATAAAATTTCAATACTCTCGATTTTATCACAACGGACAAGCGTTGGCTATAACGCCGGCCGGTTATGCCATAACCTGTAAACGTTAAAAGATGTGAAGAATGATGTGAGCTTTGTGGCATTACGGCAAATGACGGACACGGCGATGAATATTCAATGATGGTTTGCAGCGGCTCAAGACGATGCGGGAGCAATAAAGTGAATTTTGTCGATTTTAGTCGATTATTCCTACCTGTTTAATAGTGTAAATATGATGTTAAATCTATAACGAGCGAAGGGTGATTTTTCTGATTTTTTTGTTCTTGTGTCACAATATGTGACGCGAGTACATTTACTTACCATTATTTGCTGTTTATAATGAAACTATTACGGGTAAAGAGGTGAAACCATGCAGTTGACCGAACGTGAAAAAGAAAAGCTGCTCATTACAATCGCTGCGGATTTGGCCAGACGTCGAATGAAACGCGGCTTGAAGCTTAATTATCCAGAAAGTGTAGCGCTCATCACCTCTGAAATTATGGAAGGTGCACGCGATGGCATGACCGTTGCGCAGCTAATGGAATTTGGAACGCAAATTTTAAAGGCAGAGCAGGTGATGCCCGGTATCCCGGAAATGATTCACGAGGTTCAGGTGGAAGCGACTTTCCCGGACGGGACGAAGCTCGTCACTATTCATTACCCGATTACAGGGTAGATACGGTAAATGATTATAGACGCTGGAAAGCGATATAGGTATATAAACGTGATAGGTCAGTACATAAGAGAGAGGAGCGCTTTGCAGGATGATACCAGGACAATATCGAACGGCAGCAGGCGAAATTGAATTAAACGCCGGACGCCTGACGAAGCAGCTAATCGTCGTAAACACAGGTGATCGACCTGTTCAGGTAGGCTCTCATTTTCATTTTTTCGAAGTGAACCGCGCACTAAAGTTTGATCGCGAAGCTGCGTTCGGTATGCGGCTTCACATTGCTGCTGGAACGGCGGTCCGTTTCGAGCCGGGCGAGGAGAAGCCCGTTACGGTCGTGGAGCTAGGCGGCGCGAAGCTTTCTTATGGCTTGAACGGATTAAGCCGGGGGAAAGCAGAGGCAGGCGCGATGCCTGAAGCGGTTCGGAAACGGCTGGCAGCTTGGGAGGGTGAGAACGCATGACCAAGATGGATCGGCGAAGCTATGCAGCCATGTTCGGGCCGACGACCGGCGATGCCGTTCGGCTGGCCGACACGGAGCTTTGGGCGGAAATCGAGCATGATTATACGGTATACGGCGATGAATGCAAATTCGGCGGCGGCAAGGTAATACGTGACGGGATGGGGCAATCGAGCGGCGCCTTGCGTGATGAAGGCGTGCTGGATACGCTTATTACGAATGCGGTTATCATTGATCATTCCGGCATTGTGAAAGCGGACATCGGCATTAAGGACGGATATATCGTTGGCATCGGCAAAGCGGGCAATCCGGATATAATGGATGGCGTGTTTCCGAATATGATCGTTGGCGCGAGCACCGAGGTCATTGCCGGAGAAGGGAAAATCGTCACAGCCGGAGCGATCGATTCACATATTCATTTCATCTGCCCGCAGCAGATCGAGACGGCGCTCTCCTCCGGCGTAACGACGATGATCGGCGGCGGAACCGGACCGGCGACGGGGACGAACGCGACTACGGTAACTCCAGGCGCATGGCATATGCGCCGCATGCTGGAGGCGGCTGAGCATTTTCCGATGAATATCGGTTTTACGGGGAAAGGCAATGCTTCATTTACCGCGCCGCTCATTGAGCAAATCGAAGCGGGAGCAATCGGACTGAAGCTGCATGAGGACTGGGGCACGACACCGGCAGCAATCGATGCCTGCCTGCAGGCGGCGGATCAGTATGACGTCCAGGTTGCGATCCATACGGATACTTTAAATGAAGCGGGCTTTGTAGAGGATACGCTCGCCGCAATCGGCGGACGGACGATTCATACGTACCATACAGAAGGCGCGGGCGGCGGCCATGCGCCGGATATAATCGTCGCGGCGGGCGAGCTGAATGTACTTCCGTCTTCGACGAATCCAACGCGTCCCTTTACGATTAATACAATAGAAGAGCATTTGGATATGCTGATGGTTTGTCATCATTTGGACAGCAGCATACCGGAGGATGTCGCGTTCGCCGATTCGCGGATTAGACCGGAGACGATTGCCGCAGAGGATATTTTGCATGATATGGGTGTTTTCAGCATGATTAGCTCGGACTCGCAGGCGATGGGCCGTGTCGGGGAGGTTATTATCCGGACTTGGCAGACGGCTGACAAAATGAAAAAGCAGCGCGGACCGTTATCGCCGGATAACGGGCAGCATGATAATTTCCGCATTAAGCGCTACATTGCGAAATATACGATTAATCCGGCTGTCACTCACGGTATCTCTCATCTGGTCGGTTCGCTGGAAGCAGGTAAATTCGCCGATCTCGTCATTTGGAATCCGATGTTTTTTGGCGTTAAGCCGGATCTCGTATTGAAGGGCGGCAGCATCGCATATGCACAAATGGGCGATCCTAACGCCTCGATTCCGACGCCGCAGCCGGTATTTGGCCGTCCAATGTTCGCTTCCTTCGGCAAGCTGGTGTATAACAGCTCGATTACGTTCGTTTCTCAGGCAGCCTTCGAGCGCGGAATCGCGAGCGAGCTGGGGCTCCAGAAACGAATTGAACCGGTGAAGGGCTGCCGCTTGGTGACGAAGAAGGATATGATCCATAATGATGCGACGCCTAAACTGGAGGTGGATCCGGAAACCTACCATGTTATGGTGGATGGAGAGCATGTGACCTGCGAGCCGGCGGAGGTGCTGCCGATGGCGCAGCGGTATTTCTTGTTCTAGCGAATGATTACGGCCTCAGAAGACAGGAGGGGCAAACGTAAATGAATGATCAGATAAGATGGCTGGCCATGCAGCAGCTGCTGGACTCGGCTCTACCGATAGGAGGCTTCTCGCATTCGTTCGGTCTGGAGACGATGGTTCAGGACGGCAGGATGAATAACTCCAGCCAGCTTTATGCTTATGCATCCGCTATGCTGCTTCAAAGCTGGGCGAGCTCGGATGCAATGGTCATCAAGGCGGTTTACCGGGATGCTCCGCAAGCGGATTGGGAGCGGCTTTGGTCGATTGAAAGGCTTGTCCATTTGCAGAGAGTCGCATCGGAAACCCGCAGCGGAGTGGAGAAAATGGGGCGCCGCCTGCTTCAGCTGGCATCGGCCATCCATCCTCAGCTGGATTGGTATCCGCTGACGGAGGCGATGCGCGCCGGTAAATGTTTCGCATCCCATCCGCTTTCGCACGGCTATGCCTGCTGGCTGCTGGGTATATCGGAGGAGCGGGCGATACAGGGCTATTTTTATACATGTATCGTAACCTGCGTGAATAGCGCGCTTCGTCTGATGTCGATGGGTCAGACGGAGGGACAATCGTTAATTGCAAGGCTTACGCTTTTAACGGCAGAAGCGCTCAAGGTTTCGGGGGAGCTGGAGCCGGAGCAGGCATATTCCAATATGCCGATGGCGGAGCTGGCGATGATGCGCCACGAACGCTTATATTCGAGATTATTTATGTCTTAACACTATTGCATATGGGGGAATGACAAATGTGCCAGGGACAAGGGCATTCACATCAGGAATGGGAATGTAAGACGATAGATAACACGAGACCGATCCGCATCGGAATAGGCGGTCCGGTCGGCTCCGGCAAGACGGCGCTTGTAGAGCGGTTGACGCGCGAGCTTCATACGAAGTACAGCGTAGCCGTCATTACAAACGACATCTATACGAAGGAAGATGCCCGGATTTTGTTCAACACGGGTGTGCTCCCTGAGGAACGTATTATCGGCGTGGAGACGGGCGGCTGCCCGCATACGGCAATTCGCGAGGATGCCTCGATGAATTTTGAAGCCATTGAGGAGCTGGAGCGCCGTTTTGACCACTTGGATTTGATCTTTATCGAGAGCGGCGGCGACAACCTGGCTGCAGCGTTCAGCCCCGAGCTCGTCGACCGGTTTATATATATTATCGACGTGGCCCAAGGAGAGAAAATTCCGCGTAAGGGCGGCCCTGGCATCATGCGCTCGGACTTGCTCGTCATTAACAAAATCGATCTCGCGCCTTATGTGGGTGCAAGCCTTGAGGTAATGGAGGCCGATACGGTGAAGATGCGCGGCGGCCGTCCATTCGTATTTTCCAATTTGTTCGGAGGCGACGGCGTCGATGAGATCGTAAGCTGGCTAACGCATGAGGTAGCTCATGCGCGCGGTACAGAACATTCGCATGTCATCCAACTGTCCGGCATACCTTCTGAGCATCGTCACTCCGCTTCTTAATGGAGCGTACGCGAGCAGTTGAGTACGGCACCGGGCCGCAAGTAAAAATATCCGTGCTTCGCGCTTCCTTCGCGAGCCGGCGCGGACAAACGATCATTGAAAATAAATATCACACCGCACCGGTTAAAATAGCAAAAGCATTTCCGCTGGACGGTCAGCTCGGTATCATCGTTATGGATGTATCGCCGGGTCTGCTGGACGGCGACAGCTATGAGCTGGAATGGACGTCGGAGCAAGGTTCCCATGTCATGATTACGAACCAATCGTACATGAAGGTGCATCCGAGCATGCCGGGCGGGGACTCCCGGGTGCAGCAGACGTTTATGCTTGAGGAGAACGCGGTCGTCGAGCATATGCCGGAACCGGTTATGCTTTACAAGGATGCTTCGTTTCGGAACGAGACGCAGGTGCGTTTGAAGGCAGGCTCTGCATGGCTGCAGGCCGATGTGCTTTGTCCCGGCCGTACGCTCCGCGGCGAGCGGTTCGATTACCGTTCTTACTGTAATATGCTTAAGGTTTATTACGGCGAGGAGCTTATTTTCTCGCAGCGGCAGCGGATTGAACCGGCTAAGCAAGCTATTTCTGCGCCGGGCTGCTGGGACGAATTGACTCACTGGGCAACCTTTTATATCTTTTCTGACCGCGTGAATGGCGCTCATCTGGAGCAGCTTCAGGAGAAGCTGGACGGCTTCTCCTCACCTGGGCATCCCATTGTTGCAGGAGCGTCGCTGACGCACCGGTTCGGGATTGCGGTGTCCGCTGCATCGACGGCTGCTTGGCCGCTGCAGCAGCTTATGAAGGAGCTGTGGCAGACGGCGCGCAAAGGCTTGCTTGACAAGCCTCCGCTTCGTTTCTTGCAGGGATAATGGCAGCAGTGAGGTGCATCATAGGCTATGCGCTTCCTAATCAAACAAAATCTTGCTCTTGGCGTTGTCTCCGTGACGGATTTATGGGGCAAAAAGGTCAACCAATTCCCGTTGGTT
The DNA here is from genome assembly GCF_001428245.1 of Paenibacillus sp. Soil522. GTDB lineage: Bacteria > Bacillota > Bacilli > Paenibacillales > Paenibacillaceae > Pristimantibacillus. The sequence goes on from NZ_LMRV01000034.1 coordinate 48,574, forward strand.
GGCCTTTTTGAGCTGCATTTAGCGGGGAAGTTGCATATTTCTACAGATGAAAGTTAGTTAAACTATTAAATGAACGTTATAATATGATGGTCGAGGTTATCAGAAATAAAAATTAAGGTTGGTGGTCGCTTGGAGGTTTCAAGTACGGAAAGGCTGGAATTAATGAGGCGTCTGGACGAATCGTTTCGCCAGGTGCGCAAACAAATAAATGCGGAATGGAACACTTATAACGTACATGGTTTAGGGATGACGCATGGAAGAATGCTTATTATTTTAGCGGAATCAGGCGCGCAGAAGGCATCGGCTTTGGCCGAACAGCTTCTTATTACGAGCGGAGGCGTTACCGGCATTGCGGACCGTCTCATCGAGCTTGGCTATGTGAAGCGGGAGCGGGGCGAGCTGGACCGGCGCGTAGTGATGCTGGACATAACGGATGAGGGCTTAAAGATCGTAAATCTCATCGAGACGATACGCTCGAAAATGATGCATAAGCTGTTTGACGGGATGTCGGAGGCGGATATGGAGCTTGGGCTTAAGCTCTTTGAGCAGATGAGCAGAAATATGGAATTGGATACTAGTTGCTGAGCAAGGGGGAAACAGCTCGTGAACGGAACGCTGTTCAAGCGGGAGTGGCTGGAGGGAGATTTGCACCCGCATGTGTTTGCTTATTATTTTAAGCAGTGGGCAGATTACACGATGGCCTCTCATACGCATGATTCGATTGAAATTATGTATGTCATATCCGGGGCCTGCGGCATCGGTCTGGAGGCGACTGCAGCTGCAGCCGCTTGCGAAATGACGCTTAAAAAGGGCGATTTTATTATTCTGGATGCGAATGTTCCTCATCGGCTTACCGTTGACGAGCGCGGCCCTTGCCGGATGCTTAACGTTGAATTTGATTTTAGGGAGCGCCGGACGACGTTTCCTTCTATGCGGCAGCTTGCCTTGGAGGACGAATTTGTGGCTGGATTGATCACAGAGCCGTCCTCTTATTTGTTATTGCGCGATCCCAGCGAGGTGTATCAGGTGCTAAAAAGCTTAGTGCTTGAGCTGGATAGCCGCGGCAAGCGCATCAATATTAAAGCGGAGCTGCTGTTTGCCCAGCTGATTTTAGCCATTGCGCGTTTACGCCATGAGTCTGGCGCACAAGGCGTAAATCCCGCAGATCTCTATGTGAAGCAAACGATCGAATTTATGCATCATAATTATGACCGCGACATTCAGGTAAAGGAAATTGCGGCGGCCGTTAGCTTGCATCCAGGTTATTTGCACCGTGTATTCCGCGCCCAGCTGGGCAAAACGATAACGGGCTATTTGACGGAGCTGCGCATGGAGAAGGCGAAAATGCTGCTGCGCGAGACGGATATCGCAATTGCCGACATCTGTGATTATGTCGGCGTGGGGAGCCGGCAATATTTCCATGCCATGTTCAAAAAATATACGGGTCAGACGCCGATTGCTTACCGAAATTCGGTTGATACACAATTTTGGACAGCCGCGGTCAAGCAGAAGATCACCAGAAGTGACGATTTCTGACACATTGAAAGATAGTTGGTCACTATATTGATAACGCTTCCGTTTTATCGTTGCTACAATGTAGAGGAGATTAAACGACTCTATCTGACGATAAGCGGAGGCTGATTGCATGTCTACTTTTAAAATTACGTTTATAGGCGCGGGCTCGATCGGGTTCACGCGCGGCTTGCTGCGCGACCTGCTTGCAGTGCCTGAATTTCAAAAAATCGAAGTTGCTTTTACGGATATTAATGCGCATAACCTTGAGATGGTAACCGCGCTTTGCCAGCGCGATATTCATGAGAACGGCTTGTCGATCCGGATCCAATCGACAACCGACCGGCGTGAAGCGCTTAAGGATGCGAAGTACGTAATTTGTACAATTCGCGTAGGCGGCCTTGAAGCATTCGCAACCGATGTGGATATTCCGCTCAAATACGGCGTTGACCAATGCGTAGGCGATACGCTGAGCGCCGGCGGCATCATGTACGGGCAGCGGGGCATCGCCGAGATGATGAACATTTGCCGTGACATTCGGGAGGTTGCTGCGGAGGATGCGCTGCTGCTCAACTATGCAAACCCGATGGCGATGATGACCTGGGCCTGCAATAAGCATGGCGGCGTGCGGACGATTGGATTATGTCACGGCGTGCAGGGCGGGCATTGGCAAATTGCCGAAGCTTTCGGGCTGAAGCAGGAGGAAGTCGATATTGTTTGCGCGGGCATTAACCATCAAACGTGGTATATTCAAATTAAACATAACGGCGAGGACCTGACCGGCAAGCTGCTGGACGCATTCGAGAAGCATCCGGACTTTAGCCGCACCGAGAAGGTGCGCATCGATATGCTGCGCCGCTTCGGCTATTACAGCACCGAATCGAACGGCCATCTGAGCGAGTATGTGCCTTGGTACCGCAAGCGTCCGGAGGAAATTAACGACTGGATCGATATGAGCTACTGGATAAACGGGGAAACAGGCGGCTATTTGCGCGTATGCACGGAGGGGCGCAACTGGTTCGAGACCGATTTTCCAAACTGGATGAAGGATCCCGCAAATGAATTCAAGAGCGAGCTGCGCAGCCATGAGCATGGCTCTTATATTATCGAAGGGCTCGAAACCGGCAGAGTATACCGTGGTCACTTCAATGTAGAAAATAAAGGGGTCATCGCCAATTTGCCGATCGATGCCATCATTGAGGCGCCGGGTTACGTCGATCGCAACGGCATTTCGATGCCGACCGTCGGCGAGCTGCCGCTTGGTCCGGCAGCGGTGTGCAATGTAAGCATTTCCGTACAGCGACTGGCTGTAGAGGCAGCGATTCATGGCGACGATAAGCTTTTGCGGCAGGCGTTTATGATGGATCCGCTCGTCGGAGCCGTATGCAATCCGAATGAAATTTGGCAAATGGTCGATGAAATGCTTGTGGCGCAGGAGCAATGGCTGCCGCAATATACGGAGTCCATCGCCGCAGCCAAGAAGCGTCTAACGGAAGGCCCGCTGCTTCCTACGCGTAATTACGAAGGCGCAGCCCGCCTAAAGGTGAAGACGGTAGAGGAGATGCAGCAGGACCGGGATGCCGCGAACAAAAATGCGGGCGAATCGGATAAAGGGAAGGAACGCGTTTAACGCGCGTATTTGAGCTCAATGGGCTCGAGTCTCGTTCCCGGCGGACTCCAAGCGGGAGGCCCGAATTTTTTGAGATAGCCGAGCGTGTTCAAATAACCGTCTACCGGCTGCTCCTCGTTCATTTTCCGGAAAATTTCCCAGCAGGCGATGACGTCGTTAAGCGCACGGTGGCCGCCGATCAGAGGGATGCCGTAACGATCCGACATATCCTTCAGCGTATGCGGATAGACATGCCGCGCGCGGCTGATCGTCAGCGTATCGATATACCTGTTGGTAAATGATCGGCCGGCGATTCGAAGCAGGGAATGATGCAGGAAGCCAAGATCGAAGGCAGCATTGTGAGCGATCAATATGTTATCGCCTATCATCCGGTTTAAAATACGGAATGCGGTATCCTCGTCCATACCTGCAGCGGTCATTTCATCGGTAATGCCGGTCAGCTCCGTTATTTTGGCGGACAGCTTGCCGTCATAACGGACAAGCGTGCTGAATTCACTCGCTATTTCGCCGTTAACGCAGCGGATTGCCGCCATTTCAATGACACGATCCTTCTTCGGATCGAGTCCGCTCGTCTCAAAATCGATTACGGTATAGGAATAAGAAGTCATAGAAGATTCACCACTTTTTCTAGTAATAATATGTTGTCTCTTACGCTAATAATTCGATAAAAAATAAAAAAAACCTTTATTGCCCATAACAAATAACCCATTACCGCAGCTTAATAAGCGGGTAATGGGTCATTTGCGTTTATGCCGGGCTGGCTTGTTCGGTTAGTGGTTATTGCCGGATCCGTTGTTTTTTTTATCGGATGTTTTTGTCGTCGTGTTTTTGGTCGCGTGACCTTGCTGCTTTGCCATGGTAGAATTCCCCCCTTTTCGAAGTGATGACCGTAGTTTGTGACGAGAGGGCAGCTTGCTATTCGTATGTATTAGATAATTAGTGTTTGTTCGTTTAAAGCGGTAAAGCCATTAAGCCTGACATTTTCAAGTCGGGCTTGTAAGTCTAATCATGCGAACAAAGGTCAAAAACAAAGAATACGTTTACTTGGCTGCTTCATATGAGAGGATAGTGACTATTTTGAAGACGAGAGCGCTTTCTTGAGTCGGGGATATAAGGTTTCCGTGTGATAAAATAAATAAAAAGAAAACGTTATCCAGTTGAGAAACAACGGGGGATGCAGCAAATGCGGACGGAGACGAGATTTTGGACCAGATTGAATCTGATGAAGAGTACGCCGCTTCCGGCTGAAAGCAGGCTGGGCAAGGAAGCTGTGACTGCATTAATTATCCACTGCTGTTTTCAGTTCGGCGCATCGATGTCAGGCTTGTTCCTCAATTTATATTTGTGGAGGCTGACACAGGATTTAACGGTTAACGGGCTGTATAACATCGTTGTCTTTTTACTGACGCCGCCTGCTTTCGCGCTCGGAGGCTGGATCGCGAAGCGGAGCGACCGCATGGTTACGTACCGGCTGGGCATCGTCATGATAGCCGTCTTTTATTTGATGGTCGTCATCGCCCAGGAGCATGTTGCGCAATATTACATATGGTTTGCCATTTTTAACGGGATTGCGGCAGGGCTTTACTGGACCGGTTACTTAGTTATTCAATACGATGTTTCGACTGAAGCGAACCGGATAAGGTTTTTGGCGATCAATATGATCGTATTCAATGCATCGGGGCTGGCCGGACCGGCGCTTGCCGGATTTATCATTCAACGCAACGAGGGGCTGCAGGGCTATGTTTTTATTTTCACGCTCGCGTTTGTTATGTTCCTGATTGCTGCGGTCGTCAGCTTCCGCATTCCGATGGTCCCCTCCCATCACAAAGCCTATTACTTAAAGTTTATGGGGCTTGTAATGAACAAAAACCGGCGCTGGCTGAAGGCGTTGTACAGCTTCTTCGTGCTTGGTCTTTTCCAGGGCATCATGCTGTTTCTGCCGAACATTATGCTGTATCAAACGGTCGGCCGTGAGGATTGGGTGGGCTACTTGGGCGTTTTCTTCTCTTCGCTTACAGTCGCTACCGGCTATGTCATTTCCAGGAAAGCGCAAAAGGAGCAAGTGCGCAAATACGTGCTGCTGTCTACGACAGGCGTTGTGATCGGTTCAGCGCTGCTGCTCTTTCAAGTGGCGTTTTGGTCGGTCGCCGTCTTTATGATTTTGTTCTCGATCTGTAATCCGCTTGCGGTCAATACGCTTACCTCCTACTACTACCGGTTAATCGGCACGCTGCCGCTCAAAGGGCAACTGCGCGTAGAATCGGTCGTCATGAGGGAGCTTTTCCTGAACGCGGGAAGGGTACTGTCTATTTCTTTACTCATCCTGCTTGCAGGCGGTTTGCAATCCGTCTGGCTGCCCGTTGTTTTGTTCACGATGGCCGTGCTGCAATACATATCCGTATTGCTGATAAAGGAGAAGCAGTGCGGGGAGCAGGAATAACGGAAATATACTCAAATAGCTCAAGGGACTGCCCGCCAGGTGACAAGACCTGGTGGGCAGTCCCTTGACTCGTTTGCGGGATTGACAGGCCTCCTGAGAATATTTAAATAAAAAAACAGAAAAAATTATAAGCATGGCTGCTCCTAATTCTGTTATTCTGAATGGATGAAATGTCGCAGCAGATCGCGATAGCAAAGGGGGAGTTTCAGCCGTGAGAAGAAATAATTGTGCAATCGCTTTATGGATTACGTTAGGAATTATACTTTTAACGGGCTGTATGAAAGATAACAGCACTCCTGCGGAAAAGGACAGACAGCAGGAAAAAGTCGAGATCGAAAGACCGGTAACCCTTACTTTCTGGAGAAATTCAGGCAATAAAGCCGAAAATGCCGCCTATAATCATTTGATCGCTTCGTTCATGGAGAAGCATCCGTTGATAAAAATAGAAATGATGCCGTTTCCGTACAGCGATTACGATACGAAGCTTAGAACCTCGGTCGCCGCAGGCAATCCACCAGACATTATGGCGATCGACGCACCGAATCTAGCGTCCTACGCGGAAGCCGGCGCGCTGCTGCCGCTCACTGGTAACTTCAAGAGAAACGGATATATCGAAGATATTCCGCAAACGACGATCGACGGCTACACGTACCGGCAAAATATTTATTTGGCGCCCTTGACGGAATCATCGATTGCGATGTTTTATAATAAAAAAATGTTTGAAGCTGCCGGCCTCCCTCTGCCCCCGCGCAATCCGGACGAAGCCTGGACATGGGAGCAGGTGCTTGAGGCAGCGAAAAAAATCAACGATCCGGCGAATGGCATTTATGGCATTGATCCGGCGCAAGGCTTTCAAAACGCGGGAGCGACCGCTTATTTCAAATATCCGATCATCTGGCAATTCGGCGGGGAAGTGATGAATCCGGAAGGGACTACGGCGAAGGGGTATCTGGACTCGCCCGAAACGAAGCGGGCGCTGGCGTTTTATGCGGGGCTGTTCACGAAATATAAAGTCGCATCGTTCGAATATCCTGTTGATGCTTTTCCGAACCGCAAGCTGGGCATTACGATCGACGGCACATGGTCTCTTTCTCATATAGCGGAGAACTTTCCGGATTTTAAGCTGGGTGAAGACTTTGATGTTGCTCCTCTGCCAAAGGGAAGCAGACAAGCTGTAGCCAATGGCAGCTGGGGACTAGGCATATCGGCAGAGAGCAAGCATCCGGAAGAAGCCTGGATGTTCGTAAATTGGATGACCAGCTATGATGGCATGAAAATGTATACCAGTATTACGCGGGATATTCCGGCAAGGTATTCGGTCGCTAAGGAATTTACGGAACTGAATGAATATCCGAAAAATATTTTCGTCATCCAAAACCAGAAGTACGGCAGACCGCGCCCCATTACGCCGGTGTTTCCGCAAGTATCGGAGGCCGTCAAAAAATTGTTCGAGGAAATAACGCTGGAGAAGCGGAACTTGGATGATGCGGTTCAGGCTGCAATCAGCACGATCGATAAGGCGTATGCTGATTCACAGGCCATTTCGAAATGACGATGATGAATGGAGGGTGCTGCCCGATGTTTTTCTCGCTAAGAAGCCGGCTGATGGCGGCTTTCTCTTTGCTGCTTATCGTCCCGTTCATTACGCTCGTGCTCGTGCTCAGCCAAGAGTCGTCCAAGCTTATTCGGCAATCGATCGAAACGTCGACTTCTCAGACGATCGAGCAATTTGGCTCACATGTCAATACGTCTATGACGCAGGTTGAAGAAATCGGCAATCAAGTGATGAGCAACCGCGTGACGCAGGAATGGATCACGGCTCAAATGAGCCGGGAAAGCTCGGTAGAGGAGCGTCTTCTCGCCAAGCAAAAGCTGCTCGAGTATGTATCGTCGTATTCGATAAACAATTCCAGCGGTATCTCCATCGGGGTATTCTCTAACTTCGGCGGCGGTGTATGGACACAGGACCGCACCTATTTGGAGCAGGATTGGTATGCGCGGTTTATCGAAGAGGATAAGCGCTGGACGAAGGCGCATTCGGATCCCGACCAAGCGGATACGATAATGAAAGCCAGATTAGTTAACAGTTATATGCTTCCCTTGGTACAATTGCAATCGTTTACAAAATCAGGGTTTGTGAAAATCAATTATCCAACCTCTGTGCTGCGGGATGCTATCGAGAAAATCCGTTTTGGAGAAACCGGCCGGGCCTACCTGCTGGCCTCGGACGGCAGCAGCGTGCTTAACCAGCAGCTGCCGGAGGAAAGTGTGTCGATATTGTCGGCAGGCCTTGCAGAAATTAAAGCGGCGCAGAGCAATGCGACGAGCGGTGTCTTTCCGATTAAGAGAGAAGATGACAGCTATTTATTGTTTTATCGATATTTTGAAGAGCAGGACTGGTATGTAATCGGAGAGGTTCCCGAGAAGGAGCTGTTCGTAAAGATCGATCAAATCCGCCGGACGATGCTGTTTATTAGCCTGATATTGCTGATGCTTGTTATTCTTGTCGCATTCTGGCTCTCCTACGGCATTACAAGACCGCTTACGTCGATGGCCAGAGCGATGAAGCATGTCGAGCGGGGAGAATTTGCGCAAGCCTTCAGCATGATGCCGTCCGTTCGCACCGGTCATAGCGAGGTCGGCTACGTGACGAGGGTATTCGAAAATATGACGACAAGGCTGCGCTATTTGATAGAGACGGAGTTCGAGACGAATCTGCGACGCAAAAATGCAGAGTATAAGGCACTGCTGCTGCAAATCAATCCGCATTTTTTTAACAACACGTTAGAAATTATAAGCGGGCTTGCCGCAATGAAAAAAAATGACGTATTGATGGACGCGACGGAGGCGCTGGGGCAAATGATGCGATACTCGCTTAATTTAAATAGTGATTTGGTTAAGGTGAAGGAAGAGATGAACTATATTCGCGATTATTTGTTCATCCTGCAGCTGCGTTACGAGGAACGGCTTCATGTCGAGATTGAAGAGGATATGGCAGCCAGTCAACTGATGATTGCGAAATTTATATTGCAGCCGATCGTAGAGAATGCTGTTAAATACAGCTTGGAGGAGAGCGGCGTAGCGAAAATTTCGCTCCAAGTGAGAACGGAGCAGGACCGTCTTCACATTGCCGTGGCAGACAACGGGATCGGCATGGATGCTGCATTAATCGCGCATTTAATGGGAGAGCTGAGCAATGCGGATTCGGTCGATATTTTGAACAGCGGCGGGGACAGCATCGGACTGCGAAATGTGCTGGCGCGCTGCCGGCTATATTATGGGGAGCAGCTTAAGGTTAGCATTGAATCGAGGCGCGGCGAAGGGACTGAAATTCGAATCAGTATTCCCGCGGTTAAGGGGTGAGAGACGTGTACAGCATTATTATAGTCGATGATGAAGCGGGTGTACGGAACAGCATAAAAGCGAAAATCGATTGGAACGCCGCCGGCTTTCAAATCGAGGCTGAAGCGTCGAACGGCGAGGAAGCGCTGGCGCTTCTGCAGGAGCGCCGCCTTCCGGACGTGCTGATAACCGATATCCGCATGCCGCAGATGGATGGCATCGGGCTGATTACGGCTTGCAAGCGATTGTATCCGTCGCTCAAACTCGTCGTATTATCCGGTTATTCCGATTACGCTTATATGCAGGCAGCCATTCAGGCCGGCGTTAAGGATTATTTGCTGAAGCCGGTTGGCCGCAAGGAGCTGGCCGCACTGCTAGAGAAGCTGTCAGCAGAAATTGCTTTAGAGCAGACCGGTGAACAGCTGCAGCGGGCTGAGCAGCTGCAAAGAGAGCAGCAGCTGCTCTCCCTACAGGAGCAAATGCTGCTAAGGCTGGTCAAGGAGGAGTTTTACAGCCTCTTGCTTATTAAGGAAAGGCTGGAGCAGCTGCATTTGTCGGCGCTTATTGATGAGCAGCTTCAAGCCCAGTTCATTGCGGTCGAAATGAGAGTGCCGACCGGCAGGCTTGGCGATGAACGCGAGCATATCGATCTGCTGCATATGGCTTTCCAGATGCTTTGCCGGGAAACGGCAAGCGGATATTCGGGCATTCATCCTTTCTACGATGCCAGCCATCCTACGATGATGCATTTTTTAGTGGAAATAGCGGAAGCGGGTGAAGGGGCCGATTGCACGGAACGGTTTATTCGCCAAATTAAACAAAATATACAAAAGTATTTGAGGCTCGACTCCGTTATCGGAGTGGGAGAAAAGGTTAACGGCGTGCGGCTATTCAAAAACGGCTATTCATCCAGCATGCTCTCGTGGAGCCGCAGCACGATTCACGGAACGAATGGAGCGGGTGACCCTGGGGTACAGGATTTGATAGCGGCTTTTTCGCCGGAAATAGAAAGGCAGCTTGTCGTGTCCGTGGAGAACGGCGACTACAAGTCCTATTCGGCGCTGATTGAGCGCATTATTCCGCGGGGGATCGATTATCCGATGTTTACCTTCACCTTTATCGCTTCGCGCATCCTGCTCCTTTTTCATTCTATCGCCAAAAAGTATGAAGCGGGGGAAGCGGTGCTGCAGAAGCGGATCTGGGATTGTCAAATGACGATCGGTGACTTTCATTCGCGGGAGCAGGTACTCGGGCAGCTGGAGGAGCTTGCGCGTCTGGTCATGAAGGAAGCGCTGAAAACGCGGAGCTCAAGCGGTCAATCTATCGTGAAGGCCGTTCAAAAATATGTGGATGATAATTTTGCCTATGAGCTGACGTTGTCCTCGCTTGCAGGGATGTTCCACCTTAACGAGACGTATTTGTCAGGCCTGTTCAAACAGCATGCAGGCGTGACATTCAGCGAGTACGTTACGAGCTTGCGGATGAACAAGGCGGGCGAGCTGCTCGCGCAAAGCGAGCTTAAGCTGACGGATATCGCGATGCTCGTCGGTATTTCCAGCTCCAGCTATTTCAGTACCTCCTTCAAAAAATATTACGGCATGAGTCCTAAGGAATACCGGGAACGGCAGCACGAGAAAACATGAATCTGATGTAAAAAGAAGGACGTTCGTCTTGCAATAAATACAGATTATAAGTGAGCATGCGAAAAAACATGCGCATCTTACATTGGTATTGTTTGATAGCACCGCGGCGCTCCATTTCTTCGAAGTCTAGCCTAAATCACGAATACAAAGATCGCTTTTTTCAACCGTCTTCACTTGCCCAGAGCCGTATAATCCGTCATTGTTCTTGCCACTTCCCACGTCAACGTGCAAAAATGTACCGGTTATTAATTCATATTCCAGTTGAATTTTCATGCCCGATGCGTGTGCACTGCCACCCGATCCTTAATAGCGATCCGCGTATTGATCCGGGAGTTGAAAAACAGTGGAATCCAAAATCCGAATCCGTTTGATATACGCATCAACCGGTAAGGAATCGAGATAGAGGAAGCTATTTTTTCATGGAGAAGTGTAGAAAACAGGGATCGAGGAAACGCACATCCGATGCATTAAAACGTTGATTGAGACCTTCCGCGCTCATCGAAAGGTCGGTCCGTGCATCCAACTGACCACATAAACATGTGAGGGGTTTGGTGGATAGATCTTCGTTGAAAAAGGCGCATAGCGAGATGAAATCTCGCGCAGTCAGTTTACGTATTCGACGGATAAAGCCTGTTTTTTTGGCAAGTGCCTCGAGCTGGGATCGGGAAAATGTGATTGTAATTCTTGTGCCAGGAGCTGCATTTCATCACTGATAGAAAGAGGAGTTGGTTTCATAATAACCGTCCCGCCGCTTTAACATGATAAGTATTGTCGGACTAATTCCCAGTATCCCTTACATAAACTAAATTAGGCGTAGACTACAGATGCAAAGGGGGGGGGAGAGTAGTCATGGCATTGAAAATATGGGTTGCCCGCAACAACGATACACTCCGAATCATAGCGGAACAGAAGCGTATATCGATTGATGATCTCATAACAGTTAATCCATCCATCGAATACCCCGATCAGAACATCGCTGGTAAGCTGGTAAACCTTCCTTTCGTCACGGAATCGGACATGAGGCAAGCCGCTATTCCTCCGACTTGTCCCCAACCATCAGAATATATCGATAATTGGATTCCTTTGACTCCATTGGAAACCATGGCGGAAAACGAATACGATGTTCTCATTGTAGGTACAGGTGCCGGAGGAGGAACCATGCTCTGGAGACTGTGCGAACAGTGGCGGAATAACGGTAAACGGATTGGCATTATTGAACGAGGAAGCATTGTTATGCCATCACATGGCCGCAACCTTCCTATGATGAATCGTACTCGTCTTACACAATTATATCAATATGTATCAAAATCTTTGCAAGGCTCCTTACCGGAGTTTATAGGGGCAAGAGAAGTTATATGCCTTGGGGGAAGGACCGTGTTCTGGGATTTAGTTACTTCACGCCTGGATTTGTCCCTGCTTCCGGATTGGCCGGTTCCGCTTCGTGAAATGGACACCTATTATGCCATGGCCGAACGGGTCATGAATGTCACCCAAGAATATGCCAAAGGGTCTTCGTTAACGGAGAGTTTGCTCACTCGACTACAAGAAGGCGGTTTTCCCGAATCGAGATATATGCCGATAGCTGCTGATCTTCAGCCGACAAAGTTCGGGGAAGTTCACGCGGATGTTTTTTTTAGTTCGTTTTCTCTGCTGGCTAAAGCTTCATTCCTCAGATCTTTCGATTTGGCTATAAATGCCCGTGCAGTTCAAGTGCTGGTCGATCAGGGGAAAGCAACCGGCGTCAAGGTCATGTCTCCGGATATGAGATCTTTTATTCTCAAGGCAAAAACGGTCGTATTGTCGGCCAGTACGTATGAAACTCCGCGTTTGCTGCTCAATTCGGGTATCGAGGGAGGGGCGGTCGGCCATTACATGACCAATCAAGTTTTTATGCTGGCTCCCGGAAAAGTGAGGCGCAGCGAATTCACGGGCATTGCAGGAACTCTTGCCATATTAATTACTGGAACGCCGGAAAAGCCCTATCAAATACGTCTAATAGGGCCGAGCGGTTATGATTGGTATCCATCTTCCGAAGAAAAACCGTTCATAGATGAGCTGGACATACTTCTCCAATGTTTTGGCAAGATTGATCCGCGGTATGAAAACAGGGTCAGTCTCAACCCTAACAGAAAAGATGAATACGGAGTACCGGAAATAGAAGTATTCTTTTCTTTCAGTGAAGCAGAACATGCCGAAATTCAAAAGATGTTGGAAACTGTTAAGCAGATTTCTTCCGTCGTCGATATCACCATGGGTGAAGTCTGCCTTGTACCTACCGGAGATTTGCATCACACTTCGGGTACGTGCCGTATGGGGGATGATCCTTCGACATCGGTCACGGATCAGTACGGTCAAGTTCACAGCATTTCCGGACTGTATGTGGCCGACAACAGTGTTTTGCCATTCATCGGGTCCGGAAATCCAACGTTGACAACAGTTGCGCTAGCCATTAGAACGGCAGATCATATCATCACGCTAGCGTGAATATTTCATGAGCATTTTTTTCATTTTGGGGGTGTAGGTATTTCTAACTTGATGGGCATGTGTAATCACCCCCATTTTAAGCAATAATTATCCATATCAACGGTATCAGAACAAAAAGAGTAGCTGATAGCGCTAAAAGCTATTTTGCTATTTCGCGTTCCAAATTCAAAAAGATGACCCAAAATCCGGGGTCATCTTTTTTTATGTCCGCCTTCATAATGAAATCCCCGCCTCGATCATTAGTCCCAAAAACTTTGAAAGTCCTGACCCGAGCATTCTGAAATTAGTGTGGATTTCTTTTTGATATATTGATCATGCAGCAGCAATTCAAAGTGCTTTCTCCCTGTTCCGGCAGGGCGGGAGAGCGGAAAAAACGAATTCGGGGGTTGGCCGTGAATAAAAATTGGATCTTTTACACCGTGATGGTTTCGCTTCTCATAGCAACGATAGGCGCGGCAGCAGTATTCTCCTACTCCGAGGAAGAAACCGCCGACGCGGTGGCATACAAGCTAACGGATGCAACGCGTCCGTCAGAAGGCATCCTGCTGGATGCCGGCAGCCTGAACGCCCCGCATACGAGCGCGGGCATCCTTCCTGAGTGGAAAGGAAGACAGCATATCGCGCAGTGGAAGGAAGGCGAGAAGCTCGAATGGACGGTTAACGTTGCAGAAGAGGGAGATTATGAGCTATCCCTTGGCTACTATCCGCTAAAAGGAAACGGACAGCCGATCGAGTTCATGCTTTATGTAGACGGTGAAGCGATCTCTGATCCGTATGCGCCGTTTGAGCTTAACCGATTGTTCTACGATGAGCCGGGCGCGCTTCGGAAAAGCGGCGGTAACGAGCTTCGGCCAAAGCAGCTTGAAGGAGAAGTTTGGCTCCACACGAAAGTGGCTGCTGCAGGAGAGATGGAGGATGGATCTTTGCGCCTCTCGCTGAAAAAGGGCGAGCATGTCATCAGGCTTGAAAATGTGAGAGAGAGCGCAGCCGTCGATTATCTCCAGCTGACAAAGGTAACGGATGCGCATGATTATGCGGATTACAAAGCGTCGAAAAATGCTGGCGCCGCTGCTGAAAACAGCAAAGCGTTCATTACGGTTCAAGCGGAGCACGCTTATGCCAAGTCGGCTTCGGGCTTGTTCCCGACCACCGACAGAACGTCGCCGTTAACGACGCCGTATAGTCCGACGCTGCTCCGAATCAATACGATCGGCGGCAGCAACTGGGACAGCCCGGGTCAGTGGATCAGCTATAAATTCGAGGCGCCGGAGGATGGCTGGTACAAAATCGGCATCCGCTATCACCAGAACAAGGTGAAAGGCTCATTCGTCTCCAGGAAGATCGAGCTGGACGGCAAATTGCCGTTTAAGGAAATGAATGCTGTACGTTTTCCTTATGAATTGAAGTGGAACATCATGGAGCTGGGCGAAGAAACAGGGGAGCCTTACCTTTACTATCTCGCGAAGGGCGAGCATGAGCTTAAGCTCGAGGTCACGCTCGGCGATATGGCGGGCGCAGTGAAAAATATTCAGCAAATGGTGTACGACCTCAATCAAATTTATCGCAAAATCGTGATGATTACAGGCGTTAAGCCTGACGTCTACCGCGATTATGAAATTGACAAAAGCGTACCTGGCCTGATCGAACAGTTCCAGAAGCTTTCCGCTCAAATGAAAGAAGAGGCAAACAGGCTCGATGAGATGTCCGGACAAGGAAGCGCAGGCTCCAGAACGTTAAAACTGCTTGCTCTTCAGCTTAAAGGCTTCATCGACCGGCCGGACCAAATTCCGAAGCGGCTGGAAAATTACAAAACGAATATTACAGCTTTAGCAGATTGGATGCTCAGCGCCATGAAGCAGCCGCTGGAGCTTGATTATTTGTATATTGCTGCTAAGGATAACGTACGGCCGAAGGAGGAAGCGGGGCTTCTTGCGCAAAGCGTACACGAGATTCGCGCGTTCGCAGGCTCGTTCCTGCAAAATTACGATTCGATGGAAGGCAGCGAGGATGCGGAGCGCTCCATCCAAGTATGGACGGGACTCGGCCGCGACCAAGCGTTTGTATTAAAACGGTTAATTGATGAAACGTTCATTCCCGAAACCGGAATCAGCGTCAATCTGAATCTCGTCGGCACCTCTCTTGTAACGGCCGTCATGGCGGGCGAAGGGCCGGATGTCAATCTATTTACAAGCCGCGGCGATACGATGAATCTAGCCGTTCGCGGAGCGCTGACTCCGCTGGATCAGTATGGCGGGTTCGAGACGATGAAGAAGGAATATATGGACTCTGCATTCGTTCCGTACCAGTACAAAGGCAGCACATTCGCCATACCGGATGAGCAGGAATTTTTTATGCTTTTCTACCGCAAAGACGTGTTGAAGGAGCTTGACATCGAGCCCCCGCAAACATGGGAGGAGCTGCTCAAGATCGCTCCCGTGCTGCAAAACAATAATATGCAAATCGGCTTGCCTTACGAGAATCTGGATGCATTCCAGCTGCTGACCAAAGGAATCGGCTCGCTTAATCTGTTCCCGACGCTTCTCATGCAAAGCGGAAGCGGCATCTACAATGCCAAAGAGGACGGAACCCGCTTCGACGAGCCGCAGGCGTTCACAGCCTTCAAGCAGTGGACGGATTTCTACAACCTGTACGATTATCCGCTCTATAAGGATGATTTTAACCGGTTCCGCACCGGAGAGATGCCAATCGTTGTCTCGACCTACAAGCTTTATACCCGTTTAGCGGCGGCGGCGCCGGAAATTACCGGCACTTGGGACATGGTGCCGATTCCGGGAATGAAACAAAAAAACGGATCGATTGACCGTTCGACGGGCGCGACGGGCACAGCATCTATCATTTTGAAGGATGCCAAAAATGCGGATGATGCATGGACTTTCATGTTGTGGTTCAACCGGCCGGAAATTCAAAGCCAGTTCGTCAGCGAGCTTGAAAATGAGATGGGCATGCTGGGCAGAAGAGTGCCGGCTAATCTGATCTCATTCGAATCAACGAACTGGAGCCGCGCCGAGCAAGCGAAGCTAACCGAGCAGTGGAAGCAGGTCAAAGAAATTCCAGAGCTTCCGGGCGGCTATTATACGTCAAGAAACATCGATAACGCGTTCCGTGAGGTCGTGTTCCAAATGGGCAACGCAAGGGAGAGCCTCTTCTATTGGAACAAGGACATCAATGAAGAAATTATACGAAAAAGGTATGAATTCGGGGTGGAGCAATGAAAAAATCGATAACCCAAACGATCGGCAGACATAAGGAAAGCTATTTACTGATGACGCCGTACATGATTTTCTTTCTGCTCTTCACGATCCTTCCTGTCGTGCTGTCGATTGTACTCGGTTTTACTTATTACAACATGATTGAGCCGCCGCGCTTCATCGGCTGGTATAACTATATCCGGCTGTTTCTGGATGACGACATCTTTATCATTGCCGTCAAGAACACCTTGTTCTTTGCCTTCGTCACCGGGCCTGTCAGTTATGTGCTCAGCTTCCTGGTCGCTTGGATGATCAACGATCTGTCCAAAACGCTGCGCTCCATTGCGACGACCGTGTTCTATATCCCGACGATTATCGGAATATCCGTATTCCCGATGTGGCGCTTGATTTTCAGCCCGGATGCTTACGGCTATTTGAACGGCATGCTGATGGGACTGGGAATCATAAGCGACCCTATCGCATGGCTGCTGGATAAGGAATACATTTTGCTCATTCTGATCGTCGTTCAGCTTTGGATGAGTCTAGGCATTAGCTTCCTCGCCTTCGTAGCAGGCTTGCAAACCGTAGACCGCAGCTTGTATGAAGCGGGTGTAGTGGACGGCATTAAAAACCGGTTTCAGGAGTTGTGGTACATTACGCTGCCCTCGATGATTCCGCAGCTGATCTTCGGAGCGGTCATGCAGATCGTCATTTCCTTCAGTGTAGCGGATGTGTCCATCCAGCTTGCAGGGTTTCCGAGTACGGAGTATGCGGGCGAAACGATGGTGACCCACATTATGGATTACGGCAGCATCCGTTACGAGATGGGATACGCTTCCGCAATGGCGGTCGTGCTGTTCTTCATGATGGTGTTCACGAACCGGCTCGTAACGAAAATATTGCAAAAGGTCGGAATTTGATTGCAGGAGGACATCCATGTTCACGATAACTACCAAAAAATCCGGCATGAAAGCAAGGCGGTCATTAGCCGGCAACATCGCGATATTCGGATTCGTGGCGCTTCTCGGTCTTTTCTCCGCGTTTCCGTTCATCTTCGCTGTTATTACGTCGCTGAAGCCGATTGACGAGCTGCTGCAATTTCCGCCTCGCTTGATCGTCATGAGGCCGACATTCAATAACTTTTCGGATTTATTCCAACTCGCATCCAATATGTGGGTTCCGCTGTCCCGGTACATTTTCAATACGGCGCTTATATCTATCGTAGGTACGGTGCTGCATGTGCTGTTTGCGGCCATGGCGGCTTACCCGCTTGCGAAGCATAAGTTCCCGGGAAAAAATATTTTGTTCTCCATTATTGTTATGGCGCTCATGTTTGTCCCTCAGGTGACATTCATACCGCAATTCGTGCTCATGTCACAGCTCGACATCGTGAACACCTACGCGGCATTGATTCTGCCATGGATCGGCGCTTCGCTCGGGCTGTTCCTCATGAAGCAGTTTATCGAGCAGCTGCCCGATGCGATTCTGGAGGCGGCGCGCATTGACGGCGCAAGTGAGTTTAAAACGTTTTTCTCGATCATTTGGCCGAATTCGACGCCTGCGATTATGACAGTCGTCATCTTTCAATTCATTAATCTATGGAACTACGCGCCGAAGGAGCTTATTTTCGACGAATCGCTCAAGGTGTTCCGAATGGCGCTTGAGCAAATCGTGGCAGGCGACCCTATCGCGAGGATGGGTGCCGGGTCTGCCGCAGCGGTCATTCTGATGATCCCGCCCATTATCGTATTTATATTGCTGCAAAGGAAGGTCGTGGAGACGATGACCTTCGCGGGGATCAAATGATGGAGATTAGAGGTGGAGCCATGAAAATCAAAATGGTGCTGGCTGCGGCGCTGCTTCTCCCGATACTCGCCGCAGCGCCGTTAACCGTAAAGGCCGAAGCGCCTTACCAGTCTTATGTATACGACGAATGGGATAAATCGAAAGCGGCCCCGGCCAGCTATTTGCCTGAGCGTACGTATTCGGGAATCCAGGCAGGAGCCGGAGCGTTCAGCGAGCCGCAGGATCTGTTCGTGGACAAGAGCAACGCCATCTATGTCGCGGACACCGGCAATAAACGAATCGTGAAGCTGAATGATCGCTTCGAGACGGTTGACATTATCGACAAGCTCGAATGGAACGGCAAAGAAACGACGCTTGCCGCGCCTACGGGACTGTTTGTTGCAAATGAAGGCACGATGTTTATCGCGGATAAGGATAACGGCCGCATTCTTCGCGTAGGAGCGGACAAGAAGGTGCAGCTTGTCATTGAGAAGCCGAGCGATCCGCTCATCCCGGAAGGCTTTCAATTCAAGCCGACGAAAGTGGCCGTGGACCATGCAGGGCGAATTTATGTGCTGTCGGAAGGCCAGTTCTACGGCCTTATGCAGTTTAACAGCGAGGGAAAATTTACAGGCTACTTCGGAAGCAACCGGGTGGAAGTGACGCCGGCCGTCGTGCTCGAGACGTTCTGGAAAAACCTGCTATCGAAGGAGCAGCGCTCGGCAATGATGAAGCTGCTGCCGATCGAGTACTCGAACCTCGACATCGGTTATGACAACTTCGTCTACACGACGACGATTATATCCAAAAACTCGCGGGAAGAGATCAAGAAGCTGAATCCGCTTGGCAACAACGTTCTGATGGGAAAGCAGGGAGCGGCCGATTTCGGTGACAAGGAATTTTCCTTCAAGCAGGGGGTTAAGCAGGATACGTCGTTCGTCGACCTAAGCGTCGATGCGGACGGCTTCATCGCCGGGCTTGACCGGACGAGGGGACGCGTATTCGAATACGATTCCGAAGGCAATCCGATTGCGGTATTCGGCTCGCTCGGCAATCAGAAGGGAACGTTTCTGCAGCCGTCAGCAGTGGCATATTGGAAGGGCGAGGTGCTGGTGCTCGACACGGCGAAGCGCAATTTAACGAGATTCGCGCTTTCGGAGTACGGCGCTCTGGTGCGTAAAGCGACGGTGCTTTACAACCAGGGGCTATACGAAGAAGCGGCCGTAATCTGGCAGTCGGTGGCGAAGAGAAATGCCAATAACCGTATAGCCTATGTAGGCATTGCTAAGGCGCTCGAGAAGGAAGGAATCTATGGCGAAGCGCTTTCCTATTACCGGCAAGGAACGGACCGGTCCGGCTACTCCGATACGTTCGGGCAAATTCGGATGCAGACGGTGCGCGACAACCTGCCGGTCATTATGACGATTTTCATTTGCGCGGTGGTCGGCTATTACGGCTTTAAGGCCGTTAAAGCAGCCAGGTACAAGAGACGAAGGGAGGTTAACCGATGACGGCTCCGGCTGTTTCTCCAAAGAGACTAAATCCGTTCAGCACTTTGCTGCATCCTTTTGACAGCTTTTATTCCGTCAAGGAGGACGGCAAGGGCTCGCTGCTTGTTTCAGGCATGATCGTGCTCGTCTTTTTCATCGCCTCGATCTTCAAGCGCCAGAGCACGGGCTATACGTTTAACCTGTCTGATCTCAGTGCCTTGAATGTTTGGCTGATCGCGGCAAAAACAATCGTGCTGTATGCGCTTTGGGTATCGGGCAACTGGGCCGTTGCAACGTGGATGGACGGCGAGGGCAAAGCGAAGCAAATCGCGATCGTCAGCGCGTACGCCATCGTTCCTTATGTGGCGGCGGTCATCGTATCGACGCTGCTCAGCAGGGTGCTTGTACAAGAGGAGGGAATGTTCCTCGGCTATATGACGACATTAGCGATGATATGGAGCGCGGTTCTGATGTTTATCGGCATGCTAACCATTCATGATTACGGAGCGGTTAAGACGCTTCAATCGTTCGCTATGACGTTCGCGGCAATGGGAATCGTTATTTTCCTGGCGGTGCTGTTCTATACGCTGTTCCAGCAGGTATATGTGTTCATCTATACGGTATATAACGAAATGCTGTTCCGCTTATGAGGCAGAACGTTGATCAGAAAGGGGAAGGCAGCATGAAATTGCGAATATGGACGGCTATCCTGGCGGCAATGCTGCTTGTTATAACCGTAACGGGCGGCGCAGAAGTTCATTTTGCGGCGGGCCAGACGAAAAAAGCGGAGCAAAGCGGCGATAAGATTCGGGCTGCGGATACCGGAAGGCTCACGCTCGATTATATGCCGGCTACAGCCGGGATTATCGTGACGGATACAGCGTCTGGAGCCGTCTGGACGAGCAATCCGGTCGACCTTGAAGCGGATAAGCTGGCCAAGGGCGCCAAAAAAATGGATCTGTCCGCACAGCTGCTGCTCGATTACGTGGATGACCAAAATAAGCCGTTCCAGCTAAACAGCTTTACGGGAAGCGTTAAGGAAGCAGCGCCGGCATGGAGCAAGGTGCAGGGCGGCATTGAAGTGACGTATCAGTTTCCGAAAGCAGGCTTTACGGTGCCCGTCCGGTATACGCTTAGCGGCGATGCATTGTCGGCGGCGATCGTAACGGAAGGCGTTAAGCAGCAGGATAAGTTCAAGCTTGTCAATATTAGTCTGCTTCCGTTTTTCGGGGCGGCCGGCAGTGCGGATGAAGGCTATCTGTTCGTACCGGATGGCAGCGGAGCGCTAATCAACTTCAACAATGGCAAAAGCAGCTACAAAAGCTATAACGAACGGGTTTACGGCGTGGACCAGGCACTGGATTATCCAAGTAAAACGGATCAGAAGGAGACGGTCAGACTGCCCGTGTTCGGCATGAAGAAGGATGACTCGGCCTTTATCGCGGTCATTCATAAAGGCGCTTACCAAGCGGGCATTACGGCCGAAGTGAGCGGCAAGAACAATTCGTACAATAACGTCTTCAGCTATTTGAACCTGATCGAATTCGAAACGAATCTGCTGCTGGAAGGAACCTTGAACGAGAAGCAGGTTACCCGTTCTTCGCAGTCGCTGACAGGCGGCGCAGATTATGAGGTCAAGTATTACTTTCTAAACGGAAAGGATGCTAATTACGCGGGGATGGCAGGCAAGTACCGCGGCTATTTGCAAACGGAGCTGGGCGTAAAGCCAACGTCCTTGCAAGCCGCAGCGGGCGGGAAGCAGCTTCCTATGCTCGTGGATTTTGTCGGCGGCGTGAAGAAGAAAGCGACGTTTCTGGGCGTTCCTTACAACACGGTAGAAGTGCTTACTTCCTTTAAGGATGCCGGCAAAGCGGCGGACCGCTTGCTGGCGGACGGAATCTCGAACTTATCGGTCCGGCTTGAGGGCTGGTCGGCGGGCGGCGCGAAGGGTGAAATTCCGGTCTCGCTCAATGCGGAAGGAAAGCTTGGCGGAAACAAAGGCTTCAAAGCGCTGGCTAAAAATCTGGAGTCGAAAGGCGTCGCTTTTTACCCCGTTGCGGATCCGGTCAAATTGTATGAAGGCGGAAACGGATTCAGCAAGTTTTGGGATGCTGCGAAAGGTATTAGCCGGGCGCCCGCGCTGAAATATGATTACCGTTTGAGCGATCAAACGAAAAACAAGGATATGAAGCTGTGGTATTTGCTGAAGCCGGCATCGGTGAACGAGGCGGTTGACCGCTTTACCGCTGCCGCGGCAAAGGGCGGCCTGAAGCATGCTTCGCTGCAGACGGTCGGCTCGGTCATCTATTCGGACTTCCGGCGCGACAGCCAGCCGAAGAACGTGACGGGCGCCGTATGGGAAAGCGGCCTGCAGAAGGGGCAAAGCAATCTGGGCGGCCTCATGTTCGATCAGCCGAATGCGTATACCTTCCCTTATGCGCAAAGCTTGTCCGGCGTTCCGCTGTTCTCGAGCGGCTTTGACTCGGAGGATGAGGAGGTTCCGTTCTACAGCATTGCGCTGAGCGGACTGCTGCCTGCTTACAGCGAGCCTGTTAATCTCTCGAGCATGCCGCAGCGCTATTTGCTGAAATTGATCGAAACCGGCACATATCCTGCCTTTAAGTTTATCGCAAGAGACTCCGCGCTGCTGGCAGGAACCGAATACGATTCACTTTACAGCGCCGATTTCAATCTGCTTTATGAGGATATGAAGGACCAATATCATCGCTTGAACGAAGCGCTTGGCGAAGTAGCGGGAATAGCGATTAAGAACCATGAGAAGCTGCAGGACGGCGTATACCGCACAACGTTCGAAAACGGCAAAACAGCCGTTGTCAATTACAACAATGAGGGAGCTGCCGTTGGCGCTGATCAAATTCCGGCGCTCAGCTATCTCATCCGTTAGGAGGTGAACGCATGATTAAACAACTAAGAGCTTTGCCGTATACGAAGAAAAAAGAGCTGTACGGCTTTCTATTCGTGCTTCCCTGGGTGCTCGGCTTTATCTTGTTTTTCGCAAAGCCGTTGTTCACGTCGCTCCTTTATTCGTTTCAAAACATGGAGATGACGCCCGAAGGGCTGCGCGGTGTATTTATCGGCTGGGACAATTTTGAGTACGCCTTGTTCAAGGACCCGGCTTTCATCAGAGAAGCGGCTAATTCCTTCATTAACATGCTTTACGGCGTTCCGCTGATCCTCGTGTACAGCTTGTTCGTGGCCGTGCTTTTGAAAAAAAAGTTTCGGGGCAGAGGGTTCATGCGGGCGGTATCCTTTCTACCCGTTATTATCGCCTCCGGCGTGCTTATGCAAATTTTGAAGGAGGATGTGTTCTCTGAAGGGATGCGAGGCGGAGCGGGAAGTGTGTATTTGTTCACGGGAGCCGGCATTAACGGCATTCTGCAGGAGCTTGGGCTGGGGGCGCAGCTAATTGAAATTTTCAATAACGTGATCGCCCGCATTTTTGACTTGACGTGGCGGTCCGGCGTGCAGGTGCTGCTCTTTTTGGCAGGGCTGCATGCCATTCCGGGATATTTGTACGAAGCTTCTTCGATCGAAGGGGCGAGGCCTTGGGAGCAGTTTTGGAAAATAACGCTGCCGATGCTGACGCCGATGATGATGCTGAATATCATCTATACGATTATCGATACGTTCACGGATTATGGTAACAGCGTCATTCTGATGATTTACAATACGGCTTTCTCGCAGGTCAGGTTCGGTTACAGCAGTGCGCTCGCGTGGCTGTATTGCCTGCTGATTGCCGTGTTCCTAGGCGTTGTCTATATGCTGCTCAAGAAACGCATCGTCTACATGCAGGATTAAACGGAAAGCGGGGAACCCGAATTGAACGCAACCATTCAGAAAAAGCAGCTGAAACGGGCCAGGAAGATTTTCTCTTCCGTCATTCGCTTCGCGCTGCTGGCGGCACTGGCCTATCAACTACTGTATCCGCTTCTTTACATGCTCAGCATGGCGCTCCGCCGTCCGGAGGAGGCGATGGATCCGAGCGTCATCTGGGTGCCGAAAAATTTTACATTAAGCAATTTCACCGACGCGCTGCGCGTAATGGACTTCTGGGACGCGCTGCAAAACAGCATGATCATCGGCGTCGGCTGCGGGCTGCTGGATGTATTGTCCTGCGCCTTCGTCGCCTATGGATTCGCGAGATTTAAATTCCGGTTTTCGGGACTTTTGTTCACGCTCGTCATCTTGACGCTGGTCGTGCCGGTACAGACCATTATTTTGCCGCTTTACGCGGATATGAAGTACTTTGATGCTTTCGGCATCATGAAGCTGACAGCGATGGCGACAGGCGGACCGGAATCCATTAGTCTCGTCGGCAGCTACTGGGCGTTCTACCTGCCGTCGATGCTCGGCATGGGTCTGCGCTCCGGATTGTATATTTTTATCTTCCGGCAGTTTTTCAAAGGGATGCCAAACGAGCTGGAGGATGCAGCTTATATGGACGGCTGCGGCCCGTTCAAAACCTTCTTTACCGTCATGCTTCCAAATGCGAAGAACGCGATCATTACCGTATTTCTATTCTCCTTCGTGTGGCATTGGAACGAGTTCTACATGTCGAATCTGCTGCTTGGCAATTTGAAGAAAAACTTTGCAATCGCCTTATCCTCGCTGCGCGTTGATCTGCAGTCCGTCGTCAATGTGCAGACCATCAGCGATCCGCTTGTCATCGTCACGCGAATTCAGGCAGGCGCTTTGCTCGCCATCCTGCCGCTGTTCATTCTTTATCTGGTCACGCAGCGATACTTCACGGACAGCATTGAGCATGTTGCGATTAAATAAGGCGAATGAGCCGGATAGAGCTGTTTATGAAGGGAGGCGAGGCCCGGTAGTTGACGTAGAGGCTAAGAACAATCCGCGTTTAACAAGAATGTTTTGCACGCAAACCAGTTTACTCAAATAAGGGGAGGTTTTTTAAAATGGTCAAAAATATGAAATCACTCGCGCTGATGTTGGCTGCTATTATGATGATCGTCACGGTAATGGCCGGCTGCTCCGGCAATAATGCTGGCAATGCAAAAACAAATGAAGGCGCCGCGAACAGCGGCGGCAGCAAGCCGGAAGCAGCGGAAGAGACAAAGGAAGAAGCGGCTAAGCTCGAAAACGGCAATATTACCATTTTATACCACACGTCCAAAGAGCAGTATGAACAGAATAAAGCGGCAAACCCGGCTGCTTATGACGCAGTATGGGAAACCGTACCGCAGTTCGAGCAGACTTTCGGCGGTAAAGTAAACGTGATCACGGTACCGTGGGGCGACCAAAAGTCGACGCTTATTTCGATGGTCAACGCAGGCGATCAAGTTGACGTAGCGCAGGCAAACGATCAAAATTTCCCTGTGTATCCTTTGAAAAAAATCGTTCAGCCGCTTGATCAATATATGGATATGGCAGATCCTACCTGGAATGCATCGGTTACCAAAGCGTTCACATTCGGCGGCAAGCCTTATGCGGCAGGCGCAGGCGCGGCTCCGATCGTCATCTACTACAACAAAACGCTGTTTGACAACAATGGCGTGAAATCGCCAGGCGAGCTTTACAGCGAAGGCAACTGGAACTGGGATACGTTCCGCACGACTGCGCTAGAGCTTACGCAGGATACGGACAGCGACGGCAAAAACGACCAATTCGGCTTTGGCTGGTGGGATGCAGGCTATCCGCTGATGGTTGCGTCGAACGGCGCGACATCTCTTTCTTACAATGAGGATGGCTCGATCACTTCGAATTATGAGTCCGACAACATGAAGGAAGCGATGCAATTCACGCAGGATGCGCTGCTTAAGGATAAATTCATCGACAAAGACAAAGAAGGCGACTACTTCAACGCGGAGTTCAAAAACGGCAAGCTGGCTATGACGGCAGAGTACGGCTTCGGCGGCTTCACCGTCTTTAAAAGCGATTACGAAATCGATTTTGTACCGGTTCCGACAGGTCCAAAAGGCACGAAGGATGTTGGTCCGGGCGGAATGTCCGGCTGGTCGATTCCGACGGTATCGAAAAACCCGCAGGGCGCTGCTGTATTCATCAAGATGATGTCCGAGAACGAAATGAAGATAGCAACGGAAAATAATGTGAAGCAATTTGGTCAAGAGAAGGTTGATCAAATGAACGAGCTTGGCGGCAAAATCCTATTCACGCCGATCGGCGTAGAAAAGTACTGGGATGCAAACACGGCTGCTTTGACAGGAATCAAGGACGGCACGCCGGTAGGGACGTTCGCGGCTACTGCCAAAGCGATGCTGGAGGAAGGCATTAAAATTACGCTGACTCAATAAGTAGAACAGAACTTTATCCGCCGTCATGCACGCATGGCGGCGGGTATAGTTATAAGCGCTCAGACAGGAGGAGAATGATATTTTGACAAAAATGCCGAAGGCGCTTATGGTTGCCGCGATTAGCTTGGCCGCTGCTGCCATGTTTAGCTCCTGCAGCGGCGAAGATACGAGAAATCCTGGCGTGACGGAAGCACCCGGCAGGGCGGCTGCTGCGGAGCCTGCCGAAGCGGCAGCGCCGGCAGCTGAGGCAAAGCAAGCGGAGGACCGGTTGTTCTGGAAGCCGCCCGAGGGCTGGGTCGGCGATGTGATGCCGTTTAACGATAACGGTCAAATCCATTTATTTTATTTGCAGGACTGGCGTGACGGCGCGCCGGGCTTTCATCCGTGGCATCTTGCTTCGACAGCTAATTTGACGGACTATTCGTACGCCGGGGAGTCGATCCCGTTCGGGGAAGAGCATGAGCAGGACCTCGCGCTTGGCACGGGCAGCGTCATTAAGGCTGGCGATACGTACCATGCTTATTATACCGGCCACAATTGGAAATTCCCGCAGGAGGGCAAGCCGAAGGAAGCCGTTATGCATGCGGTCAGCAAAGATTTGAAAACGTGGACGAAGGCGGAAGAGGATACCTTTTATGCGCCAGCAGGCTATGAAAAAGACGATTTCAGAGATCCATATGTCCTGTTTAATGAGGAGCAGGGCGAATATTGGATGCTGGTTAGCGCCAGGAAGGAAGGCACGGGCGGCGTCATCGCGGTACTCGCTTCAAAGGACCTCAGCAAGTGGGAGGTTCGCGAGCCGCTCTCGGTCGAGGCATCGTCCTCGTTCTTCATGCTGGAATGTCCGGACGTTTTCCGGATGAATGGCAAGTGGGTTCTCGTCTTCTCCGAATTCAGCGACAAAAAGGCAACGCATTATCGCGTAAGCGATACGCTTAACGGTCCTTGGGAGAAGCTGGATAAGGATGTGTTTGACGGCAGAGCGTTTTATGCGGGAAAAACCGGCAGCCTTGGTGAGCGGCGGTTCCTGTTTGGCTGGGTGCCTACGCGCCAGCTGGAGAAGGATTATATGAAATGGGACTGGGCCGGCAATATGGTCGCGCACGAGATGACACTCGGCAAGGATGGCCGGTTAGGCGTAAAGGTGCCGGATGAGGTGGACCGCTTATTGTCGAAGAAGGCGGAGCTTGGAGCGGCTCGCCAGCTTGGCAGCGTGACCGGAAATGGCGACGAGACGGTGCTTGACGGAGAGGCAGGCGTAGGAGGCATTATTTTTGGCCAAATGCCGCAAATGGCGAAGATTACCGGAACGGTTCGGTTCGATAAGAAGGTCTCTTACAGCGGCCTTGTGGCTGGCGTAGGCGAGGAGCCGGAGAAGGCATACGGGATTCAGATCGAGCCTGCCAAGGATCGGATCCGCTATGACGTGGCGAACGGCGAAACGCTTCCCTCCATCGAGCCGGATGTTCAGGTGCCGATTGACTTTGAGCCGGGCGTTGATTACAAGTTCACCATCGTGATCGAAAACGACGTGGCCGTCTTTTATATCGGTGATTCCGCGCTTACGACTAGAATTTACAAAATGCCGGAGCAGGCCTGGGGCTGGTATTCAAGAGGCGGTAAAACAACGCTTTCGAAGCTTGAGCTCTTCGTTCCGGCGCCTTAAGTAAACGTTACATGGGGGGATCAGCGTGACCGAATTATTCAAGGAGCCGTTCCGGCCGCAGTACCATCTAACGCCGCCGCATGGACCGATGAGCGATCCGAACGGCATGGTGTTTTTCGAGGGTGTGTACTACCAGTTTTATCAGTTTACGGGAAGATGGGGGCATGCGGTCAGCCGTGATCTCGTTCATTGGGAGCATTTGCCGCTGGCACTTGATGCCGATGAGCTTGGCGATATATGGTCGGGCTGCTGCGTCGTGGATAAGCAGGATTCGAGCAGCTTGTTCGGCGGCGCAGCGGGGCTGGTCGCCATATTTACCCATTATAAGGAAGGCTTGCAATCGCAAAGCATCGCTTACAGCCGGGACAATGGAAGCAGCTGGACCAAATATGCCGGCAATCCCGTTATCCCTAATCCGGGTGTTCGCGACTTTCGTGACCCGAAGGTGCTGTGGCATGAGCCGAGCGGCAAATGGGTGATGGTCGTCTCCGTTGACAAAAGGGTTCATTTCTACTCGTCCGGCAATTTGACGGAGTGGCGCTTCGAGAGCGAATTTGGCGAGGGTCAAGGCTCTCAAGCCGCCGTATGGGAGTGCCCCGATCTGTTCCAGCTTCCGGTAGATGGCGATTCCGGGCACCGGAAATGGGTGCTGCACGTCAGCATTGGCGATAACGAGGAAACGGACGGCTCAACCGCGCAATATTTTATCGGCGAGTTTGATGGACGCCGCTTCGTAAACGATGATGCGTCTGGCGGGCATATCCGGTGGACCGATTACGGCCAAGATTTTTATGCGGCGGTCACCTACTCCGATATTCCGCAGGAGGACGGCCGTACCATTTGGCTCGGCTGGACGTCCAATTGGAAATATCCGTTCGCGGGACCGACAGAGCCGTGGAAGGGCGGCATGTCGATCCCCCGCGCGCTTGATCTGAGAACCGCAGCTGACGGCGCGATCAAAATTTGCCAGCAGCCGATCGATGAGCTTGAACAGTTGAGAACGGAAGCGCTGCGGCTAACTTTCGTAGAGGCGGCGGATCAAGCCGTGAAGCTGGATTTTCAAGGCACCTCTTATGAGCTGATCGCGACTATCGAGTGGGAGGATGCCGATATGATCGGCCTACGCGTACTTTGCTCGGATACAGGGTCCGAGGCGACGGTTATCGGCTACGAACCGGCGAATCAGACGGTATTCGTGGATCGGATGCAAGCCGGAAAGAGCGATTTCATTAATCGCGGGGGCGAACCGTTTCATTTTGGCAAGCGGTTTGCCGCGCCTCATCAGACAGCTCATAACCGCATTAAGCTGCATGCTTTTGTCGATGAGTCAGTGGTTGAGCTGTTTGTTGATGACGGAGAAACGGTATTTACGACGCTCTTGTATCCGTCGCCCGGCAGTCATGGACTTGAGTTATTCGCGAGCGGCGGGACTGCCTTGTTCCGAACGGTTGACGTCTATAAGCTGCAGTCCATTTGGAAATAGAAAAATAGCCAGTAAGGATAGGTGATTGAGTTGGAAAATACGACAAGCAAGCATAGCAAGCATCAAGCTTTCATCGCGCAAGCCGAAGAAGCGCTGAAAGAAAACAGCAGCGCCATGGATACGACGTTCCGGCTTCATTATCATATGATGCCGCCGGCGGGCTGGATGAACGACCCGAACGGGATGATTTATTTTAACGGATATTATCATTTGTTTTATCAGCATGATCCCTATCAGGCAAAGCAGGGACCCATGCACTGGGGGCATGCCCGGAGTAAGGATCTTGTGCACTGGGAGCATCTGCCGGTTGCGCTTGCGCCATCTGAAGATTACGACAAGGGCGGGAATGGCGGTCAAGGCTGCTGGTCAGGCAGCGCCGCTCTGCATAACGGGACGTTAACCCTGATATATACGGGGCATGTCGACGGTAAAACGCCGGAGGAGGTTCAATGTCTGGCGACAAGCGCGGACGGCGTGACGTTCCATAAGCACGAAGCCAATCCGGTTATCGGTGACTCGCCGGACCCCGTGTGCTTTGGCTTCCGCGATCCGAAGGTATGGAAGCACGGAGACAAGTGGCATATGGTGGTCGGTTATGGCAAAGACGGACTTGGCAAAGCCATTATTTATACGTCGAACGATTTGCTGAGCTGGGAATATCAAGGTGCCGCAGTGGAAAGCGATGGAACGATGGGCGATATGTGGGAATGTCCGGACCTGTTTCCGCTCGGAGGAGATGACCGGCATGTGCTGCTCATTTCCCCCATGAACATTGCGCCGGTCAAAAACTTGTATTTGTCGGGAACTTTCGATTATGAAAGCTGCCGCTTTGTGAAGCAGCAAGCTGAGCAAATCGACTACGGCTTCGATTTCTATGCGCCGCAAACGCTGATTGACGACCTTGGCAGAAGAATTATGATCGCATGGATGAACATATGGGGAGCTGCAATGCCGGAGCAGGCGCATGGCTGGCTCGGGGCGATGACGCTGCCGCGCGAGCTGAAGCTGGCAGCGGACGGGACGCTGCGAAGCCATCCGGTGCCGGAGCTATCCGTACTGCGCGGACAGCATATTTCCGCTGCCGATATCGCTCTGGCGGACGGCGGTCTTACGGCTATAGATAACGTTCAGGGTGATTCGCTCGAACTCGATATCGTGTTTGATTTGTCTAAATCGAGTGCATCGGAGCTTGGACTTCGTGTTCGATGCTCCGGGGACGGCTCTTCGTACACGGAGATCCGTTACGCGATCGCTGAGCAAAGACTCTATATGGATCGCAATTTAGGCGGAGCGGGCGATGGCGGAGTAAGCGAAGCGCCGCTGGGGCAGCTGGAGGACGGACGATTGCGGCTGAGGCTGTTTATCGATCGCTCCTCGCTTGAATTATTTGCAGGTGACGGGCGCATCGCGATCACGAATCGGGTTTATCCGGATCCGGCTAACGTCGGCATCGGCTTCTTCGCCCGCCAAGGAACGGCGGTTATCGAAACGCTGGACGCATGGGAGTTGAGTTCGATTTGGTAATGGATGCGAATATTACCTACGGATTAGACGTTGTCGCGCTGGGCGAGCTGCTGATCGATTTCACGCCGAATGGCGTTTCAGAGCATGGGCAGCTGCTGTTTGAGCGCAATCCGGGCGGCGCGCCCGCGAATGTGCTGGCTGCTTTAGCCAAGCTTGGCTGCAGCACCGCCTTTATCGGAGCGGTAGGGGATGACGCTTTCGGTTATTATTTGAGCGACGTGCTTGCGCTAAGCGGTATTCAAACGGAGGGGCTGTTGTTTTCGCCAGAGGCTGGCACGACGCTTGCTTTCGTCCATCTGGATGACAGCGGCGATCGATCCTTCTCGTTCTACCGGCAGCCGGGCGCCGACCAGATGCTGCGTGCGGAGGATGTTAACCGAGGGCAGATCGATACGGCGAAAATATTCCATTACGGCTCCATCTCCATGACGCACGAGCCTTCGCGGACAGCGACGCTTAGTACAGCCGCCTATGCGAGAAGCAAGGGGCTGCTCATCTCCTTTGATCCTAATTTGCGCTTATCGCTGTGGGACAATGAGGCACTCGCGAAGGAGCGTATTTTTGAAGGGCTGCAGTATGCGGATGTGGTGAAGCTGTCGGAGGAGGAGCTGCTTTTTTTAACCGGAACGAGCGAGCTTGAGAAGGGCACGAAGCAGCTATCGGAGCAATTTCCGACGCTTTCCATGCTGCTCGTGACGCTGGGGGCGAACGGCAGCTATTGCCGTGCAGGCGAAGTCACCGCTGCTCATGCCGGCTATAGCGTCGAGATCAAGGATACAACAGGCGCGGGGGATGCCTTCTTGGCCGGTATCCTTTACGGGCTTCTTACGAGACTGGCGGCCTCACAAAGGGAGTGGACGCAGGAGCAGCTGGGTACGATACTTGCATTCGCGAATGCGATGGGAGCTTTGGCGGCGACCGGCAAGGGCGCGATTCCATCGATGCCGTCGCGAGAGGCGGTTACTGCGCTCGCCGGAGCGTCGGTCATTAGCTTGGCGTAGCTTTCGATAATCAGGAGAGACCGCATGCGCCTTCGCTTTCATTTGAGCACCTCCCGAATTTTACGAGACATAATCCCCGCTGTAGCTGATGAGCACCGCATTGCGAACGCCTGCCAGCTCCGTCATTTGGTTAACGAAACGGCCGGTTTCATCGCGCAGACGAATTTCTAGCGTCATTTCGATATTGCCTTGCGTCACCGTTTTTTGCTTCACATTGTAACGCTTCACTAAAGTACCGACTTGCTTGTGAACCAGCTGCTCCGTTGCATCGCTGTCGCAGTTAACGACGAGCAGGTATGGCGTTTCAACGGAACCGCCTTTGACGAAGAAGAAGAGAATAAGGCCGACGATGACAGAACCGATTACCGCAAGCAGGAAGAAGCCCGCGCCCGTTACGATGCCTGCAACCGCAGCCCAGAAGAGGAAGATCAGATCGGTTGGATCCTTAATCGGCGTTCTAAAACGTACGATGGACAGCGCGCCGACCATACCGAGCGACAGCACGAGATTGGAGTTAATGGCAATAATGACGACAGCCGTAATCATCGTCATGCCGATAAGTGAAACGTTAAAGCTTTTCGAGTAAAGCACACCGCTAAATATCTGTTTGTAAAGCAAGAAAATGAACAAGCCGAGCAGAAAAGCGACACCAAGCGTAATTAAAATCTTTGATAGGCTGATGTCAGAAGCAAAGTTCTCCAGCACTGATTTTTTTAATATATCGGTAAAATTTGTCGTAGCGTCCGTCGTTGCGGCAGCGGTTACAGTCGTTTCCATTTTAATAATCCTCCCAAGTGTTGAATTTCAAATGTTTGCGGCAGATGACGTATTTTGAAGCCGATTGCCGGTTTAAGCCTTCAAGCTGCAAAGCGATTTTGATATAAGCCGGAATGTACGCATCGTACTTGACCTCCAGGATGATCAGGTCATGATCGAGGGCGCGGATAGGCTCCAGGCTTTCATTAAAAATATCGACTGCGTGCAGTCCGGTGCGCAGCGCCTTATCGAACGTGATCCGCACGTTGCCGTTCTCGCATACATATGGCTCGCGGACATAATCGACGATGACCTTCGGCCGCAGCAGATTATGCTTCATTTCATCATGTATTTCGTTCAAAAGCGGTTTGTCCGGCCCTTTCAGCACATCGTGATCGCCGGCCATCAGCTTGTCGTACATATCTCTGGTGAGCGGCTCCTTCACCTTGGCGATATACTCTTTGAATTTAATTTTTTTCTCAAAGTGAATGATGTTATCTTGGCCGTTGTAGATGCGGATACGATATTTAACCCGATCCCGGACGCCGCCCAGCTTCTCGTGCAGGGCCTTGTTATTCATATCATCAAAGTACAAGCTTCGGATATGATACTCGCCTGTCGGGCCCGCATGCTTGTCTTGCTGCATCAGATCTTTCAGCCTCTGGCGTATAATGAAGAATTGATGATAATTAATGAAAAATTTCAATTCGTTGCGGTAGTTCAGATCCTTGTTCATCTCACACCTCTTTTCTTGTTCAGCGCCCCTTATTGCTTACAAAAGCTATTGTACCGGCCTTTACTTATTCTTTACTTAAGGCGGGCTGAAAGATTGCTGAATGCGCCTTATGCGGCGGTTTTTGATATGACGATGTTTGTAATAAAATGGCCTCTTGTAAAGACATTGAAAATAAAAATGGCTGTCGAGGTTTCTCGACAGCCTGGCTCTATATCTATTGATATAGTTTATAAAGAAGCTTTCCAATTTGAACTTTACTTGGCTTTACGGAGCGACTTCAGTAAAAGTCGCATCGGCGTTAAACGTCGATCCTGATCCAGCCTGAGCATACAATAGATAATTGGAGTGGCGCAAATATTTGGTCGAATCCGTCCACATTTGGTAGGACGATTTTTGGGCATCCGCTAATCCAGCTACGCGGCGGAAGGTTGCCTCATTTTTGAAAGTTGTCGTACTATCGTTCACATCCAGCCATACCTCTCCATTGGAACGGACACGCAGGAAGCGACCTGGGAAGTTGACGGACTCGAACGAAACTCCGTTCGAATCGGCCAATCCGGCAACCATCTTGAACTGTGAGTCTTGAACCGGAGAAACATTGGCATCTATCCGTCCACGATTGTTAGAGTGCCGCACGTAACGGTCCGGAAAGTTATAAGATTGCAAGCGAACGTTTACGGATATCGGTTCGAGCCTCCACTGCTGATTATTGCCAAGAACATAGCGCCATTGCTGTAAAAGGGCTCCATCTGCTGTGGAGTTACCTTCCACTTCACCTGGCTTGTTGCTATGCACAGGTGTGATGCGATGATAACCGCTGCCTACAGGGAGAAAAGAAAATTTCTGATTGTCTCCGCCATTACTGCTCCACAACTGAAATTTGGCGCCATGATCAAGAGACGCACTTGCTACATCCAAAAACTTTCCGCTTCTTACATCCTTAACGCTGTATTGGCCGCCGCCAAGATGTGTTACCGTCCACTGCTGATTCGTTCCCCCATTGGGTGTCCATTGTTGTACACTTGAACCATTTGCTGTTCCGGCTGCATCCAGAGCCTTGCCGGTATGGCGCACAATGATACGATAAGTGCCGTCGGGAATATTTCCGCTAGGAAGAGTTGCCGTTCCGCCGCTGCCGGATGGCCGGGTATAGAGAAGTGTACCGAATCCGGGTTGATCATACGTCGAAGCGTGTGAAGTGCCTGAGTTCGGACCGCCTTCCGGTCTCAATAGCTGGGCGCGTGCGGCAATATTGGGCACCGACAGCCCCTTGCGGTTAGCGTAATGGTTATAAATCATTTCCCAAACCGGACGCGGTTCATTACGGCTGGCGCTGGATATTACCGTTTCTGTTTGAACGGCGCCGTTTGTGCCTGTGCCCCTTTCGTAGGTCGCAAACGGTACGTTATCATCTCCGTTGTTATATTTGGCGACGTATTCGGCGGCGCGCATAAAGCGGTTATTTGCCCACCCGTACAAATCGTCGCCCTGATTCCAAGCCATTTCAGCCGTTGAAGCCATTAATCCGATGCCCATTTGCGTGTGCGCCTGGTCGCGCCCGGACTCCTCCCACTGTGCGAGCCCGCCCGGGTGCAGGAACGGAATCGCATTATAGATGGAACCGTTTCCAGCACCGTGTTTAAAATATTCTATTCCGATGTTGTA
Organism: Paenibacillus sp. Soil522; assembly: GCF_001428245.1. Classification (GTDB taxonomy): domain Bacteria; phylum Bacillota; class Bacilli; order Paenibacillales; family Paenibacillaceae; genus Pristimantibacillus. The sequence continues at coordinate 83,233 of NZ_LMRV01000034.1, forward strand.
GATATCCAGGCGGTCAGTAAAAATGCCAATCGCAACCGTCGCCGCCATATTGCACAGATCCCAGTTCGCACGGTAATTCTGAATGTGTGCGTCGTTGTGATCCCCACCGAATTCATTGCCAATAAGGAAGCGCTCGTTAAGAGGCTTATAAAATACATTGAGCAGCATGTCTTGCATCTGGGTCACGTTGAAACCGGAATAGCCGCGCATAATCTCTGACACGTTAGCCAGCTGATATCCGAAAAGTCCGGCAGCCAAATAGCGGTCGGCATTGCCAGAGATCGTCGTAAGGGTGGACGACCAGGCGTTCAGAATGTTGCGCGCCGTGTCGCCGTTAGCCGTGTTGCCTGTGATCTTCCATAGTAAGGCATTCTGGTAAGCACGGGCAACATCAATGTACAACAAGGATACATTGTCGCCATCGCCGCCGCGAATGATCGTAGCCGTAGCGCGCGGGGTCCAATTGGACGATGAATACGCACTGTTGACCAGTTGGTTATAACCGTCCAGATAGGGCTGCGTGCCTGCATTTACCATCTGCGTCATTCGATCGAAATCCGCCTGTGTGTGCAGTATGCCAGGATGTACAAAGGGAATTGTAGCTGCTTGCGCCCTTTGCCCTTCATTAACATACACTCCCATGCTCATCAGAAGACTTAAAATAATTGAAAACGCTAACATCTTCTTCATCACAAATCATCTCCTTTAAACTTTGATAACAAAACAGAGCGGGGACTGCGCTTTTTTCCAATACTTGCTAAAACCTCCTTTTGAAATAAGAAGGAATACAATCACATACCTAGTTACCTTAGAACAATGTGTCGTCTGGTCATATTGTGTAAGCGATTTCATTATTTATTTCGATTACTGATTTTCGATCGCATCACCTCCCCCAAGCTAACCCCTACCGGGGTCCTACGAATATGAGAAGCTCTAAATGGTGATAACAAGCTAAACTTTCGAATCGTTAAAGCGTTTTCATTTCGCTTTGCGATAACCCTTTTTCCTCGCTTTTCTCGATCCCTTACGCTTTACAATAGCAAACCATGCAGGTTTCATCTATTGCAAAATCATTCGTTTTTATCAAATTTCTTTAAACTCGCATTTTATACACATGCCTAAATTGGAACTGCAAATGCGCTCGTCGCCATTCGTTTGACCGTCGATGACGAACTATTGACTGTAATAATCTTCAACACAAATGATGCTATTTAAGTTGAACTAAAGCTGAGAATAAAATTCCGTTATAACTGAATTAGGCGTTGATTTTTCCATAATCGAGCTATATAATTCATAACAATTGAAGTCCGGCTACAATATTTCCCATTATTTAATTCGTCTTTGCAAGTCAGGACGGTTATCCTGGGAACTGCCCAATATGGCAAGAGAGGGGAATAAAATGAATTCCAGCAAAGATAGCAGCAACTCCTTATGGCAAGTGTATCGGTGGATGCTGCACTATTTGAAGCCATATCGGTGGAAAGTTTTTTTTACGGTTGGGTGTGGTGTCGTGATGACTGCAGGAGAAGATGAGTTTATTAAAAAACCTTAATAGTTTTAAGAATATTAAAATCGACAGTGGGATTTTGCCTCAGTATGATACTAGAATCTGAGGACGGTGATCACGGGAACAGCCCAATTTGGCAAGAGAGGGGAATAAAATGAATTCCAGCAAAGATAGCAGCAGCTCCTTATGGCAAGTGTATCGGTGGATGCTGCACTATTTGAAGCCATATCGGTGGAAAGTTTTTTTTACGGTTGGGTGTGGTGTCGTGATGACTGCAGGAGAAACCATTGTCCCCAAAGCGATCCAATATTTCATTGATGATATTTCCATGACAAAAGATTATAACGCATTTATTATGCTGTTGCTGCTGTTGGCAGTGTTAGTAATTGCCGTCATTGCAGCTGGAAATGCCCGGAATTTGGTAGAGCGAACAGTAGGAGTTAAGGCATCGCGAGACTTGCAATATGACATCTTTAAGCATTTGCGTCAACTCGGATTCTCCTACTTCGAGCGACACCCAGTCGGGGAGACGTTATCGCTGCTCAATACGGAAGTGGCTGCTGCAGAAAAAATCTATTGGCGTTTCCTTCCGGCTACATTGGAAAACACATTGTTTGTAATGGTAAGTGTTGCTGTGATGCTCACGATTAGCTTGCGGCTTACTCTCATCCTTGCTCCTTGTTTTTTGCTCTATTATTTATTTGGCCCATCGATTGATCGTAAAGCATCGAAGTACAGTAAACAAAAGGCTCAGGATCAGATTGATCTGAACAAAAAAATTTACGAAGGCATGTCCGGGGTGCAAGAGTTTCGCGCTTATAATCGTGAAAGCTGGGATTTGGGACGTACGTTTGATAAGATGTCGATTTTGTTTCGAAGCTACTTGAAGTGGTGTTTTTTTGCTAACCTTCGGGGTTCTTATCGGTATTTAACCTTTAATGCGGGAGCCATTGCCTTATTTATTACCGGTTATATTCTGATTCGCAATCAGACGCTGACGGTCGGTGAATTCGTCGCTTTCATTCTTATGTACTTCACAACGATGTGGAAATTAACATCAATCGTCGCCCTTCTTAATGAACAGAAATTAATGATGTTTCAGATTTTGCCCTTATACAATTTAATGAAGCTAAAGCCCGAAGTGGCGGAATGCGCGAATCCGGTCATTTTACCGCAAGTAAATGGTGAAATCCACTTCGAGGAAGTTAGTTTCGGTTATTCAGAAGGGAAGCACATCTTGCAGCATTTCAATTTACGGATACGTGCGGGAGAACGTGTCGCCCTAGTCGGTATGAGCGGAAATGGGAAATCGACGGCGCTCAAGCTTGTCGGGCGATTCTATGATCCGCTGGCAGGCACTGTTTCATTAGACAACGTGCCTCTGACTAAATTGACGCTCGGTCAACTGCGCGAATCGATTGGGTATGTATTTCAGGAAACGTATTTGTTCGGTACCTCAGTGAAAGAAAATATTCGCTTCGGGAACCCGGATGCGACAGATGAACAAATCGTTGAAGCTGCGATGGCCGCGAGCGCCCATGACTTTATTGCGCTGCTGCCTGAAGGATACGATACATTCATTGGCGAGCGGGGAATTAAGCTTTCAGGCGGGCAAAGGCAGCGCATATCGATTGCGCGAATGCTGCTCAAAAATCCGAAGATAGTACTGCTCGACGAAGCCACCTCAGCGCTCGACAACATCAGTGAAAAAGAAGTGCAGCAAGCGCTCGATCATTTGCTCATTGGGCGTACAACGATTACGGTTGCCCATCGTTTATCGACGGTACAGGACTATGACCGCATCATCCTGATCTCTCAAGGAAGGGTACTCGAAGAGGGCAGCTATGAAGCATTAATGACTCGAAGAGGTGCCTTTTACCAATTAGCCGAAGGGCAGTTTTCCGAAAGCGAGGTGAACGTTCATGAAGAACCTGCGTTGGATGTGGCGTTACGTAAAGCTCGTTAAAGCAGGTTTTGCTGCTGCCTTGTTCTTGCTCGTTTTGGATACATTGGTCAATTTAGCGGCCGTCTATTTTCAAAAAAACTTAATCGACCAAGTTTTCCTTGACCGCAAATATGAACAGTTCCCGCAATTGCTGATCTTATTTGCCCTCGTGTTTATTATCCACTCCGTGCTCGGTACGGCGAAACCTTATATGTTTGTCAGAAATGAATATTTCTTAATTCGGTTTATGTTTGCCGATATGATCCGGGCGATACACAAGATGCCGTTTAAACGGTTTCAGAATGAACGGACGGCCAAATACGTTCACTACATGACGTCGGATATGATAAGAGTAGGGGGTTTGATCTCATGGGAAATGCCGCATTTCGTGCAAACTGTGCTTACCACGTTGTGTTTGGTGGTCACGATCGGCATGATCAGCCCGCTCATCTTGGTTGCCGTCGTGACTTTTACCGTCATCTATGGCGCGCTCGCGAAGTATTTTTTACCCAAGATGAAACTTGCGTCTAGAGAGGCGCATGATCGCAGAACCGCTCTGCTTATTCATTTGGAAGAAGGAATTTCCTCGACGCGGGAAGTGATCTCCTTCCATCGAATGAAGTGGGAACAGAACATCTATAATGGTTTGTTTGCCAAATATTTCGACCGTGTCATCGCCGAGGGCAAGCTGAAGAATAAACAGATGTTGATGACGAATCCGTTAAAGTGGGGTATCACGATCGCTGTGCTCGCGATTGGCGGTTATCAGCTCATGGAGAAGAACATCACGGTCGGGACGTTTGTGATCGTCTTCCAATTCGCAATCCAATTGACGGACTCTTTAAATCGCGGCTTTGAGATGTTTATGACATTTTCATCAGGTCTTGCTCAAGTCGATCGAATTAATCAAGTGGTGCAGGAGGAGAGCATGCAATATGGTGATAGGAGGTTGAAGGGCGACGTAACGAGTCTCCGCTTCGATGACGTATCGTTTCGTTACGACGAGAATTTGCCGCTAGTGCTTCAGAACATGATGCTCGATATCCCCATTGGACAGAAGGTAGCCTTCGTTGGCACAAGCGGCGGGGGCAAGTCAACCATCGCGCAGTTGCTGCTCCACTTTTATGATCCATCAATCGGTAATATTGTTGTGAACGGGGTGCCGCTTAAGCAAATAAGACGTGACGACTGGGGAGAACGTATTCGTATCGTATTCCAGGAGCCGTACTTGTTGGCGGATACGATTCGGCAAAATTTGCTGCTCGGACGTGATACAATTAGCGAAGATAAGTTGATAGAATCGTGCCGTATCGCACAGATCCATGATGTTATTACCGAGCTTTCCGATGGTTACGATTCAGTAATCGGGGAGCGTGGCATCACGTTGTCCGGCGGCCAAAGGCAACGGCTTGCCTTAGCGCGTGCTCTGCTCGATAATCCGGAAATTTTAATCTTGGATGAAGCGACGTCGGCGCTTGACTTGGAAACGGAACGTCAGCTGCAGCGCAACCTTGATAAAATCCGCCAAGGCCGCACAACAATCATCATCGCACACCGCTTGTCCACTGTAATGAACGCCGACCTTATCGTTGTTATGGATCAAGGACGCGTAGCAGAGCAGGGAACGCATGAAGAGCTAATGGCAGGCGATACGATTTATAAATCTTTGGTTTATGCGGAACAACAGTCGGCTCTAAAAGGCGCATAAATATATCTGTCTATAAATCAGTTTTCCATGAATATAAAATAAGACCTCCTTATCCATAAGGCGGTCTTATTTTTCGTTCGCTGCAGCGGCTGCAATATCTCAATCGCCATTTAGGGAAGTAGTCTGATCAGCCGCAACTGAAAGCAATAGCGTAATATGCCTAGTGTAAGACATTTTTGCATTGACATAATATGAATCCATTTTTTGTTTCAGAAAAATGAATTGACAACCTATCTACAATGCCGCCAATTCCTGGTAGTTCTCAACTATTAGCTGGACAGTTGTTGGAGTTAGAAGCGATAAACGATCAGACTTTTCTGGGGTTAGAACTTTTCACTCTCCAGTTCTGTGTAAAATGCGAGTTTTAAAGAAATCTGATAAAAATGAAAGGTCTTGCAATAGATGAAACCTGCATGGTTTGCTATTGTAAACTGTAGCAAGTGGACATGGCAGGATGCCAGCTGTAGACCGAGGTAGCTTCGAGCCCAATATGGATTTAGGGCTTGTTGCTAAACAATATGAATTCAGGGTCATTATTTAAAATAATTGGTGCCATTCGAACAAAGATGGAGGAGAATATGGAGTTTACTACAAAAACAAAGCAAATCAAGCCTCGATCGAAGAACCATTTAAAGATGTATTTCTGGGTGCTTTCGTTCCTGCGAAATTATATGTGGCTTGTGATTGCGTTTCTTCTGCTAGGGCTGCTGATTCACGGGATCACCATGTCGATTCCGAGGCTGATCCAGCATTTTATCGATAATACGCTGCCAATGAAGGATAAACAAAGTTTGATCGAGGTGCTCGGATTTTTGATTATCGGTGTTGTCGTGCTCTTATGCGCCAAAGCGATAAATAATATGCTGCAGCGGTTGATTTCTGAGAGAACATTGCGGGATATTCAGATTTCATTGTTTGCTCAACTTCGGCGGTTGGGTTTTTCTTACTATGAACGTCATTCAACCGGCGAGACGCTGTCCATGTTTACATCGGAAGCTCAAGCGATCACAAATATATACAGGCACCATTTGCCACAGGCGATTCATCTTTTGTTTATGGTTATAATTGCTTTTGTCATGGTTTTCCAGATTCATTTTATGTTAAGTCTCATTATCGTTCCGTCGCTTCTGCTCTATTACTTGTTCGGTGCGCGTTTTGCCAAAAAAGCTGCCCTCGCCTCCCGTTCGTCGCACGATAGCCGAATGGAGGTTAACCAAACGATCTACAACTTGTTGTCCGGCATGCAGGAAATACGTGCCAATCATAAACAAGCATGGTCGTTCAAGCAGTTGTCTGAGAAATGCAGCGTATGGCGAACAAAAGCGATCATAACAATGTTCTGGCTGCAGAGCAGGGGAACCGTCAGGAAATCGCTGGTTCACTTCGGATTGTTTGCCGTATTTGTAATCGGCATTATACTTGTCAAGAATGATCAAATCTCCGTCGGCGAGTTTGTCGCTTTCGTTCTGTATTATGAAGTGGCAATCGGGCGGGTGACAACGTTAATTACAAATTTAACGGAGCAGCGGGTACTGATGTACCAAATTGAGCGTATTTACGGAATGGCTGCCGAGACGCCGGAAGTGGAGGAGCCCGTCTCTCCTGCATACCTGCAGAAGGTTAAAGGCGAGCTTGAATTTCGCAATGTCCATTTCCAGTACCGTAGCGATGTACCGGTGCTGCGGGGAATCGATTTGAACATCCGCCCCGGTGAACGCGTCGCGTTCGTGGGGACGAGCGGAAACGGAAAATCGTCGCTGCTCAAGCTGGTCGGGCGCTTCTATGATCCTGCCGCGGGAGAAGTTCGGTTGGATGGGATTCCCTTGACCAGACTGTCTAACGATCAAATTCGCGGGAGCATCGGCTATGTGTTTCAGGAAACGTACTTGTTCGGGAATTCGGTGAAGGAAAATATCCGGTTCGGCCGTCCGGATGCGACGGATAAAGAAATTGTACAAGCGGCCAAAGCCGCTTATGCACACGAGTTTATCTGCGAGCTGCCCCAGGGGTACGATACGTTGGTCGGTGAGAGGGGCGTCAAGCTCTCGGGAGGACAAAAGCAGCGAATCGCCATCGCCAGAATGTTCGTTAAAAATCCGCAAATCGTTCTGCTTGACGAAGCGACTTCGGCGCTGGACAACGTCAGCGAGTACGAAGTGCAAAAAGCACTGGAATCGTTGCTGAAAGGGCGAACGACTCTTGCAGTCGCCCATCGTTTAACGACAATTATGGATTATGACATGATCGTTGTGCTGAACCAAGGCCAAGTTGAGGAAGCGGATACATACAATGCGTTAATGGAACGCAAGGGATTGTTTTACCGACTGGTAGAAGGCGGGGACCGCGCAGGATGAGAACATTGAAATGGATGATCAGATATTTGTCAGCGATTAAATGGACATACATGGCAAGCATTATTTTGGAGACGATCTCCATGCTTGGAGCGCTTGGGATAATTGCCATTCAAAAGTTCGTCATTGACGATATATTCATGAAGAACAATTATTCATTGTTTTGGCCTTTGATGGGTTGGCTCTTTGCTGCTATCCTGATTTATTTTATAGCTCATGCGGCGGCCTTTATTTTTATGAGAAGAAACGAAACGGATCTCATCGTCACTTTTCACAGTAATTTGATGAAATCGTATTTTGCGATGCCGTTCTCGAAGTACGCGCAGGAACGTATCGGAAAAATGCATACCTATTTCACGAATGAAGTGAACGCAGTCGGAGGATTTCTCGGAAACAATGTAATGAATGGCATCGTGGGCATCATCCAGTCCATTGTGCTGATCGTGGTTGTCGGGTTTTCCAGTTGGCCAGTTCTTGCTATCGTCATCTGCGCGGCTGCCTTGTATATTTTGATAGGAAAATACTATACCCCAAGAAAAAAAGAACTAGCCAAAGAAGTTCATTCGATGCAGGGCGATATCAATGTGCTTATGGAAGAAGGGATTTCTTCAACAAGAGAAGTGGTAGCCTTTCACCGGACCGAGTGGGAGATGAGACGTTTAAAAGATAAGTATCGCGAGTATTTAAATAAAGTGATGCGGGAAGGGAAGTTCGGGAACAAGGAACTGTTTTCGGTTGAACCGTTAAAATGGGCCGTTGATTTAAGTGTGCTTGGGTTTGCGGGATACCAGGTGATACAAGGGACACTCAGCATTGGGATGCTGGTAGTCCTATACCAGTTTTCGTCTCAGTTGATGAGTTCTCTTCAAAACACGTATGGATTTGTAACGGGCTCGGCAAGCTCCTTCGCCGCCGCGGAACGTTTGAGAAACGTGTTGGACGGCGTCCGAATGGAAGACGGCACGAAACAGATCGCCGGTCCGATCACGGATCTCCGTTTCGAGCGAGTCTTCTTCCGCTATCAGGCGGATACGAACGAGATTTTCGACCGATTATCGCTCGAATTGCCGGTGGGAAGCAAGATCGCTTTCGTCGGATTTAGCGGTGGTGGCAAATCGACGATCGTACAGCTGCTTGCTCGCTTCTATGAACCTCAAGCCGGGAAAATTGTCGTAAATGGTACCGATCTGAAGGAGATCGCCCGGGAAAGCTGGATGAGCCGGCTAGCCATCGTGTTTCAAGAGCCATATCTGTTTCCGGATACGGTGAAGAACAATTTGCTGTTCGGAAGCGAGGACGTACCGGAAGAAAGTATCATCCGCGCCTGTAAGGCGGCGGACATTTACGAACAAATCCGATCGCTTCCGGACGGCTTTGACACGATGGTCGGCGAACGCGGCATCCAGTTGTCCGGCGGCCAACGCCAGCGGCTGGCCATTGCCCGCGCGTTGCTCCGCAACCCCGAGATATTGATTCTGGATGAGGCGACATCGGCATTGGACCTGGAAACCGAACGGCGGGTATTCCATCATTTAGACCGGGATTATCCGGGCGTGACGAAAATCATTATTGCGCATCGATTGTCTACCATCGAGAATGCGGATCATATTTTTGTACTGGATAAAGGAAAGGTTGTCGAACAAGGAACGCACGAACAGCTGTTGAAGCGTGATTCGCTCTATAAATCGCTTGTTGTGAAACATTCCGAGTTGGGAGCCGCGCTTGCTCTACACTAAAAGATTATGTACCGGACTGAACCGTGGGAACAATCATAGGGAAGGAGTCGCTTGAAGCGGCTCCTTTTTTATGTTTATTGAAATAACTGGCAGCTTAGTACAGCAAAAAACTGAATAAAATGTAAGTAAAGGGAACTTATAAAATTACTCGAATAACTAAATATAAGACTAAAAGAGAGAACGTATTTAAATGATACATAGTTATGATTTTAAACATCAAGTTGAGTATCGAGCGAGTTTCAATCGCCTTTCTAGACTTGTATTTGGTATTGACTTTGAAGCATGGTTTCAAAAGGGGTGCTGGGATGATCGTATATTTGTCACTCAATCGTTAAAGACAAGGAAATAATTTCCAATATTTCTGTAAGCAAGATAGACTTGGTCATCAATGGTGTCAATGTAACTAAATATGAGGGGGTAAGTATGGATATTTACAAGATAAATAACCCTTGGATGCTGCCGTTTTTTCAATACAACTGGGAAGTTCGTGATGAGTTGTTTGATTTATGCAGAGAATTATCTACCGAGGAGCTTTTACGTCAGCGTATAGGGTCGACATTGAAAGGTTTTTCCGTAATTGGTCAAATGGCATGGAAGAGCTTACTTTGGATAAATTCACATATGCGGAAGTAATAAGACATGTCATTGCTCACGAGGTCCACCATGTTGGACAGTTATCGGTTTGGGTAAGAGAATCGGGACTAAAACCGGTGTCTGCTAACTTCATCGGAAGAGGTTTGGCATAAACGAAATGAATTAATAAGCCTAAATTAAATTTCAAGGAACTCTCCGGACGTACATTTTATCTCCACTAACGAGGATGATAGCTCCATGACGATAGGCTGCCAGAACGGCAGCCTTCATGATCCGCAAGATCAGATCTTTCCCACTAATCTGCAATATTCCGGGTATAGTATTCGATTATATCTTTGCGGCGAATAATACCGAGGAAGACGCGATCGGCGTCTACGACCGGAACGAAGTTCTGATCGGCCGCTAGCGCCAGCATATCGTCCAAATCGGCGCTGATCGCGACGCATTCGACTTTCATCCGTTTTTTGATGGAGACGACAGGAATTTCATGCATCGTATCGAAGCCGAGGCCGGGTGTGGCTTTCAGCTTCCATAACAAATCTCCCTCGGATAGCGTTCCGAAATATAAGCCATTGTCGTCCAAGATCGGAATGGCCGTATAGTGGCTCGCCTCCAATTTATCCATGGCTTCTTTCATATTAGAGGATGTCATGAGGTAAGAGACATGGCGGATGCTGTGTTCACAGCTTGTTTCCTGAACCAGTGCCTCAAACATAGCGATGTTGTCGGAATGGCGAATTTCGCCCCGACCGTTAATACAAGAGGAGCCATCTTTACGCATCAAGACGGGATCGTCCTGAGATCCACTTACTTTGTGTTTGAGCTCTATATTCATCACTTGGGAGATATCATCGTTGACTCTTGGCTGTCGGAAAATTCGGCTTTCGATGTAGAGATGGCAGGAAAGACAAGAAGTGTCCCGTATGTTGATGCAGTCGCGACCAAGCGGATGGGAAGTAACGATTTGAGAATTGCTTTGGTCAATCGCCATCCGGATCAGATGGAATCCGTTTCCCTGCATCTTGGAAGTGCTATCCAGTATTCTAATGCGGTGCTTTACAGTGTGGTCGGCGATTCAAAGGACGCTTACAATGATATCGGAAGAGAGCAGGTACGAATCGTAGAACAGCCTTTGAGTTGGAATATGAATTCGAATCTTACGGTTGAAATTCAGCCTCATTCCGTGAACGTTCTTGTAATAACGTAACGGAGGCCGGATCAGAAGCAGCAGTCTAGGACTTCTCGGAGATTGCCGCTGTTTCGATTTACTGTGTATGTTCCAATGGGGAGGAGCGGTAAAGCAGGATCGGTGTCATAATGATGGTGAAAGATAAACTTTATTATTATTAAATTAACTTTTCAGGAAATTATATTGGAGGATGAAAAATTGCAGCAGCTTCGTCCAGAATACCCGCGCCCCCAGTTCATTCGGGATGCATGGGTTCATTTGAACGCTGAACGGGAATTCGAATTTGACGATAAGCGTAACGGTGCCCGTGAAAATTGGGAAAAGGGAGATCGAGCCTTTTCCAGGCGAATGGGACAAAGTTCATGTCATTTATGACATCAAATTCTTGTCATCCAACACTATACAAACGATGAAGGAGCTGCCGCGGTAGCGACTTAAACATGACATTTAATGAAGAAGCAGCAGCGCGGGCTTACTAAGATCCCGAATGGAGGAACTGTCCGGGATGTTACTTTTATCCTATTGATTAACCGGTTTCTTCGGCATAGAATGTACTTGTACAAACTATACAAGTGGGATTGTGACTGAATTCTCAGGCAAGACCCAAAATGATGCGAGAGTGGCCATATTTATGGTACTGCTCATTCTTGCTCATTTTGGGTCTTTTTTTCGTGAGGAAAAGGGGGGAGAGTGAATTGAGGAATATTGGGTTCGGCTATTCATTGCAACAAAAAAGGAGAAAAAGGAAGGGGATAGATCTATGAATTGGAATGTAAAAAAGATCGTAAAATTTCTGTTTGCCGTCACTACTGCTTTTTCCGTCGTTTTAACGCCAGTCACCGGTTCGGACTTATATGCGCAAGGAACGTCGGTGACGACGGACTGGACGCGAGAAGCGGCAAGTCAAATACGATTGGACGGCAGCAATACGGCGCCCAAGATCGATAAGGACGAACTTGAGGAAATCACTTCAGAGTTTATAATTTGGGATACTTGGCCGCTGCAGGATAAGAACGGACATCCGGCGGTGGTAAACGGTTATAAAATCATTTTTGCGCTTTCCGTGCCTAAAGGTACAATTCCCGGCAAGCGCCACGATTCGGCCGAAATCCGGTACTTCTATTCAAATGATGGAAAAAGTTGGAATCTCGGCGGGCTGGTATTCGAAGACGGAAAAGCGCTCGGCTCTCGGCAGTGGGCGGGCTCTTCCGTTATAGACAAAAACGGAAGGGTTCACATGTTTTACACCGCAACCGGTCGCAAAGGCGAAGAACGGCTTTCATACGGGCAAAAGCTAGCGACTGTTACGGCCGACATCGTGACCAACAAATCTGTTGCGTTTGCCAACTGGTCGAACCACAAAGTCATTCTCGAAGCCGATGGGACCTATTATCAGACCGAGGAGCAGGCCGGAATTGGCGAGTTTTCATACGCCTTCCGTGATCCTTCCTACTTCCTGGATCCGAAAACCGGCGAAGAGTATCTGTTGTTCAGCGCGAACACCAGCGGGACGTTGAAGGAACGCGCTTGCCGACCGGAACATGCAGGAACCGCGGAATTTATGCGAACCATGCCTTCAGAGGCAAAATTCTACAACGGAAGCATCGGAATCGCCAAAGCCGTTAATGACGATTTGACCGAATTCGAAGTACTTCCTCCGCTGCTGGAAGCGAATTGCGTTAATGAAGAACTGGAACGTCCGAATATAGTGGTTAAGGGTAATCAATACTATCTGTTCACCAAAACACATAGCAATAAGTTTGCGGAAGGCATAGACGCGCCGGAAGGATTGTACGGCTTTGTGTCGAAATCTTTGACCTCGGAATATAAACCGCTAAACGGCACCGGGCTTGTCATCGCTAATCCGGATGACAATCCGTACCAAAGCTACTCCTGGATGGTCATGTCCAACGGTACGGTGATCAGTTATGTGGATTATGTCGATGTCGATGGGAAAGACATTCAGGAAATAGGCGAACAATCGACGGAATATCAAATTGAACATTTCGGCGGTATGCTGGCACCATCGATAAAATTGTCGATAACCGGAGACCGAACGAGCCTTCTTGGGGAAAAGAAACAGGGCGTTTTTAAGTAATTCACAAGGATTTACGACCATAATTAATTTTAAGAATCAATTAGTTGATTAAACTAACGGACACGATAGTTCAATAAAACAGCGGCAGTCTAGGACTTTATTTTCACGTCCCAGGCTGACGCTGTTCCTATTATTGGGGTCAGTCTAATCCTTTATTTTCCTTTAACACTTATAGCCGTTTACGCTTATAGAATACGACGAATGCACAGGATAACAGCAGGACAACGAGTGCGATTCCGGCAGTAGCCGCTTCCTTTGGACTTCCTTGTGCCTGAGCAGCTTGAGTACCCGATCCCCCGAAGCCACCGTCCATACCACCACCCATGCCGCCTTGCCCGTCTGGCCGTTGGCCGCCGAATCCGACTTGCAAGCCGTCCTGCTGGTCAGGCATCTGCCCGTCTGGGGGAAACATGCCTGAATCGCCTTGAGCCGCTATGTCACTGCCGTTCAGAGCAGCTGGGCGATTGCCGCCAAAGCCGCGACCGCCGCCCATTCCGCTAGTTCCGCTGCCCGAGCCGTCGCCGGAGGATGGAATCGTGCCGGCAAGCTGCTGTGAGATATTGGTCGTTTGCGTTTTATTAAACGCGAGAACGGAAGTGATGCCTTTCTCATATTCGTCATAGGTGTAGAAGGCTGAAGGGTCGGCTTTCACATAGGCGGAAATCATGTCGCGGATTTCCTGCACCCGTGCTGCTATTGCGTTTTCGGACAAGTAGCCTTCAATGGCTTCCGAAAGGATGTTATGATAGACTTCCTTATATTCATCTACGGCTAACAGCTTTGCCACGAGAGGACGATCCGTCAAAGTGCCGGAAGTCGGTTCATCGATTAAGAGACCGGTTCCCCCCAAGCCTCCGAAGGCCATATTATAGTCCCATGGCATTACATTGAATATGCCGTCATCCTCGTACAAATAATAATTATGCTTATTTTGGCCTAAGTAGCTGTCCATGTTGCCGGTAAGTACATTTAAAACGATAAACCTTAATGCTACATCGACATCCAGTATGCTCGCAACGTCTGTTCCATTGTTCAGCTTATCCAACATATCGAGCAGAATATCGTCATTAAGCTCCCAAGGAAGAACGCAATTACTTCCATAATCTGTGGTGTTGCGTGAGCGGCATGAATGGCTATTCCAGCTGATAGCTTGTCAATATTTAATTATTAATAATCAATTCATGAGGTGGTATACTTAAAAAAGTGTATGGCAAAGAACCGTCCCTTATCGCTCAGGAAGGCATTCCATATATTTCTATATCATGCTGCTTACTCTAAACGGAACGCTTCTTTATTAGTTAAGATGGCAAAAATCCAGTGAATGAGTTTATTCACACAAGCAATTATCGCTACTTTGAACAGCTTTCCTTCAGCACGTTTCTTATCATAATAAGCCCTTAATTTTTTATTTCTATTACTACGAATACCACATCGTACAGCTTGGTATAGGGCTGTACGGAGCCTCCTGGAGCCATGCTTAGTGATTCTATTTTGGGTTGCAACAAACTTGCATGAAGAAAAAACACTTGGATCAACACCGGCAAAGGCCGCCAGTTTCTTTGAGTGATCAAACCGATCGATTTCCCCGATCTCAGCTAAAATTGTTGCACCAATTTTAGTGCCAATACCGGGTATCGATTGGATTAAATCATATTCAAGTAACTCTTCTGCCAAGGCATCTACCGATTTACTAAGGGATGCTAGATGGTCCTGGTATTGAAGAAGCAACTTGATCAGCAGCTGTATGGAGATCAAATGACTTGGAAAAGCCGTCTCCTTAAAGGGATTTCGCCTTGCTTCAGCCGCTAGGATTTGAGCGCGTTCCAAACACCATGAGGCGGATCTGCCGCGCCCAGTAAGACGTTGGATTTCAGTTGTAATTTCCTTCTCAGACATTTCTAGGACCCCTTTAGACGTCGGGTGTAAAGCCGGAAATCGAAGGGAAACTTTCGAATAAAGGTCACCAAACACGCCATGGTATTCGGAAAAACTTGATCCAGAATGGCCTGAAATTGTAGTTTTACTTGAACATACATACCCGTTAGAGACTCATGCTTTCGTGTTAGATAGCGTAAATTCATGAGATGCTGACCCCGTTTTTTGTAGGGTTCAAACTCTTCTTTATAAAACAGCGCCCCAAGTTGATGGGCATCAGCGGCATCCGTCTTCACCCGTCGCAAATTGGTTTTCTTGGCTTGATGTGAGATTAACGGATTAAATGACGATGTTCAGATACTGGTGTTCATCCAGAAACTGAACGACAGGGCTATGATAATGGCCTGTTGCTTCCATCACAATGGAGGGGCGCATCCCAGCAGCGGACTCCACTTCTCTAACATAGTTAAGAAAGGACACTAATCCTTCAAGATCATGTTTAAACCTAAAGATCTTCCCGTGAGTTATCCCACGGTCTAAAAAAGCTTGTACATGACTCTCTCCCTTGGACACATCCAAACCAATGACTGGATTCATTACATCACTCCTATAGCATTTTCACCGGCAGCCCCTAACCTTCTTGTCTTCCACACTATCGCATGTGATACGGGAGCAATGTCCCAACCAGCCTAACCATGGTTTAACAAGTAGGGGGGATGAACGGAATAGCTCTCGGGATCCAACTCCCACGGGCAGATACGTTCGATCCCCGGCTACCGCTATCTTACGACCACACAAAAATGAGGTCTACCAGAAAGATCTGGTGACCTCATAATACGAACGGGCAGGATAGTTGTACAATTAAAAATGTTGATATGGTAAGATTAGTAATAAAATAGAGGAGCATGTATGAAACTATTTGAAGTAATACCTTCTATAACAACAGAAAATTTTTTATTACGGTCGATGACTTTAGTAGATGCTCAGGCTGTATTTGAAAACCTATCCGATAAAGATGTGACAAAAGATATGGGGATTGACCCTTTTGTAAGTGTAAAGAATGCTGAAGACTTAATAAATTTCATGAACGATCTGTTTGATAAAAACATAGCTTTTCGTTGGGGGATAATTCGTAAATCTGACCAGAGATTAATCGGGACATGTGGTTATAATGGATGGGAGACAAACCGTGGTTCACGAGTGGAGATTGCATATGACTTAGGTAAACCATATTGGAG
>NZ_LMRV01000035.1 GCF_001428245.1 Paenibacillus sp. Soil522
GATTACAGGCGAAATTAAACGGCCTCAGTCCGATGGAATTTAGGACTAAGGCCGCATAACTGGTTTTTATTATTTGTACTGTCTACTTGACGGGGCGCAGTTCATATTTGGGAGAAGACAGCCCTTTATAATAAAGAAGCTAAAAAGTCCAAAGCCTTTGGATTCTCCTTAAACGTTGATCCCGTCCGCACCGAAATGTCAGCCTTACAGGCTGTCTTAAATCAATACCTAAACGGATTGGAAACCGGAACCTTAGATCCCGATGAAACGCTGCCCGAGTTCCGGGCTGCTCTCCGGGCAGCAGGCATTGTGCGGGTTATAGAAGAGAAACAAAAACAACTGGATATCTGGTCAGATCAACAGATCAAGCTTAATACGGAGGGAACGAAATAAACACAGGCCAAGACGGACCACTATGCCATCAGTGGTCCGTCTTCCTAGTATAAACCGCCCATAACTAGATGCGGCACATATGAGCTCGCAATTTCGTTTGAATCCAGTTCAAGCAAAATGATGGAAAAGGTGAATGTATACAACCATTTGTGCCGCAGTCTCATTAACGCTGCTATAAATTCCCTAACAGGATACACAATTAACAGACCAAATGAAAAATGGACAAACCAATCATAAATCCCCCTCTTCATCCCGAAAAGGTTTTTGGCCCAAAAGTCCAACGGCGTATTTTTATATGCAAAATGCGCGCCAATCATATGTAATATGCAAAATAAGGTGAAAAACAAATAAGAACGGTTGCTGAACTTGAAGAATCGGTATAGAATCGCAAGCTATCCCGGAGGGAGCTGACTTCGATATAGTTAATAACCACTTCGAGGAGTTGAATTAGAATCTTTGTAAAGATTTTAAAAAGGGTTACTCATTCAAGGTAATTGTCCATTGATCAAGTGCCTTCGTAGTTCAGCTTGGCGGATTCATTGATAGGTACAGCCGATTCAGATGCAAGTCAGGATTCCACCAATAGTGCTGATCCATCATTCGTTCAAGAAGAAGAGGAGCAGGAAACAGAAGCTGTGCAAGCAAACCAAAGAAGCTCCAGAAATCAAAAAAAAGGTTGGCCATCGGCCAACCTTTTTTTCTCCCTATAATAAACAACCACGAGTGATCTTAAAAAGATAACTTAAAGATAGCTCCAATCATTTGATTGCTCAGAGCTATAAATTTAACTCCGTATCTGAATTGAAGCAGCCCGTCCACATTTTCTTTCCAAATAATAACCCCATCTAAGTCCCCATATGAATCACTATGAAATTTATAAATAATCCCTTCATCGACAGGGAATGACAAGTTCGATTCAAATTGTAAGCCGCCCAATGAAATATTCCGTACCAGAACATCTGTTTTTTCTGTTAAATGACTCTCTTGGTTTATGGTTTCTATTGTCAGATCCGAAAGAGAGGAGACCTTCAGCCGATCGTATAAACGCAGGTTATTGGCAGCCATTATCAGCACATCCTTTCTTCTTCATTAAATCATATGAACACGCAACAGAGAATGGGAAACGAGTCCTAGGGATATCCGCCAAATTCAAGTCTTTTGCTGGTACTATTTGATAACATCTATTAAAATAAAATAGGTACACAGAACGACAATTTTTTCAGGATTGCCTATTTTATGAATAAGAAAGGAATTGACTATGAAAAGTGTTACTGCCAACCTTTAATGTCCGCCGGTTGACGGCGTAAGTTGTCCTGCTGATGACGGACAAGCTGACTGCAACAAAAAGCAGCAGAACAGCATTTTCGAGGAGCCAGTCTTTATCATAACAATTGCCCTTGCGACTCATGCTGGCTGTCATTTTATATTTGGTGAGTTTCTTTCGATAATCGGATGAAGCATACTGCGAGCCGCGATCAGAAGGACGGTCCATAATTGGTTAGAGCGCACAAGAAAGACAGGCCTGTAAAGACCCGTCTTTCTTGATCCGTCAACGGTTAAGCAAGTATTTGGCATAAATGGCATCGTACTCGGTTTTCGTTATCGGTATAACCGTTCCGTGACGGGGGCTGTTTGGCAAATCGTAATCGAGAGAAACCGTCCATACGCCAGAGTCCAGATCCGTCGTTTCGAGCGGAACATAACCTCGGCCGCCGAATTCGTCGGCGAATAAATACCATTTTTCATCCGTATTGGACTTGAAGACGGTTGGTCCTTCGACTCCTTTAAGGCCACCGACGCCTTCTTTTATAATTTGATAACCGGGATCGAACACGGAGCCTAGTACCTCCTGAAATACCATTTTGCCGTAAGGGGATAACGGCTGATTGTCTCTTTCATCTTTCGTGAACCTATAAATTTCCCCCTTATGGGAGATCATTGTCGTATCGATAATGGAATACCCGAAATCCATATGCGGTTCTGTAAAGACACAGAAATCCCGGGTTTTGCTGTACATGATTTTTTGATAAGCATCCCCGGCATGACTTTCATCCGCGAACAGCTTGGAAGCCCAGAACACGATATACTCGCCCGCAGCTACATCAAAGCTGTGGGAAGAAGTGCTCAGGCTTGATGCGAATTACGAAATGGCCTATATCGGAATTGGCAAGTCGCTGCTGCGTCAGGGCGAATACAAGCAAGCCATGACTTTTCTGAGGCTGGGCAATGACAGGGAATATTATTCCAAAGCGTTAACGAAATACCGCAGGGAGTATATGCGCGAGCACTTCGGGCCTATTTTAGCAAAATCAGATATGCTATGTAATGCGTTACACCTATTGCAGTTAAAAAAAGAGCAGGCTCGTCGCTTCAACGATCGTTCCTCCCCCAGCTATAATGTCCAAATTACGCTTCAGCAACCATCAATGAAATGGATTTCATTAATGGCATAATTATAGAACTACTCTATAAGCGAGTCAACGGTTACCATCTCATTCTCCCTCCGCCATCGCCACAAAACGGATGACTTTCAACACTGACAACGAGTGAAAAGCGGATGATCAATCATCTGCTCATCCACATTGGGCGGGTATGTGTGCTAAGCGTTAGGCATCAACTAGTTTAGAGTGCATAAGATTTAAAGATTGCTTTTTCCCGTTCAGTCGGATACTGAACGACTCGCGAAGATTTAACTAACGCGGAGGAAAGGAAGAATGCGGCATGAGGGAGCATCATAATGTTGCTTTGACTCCGCCCATGGGCTGGAACAGCTGGGATAGCTACGGAGCAAGCGTTACGGAAGCGGAAGTGCGTGGAAATGCCATGTATATGTCCCGCTATTTGAAGCCTTACGGTTGGGAATATGTTGTTGTGGATATTCAGTGGTATGAGCCCGGAGCAACCTCATCCGAATACCGTCCTTATGTGCCGCTGGAGATGGATGAGTACTCCCGGCTTGTTCCGGCTGTCAACCGGTTTCCTTCCGCCGCCGGGGGAGCAGGTTTTAGGCCTTTATCGGATTATGTGCACGGACTTGGCTTGAAGTTTGGCATTCATATGATGCGGGGCATTCCCCGGCAAGCCGTTCATGCAAATACTCCAATTAAAGGCTCCGTCTCCAGAGCTCGGGATGTCGCACATATCAATTCCATCTGCCCGTGGAATACGGACATGTATGGCGTTGACGCCACGAAAGAAGGTGCCCAGGCGTATTACAACTCCTTGTTTGAAATGTATACCGAATGGGGGGTGGATTTCGTCAAAGTGGACGATATTGCAGCTTCACGCCTTTACGGTATCCATTTGGACGAAATCCGATTGATCCGAAAAGCGATTGACCGCTCCGGAAGACCCATGGTGCTCAGCCTCTCCCCTGGCCCAGCGCCTTTGGACGAAGCGGAGTTCTTAATGAAAAACGCAAATATGTGGCGGATAACGGATGACTTTTGGGATCGTTGGGAGCTCCTTTACCAAATGTTCGAAAGGTGCGAGAAGTGGTTTCCTTATTCGGGACCCGGACATTGGCCGGATTGCGACATGCTCCCTCTGGGCCGCATCGGGATCCGCTCAGTCGACGGTGACCGCTGGACAAGATTTACCAGAGATGAGCAAATCACCATGATGACGCTTTGGACGATATTCCGATCCCCCCTTATGGTCGGTGGCGAGCTCCGCGATAACGATAGGTGGACCCATTATTTACTTACCAACGAAGAGGTGTTGCAAGTCCATAAAAATAGCCGCAATAATCGGCCGCTGTACCGCGACGGCTATTGGTCATCTTGGATTGCCGACGATGCAAAGGGAAACAATTATTTAGCGCTGTTTAACCTAAGCGAGGTGTTATTGACCTTCCCGATTACGGCGGAATGGCTCGGGCTCCCTGACAAATTAAAAGTGAGAAATCTGTGGCAGCGCACGGAGCTGGGGAGCCTCCATGATAACATCATGATTCCCATTCCTCCGCATGGCGCCGCGTTATTGAAAATTTATCCTTCGGCTATCGAATGATTCAAATCTTGAGCATAGTAGTCAAATAGACTACCTCTTTTCCATACATTTGGCCATAGGGTACTTGCTATGAAACGGGTTTAAGCATCGCTTTTTCCGCGTCGTAAATAACTGATCGTGACCAGTATACCAATGGATATCAAAGCGCCAAAAAGTGTCATAGACATATCTTTCTGAGAATCCAGTACATCTCCCTGAACGCCAAGATACTCCTCAGCAAGCGTTTGACTAGCCACCAATACGACACCCATTTCTCCGATTTCAAATAATGCGCTGGATGTCATAATGATGGAGAAGGTGAAGATATACAACCATTTGCTTTGCAGTCTTAAACACGCTGCTATAAATTCCCTAGCGGGATAAACAATTAATAGACCGAATGCAAAATGGACAAACCAATCATAGATACCTCTCTTCATATCGAAAATGTGTTTGGCCCAAACGTCCAGCGGCGTATTTTTGTACGCATAATGCGCGCCAACCATATGCAAAATGCAAAACAGGGTGATAAACAAGTAAGAACGGTTGCTGAACTTGAAGAATCGATATAAAATCGCAAGCACTGCAACAAAAAGCAGCAAGACAGCATTCTCGAGGAGCCAGTCTCTCCTGTTTACGGGAGATATGGCAAGTACTCCCCAAGCTAGAACGAATATCGCGATCATAAAATGCAAAGGCCGATTATGTCTAAACGAAATTTCAGAACTCGATACTTTCCGTGAACGCGTCCATTCGCGCCGGCTTTGTTTGGAAGAGCGAAGCATAAAGAAATTCACCTCATAAACCAAGAGTTTGGTTTGTATTGAACCCATCACCAACTTTTTTATATTGTCCATAAAAACCCATTTTACTCCAGATCGTTGAATTAACACTTTATATTCCTCTTATACTCCCATTTAAGCCCGGCCTAATAAAGAAAATGGCAGCCTGCAACTTTGTTTAGAAGTTCCAGACTGCCAATATTAAACGATAAGGAAATGCAAATTTCTGCTTGTCGTTTTCCGGGATAGAGTAGGAAATGATCTTAGAAATGGTTAGCTTTGTACTTGGAGCTGCTTTACGCGGTTAAGTTCCATTTCAACTAGTATCTGATTGTATTTCTCCGTATATTTTGTCACGGTCAACACGAAAGTGGAGTGGGACCACGTAAGGGGGGCCACCGAAAGAGGCTCTCCAGTCAAGGGATTCAGCTGTTCGGGGAGTACACCGCTTTCCATTGCTTGTTTATGGGTCCAATATAGTAAGTCATACGGTTCAGTCAAATCGGACAAAGTTTTTGCTCTTGCGATTTCCCATTCCGCTACCCAAAGTGTGCAGATAATCCACGGATTACCGGGGATCTTTCCATGGTCGTTTGATACGCTGAAATAATAATCCCCTTCATAGCGGGCATAACCGCCAACCTCCGTTTTCACCCTCAGATTTGATTTTATCGCTTCCATCGTACGGACAACCCGCGGATCATCTGCCGGCAGCACACCAAAGGAAAAGAGAGAGAACATGCTGCTTTCCACATTGTAATCTTTACTGATTTGTCCGTCGCTGTTCAGGTAAATTCCCCGCAAGAAGCGCCCTGTTTCCTCATCGTACAAATACCGCAGCATGGCCGCTTTAATCGATTCCGCTTTATCGTTATAACGTCTGTAGCGGATGTCGTCTCCGAACAATTGGGCAAAATTAGCTGCTGCCTTCAATCCGGCATATACGGAGGAGCAGGTAAAGGTGAAGATGCCTCGCCGTTCTTCCCATAAATCATAGCTTGGCAGCGGCAGCTCCAGTTCCGAATGCATGTAGTTTAACAAAAATTTGGCTGCCGGACGGATAAGCGAAGCGTACAATGACTGGCAGTGCTCAATTTGCTTCGTCTTCTCATAGTATTCCCATAACGTATACAATACGAGTGCGGTTTCGTCTTCTTGAATCGGCAGCTGCACTTCACCGTTCTGGATAACCGGATGCCAGCTCGATCCCACCGAACCGTCAGGATTGTACTTATGCTGAAGATACCCTTCTTTTGAAATCGCTTTTTTGCAAAATTTATAAAAATTGAATACCATTCCGCCATAGCCGGCCTTAATCATAGCCAGAGAAACCAGTGCGCCGTCACGCGGCCACATATAGCTGTAGTGATCGCGGTTGAACTCCAAGACGTCCGTATCGTTAGCGGCAATAATAGCGCCATTCTGATCGATTTGAGTGCTGACGACCAAGAGGCTCTTTTTGTATAAATCGATAAGCTCCGAAGGAAGATTAGCAAAATCGTCATTTTCTTTGTTCACCCAACGCTGCCAATATACCTCGATTCGTGACAGAAGATGGTTTGGATCATTTTCCATGACATAATTGTTCAGTTTTTTTACATCCTGATAGGTTTCACCGACACACAACCAGTAATACAAGGTTTGTTCTTCGCCCTCATCAAGGAAAAGGCGGAATGAGATTGTGCTGTCAACCGATCCTTGGGCAATGGTATTGCCGCCGAGCACTCCGTCTTCTGCGTCACGCCATGTTCCTTCGGCCTGATTAAATCGTTTGATGCCGATACTGTATTGATGGACTCCTTCCGTAGGTGTCTGTCCGTTCGCCATGATGTAAACATTCCGCTTATAGTGGTAGACGGAATTCAAACTGGGATCATACAGTGCGGTATCACCTATTTCCGATTCGTTCAAGTTAAAGTCGTGATGGAAAAACAGGCGGATTTCCCGGGGTTTCGAAGACCAGTTGCGGACCCGGACCCTTTTCAAATAAATATTATCCCGTTGATGAATACCGTCTTCCATGTGCAGCTCCAACTGCAATCTATCGTTTGCGGCGCGAATGTTAGTAACCAGCGAATCCGGCTGATAGCGCAATTGCCGATTCCACTCGTCTTCATCCAGCCAGTTAAACATTTCGTCCGTCCATACACCCATTTTGCAGTAATGGCCGCCCACATGATTGAGTTGTCCTACATAGGGATAATAAAGATCTCTTAAGCGAAGTTTGTCATCAAAGTTAATAAGCATTTTGCTGTTTCCGATTACTAGTGGTCTAGGCATTTTCTACACGTCCTCAATTCGTCTGTTAGCATTGTTGTTTAGATTCTGCTTTTCTTTGTGAATACCGTCGGGGCAGTCTGTTCTCCAATAAGTCTGCTTCCCTGTGTGACATATACTTCCTTGTCAAGGATCACATGTTCTAAAAAAGCCTCTTCTTCAATGACGCAATTTTGCATCAATATGCTGTTCTTAACAACCGCGCCTTTAGCGACTTTAACTCCCCTGAACAGAATGCTGTTCTCGACGGTTCCTTCAATAATGCAGCCGTTCGCGATCAGTGAATTTGCCGCTTGAATATCTCTCGTATACTTAGTGGGAGGCTCGTCCTTGATTTTAGTGTAAATGGGACCCGGCTCGAAAAAGAGCGATTCGTACACTTCCGGCTTTAATAAGTCCATACTGAATTTATAGTAATTATGAATGGAATTAATAACAGCCAGATGGCCTTTATATTCAAAGGCGTACACATTTAATGCGTCAAGATTGCGCATAATGACATGTCTTACAAGATCATAGTAGTTTTGCGCCACGCTCTTTTTCACCAGATCAACTAATAATTCCTTTTTAATCACGATCGTCCGCATGTACACTTTGCTGCTGTCATGCTTCAGATGGTTCTCGGTCATATTCGTGACGCGGCCATCATCGTTCTGCTCCACCATGATCAGGTTGGCAAGGTTTTCCTCGCTGGTGTTCATTTCTTTATAAATGATGGTAATATCCGCATTTCTCTTCTGATGGAACTCCACCACTTCGGCAAAATTAATGTTGCAGATCATGTGGCTGCTGGATACAACCACGTACTCCTCCGTGCTGCGGGCAAAATAATCGAGGGATCCATAAAAATTTTGCAAATCGCCGTTAAAGCCGGGAAAATGCGTATTGTTGGGAGGTAAAATGTATAATCCCTTCTGCTTTCTGTCTAAATCCCATTCCTTCCCGGAACCTAAATGATCGATGATGGAACGGTAGTTGTTGTGGGCAAGGACAGCAACATTATTGATCCCTGAATTCACCATATTGGATAGTACAAAATCAATCAGCCGGTATCTGCCGCCGAACGGTACAGTTGCGGTTGCACGCGAGTAGGTAAGTTCATGCAATAGCGGCTGGTTGATGCTGAGATTGATTACACCTAACACATTATTCACGGTACAAGCTCCTTTGACATTAAGATGAAATGACCATTTTATCCCCGATCAAAGTAATTTCCGTATCATACGGGCTACCGATCCGGGCGCCGTCTTCAATGACCACGCCGGAGCCGATAATCGCTCTATGGATCACGACATCTTTGCCGATGCGGCAGTTAGGCATAATAATCGAATCTTTGATCAGGCTCCTTTCACCGACTCTTACGCCATATGATAGTACAGAATGGTCGATTTCCCCGAATACCCTGCAGCCCTCATTTACCATGGAACGGTTAATTTTAGCGGTAGGCGCAATATATTGCGGTGGAAGGTTAGGGTTTTTCGTGTAAATTCGAGCTTTTTTGTCATGGAGAGAAAATGGCGGCTCATCCTCGAGCAGGTCCATATGCGCTTCCCAAAGGCTATCTAGCGTTCCGACATCTTTCCAATAGTCTTTGAATCGATAAGCTAATAAATATTGATTGCTTTCAAGCATAGCCGGAATGATATCTTTGCCGAAATCGTTGGATGACAATGGATTTTCCTCATCAGCAATCAGCAATTCCCTTAATACACTCCAGTTGAAAATGTACACGCCCATGGATGCCAGGTTGTTTTTCGGATATTTTGGCTTTTCGTCAAATTCGGTGATCCGGTCTTCTTCGTCCACATTCATAATGCCGAACCGGCTGGCCTCTTCTATCGGAACTTCTATAACCGCGATGGTAGCGTCCGCGTTTGCATCCTTATGAGCCTTAATCATCGCGGCATAATCCATCTTATAAATATGGTCGCCGGAAATGACGAGCACATATTCCGGATTATATTGCTCCAGATAGCTTATGTTCTGGTAAATGGCATGGGCTGTCCCTTTATACCAATTGCCCCCGTTTTTTGCGACATAAGGCGGAAGCACGGTAACGCCTCCATTTTTCCGGTCCAAATCCCATGAACTGCCGATTCCTATGTAGGAATTGAGTACCATCGGCTGGTATTGGGTCAGCACCCCGACTGTCTGAATTCCGGAATTGCAGCAATTGCTCAATGTGAAATCAATGATTCGGTATTTGCCCCCAAAGGGAACGGCGGGCTTGGCAAGATTGGCGGTCAGATTGAATAATCGTTTCCCTTCACCCCCGGCCAACAGCATGGCTACGCATTCTATTTTTTGCACCGGTTAATCTCCTCTCTGTCTCTCGCACTTGCTTACATTTACTCTTCCCCAGGATGTCGGTTGACGTCGTTAAGCTATACTTTTTCTTCCATTTAATCGACTCCTTTCTAGTATTTTTTACATTGTAAGCGAATTCATAAAAGATGTCAATATATTCTGACAATTCAGAAAATATAAAATTAATGTTAACATTTGCTAGAGTTGTATGCGATAAATAGCACAAAAAAAGCCGGGTTCCTCCTCTGTGGAATTGCCCCGGCTTCTTGCTCTATCGTTCGTTTTCACAAACCTAAAATTCAACAGGAAGAATAATATCAACGGTCGTCCCTTGATTCACTTTACTTTTTATTGACATACTCCCCTTGTGTCCTTCTATTATTTTATTCGTTACCATTAATCCGAGACCCGTTCCAGTCTCTTTGGTGGAATGAAACGGTTCGCCCAGCTTTGGCAGTTGATCCTCAGGGATGCCGATGCCTTGATCAATAAACCTGATTAATATTTGATTAGGCTGAATATTTTTAACTTGAATACGGACTATACCTCCATTATTCATCGCTTCCAGAGCATTTTTAAGAATGTTAATAAAAACCTGTTTCAGCTGATTTTCATCACACTTGATTAAGGGAATGCCACTATCATATTCCGTTATCATTTGCACATTTATAAGATTTGCCTGTGCGCTTAGCAGCAGCACGATATTCTGCAGTATACACTCCAATCTTTTTTCTTCCAGGGTGCGGACTACCTGCGGATTTGAAACGATCATAAATTCATTTACGATAAAATTGATTCGTTCGATCTCGGCTTGCATAATCTCAAAATAGTTTTCATAACCGAGATTTTTCGAATTTAACAATTGCAAAAAACCTTTTAAAGACGTTAATGGATTCCGGATTTCATGCGCAACCCCCGCTGCCAATTGCCCTACTACAGAAAGCTTTTCAGACTTCCTGATCATTTCCTCCGTTCGCTTTCGCTCTGTTATGTCTCTCATCACATTTTGAATGACGGGCTTGCCCAAATATTTATCAAAACAGATGCATGAGGTTTCGACGTCTATAATCTCTCCATCTAATCGGATAATCTTCTGCTCGATGCTTTCCGAACGTTCTTCCGCCGGTATAATAGACTGAATTCGTTCTGTCTCCATCTCATGATAGTCGGGATGCAAGAAATCAAAGATCGGTTTTCCTACCACTTCTTCAATCCTGGCTGCCCCAACTACTTTCAAAGCAGCATCGTTCGCATAAATCAAAATACCATCGCTATGAATCGTTATGGGTTCAGGCGAAAGCTTAATGATTTTCCGGTATCTGGACTCGCTGTCACGAAGCATCTCTTCTATTTGATTCCGCTTAAAATTATTAATCTGCATAAGTAAATAAAGCATCCAAGCCATTACAACGACAAAGAAACAGCCTTTAATCGTTTGTATTCTAGTTATGATTTCCGCGTCCTTGAAAAATATAAACAATATATTGTCTGTCAATACAATCCACAGGACTGTAATAAGTACATAGATGAATACTATTTTTAAAATGCTCAGTTTTCCATTGGAATTTTCTTGTCTGCTCGAGCTCATGATGATTCCCTTCTTTTCCCTATAAGTTGCTTCGAGACTTAGGAGCCATGCTCTTAAAAAAGCCTGGTTCACTCCCTCATTGACTAAAAACGGTTACAATCAGCATATGTAGAGTGTTTTTTTAAAAGGGATTTACATTTAGTGTATTTTTACAGAAAAAGTCCTAACTGAAAAATATTATCCTTCTTTACTTATATATCGGAAAATATTTTCCCAACATGACCGAGTATAAGATAATTTATTTTCCTAGTCAATGCTAATTCGGATAATTTCCAACGATCATGCTAGGATTTAATTTTAGGTTAACAATGAACGCACACGGCACGGGTTAAATGATAGACGGCAGCCCTCATTTTGCTGATACATCCGTTATAAACTAAGCAGTCAGCGGTATTTTCGTTTACAAAAAATTAATATTTTATAACAGGAAAGTCATAGTCGATTGCAGACCATCTATTTTCTATTGCATATTGAATGGACGTGAAATATAATTTGTCTGTTCAGGAAAAATTTTTCCTGTATTTAGAAACGGTCAATCTTATTCGGGTGGTGATGAACATGAAAATAACGATTAACGATATAGCAGAAATGGCCGGGGTTTCGATATCTACAGTCTCAAGAGTGCTCAATAACAGCAAACCCGTTAAAGAGGAAGTACGGAAACGGGTTATAGAAGCAATCAAGCAAACCAACTATCGCCATAGCGCTTTAGCGAGCGATGTTAACAAGAGTGAATCTTGCCTGATCGGCGTCATTATTCCGTTATATATCCATACGGTATTGGACGAATTTATCATTGGTATCAAAAACGTAGCCAATTTTTACGGCTATGACGTTTTGATTACACAAACAGATGGTACCATCGAAAGCGAGCTTCAGCATTTGCAGCTATTTCGTAAACTTCAAATTCACGGCATTATTTTCACAGGAACGCCTATACATAAGAAGCATGTCGACATGATTGAAAGCACACCGTGCATTGCGATCGGCCAAATCTCAAGTCTCCCTTCCATTCCTTCTGTGCATGTTGATAACATAATGGCTGCCTATGAAGCAGTAACCTCCCTGATACATAAGGGCCACCGCAATATTGCCATGATTCGCGGTACAGGCATATCGGCCGTAGGCGAAGAGCGTTTTATAGGTTATCGGCAGGCTTTAAAGGATGCCGGTATTACTATGCGCAAAGATTGGGTCGCGGAGAGCGGGTTTTCCGTTGAGGAGGGTATGAGCGCGATGGACAGCATTGCAGCAGCAGGTTCGTTGCCTACCGCTGTATTTTGTTCAACTGATCTCATGGCTCTGGGAGCGATGAATTATTTACTGGACAATGGCCTTCGCATTCCTGAAGACGTTTCCGTTTTCGGCTTTGACGGCACCTACATGTCAACTATAGTAAGACCTAGACTTTCGACAGTGGAATACTCCGATACGGAGATCGGCATGACGGCTGCCCGCAATCTGTTCAAAATGATCAAAGGAGCCACGGATATTCCTCAGCATACCAATGTAACGCATTACGTAGCGATTCGCGACAGTACGCATTGAGCTGCCTCCCCTTGTTAGAACTCCAATCGCTAAGCTGTCTCAGGTTCTTGATTCGTTATCAATTAGGTATCACCAATAGATTACATTGAATAAAGTCGAGTTAATAGCAAATTAACAGACATCTTACATTAAAAAACAGATTTATATAATCGCTGTATCTCTCATGTGTTGGCACTCTCGATCGCTCCCTCCCGTTGAGCATAAAGAAGGAGCAAGTTAGTTCCTCTCCGCGTATGTCCTACATATAATGGCTTCTGGAGGTGAAAATATTTTGCTACAAATGCCATGGTATACGAAGGCTTTGGGATTAGTCGGCCAGCCTGTGGGGGTTTCATTGGTTAACGGGCAAGGTGTAACGGGGGTTTTATGCAGCGTCAGCGGCGGCACCGTGGTTCTGCAGGAGTACTTGTATCAAAGCCAATTTGCCACAAAGCAGTATCCCTTCAATATGATTCAGGATATTAATTCTTTTCCGGGCTGCAGCGTTCCTGGCCCTTTGTTTTGACATCCAATATTTCTGGACACAAATAAAACGAACCGTTCAAGAGTCTCCTTGTCGGTTCGTTTTTTATATTGGAACTTTACTTGTAGCAGATTCAGACTAAAGGCGGGGTGCCCCCCCTGCTTAAGGCGGTTATTCTTTCCACTAAATTCCTGTACATTATAGGAGGCGCTGAGTGACTGGAAACTGTTTACTTGAAAGGGGAATTGAAATACATGTGGAGACGGGTCCGCAAAATTGCGTTTTACCTGCTCGTGATGCTTATGGTGCTGGCAGGTATCGGTGCTGCTTATCAATGGTACGGTTCCGTGCAGGACAGGAAAACATATAAAACAACCGGGAAACTGTATGATGTAGCAGGCGGCAAGATGCATCTCTATACGGAAGGTGAAGGAGACACTACGGTAGTGTTCGCTTCAGGGTGGGGAACGGTGAATCCTTACGCCGATTTTTATCCTTTGTATGAAGGGCTGAAGCAGCATGTGAAGCTTGCAGTCTATGACCGGCTCGGTTACGGTTTCAGCGATATAACCGGCAGAAAACGGGATATCGATACGATCACCGACGAGATTCATGAGCTGCTTCAAGCATCCGGACAGAAACCGCCTTATGTGTTCGCCGCCCACTCTCTGGGTGCTCTGGAAACCATCCGGTACGCGCAGCGGTTTCCAGAAGAAGTGAAGGGTATACTGCTCATAGAAGGCGGAAGTCCTGAATATTACAATTTCAGCCCGGAGCTTACCCTTATTCCTTGGACGTACAAAGGACTTCGGACATTGGGCATACTGCGGACATTGTATCATATGAACGGCTTCGCCGAATGGGTTGCCGACCAAAGCAACGGGGAGAAGCTGCTGCCGGAGGAGCTGAAGGAATTAAACCGCAAAGCCACACTGCTTAAGGCCGGGAACCGGAATATGACGGATGAAATACGCCAAAGCCGAGAGAATGCCGGAATCGTGCTTGCAGGCGGAAAGCCGCTTAACATCCCCATTACAGTAATGACTGCCGATTATTTCGGCAAGCTGGACGATGATCAAGCATGGAAAGACAGCCAAGCAGCGCTTCCTTCATGGTCCGTTTCCGGCAAGCAAATCATCGTGCAAAGCAGCTCCCATTATATACACAGCTATCAGCCAGGCCTTGTTGTTGATGAGCTGCTAAAACTGGCCGGGCAGGTTGAATGATTCGAATAGGAGCGATTCTAATTTAATATTTGTGTGAGGAAATCTAATTTTTCCTTCGCATTATCTTTCGTTATGATGTCAATACCGCTGTCAATCCTTGTTTCAACGGTCTCCCCTTCAATCGCTTTCAATGCGTTTTCAACACTTAAATAACCCATGTCATAAGGGTTCTGTGTCACTGTAGCGGTCAGCGTTCCCGCTTCAATGGCCTTGACCATGTCTATAATACCGTCCGCTCCGACGACCGGAATTTTTAAACCTTTTTCTTCTATTACTTTTAATGCCTTTAGAGCTAAAGTGTCATAAGTGGCAAATACACCTTTAATATCGGAATTCGTCTGATACATATTCGTTTTCAAAAGGCTACTCATTACTGATCTAACCTCTGCAATGTCGTCAACATACTCAAACTGCTGCTCGACAATTTTAATTCCAGCGGCTTCTAAAGTTTCTTTAGCTCCTTTTATCCGTTCATTCGCGTTTACTGATATCCCCCCAATGAGGGCTACTTGATCCCCGGGCTGCAGCATGGAAGCTAACAGCTCTCCTGCTTTTTTGCCCAATGCAGGGTTATCCGTTCCAATATAAGCCGTTTTATCATTCCAATCGGCTTCCGTATCCACAAACAAAACAGGAATATTTTTTTTCTTATATTCCATTAATATAGGAATAATGGAAGAAGGTTGTTGCGGAGCGACAACCAGTGCATCCGGATTTTGCCTCAAAACGTTTTTCAACAATGTTGCCTTTGTCAGACTTTTGGAATTAGGTGCTAGCACTTTACCCTCTATATTAAAATCAAGAAATGCTTTATTCGCGCCTGCTTCAACAATTTTCCAATACTCTGAATCTAATCCTTCAAGTACGACAACAACCTTCGGCCTCTCATCCCTATCTATTAACCTGACAGTTAACCCGATTAAAGCGAAAAGTACGATTGTGCAAACCAATAGGACCATCCATCTTTTCTTCATCGCTCATCCCCTCCCCGCATGGTTTTTCCGGACATTCGGAATTCTGTTTCGCTTCATGCGTTCATGCATAATCAAAGCCTGAAACGAATAGAAAAGACAGTCCCATGATCACCTGATTTTACATCGATGACAGCATGATGACGTTCAGCCACACTGTAGCAAATAGCTAGGCCTAATCCGGATCCCTTCTCTTTCGTTGTGAAGAAGGGGGTTCCTATTTTCTCCAGTAGCTCCGGTTTAATTCCCACTCCCTCATCCCGTATCTCCAGAACGGCCGATTGTTCTTCAGAATATGTCTTTATCGTAAGCGTTCCTCCTGAAGACATGGCCTCCAACCCATTTAAAACGAGATTCAATATAAGCTGGCGAATTTCCTTTTCATCTAAATATAGTTCCGGGCAATCCCCTAATTCAAGCAGCACATGCTTGTCAGAAAGCAGCGCTTCTGCCTGAATCAGCGGAAATAGCGCTATTAAAATCTCATTGAGATGCTTTTGGGTTTTATCATTGACTTTATTTTTAGCCAGAGTCAGAAATTCTGTAATGATGCCGTTGGCCCGATCAAGTTCTCCCATCATTAATTCAATATGCTCCAGTGAAAGAATATCACGTTTAAACTTGGACATTTGTAAAAATCCCCTGACAGAAGTCAATGGATTTCGAATTTCATGGGCAATTCCTGCTGCCATCTCCCCAATTAAATTCAAACGGTCCAATCGAGCCATTTCTTTCTCCAATAGAATTCTTTCGGTTATGTCAGTCACAACAATGATAATACATGCTTCTCCTTGGATTTCTATTCGTTCTGTTGACAATAAACCCTCGCGCACTTCCTCGGACTTGCTCCTATATCGAATCTTCTCATTGCGAATCGATTTCCCGCATTCAAGACTGAATAAACCGGTATTGCTCCTATCAGAGTCCGGTATAAGATGCAGCATATCGTCCGTTTGATTCTTTACCTCTTCATAACAATAACCGGTATAATGTAACCATCTCTCATTAACATCAATGAACCTTCCATCCTGGAGAGAACGAATTGCTATCAAGCAAGGACTGGACTCAAAAATTTTCCGAAAACGTTCCTGGGATAAGCGAAGATCGTCCGCTATTTTTTTTCGCTCCTCAATTTCTTTCTGGAGCTTCTCGTTAGCCAGTAAGAGTTCCAAAGTCCGCTCTTCCACCAGCTTCTCTAAATCATTGAATTGCTGCCTTCGCAGAGCCTCGAACTTTTTTCTATCCGTAATATCACGAATGGAACATACATAGATGTTTTGATTCTCTATATTTGCTTCCCCAATTTGAATATCCGCGGGAAAAATGCTTTTGTCTTTGCGCAAGGCAACAGCCTCCATCAACTTGCCGGTAATCGGCTTGACCTTGGGAGAAATGATCAATGAGGCCTCTTTCCCATCATCTTGCTTAAAGGCAGGGAGAAGGTTAGCGACATGCTGGCCTAATAACTCATCAGTGATGTAACCAAACATATCTTTAACTGCATGGTTGACAGAAAAAATATATCCGCTTTCATCAAATGTTATAATCGTATCTATCAGTGTCTCTCCAATCACCCTCGCCACTGCTTCCTTATTGCGCAAATCCAGCGTCGTGCGGTCAAGTTTTTGGTTAACTTCCTGAAGCTCAAGAGTACGCTCCCATTCACTTTGTTCATAATTTTTGTGAATGTTTATAAGTTGTTCAATTTTCCGCCTCAGCGTTTCCGGATGGAAGGGTTTGGTGATATAGTCAATGGCTCCAACGGAATAACCACGAAGGACATTTTCAATATCCTGGCTAATAGCAGTAACAAAAATAATAGGGATATGTTTTGATTTTTCTCTTTCCTTGATTAATTTAGCCGTTTCAAATCCATTCAATCCCGGCATTTGCACGTCCAGCACAATAACGGAAAAGTCCCGCTGTAAAACATACATCAATGCTTCTTCACCCGAATTTGCTTTGGTAAAACAATAGTTCGGGGACATGAGCACAGCTTCTAAAGCTAATAAATTTTCCGGGTGATCATCCACTATTAAAATATTGACCTTTTCGGCGGATATTGCACTATTTGATTTTACGGTACATTCTTTCTGCGGAATCAAACTCTTCGTAATGGTCAGCATATCTTGTATACCGAATCCCCTCTCTATTACCGAGACCAATAAAACCCGATAAACTTAAACTCTCATAAAACAGCTGATGTACATGATTTTGCAAAGATTTATTAAAATAAATCATCACATTTCGGCAAATAATGATGTGAAATTCATTAAAAGAGTGATCGGTCGCCAAATTATGCTGAGCAAATACAACATTTTCCCGAAGAAAAGGATGGAAAATCACTTTATCCTGCTTAACTGTGTAGTATTCGGAAAAGGCCCTCGTTCCACCAGCTTCCAAATAATTTTTAGTATACATTTGCATCCGTTCTAAAGGGAAAACTCCACTTTTTGCCTCTTCTAAAAGAGTGCCATTCATATCTGTTGCATAGATTTTAGTTTTGTCGTATATTCCTTCCTCGTGCAAAAGAATGGCCATCGAATAAACTTCTTGTCCTACTGAACAGCCTGCATGCCAAATCCGAATAAATGGGTATTCCCTCAGCTTCGGAATGACTTTATTTCGAAAGGATAAAAAAAAGCTGGGATCGCGGAACATCTCCGTCACATTGATAGAGAAATCAGCATAAAATCTTTTCATCAAGTCAGGGTCATGGAAAACCTTCTCCTGAAGGCCAGATATGCTTTTTAATTTCTCAGCACGAATGCGATACCATATTCTGCGCTGAATAAAGGGAAATGAATAGTACCTAAAATCAAAGCCGTAATAACGATACATGCCTTCAAGCAATAATTCGATTTCAATTTTTTCTAATTCGGCATCATCTTGTATTTGATTTTTACTCTTTTCATCGATTAGCTCTGTAATGGTAGTCCCGCCTATCTATATACCCATACCTGTATCAGTGAGAGTAGTTGAATAATATTTATTGGTTTGCTGATATAATCAGAAGCCCCGGCATTCATGCATTGTTCCCTATCCTGTTTCATTGCCTTTGCTGTAAGTGCGATTATTGGAATATTTTTGAATTGAGGCATTTGACGAATCGCGTGGATGGCCTCAAAACCGTCCATCTCCGGCATCATGATATCCATCAATACCAAATCCGTCTCAGGGTTGCTGCATAAGATTTCAATTCCTTCAAGGCCATTTAGCGCAAATATTACTTCCATTTGATATCCCTCTAACGCAGTCGTTAACGCGAATATATTGCGCATATCATCGTCCACAATGAGAATTTTTTTACCGTCGAGCAAGTTTTTTTCATACGGATTAGGGTTCCACGATTCAACATGCAGTCCATTCTTCGCAGCAGATTCCACGGAATTGTGCGCCTGTTCGTAATGCCCTGCGGCCACCTCTTTCATAGAGGATCGGTTTTCTGTCAATGGGAACGATTCAATACTGGGCAAATACAGAGTAAAGGTAGTTCCCTTGTCTACCTCACTATTCACTTGGATGAAACCGCCTAACAGCTGGGCAATTTCCCGGCTAATCGGCAGACCTAAACCAGTGCCGCCGTATTTTCGGCTTGTGGTTCCATCCGCCTGCTTAAATGTCTCGAAAATCATTTCCTGTTTTTCTTCCGGAATCCCAATTCCCGTATCTACAACTGAAAAGGCCAACACAGATCCCATTTGGTCAGCAATAGGTTTTTCACCAAAAACTTTTTGGGACGTCTTCTGAATATATAGGGATACACTGCCCTTTTCCGTGAATTTAAAGGCATTTGATAATAAATTTTTCAGAATTTGCTGCAAGCGATGCTCGTCGGTAAATATACTCTTCGGTAAATCCGGATCGATCCGGACGGAAAATTCAATCCCTTTCTGGCGGGCAATCGGGAAAAATTGATTTTCTACAAATACCTGCACATCCTGAAGCTGTAATTCTTCAGGAATCACCTCCAAGTTTCCAGATTCCACTTTCGCCAAATCTAAGATGTCGTTGATTAAATTGAGCAGATCATCACCTGATGAATAGATTGTCCGGATATATTCCAATTGTTTATCGGTAAGATTCCTCTCCGAATTCTCAGCAAGTATATGAGTCAGAATCAATAAACTGTTGAGCGGTGTTCGCAGTTCATGGGACATATTGGCAAGAAACTCGGATTTATATTGAGAGCTAAGTGCCAAATGCTGAGCTTTTTCCTCGAGAACCAGCCTGATTTCTTCCAGCTCCGTCTTCTTCTGTTCCGAGTTTTCATATTGTTCTTCGAGTCTTTCATGGGCCGATCTTAATTCCTCTTGCTGCATTTGGAGCTCCTCCGATTGACTTTGCAGTTCTTCTGTAAGAGCCTGCGATTCTTGCAGCAATTTTGCCACTAGCATTCGGCTTTTAACACTATTTATGGCAATCCCAATTTTGCTCATAACCTCATGAAGCAGCATTTGCTGAAGTGGAGTGAATGTTTCAAAGGTAGCCAATTCAATGACAGCCAGTATCTCCCCTTCATACTCAGCGGGTAAAATGATTAGGCTTGCTGGCGACGACATGCCGGTACCGGAAACTATCTTTAGATGATCCTCCGGGATCTGATTAAGCAAGATAGACTTTTTTATCGCTGCACATTGTCCAACCAGCCCCTCCCCCACACGAAAACTTTCGAATCCAAATGGTTCATGATGAGCAGCATAGCCAGCCAACTTTCGAAGGCGGTATTGATCCCCTTCCCCCTCCTGCGTATAGAAGACTCCATAACTGGCTCCCGCCATTGGCGTAATCTTCGTAATAAACAATTGAGCCAAGGTCTGCAAATCATCCACTTTAGAATACATCGTGGCGATTTCTGCAATTTTTGTTTTTAGCCAACTCTTTTCCTGAGCCTCTTCTTTTAACTCTATTTCCTGCTTGGCGCGTTCTTCCAAATCTTGGGCCATTCCATTAAAGGCTTCAGCAATCGCACCAAACTCATCTTTGGAAGTCACCTTAATGCGGGGTAACTTCGTTACATTATTATGGGTTACGCTAGTCATTACAGATGTTACTTTATTAAGATTCTTTGTAATGCTTAGGATCAACCAAACCGTCATCCCTATTCCGATTATCAAACCTATTAAGACATATGTATAAATCATTTTGGTGGCTACATTATATGTCGCGCGGGTCCGATACAATTCGTTTTTCATCTCTTGTTCCTGCAGGGTATTTAGTAAGTCTATATTTTGCAGCAGACGTTCACGAAGCTGCTTCGAATCATACCATAGCAATTTTTCGTATTCAGCCTTCATACCCGCTTTTTTGAGTGTTAAAATTTGTTGTGTCATTTCAGTATAAGTTCCATAGAGTGCCGTGAATTTTACAATTAATTCCTGTGACTTTTCACGAGTATCCATCTTCTTTAGGGACTCAATGGCCATACTCGTATTCATACGGGATTTTTCCATATCATTCGTGAAATCTTGAAGGAGATCATCAGGCGGATCGGAAGTGAGCCCCTTTAATCCCCTGTCCAAATTGGCAATCTCGTACTGAATGGTTGCAGTCATACTTACCCTTTCGGATAATTCCTTGACTACGACATTCATTTTTACCGTTATTTGATCCAGCATATTTATTAAAAACGTCACGAGGATAATAATGATTACTAAAAAAGAACCCAATCCTAAATAGAGCTTTGTTTTGAATTTCATATAATCTCCATTCTATTTAAATGTCTATAAATTACTAATTTAGGGGAATTATAAATTATTTCTTCTCTTTAAAGCGATTGTCATTTGCATTACCTCGGACAAGGAGGCTGTGGGGTCAACGTTTTAGCAAGACGGATGGTGCGAGGAGATTCGTTATTGCAAGTATTATTCCTATTTTGAAAAGCACGCCCGGGGCTCAAGCCGGCCCTTTAGTCGATACAGTCCTTGTTGCTTCAATGCAATCTAAACCTCCAAAGCATTAAGTTTAATTATAAATATAGCGGAATGAAAAATGAATAGTTATTTCAAATTTAACATGTAATTTACAAAAGTATGAAGTGAAATTGAGCACCTTATAGTCTCCTATAAGCATTATAACAGATTTCTCTTTTATCGCATCACTTGGGAACTCGCTTGTAAACTACATTTATACTTAAATCTGGAATTTTTTAGATATTATTGAATGGCAGTCGGTTTCGGCAATACGATCAGTCTTTCAATTCTGCTTCGGGCAAACATGAATATAATATTCCTTGACATGAATATTCCATATGGAGTATATTCGATTCATGAACTAATCTTACTCGCACTCGCCGAGCCCAACCGATTACACATTGACCCTAATCCATACTAAAATCAAAATTGGAGGAATTGTCATGACTGAAAGCCAAGCAGCAAACACCAATCCCATGAACACAGAGGAAGGAAAATTTGTTATCTCTCGCACTTTCAACGCACCGCGTGAGTTAGTGTTTAAAGTATGGACGGAGTCTGAGCACTTGATGCATTGGTGGGGGCCTACGGGTATGTCACTTGAAGTAAAGAAGCTTGATCTGCGCCCAGGCGGTATGTTCCATTATAGCATGCGCTCCCCTGATGGCCATGAAATGTGGGGCAAGTTCGTTTATCAAGAAATCGTTGCACCGGAAAAAATCGTATTCATCAACTCCTTCTCCGATGCAGAGGGCCATACAATACGTCCCCCATTCAGTTCTGAATTTCCGCTTGAAGTGATGAATATCGCAACGTTCGCCGAGCATGAAGGCCAAACCACCCTCACTCTTCGGGGAGGCCCTCACCATGCAACAGCTGAGGAGCACGAGTTCTATAAAGGCATGTTTGAATCCATGCAGCAAGGATTCGGCGGCACCTTTGACCAGCTCGACGCATATTTAGCGAAAATCTAAGGTACCAGCGTTCGGAATTGGTTCGAGTTTAATTTCTGAGTTAGGATTCCATGTTAAACATAAAAAAAGAGTACAGGAGATCACACCTCCTGTGCTCTATTTTTAGAATCCAGCGTAAAAACCTTACTGGGACAAGTACGATGTAAGCTCAGTCTTAGTACGACGGAGCTTCTCATCACTTATTCTTCACCCGCCGCTTTCTACATTTAGGAATACATTTCTTTTTCGTTTTCTTTTCCTTGCTGCACCCAACATCCACGGCAGTTATTGAAGTAATTTTTATATAGCTAACGACACCATTCACATTTATAACGACACAGCCATCTACAATGCCTAAAAACACTCCAGTACGAACTGTTCCGTCAAAATGAATTCGAATATTGGCAGTACCTACTCCAATATCTGATAGAATGCAATGAAAGTGACTATTTTTGCCGCAGCTTTTTTCCTCTGATCTTTTACTTCCGTCGCTCCGACAATCCGAGCCTTTACTTCCGTGGCTTCTGCTCCCCGAGCTTTTACTACCGTGACTTCGGCTTCCCGAGCTTTTACAACCGTCGCTTCGACTTCCCGAGCTTTTACAACCGTGACTTTTTGAGCCTTTGCATCCCCCTTTTTTCTTCATTCACACCATCCCCCTTTCATTAAGAATTAATATTATCATATGGAAATTGAGAGAGTTCCGTGTGTATATTTTCAATAAAATTTAAAAATAAAAACCTGTTTTTAATAAAAATAATAATAATTATGGACTAACACAGCTTTAATACGTTGAAAATACTTACAGTTAACCTAATATTTGAAGTAGAAGAAACGATGTTTTCATATTTATCAATAATAAATTAATCTTGGTTTCTCCTCGGGTATTTCGATGTCACTCTAACACACCTGATCCCTTGTGAACATAAAGGATTATCAATTGCCGCTAGCGAATGTATAGAAAATAAATCCATAAAACGAAACTGGAGAACGTGATGACCTTCCCTATTTGGATCAATCTTGGCTTTATAAAGCTGCATCCTCATGCGGTATTTGAAGCGCTCGCTTATTTTATCGGCTATCGAGTGTACCTCTACACCCGCAGCAAAGATAAGCTTCCGATTGTGCAGGGCATGTGGATCATTGTCGGCGCCATTCTAGGAGCTGCCATCGGGTCTAAAGTGTTGTACTGGCTGGAGGACCCCATGCGGACGATCGAAAACTGGCGCAGCTACACCTATTTAATGGAGGGCAAAACGATAGTCGGCGGACTGCTAGGCGGATTGATCGGTGTGGAGTGGATGAAGAAGCGCGTCGGCATTACCCGTTCCACCGGCGATGATATGGCGCTGCCGATTATCGTAGGCATGGTTATCGGGCGCATCGGCTGTTTTATGACCGGGCTTAGTGATCATACCTACGGCACGCCGACAACTTGGATGACAGGCATTGATTTTGGTGACGGCATCCTCAGACACCCGACACAACTGTATGAAATTGCTTTCCTGCTTCTGCTTGGCGGGACGCTCTATCGATGGAAAAAAAGAGCCGCATTTCCTGACGGAGCGATTTTCCAGCTTTTTATGGCGGGGTATCTCTTGTTCCGCTTAGCCGTCGATTTTATAAAGCCGACCCCTCATCTTTATCTCGGACTCAACAATATTCAACTGGCTTGCCTCGCAGGCTTACTCTATTACTTTGCTTTGATATACAAGTGGGGACAGCCATTACGCCCACATAGGAAGGAATTGTAACGATGACAACGAAAAACAGACCCTACATTTTCTACGAGCTAACGAACAGCATCTGTTCAAAATGTTTGCGCAAGGTCGAAGCTAAAGTCATCATTGAGGACAATCAAGTGTTTCTGCTCAAATATTGCGGACAGCATGGACGGGAAAAGGTACTGATTGCAAGCGACGCCGCCTATTATAAGAAATGCCGCGAATTCCTGAAGCCTGCGGAAATGCCGCAGCACTGGAACACACCGATCCGCTACGGCTGTCCCTATGATTGCGGTCTATGTCCCGATCATGAGCAGCACAGCTGTCTGACGCTGCTCGAGGTCACAGACCGCTGTAATCTGCAATGTCCGATTTGCTATGCGGAGTCCTCCCCGCATAAGGATTCGTGGCGCTCACTGGAGCAGATCGAGAAAATGCTCGATGCCATCGTCCGCAACGAGGGCGAGCCCGACATTGTGCAAATTAGCGGGGGCGAGCCTACTATTCATCCGCAGTTTTTCGAAATACTGGACCTCGCCAAAAGCAAGCCAATCAAGCATGTTATGGTAAACACCAATGGCCTCCGCATTGCCCAGGACCGCAGCTTTGCCAAGCGGTTA
This sequence comes from Paenibacillus sp. Soil522, assembly GCF_001428245.1. Taxonomy (GTDB): domain Bacteria; phylum Bacillota; class Bacilli; order Paenibacillales; family Paenibacillaceae; genus Pristimantibacillus. The sequence continues at coordinate 24,755 of NZ_LMRV01000035.1, forward strand.
GTCGAATATATGCCCGGCTTTGAAATTTACTTGCAGTTCGACAGCTTCCAGGAAGAGGCATTGCGAGAGCTTCGCGGCGTTGATTTGCGCGACGTTCGCCGCCGGGCTTTAGAGCATTTGAACGAATTCAATATCTCGACCACGCTGGTCGTTACGCTCAAAAAAGGACTGAACGATCATGAGATCGGCGACATTATTCAGTTCGGCCTGAAGCAGCCCGCCGTACGCGGTGTGACCTTCCAGCCTATCCAAGCGGCAGGACGTTTGGAAGATTACGATCCGGCGAAGGATCGCTTGACCCTTAGTGAGGTGCGGCAAGGAATAATTGACCAATCGGGTATTTTTCGCTCTGAGGATATTATTCCGGTACCATGTCACCCCGATTGTTTGGCGATGGGCTACGCCTTGAAGCTTGGCGGGGATGTGCTGCCGCTTACCGGATTAATGGACCCTCAAATATTACTGGAAGGCGGCCGCAACACGATCGTGTTCGAGCAGGATCAAACCCTTAAGTCAAAAATATTCGAGCTGTTCTCGACTGCTCATTCCCCTGCCTCTTCAGCGCTTTCGCTAAAAAACCTGCTATGCTGCTTGCCGATGGTCGCCGTGCCTGACAACATTAGCTATGATAATGTATTCCGTGTCATCATTATGCAGTTTTTAGATCCATACAATTTTGATGTACGCTCTGTCAAAAAATCTTGCGTTCACATCGTACACCCCGATGGACGAATCATTCCTTTTGACACGTACAATATGTTCTATCGCGGTGATCAAGAGAAGAAGCTGGCCGAGCTGAGAAATGAATTTGACATGCGCCCGGGAGGTAAAATCAATGAGTGGAATGAGTGATGAGGATAACAAGCAGCTAGACGTATCGCCTTCTGGCAAATCGCCTGATCATACCAAGCAAGTATGGCACGGAATCGGGCTGCTCACCGTGCTGCATTTATTGCTTTTCCTTTTTCCTATCGCCTTTTTCTTTATCAGCATCGCACAACTCTTATACCTGATTCCTGCTATCCTTATTTTCCGTAAAAAAAGCGGTATCGTCCAAGGATTGCTTATCGGCGCCGGCATTACTTTTCTGTTGAACGCTGCCTGCTTCGGTCTCCTGCTTAGTGGCAATTTTTCTCTATGAGCCTTGCTAATTCAGCCGCCTTAGATCTGCTGCAATTCAGATGGAAAGCCAAAAGAGGGCCGTAACAGCCCTCCTCTTGGCATCCTTTCACAACCCCAAAACCCGCGTCCTACGCGGCCTATCTGCCCTTACTCTTCCCCCATCAAAAATAGCTTGAAGAACTCATTTTTAGATTGTCGGTCATCTGCTGGCACTCCTACCCCAAGGTTAAATGCGAAAAAAGTGAAAGTGCGAAACCAAACAAAGTAAAAGTATTATCCTGCAAAATGCCTTTATAATGACAAAAAGAGCACGCTCATTCAAGAATTGACACCGGGCGGCGTCGGCTCTGCTCATCCAAAAAGGAGGGGAAATTCACGAAAAAATCGGTTTTACGCGAACTAAATTGTATGCGCTTACATAATTACCACAATACGATGGAAGAAGGCTTATCATGAAACTAAACATGAAACGAAATCACTTCCTCAAATTTGGCGTGCTTCTAGCAACCGTTATCATCAGTTCGATGTTCCTCACGATTCATGCGGCCGCGACTGCCGAGTTCCGCTCGAACGTGCCCAGCTACCTCCCGATAACGGGCAACTGGTCCGAACAGACCAGTGAGGGACTTAAAGGCGTCAGCGCCGACAATGCCAATGCGTTCAGTATGACGAATGCGGCGAGTGAAACGAATTTTACGCTCGAAGCGGATGTGAAGGTAGATGCTTCCTCGCCCTACGGCGTCGGCTCGCTCATCTTCCGGGCATCTGAAGACGGCAGCAAAGGCTACGCGCTGAGCGTGGATCCGAATTTGGACCGTCTCCGGTTGTTCGATCTGGCGACCGGCTCAACCGTCGGGACTCCTTACAGCACATCGCTGAATACGGGAGCTTCCTATCATCTGAAGGTTACAGCGGACGGCCCTGCGCTCAAAGTATATTTGGGCGGCACGCTTGCGATTTCTGTCAGCGACACCAAATACGCCAAAGGCAGCTACGGCTACAACGTATATAACGGAACGGCGTATTTCCAAAATGTAACCGCTTACGATATGTATACGAATTTAACCGGCTGGACGGCTTCCTCCGGCACATGGACTTCGAGTTCGCTAGGCATTCGGGCTTCAGCGGCCAGTGGCCAGAACGGCTACTTCATGGCCGGCACAAGCTCGGACAGCTTCACATATGAGTCTGACGTGCTCATTGAAAGCACCCATGCCATCGCAACGCTGTTGTTCCGCTCCAATGCGGCTGGCACACAGGCCTATGGACTGCAGGTTGACGCAAACTTGGACCGGCTTCGCTTGTTTAAGACGAGCGGCGATGTGACCTTGGCAACCCAAACCGTCACGATCGATACGGGTAAGGTATACCAGCTTCGGATAAAAGCGGAGGGCAGCGCAATCAAAGTGTACCTTCAGCAAGCAGGCTCGCAGATCTTGACCGGCTACACGCCGGCCATCTCGGTTACGGACGCCAGCTACGCTTCCGGCCAATTGGGTCTAGGCGTCTACAACGGCAGCGCCGTTTTCCAAAATATCCGGATCAGCGATATAAATACGAACCTGTACAGCTGGACTGACATGGGCGGAACCTGGATGCCGAACCTTGGCGGAGTCAAAGCTGTCAGCGCCGGTACGGTCAATACGTTCCGCATGGCAGAGAACGTTTCGTCCAATTTCGTTCTGGAGGGCGATCTAAAGGTGGATGCTGCCACCCCGCTCGGAACAGCGGCGCTCGTCTTACGCGGGAATACGCAAGGCACCTCCGGGTACGTGGTGAATATCGACCCTAATCTGGATCAAGTGCGCCTGTTCAACGCAAACGGAGGAGGCACAATTGCCTCGGCGAGCCGTGTGATCGTTCCAGGCAAGACGTATCATCTGGAGGTTGAGGCTGTCGGCTCCAGCATCAAGATCTACCTCGACGGCTATGCCGCTCCGGTCATCTCGGTGACGGATACCAGCTATGCAAGCGGCAAAATCGGCATGAACGCCTACAATGGAACGGCTTATTTCCAGAACGTGTACGTCACGGAATCGAACAAATGGTACAGCGAGCCTTACCGTCCGCAATACCATTTCACATCGCCGCGAAGCGCGGTAGCCGATCCGAACGGGCTTGTCTATTATGAAGGGGAATACCATTTATTCCATCAGGAAGGCGGTAAGTGGGCGCATGCAGTCAGCACGGATCTAAACTATTGGAAAAACCTTCCGATCGCGCTTCCGTGGAATGATATGGGTCATTCATGGTCCGGCGCGGCGATTGTCGATGCGAATGACGTTTCCGGGCTGTTCAACGGCGGTTCGGGGCTGCTCGCCTACTACACCTCCTTCAATCCGGACAAGACGAACGGCAATCAGAAAATCGGTCTCGCCTACAGCAATGACAAAGGACGCACTTGGTCCTTCTATGGCAGCGGCGCCATCATCGAAAATCCGGGCGGCGCAAGCGGCAGCTGGGATTTCCGCGACCCGAAAGTGGTATGGGACAGCGACCATTCCAAGTGGGTCATGGTCGTCTCCGGCGGCGACCATATCAGATTTTATACGTCAACGAACCTAATCAACTGGACATATGCCAGCTCCTTCGGCTTTGGCGCTTACCTTCACGGCGGTGTATGGGAATGCCCGGATCTGTTCCAGCTTTCGGTTGACGGCAATCCTGCAAACAAGAAGTGGGTGCTGACGCTCAGCACCGGCGCAGTCCGGCAGACGGACGGCTCGGCTTCGGAATATTTTGTCGGCGGCTTCGACGGTACGACGTTCACGAGCGACAATCCTGCGGCAACGGTCCTTCGTAGCGAGCGGGGCAAAGATATGTACGCCGCAGTCTCCTTCTCGGACATTCCCGCTGCGGACGGTCGCCGCATCCAGCTCGGTTGGATGACGAACTGGGACTATCCGTTCAGCTACCCGACCCGTCCGTGGAAAGGACAATTTTCCATTCCGCGCGTCCTAACGCTAAAGAACTACGCAGGCGAAGGTGTCCGGCTCGTGCAAACGCCGGTGGCCGAGCTGCAGGCGCTGCGCGGAACGGCTTCTTCCTTCAGCAATGTGACCGTCACCCCTTCGACGACGAATTTACTGGCGAATTTCTCGGGCAGCGCCTATGAAATCGTCGGCGAGTTCGAAATACCGGCGACAGACGTTTCAGCGGAATTCGGCTTCCGCCTTCGCGAACTGGGTGACCAGATGACGTATGTCGGCTACAAGCCGGGGCTGAACCAGATGTTCATCAACCGGACCGATGCCGGGATGGACGATTTCACCACGTATTTCTCCGGCTGGCAGGATGCAACGGTTGTACCGGTGAATAATCGGATCAAGCTGCATATTTTCATCGACCAGTCCTCGATCGAAGTGTTCGGTAACGACGGCAAGGTCGTGTTCTCTGATATGATCCTGCCGGGCGATGCAAGAGACGGACTCACCTTCTACACGAACGGCGGCAATGTGAAGGTCGTCTCGCTGCAAGTGTATCCGCTTGCAAATACGTGGCGGAGCGAGCCAACCTCCGGCACGGCTCCACAGAAGGTTGTCATGGACAGCACGAGTATGGATGTGGCGCCGGGGGCGACTAAGCAGCTGTACGTCGCCGTTCTGCCGCAAAGCGCAACCAATAATAACGTCACATGGAGCTCCAGCAACACGGCAATTGCGACTGTGTCGGCAGTGGATTCCCGAAGCGCGAACGTAACAGGGGTGGCGCGTGGGCGGGCAGTCATTACAGCTACGACGCAGGCAGGAGGGATAATCGGTCAAACCGTCGTCGAGGTCGGAGGCGCGTTCAACACGAATCTGACCGGCTTCGTCCAGCCGGCGACGGGACGCTGGTACGCCTCTGCAGACGGCATTGCGGGCACTTTTGATCAAGATACGAACTATATCTCTACGGTTTCGGCAGACAATTTCACGTATGAAGCGGATATTCGTCTTGACGCCTCGGGCGGAGCCGGCTCCCTGCTCTTCCGTTCAAATGCGGACGGATCAAGCGGATATTACCTCAACGTGGACCCTAATTTCCGTATGATCCGGCTGTTCTACAAGCTGAACGGAAGCTTTAGCCCTAGCCAGATGCTGGCCAGCGCTCCGGCCTTTATCCAGCCGGGCAGAACCTACCATATCAAGATCGTCGCCAGCGGCTCGAATATTAAGGTCTATTTTGATAATGCAGCGTCGCCATCCATTAATGTAAACGACAGCACCTTCGCCAGCGGTTATTTCGGACTAAACGCCTTCGGAGGCGTCTCCTATTATCAGAATGTTTACTGGTGGCCGGAATTAATCAACGCCACCGTCTATCGGTTGATCAACACAGGCAGCGGCAAGGTGCTTGACGCGGCCGGAACCGCAGACGGTGCCAATGTCCAAATCTGGTCTTCTCTCGGTAACGATAACCAAAAGTGGACGTTAACGACGAATACAGACGGCACCTTCACTCTCACCTCGGTAGCCAGCGGCAAGGCGCTTGACGCGGCGGGTACCGGAGACGGCGCCAACGTTCAGGTGTGGCAAAACCTGGGCAACGCCAATCAAAAGTGGATAATCACACCGAACAGCGACGGCACATTCGAAGTGAAGGCAGCGGACAGCGGCAAAGCGCTGGATGTCGCAGGCGGGGGGACCGCCGACGGCACGAACGTGCAGATCTACTCGAGCAACGGATCGTCCGCGCAGAAGTGGCAGCTGATAAAGTCATAATTTGATGGAGCAGGCGCCGGATTGGCGCCTGCCTATTTCTAAGGTTTAACTTGTTTACTTCATGTTTGTAATTAATCTGATTAAAATCTAGAGCAAATTTTGGGTATATCAGTTTTCTCATGTATTAGCCTCATAGCTTCAGATTGTTGACTTTGACACCATTTCAGCAAGCCTCGCAAGCTACACGCTCCACTATATCAATGCATCTCAAAACCCGCGTCCGACGCAGCCTATCGGCTCTTATTCTTCCCTCACCGCAACCGGATTCCCTCTACCAGAAATCCAATGGCTTCAGCTATCATTTGCCCATTATCCTAGCTTTTACCCACGAGAATTGCACTCATCTCATGCAGAGTGGTATGTCCCCATTGCTCGATGAGCCTGCAATAGCTCTCCGTTCGTGCATCTGCGCGGCGACGTCGCAGATAGTCAAGGACTAACCAATCTTAGGGAGAGGCAATTTAGGCGTAGGTTTCTCCAAAAGCAATGTAAATCAAACTTGACATTTTGGATTATATTGGTTATCTTATGTATATAAAACTTTACTTAATGTAAAGTATATTTTACAGGAGGCGAAACCATGACCTATCAAGAAAAGAAGAGCATCGTATCGTTGATCAGCGTCATTCTTATTTTTGGATCTTATTGCTTGTACATGTACCCGAGGTACCCTGAAGGGGGGCTGGAGTCGACGGAAACCTTTCGCTATTGGGGGTCCTTCGTGCTCATCCTGATTTTGGTTTCGATAATCGCGCATATCATAATCAGCATTATTTTTAGCATTTTCTTTCGAATAACGACCAGAGAAAAGGAACCAACATTCGCGGATGAACTGGATAAACTCATTGACTTGAAAGCGACCCGAAATTCTTTTTATGCGTTTATCGTCGGCTTTCTTCTTGCCATGGGATCGCTGGTGATTGATCAGCCGACACAGGTGATGTTCATTATCCTGACCGCGGCCGGATTCATTTCCGAGGTGACCGGCTCCGTTACAAAACTTTATCACTATCGGAAAGGAGTCTAATATGGGCAAAAATCTTGTCGGCAATCACATCCGAAGATTACGATTCAACTTTGATGAAATGACTCAGCAGCAATTGGCTGACAAGGCGGGCGTAACAAGACAAACCATCGTGGCCCTGGAAAAGGGAAACTACTCCCCCTCTCTGGAACTGGCTTTTCGCATTGCTCTCGCCTTCAATGTACCTTTGGAGGAGGTATTCTTTTATGGGGATGAAAAAGAAGGAGACAAAATATGAATTCTAACAAAAAGACTGCAATGACCGTGGGAATACTATTTATGCTTGCGGCGGTTACGTCGATAATCGGTCTTATTTTATACGATCCTATTCTAAATGATCCCGATTACCTTACTGCAGGTTTTGAACATAAAAACCAAGTGGTACTGGGAGCGCTATTTGAGTTGATTCTTGTCTGTTCAGCTATTGGCACTTCGATTATGCTTTTTCCCTTATTTAGAAAACACAATGAAAGTATCGCTCTTGGGTATGTTTGTTTCAGATTTCTTGAAGCCGTTATTATTACTATTGGTATAGTCAGCGTACTATCCCTCTTGACCTTAAGTCAGGAATTTGTAGAAACAGCAGCTTCGAATGCTTCCTCTTTTCAAACTTCAGGTACATTATTAATAGCCATACATGACTGGACCTTTATGCTTGGTCCTAACTTCATGTTGGGCATAAATACGATGATGTGCAGTTATTTACTCTATAAATCAAAACTCGTTCCCCGATTTATATCATACATGGGTCTTACCGGAGCGACACTTATTTTTATTGCAGCCTTGTTGGAAATATTCGGTATCATCCTTCAACTTTCAGCATGGGGAGCCGTTTTGGCGATTCCGGTAGCCTTGTATGAAATGACTCTAGCGGTATGGCTCATCGTTAAAGGATTCAATTTATCGGCAAGGAGGGATATTTATAAAAGCAATTGTAGCAACTAAATACGGATCGCCGGAGGTTCTTCAGCTCAAAGAGATTGAAAAACCTAAGCCCAAAGACAATGAAATATTAATAAAAGTGCATGCGACAACCGTAAACGCCGGGGACTGCAGAATACGAAGTTTTACAGTCCCCCCTATGTTCTGGCTCCCCGGTCGGATTGCTTTAGGTTTTAGAAAACCAAGAAATCCGATATTCGGAATGGAACTAGCCGGTGAAGTTGAAGCAATCGGCAAAGATGTAACCCTGTTCAAGGCAGGTGACCAGGTTTTTGCATCGACCTTCAAGGTGAATTTTGGTGCCCACGCCGAGTATAAATGTCTGCCCGAGAATGGGGCAGTAGTAACAAAGCCGAACAATATGACCTATGAGGAAGCCGCTACTCTTTCTGTCGGAGCAATTACCGCTCTGTTTTTCCTCAAAAAAGGCAACATCCAGCCCGGAAAAAAAGTCCTTATCAATGGCGCCTCGGGTAGTGTAGGCACTTTTGCGGTGCAGCTTGCCAAGTACTTTGGAGCAGAAGTCACCGGGGTGTGCAGTACTCAGAATATAGAATTGTTAAAGTCTCTAGCAATTGATAAGGTCATTGACTACACGCAAGAGGATTTTACAAAAAACGGCGAGACCTACGATATTATTTTTGACACGGTAGGCAAGACTTCGCTATCACAATGCAAAAGCTCGCTGAAGAACAAAGGGTATTATCTTAATACGGTAATGGCGGGGTCAATGATTAATGGGCTGTTGTATTCGATGACAACAGACAAGAAAGTCGTCGGCGGGACAGCAGTCACACGCAAAGAAGATCTAGTTTTTCTCAAAGAGCTTACGGAGTCTGGACAACTGAAATCAGTTATTGATCGCTGCTATCCATTGGAACAAACTGCCGAGGCTCACAGGTATGTTGAAAAAGGGCACAAAAAGGGTAATGTAGTTATAAATTTGCAACATGATAAAAAAGCCTAACTATGTGCTGCATACGAGAACGGTGATGACTTCAATCTTGTGCCTACTATAAATTTTATGACATCTATTGTAAGATGAATAACAAAGTATTCATAGAGAGAGGGATTACGATGTGGGATCGTAAAAAATTGAAACGAAGAGCCAAGGATGTGCTGCGGACATCGTACTGGAAGGCATTTTTGGTGAGTATTATACTGGCAATTTTCAGTGGAGGGGGCGGCGCTCCCAGCTTTAACTTTAACGGTGGATCATCCGACTCCTCTGGCGCGGATATGGATTGGGGGAGCATCTCGCCTTTCCTTGCTATCTTGATTGTCGTTATGATTTTCATATTTTTGTTCGCACTTGCGTTTCGCATCTTTCTCGGCTTCCCCCTCGAAGTCGGTTCGATTCGTTACTTCAAGCAATCTGCGGAACATGAGGTCAACCTGAACAATTTGGGCTTTGCTTTTAACAAGCGCAGGTATCTGGATATCGTGAAAGCGATGTTCTGGAGAGGTTTTCTGAATTTCTTATGGTTTTTGCTCCTCATCATCCCCGGGATCGTGAAATCCTACGCTTACAGCATGGTCCCGTTTATTTTGGCTGACAACCCTAATATTGGGTATAGGCGCGCTGTGGATTTAAGCAATCAAATGACTCGGAGACAAAAATTTCGCATATTCGTGCTTGATCTAAGCTTTATCGGTTGGATCCTCCTCGGCATTCTGGCAATCTTCATCGGCGTCCTGTTTGTGCTGCCCTATATCAATGCTACGAAGGCGGAGCTGTACCTGACATTGCGCCAACAGGCGCTGGAGAACGGCCTGACAACGGAAGAAGAGCTGCGGCTGACTCAGACACCTGTCTTTTAAACCATCATCTGGAGGACGACCTTATTAAGAACCGGATTCGATGTCCATAGTTGAACAAAGCAAGTCTGCCGAAACCTCAAGCTTCGAGGTCTCGACAGACTTTTTTTTGATATATGCGAAACTCGAACAGCCTGCCCACGGGCAATCTGTCGCAGCCCTTCAACTAGTCTCGATAATAGGAAAGAACCCAGCAAATGCCGTTTCGGTCCGTGATGATGGCCAACAGTCCATTAAATGGAGCCTCATATACTTCCGTATTGATATGGCCCCACACTGCTAGGTCTCCATATGCTTTACGAAACTCCTCTTCCGTCTCGATCTTCAATATGACTTTTACATAATCGCCTTTCAAAGACGGCTTGGCTGCGTGCGTATCGGCGAATGTAATCTTACTGCTCCCCAGATGCAGTTCCGCGTACCGACCACCCAAAGGCAGTCGGTTATACAAATAATATTAGCAAACGTCAAATTCCACAGGCCAGATAATATTCCCGGGTGCTCGTTTTCCTGATATTACTTCTTCACAATAGTCAGTAATAGAAGAATTATCATTAAGGATTTTTAGCATTTTCTCAGGACCTGAGTTAACTTCTGTTTGGTAATCAAGGGTTACTTGGTTACGTTCACACGACTCTGGGGAAATAGGCAAAAATAGAAACTTTGATTCGGTATTATCCAGCACCAGTTTGCTTTTAATATATGCACATATTTCCATTAGCGACTCGCTATCTCTAGCCAGTATGTTCAAAATTCTCCCCGGATTATCTTTCCCGTATCGAAGATATCCTGAAAAATTACCGTCAACTTCGATCGCTGAAGCTTGAATTCCTTTTCCAGGACTAATCCAGCTAGTTATTGAAGACTCTGGTTTAAAAGCCATATCGATACCCTGATTCCATATTTCCCACATCCCATTTAAGCTTTCAAGATCTGTCACATGTATTCTTCGTTCCTTAACGAACTTAGATGAGAGAGGGATTTCATTTACTGGAAGTAGTACATTTGAATTACTCCACATTTTTGACAGATAACCAAAGCGGGGGTAATAACCAGGGTGCCCCAATAGAAGCGAAAAGTGAAAGCCCTTTTCTTTTGCCCTTTTATGCCCTTCTTCGATAAGTACTGTGCCTATGCCTTTATTCTGAAACTCAGGATATACGGCTATTGGTGCCAATATTACTGCATCCAGAAGCTTGTCCCCTACGAACACTTGCTGCGGCGTGAAAAGTACATGACCAATAATCCTGTTATCTAGTTCAGCCACAAGCGAAAGATCCGGATCGAAAGCTCTACGACTTCTAAAAACGTTGATAAGCGTTACTTCTCCCATACCATAGCTGTAGGTAAATGCTGCTGCGTTAACATCCGAAATCGATTGGTAATCGGTTATTCGTTCAGAACGTATAGTACATTGTTTCAAATTAGTTACCCCTTTCATTCTTGAGGGGTTATACGGTTTATCGGGCAAATATACCCCTCATTAAATTGCCAATCAAACAAATGCTACTTTTCATAAACATTGCCTCCCTCACTATTTTCCTTTACATTGTAACATCTTTTCTATCCAAAAATTGGGCAAAAAAAGCTATACTTAATTAGTTTGTCCCTCAATAGCTATTGTAAAATACCGGTTTCATCAAGGCAGATCACCATCTTGATCATTACTTTCCGTAATTTCGTCCGCAAGTTCTTTAATTCTGGTATAGCATTTCCCATTGCCACTGAATACCCAAAGCCACTCAAAAGAGGGAATTGCCGGTCTTTGTTTTGTCTATATAGAGGACTGTACGATGTACAGAGAAGCATACAAACGCACGCTCGGTACAGAACTTCTTGAAAGTACTTTCAGAGAGCGATTGTTGACTCCGTGTTGACTCTGAGCATAAAAAATACATCGCCCATGGCACGCGGCCCATACGGCGATGTATTCAAATTTTACATACTGTTATACACCTTTCGGCATTTACTCGTCTCCGGTGGCAATTGGGTTAGAGGAGTTAGAACTCCAATCGCTCCAGCTGTCGTTTTGTCAAACGGAAGTATTATTGTGGGAACGGGACGCTTTATGCCTCCTGGACCCTCACACGTACAGGCTTCTTCATTGACATAAAAGCGTTAGTACCAACCATCCACACAATTCCAGATTCATCTATTGCGTATATTTCAGATGACGTTGAGACAATATCTAGAATTCGAATATGCTCCATATGCCATTCGGGTATGTAGTCTAATTCCGTTTCTTTCATATGAAGTCTACTCTTTTGAAGCAATTCTATTGCCGCTTTATCACCAGTAATGGTTCTACTTCCTTCTCCAAGCCGATAAAGAGGAGAAGCATGCTTCTTGGTATAATATCCATCTTCCCCTGGCTGGTCGTGATCGACAAAAAAGCTGCATAATTCTCCGGTTTGATACAGAACGAAGATTCTGTATGTCGTTTTAACCACTTTCTTTACTTTCTCGAGCAATTTGGCCGGAGCATATCTTTCCTCGTAGTAACTGTCACTAATGTGAGCGCTCGAACTCCCCCATGCATATAAGTCCCCATTTTCCGTTACGGCATATACGAAATGATGAGCCTGTATCGCTTGAACGACTTGTTTGAATTCTTTTCGGGGCACTTGATTCGATAAGCCACGTTTGTGCTCATTACGCCATATGTAAAGATCTCCGTTATCGGTAATGGCATGAACAGAATATCCGTCGCTATCAACGGTTTTCACATTCGTTAAAATGCAATCGCTTCTACCATCCGTCATTTTGCCTAGTTGACCGTATGCATTTTGCCCGAAGCCGAAAAGTTCTCCTGTAATTGAAATAGCAAATGCATCATACTCCGTTACATGAATGCTTCTAACCTCATCGCGAAGAAATACAAAATCGCTACTATTCCACGTTCTGCCATAACTATACATCTTTCCAGAATTCAGCAAGAAATAGGCGTCTCGCGCTCTCACACCCATTTCCTTTATATCGTGTAAGGGCATTATCTTTGGCATTGATGTTCCATGCGGTGAATGCTCACCCCAGCCTATTAAATCCCCTTTGTCATTGATAGCATACGCCGAGTAGCTGCCCATTGTAACTTCTACGATGTGTTCCAAAATTTTTTCTGGCTTGGTTCTATTTTTAATAGATCCATCACCCAGAACACCGTAGCTTTTAGACCCCCAAGTGTAAAGCTCCTTGTCTGTTGTCACCATTGCCATCGTTTGGGAGCCCGGTCGCAGAAAACTAGCTTCGTATTTCTTTTCTTTGTTTTTCCCTTTAGGTTGTGTTAAAGGATTTGTATTCCAAGGTGTCTTGGGCGCTGCCAATTTTTTCACTATCGTCTCCGTTCTGAAAGGAAGGTTAAATTGAAATTGCAGATAATCGCAAAGCTCCCAAAGATCGAGTTCTTTGCATACCCAGTCCAACTCTTTGTTGTTCATGCTTATGTTTAAAACTTCATGTATTTTCTCAACTTGAAGTCGTTTTTTTCTTAATCCATACTCCTCTAATGCTGCACCTTGAATTAATGAAGTGATTCTTTTGCCTGCTTGCATCAAATGTATTTCCAAAACTTCATCGTCGAAATACTCAACGCTCAAAACGGGAAATTGAATTTTCTTCGAAAGCTTTGCGGCCGCTGGGAACGTAGATCCCCATTGTAGTGACTCACCATAAATGCTAATCCACCCGGGGGAGGATGTAGTAATTTGAAGCTCTTTGAGGATAATTTTCAACATGGAGATTGCCTCTACGTCTTCTTCTGTAAGAATGTGAATGCTTCCGAATTTGGCTCCCATCTATTAACACCCTCCCCTTGTCCAAAGATTGATATGAATTAATCTTGTTGACTCCTTGTCGATTTAACTCACAACATACTTAATATGTTGACTTCACCAGCTAAACGATTAGTCTTAAGTAATATTTACTAATAATAAAGGCCGGAGGAGTTCCGGCCTTCTTTGTGTTGCATTAAAAGGTTTCAAGCGGATATTCGATATTACCTTCTTCGAACGTATTTTCAGTAATTGATTGTTGACTCCATGTTGACTCCGAGCATGAATAAATACATCGCCGGGGCGCATGAGCCGCATTGCGATGTATTCATCATAAGCATACTGCTATACACCTTTCATTTCTTACTCTTCCCCCGTCGCAACAGGATTCCCCTCAACAGAACTCCAATCACTCCAACTCCCCGCATAAAGCTTCACATTACGGAACCCCGCCTCCTGCAAAGCGAAAACGTTCGGCGTTGCCGTTACGCCTGATCCGCAGTAGACGATGATTTCGTCGTCCTGCGACAAGCCTGCGAAGCGCTCGGCCTGCTCCTCCGGTGATTTCCAGGTGCCGTCGGGGCGTTTGCCTTCGTTCCAGAAACGGTTGATGGCGCCTGGAATATGACCGGCTTTAGGATCGAGCGGCTCGACCTCACCGCGATAGCGGGGGGCTTCGCGGGAATCGATCAGCACGATGCCGGATTTGCCCATTCTTGCTTTTACATCCTCTTGACTTACCAGCAGCTCATCCCGAACGACTGGTGTGAATGTTACTCCCTCTGCTGGAGCCGGCACTTCTGTGCTGACCGGATGTCCAGCCGCTTGCCAGCCTGCGAACCCGCCTTCTAATAGATAGACTTGTCCATCATGGCCCAGCCATTGCAGCAGCCAGCGCAGACGGGAGGCCATGGCGCCGCCTTGATCGTCATAGGCGATAACCGTCGTATTGCTGCCGATACCGATACGTCCAAGCACTGCCGCCAGCGCCTCCGGTTCCGGAAGCGGATGGCGGCCGCCTTCTCCGTTCGGGCGCTTCGGCCCGGAAAGGTCGCGGCTTAAATCTAAATAATAAGCCCCTGGAATATGCGCCTCCGCATACGCCCTTCTGCCCGCTTCCGTATCGTTCAGTGCATAACGCGTATCAACGATAACCGTGCCTTCCTCACCCAAACGTTCAAGCACCCAAGCCGCTTTTTGATAATAGGTCATTCTGCTTAGCTCCTTATGTCTATGATTTCTTCTTTGATCGTTTTCTTATTGATCGCTTTCTAACTGACGCTGCAGCAGCGGCGCAAAGAAAGCGCCCGTTATCGCTATCGCCCGCTCCAAATCATCCGTCGTCCCTGCAAAAGGATGCACGATGCCGAATGTATGGGTCGCCCCTTCCAGCGTTGCAAAACGATGATGGGGCGCAGCCTTCCGCAAGATGCGGTAGCCTGCAAGCAAGCGTTCTGAATCCTGCGAGCCTTGAATGAACAGCACAGGTGTCTGCAGCGATGCCGCCCTAGCCGGGATATCGAAGCGCTCGCGGTTGCGGTCCAGATCTTCAAAAAATACAGCGTTAATCGGCATTTGCTGCTTCGTCCTTGCATTAGCTACATAGCCTACTCCGTCACGCAGTACCTGCTCGCGAAATTCCTCACCGAACAGGTTGCCGTCCGCAATCCCGTTCCAAGCCACAACGCCGCGTATTTCGGAATGCTCCGCTGCGAACAGCACACTGTTCCCGCCTCCGCGGCTATGCCCAACCAGAAAAATTTGCCCGGTATCCAGCTGCTCCGCCAGCGGCAGCCTGCCTTCCAGCACCACTGTAAGAACGGCCGACAAATCCTTCTGCTCCTGCGAGTAAGTATTCAACCCGAATTTATCCAGCTCGTCGAAATCCTGTTCATAGACACCGTTATGCGAGAAGTTAAACGTAATGACTGCGTAATGCTGACTTGCAAACCGCTCGGAAGCATAAGGGAAAAATCCCCAATCCTTGAAGCCCTTGAAGCCATGCGCAAAAAGGAGGACCGGCTTGCGTCCTCCTTCCTCCTGCACCCGTATGTCGCCTCTAATAAACACTCCCGGTTCCAGCTCCAACGTAAACGTCTCATGCAGCAATTTCGCATTCTCCACTAACAGCACCCTCCCCATAGCTATTTTTCATAAAATATGGTCGATTGGCTCTGACTGTATCGTTGTCTAGTCATCATATCACTAAAACTCTGTATGGAGTTGGGACTTTATGTTGATTTTTTAAGAAGCAAGCTACACCCACGCATCGTTCGCGTAACCGCGAGCCTCCCAATAACCCACATGCTCACCTTCAATCAGCTCGATTCGGTTCAGCCATTTCACCGATTTGTAGGCGTACATTTTCGGCACGATCAGACGGACCGGACCGCCGAGATCGCTCGGAATCGGCTTGCCGTCATGCATGACCGCTACCATGACGTCGTCCATGTCGGCTTGCTCAAGCGTTAATGTATCGGTATACACTCCATCACCCGAATACAGCTTCACTGTTTGAGCGCCGGGGTTCACGCCCGCCATCTTCAGCAGCTCTTTGAGCTTAATGCCCTCCCATGTGTTTTTATACACCGACCAGCCGGTCACGCAGTGAAAATCGCTGACCTGCACCGTTCGCTTCAGCGCTACAAACTGCTTCCAATCCCATTTAAACGACTTTTCAACTAGCCCGTCGATCGTAAATGACCAGTCCGCATTTGTAAAAGAAGGGATCGGCGTTACCGTGTATACGCGGAATTTTCCGATCGCGCCTCCCCCCATCGGCGGGGCGGACGCCGGCAGCGGCTGCGGTGCAGGCAGCAGCATATTCGTATCCTTTTCGATCAGCTTATCAATCGTATCGCTGCCGCCAACGCTGCCAAGCGAGGTGCCCAGCCATTTTAGAAAAGACGGCCCCATCGTAACAGCGAGCCCGATGCCGATCGCACCGCGAATGAACGCTTTTCGCGTATAGACAGGCTGCGGCGCCGCAGGATGTATGCCATCAAGCTCGCGCTCGTTTTTGACGGTACGGCGATTCGGCTCCTTCAGCCATTTGGCACGCGTAATTGAATGGTAAATGATATAAGGAAGACCGATCCACGTCAGTAAATCATGCACGACCAGCGCAGTGTTCGATACGCTTGGACCGACCGCTCTGAACTGCCATAGCAGCACGCCGGAACCGAACCAGCCAAGCAATAAACCAAGCACTACAAGCACATTAAACCGCTGCCACGGCTTTTGCTTCAGTTGCTTCCAATGCTTGCCCGCAAGCAGTAGATAATAGATGACCGGCAAAATGGACGCAATCCCGACGACGATATGGGCCCACTTGATCCATACCCGGCCCTCCTCGAGAAAGCCGCGCCAAAAGCCGCCAATGAGTATAAGCCCGGTCAATGCCAAAATAACGACAATCCAGCCGTTCCAAGCATGCAGCGAAACGAGCTTTTTCCCATAGCCCTTGCGAAGCCGCTCCATTAGTCCGCTCATTTACAAAGCCTCCTCCTTCTCCCTTATGTTTTTGCCAAATGACCCATGCTTGCACCTTCAGGCGCCTCCTGCACCGTAAACCAGAAAGCGCTCCCCTGACGACCTGACTGCTGGACGCCAATCGTTCCCCCGTACTGCTCGACCAAGAGCTTGGCAATGGACAGTCCCAGACCAGCGCCTCCGCTCTCCCGGCTTCGTGAACGGTCCGAACGGTAAAACCGCTCAAATATCCGCTCTCTTTCCTCAACCGGCACGCCTTCCCCTTCATCGGAGACGGTAAAGCGTATCCACTTTTCCGGCTGTCCGTTCATTTCTTCCGCTTCTATTACTATCAACCCGCCCTGCGGCGAATGCCGCACCGCATTTTCAAGTAAATTTTGCAATACCCTTTGCAAATGCCGCGGCTGCATCGTTAAGCGCAGCGGACGCTCCGGCAGCTTCACTCTAAGCTGCAGGGACCCCGATTCGAACGGCTTCGTAAACCGCGGCAAAAGCTCGACAAGCACGTCCTCCGCAATCGCCGGCCTAAGCTCCTCCGGCTCCCGCTTCTCCGCATCCAGCGTCGACAATTCAAACAAATCCTGAATCAGCTCGCCAAGCCGGATCGTTTCGCTGCGTATCGTCCCCAAGTAGCGCTTGAAGGTTTCCTCATCCTGAATGAGGCCATCCTCCAATGCCTCTACATACGACTGTACCGAAGCGAGCGGCGTTCGAAGATCATGCGCCATATTCGCAACAAGCTCGCGCTGCGCCGATTCCGCCGCCTTCACCTGCCGGAAGCTTTCCTCCAGGCTGATCCCCATATGATTGAATTGATCCGCAAGCTGCTTGAACTCCTTCAAACCGGTATGCGCCACACGCGCTTCGAGATCGCCTGCCGCAATTCGTCCCGCTCCTTCTCCAATACGCCGAACTGATCCCTCGAGCGGCCGCACCAGCATGAAATGAAGCAGACCCGACACGATGCCCGCAGCAACGGTTGCCAGTGTCAGCCAAATGAACTGTTCTTTGTTTAAGAGCATATAGCGGTAAAACGCCAGCAGCAAAATAATAATAAACGCGATACTGATCGTATTGGCCAGCAGCAAATAGGTGCGGAGCTTCATATGGTTGCCCCTTTGCCATCCAGCTTATAGCCGATCCCCCACACCGTTTTGATCCAGCCCGGGTCGGACGGATTGTCCTCGATCTTCTCCCGCAAACGGCGAATATGAACCGTCACGGTCGTCGTATCGCCGTCATAAGCAACATCCCAAATCTGGTTAAGCAGCTGGCTGCGCGAGAACACCTTTCCCGGGTAAAGGGCCAGCAAATGCAGCAAATCGAATTCTTTGGCCGTCAGATCCGCCTCCGCGCCCTTAACGGTAACCCTTCTCTCCTGCGGAAAAATTGCTAATCCGTCAAAATAAAGCGACTGCCCCGTCTCCCCGCTGCCGCTGCCTGTCTCCAACTTCCGCTGCTCCTTCGCTATGCTGCCCGCTTGCGTACCCGTTCTTCTCAAAATATTTTTAATCCGCAATACGAGCTCCCGCGGGCTGAACGGCTTCGTCATATAATCGTCGGCGCCCATCGTTAAGCCCAGCAGCCGGTCGGCCTCTTCGCCCCGCGCCGTAAGCATAATAATCGGAGTCTCCTCCTCTTGCCGAATGAGGTCGCATACCTCGATCCCGCCCAGCTTCGGCATCATTAAGTCGAGCACCAGCAAATCCGGCTGATGCTCTCTCCATAGCTGAACCGCTTCCTCTCCGTCCGCCGCAACCCACACGGTCCAGCCTTCACGCTCCAAATAACGGCGGCATACATCCGTTATATTCCGTTCGTCATCGGCTACTATT
Organism: Paenibacillus sp. Soil522; assembly: GCF_001428245.1. GTDB lineage: Bacteria > Bacillota > Bacilli > Paenibacillales > Paenibacillaceae > Pristimantibacillus. The sequence continues at coordinate 43,458 of NZ_LMRV01000035.1, forward strand.
ATTTTGGCGCTCAACGCTGGCCCCTCCTCGTTTCATCCGCTTCTATCTTCTTCCTACATTATAACGCCGATAGGTCACAGATTCGACTCCAGCTGTCCTTATAGCCATAAATCCCCCGCCATGCAGCGGAGGGCGAGTATCAGGCTATTTATTGGAGCTTTAGACGATCGGCAAAGTTGCAAAAAGAAGTTTGTCGATTCATTCGATTCGTGTTATAAAGTATACCGGTAATATGTGTCGTTATATCAGTAATTTTCGCTTTACTGACAGAAATAAAGGAAAAATTCGGCGTTATTCAGCTGTTTTGAATGGATAGGAGTCAGTTCAGTGTGAATAAGACCAAATAATTCCGCTATTGCTTGATCCCTACCATGAGCAAAAAGAATAAGTCCACAAATTACCGCTATGCTGCATCGACTTACGCATCATGAATCCTTAATCGACAATCTTCAAAATGCAACAGCGAGCAACAAGCATCCCATCGTGCCTGACCCAACAGACAGCCAAAAGCCCACACTTACTCAAACGCGCACAATTTCAAACTAACTACATGTTCTCTTCCTTCATATCGTTGCTAGCCATGTCATCTGTTTTCATATCATCTGTTTTCATATTTTCTTCCATCTTACTGTCATCCTTCATACTCTCGTCCTTCATACTCTCGTCCTTCATGCCGTCATCCTTCATACTCTCATCCTTCATACTCTCGTCCTTCATACCGTCATCCTTCATGCTCTCATCCTTCATGCCGTCATCCTTCATACCGTCATCCTTCATGCTCTCATTCTTCATGCCGTCATCCTTCATACTCTCATTGGTCATACTTTCCTTATTCTTCGCATCGTCACTCATTTTCTCGTTCATTTCCGTTTGCGAATTCCCTTTGTTCATGTCGTCCTCGTTTGCGTTGCACGCGCTTAGCGCCAGCATGCCTCCCAGCAATAATGCGGCCCAAATTCCTTTTTTCAAAACAATCTCCTCCTCAGATATTCACAATGTTCTTTTACCTAAAAACGATAATAACGAACATTGCTAACCATCCAAGAACGATACACTTGCGAAAACATTAGAAAACCATTACGAAAATATTAAATCTGATAAAAATACAAATAACCCGTAAGAGGGGCACTTAAAATGTCCTTCTTGCGGGTTACGGTTTCTATCTATAAAATTATTAGACTGTAGATTGTAAAAGATACCACTTCAGCTTTAGGATAAGGCCGGTTCGGACAACGTCCTCCGGCCTTCCATTCCATGATGTTCTTTAGCCTAGATAAGCGTTTGTGCAAGATCATGACGCCATACGGCTCAATTTCTACCGTTGCGCTCACCTGGCGTTGCGTTAATAAATCGGTATAGACTTCATTTTCGAGCTTGATGGCGGCTTGATGACTGTTATGATTCAAGACGTTTAAAGGATTATTTTTTCCATACCTTGTCGAGCGAATAAATGTGCAGGGAGTTCAACGTCACATTGCCGCCTGCCGTATAAAGCTCTAGCCCGGTAGCCGAAGCATCGGGGAAGATTTGGTCGGTGATGACTCTCTCTCCTTCATTGCCGAAAACTTCTACGGAAGACCTGTCGACAAAAATATGCATCGTTACCTTATTATTCTGCACCGTGAGCGGGGCTTCATGCCGTTTGGCAAAATCACCGTGGAAATCGGATATTCCCGAGCGGGTGCGGTCGACAAATAATGTTCCGTTTTGTCTGCCGAATCCGACTATCGTTTCGTTTCTTTCACCTTTACGAACTTTAAAACCGAATTCGTCGGCAGTAGTACTCTGATCCACCTGAAATTCAGCAACGATTTCAAGCGTTTCCCCGTTTATATCATCAAGCTGGTTGATGCCCGGCTGCACCAATTGATCGGAAATGCTTTTGGTTAAATGACGGAGCTGCTTTAATTGAGGTACGGGCGTTTGAACCATCCGGATTCCTTCCGGCAGCGTTTTTAATTCTATTTTCCTCACCAGTGAAAAAGCGCTTCTCCATGTTGAGGTAGGAGTATCGTTGGCGTACTGCCAGTTGCTCATCCAGGCCAGCCATAGTCTGCTGCTTTTGTGATTCGGATCGTCACTCCATGTGACGCCTGCATAAAAATCGGCGCCGTAATCGGCCCATAACGTCGTGTTGGCGGGATTGTCATTGGTAAACGTCTTTCCGTCGAAATTGCCCACGAAATACTGCATGCCTGATCCGCCGGCAATAGAGCCATTGTTAATGCTGACGGCCAGCACCCATTTCTTCTTGTTCGGATCTCCGTCTACCGGCAGAGAAAATAAATCGGGACATTCCCAGACGCCGTCAGGCGCACCGTTTGGCTTGCCGAATTCACTGACGTACGTCCAATCTTTCAAATTGGACGAGGTATAAAGCATTGCTTTCTCTCCGGCTGCCAGAATCATTACCCATTGTCGGGTCTCTTCATGCCAGAACACTTTAGGGTCCCGCCAGTCGACATTCGGCGGATTTGGCATAATCGGATTTCCTGCATATTTTTCCCACGTTCTTCCTTTATCGTTGCTGTAGGCAATGCTTTGTATTTGTTTGTCTTTCGAATGCGTGAAAATGGCGACGAGAGGAGGATGCTTAGGATCCGTTCCAAGGCCGCTTGTATTGTTCCAATCCACAACCGCGCTGCCGGAAAAGATATAGCCGTGCTCATCAGGCTGCAAAGCGACAGGAAGATGTTCCCAATGAACCAGATCCTTGCTGACCGCATGTCCCCAGTGCATTGGACCCCAGCGGGTACCGTAAGGATGATATTGATAAAATAGATGGTATTCTCCCTCGTAATAAACCATGCCGTTGGGATCGTTCATCCAGTTCGCTTCCGGGGTAAAATGATATTGCGGACGAAAAGGCTCGTTATAATAAGGACTCTGTTCTTGTTCAACGGACTTATTCAGGCCTGGAAAAATCAAGGCAAAAAGTGCAACGATAATGATGGACATTACAACTAAAATGAACCATAAAGCGCGTAATTTGATATTTTTGAACATATTGCTTACTCCTTTCATTTCGAATTTGACACCGCACCAGAATCTGCAGCGCGAATTAATTTGCGCTAACAGGCAACAAAAAAAGACCTTCAATTGGTTAAGGCTAAAAACAGCGAACGCTGTCCATTAGCATTAACACTTTGAGGTCTTGCCTGCATAACAGTAACAATCCTGTGTGTTTCCACTCATTCTAATGGTTTTTGACAAAAATCACAATGGTCGAATATTGATGAATTGCCAACCTTATCCAAACTGCAGGCGAAGCGATCAACGAAGCAGGGCGATTTGATTCGAAAAATCAATGATCTCATTCATAAAGAATACGCAAATCCGAATCTCAGCCTGAACTGGATCGCGGATGAATTAGATATGTCCTCCATTTACTTGAGCCGGGTTTACAAGCAGCAGACGTTAGCCGCAATCGTTGATGTTATTAATAATGTGCGTATGGAGAGGGCAAAGGAATTTTTGCTGAATACCGATTGGCCGATCGTCGATATTGCCGTGAAGAGCGGCTATACGAGCAGCTCCTATTTCCACCGCATGTTCAAGAAGAGCTTCAGTGTAACGCCGTCCGATTACCGGAAAATGAATCTGGGCTAAAATGGAGGGCATTTCCCTATGCGGTTACTCTTGAGGTAATACGTTGGATCTGCAAAGAGATGTATGCCAGCTCCGAATCATGCAGTTCAAAATCATACTCCTGCAGCACAAAATGGCCCGCCTTTTGGGCAATGGCATACGATTCAAGGTATTTTTCCTTGATGATACGGGTCATCTCGGGATCCAATTCGTGAAAAGGCTCCTCGGACTCCGAACGCTGAACGGCAAAACGCAAATGGGTAATTAAGCGCTCATAGGATACGGTGTCTTCCGCCAACTTGACAGCCAAGCCTCCCTCAATGATATCGACAATGCCCCGTATCATGGAGGTGATGTCGAGCGTTTTGGTCATTTCCCCGGCATTGATTTTTGCAGTATAAATATGCAAAGCGATATAGCCTACCTCATCCTCCGGAATATCGATTCTGAGCTTTTCGCGTATAAGCTCCTTCGCGTAGAGCCCGATTTGAAATTCTTTCGCGTATAATACTTTTATTTCGTTCAACAGCGTATTTTTGATGACCATCCCTTTGGCAAGACGGTCAAGCGCAAAGGACAAGTGGTCAGTAAGCGCGATATGGATATGCTCGTTGATGACGACGCCCAGCTGGCTTTCGGCATAAGAAATAATGTCCTCCGACACCTGAATATGCTCCTCCGGCAGTGTCGACAATATTTCTTCGAACTGTTGATGCTTCGCTTGGTCCTTCATGACGAAAATTTTTTCAATGCGGGTCTGATCGACAGGATCGTTTTTCCGTTTCTGAAAGGCAATGCCTGACCCGAAAACAATTTTCTCCCCCTCCCAATCCTTGACGACAATCGCATTGTTGTTCAATATTTTGTTGATCTTCATCGCACGCTCCATTCCGGGAGTCTCAGGCCCTAAGATTTTACTTTAACCTTCATGAGCGGAGTTAATCCCCTTTCAGCTCGTTCCGGCAGCTCGATATCAATCTGTTCAATTTGATCATTATGGATAAGGAACATCGGAGTGACCGGACTCGTCGCTTTCTCCCGAATGAGATCGAGCGAGAAATCCATAAGCGGCTGACCTATTTTAACCCGGTCCCCCATTTTGACGTAATGGTGAAAGCCCTCCCCATTTAGGCAAACCGTATCCACGCCGATGTGAATAAGCAGATCCAAGCCGCTTTCAGCTCGAATCCAGAGCGCATGTTTCGTTTGGAAGAGATGAACAATCTCTCCGTTTACGGGAGATCCTACCTTGCCGTCTTCCGGGTCGATCGCTACGCCCATTCCAGCCATACTTTTGGAGAAAATAGGGTCGGGCACCTCCTCCATTGCCAGCACTCTCCCGCTTATAGGCGAAAAAATGATTTCCTCCGTTTTCCGTTGCTGCATGCCAATCCAACTTTTAAACATCTTGTACTCCTTTATCTTCATCGAATCCAATAAGCCACGTCGCAATAAATGCAGAACCGACGGAAATAACGAAGCCGATAAGGTAATGAATTAAGTTCGCCAAACCTAACGGAGCTGCAAGGATCAACATCGGCAAGCCTGTTAAGCCGTATGAATTTGCCGCTACATGGGCAAAGACAACATAGGCGCCGCCTGCCGCTCCCCCAATGCAGCCGCCGATAAACGGTTTTCTTAACCTTAAATTCATGCCGAAAATGACGGGCTCCGTGATGCCGAATAAGGCTGAAAGCGAAGCGGGAATTGCACTCTCCTTCAGCTTTTTGTTTCTTGCTTTAAAATAAATCGCCAAGCCGGCGCCGCCCTGCGCGATATTAGCCATCGACCAAACGGGCAGCAAGAAATTCACCCCGATTTTAGGATCGGCAATCAAACCGAGCTCGACGGCATGAAAAGTGTGATGAAGGCCGGTAATCACGATGAGCGGATAAAACCCTCCGAATAGTAAACCGCCAATAAATCCGACACCATGCGTATAAACAACCTCGAGACCTTGAGTAAGCCAATTGCCGAGGAATGCTCCGAGCGGTCCAATCGCAAGCAGGGAGACAACCCCGGTAAACAGGACGGTAACAAGCGGAATAACGAATAATGCTATGGACGGAAATACGATTTTTTTCAAACCTATTTCAACTTTGCTCATCAGGTAAACGGACATCAATATCGGAATTACCGTTCCTGAGTACCCGGTCGGAGCGGCTTGAAGTCCGAATGCATCCAACCATGCCGGAGAATGGATTTCATGTACTCCAGGCTTCAATACATCGGAATGCACTAATAGGCCGCCTATAAAAGCTCCTAAGACCGGACTGCCGCCGAATTCCTTCGCAGCGCTAAATCCGATAATGACCGGCAAAATAAGAAGAGCGGATGTCGAGAAAAAATCCAGCATATTCATCCAAGCGCTATCGGGCGCAGCCCACTTAGAGGACGCAATCATTCCGGTCAGCCCCCTCAGCAAGCCGCTGGCTACAATAAAGGGGAGGATCGGAACAAAGATGTTGGACAACATTTTCGTGATGACAAAGATCGGATTTCTTTTTTTCGGCAAGCATGCGGCAGGCTTCTCCGTTTCGGCTGGCACTTCTGCTATCGCTTCTTCCAGCCCCTTGTAAATCTTGTTCACAATGCCGATTCCAAAAATAATCTGGTATTGTCCCGCTCTGGAAAATACCCCCTGTACCTGATCCAGCTGTTCGATTGCAGCGCTGTCCGCTCTGCCTTCATCATGCAGAACGAGTCGCAGCCTTGTCGTGCAGTGTGCTGCGCTTGCGATATTTTGCTTGCCGCCCAGCAGCGGCAGCAGCTCTTCGACGATTTTATTCGCTTCGGCTCGAATGGCAAGTTCCTCCTTAACGTAGAGTTTACGTTATTATAACATTCGATTCGCCTGCTTGTTATCTGTCGCAGTGCGGCCCGAACATGGCCAAAATGCGCTCAGCATAAGCTGAGCGCAGATTCTGGCATTATTCAATTCGTTTCTTAATTGATCGAGCCTGGAGGAAGTTCTCCTGCAATTTTGGTCGTGTCGCCATTGATTGCGATTTGGACCGTCGGAGGCAGCGTGCCGCCCCAGTGTGCGAATTGGAATTCAGGAGACTGATTGCCAACATCTCCAATGGACATTGTGCCCAAATCGCCGAAGTGCGCGAAGCCAACGACGTTCAGGTTCGGCAGAACCAGCCAGGAGTAAGCTTGGTACGGGTTGTTCTTAGGGTTGGCGAGAACCAGACCGCTACCATTCAGCGGTTTGAAGCCTTCGCCCAGTTTGTCGGATACGAAACCGTACAGGCCTTCAGGACCTTGCAGACCTTCCGCGTATTTGTTGATGTGGCTGTCTGTGAACAGATAGTATTTACCGTCCTTCACCACGATGTGCGGACGCTCCAGTTCTTCGTTTACATAGTTCGCTTCAAGAAGCGGAGGAAGAAGCTTCAGATTATTGAAATCGCCTTTAACGACTTCGATAATACCGATGTTAGCGTTGGCACTAGCTGCTCCTGCAGGAACAGTATGAGTTTTCTGGAACTCTTCGCTGCCGATGTATTCCGGCTTCAATTCGCGGTCGCCAACAGCGCCTGCGGATTGGCCTTCGAATAGAAGATACTCTTTTTTCGTTTTAGGATCTTTAAACCACATTGGATCACGGAAAGCGTAACCGCCGCCTTCACCTTGCTTCGCTTGCTCCAGCGTTTGGTAGTGTTCGCCGTCCGGCTCCATAATGATGCGGTGCGGAGTCCAGTCCGTGAATTTTACGCCGTTTTTGTCTGCTGCGATTTCACCGATGGACATAGCCAAGCGTTGCTCATAAGTCAGGTTTTTCTCGCCTTCATGGCCGGTAGCGGTGTAGAAAGCATGGATTTTATCGCCGTCCAGCATCGCGGAACCTGCCCATTGACGTGAACCGAGCTTAGTGCCTTCCGGGAACAGGTCGCCTACAAATTTCCATTCCTTGCCATCTTTTGAGATGAAGTAACGAATCGTTGCGATATCATGAACTTTGCCCGGCAGCACGTCGCTCGGTGCGGAAAGCGCGAAGAGCACTTTATAGCCTTTGTACGTAGCGACATTTCCGTTGCGGTCCATCAGCGGCCATGTATCCCAGATGTGATAGTCCGGCGTCATTTTTTCAAGCTTTTTGATATCCGTGTAAGGCAGGGTGTTGTCTGCGTTTTGTTCGATCATGGACGCTTGTTCGCGTGTCCAGTTAGTCGTTGTTATTTCTGTTTGGGGATTTTTCTTTTCCATTTTTTCTACATCTTTAGCGCTGAGATAAGGGCCGAAATCGCGGATTTCACCGTGCTGCAATTCACCGACGATTTTAGTTTTGTCGCCCTCGAAGGACAGCTGCAGCGTTGGAGCGAACGTACCGCCGTGTTTCACATTGCCGTTCTCGTCAAGCGGTTCGTTGATGAAGCTGATTGCCGTTTCATCCGGAAGAACCATCCAGGAGTAAGCCTGGTACGGGCTTTCTTTCGGGTTGGCTACAACAAGACCGGAACCGTTAAGCGGTTTGTAATCGCCGCGGACGCCGCCTTCGTTGTGGAAGCCGTATACGCCGTCCGGACCGGTCAAGCCTGGTGCGTACGTGAAGGTATGGCTGATCGTCATCAGGTAATAATCGTTGCCTTTGATGTACATGTGCGGACGTTCCACTTGATGGTTCGCACCGATGGATTCAAGCAAAGGAGGAAGCAACTTCAGTTTGGACGCATCTTTGTCGGTTACTTCCGCAATACCGATGTTACCGTCATACAGTTCTGCTCTATCCGGAACGGTATGCGTGCTGCGGTATTCTTCGTCACCGATGTTCTCAGGCTTCAGTGTTTGTTCGCTCGATTTGCCGCCTACTTGGCCTTCGAATATGATGTACTCTTTGCCTGTATTCGGATCCTGGAAGAAGAACGGATCGCGGAAAGCCGTGATATTGTGGCCTCCATCATGGAACTGTTCAATCGTTTCGTAGTACTTGCCGTCCGGCTCGGCGATGATTTGGTGCTGGCCTTCATTGGTCAGCTTAACGCCGGTTTTATCCGCTTTAATGTCGAAAGTCGTTTTGGCCAGACGTTGCTCAGCCCGCTGTACCCAGCCGTTCTGATCCCACTCTTTGCCGCCATTGGCGTTCATATCGGTAGTAGCCGTGTAGAACAAGTGAATTTTGCCTTTCTTGTCCAGCATTGCGGAACCTGCCCATTGCATATGGCCGTAAGCATTATCATAGTCATAAGGAATGCCTGCGTAAGTCCAGTCGACTCCATCCTTGGAGTAGAACATACCGATTCTGGCTTCGGTGTGACGATCGTTCCATCCGAACGTACGCGGAGCTACCAATGCGAATGCGATTTTGTAGCCATTGACGACAGCAAGGGAGCCATCGCGGTTTTGGAGCGGCCAAGTATCCCAGATCCATACATCAGGAGCTGCCAGTTTAAAGTTAGTGTCAATCTTAGGTGCAGTGTTCGTAGCCGTAAGCTTGACTTGCTCCGCTGCTTGACGGGACCAGACGGCCGTGTAATCGTTAGGCACAGACGGAGTCGGTGCCGCTTTCGCCGAAACGGTGCTTGACAGCAAGCTGCTTGCAAGAATCGTTGCGGTCAAAACCATTTTTCCATATTTTGCTACTTTTTTCATTTTTTATTCCTCCCCAGAATTGTTTGCTTAACTGCTTTCGCTGCTGCAATTAACCTTTAATTACGGATCCTCCCCCCGTTTAAGCGGAACAAAAAAAGACCTAAAACGTCCAAGGAATAAAGCACCTGTCGGTACAGTCGTCCTCAAACATTTTAGGTCTTGCCTGCTGTGCAGTAACAATCCCGCTATATGCAATTCGTTTTGCTTCCTCATTCTAGCAAGGCAAAAAATTTATATCAATAGTAAGATATCCCTAAATTTTCAAATTAAAAAAAGGGACAATCGACCCAGACTAAAAAATGAAGTCCTTGCAATCCGGGCACATTGCCGCAATAAAAAGCCGAGCAGATGCAGGCATGCTGCCTGGACCCCGCTCGGCGGTATGTTAAAGCCTTCATTCCCACCTGGTCAAAATAATCGGGCCTTCCTTCGTAATCGCCACCGTATGTTCAAATTGCGCCGCCCAAGCCCCGTCTATCGTACGTGCCGTCCAGCCGTCTTCTGCAATGTATACGTCTGCTCTGCCTGCCGTAATGATAGGCTCTATCGTAATGACCATGCCTTCTTCAAGCTCTATGCCTTGACCGGGTATGCCGCGGTGCATGACCTCAGGAAATTCATGCATGTCTCTGCCTATGCCGTGACCAGCGAAAGCGGTTACGACCTTAAATCCGGCTCTTTCCGCTCTCGATTGAACCGCATAGCCTATATCGCCCAGCCGGTTGCCAAGCACAGCCTGCTTAATGCCGTCAAGCAGCGATTGCTCCGCTGCAAGAAGCAGCTTCTCGGTAGCCGCATTCGTCCTGCCGATTGAGTATGTCCAAGCGGAGTCTGCTTTCCAGCCGTCCAAATCGGCCACCATGTCAATCGTAACAATATCGCCGGATTCAAGCGGCTCCGAATCGGGAAAGCCGTGGCAGACTACCTCATTAACGGAGGCACATGTGGCAAACGGATATCCCTTATAGCCCTTCTGAGCTGGAGTCGCTCCCCGGTCAAGCATGAACCGTTCAACAAACCGATCAATTTCCTGTGTCGTAACTCCCGGCGCTATTCGTTTCGAGAGCGCTTTGTGACAGGCAGCGACAATACGCCCAGCCTTACGGATTCCTCGAATATGTTCCTTCGTTTTCAAATCCACTGCCATGTGTGCACTGACCTCCTTAAGGTTTTGCGGAAGCAAAATCCACTTCAAAGCATAATCCTAGGCTCTGCTATGTATAACTTATTCGGGAAAAAGGAGACAAATGACGATCATGTATGACGAAATTATGATTGCATGCTAATTTTCAGAAATTTTATAAATTTGAGGCTGAAAGTGGAGAACAAAAACAAAAAGACTTTGCATTCTGCCGATCGACAGTTTACAAAGCCGTATATTACATGGTGAGTTTAGCTGACCGAGGAGTTGATTCTGCCTAATTCATTTTCCACCAATGTCGTCAATTCATCTTCGTAGCCTCCGGTAATCCGGTACTTGCGAATATACTCTTTAACAAATTTACGCGGGTCCTTGGGTTGAAAAATTCTCGTTAGTTCCTTCAGGCTTTCCTTGACTTCATTCTGGCTATGCTTCGCCATGAAATCTCCTCCCCTTTACGTTGGATGGTCGTCCTAAACATCATAATACGAGACCTCGTGCGGCTATTTCACCGCAAGACCCCCCATCGGTGCAGATATCTCCATGGCCAATGAGTCGCAATGTTTGCATTTTTCTTACTATTATAACATTTTGATTTAGATTATGAAAGTTAACATTTGTTAATCTCTCGGAGCGGCTTGTTCGGGTTTAGCTTCCTTATTGTGCCCGCTATCCATTGATTTTGCTGCAATTATGATATTTGGGGGCGGGACATCGGTCTGGTCAGATGTTGAAGAGAGCCTGTCTTTACGAAACATTCTTAAATACGCAATGACTCCAATTACGGCAACCAGCATTCCAAACGCTAATACCAATGTCGTCACCCAGCCCTGAACCATGTCCCCGCCTCCTTTCCCCTACTCATTTATCGGTATATCGCGGTCAATTATTAGTCCTTTTCAATACCCGATTACCTTCCATTTATTAGGTATCATTATAGCGAATCAGAAGCAGGCAAGCAAACTCCCTCTGCCTAAATGACCCGATAAGCGCCGGTCCCGATACTTAACAGCTTGCCCCCTTCATCCTTGACCTGCGCTTGCAGCGTGAGCGTTCGGTCCGTTCGATGTATCAGCTCTGCCTCGCATAGGATCACGCCGCCCTTGCTGCTAGCGAGAAATTGCGTGTCTAAATTCGCCGTTACAGCCCGCTCATCCGGTACCGCCAGCATGACAACGAGCCCCATCGCGTTATCGAGCAGCGACATAAGCACGCCGCCGTGAACGATGCCGATCAGGTTTAAATGCCGATCCGAGGCATCCAGGCAAATCGTCGCTTTTCTGGCATTTGCCTGTACAACCTCACAGCCGAGCGAACCCCAGAACGTCGCTTGCGCACGCTCCGCGAGTCTTGTCAGGTGTCCAGCCTGATCGGCCTGCTGAACAAACCATTCCTCATCCATCCCGTTCACTCTCCCTTATCCTCAGCGGCCCGCTTCTTTTCCGCCTCCGCCTCCTCCTCCTGCAGCTTGCGGCGAAGCACCTTGCCGATCATTGTTTTTGGAAGCGCTTCCCTGAAGGAATAGTGATGCGGCACCTTGTAGGCCGCCAGCCGTTCTCTGCACCAGCGGTCCAGCTGACTGCCTGATACCTGCCAGCCCTCCTTAAATACGATAAATGCTTTCACCGTTTCGCCCCGATATTCATCCTTTACGCCGACAACCGCCGCTTCCCGTATTGCCGGATGCTCGAACAGCACCTCCTCCACCTCGCGCGGATAAATGTTAAACCCGCCTGCGATGATAACATCCTTAATCCGGTCCATAATCGTAAAATAGCCGTCTTCGTCCATCATCGCAAGATCGCCCGTGTACAGCCACCCGTCCCGTAATACTTTGTCGGTTTCCGCAGGCTTGTTCCAGTATCCCTGCATGACCTGCGGCCCGCGTACGACTAGCTCGCCAAGCTCGCCTACACCCAGCCGCTCACCCGTTTCCGGATCAATGACAACAGCTTCGGTATCGGGGAAGGGTACGCCGATCGTGCCGATTTTTCGATGCCCCCATATCGGATTGGCATGCGTTACGGGTGAAGCCTCCGATAAGCCGTAGCCTTCAATGAGCCTGCCGCCGGTTAAAGCTTCGAACTGCTCCTGCACCTCAAGCGGCAAGGCAGCCGATCCGCTTACACATACATTAATAGAGGAAAGATCCGTTTTCGCAGCGTCCTTATGATGAATGATCGCGACATACATCGTAGGCGCCCCCGGAAAAATCGTGGGCTTCTGCTGATTGATCGTCTGCAGAACCTTATCCACCTCGAACCGCGGCAGAAGAATAAGCGTGCCTGCCCGCAGCACCGACATATTCATTAATACCGTTAATCCAAACACATGAAACAGAGGCATCGCGGCAAGAAAACGTTCCTTGGCATCCTCCGCCTTATAGCACCAGGCCGCGATTTGCATCGTATTCGCAACGAGATTCCGATGCGTCAGCATCACGCCCTTAGGCGTCCCGGTTGTGCCTCCCGTATATTGCAGCGCCGCAAGCTCAGCGCCCTTTGCGAGCTCGGGCAGCTCCGTAAATGGATGCTGCTCAGCGAGCAGCTTCTTATAGGAAATGACGCCAAAGCTGCCATAAGGAATATTTGCGCGAAATCCTTCTTTTCGCTGCTTAAGGGGATAGAGCAGGCTCTTGGGAAACGGCAGCCCGTCTTTAATGGATGTGATAACAGCATGCCGCAGCTTCGGCAGCGGACCTTTCTCAGGCGGCTCTCCCCGCACCCGGGACAAGCGCGCATACAGCAGATCAACCGTTATGATAGCGACGGCCCCGCTATCCGCAAGCTGATGCTCCAGCTCGCGTTCCACATACAGCGGGTTCGTCTGCACGACAACGCCTCCTGCGAGCAGCACGCCGTAAAACGCTGCGACCGCCTGCGGGCAATTCGGGAGCATAATCGCCACGCGGTCTCCTTTGGCAATGCCCAGGGAAAGAAGGCCGGTGGCAAGGCAGACAGCATCTCTATGCAGCTCGCGGTAGGTTAAATTTTTGCCAAGAAAATGTACAGCTGTATGGTTCGGATGGTTATTAACCGCGTTTAACAAAAATTGGACGATACTCTGATCGGGATAGCTCTGCGAAGGAGAAACCTCCTTCGGGTAATGCCGAAGCCATGGACGTGCGGGCTCTTCGGCTTCGGCAGGCGGCTGCTCGGGCAAAAACGGGTCTTGCGGACTGAGCGGATCCATTCATGCTCTCCCCCTTCACACGACATAATGCATACTCCGAATGACACGGGCGGCAATCGTCCGTTTCAAAGCAACCGTATCGGAAAGCGGCGCGCGCATAAGCTTTTTCAAAATCGAAAGCTGCATTTGCAGCCCGTCTCCCTGCTCCAGCGCAGTAAGAGCAAGCTTGGCTAGCGACTCGACCCTCTCCATCGACTCCTGCACGAAAACCGTCGTCATCGCGATGGCATTCTCCGTCTTTTCCGAGTCGGTGCCGCCGCTGGCCTTGCACATTTTTTGCGAACGCAACAGTACGCTTTCCATTGCAAATATTTCGATCATCAGATCGGCTAGCGAGCACAGCACCTCCTGCTCCTGCTCTAGCCGCAGCCCCAGCTTCTGAACGGCAAGCCCTCCGATGGCGAGAAACGTTTTTTTCGCTTGCGCAACGCGGTACGCCTCCTTGCTAAGCGGCTTTTCGAGCGGCGGAATCGGCATCGGCTGAACCAGCTCAGCTTGAAGCGAGCGTACCTTGCGCAGCAGCGGCAGCTCCCCCTTTAACGCTTTTTTCATCAGCGTGCCGGGAATGAGCATCCGGTTAATTTCATTTGTCCCTTCAAAAATCCGGTTTATCCGCGAATCCCGATAAATTCTCTCTACCTTATACTCGCGGATGTAGCCATAGCCGCCGTGAATCTGTACCCCTTCATCCGCAACAAAATCGAGCGTTTCGGATGCAAATACTTTTACGATCGAGCATTCTATCGCATACTCTCCGATCGCCTTCGCCATCTTCATGCCGTCTTCCGCCGTTCCGCTCCCCGCTTCCGTTGTCCGCAGCATCGCATCGATAAAGCCGGCTGTCCGGTAGACCATGCTCTCCAGCACGTACGTGCGAATGTTCATGTCAGCCAGTTTGGCGCCAATGAGCGGATACGAGGAGATCGCCCGCCCGAACTGCTTTCGAGTATTGGCGTAGGCCGATGCCAGCTCGATCGTCTCCTTGGATGAGCCGAGACAAGCTGCCCCAAGCTTAAACCTCCCGATATTCAAAATGTTAAAGGCGATTTGATGTCCCTTTCCAACCTCTCCAAGCACGTTTTGGACCGGCACCGCCACATCTTCAAAAAATAAAGGCCGTGTCGAGGAACCCTTGATGCCCATCTTATGCTCCTCCGGACCGATGCTGAACCCCGGCATTCCCTTCTCAACGATAAAAGCGGTAAAATATTCGCCGTCGACCTTCGCATAGACGATAAACAGGTCGGCAAAGCCTGCATTCGTAATGTACAGCTTAGAACCGTTCAATACGTAATGCTTGCCATTTGGCGATAGCCTGGCCGTCGTCTTGGCCCCTAAGGCGTCCGAGCCTGAGGCCGGTTCAGTCAAGCAATAAGCGGCGATACGCTCTCCTGTTGCCAGCGCGGGAAGGTAGGCTTGCTTCTGCGCGGGCGTACCAAAAAATACGATGGGAAGCGTACCGATTCCCGTATGAGCGCCTACCGAAAGCGCGAACGAAGAAGCGCGCGCCAATGTTTCCGCGAGCAGCGTTGTGCTCACCTTATCGAGCCCAAGCCCGCCGTAAGCCTCGGGCACATCGGCTCCCAGCAGGCCCAGCTCGCCAGCCTTGCGCATCAGCTCTACCGTGAGGTCATAGTTCAGCGCCTCCAGCTCGGCATCGCGCGGCGTGATTTCCGCCGCTAGGAACTGCAGCGCCGCTTCCCCCATCATCCGCTGCTCTTCCGTAAAATCCTCAGGCGTCACGACCGATTCCGGCACACTGTCCTCCACGACAAATCGACCGCCAAAACGTATCGTTTCCGTCATGCCGCAGGTCTCCCTTCAGTCAAATCGATTATTAGGCTCGTAAACAGTAACCGCCTTAAACCATTAACTCAATCAACTATTTATCATTATTAAGCGCCGTACACTTCGATTACTCCGGCTGCTCCCATACCGCCCCCTACGCACATCGTAACGACGCCGATTCCTCCGCCTCTCCGGCCAAGTTCATGAATAAGCGATACGGTAAGCTTCGTTCCCGTACAGCCAAGCGGATGCCCGAGCGCAATCGCCCCGCCGTTCACATTCACCCGCTCGGGATTGATGCCAAGCTCATTGATAATCGGTACGCATTGCGCCGCAAAAGCTTCGTTAAGCTCGAAGAGATCGACCTGCGCAAGCGTAATGCCCGCTTTCCGCAGCGCCTTGGGCACCGCTTCGATCGGCCCGATGCCCATCACCTCGGGAGCGACGCCAGCTACGCTATAGCTGCGGAATACGGCGAGCGGGCGTAAGCCCAGCTCCGCGGCACGCGCCCGGCTCATCACGATAACGGCGGCTGCGCCATCGCTCATTTGAGACGTATTGCCCGCTGTCACCGTTCCCTCGCGTGCGAACGAGGGCTTAAGCGGCGCTAACGTTTGAACGGTTGTCTCCGGCCGCACCCCTTCATCGGTATCGAATTGGAATACCTTCGACCAAGGCCGGCCAGCATCATTCACGCCCGAGCGGCTTACCGTTATCGGCACGATCTCCGCTTGGAACTTCCCCGCTTGGATAGCCGCTGCCGCCTTGCGATGGCTGGACGATGCGAAGGCATCCTGCTCTTCGCGCGTCACGCTATAGCGGCGGGCGACCTCTTCCGCCGTATGCCCCATGCCCATATAAACTTCAGGCCTCGTATCGACGATGACCGGATGCGGCGACAGCTTGAAGCCGGTCATCGGCACATGGCTCATGCTCTCAACTCCGCCGGCCGCGATAATGTCCGCGTCGCCAAGCCGGATGCGTTCCGCCGCATAGGCTATCGCTTGCAGACCCGATGCGCAGAAGCGGTTAATCGTAACAGCCGGCGTAGTCACCGGCAGCCCCGCATAAAGCGAGATGGTCCGGGCCATGTTTAGTCCCTGCTCGCCCTCTGGCATTGCGCAGCCGATAATGACATCCTCAATCAGCTCAGGCGACAGGCCGGGGAGCTTCTCAAGCGCGCCTTGCAGCACCGCTCGCCCAAGATCCTCCGCCCTCGTCTCCGCCAAGCTTCCCTTCGATGCTTTGCCGACCGCTGTCCTCACCGCAGCAACGATAACGGCATCGCGATCGTGACCTTCAAACGGTGATGAAGCTGACATCTCGCTCTCCTCCTTTAAGATAGATTAGCCGTTAGTTGCGCAGCGGCTTGCCGGTCGCGAGCATATGGCTCATGCGCTCCTGCGTCTTGCGCTCGCCGCACAGGCTGAGGAATGCTTCGCATTCCAGATCGAGCAAATATTGCTCGCTCACCTCCGCGCCCGGTTGAATGTCACCGCCGGCGAGCACAGAGCCGAGCTTGCCTGCGATAAGCGCGTCATGCTCGCTAATATGTCCGCTTAGCCGCATCGCTTGCACCGCTACCTTAAGCACCGCATTGCCTTCGCGTCCGGCAACGCGGATGCGGCCCTCCGCTTGCGGCGAGTAGCCCGCCCGGTCCAGCTCCAGCACCGCCCGCTTCGCTTCGGCCATACGCGCCTCCTGCCGCATTATGACGCGATCCTGCGGACGCATCAGTCCGAGCAGGCTAACCTCATAGCCGCTGGTGGATGCTTTGGCCAGTGCAATCGTCTCAAACAACGCATTCAGATGCGGCTGTAAGTCTCCGCCCGGCTTGCCTCCGCTTGCGATAAGCGCCCGTTCGGCTGCCATCGCGGCCGCTTCCTTGCAGCCCCCGCCTGCCGGAATAAGGCCTACTCCCGTTTCCACCAATCCAAAGTATGTCTCCGGTGAATAAATAATGCGGTCTGCAGGCAGGCAGGCTTCTACCCCGCCGCCCAGCGTCATCCGGTGCGGTGCCGCCACGACAGGCCGGTCAAGCCGCTTAAGATCCAGCATGCTGCTTTGGAAGAAGCGGATAATATCCTCGACTTCATCCCAATCGCCGCTTTGCGCCTCCATCAGCAGAAGCATTAAGTTCGCGCCGACGCAAAAATTCCGCCCTTCATTTGCGAGCACCAGCCCGCGCCAATTTTGCGATACCTCCTTCACGCTTTGCCGGATGGCGGATAAAATATCACCCCCGATTGCATTGTTCTGCGAATGAAATTCGAGCAGCGCGACATCATCGCCAATATCGATCAAGCTTGCGCCGGGCGTGGAAAATACCGTTTTTCCGGAAGCTTTTAACGCCGCTAAAGAAATCGTGTCCGCTTCCGGCTCTTCCAGCTTATAAGCGCCGCCCGCCGCATAGATCCGTTCGGCGCCCTCCGCAAGATAAAAGCTTTGATGCCCCGCTTCCAGCCAAGCCGTCACCCACCCCGGTATTTCGTCGCCCTCCTTCTGCATTTGCAAGACCGAATCCCGGAGCCCAATCGCATCCCACAGCTCGAACGGCCCAAGCTCCCAGTTGAAGCCCCAGCGCATCGCACGATCGATATCCGAGATGGAATCCGCGATGACTCCGACTTGAGCCGCTGTGTACAGCAGCGTTTTTTTGATCGTCGACCATGCGAATTTCGCGTAGCGGTCACGAGGATCGGTTTTTAGCAGCGCTCTGACCTTGCCCGCCGCGCCCTTTGCCGCTTTGGACGCATCGATAATGGGCGAGTTCACGGGGCGCTTCGGCCCATATTCGAGCGTAGCCAGCCTCAGCGACTCAATCTCGCTGCCGCTTTTCCCCTTGACCTTCCGGTAAAAGCCCGCTCCGGACTTTTCGCCGAGTCTCCCTGATGCTACCAACTGCTCCAGCAGCTGCGGTCTTGCAAAAATCGCTTGCTCGCCGGGATCGCTGCTTCTCTCCCGCACATTGTCCACGACATGCAGCAGTGTATCTAGTCCGACCAGATCGAGCATACGCAGCGTCGCCGTCTTCGGCCTGCCCATGGCAGGGCCGGTCAAAGCATCCGCCTCCTCCACCGTCAGTCCGAAGCGCAGTGTATCTGCGAGCGTGACGAGCATGCCGTAGGTGCCGATCCGGTTCGCAATGAAGTTAGGCGTATCCTTCGCAAGAACGACGCCCTTGCCCAGCCGCTTCTCGCAAACCTCCGTCAGCAGCCGCACAACCTCGGGCGAGGTGTCTGCGGTAGGAACGATCTCGACAAGCTTCATATACCGCGGCGGGTTAAAAAAATGCGTCACCCCAAAATGCTGGCGAAACTCCTCGCTCCTCCCCTCCGCCATTGAAGCTGCCGACAGGCCCGACGTGTTCGTAGAGACGATGGACCCCGGCCTGCGGGCGGCTTCAATCGCGGCAAGAACCTCCCGCTTAACATCCAGCCGCTCGATAACCGCCTCAACAATCCAATCTGCCTCGCCAATCGTACCCAGATGATCGGTTAAATTGCCCGGCGTGATACGCGACGACCATAAAGGGTCATAAAGCTGCGCCGGCTGTGCCTTGCCCATTTTCGCAACGGCCGCGTTCGCCAGCCGATTGCGAACCTTGGCATCGGATAGAGTCAGCCCCTGCCTTTCCTCCTCCGCCGTCAGCGTCTGCGGAACAACGTCCAGCAGCACGACTCGCATACCCGCATTCGCCAGGTGGGCGGCGATGCCGGCCCCCATTACGCCGGAGCCGATAACGGCGGCTCTGCGAATCGAGCCTGCGTTTTTTTGCGACGCTTGAAACGTCATAGTCAGCCTCCTCTTATTCATCTTATTGCCGCTTGTTCAACCACCAGCTCCTTAAGAGGTGCTGGCAGGCACCCGCGATAACCGCCCGCTCAGTCGCCAAATACGCTCTCGGCAAGCAGCTCCGCCACATCCCGGGCAATCACCTTCTCGTCCGCGGATAACGCCTTTAAGCCATCCTCCATCATCGTTAAGCAATACGGACAGGCGGAGCTGATCACCGACGGCTTCACCTCAAGCGCTTGAGCGGTTCTGGCATGATTGACCCGGGTTCCCGAATGCTCCTCCATCCACATCAAACCGCCGCCCGCGCCGCAGCACATCCCGTTTGATCGAGAGCGCTCCATCTCTTCAATCGTTACCCCCGGAATGGCGCGCAGCAGGCTGCGCGGCGCCTCGTAGCTGTCGTTGTAGCGGCCCAGATAGCAGGAATCGTGAACGGTCACCCGCTCATCGATCGTATACACCGGCTTCAACAACCCTTTCGCAAGCAGACGCGCCAGCATCTCGGTATGATGCTCCACGATAACATCAGGACGGAGACCAAAGTCACCATACTCGTTTTTGAACGTGTTATAGGTATGCGGGCAAGCGGTCACGATGTGCGTGATGTCATATTTGCTGAGCGTCTCTATATTCTCGCGGCACAGCTCTTGAAAGAGCAGCTCGTTGCCGATCCGCCTTGCCGTGTCGCCGGAGCTTTTCTCCTCCAAGCCCAGTGTCGCGAAGCTGATGCCCGCATGGTCCAGCAGCCGCACCACATCGTACAAAACGCGGCGGCTGCGCATATCGTACGCTCCCATCGAGCCAGCCCAGAGCAGGATATCGGCCTTCTGGCCCTGCCGCCTCAGCTCCTGCATCGTTGCGACCCGAATGCCGGTGCGGCTCTCGCAATCGGCTATCCAAGCGGCACGCTCGGCGCGCGGCAAGCCCCAAGGATTGCTTTGACGCTCGATGTTCTGCAGCGCGCGCTGCCCATCGCTTGGCAGCCTGCCTTCCATCAGCACCAGGTAACGGCGCATATCGATGATTTTGTCGACATGCTCATTGCCTACCGGACATTGCTCCTCGCAATTGCGGCAGGTCGTGCACGCCCAAAGCTCCTCCTCGGTCAAAACCTCGCCGATCAGCTCCACCTCCTCCGGCTTTGCAGCTTCGCGTATGCTCCATGCGCCTGCCTGCGCAGCCATCGTCGGCTCAATCGTCGTTCCCCCCGCGTAGGCCGTCTCCCAAGCGGTCAGCACTCCTCCCATCACATGAGCGTAAGGAGCATTTGCTTTGGATTTCCACAATCCGGCAGGAAGCCATGGCGACTTGGACGTGATTGCAGCTCCTTTTTCGGTCAAATGATCCCTCAGCTTTACGATGAGATGCATCGGCGACAGCAGCTTGCCGGTATTCGAAGCCGGACAAACATTCGTACAACGGCCGCATTCGACGCAAGCATACAAATCTAGCAGCTGCTTTTGCGTAAAATGCTCCACCTTCCCCGCTCCGAAGGATTCTGCTTCCTCGTCCTCCAGATTTAGCGGCACAAGCCGGCCGGGCGGCGTGCTGCGCCGGAACCAGAGATTGACCGGAGCGGTCAATAAATGAAAATGCTTCGACTGCGGCACGTAGACTAGGAAGCTCATCAGCACAAGCAGATGCAGCCACCAAAATAATTCAAAACCGGCACGGGCTGCTGCGCTTTGCGGCTGGATGCCGATTCCCTCAAGCAGCTTAGCCAGCGGGGCGCTGACCGGGGCATAGCTTTCTTTGACCAAATGGGCGGCAGGCTTGTTTGAGGCTGTCACCCTGCCTTGCCGGTCCGCCTGCGCCAGTCGCTCGAAGGCTAAAGAAAATATTATCGTAAGCATCAGCAAGCCGATAAACCACATGACGAGCGACGGCTTCCACCCTCGCTTTAACCGCGGAAGGCGCTCCCCGTAACGGCGGAAGGCGCCGTACAGCACAGCTGCAAATACGAGCGTTACGGCCATCTCCTGCATGAACGAGAACCAATTATAAAAGGGCAGCGGAAGCGGTACGCCTTCGTTCAGTCCTTTCCAAATTAAATCCGCCGCACCAAACTGAAGCACAATAAAGCCGTAAAAATAAACCAAATGCATGATTCCGCTTCTCACATCGTTCAGCAGCTTGCGATGGCCGAGCACTTGGCCACTAAAGCCGGATTTGCTCTGCGGCTTACGCCGATACCGCGCAAAAACAGCCGGCACCCCAAGCCGCATATACAAGATGCGCCTCTGCACGACCACCGCGAACATGGAAACGGCAAGCAGAACAACAGCTGCGAACAATGTCCATCTTCCCCATTTCAACCATTGGCCGTCATGTATAAATGCCAAAAACGATGGCATATGCCCCGCCCCCCTTTTATGCCTGTTTATGTAACCAAGCACCTATGCGCGAAGTAGTCGGACAAGCCTTAAAGCGCTTACAGAAATAGCCGCAGTGCTTCATGTATATGAGCTTTTTACGTTGAACATGCCGCTCAGAAGGCGAATGCGTACGGTCTATTCCATCGCGAATCGTCATATCGTAGCACTGATGGACAGAGTGATCAAAATAGCGGAATAAGTGAGGGAGCTTCTATGCTGAAAATAGTGGTGCTTCTCAAGCAAACGTTCGATACCGAGGAGAAAATAGTGTTAACGCCATCGGGCGTTGATGAAAGAGATGCCAAATTTGTCATTAACCCTTACGACGAGTATGCGCTGGAGGAAGCGCTTCGGCTGCGTGAGCAGCACGGCGGCGCCGTAATCGTGCTTACCTGCGGCCCCGAGCGGTCGCAGGAGGCGCTCCGCACCGCGCTGGCTATCGGGGCCGATGAGGCGATACGGCTGGATAGCGCGGCCTTGCCTGACGACAGTGCCTCCGTCGCAGCCGCGCTGGCTGCCGTAATCGGACCGCTCGCCCCCGATCTGCTGCTAGCGGGCTTATTTGCGGTAGACAGCGGTGCTGGAAGCGTGGCTTTGCAGATCGCGCAGCAGCTCCGCTTGCCGCATGCAACCTCCGCCGTTAAGGTGACCATCATGACTGCAGGAGAGCTAAGCTCCCTGCCTGCGGACGGGTTGCTCAGCTCCCCCGCAGCGGTGAACGCCGAGCGTTACGCATTAGTCGAGCGGGATGTGGAAGGAGATACCGAAACCGTTTCAATTCCGCTGCCTGCGCTCATTACGGCACAGCAGGGATTAAACGAGCCGCGTTATCCCTCGCTGCCGGGCATTATGAAGGCAAAGCGCAAGCCGCTGCGCACAGTGGAGCTTGAGGAGCTGACCGGCAGCGGCGTGCTCGCACCTGAGAGCGTTTCGGCGCGCACCGAACGCACGCAGCTGCTCCCGCCACCGCCCCGCGCAGCGGGCAAACGCCTCCCCGGCGCACCGGCGGAGCAAGCGGCAGCGCTTATTTCGCTGCTGCGAGAGGAAGCAAAGCTTCTGTGAGGCTGGGGGAGGCATTCGGCTGAGGTTAGCGGTATGGGTTGGAGAAAAACCCCCGCTCTGCGCAGCTCCTTCGTTTAAAGAGGCGCAGATAGAAATGAAAGAAGTTTATTCCTCTTAGGTAGAGTTTGATTGCATCGTAAAAGTTATGGGAGAGGAGCTGATTCCTATGTCCAAAACCATTCTCGTATTTGCAGAAAGCCGGGACGGCGCACTCCGCCGGGTGGCGCTGGAGGCACTCGGCGCAGCACGGCGGCTCGCAGGCAAGGACGGCGCTGTCCATGCCGTCCTTGCCTGCTCCGGCGGCGCGGCGGAAGATGCCGCCGCGCTCATCGCGCGGGGGGCGGACGTCGTACATATCGCCGACGATCCTTCCCTTCGCGCCTTTGCGCCCGAGGCGTACATCGCCGCCCTCGGCGCAGCCATGGCTGCGGTGAGGCCGGACGCGCTTCTGCTCGGCCACACCGCTATGGGGCGCGAGCTCGCGCCCCGCGTGGCCGCGGCCCATGGCGCCGGCCACATAGCCGACGTCATCGCCATCGAAGCATCTGAGGATGGCGGCGACGTCGGCTTCATTCGCCCGCTCTACGCCGGCAAGGCGTTCGAGCGGCGCAGCTTCATACCGGGCCATCCGTGGGTCATCTCGGTGCGCCCGAATAACCTGCCGGCGGCAGAGCCACAGGACGCCGCTGCTATTATAGGCACCGTTACGGCTCTGCCGTTCACGGTGCCGCCGCTTTACACCGCCGTGCGCAGCCTTGTGCGCCGCACCGGCGGCCAGCTTGACCTCGCCGAAGCCGACGTCGTCGTATCCGGCGGGCGCGGCGTGCGCAGCGCAGCGGGCTTCGAGCCGCTGCAAGCGATGGCCGCTGCGCTCGGCGGCGCGGTCGGTGCCTCGCGCGGCGCATGCGACGCCGGCTATTGCGATTATGCCTTGCAAATCGGGCAAACCGGCAAGGTCGTCACGCCGCAGCTCTATATCGCCTGCGGCATCAGCGGCGCCATCCAGCATTTGGCCGGCATGAGTCAATCGCGCGTCATCGTTGCCATCAACAAAGACCCCGACGCCCCTATTTTCGGCGTCGCCGATTACGGCATCGTGGGCGATTTGTTTGAGGTCGTGCCTCTATTGACGACAGAACTTCAACGAGCCCGCTTATAACCTCAGCTGCCGTCTGCGTTATTCGTCGGTAAGCTGCTCGAAAAAGTGCCGATACGAACCGCTGAGTAAGCAGCGGATCTTATCGGCACTTTCATTTTCAATTTATAATTATTGGAAAGTCTAGTAACCTGAGAGTACTAACGGTTAGGAGGAATTGTTTATGAATGGCGGACTTGCCGCCGGCAAATCCATTCCTTTCTTCCAGATCTACCAGTTCCTCAGGGGTATTGTCAGCTTTTTTCATCCATCAGGAATCGGTTCAGATCTCCAAATATAATTTTGTCGGAGTATCTTAAATGATTCTGCGCTTTTTTTCGAAAGGGCTCGCATAAGGCCAGATCCGTTTTTTCACCGCTTGGTTTGCTGTAACATTTGTTCCCTGAGTATACGTAATGCTCCGTAACAAAACTGCCATCCCTCAGGACTGCAAACTGCGGCTTATTTAAAGCAAATAAATCATTGCCGAAGCCTAATCCCTCAAGGGAATCACTCCCGAGCAAATGGAGAATTGTCGGCTTAAGATCGATTTGACCGGAAACCACACTCATTTTTCTTCCTTTTACGCCGGGGATATGAATAATCAGAGGAACCTGCTGCAGCTGAACATGATCAAAAGGGGTTAGCTTTTCTTTTCCAAGAAATTCAGCCATTTCTTTACGGTGTTTCTTTGATATCCCGTAATGGTCCCCGTAAAGTATAAAGACTGAGTTATCATACAACCCCGCAGCCTTAATCATTTTGAAAAAATGCTTTAAGGCTTCATCTGTATATCGTACTGTTTCTATGTAGTGGTTTAACGTTTCTGAATTTGAATGATATAACGGGATCAGCCTGTCCTCCGGATTCAACTCAAAAGGATGATGATTCGTCAGCATGATGAGCTTCGCGTAAAAAGGCTGCGGCAAAACACGAAGCTTATCCATGGATTGCTCAAAAAAAGGAATATCCTTAAGTCCCCACCCTACAGTATTTTTTTCGGTAATATTATAATCCTCTGCTGAAAAAAACCGCTCATAGCCCATGGTTTTGTACATTTGATCGCGATTCCAGAATGTCTTATTATTCCCGTGTAAAACGACCGGGTAATAGCCGTTTTTTTTCAACTGCTCAGGCAGCGAACGATAAGTGTTTTGACTATGTGTAAAGAACACGGCTCCGCTTGGCAGCGGGTAGAGCATGGTATCGATGATAAATTCAGCGTCGGAGGTTTTGCCATGCCCCGTTTGATGATAAAACTGGTCAAAATAAAAACTGTTTTTTATGAGGCTGTTGAGAAAAGGTGTAATTTCCTGATCGAATATTTTCTTTTCAAGCAGGAAACTTTGCACGGACTCCAATGAAATCAGAAAAACATTACGCCCTTTAGCCAAACCGTACATTTCAGGGTCCAATACATCTTTTGGCATAGACTCCAAATAGGTTTTAACGATTTCCAGGTCTTTACTGCCTGCAGAAACGGTTTTAGCTTTCATCCTCGCCGTCACCACTGCATCATACACAAGATAGTTGAAAGCGCCGATATTTTTCACCACGATTTGGCGATCGAAAGTGCGGGTCAGTAATTCCGGACGAATCTTATTCACCATCTTCATATTTAACGAAAACAGTGAAACGGCAACCATAATTAAACAGACAATATAGGTTCGGCTGACGCAAACACGGCGTCTGTTACGGCGATATATCAATAGGAAAAGTATTGCCGTATCAACGAATACAAGAAAATCCGACGGGCGCAACAGCTCCGATATACTCCCTCTCAATTGACCTAATTGGGTAGACCGAAGCAATACCGTCAAGGTAATGAAATCATTGAAAAACCGGTAATAAAGCATATTAATAAATAGGAGAAAACCGGACATCATGCTTACAATAACAATTGCGATATAAGACCGGTTTCTTAAAAACGCTAAACTTAGACCTAGCATAATCAATATGGAACTGACCGGGCTAATGAAAAGAATAAGTTCCTGATACCAACCGGAGACGGGAAGGTCAAAGTGAAAACGGTGCGAGACATATGTTTTTAACCAAATCATCAACACAGCTAAATAGATTAAAGCATGCTTCCCAGCATGGTCTTTTAAATCCGGTAAGTATTTCAATGATACTCTCCCCCCTCAAAAGAACTAGCATTTAGGCTTAACATTTTTTCTCAAAATATGCAGACCCCTTCATGGTTAACATAAAAAGGGACAGTTAGTTCCAGATAACACTTCTGGAAACATGTATGTTATGCCTCGCCCTAGGAATAATAACAAGCTGAAGCTTCTAATGTTTACGGAGGGGCCATGACCCGACAAACAATGCAGTTGACCGCAGAATCAAAAGCTATCGCGCTTGCATTATTGTTAATAGCCATGTATGTATCGCCATTGTTTATCCTTGGTGAAAACGCACATATCAGAGTACATGATAATTTGGATTCGAATATTGCCTGGTACAAGGTTCTTGTCCAAAGCGGAGAATGGTTCGGCAGTGTGAATGCTGCCATCCCGCAGGTGATCAACGGCTTGCCGCGAAATGCGTTAGGTACGGAATTTAGTGGTATCGTGCTGCTTCACGCAATATTCCCGTCGATGCTCGCTTATGCGTTTAGTCAAACTATCACGCGGATTATTGCTTTTATCGGAATGTATCTGCTTCTGAAAGCACATTTGGTGAAGGAGCCGGAAACTTGGCCGATCCGCGTTTTTGTAGCGGCCGCCTTTGCTCTTACCCCGTTTTGGCCGTCGGGAATGCTTAGTACGCTTGGATATCCGCTGGCATTATGGGCATTTTTGAATATTCGCGCCCGTCGATTTTCATGGCGGGAGTGGTTAACCCTTGCTCTTCTGCCGTTTTATGCAAGTCTTGTGCTTGGCTTTTTTTTCTTTTTGTTTGCCATCGGTGTGCTTTGGCTTAGGGATCTGATCGTCAAACGGGATTTGAATCCGGTATTTCTAAGCAGTATTGCCTTTATGACCGGATTATTTCTCCTGCTTGACTACAGACTTGTTTATTCCCTTGTATTAAACGATGCGACAAACCGTAATGAGTTTGTCTCTTCACGTTTAGGCTTATGGCGAAGCGTTCGACTCACCTTTAAAAATTTCATTTTCGGCCACCACCATGCGGCAACCAAACATACCATTGTCATTTTACCGATAACATTAATCGTTTTTTTCTTAACCGCATTAAGAAGAAACCGGGATCGTACGGAACGTACGTTTCTCCTTCTGCTTGTTATAAACCTTGTGCTTTCAGCTTGGTACGCGTTCTGGTTTAACAAGGCATGGCAGCCGTTGAAGGAACAAATCAGCCTGCTGAACACTTTTAATTTTGCACGTTTTCACTTTCTTCACCCTTTAATCATCTATGTCGGGTTTGCACTCAGTTGTTTGATCCTGTGGAAAATGGGGCGTTTAGGCAGACGGCTTGCGATTGGATCCCTCTGCCTTCAAATGATCGTGCTGTTTATGTCCAATGAAGAAATCGTATACCGCAACAGCAAAGCTCCAACCTTCCGTCAATTTTATGCTGTTAAACAATTCGCGGACATACGCAAAACAATCGGATTGCCGATGAACGAATACCGGGTGGCGAGTATCGGGCTGCATCCGGCTATTGCGCAATATAACGGTTTTTACACGTTGGATACCTACAATAACTTCTATCCGCTTTCATACAAACACCGTTTTCGTCAAATAATAGCAAAGGAATTGGACAAAAACGCCAAGCTGAAAACCTATTTTGATACGTGGGGCGGAAGATGCTATATATTTGCCGACGAACTCGGAAAGAAATATGACTACCGAAAGAACTCAAAGAAAAAAATCCGCCATTTGCAGCTCGATACAAAAATATTTAAAGACATGGGCGGCAGGTTTTTATTCTCTTCCGTTCCGATTATGAATGCAAGCGCCAATCGGTTAAGACTGCTGAATGTATTTGATAACCGCAATTCCGCATGGCGCATCTATGTATACGAAGCGATTTAACAAACCTGGGAGGGAGGCTGCTCTCGATGAAACTGCCGGTGCTAACGATTGTCGTCCCTTGTTTTAACGAGGAGGAAGTGCTTTTAGAAACATTCCTGGAACTGCGCGGGGTTCTCAATCATTTAATGCAAGAGCAGCTAATCGCGGTAACCAGCAAGCTGTTGTTTGTAGACGATGGAAGCAAGGACCGGACGTGGTCAATGATTACAACGGAGCAGGCTAATCATCCGGAAATCACCGGCCTAAAGCTGGCCCGGAATGTCGGTCACCAAAAAGCGCTGCTTGCGGGTTTGGAAGCTGCCGGCGCTCACTCCGATTGTGTCATCTCAATCGATGCCGATCTACAGGACGATATCAACGTCATACGTGATTTTGTACTCAAGTTTCACGAAGGCTTCGATATCGTTTACGGCGTACGCGCCAGCCGAAAAACCGATACTTGGTTTAAACGCACATCGGCACTGACTTTTTATCGGATAATGACCCGGATTGGTATTCAATTGATTCCGAATCACGCAGATTTCCGGTTAATGTCACAACGCGCGGTACTGGAATTATGCCGTTACGGTGAGACGAATGTATTCCTGCGGGGTATCGTGCCATTAATCGGTTACGCGATGACGAAGGTTTATTATGATCGAAAAGAGCGTTTTGCGGGACGTTCAAAATATAGTTTAAGAAAAATGCTGTCATTTGCATTAGATGGAATCGCATCATTCAGCGTGGTGCCGATCCGTTTCGTAAGTTCTGTTGGTTTTATTTTACTTATTGTGAGTATTGCCGCAGGTGCCTACGCACTTATTCAAAAGTGGTTCGGAGAAACGAAAGCAGGCTGGACTTCACTCATGATCTCCATTTGGTTTCTGGGAGGTCTTCAGCTGCTCGGAATAGGCATTATTGGAGAATACATAGGAAAAATCTTTATCGAGGTCAAATGCAGGCCGAAATATGCGGTAGAAATTGATCTGTATTCCATCATGTTCGAACCGCTAACGGAGAAACCCAGCTAAAAAACCAGCGGCAGTCTAAAACATTATGTTCTAGGCTGCCGCTGGTTTTTTATATCTGTTGGTTCGCTAAATCCCTTGCTCAAGCAAAATCCGGACGAATCTCACGGATGCAATCCGGCGAATCGTACAAATCATCATGCACCGCGTTCGTTACCGGGTATGCACGCATGAGATAGGAGTCCATTGCTTCCAGATGCTTGCGCAGTCCGCTAAATTCCGTGATGCGTGGATTGAGCCAGTCCTCCATGCCATCCTCGTCCAAAATAATCGGAACACGGGGCTGCCAAACCGACATCGCCCCTGTCGAAGCGGCGGTGATCATCGTGAAGGCCCGTACCTCTTTGCCGCTTACATTTTTCCAGCAGTCATAAATGCCCGCAATTCCGAACAGCGGCTGACTCGGAACGACGATGTGCATCGCCCTTGGATCGCGCTCTTTCCCAAATTGCTTCTGTCCAAAAAAACCGCTGCATGGCAGCACACATCTCTGTCTCCGCAGCATTCGCTCCAGAAAGGGCTTCTCGGACAGCGTCATATGATCCGCATTAATCGCATCTTTGGCCCAAAAAGGGAATAACCCCCATCTCGACTCCTGAATCGTCCTTTGATCAAAACGATCATTCATCACGATCGACACCGTCTGTGTCGGCGCCACTTTAAACCGGTTCGTATGCCCCCGGATTACCTTGCTTACCTGAAACATTTCAACTATATCGCCCATATCTGCCGTTAACGAAAACCGTTCAATCATCGCGACCACCCTTTTCACGTTGTTGAATCCAGTTTTTGTTAAAAGCAAATATTTTATGCAACGCCGCTGATCAAATCTTACTCAAGCGGCAGGAGCAGGAAAATTTTCATTCTCTATTCCCCTCAACCCCCGCCAGCCTGTCGCTGCCGGCCGATTACAGCCAAATAGAGTAAATTTTTTCTCTATTTCAGCAAAACTAACCCAAACAGCTGGAATAGCGAAACTTTCTTTCGCTATTCCCCTCAAAACCGTGCCAGCCTGCCGCTTCCCGGCCGATTACGGCCAAATAGAGTAAATAACTTCCTCTATTTCAACAAAACCATCCCAAACAGCTGAATAGCGAAACTTTCTTTCGCTATTCCCCTCAACCCCCGCTAGCCTGCCGCTGCCCCGCTAAGACGCGGAACAAATGAGTTTGCTACTAAATTACGTCGTAAACCGTTTACGGAATTTCAGCGGAGGCATTCCCGTATGCGCTGCAAATAATCTCGAGAAATGAGGCGTCTGCCGAAAGCCGGTATCCTCCGCGACCCGTGCAATCGTCCAGTCTGTCTTAATGAGCAGCAGCTTTGCCTGGTCGAGCCTGTAATAAAGCAAATATTGCTGCGGGGTGCAATCGAACACCTCAGTCATACAGCGCGTAATGTAGTTGGTGTGCAGCTGCAGCACATCGCTCAGCATCGTATTGCTGATGGGACTGCGGTAATTCAGCTTCAAATAGGCAGCCGCCCGCTCCGCTACCGATACGGCTGCTTTAGCGGCATCCGAGCGCCAGCCCTCATCCAGCATTTGCAGCAAATGCAGAAACCGCTGCTGGCGATCCCAGAAAGCGCCATGCGACGAGCTTTTGGCCGCTTCATGCAGCTGCGCGAAGATGAGCTTCGCTTCTTCCGGATATGTCAGCTTCATTTGTTTCGGCAGACGGATGGCATAGGT
Source organism: Paenibacillus sp. Soil522 (assembly GCF_001428245.1). Lineage (GTDB taxonomy): Bacteria > Bacillota > Bacilli > Paenibacillales > Paenibacillaceae > Pristimantibacillus. The sequence continues at coordinate 73,830 of NZ_LMRV01000035.1, forward strand.
ATAATAGTCGCCTCTAAGCGAACCGCTTTGATTGCCGACCGTCTCCTCCCATGCGCCCACCGTTTGAAAATGAATCCAGTCAAACACCGTTTCCTCCTCGCATGGACGGGTCGAATAATGCCAGCGGTCCGGCCGCAAGATAAGCACATCGCCCGGACCCAGCGTCCAACGGCGGTTATCCTCCGCTATATGCAGCGCTCCCTTATTCACGTACAACAAATCAAATACGCCTAGGTTCGTCCGATTCGGATGCTCCTCGCCGGCGCGATAGGTTATTCGGTTTGATTCTATAAAAAATGGCAAAGGCGGTGAACGAAACGTAAGTAATAGCTCCTCTGACAACCTAATCTCTCCTTATACAAGTTTTGCGCAGCAAAACTTACTTCGTAAGCATCCGCTTAGTTTTGCGCAGCAAAACTTACTTCGAAAGCTCCGCTTCGTTTTGGCAGCAAAACCCGCTTCCCCATGTGTAAATATGCAAAAATGACTACTGCCCATGTTACTTGAAAACCGTTTCATTTGTCTATAACAAAACGGAGCCCCCACCATTTTCGCATCCGGAAAATGATTGGGGGCTATGCAATCTCTATCATAGTATGGCATTCCTTACATCACTAGCTGTACCGACGACCCGGGATTGACCTTGAACACATCCGCCTCCGGCAGCAAGCTTTTGATTAAATACATATAATCATATGAACGTTCGAGCGACGCCTCATCTGGCACAAAGACCGTTCGCCTGCCACTCTGCAGCGACAGCACCTCGATACGGGCCGGAAGCTTCTCGAAGGCATTCATGCAAAATACCGACGTCATATGGAACAATAAATCAAGCGCATCCTGATCCGTATCGACAGCTAGCTTCTGCACGATATAATCATCAGCGGCGCCTTCATTATCGGCAGAAATCAAATGAAAGATTTGCGATATTTCCAAATCGAGCTCATCCACATAGGTCGTCATCTGCTCATAGAAAACGATCGGCATGCCCGGACATGAGCCATCAAGCAAAAAAGCCGTCAAATGCGCCTTTACCAACTGCTTCATTTGCAAATAATGCTCATCCGAATGAAATTTATAATTGCGGTTCGTCCACCAATGTTCAACAGAAGCCTCTATCGCTTCTTGCGTTCGAGCCTCTTCCGGAAGCCTATAATAATCATTTACGCTGTGGCTGGCCGCGAATTGGACCATTTGCCGCCAGTTTACGCCGCGCTCCCGCTTGCGGCCCGATTTCATTTTTGCGAATCGTTCGGGGCAGCGCAGCAGCTCCTCCAGCTTATAATCTTCAATTCTTAACACCGTTGGTATTTGCTCCATTGCACCCGGCCGCCCTTCTCGCTGAATTACCCGGCAACCGCTGTAAGGCCCACAATTTGACGCCCTAAGCCTCTGCCTTGCTCTTTTTCATCCTCAGACGGATTGTACTCGAACTTGATGCAATCACCCGCAATCTCCGCACCAAGCTCCTTCAGCTTCACTTCAATCGTATCGACCGCGCCGCAAAAAATCGGATACGACGTGTCACCCGAACCAAATACAGCTGCTTTCTTGCCGCTTAGATCAAGCGAATCCATCGCTTCGAAAAAATCGATAAACTCATCCGGCAGCTCGCCGTCTCCCCATGTGTACGCGCCAATGATAATACCATCATAATCATTAAGCTCATCCGCGCGCGCATCGAAGACTTCCTTCGACACGACCTCCGCGCCTGCTTCCTTCGCACCCTCTACAATGGCTTCTGCCATTTCTTCCGTATTTCCCGTCATGCTTGCATACACTACAAGTATTTTCGGCACCTGTCATTCCTCCGCTTCTTGCTTTGTATTTATTTAGACGTTAACCGTTTGAATGCCTTGAAACAGCGTTGCCATATATAAGCTGCCGCCCTGCATGTCGATATCCGTTACCGGACAGCCAAGCTTTACCGAAAGCAGTGTGACTTGATTGCAAAGGTAAGCGAGCTGGAAAAGTCCGCGATCCGTACACGCATAAATATCATTGCCCTGGGCCAGCACGGAAAAAATAAACGGCTTACCGAAGCGGATCCGGTCAAATCTCCCTTTCTTATCGCCAATGAGCAGTTCCCCTTGATCGCTCGTTCCGATCAAATGGCCTCTGAACACCGCTAAGCTTGTGATGCTTGTTTCCAGCTCGAAATGAGCCCAATCATCCATAAAGCGATCATAAAGCGAGATCCCGCTCTCATGCGCGATGATCAAATATTGTGGCAAGTTAATAAAATCGTATACCCGTTTATCGTTGCAAGCGATCTGCTCCCATCGGGAGCTTGATTTGGACCAGAGTCCATATTCCGTTGCTGCGTAGCTGGTTCCGCCGATTTTACGATATTGATAGCATGGAATCGTTAAGCCGTCATTGTCCCATGCTTCACCATTCCATTCGTATAAGCCGTTGTTCGTGCAGGCATGCAGCAATTCATGCTGCAGCTGCAGCCGGTTCACGTTGATCAGATCTTCCATTCCCTGATCGAGCTTCTCCCATTTACCATCCGCATCGATTTGATAAATACCGTGGCCGACTGAAGCCGCAAACAAGCAGTCCGGTCCTGCCTTTACCGATGAGAAAGGAAAGAGCAGCCAATTCCAAGGCTTGCTTGTTTCAGTCTGCATAACTCTCACTCCTTCTAAAAATATTGCATTTGTTGTTATGACCATCCCATCATGCAAGCCCGCATGCCCTGCATCCCTCTATATGTGAATATGTATTTTCACTTGAACATAGTGATAATGATTATCACTTTCGTATATATGATAACCATTCTCAACGATTATGTCAATTCATTAATTTATTTAATCATTCGATCATCATCCCGTTCTCTTCTATAACTGTTAGACTAATAAAACGAGCAAAATAAGAGCCCCATCCAAATCAGCTCAAGCGAGCGGCATGATTTGCAGGAAAAACTCCTGTTAATTTGACTCCTTTACGCTCCACAGTTTCATTTAGCTGGAAATTCTCCATGTAATCTGGAGAAAGCCGCCGCTCAAACGGTTTATGACGTAAATTAGAGGGAGAAATTCCTGATAAATAAAGTACAGACCACTACGAAAACAAAATAGATGGAGCTTTTCCTGTTATCTGATGTGATGCCTGGCAGATCAAGGACCTGCCCTTAATCTGCCGTTATTCGCTAGTTTTCCATTATTAAAGCGGAAGCTGTATTTGCAGCTTGAACCGTATTCGGAGCTGATTTTTCTCGAACAGGACGTCCCTTACGCTCAAAACGTCCTGCGCAGGCAAATCAAGCGGAATAATGACCGTCTCCAGCAGGCCGACCGGCAAAGCCATTTCCTTCACGGACAGCGACTGCGGCCTAAGCGCAATGTTCGGTGGCTGCCACTCCAGCAAATATACGGCATCAAGCTCGGCAGGAATACGATCCTTATAGGTAACGTTCATGCGCGCAATCAGCTTATCGTCTTCCAGCTCGAATACGGCGCCGTCCAGACGGAGATCCTTCGCAAGCTCTAAGGAAGACCCGCCCGCTCCCCGGCTTGCATATTCGCTGTTCAAATGTTTTTTAATCAAATCGTTAATGTCGGCTTCCGACAGGACGAGCTCCGCCTTTAATTTTTTAACCATATCCAGCGCCTTCGCTTTCACATCCATAGGCGCGTAGCGCAGGTCAAGCTGCTCGTCCGGGGCCATATAGGACAGCAGCCACCAGACCGCACCTCCTAGCAGCAAAACCATAACGATGAGTACCGCCAGCAGTCTTTTCAGCAATTTCACCATTCTACTCCCCCTATGAGATCGTATGAAACCATTTTCCAATACGTCAACACGCGATGATAGTGCTATAATGATCAAATAATCTATACCGCTGATTAAGGAAAGCCGAAAGGATGGACACCCATGAACACGAACAACATACCGTTACACCGCATCGGGCTTGAAGAAATCGTTCAAGCGCAAATGCATTTAAAGGATGTCATTACGCGTACACCGCTCCAGCATAACCGTGTGCTGTCCGAGCGTTACAACTGTAATGTACTGCTGAAACGAGAGGATTTGCAAGTTGTTCGCTCGTTCAAAATACGCGGCGCCTATCATTTGATGCGTTCCCTGGCGCCGGAGACGTTAGATAAGGGCGTTGTATGCGCAAGCGCCGGCAACCATGCGCAAGGCGTAGCTTATTCCTGCCGGACGCTCGGAATCCCCGGCAAAATTTACATGCCGAGCACGACGCCGCGCCAAAAGGTATCGCAGGTCAGCTTCTTCGGCGGATCTCATGTGGAGGTCATCTTAACGGGCGACACCTTCGATGATGCCTATGCGGAGGCTGTCGCTGAGAGCAGTCGCAGCGGAATGGCCTTTATTCATCCCTTCGACGATCCAAAGATCATCGCAGGAAACGGAACCATCGGCCAAGAATTTATGGAAGCGGCTGAATCCGCTCCCGACTTCGTCTTCGTAACTGTCGGCGGCGGCGGCCTGGCTGCCGGAGTTTCCACCTATGTTAAAATCGTCTCTCCCGCAACGAAGGTAATCGGCGTTGAGCCGGAGGGCGCAAAGTCGCTGATAGCCTCGCTTAATGCGGGCGAAGTTACGCCCCTTGACCAAATCGACAAATTCGTAGACGGCGCTGCTGTGAAGCGTGTCGGCGATTTGACGTTTGAGATTTGCAGAGATTTGCTCGACGATGTTATTGCCGTACCTGAAGGAAAAGTGTGTACAACGATGCTGGATTTGTACAATGAGAATGCTATCGTAGCCGAGCCGGCAGGCGCGCTGCCGATTGCCGCGCTTGACGCCTACCGCGATCAGATCCAAGGCAAGACCGTCGTCTGCGTCGTGAGCGGCGGCAACAACGATGTCGATCGGATGCAGGAAATTAAAGAGCGCTCGCTCATCTATGAGGGCTATAAGCATTATTTTATGGTAAGCTTTCCTCAACGTGCCGGAGCGCTGCGGGAATTTCTCGACCAGGTGCTCGGACCAAACGATGACATTACCCGCTTCGAATATACGAAAAAATCGAACAAGGACAACGGCCCCGCATTAGTTGGCATTGAGCTCAAGCACCGGGAGGATTACGATCCGCTCGTTGAACGCATGACCAAGAAGGGCTTTCAATTTCTTGAACTGAACAAGGACCCCGTCCTGTTTAACTTGTTGATTTGAGTATACAAATCGCCCCGCTTCCAACTACTGGAAACGGGGCGATTTGTTTTACCAGGCGTAAGCGCGGGGTGCGTCTCCGCCAGGACCCGGGAATATTTCGTCGATGCGCTTCAGCGCCGATTCGTCCAAGGAGATCTCGATTGCGCGAAGCGAGCGCTCGAACTGATCCTGCGTACGTACGCCGATAATCGGAGCCGTTACAGCCGGGTTGCCAAGCAGCCATGCGAGCGATACAAGATCCTCCGGCTCGCCAAGTTCATCGCAGAACGCCGCGTAAGCATCCAGCTGATCACGGCGCTGCTCCAGCCGTTTCGAATCGCCGCTGCGGCGGCCTCCGTCCTTGCGGCGGTGGTTGCCCGCAAGCAAGCCGCCATCAAGCGGGCTCCACGGAATAACGCCAAGACCTAACGCCTGTGAAGCCGGCAGTACCTCAAGCTCCGGCAAACGGCACAGCAAATTGTATTTATGCTGCTCGGACACAAGCCCGATTGAACCTCTAGCCTTCGCTTCACCCTGCGCGACCGCAATATCCCAGCCGGCAAAGTTGCTTGAGCCTATGTAGCCGATCTTGCCTTGCGATACTGCCGTCTCGAATGATCCCCACAGCTCGCTCCAGTTGACGCTGCGATCCACGTGATGCATTTGATACAGCTCAATATGGTCAGTCTGAAGGCGCTTAAGTGAGCCTTCCAAATGTCTGCGAATTTTATAAGCGGATAAGCCCGCATCACGGTTAGGACCGTCATGAGCATCATGCATATCGCCATATACTTTAGTAGCAAGTACGGTACGCTCGCGGCGCCCGCCGCCCTTTTGAAACCATTTTCCGATGATTTCTTCCGTACGTCCTGCATTTTCGCCCCATCCATAAATGTTTGCGGTATCGATAAAATTAATGCCTGCATCCAATGCTGCATCTAAAATACGAAATGATTCCCTCTCGTCGGTGTCCACGCCAAAATTCATCGTACCCAGACATAATCGGCTTACTCGTAAACCTGATCTTCCCAATTTCGTGAATTGCACGTTAATCATCGCTCCTTCAATTTTGAAATAGGATGGATTACGAATCCATTATACAAAAATTATACAAAGTAACCAAACTGCGTTCACGTTCGCATGACAAAAGTCCGCTAAACTATCGGCAGGAGGTGTACCTATGATAAGATTCGAAAATAATTCACAGCCGAAATTGTTAATTTTGTACGCATCTTACGGAGAAGGTCACCTGCAGGTAGCCCGCGCGATTAAGGGAGCGCTTGAGGAACTCGGCAATTATCGCACCGTAATGGTGGATCTAATGGCAGAGTCACATCCATGGCTAAACGAGGTTACACGGCGCTTTTACTTAAAAAGCTACACGCATATGCCCTCGCTCTACGGCTGGATGTACGATTTCACAAGGCTGATGAAGCATGACTCGTTGTTTGGCGGCTTGCTTCATTCCTTTGGAAGAGACAAAATCAGACGTATTCTCGCAATTGAGCAGCCGGATATCGTCGTGCATACCTTTCCGAGCTTCGCACTGCCGGAGCTTAAACGGCGCAAGGACTACCACCCGCCCTCCTATGCCGTTATAACCGATTTCGACCTGCATCGCCGCTGGGTACATCCGAGCATTGAGCGCTACTACGTCGCAACCGAGGATTTGAAGCTTGAGCTCACGCATCTCGGCATACCGGATAGCGATATTCAAGTGAGCGGCATTCCGCTCAAGCGCGGCTTCCGCACGGCTGCGGCCACAAGCGAGCTCTACAAACGCTATAAACTAAGGCCCGATCAACCCGTCGTCCTCATCATGGCGGGCGCGCAAGGCGTTATGCCAGACGTTCCCCAAATCTGCAGCGGCCTGCTGAATGATGATAAGGTGCAGGTCGCGCTCGTTTGCGGACGCAATCTGCTCATGAAGGATACCATCGAAAAACAATTCCAAGCCCACAAAGGCGCTTCGCGCCTGCACGTCTATGGCTACATTGAACAAATCCATGAGCTGATGGCACTCTCTGATTGCCTCATAACCAAGCCCGGCGGCGTCACGCTCTCCGAAGCTATCGCTGCAGAGCTGCCTGTCTTCATTTACCGGCCTGTTCCCGGTCAAGAAAAGCAAAATGCGCTGTATCTCGAATCCAAAGGTGCAGCTATCATAGCCAATGAGGCGAATGAGCTGACGGAACATATTTTGAAACTCGTTCATGATCCGTTACGTCTTACTATTAGCAAGCTATGTATCAAGCAGCTTCAATCCGCGCAAACGGCAGCGGACAGCATTGTTTTGGATATTTTATCCAATTTGCGTATAATGGAGAAAGCATCAACTCTATAAATAGTTAGGAGCCTGTCCGTGCGTACTAATCAGAACGGTTGGTTTGGAGCGGAGATGCGCCTCATCTCCGTTATTTTGTTCGTTGTTGAATTTGTAAGAGGCGCTGTGCTCGTCAGCTTACTGCCGATTTATGGCGCCAAAACATTAGGGCTCGCACCCGACGTTATCGGAGCGGCCATTTCTGCACACTATATAACCGATACGCTGCTTAAAATAGCCATCGGCTATTTGTTAGACCGCTTTTCTATCCGTATCGTTGTGCAAGCAGGGCTGATTATATCCCTTATCGGCGTTTATTTGCTGCAATTTGCGGAGCTGCCATGGATGTTCATCGGAGCAGCAGCCTTATACGGCATCGGTATGTCGCCGATTTGGATCGCTTGCCTGACGAAGGTGACCGAGCAGCAGCGCGCAACCCAAATGGGAACGCTGTACACCATTTGGATGGCTGGAATTGGCGGCGGCCCGATTGTTTGTAATATTTTGCTCGATTTCAGCGTATCGTTTACGTACAAGCTGCTCGTCAGCATGTCCGTCGCTGCATGCCTGTTAACGCTCTTCATGAGCAAAGAGAGAGCTAATACGCCGAATCGAATGCCGCTTCGCAAGCAGCTTACCATCCTTAAAGAGCAGCTTAGCCAGATGAGGCTATTGCTTCCGGGAATGATATTGCAAACGATGGGCGCAAGCATGCTGGTGCCGATTTTACCGGGCTTCGCGGAGAAGGAGCTTGGATTCTCAGGCACGCAGTACTCGATTCTCCTTACGGCCGGAGGCCTTTGCGCTGCTGCCGGGCTCATTCCGATGGGCAAGCTGTCCGATAAGTTTGGCGGCAAAAAATGGTTTCTCGCAGTCGGCTTCGGCGTGTTCGCGCTTGGCTTATACACGCTGGCTTCAGGTCTGACGTTCTGGTATTGTTTACTTATAGCGGTTGCTCTTGGATTGTCTTACTCCGCTATTTTACCCGCATGGAATGCGCTGCTCGCCGCCTATGTTCCGCCAAGGCAAGAGGGGCTTGGCTGGGGCCTATTATCCACCGTTGAAGGAATCGGGGTTATGGTCGGTCCGGCTGCTGGCGGTTTGCTGGCCGCTTGGAACGGAGAGGCATCCGTCTTCTGGATTAGCGCCATTCTGTTTGGAATGATCGGAATTTTTTATTTATGGTTCCCTTTCCATGCGTTTGCTATAAATGAACAAGCTACAAATAAGTAGAACGGGGTTAAATTTATGGATGATTGGCACAATTGGCTGGAATACCTAAAGCATTTGGATCTTGATTCGATTCAATGGACACTGCAAAGCTATTCGCAGTGGGGCCCTTTGCCCGGCATGATACTGCCGATGATTGAATCGTTTCTTCCTTTCCTTCCGTTATTTCTCATCATTGCGGCTAATGCGAACATATACGGCCTTGGCTTCGGATTTCTATTCTCATGGATCGGTGTAACCGCAGGCAGCATAACCGTATTCTGGATTAGCCGCAAGCTTGGCCGCAACGTGAAGGGATGGCTGGAGAAACGTTTTCCAAAATCGGAGCGGTTCTTCAATTGGATCGAACGCAAAGGCTTCACGCCGCTGTTTCTGCTCGCTTGCTTCCCATTCACGCCATCCGTGGTCATTACGATCGTCTCCGGCCTGAGCAAAGTGCCTTTTCACACCTTTTTGCTTGCTACTCTGCTCGGCAAGGCGGTTATGATATTTTGCATCTCGCTGATCAGCTTCAATATCGGCAATCTCGTCGATGAGCCATGGCGAATATTTGTCTCGATTACCGCCGTGCTGGTTATGTGGTTCGGGGGCAAACAGCTTGAATCCCGCTATCAGGTGAACGGGTGAGGTTGTGCGAATATGAAGAATCAGACGTTATCGAACGGCTGGGSGGCGCATCAGGCGCCGCCCTTATTTTCTTGGTTTGACGTTGCGCGGCCACTCATTACCATTTTCCGAGCCATGCCCGGCTTGTAACGAAACGGTCACGGAGCGCGATACGATTTGTCCCTCATGCGGACTCCGGTTATTATAAGATTCCCACATACCATCCTCTAATCCGGACTCATACATTTCTTCCTTTTGTGGCACACTGTTGAGGATCTTCTTGTGAAGACAAGCGTATACGGCTGGAGCCGTCCATGGCGGCACAGGCTCGTTTCGTTAGAGCTAACGATAAATTCCTCAGGAGGGTGATCACATGTCAGGCGAACAGCCATCCGATCTGCAGAAAAAGGCAAGCAAGGCGCAATCGAAAGCAGACCGCAATCAAGCAAGCAAAGAATCTGCCAGTGAGCAGCAATCAGTTGCCGATCGCGCAGCGGTGCCGAAGCACGGATTATAAGCATAGGAAGGTTGGTTGACACAATGAGCAATCTAAATAACTATCGTGAGATGAATCCCATGTCAGGCGAGCCTGTTGAGGTTAAGGGTACTTACCGAAATGAATGGGGCCGTGAGGAGCAGCTTGAACGCGGAGATATTTTCCCGGCCGATCCCATGCTTGGCACGACAGAATGGCAGCTGGTCGAGCTCTTCTTTAATAACCATCACCAGGGACATACCGATCCAAGGCTGATTCCGCATGATGATGACGATGATCCGGAAGCGCATATGCAGCATCCTCGCCGTCATGAGGGCAGCAATAAAAACCGAGACGATCAATAAATAAACAGCGTGGCAGCCTGTCCGTTCTACAAGCTGGCAACTTTTAATGAGCAGGTTTTAGCATCCCTCAAGCGTAAACGGCTGTCGCCGTCTTTTGGCGGCAACAGCACGTTTCGCGGTGAAATATAAGCTTATTTATAAATGTGAAACTTATAACTCAACTTTCGCAGCTTAAATTGGGCAGGTAAGCCTTGATGTAACTAGGCAAACCGGCGATCCATTGCTGAAGTTGTGTTTGTTGGCCTTCTTGGCGACGTCTTCGATCAAATCGATGAGTTGCTTTAAAGCAATCGCCCAATCTAATTGATCAATGTGCGGTGGTTGGTGCTTTGACGATGTTGCCATGCTAGTAGGATGTAACGAGAGAAAACAATTATGGTGTGACTAACAAGCAGATCATAGGAACTCCCCTGAAACTCCTTTTGTAGACGCAGCAAGGATTTGGCACACTTAAAGAAAGCCGGACGTTCACTTGTCGATCCCTCCCATGATGCCACTTACTTGGGACTTGAGCGAAGCCAGCAAGGAGAAGTCGACAGGGATAAATGTATGACCGTCCGACCAGCCTAGCGTGAGCATCCGAAATCCTTTGTAGTAGCTGTCGGTCGCATGATCCTTAAATCTAGAAAGCTTTCAAGTGTTGTAGTACTTTCAGTTCTTTGAAGGCTGGTTTGATTGCATTTGGAAGTTGATTCTGTTGTACGTTTTGCTCTATCATGTAGAGGACGCCTCTTCTGTATGGTAGTGATTGCTTCGACACTCTCACTTTACCAAACGAAGCTGTGTTTTTCTATATTGCAACCTCCGTATTGAATTCGCCGTTATTCAGTCGCATCATACAGTTAAGCAGATTTTCGCTTTGCGAAAGTTGAGTTCTTTACTATTGTCTTTTTTCAGTAACAACAGATTTAATTTTCATGGGAGCTTAACGTCTATCAGTACATATGCACAAAATTTCTTATTAATTAACAAAAAAAACCGGGATAAGCGGATTTTAACTACTTAGTCCCGGGTTCAACAATTAAATGAAACACGCTTTGGAAGTGCTTTTTGATACTTATACGCTTTTATTTTCAGTTAATCCTTCTACTGCTACCTGTAAGGATATTTTTGCAGCAACCACTTCCTCTAATGTAGATTGTGGATTTAGTAATACTGCTTTTGCTACTAATAGTGCTGAATGGAAGGCTTTCCAACTTTCCTCGGTTTAGTTTATTGGTTTTATCTTGGTTTACATCATACAACTGCTGCAGATTTACTTTATTTACTTCAACTTTATTTATGCCTGTAATTACATCAATACCGTCCAAAACAAATGTACCTGCTTTGACAACAACTTTAGCAGTGTGTTTGGTATTTTTAAGTCCCCGAATGTTATAAGAAGTTTGTCTGTCTCCTTTAGAATAAATTCTAAAGTTCTCATCGATCAATAGATCATCGATATACACGTCAATTAATGCATCAGGAGTCGCTCCGAATAAATTGAAACCTGATCCTTGAAAATCGAAGATCATACTACTGTTAGTACTACTTGCTTTAGGAGTACTGTAGATATTAACTCCACGGTAATCCATATAGTCTTCTTTCCTTACATTATCTTTCAGTGAAACTTTCAATGTATGCGGTTTTTCTTCCAGGCCTCTTACCGAATACATCACGCCGTCGGGATTTATGCTGTAGTTGCCCATATCTACACCATCAAGTTCGAAATTATATTGTGATTTTACTCCAGTCCCCGCCAGGTAATCAATTCCTTGACCCGTGAAGTTAATCAACAAATACGGATCATCATTAAAATGCGCCCAAGCATTCGTATCATTTGAGCCCCAGACGTTGCCATTCTTTCTAAATGCATAAACTGTATTCTCTTCATTCCCTATTTGTGCTTCATCCGATATTTTAACGATATTCTTAGCAACTAATTTGTTGACTGCTAATACAGGGTCGGTCGTTTCAATTTCTGCTTTGGTAAAGCTAGTAGACTTTTCTTTTGCTACTACTTTAAGAGTATGTTCTTTATCTTCAAGAATCTCTGAAGACCATACCACTTGATGAATTTCACTATTATTCACATAATTCGCAACACCTACTAATTCTCCATCTAAATAAACATCTGCATTTCCGTTTGATGGATTCGTTATACCAAATAGTCTGATTTCAGTGCCCTTAAACTTAATTTCAAAAGATTCCCCTGAAGTTCCCCAGGCATTTGCATTGTTCGATGACCAATCTCCGGAATAGAATACTTTGTTCAAAGTCCCTTGTACCATTGTTGAGTCCCTGAATCCTACAGTCACTCCGTTCCAAACAGGAACATCTGTTTTTGCAGTCATTTGCGTGCGGTTAAAATGTGCAAATCCCGCTTGTTTATAATCCCATTTACCAACATACCCGATTGGATAGAATGTGTCAGTATTGTTCAGAGCTTCTTCTTCCGTATCGAATTTCTTACCTTGTGCACTGTCATATTTATCTGATTCGTAAGCGTATCCTTTAATTGGATCTACACGTAAATTATCGATTACGGTTTCATAATAACCGGACCCGAGCGTAGCCCTTCCAGCCATTACAGTTGAATCAACGTCCGTATAAGCAGCGATTTCTTCCCCATCAAGATAAAGTGTAAATACATTTTCTTTCGCTTCAAATGCTAAATTATGCCAGACTTTGTTATCAAAACCTTCAATAGTTCCACTGTTTTCAACCTTCCCAAGTTTAAGAATTTCGTATCTTCCATCTGAATATACACGTGCATTGTATGGTGCATGGGAATCTGCTCCACCGGCTTTCACTTGTCGTACCCCAATTAAGGCATAATTACTTCTTCCTTCTACTTCAGGTGTATGCGTATCTAATAAAAAATCATAAGACACTTTATAATTCACCCAGCGATGATCACCTAGAGTAGCGGTTGGGTTACTGGTAGACGCCGAGCCATCTTTTCCACCCCAAACTGCCCAATCTGCTCCAATAATGTCAGGAGTGATTTTCTGTTGTAGCATATTTCCATGAGCCTTTGCATCCGGAATTTCCAGATCCGTACGTGCCGCACTTCCGCTAGATAGCTGTTTAGTTGCTTTTTTAACTACTTCAAAAGCGGCAGTCTGGTCAGTCGTATAACGTGGTGTACCTCCGCGACGATCAACATAGTCTCTGCCTTTGTCATCGATAGGATATTTATCGTATTCAAAATCATCCGTATAAGGTAGAGGCAATATTGTGTCTTTCGATAAATCAACTAGTTGTGATTGATATTCAAAGCCTTCAACTTCAGATTCCTTATCTAAGGTTGAAATGGTCACGATCGAATATGGCTTCACTTCAACTTCATATACACCATCTAAGGGTGTGATTTTGCTGATATTTTTAAACCAGTTAGCATCATAATCTTGTCCTTCATCTGCCCCACGTGTTTCCCAAACATAGACTGGTGCATTTTCTTTTCCATTTAGATTTTTAGTATTAATCTTATATTTACGTGTCTCCTTTGTATTATTTGCAAAAACAGTTGTATAGTCATCCGTTTCCGGATCTTTTAATGTCATATAATTATGAGTACTCGTATCGACATCCACACCGCCATCGAAGAAAGCTCCATCGCTAAATGTAGCATCTTTAACATACATCCAGCGCTCATTTTCAGGTGTGGTGTGATCATCATATCCGACAAAGTTCATAACATGACGAACTCCTTGTAACCCACCATCTACTTCATAAAAACCAGACCATGGATCATACGCACTAATCAGGTGTTTCGGATTATAGGAAGAACCTTCATAAAAGGCTGCAATTGATGGTTGAAAATCAAATGAAACCGCATTCAATGGATTGCTGCCTGCTCCTGTCCATGAATATACTGAAATAATACGCGAAGTTACATCGATAATCCCTGCTTTTCCTCCAAGCCCTTGATAATTTGGCTCCATATTTTCACGATAGCGAGCATTTATCATGGGTGCAATTCCTTCAGAAACCCAAACTTCTTTTGGCTTTTGGCCTGCAGCAATTAATTTATTTTGCAATTGAGTTAATTCATTTGAACCAGTCAGACCATAATGGGAACTGATTACATCAATTTCATCAATCAAATCTGGATTATTAAGTAGTGTACTACTAATTGTTGCTGTATCACGATAGCCATCTGCGGCAACAAGTTTAATATCTTTGTAGTCTGAATCATAATTTGGCTCTATTTTGATTTTTGAAGTAAAGTATTTCAGCCACTCAATTTCATTTTTACCATTATTATTTTGAGCTCTTTCATTTTGAGAGATTCCAACATAATCTAATTTAAAACCATACTCATCATAAACGGCATCGATTGTCTGTTTATACCATTGATATCGGTTTTCATATTCATTGTTTGCAGCACCATTCCATGACCAACGCGGTTCACCCCAACGCAAGATTTCGGTCGTGATATCTGGGTTGATTGATTTGGCATCGGCGGCAAATTGGAATCCTGCTCCTCTAAGCACGTTTGCTGGTTCATCTGCATAACGCATGGTTGCAGGCTCAGTCCCTGAAGATGAATTAACATCGCCACCTAACTCTACTTTGACATGAGTTAGTCCAGCCCCTGTATCTTTATTAAAAAGCTTATTCATCATTTCCCAATATGCATCCGGATTCTCTTCTTTGTAATCTAGCAGCAAACGACTTGTATTATTAGCTGTTACCGTTCCAAAACCTTTAAATCGGTTATATTTATCCACATTGCTTCCATCAATTGTAATTGTTTTTGTGATACCTTCAGCTTTAGATTCATTTGTATCTATAAAGACAACTGACCCAAATAGCATAGAAGTAACACATAAATAGCCAACCATCTTTTTAAATTTATTTCTTTTACTTACCATTTACAATCCTTCCTTTCCAACCTCGGGATATAATTTAAAACGCTCTCATTTTTAAGTACTCTTCTTTACTTTTAATAGTTATACCTTAAATGATCAACCCCTTTCGATTCAACCTGGAGTCGAATGTCGAGTGAAGTAAATCCAATCCGCATCATGTTCTGACTGTTCTAAATATTGTTAGTATTTTAATTATTCATATTATCTTTCTATTTTTATACCGTTATTTCGACTTCTTTTAATATTATTTTTACTGTTTGCCATGCGGTTAATGACCGTTCAACAATCAAAAGAGATGCCATATTTAGTGGCTCGATCTTGTCATACAAAGCGTGGAATTTACGCTTCTTGTTCTCCTTGGCTGCATGACCTAGCTTTTCTTGGAGTTGTTGAACTTTTTCCTTGGGTATCGTTAGCCTGATGGCATTCACTCACTCGTACCTCCTCAAAAAGATTGAACAAAGCAGGGCTCCTTCCCTCCCACAGGTTATGTTGTCTTACGGTTCTTAGGTATTATGAGCCCCTCGGACTCCCTTCCTGCAGGCCGCTCATTTCGTCTTTTGACTTATAGAGTACCTCTTTACAGATTTTTTTTCTGTGCAGGGGAGGGCCTCCCCAGTTCACAGCATCCTCTTTCCCTCTTGCGAGGCCCTTCTGACGACGAGGGAGGATTCACTTTATGTTACGGCCTGGCATGTCACTAGCCTGGTCTCCGACCAGTACTTTTTTCGATACGCTTCTGCGTAAAGATTTCGCCGTACGCAGGTATCCAAGCTACACGGGGGCTTGGCCCCTCCCGTGACCGGACTTACACCGGCTAGATGATACGCGCTTCTGGGCATGCAGTTGAAGAAAGGATGGAACGGTGTTCCCTCAGATCCGCAGCAGATTAAGGTGGTTTGAAGCCTCCGCCTGTACAGCGGCTCCGAGGGGCCCACCCTCATCTTTTGTTCAGCATTGCTTGGCGCTTACGCGCCGCGCATTCGTGGCGCACAATCATCGGCGTATCTGATCATATTTGCATCGCCACGGCATGCTCTCTTTACTGCAATCTCGAACCATAAATCCAACGCGTAATGCAGATAGAGATTTGCAAGTATCGGCGAAATCAGGGACCCTTGAGGAGTGCCGATTTCCGTCGGCTCCCACGTGCCCTGTTCTATAACCCCGGCCTTCAGAAAGCGCCAGATTAGCCTTTGAATACTCGGGTCTGCTATTCTCTCTCCAAGGAATTTCATGAGCCAATCGTGATTGACATTCGTGAAGAAGCTGCGGATGTCGGCATCCACGATATAACTGGTTTTTCCAAGCTCGATGATGCTATTCAGCGCTTTCAGCGTATATGACAGCTTCTTCCCGGTCGGAAACCGTAGGATAGGTTTAGAAAGTCCTGTTCGTAGATGGCCTGTAGCATCTTGTTCAGTCCCAACTGCACGATTTTATCCTCGTAAGAAGGGATGCCTAGCGGCCTTTTGCTCTTTTCATCCTTGGGTATATATGTTCTTCTTACGGGCTGCGGTCGGTAACTTTTCCTTTTTAGCCGCTCTACCAGGCCCTTGATGTTTGATTCCAGATTTTCCTCATATGCTGCTTTCGTTACTTGATCGACACCTGTTGCTTTATTGCCGTTCAGTTCCCGATGGCATTGGGACAGCAGTTCCTCGTTCAAGAGGTGATATAGCGATGTGAATTGCTCTTTTGGGTTTTCTTTTACAATCTCTGCTATTCTGGCTAGTTTTGTTTGCATTTTCGGCCTACCCCTGTGTGTAGAAAATGTGTCTTTAGCAAGAGCGATGATATGTCACTGCCTTCCCTTTGCCGACATTACTCGGTTTCATCGGTAGTACGCAGTGATCCGACTCCCTGTCCATCATTTGACATCTTCCTTGTGATCGGTTGTTTGTCATACTTCCTTTTTGAAGAATGGGTAGGGTCTCCCAAGTTACTGTGAAGTCATTGTATAGCATGCCTGGCTCTTCGACCCCGGGAGAGCTCATTCATCCTCGCCTTTAACGCATGAAATGAGTGTTGTCTTCCGTACTTTTGAAAACGTCGACCTCTCCGGTTTACTCTTTTCGAGGCTCTATCACATTCAGGCCTGCTACCTGGCTGTCTACGCTTAACGTCTGAAATTACTCCCAGCCGTCCAAGACTCGCTATTGGTGGCTTAGCTTTAACCTTGCCAAGCAGGATTTCCACCTGCTAAACTTCACAACCTAGGCTTGGTCGCACCGAAAGTTGAGTTATAAATTCTTATATTTACGAAAAACAGCAGGCCGGAGCGCTCGATAGCATCGCTCCTTCCTGCTGTTTTTGTCTCCATAACCCTTATTGTAACAGCAACCTCGTTTCAGCTGCCTGCTAACCTGCTGCGATGCATCTCATACAAGGGAAGCCGCTACAGCTTCTCATCTTCCGGCTCCCCGGCACCGCGCTTTGCGCTTTCCGCGCGCTGCTGCACTTGATCGAGCAGCTTCTCCAGACGCCTAAGGTGATACGCGTATTCGAATAGCCCCGAAGCGACAAAGACGAGGCGCTTATGCTCATCCGGGTCATTCATGATGTATGCCGTTAAGTCCTGAACGAGACGCGCTTCACGCTTTTCTTCCGGCTCGATTAGTGCATTCGGCTTCATTTTATCCTCAGCCTTCAGCAAAATATGCTCATGATACTTCGACAATTCCTCGATTTGCCGGTCGAAGCGAAGCGCCCACTCTCCAGCGCTCGGGGAGGCGAAATAATGCTCCTCCACCACGTCGAGAAGGTCGGCTCCTTTTTGCAGCGTCTTAATCATTTGCTTCGATACAAGCAGCTGCCGGGCATGGCTCGTCCTCGTCCGGGCAAGCACCTTGCGCTCCTCTTCGAATACGGCGTGGCGCTCCTCCAGTTTGCGCAGCGTCTCATGAAGCTTATCCTTCTCCTCGCGGAATACTTGCTCCTTCATTTCATTGGAGATCGCAGTCCGCAGCAGCAAGGAAAGCTGGGAGTAGGCCTGATGCACCTGCTCCGTAAATTGCCGCCTTGGGCGCGGCGGGAAGACGAGCACGTTAACGGCGAATGAAGCGCCGATACCGGTCAGCACCATCAATAACCGCTCAATCGCCACATCCCAGCCTTGTCCGTTCGCTTCCATGATCGCCACGACCGTAACGAGTGTCAGACTGATTGTGCTTTCCATTTTCAAACGGATGCTGATCAGAATGACAACAATACAGACGAGTCCAGCCGCAATCGGCGTATGGCTGAACAGCCGAACGGCCGCAATCGCTATGACCGCTCCAAGCAGGTTGGTTTGCACCTGATCCGCTACGCGCTGCCATGACCGGTAAATCGATGGCTGAATCGTAAAAATAGCCGCCACTGCAGCAATAAGCGGGGATGCAAAGCCGAACAAGCTGCTTAGGTAGATCGCCAGCGCGACCGCCATCCCCGTTTTTAACACTCTCGCTCCAATCGTCATGCCGGATCAGCCTCCGTCACAAGCAGCTCGGAAACGGCCACCTCTCTCCCGTTTACCCATAACGTCACGCGGTGAAGTCCGCTATAATGCTTGCGCGTCGATAAATCCGCGAAGCGATGAACGCGTGCACCCGATGCAGAAGCTCCGCCGGCATATTCGCGGTCAGAAAGCAGAAACCGCTTCAGCGACGTCTTGCCCCCGGACTTCACGAACGCAATGCCGTATTCGATACGGAGCTTGGCTCCCTCACCCTCACGCAGCTGCACGCGATAGCGTAAAGTCACCTCTCCGCCGATCGCTGCCGAATGTTGAGACAGCTCCAAAGCAGCAGCGGCCACAAGCGGAAGAGCAGCTTCATCCGCAGCCTCATGCTCGGCATATCCAAACCATGCCATGATCTGCGGATTGGCCTGCTTAATCAGCGTGCGGCAGCCATGCCGGATGATCCAATCCGTCTTTGCGTCCTCGCCGCTCCACGCCGCTGCTAGCCGGATGACAAGCTCCGGATGATCCTTCGCAATATCGTTCAAATTGTTTGCAACACTTTTGCGCACATACAGTGAAGGATCACGCCTTAGCTTCTCCAAAATCGGAACGATCGGCGACGGATCGCGCTTAAAGAGCGGGAGCGCTTGCGCCCACGGCAGGCGCGGCCTGATTCCTTCGCTCGCCAGCCGCCTGACATGCTCATTCGGATGATCTGCCCATGCCAGCATTTGCTTTGCCATACGCTCCGGATCGCTTAGAATAAAGGCTCTTACTGCGAATTCAGAGGTAGAACGCTCCGTAAAGCGTTCCAGCGCGGCTATCGAGAGCGCAGAGTGCTGCGGCTCCATCCCGAACACTTCTATGAAATCCGGAAAAAACAAATAGGCCAGCCCCGTACATTGTTCATCTATCTGATATAAAACAGCGAGCGCTTCTTCATAAGAAGGCGGCAATGCGGCGCCCAGCGCTTCTGTTATTTTTCGTGTACGCGCCTTGAGCTCAAGCTGCGTCCAGCTGCCGTCCCTTACACGCTCCACGAAGCGAGCTTCATCAAACGGGCTCCATGCCATTTTTACCAAGCAGGCAAATTGTTCTAAAAATAATCCGTCATACACGGCCTTAAGCGGTTCTGCCAACGTAAATCCCCTCCTCCTGCTATTATACCAAGTGTAAACGGCTGGCGTCGTCCTTTGGCGACAAAAGCTCGGTTTCGCGGTGAAATATAAGCTTTTACTCCCCTTTCATGCAGCATCTGTCCGCCAGCGTATCGGAACAATTCAGCTCCATCCCCTAGCACTCCATATAATCGCAAAAAAAAGCCCTGAAACGCTCCTGCAGGAGCACTCCCGGGCTGACTTCTATTCTAGAGCCTTCTAAGCGAATCGCGCGATGGTATCGGACAGCTGACGGGAGAGCGCATTCGGTCCTGCTGCCAGCTGTTCATTCGTCAGGCGGATCCGCACGAAAGATTCATCCATATCCATCGCCTCTGCAAAGAAGCTGGATAAGCCGCGCGCACGCCGATCGATCTGCAGCACCAGCTCAAGCTCGCGGTCCGACGGGTAGAACATCGCTTCCAGCTCATCGAGCTGCCCCCGGAATTGCGTAGTCGGAACGAACTCCAGCTCTTGGATGAAAGGCATTTTTCCGCCGAGACGGGAGGAGTACTCACACTCAGCCTTGCGCAACCGGAAGCCCAGCAAATCAAGCGCCTCCAGCACCGTATTCATTGGAACGGTCGGAACCACTTCGATGCGGTCATTATCACCCGGATCGACGCCGCCGATAACCGCCAGCTCCGTCTTCACCCATACGGGCGCGCGTCCGATCGTAAGCGGGGTTTGATGAGGCAGCTGGAATGAGAAAGGCACCTCGCGGTTTTCGCCTGCCTGAAGCGTGAACGGCGCGCTGACATGATAGCGTCCAATCTCCCCGTGCTGCGTAATTTTGCTGTCATTGCTCTCGCGTATATATTCTGTCATTACCGATAGTTGAATCGTTTCAATCCGCTGCTCCACGTTACCGCCTTGCATCTTCACGATACCCCGAACCTCTTCGCCCGGCGCATAACGAGCCTTCTCCAACAGCGTATCAATCTTTGCAGACCCGATACCGATACTAGCCAAAAAACGATTGAACATCAAAACGACCTCCACTCCTGTTATCGTAAATCCTGACTGCTTAAGCATATTACGACGCCTTTAAAATTAGGTTTCAATTTCAATCTCATTATTCACCCGCCCCCCTTAGCTACCGGCAAAGAGCTGTCTTTGGCGCAAAATACAGTATCAGCCTATTGCGCATGGACAGGCGCAATAGGCTGTTCCTTGTACGGCAATTTAATCATAAAGGTTGTCCCAACCCCGATCTCGCTTTCAGCCGTGATCTGACCCTGGTGGTTATCGATGATCTTGTACGTGACCATTAAGCCAAGTCCCGTTCCTTTATCCTTCGTCGTATAGAATGGCTGCCCGATCTTAGACAGCTGCTCCTTCGGAATGCCCGAACCTTCATCCTTAATCCGGATCAATACATTTCGTTCTTCATGAAGGGTCATATCGATCGTGACCACGCCCCCGCTCTGCATCGCTTCAATCGCATTTTTGAGCACGTTAATAAACACTTGCTTTAATTGATTTTCGACGCCGACTACCCACAGCGGGCGATAATCGGCATGGAATTCAATGATGACGTTGTGCAAAATCGCCTGTGTCTCCAGCAGGTTAACTGTATCCGCCATAATTTGCCGCGAATCCTTATGGACATACTCATAAATTTGCGGCTTGGAGAGCATAAGCAATTCACTGACAATGGATTCAATGCGCACAAGCTCGGATTTCATAATGTCGTAGAAATTGCCCATATTTCCCCGTCCGGATGAAAGGAGCTGCAAAAAGCCTTTTAACGAGGTGAGCGGGTTTCGGATTTCATGGGCAATACCAGCGGCTAATTGACCTGCTACGTAGAGCTTCTCCGAATTAATGAGCAGCTCCTCATTCTTCTTTCGTTCAGAAATATCGCGAATAATGACCTGCTCGATCTGCTTGCCCGAAAAGGTTGAGCTTGCCCTTACCATCTCCGTATGCAGCAGCGTACCCTGTACCGACATCCATTGCAGCTCAACCGGGTTAGTTGATGCATCCTCGCCTGCTTGTCCCGCTGCGAGCAAAGCAGCCATCTGAACATGGTATTTGTCATCCAACAGGTTATACACGCTGGTTCCGATAATGTCCTTCTCTGACTGAACCTCGAACATACGCTGTCCGGCTCGATTCATAAATTCCCATTTCCCGTCGCTGATTAAGGCGATCGTATCCATTGAGTTTTCGACAAGAAGCTTATACCGCTCGTTGATCTGGCTGTATTTGCTCGCCGCGAGCCAGGTTGTCAGGCTAAAGCTGAGGATAATTATAGTAGACATCCCGAGCAAGAAGGCAATCATCAGTAAATAATCGTTCAATAAATCCGTCGATAAAATATCATTGTATTCGACTTTCAGCGCATGCATGCCAATCTGATGCATCGCCATGTTAGAAAATCCGAGCGACAAGGAGCTTTTAAACTTATACCTGGACGTTTTTGCCTCCAGCCAGTAAAAGGCCAAATAAGCGCCTGCAAAGCTGACTCCAAAGGATAACCAACAGAGCAGCCAGTTCATTTCCAATTTAATGACCGAATCGGACAGCATGGACATGTATTGGAGCATTGTGGCTCCAAGCGCCATCAATAGAGCACTAAATAAATAACGTCCCCGCGAAAGCTTCTGCTTCTTCAAAATAACCAAGCCGGCATAGACGATAACGGCACATACGACTAATACGACCAGCATACCCCAATCCATAACCATTCTGTAATCTGACGCAAGCAGTGATACGACATGCATTGTCCATAGACCCAGCCCAAAAACGGAGGCTCCGCCAATGATCCAGTTGAATCCGTATGTCCGCTCCCGCGGCTGCAGCTGCTCAATCATATTGAGCATAGTATAGGACGCAAAGCACATAATAATGATCGATAGAACTAAATAATAGGGATTCCCAATAATGATAGGATAGGCCATAAGACTCCTTAAATATCCATAAATTTACTTGCAATAAAGAAATTCGACAATTCTCACAAAAATCCTCTCTTTTTTTCACTAAATTTTGCAGATTTTTGTCAAAAAAGCAGTGATAGTTTCCCATCTCCCCATCTTCGGCTATTATGATAGAATGGTCAGAGTGGAAACGGGCAACAAAGGAATGATAAGCTGTTGCTGGCATTGCCGGTTATCTTATCCAAACTTTTAGGAGGAACACGATGAAAATCATCAAGGAATTTAAAGAGTTCGCAATGAAGGGAAATGTCATCGACTTAGCGGTCGGGGTCATCATTGGAGGAGCGTTCGGCAAAATCGTTACTTCACTCGTCAACGATATCATTATGCCGCCGATTGGCTGGATTTTGGGCGGAGTGGATTTTAAAGATTTGAAGATTCCTCTTTATTCTAAAGAAGAAATTGCTGGACTTACAGACCCGACTACGGCACCATACATAGCCTACGGTCAATTTATTAACGTTATGCTGGACTTTTTGATTGTTGCTTTCTGTATTTTTCTGCTCGTCAAAGTAATCAATGTTCTTCGCCGCAATGAGAAGAAGGAAGCAGCGCCTATAGAAGCAACAGAGAAGGATTGCCCGTACTGCTTGTCCAAGGTGCCGGTCAAAGCTTCGCGCTGCAAGCACTGCACATCCCAGCTTGAGGCTTCCGCGCATGGCTGAGGAACTGTTCGATATTTATGACGGGCAGCTTCGGCCGCTGGGCACGGCGACGCGCGCCGAGACGCACGAGCATGGCTATTGGCATCGCACATTCCATTGCTGGCTGACCCGCCGTGAAGGGAACCGCCGGTTCGTGCGGTTCCAGCTGCGGCAGGCCGGCAAGGATACGAATCCAGGCTGCTACGATATAACGGCAGCTGGTCATTTGACCACAGGCGAAACGATACGCGAAGCCATGCGCGAGCTTGAGGAAGAGCTCGGCGTAACCGCGCATTTCGAGCAGCTCATCCCGCTCGGGCAGATACGAGAAGAAGCAAGCGGAGAAGTGAATGGCAAGCCTTTCATCGACCGCGAGGTCAGCGACGTATTCGGCCTTGTGTGCGAAGTGCCATTGACTGAACTGCAGCTGCAGGCTGAAGAAGTGGCTGGCGTTTACGAGGCGGATCTTGATGAGCTCATTGCGATGTTTGAAGGCTCTTTATCCGAGGTGTCTGCGCTTGGCGTTGAGCTCGGCGACCTGATCGGACAGCTGACGGCTGTGCAGCGCTTCGTCCGGGCAGATCAGTTCGTGCCTCGTCCATTTTCTTACTATGCGGGCGTACTTCGGGCGCTGCACGGCAGTACTTAACGCGTGCAGCGGCTTTTTTTATTGCTTGCCCGCGAATTCCCCGCGACGCTCCCAATTGATATACCTGCCGCCGCTGTGATTTCAACCCAAAAGGGACTGCCCGATAGTGAACTGCGCCCCGTCAAGTAGACAGTACAAATAATAAAAACCAGTTATGCGGCCTTAGTCCTAAATTCCATCGGACTGAGGCCGTTTAATTTCGCCTGTAATC
>NZ_LMRV01000036.1 GCF_001428245.1 Paenibacillus sp. Soil522
AAAAAAGATGACCCCCGACGAATTCAGAGGTCATCTCCTTGCTAGTTAAGCCTAGGGCTGTTTGTTATAAACCGTCCACAAATAGGGTCACAGTTCAGTAGTGCCTGTTTATGCGCTTTATTATAATACTTCCTTATCGAGCATTGAAGATTATCTGCGAGATTACATTATGTTGCAGTAATCTCCTTATGGACAAAAGACACTTAAATAATTTTATAAATAAGATAAACAATAAGTATCCAAATTATCAGTGATATAGAAATACCCCAAGCACAACCCTTATAAAACTTGTTTTTATGTTCAAACGGCTCCATAAACAACCAACACCAACCTTAAAATGCGCCATCTTTTTTCAAAACAGAAGGAATTGTTTTGAATATTATTAATAAATCAAACATAAGTGATTTTCTTTTTACATAATACAATTCAAGATCGACTCTTTCAGGATAACCAACGTTGCTTCTTCCACAAATCTGCCAATACCCCGTCATTCCAGGTTTAACAGAAAGAAATTCATTCTTTTTTGATTTATATTCTTCAAGTTCTTCAGGCACGACAGGTCTTGGTCCAACTAAACTCATTTCACCTTTTAATACATTTATCAATTGCGGAATTTCATCCATGCTAGTTTTCCTCAACCATAAACCAATTTTTGTTATTCTTGGGTCTTCATTTTGTTCTAATTTGTAATTGTTTTTAAGATATTTTTTATATAAATTGTTGTTTTCCATTAGAATATTTTCTGCATTTTGATGCATTGTCCGGAATTTGTAAATAAAAAAAGAATTTCCGTTTTTACCCACCCGTAGTTGTTTGAAAAATATTGTAGTTTTTGGATCATCAAACTTAATTAGCATACTTATTAAGAGTATTACCGGACTCAACATCAACAACCCAATTAAAGATATTAAAATATCCATACCCCTTTTAATATATAAGTATCCCAATTTATCATCCCCCAATAAAACTCCTATAAAAACAGTAACGCTATTGGCAAATAAAGTCAACGACTGTAATGCCTAAGTTATTAATATGCATCGTTAGTCCTAGACTTTATTTTCCTAATCTATAATTTCATATTCTCTTGCGAATGTTGGATAAGCCGCTTGGCATACCCTATTACGATTGTAATGTGCCAATTAGCAGGAGGACCTTCACTTTGCTTAAACGAGCGCGAGCTGCCCGAAACAAAGAATTTACGGTCTACGTGATTCCCGCATGGAAATGGAAGGAATTTATCGCGTTCGAGCTCATTGGAGGCACAGCCTTCTATTTGCTTTGCAGAAAAACGGCTAATTCCGAGTTATTCGGCATCGCCGCCAACATAGCCGGGCCGCAAATGCTCAAATATGTAATGGCCGCTTACCGGCTGAACACAAAAAACGTTCCGCAGCTTCCGCCGGACTAGCGGAAATGCAGAACGTTTCTTAAGGCTAAAAACCGAAGTAAGCTTTCGCGTTGCGGTAGGAAATGTTTTGAACCATATCGCCGAGCAGCTCCATATCCAGCGGAGCCTCGCCATTTTCGACCCATTCGCCAAGCAGATTGCAAAGCAGGCGTCTGAAATATTCATGCCTGGTGTAGGAAAGGAAGCTGCGGGAATCGGTCAGCATGCCGACAAAGCGGCTAAGCAGGCCCAAATTAGCAAGCGCATTCATCTGGTCCAGCATACCGTTTTTGGTATCATTGAACCACCACGCCGAGCCAAGCTGAATTTTCCCCGGCACCCCGCCGCCCTGAAAGCTTCCGATAACCGAGCCGAGCACGTCATTATCCTTCGCATTAAGCGAATAAAGAATCGTTTTCGGAAGCGCATCGTCTTTATCCAGCGCATCAAGCAGCTTTGCAAGCGGGTATGCCACTGCGCTGTCGTTGATCGAGTCGAAGCCGGTATCGGGTCCCAGCTTGCCGAACATGCGGGAGCTGTTGTTTCTTGCCGCATTAATATGGAACTGCATCGCCCATCCCCGCTCGGCATATAGGCGTCCCAGGAAAAGCAGCGTATACGTTTTGTATTGCTTCTCTTCTTCCAGACTAACCGTTTCTCCGTTTAAAGCTTTGGCGAAAATAGCCTCAGCATCAGCCTTCGTCGACTCGGCGTAAGCAACGTAATCGAGCGCATGGTCGGATACTTTGCAGCCGGCCTCATCGAAAAACTTCACTCTCGCCGCAAGCGCGGTAAGCAAATCATCATAGCTCTCAATCGCGCTGGACGCCGCAGCCTCAAGCTTGCCGATCCACTCCAGAAACGTTCCGCGGTTTATCTCAAGCGCTTTGTCCGGCCGGAAAGACGGCAGCACCTGCACGTTGAAATCTTCCAGCTCCTTGATCGCGATATGATACGCAAGCGAATCAACCGGATCATCTGTCGTGCAAATCACCTCGACGCCCGACATCTTGATCAAATCGCGCGCTTTAAACCGGCCAGTCGCCAGCTTCGCATTAACCTGCTCCCAAATCGCCGGCGCATTTTTCTCATTAATAAGCTCGTACACGCCGAAATAACGGCGGAGCTCCAAATGCGACCATTGATAAAGCGGATTGCCGATCGTTTGCGGAACCGTTTTTGCCCAAGCCTCGAAGCGGTCGTAATCGGTCACGCCTTCGCCGCCCGTTACGTAGCGCTCCTCTATTCCATTCGCGCGCAGCGCCCGCCATTTATAGTGGTCGCCATAAAGCCAAGCCTCCGTAAGGTTCGCAAAGCTCGTATTCTCGAATATTTGCTGCGGACTTAGATGGCAGTGATAATCTATAATCGGCATGTCCTTCGCAAAATCATGATATAACCGTCTCGCCGTTTCATTCGATAACAAAAAATCGTCGTCCAAAAATGGCTTCATTCCCGATTCTCCCCTTTCGCTATTTGTGAAACTTCACAAGGTCATTGATCTGTACCGCTAGCCCCGTTTGAATCGAACGGTTCGCTGCGATGCCCGTAAGAATCGATCTTGCCCCGTCAATATGATCAGCCGCGCGGTTGAACAGGTCTTCCTCAGCCGTTCCGAATAAATCGTTCAGCAATACGGGATCACCGCCGCCATGGCCGCCGAGACCTTCCTCTACCTCGACCGCATACGGAGCGGCAAACATTGGGAACACTTTAATCGTTTGTTCCTGCAGCGCGCCCTCCTGCGATTTCTCTCCGCCGGAATTGACGTACGACTGCTCGACAATATTCATCTCAATGCGGCCCTTCGTTCCGTTAAACGCGATGCGATAACCTTCCCAAGGCAAGTAAGCGTTTAAGGAATACGTTAAGATCGCGTTGTTTTTGTAGCGGACGAGCACGCCCATCGTGTCTTCAATATTTATGCCGTCCCCGAACACGCTCTGATCGCGGCGGTAGCCGTCCTCATGCTCCGCATCCAAATACATCGCTTTTAAATGATCATTTTTATCCAGATGCAGCGCAAAAGGATCGTTCTCGGCAACCCTATTTCCTGTCGCGCGCTCATAAAATTGCGTTTCGCCGCGCTGCTCCGCATTTTCACGTCCGTAGAACAAAAGGTCTCCGTAAGCAAACACCGACTCCGGCTGCGAGCCGATCCAAAAATTGACGAGATCAAAGTGATGCGTCGATTTATGCACGAGCAAGCCGCCGCTGTTATGCTTGTTGCGATGCCATCTGCGGAAGTAATCAGCGCCGTGCTGCGTATTGAGCAGCCACTCGAAGTGAACGGAGGTTACTTTGCCGATCGTACCGCTTGCAATAAGCTCTCTAGCCTTCGTATGATGCGGCGCATATCGGTAGTTGAACGTTACCCGCACATGGCGGCCCGTACGCTCAACCGCGTCCAAAATTTCCTGGCATTTTTTCTCGTCGACCGTCATCGGCTTTTCTGTAACCACATCGCACCCAAGCTCAAGCGCCCGAATGATATACGTATGATGCGTGCGGTCCACGCTCGTTACGATAACCGCATCCGGCTTCTCTGTTTCGATCATTTGATCGAATTCATTCGATTTGTACGTTCTTACAGAAGCATGTTTATATTTATCAACTAAAATGCGGTTTGCATAGTCCATCCGGGTTTGGTTAATATCGCAAAAAGCGAGCAGCTCCGACGTATCCCTGAAATCGGCTGCAAGTGCGCCATAGAAAAATTCAGCTCTGCCGCCGCTGCCTACCAATACATAACGTTTTTTTGACATAATCCTTATTCCTCCCTCGATTTACTTACTTTCATCATACTGCATGAGAGTGATATAATTCTCTGCATATCATGCTTTATTTTTGTAAAACACCGCTTTTTTTGCGGTAAAAATAAGAGGAGCGGATCCAGGATGACCAATCAGCCCGAAACCTGCAGCTTCGGCTCTACTCCCGAGCTGTACGTGGAGTATGTAAAGCGTTCAGCGCCCTACACGATGGAAGACGATCATTACCATGACTATTATGAAATCTACTATATGCTGTCCGGACAGCGGATCTATTTTATACGCGATCGTTCTTATTCCGTCGAGCAAGGAGACCTTGTCTTCATCCGCAAGCATGAGCTGCACAAAACGATGCAAACCGGCGATTCCTCCCATGAACGCATCATCATTCACTTCGATGACGCGATGATCAGCCGCTTAGCGGGAAAGCACGCCGGCCTCTTATTAACGCCGTTCCGGCAGCCATCCCACATCATACGCTTGCCGAGGCAGGAGCAGCTGGCAGCTGACCAAATCATGCGGAGGCTGCTCACGGAGATCCGGCAGAAGCCTGACGGCTATGAGCTTTTTCCTCCTTATGCGTTAACCGAGCTGCTGCTTCTCTCAGCCAGATATACGCAGCAGCACGAGCCTGCTCCGCTCCACCATGCAACGCCCATGCATGCGAAAATATCAGAAGTGATCCGCTATATTAACGCTCACTTTGCAGAGCCGCTTCGGCTTGGCGGGCTTGCGGAGCATTTTTTCATCAGCCCCTACTATTTGAGCCGCATGTTTAAGGAGATGACAGGCTTCACCTTTTCCGATTACGTCATTTTAACAAGAATAAAGGAAGCGCAGCGTCTGCTCCGCGAATCCGATACCAGCATAACGGATATTGCCGCTGCCGTCGGCTTTGATAACTTTTCCCATTTCGGCAAAACGTTCAAAAAAATCACTCGCTTATCCCCGCGTGGCTATCGCAAGCAGTATTTATAAACAAACAGAAATAATGTCGTAATTTCATATATTTGTAGTCATTAAATTACACTAAAAATAAGCGATAAAATGTGTTAGATTATATTTGTTGTCATATATTTGTATACGAATGATGAAATCACGATAGACGCGCAGGGAGAGATGAACCGATGATCCGAATTGGTAAAATCAGTTATTGGCATGTGCACGCATGGGACTATACGAAGCAAGCGCAGGAGCATCCGGGTACGGAAATCGTCGCGGTATGGGATGAAATCGCGGAACGCGGACAGGCAGCTGCCGGGAAGCTGGGTGCTTCTTTCTATGAAAATTTAGATGAAATGCTGAAGCAGGGCGATATTGACGCCGTCATTGTCGACGCGCCGACCGTAAGGCATCAAGAGGTTATGGTAGCGGCGGCAAGAGCGGGCAAGCATATTTTCACAGAAAAGGTTGTAGCTGCAACGTTGAAGGAAGCGAATGCCATACTGGATGAAGTAACCAAAAATAATGTAAAATTAACGGTATCGCTGCCTCGTTTAAATGACGGCTATACGCTAGCGATTCGCGATATTTTATCCCAAGGCATACTTGGAAAAATAACGCTGGTACGGGCCCGCTTGTCTCATAACGGGGCAACCGCGAACTGGCTGCCTGAGCATTTCTACAGCTTAGAGGAATGCCGCGGAGGCGCATTAATCGATTTGGGTTGTCATCCTATGTATTTGACCAGACTGTTTATGAACGAAATGCCTAAGGAGGTATCGGCTCATTTCGGTTACCTGACCGGCAAGCAAGTGGAGGATAACGCGGTATCGGTCTTATCCGCTCCTTCCGGCGCGATCGGAATCGTAGAGGCCGGCTTCGTTAACAATCATTCCCCGTTTACGCTTGAGGTACATGGCACGGAAGGAACGCTGCTGTACGGCACGCCTAACAACAAGCTGCTGCTTCGCACATCCGCTCCAGGTGCCGAATCCTCTGAGCAATGGACAGCGCAGGCCATTCCGCCGGCAAGAGAGAGCGCTTTCGAGCAATGGGTTCAGCATATCGAAAACAACACAACGGCAGACGAAAATATTAGCCTGGCCATTGATTTGACAAAGCTAATGGAAGCTTCGAATCTGTCCGCCCGCGAGCATCGTTCCGTTCGGATTGACGAGCTGAGCGAGTAACCGCACGAGTAAAACAGAGTACTCCGAGGAGGAATCGGCATGCCTAACTTCCCTTACGAGGTGATGCATGAACGCCAGGATGCGCTTGAGCGTCTTGAGCTGTGCATCAGGTGGGGACAATACGACATTCATGTGCTGCGCTTCCATCTGACGCAATTTCCTCCCGGTAGAATTGTCGGATTTCACAAGCATGCGGAATATGAATTTCATTTCATACCGCAGGGCAAAGGAAAGGTCATTATTGTCGATCAAGAATACGCGCTTAAGCCGGGCATGTTCTATTTAACCGGACCTGATATTATGCATTATCAAGAAGCAGATGTCCTTGAAGCAATGGATGAGCTCTGCCTGCACGTCGGCATCATCGACCGGGCAGCGCAGGACGGCGGCGATACTATCCATACGGATGATTGGGAAGCCGCCGAAGCGCGCGATTGTATCGAGAAGCTAAGAACGCTTCCGCTATTCCCGACTAATGACCTGCACCAAGCGATGCCCCGCTTTCTTGAGGCCTACCAGGCCTGCAGCGATAATTTTGTCGGGAGCTACACGACCATCAAGCAAACGGTTATCCAAATATTGCTGCGCGCCGTTCGCGCTTACGACAGCGCAAGCGAGCAGAAGCATCTGCCGACGCGCGATATGAAGGCTTACCGTTACCGGCTCGCCATGGAGTATATTTACGCTAACTATAACGGCATTATCACGCTGGATGACGTTGCAGATAAGCTTAACCTGAGCTCCCGGCATATTCAGCGGCTGTTCAAGGAGCTCCATCACGGACATACCTTCAGTCGGATTCTTGAAGACATCCGCCTTGATGCCGTATGCCGCGAGCTGCAGGAGAGCGAGCAATCCGTGGAGAAAATAGCCAAGCTTGCCGGCTTTGCCGGCGGAAACTATCTGCATGCTGTGTTTCGCAAAAAATTCGGCGTCACTCCTTCCGAATACCGGAAGAGCACTCGTCACAAAATTCCGCAATTATAAATCGTATGAAACGACTGGGAGGCTTTTAAACATGTCCAAAATATATAAACTTGCGATTATCGGCTGTGGAGGTATTGCAAACGGTAAGCATCTGCCAAGCCTAAAGAAGCTGGATAACGTTGAAATCGTTGCGTTCTGCGATATTATCGAGCAGCGCGCTATTGAAGCAGCTGGCTTATACGGTACTGAAGACGCAAGAGTATACAAAGATTATACGGAGCTGTTGACCGATTCCTCAATCGAAATCGTTCACGTCTGTACGCCTAACGACTCGCACGCGGATATCGCAATCGCTGCGCTTGAAGCCGGCAAGCATGTCATGAGCGAGAAGCCGATGGCCAAAACCGCATACGATGCTCAGCGCATGTTGGACGCAGCCCGCCGTACGGGCAAGAAGCTTACCGTTGGCTATAACAACCGCTTCCGTCCAGACAGCCAGCATTTAAAGAAGATATGCGAGGCTGGCGAGCTTGGTGACATTTATTACGCGAAAGCGCATGCGATTCGCCGCCGCGCGGTGCCGACTTGGGGCGTTTTCCTTGATGAGGAGAAGCAAGGCGGCGGACCGCTTATCGATATCGGCACTCACGCGCTGGATCTGACGCTGTGGATGCTTGACAACTATAAGCCGAAGGTCGTGCTTGGTACTTCCTACCATAAGCTTTCGCAGCGCGAAAACGCCGCAAACGCTTGGGGCCCTTGGGACCCGGCAAAGTTCACGGTCGAGGATTCCGCATTCGGAATGATCGTCATGGAAAATGGCGCTACGATCGTGCTGGAATCCAGCTGGGCGCTCAACACGCTTGAAGTTGACGAAGCCAAGTGTACGTTGTCCGGAACAGAAGGCGGCGCGGATATGAAGGATGGCCTTCGCATTAATGGCGAGCAGCACAGCCGTTTGTATATGACGAAAGTTGATTTAAATGCAGGCGGAGTTGCCTTCTACGACGGCAAAACCGAAAGCGACGCCGATCTCGAAATGAGAATGTGGCTGAAAGCCATCGACGAGGATACCGACCCTGTCGTTAAACCGGAGCAGGCCTTCGTCGTTTCGCAAATTCTTGAAGCGATCTATGAATCGTCCAAAACCGGCAAAGCTGTATACCTGTAAGCAGCAAAAAAAGGAGCTGCCTGGCTCGGTCTAAGACCTTGCCTGGCGGCTCTTTTTTTGGGGGCTAGCCAAAGCATCAATCCGCTAAAATTGAGTCGATACGGATCTCTTGTATCCCGTTTGCTTTATTATTTAGAGTTTAAATCGGCAAGCCACTCTATTTCACGCTTCAGCCAGCCCGAAAAATCCGAATGAAGCAAGCCCTCTTCACGATGCGCCGGCGTTAAGCAGCTCACTCTACCGGCAGCAAACCGATGACGCCAGCCTGCAATCGACTCGCCATCCGTTGATGCGGAACGAAGGAAAACCTCTGTATTCTCCTCATCGCAATGGACAAAATAGTGCTCGTCAACGAACTCGAATGTCCCTTGCTGCCCGTTGCCTGCAGCGATATAGCTCACCGGCTTATGCTGCTCGGGATGGGATAAGAAATAACCGCGAAGCATTCGCGTATAGCTGCTGTCTACCGGGTAAGACGCGAGCCCTGAATGCCAGGCTAACCAGCCTCCGCCATTCTCCACATATCTTACGATCTGATCCGATACCGCAGAGGTCATCCATTTTCGATTCTGGCTGCGCTATGGGGGAAACCCGGTCCTCAGCGAACAATATAACGGCGTCGGGAGCATTCCCCAGCGCAGCTATCAAGCTGTCCGTATCCGCGGCAAAATGTACCTGCAGCTCCGCTGCAGCGATGCGCTCAGCCAGCGCCTTAAGCAGCGATTCGCGCGCGAGCTCTTCCTTATGATAGAAATCACCTACTAAGGCGACTACTGTTTTCATCCAACTCTCCCTCTCTTCACTTAAGCACCTTATACTTTCATAGGGGCGCCCTGATGATCGATAAACAGCGCTTCCGCTTCCGTTTTCCGCTCTATGATATTCAATATGCCGGCAGCGGATACCGTCGCATCGCACGGTGCCTGCTCGCCGCCCATATCCGTTCTGATCCAGCCCGGATGAAGCGCATGAACGACTATGCCCTGCGGCGCCAGCTCGCGGCGAAGCTGTGCGGAGAACATATTCAGAGCGGACTTGGAGAGCGCGTAGGAATAGTCCCCGCCATAAGCGCCAGCAAAGCTGCCCGCTTCCGAGCTAATATTGATAATGCTTTGCCGCTCTCCTTGGCGAAGCAGCGGCAAGAAATGCTTGAGCACCACAATCGGGCCGAACAAATTCGTCTGGAAGGATTGCTCCACCTGCTCCATATCAAGCTGCTCCAGCTTTTGGTCCCTCCCGAGCAATATCGCTGCGCTGTTAATAATGGCGTCAAGACTGCGAATTCGGCTTTTCAATTGCTCACAAGCATAACGGACCGAGTTCTCATCCGCGACATCCAGCGGCAGTATCGTCAATTGTCCGGTAAACTTCGCAAGCAGTTCCTGCAAGTCCTCAGCAGCAGAGTCAGGGCCGCGGACACCAGCCAGTACATGGTGTCCGCGCTCACACGCTTCTGTAGCAAGCGCCAAGCCCAAGCCTCGATTCGCACCTGTAATCAGTATGTTCATGTAGCTTACTCCTCCTGTCTAGATCTGTATTGTGCAGCTTATTGTATCTGAAATCCGCTATTCCTTATCGTTCTCCAGCAGCTCCAGCATCATTTTCAACTGCTTAAACGTATCCATGTAAGCATATCGTCCGCCGGTGTACTCTCCTTTTTGGACTAACGCCATACCGTTCTTCTCCATCGAAGCAACCTTTTCTTTCATACCGTCAACGACGAAGGCAATATGATGCGGGCCTTCCCCATGCTTGTCAAGATGCTCTCTCCAAGTGCTCGGATGGTTATCCGGCTCAATGAGCTCAAGCTGCAGGGAGCCCATGTCGAAAAAGGCAAGCTTAGCGCGAGCCGCCGACGATTCTCCGTTATATTCCGTTTGCGCCTTGTCTACCGTATCTGTCCAGAACCAGCCTGGCTTCTCCACCCCGAAAAAGTCCGCATAAGCTTGCGAGGTTTCATCAATATCGTTAACTAATAGTCCAATTTGAGTAATCGTCCGTGTTCCGAGAATATTATTGTCCAAGCTTATCGACTCCCTTAGGTTGTATTTATCGCTATCGAATGTATATGCTGCAAAAGCAATTGCGCCTTCTCATACTCCCAAAGTAAAAAAATCACGCCTCCTACATTCGCATCCCCCCTCTCAAAGTAAAAACACCGGCATTATCGTAAACACGCGTTTATTTTGTTTTAAAAAATAATAACAGCCTGTTCAGGCTCAACCTGCCGCAAAGCAACTCATCAAAACGTTCGCGCTGCTCCACTTGGACGGCCCGAACGATATGTATGAACGCGTGTTCACGAACATATGTTACCAATGATCTGAAGAGCTGTCAATTGCTTTTTTCACGCATTTTCACGCATCTCATTTTACCTTGACATGCGGCCCTCATGCCTGAGACCGGAAGCTGCATATGCCCTTCTTGCTATTTCTGTCCGTACAGCCTCCTCTTTTTCATGCCCGCACGCAAAAAACAGCTGCCTCCGGAGCATTTCTCCTGAGACAGCCCCTATCGTCCGAGCAGCTAAGTTGTTGCAGCGAGCAGCTGCTTGGTGTACGACTGGATATTATCATCCAATCGTCTCATCGCTGCTGTTATCTCGTTTCTCTATGGACCGTAACCCGTTTGAGCCGCGGGCTGTATTTTTTAACCTCCAACCGCTCCGGCGTCGTCCGTTTGTTTTTTGTCGTTGTATAGTTGCGGTCACCCGTCTCTGTACAAGCAAGCGTCACAATTACTCTCACTTCATTCACCTCCGAAAAAATTTTCGTAGAATACCTGCATCAATGAACGGTCGATTCCAACTGCTCATTCGATGCATTTGGGAAAGAATCCGGGAACTCACTCCAATCCTGCGTTAGCTCACTATCGCTCAGTAAGCAGCTGTCGAGCGAGTCGATCAGCTTCGTTCGATTCATTTCGATTCCGATAAATACGATTTTGTTGATACGATCGCCGTATTCCTCATGCCATAAGCCGGCAAGCTCGGCATCCTCCTGCAGCACAGCCTCGCGCTCCGCTTCAGTCAAGGCAGCTGCCCACTGACCGGCTGGCCCGAATTGAATGGAAGGACCAGCTTGGCTTAAGCTTTGAGCGTAATCATTTCGTGTCGCAAGCCATACCATGCCTTTCGCCCGGACGATTTCCTCCGGCCATTCCTCCATCCATTCCATTAGCCGTTGCGGATGAAACGGCTTGACCCTTTCATAAACGAATGAGGATATGCCGTATTCTTCCGTTTCCGGCGTATGAGAGGGCGCCGCCATTTCTCTAATCCATCCCGCCGATTGACTAGCCTCGTCGAAGTTGAACAGCGATGTGTTCAAAATCTCCTTCGGATCCACTTTGCCTTTGGAGGTGCGAATGAATTTGGCGCGCGGCTGCAGTGCTCGGAGCACACCCTCAAGCTCTGCCAATTCTTCTTCGCCGACAAGATCGCATTTATTCAAAATAAGCACGTCGCAAAACTCGATTTGGTCGATCAGCAAATCGACAACCTCACGGGTATCCCCTTCGTCAACTGCTTGACTGCGCTCCAATAAAGTTTCGCCGGAGGAGTAATCATGCCAGAAACGGTAAGCATCCACGACCGTTACCATACAATCGAGCCTGCAAAATTGTGTCAGATCGATACCTTGCTCTTCATCGATATAAGTAAAGGTCTGAGCGACGGGAACCGGCTCGCCGACGCCAGTCGATTCAATCAATATGTAATCAAACCGATTTTCCTTCGCCAGTTTCTCAACTTCCTTCAGCAAGTCCTCCCGCAGCGTGCAGCAGATGCAGCCATTGGACATTTCAACTAACTTCTCGTCTGTCCGGGATAAGCCGCCCCCATCCTTTATTAGAGATGCGTCAATATTCAATTCACTCAAGTCATTTACGATGACGGCGACCTTAAGACCGTCGCGATTGTTCAATACATGATTCATAATCGTGGTCTTGCCTGCGCCCAAATAGCCGCTTAATACGGTTACCGGAATTTTGTTCACTGTCACGGTAGCACCTCAATTCTATTCTATCCCTTCTTAAAACGTAATGATTACGAATATATTCGATTAAAAAAGCCGACTTCTTCGACTAATAGTAATGATTACGCTTTATACAGTATATCAACATCATTTTCTTTCGTCAAGATCGTAATGGTTACAAAAAAAAGAAGCTGTCCACGGTCATAGACCAAAGACAGCTCCCTTATCCTTCTAATTCCTTGTAAATGTCTTCAAAGGCTGCGCTTACTCCACTTTCGTTGCATGCTTCTGAGCCAACAGCGACAGCTCTGCCGCTTTGAAGGTATGCTCCTGCGTCATGGCAAGCTCCGTGCCGTTCAAGCAATCGAGTATCAGCTGGCCAAAATAAGGAAAGCCGACCTTGCCTCCAAGCTGCATATGCTGCTCGCCGTCCGCGTTTACCAAATAAAGCTGATCGCCTTCCTTGTCTCTGGCAATATCGATATATTTTCGCAGCTCGATGTAGCCTTCCGTTCCGAGAATGGTCATCCGGCCGTCGCCCCAAGTGCCTAGACCGCTTGGCGTCAGCCAATCGACACGGAAGTAGCCGGTAGCCCCGTTATCTCCCACAAGCGTCATATCGCCAAAATCCTCAAGCTCCGGATAGTCCTTATTCGCATAATTGGCGACCTTGCTGTTCACGACGCTCGCATTGCTATTTCCTGTAAAATACAGAAACTGTTCGATTTGATGTGATCCGATATCACAAAGAATGCCGCCGTACTTTTCCTTCTCGAAAAACCATCCCGGCCGCGCCGCTGCATTCAAGCGATGCGGACCAAGTCCGATAACCTGCACGATACGTCCGATCGCGCCCTGCTCTATCAATTGACCGGCAAAAACAGCGCTCTCCACATGCAGCCGCTCACTGTAATAAACGGCATATTTTTTCCCTGTCTCCGCAAAAGCGGTACGGGCGTCCGAGAGCTGCTCAAGTGTCGTAAATGGCGCCTTATCCGTAAAATAGTGCTTGCCGCTGCGCATAACGCGTACGCCGAGCGGTCCCCGTTCAGAGGTAATAGCGGCGGCTGCCACGAGCTGCACCTCAGAATCGGAGAGCACCTGCTCTTCCGAATCAGCCGCCTGCACCTGCGGGTATTGACGAACGAATGCTTCCACCTTAGCAGGATCGGGATCGTACACCCATTTTAAAGTCGCACCCGCTTCCACGAGCCCATTGCACATTCCATAAATATGTCCATGATCGAGGCTAACCGCTGCGATAACGAATTGTCCAGCCTCAACCACTTTATTCGGCTTTCCCTTTGGCGCATACTTCATACCGTCCGCTTTACTCATTCGTCCTACTCCTCCTTTTGATAAGCCGAGCTGGCAATCCGCTCTTGCAAATACTGATGGAATAACTCCTCGTCGATCGGCAGGTCGACCCAGCCGTCTGTCCAAGTGGACAGGAGCATAGCATTAGAAAGCATTAGCCCTTTGATGCCTTCCTCGCCGGGAGCAATCAATGGCTCGTCGAACAAAATCGCATTCACCCAGTTTTGCGTAATTCCTTTATGATCCGGATAGCTGCCCTTGACCGGAATTTCGCATTTCCAGCATTCCGGCTCGCCGAAACCTCCGGTAAAATTTTTATTAAATTCAGACTCAGGCACGCGCAGCCGCCAAAAGGTTAACGTATTATTTTCGATCACGATTTTGCCAAGGTCGCCGCTTATTTCAAGCCGGTTCGTTCCGGGCGCCTCGCCAGTCGTCGTAACGAATACGCCGGTTGCGCCATTCTCGTATTCCACAAAAGCTGTTACGTCATCCTCAACCTCGATGTTGCGGTGTTTGCCGAAATAACAGAAAGCACGGACACGTTTCGGCATCATACTGATTGTCCACTGCCACAAGTCTAGCTGGTGCGGATCCTGATTAAGCAAGACGCCGCCGCCTTCACCCGCCCAAGTCGCCCGCCATGTACCCGAATCATAATAGCTTTGAGAGCGGTACCAGTTCGTTATAATCCAATTGGTCCGTTTCACTTCGCCAAGCTCGCCGGCATCGATTAATTCCTTCAGCTTTACGTACAGCGGATTTGTCCGTTGGTTGTACATCATGCTGAATTTCACATTCGCCATGCTGCCCGCCTCGTTCATCTGACGAACCTGCTTCGTGTAAACGCCGGCCGGCTTCTCGCAAAGCACATGCAGCCCGCGTTCGAAGCAAGCGATTGCAAGCTCTGGATGCGAGTAATGAGGCGTCGCGATTAATACGCCGTCCACCAGGCCGGAATCCATCATCTCATATGGATCGGCATATAAGCCTACTTGATCGCCAAGCTTTTCTTTGGCCCACAGGAGATTCGCTTCCACGCTATCGCTGACTGCCGTTATTGTGGCGCCGCTCACTTCACCCTTTAATAAGTAACCGATATGCCCCTTGCCCATATTTCCCAGCCCGATAATACCTAAACGAACGCTCTGCATCAGGATGCCGCTCCTTTATTTGAAAGTGATTGTAGCTGTTTGTGAAGTCTTCTGAACCTGTCTTTATAGTAGCACTTCGGGAACAAAACGGCTTCATTCGCATTATCCTGTTTGCCCTTTTATTTGACTGTGGTTGTTGTATAATGAGGGTAATTACGAGGGGAGGCAAAATGATGAGCACACAGCACCAAATTAACTTGCCCTTTACGATGGGAACGAGCTCCGACTTTAACGCTCAAATCCCTTATCATACCCATTTTCATTATGAAATTTATTATTTTCATGGCGGGAAAGTAAACTATCTCATAAATGACAGCATCCACGTGCTGGAGCCTGGCGACCTGCTGCTCATGCACGGTATTACGCTGCACCGGGCGCATGTCGACCCGAGCGAGAAATACCACCGCTCCACCCTTCATTTCGACCCGTTTTATTTTAAGCAATTTATCCAGCCGCCGTTTGCTGATGACCTGCTCGAGCCCTTCAAGAAGCTTCATAATGTAAGATTACAGCTTCGCGGCCCAGAGAAAGCTGAGGTTGAAGAGACGCTTCTCAAGCTGGAGCAGCTATACGTCCAGCGGGACGCTTTTTCACAACAGCGCTTTCAGGCCAGGCTGCTCGACTTTCTTATTTTGATCAATCACCTTTGCCAGAAGCCTCTTAAGGCTAAACCAACCTTTCCGTCAACCAAGGAGCATCACGTGCAGGCGGTTATCTCCTATTTGGAGCGCCATTACAACGAAGAGATAACGCTGGAGGGCATACAGACGGAGCTTCATCTTAGCAAATATTATTTGGCTAAAACGTTCAAAGAGGTTACAGGCATCACGATCTTCCAATTCCTGATGCAGCGTAGAATCTACCAGGCCAAAATCGAGCTAATCGACGGCGTTCAGCCGATAACCGATGTCGGCTACGAGGTCGGCTTTAAACATCCCTCTCATTTTAGCCGCGCCTTTAAGCAACATACCGATCTCACCCCCGAACAATATCGCAAGCAGCATCAGCTCCATTCCACCAGCCTGTAATAAACTCCAATCCTGATTCATGGATTGGAGCAGTTGACCCATTTAGTTGATAAGCGTATTATTGTTATAACAACTAAATGAATGAAACCAGGTGAATACAATGGAATTCAAGAAATCAGTGGGCTATGTCATAAGCAATACAGGACGCAGATTAAACCAGCGGCTGCAGCAGCTTTTTCAAGATTATGACGTTACACCCGAGCAATGGTCGCTGCTCATGTGTCTGGATGGGCATGACGGAATTACCCATAAGGATTTGGCGCAGCGCACCGACAAAGACCCGGCCAACATTACAAGGTTAGTCGATCAGCTGGAGCGTAAGGCGCTCGTTCGGCGCGTCGCGAATCCGAGCGATCGAAGATCGCAGCTGCTTTATGTAACGGAGAGCGGTAGAACGAATGCTCAAACGCTTGCGCCGATTGAAGCTTCTTTTGTCGCGCATATTTTAACGGACGTAACGGAGGATGAGATTGAAGCATTCAAACGTTTTATGGAAAAAATTAATAAAAATGCGGAGCAGCTTCAGTAGGTAACGGCAAGACCGTCATCAGAGAGGAGAATAAACAATGAATCCCAACAAGCTGTGGAGCGCCGACTTCATTAAAATATGTTTAAGCAGCTTTTTTTTATTTTTCGCTTTTTATATATTGGCAACCGCATTATCGGTTTATGTAACGAACGGACTTGGAGGCTCCGATACGCAAGCCGGCTTATCTATGACCGTATTTGTCATCGCCGCCGTATTGCTTCGTCCCTTTGCCGGCCAGCTTATGGACAGGTTCGGTGAGCGTAAAATCGTCGTCATATCATTGCTGCTATTTTTATTATGCTCCGTTGCCTACTTTGGCGTTTTCGGTTATGCCATGCTGCTGCTTGTTCGTTTTTTGCACGGCGGCACCTTCGCTATCGCAACAACCTCCACAAATACAACCGCAATCGGCATTATTCCAGAGCATCGCAAAGGGGAAGGCATCAGCTATTTCAGCTTGTTTATGAGCTTAGCAATGGTTATCGGACCGTTCGTTGGCTTAACGATTACGACCTATGGCGGCTATACGGCAATGTTCGCATTATGTGCGGCATGCTCATTAATTGCATTTGTGCTGGGCGCTTCAACCAAACGCAAAACTAGCATACCGATAACCTCCACCGTGAGCGTTGTTGAGCCAAAACCATTGAAGTCCATAAGAAAGCTCAGGTGGCGTGATCTTGTTGAACGGAAAGCCGTTCCAATCGCGCTTAGCGGCTTTGTTGTAGCATTCGCCTATAGCGGCTTAGTGACATTTATGTCCGTATACGCTCATGAGCAAGCCATTGATCAATATGCCAGCTACTTCTTCGTCTGTTTCGGCATCATGATCGTCTTGCCGCGTCCCATTGTCGGCAAATTGCTTGATCAGGTAGGCGAGCATGTCATCGTCTACCCGAGCATCGCCATATTCGCCATCGGCATGCTGCTGTTAAGCCTAGCCGATTCACCTGTATTGCTGCTTATTTCCGGAGCCGTCATCGGCCTTGGCTATGGCGCTTTGCTGCCTTGCTTTCAGACGATAGCGGTACTTGCAGCTCCGGCTCATCGCAGAGGACTCGCTACTGCGACGTTCTATTTGCTGTTCGATCTAGGTTACGGCATCGGTTCCTATACGCTTGGCTCGCTGGCTTCAATCTTCGGCTACAGTGTTATGTACATGCTTAGTGCCTTTATTATTGCCTTTTCTTCCGTCATCTACTTCACGCTTCATCACAAGCGCAAACGTTTGACGGCCGCCGCTGGCGATAAAGCTTATGTTTCACCCTAAGCTTTCCTCCTGCTGCTGCTCCTGTATCGGCAATTTGATTTCGACTACAGTTCCTTCATTGATCACGCTGCTAAGTTGAAGCGTACCCTTGTGCGCTTCAATAATACGCGTGCTGATCATAATCCCGAGACCTGTCCCTTTTTCCTTCGTCGTCACGAAGGGCTCGCCGATCCTTTTGATCAGCTCCTCCGGTATGCCGGGACCGCCGTCCTTAATCCGGATATGAACGTATCCGTCCTCCATCGTAGTAACCGTTAAAACAACCTCGCCGCCCTGCGGCATCGCCTCGAGCGCATTTTTAATAATATTCAAAAACACCTGCTTCAGCTGATCAACGTTACAGTATACCGACGGCCTCGTATGATCATAACAAACCTTTAATTCCACATTGAGCAAAATAGCCTGCGTTTCCAATATGGATATTACGCTTTGCAGAATAGGCTCGAGAGGCTCGTTGTGAAACTTTGAGAAATGCGGCTTTGCAAGCGTCATGAATTCATTTACGATAAGCGAAATACGGTCAATCTCATTGGCCATAATCGTAAAATAGTGCGGCTGCTCCGGATATTTAGCGCTAAGCAGCTGCGTAAAGCCCTTGAGCGCCGTCAGCGGATTGCGAATTTCATGCGCGACTCCTGCCGCAAGCTGTCCAATGGCAGACAGCTTCTCGGAACGAATGAGCAATTCCTCCGATTGTTTGCGGTCCGTTAAATCGCGAATGACCGTGAGCATGACATCTTTGCCCAAATAATTGTTAATCCGAATGCACGATAGCTCCACATCCAAATATTGTCCGTCCGAACGAATA
Source organism: Paenibacillus sp. Soil522 (assembly GCF_001428245.1). Lineage (GTDB taxonomy): Bacteria > Bacillota > Bacilli > Paenibacillales > Paenibacillaceae > Pristimantibacillus. Next base: position 18,469 of record NZ_LMRV01000036.1, read on the forward strand.
ATGACCCGCTCTTGAAACGGCGTCGGTTCATCCGAGGACATAATGCTCTCCATCGTTTCCATTAGCGAATCATGATCGTTAGGGTGAATAAATTCAAACACGCTTCTGCCGATGATCTGGATATCCTCGGCTATTCCGAACACCTGCATGGCCAGCTTGTTCACGTAAAGGATAATGCCTTGATCGCTCAACATGATCGGCTCGGGAACAAATTTAATCATTTTCTGATAAAGCTTCGCGCTGTCCCTGAGCGTTTTCTCCTTTTCCTGCTTAAAGGTAACGTCCTGCACCGTTCCAAGCAAGGACGGCAGCCCGTTGAACATAATGATCGAGCTGTTGCCTTCCAAATAGATGATGCATCCGTTTTTTTTCACCCCTTTAAACTTAAGCGGAAATTGGTCGCGTCCAATTACTCTACCGTTCATAACTTCATTTCTGATCTTGATGATTTCTTCTTCCGCCATCAAATCGATTGGCGAGAGCGAGAGCAGCTCTTCCTCCTTGTAGCCAAACATCTCGGCTAAATAAGGATTGGTATAAACGATATTGTAATTTTGCACAACGAATACACCTGCTACAACGCTTTCCATCAAGCTTTTGTATAAATAATCCTTTTCGTTAAGAGATGCTTCCATTCGTTTCTGATTGGATATGTCATGGATAATAAGCTGAACGGCGGGCTTGCCGTCAAATTTCACTGCAACCGCTCTTAGTTCAACCTCAACTGTCTCCTGATCCAATCGAATCAGCTTGAAATATATGAAATTAGAAGGATTAGCTTCTCGAATTAAATAGCGAATATTTGTGGAGAACTGCTCCAAATAATCGGAATGAACGAACTTGTGTATCGGCTGAGCAATGATTTCTTCCTGCTTGTTTACACCTATCATGCTCAAGAAAGCAAAGTTAGCAAACACAATATGACCTTCGGACAATACAATTAGCCCATCTGGCAGCATGTGAACCAGATGCTGATACCTCTCTTCGCTTTCTCTCCATTGGCCAGCACCAACTATTTCCATTCTCACTTCTCACCTCATTCAAGCAAATAGCTTTGCTTTATCTGATTGTTTACTTTCAACATCGCTAGCCTTCTTCCTGCTCCTGCTATTAAATTTATATGTAAAAATATCATTGCTGCTTGAGAAGTAAGCCTGCATAAGCATAACGATTACTTCATATCCGAAATAAAAAAAGGAATGCCCTTGAAGTAGAGTATTCTACTTCAAGGACATTCCCAATCGTTATGTCTGTTATTAGCCTTCGAGAAGAAGTGCTTCCGGATCTTCCAGAAGCGCTTTGACCGTAACGAGGAAGCGAACGGCTTCGCTGCCGTCTACGATACGGTGGTCGTAAGACAATGCGATATACATCATCGGACGATTTTCCATACGAACGTCATCGATAGCTACCGGACGGATTTGTATTTTGTGCATGCCGAGAATACCAACCTGCGGCGTGTTAAGAATAGGCGTCGACAGCAAGGAGCCGAATACACCGCCATTTGTGATGGTGAAGCTTCCGCCTTGAAGATCAGCGATCGACAATGTGTTAGCTCTTGCTTTACCAGCAAGCTCGACGATGTTTTTCTCAATTTCAGCAAAGCTGAGACGTTCTGCGTCACGAACGACCGGAACGACAAGCCCTTCCTTCGCAGATACAGCAATACCGATATCGTAAAACTTTTTAACGACGATTTCTTCGCCGTCGATTTCTGCATTAAGCAGCGGGAACGCTTTAAGCGCACCAACAACCGCTTTCGTGAAGAACGACATAAACCCTAGGTTCACATCATTTTTCTCGAAGAAGGCTTGCTTGCGGCGTTTGCGCAAATCAAGAATCGCAGTCATGTCGACTTCATTGAAAGTCGTCAGCATCGCTGCTGTACGCTGTGCTTCAACAAGACGGTTAGCAATGGTAACCCGGCGACGGGACATCCGTTTGCGTTCTGTCGGCTTCGCATCTTTGCTTACGCTAGCAGGCTCAGCTTGTGTAAGCGGAGCGGATTTAACCGGAGTTGCTACCGCAGGCGCCGGTGCCGGAGCTTGTCCTTGCGCTTGCGAAAGATCAATGCCTTGCTCGCGGGCGCGTTTGCGGGCAGCAGGTGAAGCAAGGATAGCTGCCGCACTTTCACTTACAGGTGCGGCAGGCGCTGCTGGAGCAGCTGCCGGTGCCGCAGGAGCAGCAACCGCTGCTGGCTCTGCCACCTTAGCAGCAGGTGCGGATGCGCCGCCCGCTGCTACTCCGATCGAACCGATTGCTTCGCCAACGAGTACCACATCTCCGTCTTGTTTAGCAATGCGGGATACGACGCCGCTGTTGTCAGCGCTAATTTCAATGTTAACCTTATCCGTTTCAAGCTCCAGTAGGACATCGCCTTGATTAACGGAGTCGCCTTCCTTTACGAACCATTTCGTAATCGTTCCCTCTGATATGGACTCGCCTAATTCTGGTACTATAATTTCAGCCATTAGTCATTACCCCCTAATCAAACTTGTTTCAACTGGCTTGCCGTTCAAAGCTGTCGAGATGATCCATTTTTGTTCTGCGGCATGAACCTCTTGGTGTCCGCTTGCTGTACTGGAGCGATCAGGTCTGCCTACATAGCGGACAGCTGCCTTCTTAGGTGCCAGCGCGCGCAGGCGCGGCTCCATAAAGCTCCACGAACCCATGTTTTGCGGTTCTTCTTGCAGCCATACGATTTCTTCCAGCTTATCGTATTGTTTCACGATACGCTCGATCTCTGCGTGAGGGAACGGATAAAGCTGCTCCACTCTCGCAACGCGCAGCCATTCGTAATCGGCTGCATTTGATGAAGCTAACGCCTCTTCGACATCAACTGCTACCTTACCTGTGCAAAGCAGCAAGCGTTTCACTTTGTCCTTCTGATCCTTCGGCTCCGTAAGGCTGAATTGCGGCAGAACCGGCTTGAATGAGCCTTCGCTAAATTCAACGCCATGGGAAGCGACGCGCGGATTCCGGATCAAGCTCTTAGGTGCCATAAGAACGAGCGGACGAACCTGCTCTGTGCCTAGCAGCGATGCTTGCTTACGCAGCAAGTGGAAATATTGAGAGGATGATGTCAGGTTGGCAACCGTCCAGTTGTTATCAGCAGACAGCTGAAGGAAACGCTCAAGTCTAGCGCTGGAATGCTCCGGCCCTTGACCTTCGTAGCCATGCGGCAGCAAAATAACGATACCTGATTTTTGCGACCATTTCGCGCGGCCAGCCGAGATGAATTGGTCGAAAATAACTTGTGCAACGTTGGCGAAGTCTCCATATTGCGCTTCCCAAATGACGAAAGTTTCAGGAGCGAATACGTTATAGCCATATTCAAAGCCTAGTACTGCCGTTTCCGACAATGGGCTGTTATGAACGGCAAAGGATGCTTTCGCCTGCGGAAAGATGTGCAGCGGCGAGAACTTATCAGCATTAGCGTAATCGTTCAGCATAATGTGGCGATGTGCGAATGTGCCGCGCTCCGAATCCTGACCGCTAAGACGAATTGGTGTACCGTCTGCGAGAATCGTTGCGAACGCGAGCGTCTCCGCATGCGCCCAATCGACCTTCTCGCCATCGTTCAAAGCTGAAGCTCTACGCTGCAAAATACGTTGAAGCTTTGTATATTCAGTGAAGCTCTCCGGACGGTTAAGCAGCTCCAAGTTAATGTCGCGGAGCGTCTCGAGCGGTACAGCCGTGCGCGCTTCCTCGGCAGCAGGAATCACCGACTTCTGCTGCTCGCCGTTCAGCTGAGGCTGTCCTTCATTCGCTTTCATGGCATCGTAAGCAGCCTGCAGCTTACCGTTCGTACGCTGACGCAATTCCTCTATCTGCTCATCCGTGATCGCTTTCTCGCTTTTCAGCTGCTCGCTGTAAAGCGTGCTTACGGTCGGATGATTGCGAACTTTTGAATACATAAGCGGCTGCGTTACTTCCGGATCGTCCATTTCATTGTGGCCGAAGCGGCGGTAACCGATCAAATCGATAACAAAGCCTTTATTGTAACGGAGACGGTATTCGCAAGCAAGGCGCACGGCAGCCAAGCAAGCTTCCGGCTCATCCGCATTCACGTGTACGATCGGAATGTCGAAACCCTTCGCAAGATCACTTGCATAATGCGTCGAACGGGAATCGATGCTATTCGTTGTAAAGCCAAGCCGGTTATTCGCGATAATATGCAATGTACCGCCATTATGATAGCCTTGCAGCTTATTGAAGTTAAGAGTCTCGGCAACAATTCCTTCGCCGATAAAAGCGGCGTCGCCGTGAACACAGATCGTAACCGCTTTGGATGGATCCTGCTCAGGCATACCCGGCTTGCTGCGATCCTCTTGTGCGGCCCTCGTGAAGCCTTCGACAACCGGATTAACGAATTCAAGGTGACTCGGGTTGTTGGCAAGGGTAAGGTTCGCACGAATCGTTTCACCTTCAATTACAGCCCGGTCTGCGCCCAGATGGTATTTCACGTCGCCAGTCCAGCCATAGTTAAGGCCCATGGACCCTTCGGACGGAATAAGCTCTTTGTTCGGTGCATGGTGGAACTCGGAGAAAATTTTCTCGTATGGCTTGCCCAGTACATGCGCGAGTACGTTTAGACGGCCGCGATGCGCCATACCCATAAGAATATGGTTAGCTCCGTCATGCGCTACGGCGCGGACGATTTCGTCCAGTACCGGTACGAGCATATCTAGACCCTCGATCGAGAAGCGCTTCTGCCCAACGAAAGTACGGTGCAGGAAATTTTCGAAAAACTCTACTTCCAAAAGACGCTCAAGCAGCGCGGAACGCTCTCTTGGCGATAGCGGCGCCGGGAATGATCCCGATTCCGCTTGCTTGTGAAGCCAATTCCGCTCATTCTCATCATGAATATGTGTAAATTCATATGCAGCCGAACGTGAATAAATTTCTCTCAAGCGGCTGATTGCCTCCCAGCCGTTGGAGATCGTAGCTGGCGCATTATCCCAAATTAGCGAAGCAGGAATAGAGGCCAAATCCGCTTGCGTGAGTCCGAAAGTTTCAGGCTCAAGCAGCTTCGTGTCCGCTACGGGGCTAAAGCCCAGCGGATCAATATCCGCAGCTAAATGGCCGTATCTGCGTATGTTCAGCATAAGCTTATGCGCAGCCACAACCTTTTTCAACATATTTGAATCAATCGGACCAGGTGCTGCTGCAGTTGATGCAGCCTGTTTCTCGCTTGGCTTTGCCGCGACGCCCGGAGTTACTCCAAGTGATTCAGCCGGCGGTGCTCCAAAACGTACAAACAGCTCGCGAACCGTTGCTTCAACAGAATCAGGATCTGTTAAGAATCGTTCGTATTGCTCCTGCACATACCCAAGGTTGGGCCCATAGTAGCTTTGCCAAGGCGAATAATTACGCTCATCATGGTTGCTCATTGCAGAAAATTCCACCCTCTCTATTCATTGCCATCCTATTATTTTCTAAGGCGAAGCCCGTCATACATGCCCGCCAACTTGCACTTACCCAAATCGTTTCCTAATTGCTTCTAATTTGCATCGTTATTAAATTAATACTGACCATAACTATTTTATATTTTAGTACATAGTACGCTCTCCAACCATAATCATATTGGCATCGATATCATCCATTTCAAGCATTGATTGTCGTCCGTGAACATTCTTATTTGCATACACCCTCATAACGCATCACCGTTTGTCTGCGTACGGATTCTCCTTAGTTTCATTTTCCCTACGATAAGCAGAAGCAAAGGCAGGGCGATCATATTGACCGGAAGCGCAACAGGCACCCAGTAATGGAGCAAATAATTGGAGGTTGCTTCTGATACATTTTTGGGAAACATCGCAAATACCAGAATAACCGGAGCAATAAACCAAATCAAATTCCGCCAATTTTTAATTCCCAGAAATTGAGCCGTTCCGTAACTGGTGACGAATAAATAAATAGCCAATTTAATGAATACGCTGGCTACCCAGATGACGACAGTGAGCGCATCGAAATTTTCAATGAAACCGAAGAGAGAAATTTTACGGCTCATCTCAAAAAATGGATACCACATTTGCGGAGAAAGATTGACTCCTATCGTAACGGTAGCCATAACCATGGAGATTAACGCAAAGAATGATGCCGTAATGACGCCCCAATAGGCGTAGGGAGCTCCTTTGCGAGGCTGATAAAGAAACGATGCGAGCATGAGATATTCGACGGCATGTCCGAGGTAAGATGCAGGAGCTTTCGCGCCATTGATGATTCCCGCCATTCCGCTGTCTGCGTACACCGGAAGAAGATGCTTCAAATCAACGTTGTTGAGGCTTGCTGCCAGAACAACGACTATCATCAAAATAATGACCGGCCCCAGGATCTCGCTGAGGCGGCCAATCCCTTCAATGCCTCCAGAATACGTCGCATAAACAATTAGCAGAATCATAATGAACATGATCGCTTCCTTCGGTGTCGCAGGCAGGAGCATGATTTGGATTACATCGTTAAATTGGCGCAGAACAATCGGGAGGATGGTGTACCACTGGACTAGATAGATGACGACAACGATGCTCCCAAGCCATTTCCCCAAAATCGTTTGACTGAATTGGATTAACGTCTGGTCCGGATATAAAAGCGCAACATTGGTCACTAACAAAGTTATGAGAAGCGCGATACATCCCGCAACAAGCATGGAAATCCACACATCTTGTTTGGCGGCTTGCAAGCTTGGCGTAAGCGTCATGATCAATGCCATTCCCAGATCCATAATGGTTATCATCCAGAAAACTTGTATACCGGTCACTTTCATCTTGACCCACCCTTCATGCGGTTGATTATTGTCCAGTTTTTTTCAAATGCGCGGGTGCTTGCGTTCTGCCGATCCTCTCCATGCGAATGTCAGTCTTAACGGTAACGGGAACTCGCGGATAAATATCTTTCCATTCTTTTTTCATACGTTTCCAGGCATAAGGATGCTGAATATGTAGTTCCCTTCCAAAACCGAAAATATCCGACTTGAATTTTTTTTGCACATGTGAGATCATGCGCTCCATTGATTTTTGAATTTCTTTCTCAAACTTCACTTCAGCCTTCTTTAAATTTTTGACGTTACTAAAATCCAGACTCGTGTCATTTTCCAGTAACCTTGCCCTCGCTTTAAGCGTGACCGAGATTTCAGGGTCACCATTCTTGATAACGGTCCGTATTTTCATCTTGGACTGCAGAATCTCGATGGCAACTGTTCCCTTGGCTTTTTCGTCTTTCGGTTCCATTTGAGCCGAAAACCTTAACTTTTTGGATTCCCCTCTCAGCCAGCGGAAGGTTGTCAATTCCATCCCTGACAGAAATCCGGCCAGTTTGTTTCCCTTGTAAACCGCCGCCTTATCGAGTATGAAGGATGTAGGACCGGTCCCGTTTTTCTTAATCCTTATGCCCCCGGTAACCGGCGCAATCCCGTCAGAAGCGAGGCTGCTCAAAAATTCGTCGACTTTGATGGACAAGCTGAATCCGCTGTATTGAATTTTGTTGATACCGATACTCGGTATTTGCTCCAGCTGATAGGGGCTATTCAAGATTTCTTTGGCTGTCGTACCATAGGCGGTCAGAATATAACTGTTGTATCTTGAATCAGGAAGGCGCAATATGTCATCCAAAACCTGGTCGATGCCCTGCCTGGCGTATTTTTCGCCGAAGACGATAACTCCCCGGTGGCCGAGAAAAATTTTCCGGGACAGTTGCTGCTGTATTTTGGATAAAGCTTCTACCCCGTCCTTTCCTTTGGCCGTAAGGATCAAGACGGATTCCTTACCTTTACCTCCGGATTGCAAACTGCTGGGAATTCCCGTGGGCAGTGCAATCTGAAGCGTCGCTTCGAGCTGCCCGTTCTTCGTGAGATCAAAGCCGCTGGCGATAACCAGTGCGAGATCATCCGTCTCCCTGCTGTCCCAGCAGCCTGTGAATAATCCAATACAAATGAAAAGAAACAAACACCGGCCTAGCATGCGGGACAGCATCATTTTTTTTCCAACTCCATTTTTTGTTTGGCGTATTCTTGCCGCTTTCGCATCACCTGCCAAGGGGCTCTGACCAATACGTCCTCTAATCCGAAAAAATTGACCGGGGCGAGCGGCGTCAAATAAGGAACGCCGAAGGAGCGCAGATTTACCAGATGGATCAATATGGCGATCATGGAGGCACCGATGCCGTACAACCCGAAGGTTCCGGCAGAAATTATCAATGGAAAGCGCAAAATGCTGATAGCCTGACTCATCTCCGGGTGCGGGATCAGAAAGGATGCGATCCCCGTCAAGGATACGATGATAATAATGGGGGCGGATATAATCCCTGCCTGAACAGCTGCTTGTCCGATAACAAGCGCCCCGACGATGCTGATCGTCTGCCCTACCGGACGAGGAAGACGAACCCCCGCCTCTCGCAGCGCTTCAAAGGTAACCTCCATAATCAGCGTCTCCATAAGTGCCGGAAACGGAACGATTTCCCGCGCCGCTGCAAGGCTTAAAGCCAAGCTGGTGGGGAGCATTTCCTGATGAAAAGTCGTAACTGCAACGTAGATAGCTGGCAGGGCTATCGACAAAAAGGCAAACAAATACCGCAGCCATCGGAGCATCGTTGCGAAAATAAATTTCATATAGTAGTCCTCGGCCGTTTGAAACCCGTACCAGATCGTGATGGGTGCGATTAGAGCCATCGGAGATCCGTCAATTAAGACAACGACCTTGCCTTCAATCAGAGAAGCCGTTACCGAATCGGGCCGCTGGGTCGATTGAATGAGCGGAAACGGCGAATAGGGATGATCGCTGATCATTTCTTCGATATACCCCGATTCCAAAATGCTATCCATATCGATTCCTAAGATACGCTTCCTTATTTCATCAATCACAGCCTGAGGCGCCATATTACCGATATAAACGATCGCTACATCGGTTTGGGAGACCGTTCCTATGCTTATCCTCTCTATCTTAAGCTGCGGCGAGCAGATTCGTTGGCGTATTAAGGCCATATTGATACCGAGTGTCTCGATAAAGCCGAGCCGGGGACCGCGGATGACCGCCTCCATATTTGGTTCCTGCAGCTCACGGTGCAACGAATTTTGTACACTGATAGAGATTGCCTGCCTTGAAGATTCAATGAATAGAATGACTTCTCCCTTGACGATCCGCTGAATGAGTTCATTCTGTTTTTCTACTATTTGCGTTTTGCCAATAGGAACCAATCCCGTATTCAACTGCTCAACAAGCTGAGAAGGGTCATCAGCGCTGGCAGAGTCCGATGCCAGGAGCGGTCTCAATATACCTTCTTCCAGCTGTGTGGCGTCAACTATTACGTCCAGGTAGACCAGCATGCAGGGGAAGGAGTCGAATAAATTGAACTTTTTCACGACCAGATCTGAACAATTCAAAAAAATTTGCTCTAGGGCTGTTTCATTTTCATTCAAATTGTCGAATAGTTCTGCATTTATTGTCGTATCAGACTCCAATATTATTTTCTCTAGCTTAAATCTTCCTTTTTTTCGTTCCACATGGCATCACCTGCCTCAGTTTGTTCAATCGGATATAGTTTATGGCTAATTGACTAAAGATTACCTCGAATAAGATTCCCTGATATTACCGTTTTATTCGAATTAACGTTATTCTCGGTTGCCAGAAAAAAGTTAAAAAATAAACCTCCGGCTATGGAGGTTATCAAAGAAGTATATTTCGCAAGCTGCCAAAGGCATACTGATTACATATGGAATGAAAATCGTGTAAGTAAAAGAGGGATTGCTAGAGATGTTTTGGAGGGGAATAGCGTTTTTGCTAATCGCAGCTTTGTCGGGTTGGGTTCTCTATGTTGCCGTATCAACGGGATAAGCAGATGCCTAACAAGGAATCGGCTTCTTTACTTATTCCCCTTAAGCACCATAGGGCCGATTACGAGCGCCATGAAAAGCAGCGTTGCCCCCGTAAACATGGATATGCCGTAGCTCTGCACCCAATACGGACTATCCTCGACGCGTTTGTAAATCCAACCGCCCAACAATGGACCGATAAACCCTGTAATTCCAGTCAACGCGGAAAAAACGGCGATATACATGGGACGCTCCGACTTCGGCGTATCGCCAATAATAAAGTTAAACGCAAGCAGGTTGTAGCCCCCAATACCTATGCCGAGCACGATATGTACCGCGATCAGTACGAGAATGGCAGGCAGCAGCTCCATCCCCGCCCACAGCAAGCATGAAATAGCGATGATCGGAAGCGCCCATCTAAGCAGCGTACGTGTCGCATATTTGCTGTTCAAATTGCCCCAGTAATAGTAGCTGAACATCATCACTATCATTTGTACGGTTGTTATAACGGTAACCCATGTATAGTTCAGGTTCACAATATCAAGCATGACGTATGAAAAGAGCGGTACAGCAATATTTTGGATCAAAATAAAGGTCGCGAGAAACAGCGTTGCCAGCATATAGATGCGGTCGCGGAGCGGCTTTTGGAGCATTTTCCACTTTGAGGTTTCAGTGGATCGCGCAAGCGGCAGATTAGGGTAACGATACAGCTCAATGCCGTTCCATACAGTCGCCACCGCGCAAATGATATATAACACGATAAAGCCGGTGGCTTCCGGCAGCCGATTCAAAATTTGACCGCCAATGAGCAAGCATAGACTGGCGACCGCCCAATGTATCGTATTCCGTATGCCAAAATAACGGCCGCGAACTTGAGCAGGCACCATATCTGCCACCAAAGAGGTCCAGAGCATGCCTGCAGACTGCGCGCAAATAAACGATATCGTAAACAGCACAATATAGGTCGGTACCCAATAGATTTCCGGCACCCAAAACGGAATTAGCCCTGTTGCCGTCCATAATAAGCGATGGATAAAACTGAATACCATGACATACAGCCGTCTATTCTCAAACCGGTGCATATAAAATGCGACTATAAGCTGCACCAAGTTGGCAAATGCCGGGATTGCAAGCGCAATGCCGATTGCTTCAGATTTGGCCCCTAAATAAAGGAGGTACGCCGTGAGCAGCGGACCTCCAAGTAAATTCCCAATGATAGTCGCGGGAATACCTTCCATTACAGCAGTATGCATGCCCCGCCGCTGTGCGGACATTCTCCGTCTAGGCAACAGGATTCCCCTTAACATATAGATCCTCTCCGCTCTACTTACTCGTGGTGTAATACCAATTCAATCAATGTTCTTACCATAACGCCGGTTGCGCCCTTCGGCTCCCAGCCTCTGCTAGATTCCAGCCATGCTGTTCCGCCGATATCAAGATGCACCCAAGGCAAATCCTCTGCAAAATGTCCGATGAACAGCCCCCCTGTAATCGTACCAGCATATCTGCCGCCGCTATTTTTCAAATCGGCTGCGTCGCTCATGATCTGCTTCTTGTACTCCGGATAGGATGGCAGCTGCCAAATTCTCTCTCCCGCTCGCGCAGATGCCTTTTGTACCAGCTTGAAAAGCTCTTCATTATTCGTCACCGCGCCCGTTGCTTGCGTGCCAAGTGCAACCGAGACCGCGCCTGTTAGAGTAGCTACGTCAACCAAACGTGTCGCACCCCTAGTAATCGCGGTCGTCAAGCCGTCCGCCAGCACCAATCTTCCCTCCGCATCGGTATTTACGATCTCAACCGTATGACCGCTCATCATGCGCAGCACATCTCCAGGCTTAAGCGCACGGTCAGAGGGCATATTCTCAGCTGTCGGAATGACTGCAATAACATTGATCGCAGGCTTCAGCTCTCCGATAACGCGAATGGCTCCGAGAACTGCAGCCGCTCCGCCCATATCCGAGATCATTTCCTGCATCCCTTCCGCACGTTTCAAGGAAATGCCGCCTGTATCAAACGTAATGCCTTTGCCGATCAGTCCCCAAGCTTCTTCGGAATCCGGATTGCCTTTATAGTGAATAACGATCATACGCGGCGGATTTATGCTGCCTTGGCCGACGCCAAGCAAGCCGCCCATCCGCTGTTCTGCCGCGCTCCACTCGTCAATGACTTCAATTTCCAAATCAAGCTCCCGCGCCATCTCCTCCGCATGATACGCCAGACGCTCCGGAGTAAGATCATTGCCGGGCAAATTAGTCAAATCGCGAGCTAAGGCGACCCCTTCAACGTATAGCTTCCCTTTTGCTATCCCCTGCTCCCATAGTGCGGCGTCTTCTGCCGTTACAGCCGTTCCCTGCTGTACAAAAGCAACCTCCTTCAGCGTGAAACGCTCATTCGGCTCGCGCTTCAGCGGCTGGCGTACATGAAGCGCCAGAAGCAGGCCCTCTGTAAGCGCCTGAGCCGCGTGCTCGGCTCCAAGCTCAGCCTCCTGGCCCTCCAGCAAAGCTGAAGGCAGCAGCACTTGAACGGTCTCGGCATGCAGTTTTTTTAAAGCTTTGGCTGCAGCTGCCGCAGCCAGGCGCAGGCTCGTCGCCCCGCCTTCTTGCTCTAGTCCGACGAAAACGACATGTGCTGCCGGATAAAGTCCCAATGTCGATAAAATTTCGGTTTGCTCCGGTTCAGCTTTAAATAATCCTTTGGCGTATAGCCCTCTAAGCGCATCATCGATTTGTGGCTGCATGATCGGACCCGCTGTTTCTCCCGGAATGAGTTCTTTTTTGCTAACAAAACGAATGACTGCATCCGCAACCGATTGATCTGTACCTCTAACCCCGTATGTAAATTGAACGTTCATTTGTAATCCCCCGCTCTCGTCATGAATAAACCAGTATATGAATCGATCATATTCGAAAATGATCAACAAGTTTTTCAAACTCATTATATCGAACGTCCTTCGACTTTTCCACGTTAACATTTAAAAAAGCGAAAAGCTCCCCTCCCAATAGGGAGAAGAGCGTTCCGTCATTCTGCTAACGGCAATGTAATGATAAATTCGGTTCCGATACCTGCTTTGCTGTCGACTCGAATCGTTCCGCTATGATTGCGGATGATCCGGTAGCTCACCGATAAACCAAGTCCCGTACCCGACTGCTTTGTTGTAAAAAAAGGATCGAACAGCCGGCTCATCGTCGACTTATCCATACCTTTGCCGTTATCCTTAATTATAATTTCGGCAAATTGGCCATTGCTGCGCGTTATAATATCAATTAGACCTCTTCGTTCGCTTTGCACCTCTTCAACGGCATCAAGCGAATTTTTAATAATATTCAATATGACCTGCTTCACCTGCTTCACATCGATCGAAACGAGATGCTCTGAGCAATAGCATTCCGCTTTGATCTCGCAATTCCGCATCAATGCTTCGCTTTCCGTTAGAAGCACGACTTCCTTTATCAAATGATCGATAGAGACCAATTGCTTCATCGGTGCAGATGGCTTAGACGAGTTTAGAAATTCATAAATGATATCGTTGGCTCTGTCAATTTCCGTCAAAATAATACGTGCGTACTCTTCCTTGCCTACTTCCAGCAAATAAGGCCGAAGCAGCTGAATAAAGCCGCGAATGCTCGTTAAGGGGTTGCGAATTTCATGAGCAATGGCAGCAGCAATTTTTCCAAGCATCGCAAGCTTATCATTTTGCAATGCCGTCTGTTCAATTTGCTTATATTCCGATACGTCTTTGACGCTAATTAAAAAATCTCCGTCTAATTGATCACCGTATGTAACCGTAACTAATAGATGTTTGCCATCTTTGTGTTGGAATTCATAATAGCGACTATGCATAAGAAACATTTCTTTGTAAAGCCGTAGAATGGTTCTCTTTGTGCTGATTGTGAGCTGCCGGTGCCTTAATATTTCTTTTATTGTACAACCAATTAATGTTTTTCGGGGAATGTCCAACAATTTAGCCATTTGCACGTTAATAAACGACAAAATTCCGTCGCTGTCAAATAATGCGATTCCGCTGTCCATGTGCTGCAATACGTTTTCGTATTTATTTTTGACCATTTCAAAAGAACGGTTCGAACGGAACAGCATCTCACGCATTTCAGTGAATTTCTGTTCGGTTGTTCGTTCAGGCTGCAATCGAAAACGGCAGGCTACCATGATTTCCATTAAGAAAACGAAGGAGCGATTGTATAATCGTACAGCCTCCTCCGAATCGACATTTGCGGCTAAAGACTGAATGCACTCCTCATGTACGGCAATGATTTCTTCTGGATTTATTCCGTAAAGCTCCTTGCCCAGTTCGTTGGCATGAAATAGTGATACTTCCTTACCACTACGTATGTACTCGGCAAGCGCCGGGAAATAGCGCTTTCGAATGGCCTGCATCATGTACTCCTCCCCGGCAACGTCTATAAGATAGCGGTTACAGTTAATACTAATCATAGGGCGAGTTTACAATCGCTGTCAATCGGAAATCCTGTCGAATTTTGTGCAGCCAGTGGGAAAATAGTCATGCCTATAGCCAATTAAGACTCTAATCCCCGCTTGTCTATTTGCCCACTTTTTTGCTTGCAAAGCTTACATAGCAGCATTAGTCGTCATTGCTTTGCTCATTTCTGTCATCTTGTTTATCTTTATCCTGCTTCGTACCTGCTCTCTTATCATCGCTGTTTTTGTCGTCCCGGCCATTATTTTCCTGTCCGCTTCGATCATCATTTTCGTTATCGTCACGGTCATTGTTGCTGTTGTCACTTCGATCATGGTTATCGTCCTTGCCATCATCGTTATTTGAACGTTGCCGATCGCTGTCCCTTTGATTATCCTTATTTTTGTTATTCTTATTTTCGTCATTTGACTCATTGGGAGAGCTTGGCTTATGCCATTTTCCCGGAGTTAATGTCGGAAGAATCGTCCATTCTCTATTTTTCCACGGCTTATCAGTCTCCAGCACTTTATCCACTCCGTTACTAACAGGCTTCTCTGGCTTCTCTGCTTTTACCGGCTTATTGATTTTCGGAGTAGCTGACGGCTTAGACGCATTCGGCTTTTTATTAGCCTTTTGCTGCTTGGCCTTCTCCTCTTGCTCGCGTGCCACAAGCTCCTTCAGCTTCTTCTTGCTCGTATCCTCCGCATTGTCTACGATCGTCTTCACACCGCCAAGAGGCTCCGTTACTTTATCAATAGACTGCTGCTTCAGCTGCTCTATTTCGAGCTTATAGCCTTCGTCTTTTGCCATCAAATATACAGCCATCTTGCCTGAGGAGATGCCGTTCGCGGCCGCTTCCTCACGCACCTCATTCGGTACCGATAACGTTGTAATATTCGCGCTGGCCGCCTCCGCTGCAAGCTGAGTTAATACTCCCCGAAGCTTCTGATCGACTTTTCTCGTCAAAATATTCTCAAAATCGATTTTAAGTGCGGAATTGTCGTCAACCAGCACGCTGGCAATAAATATATCCTTGTTCGGAGTGTCGAGGTAATGTGAGCCTTTAGCCCTCTCCAAAATAGAAGCGGCTATCGTCTCTACATTTACTCCTTTGTAATCGAGTCCTTTAATAATGAGCTCTCCGTCCTCGTTTAAGGCGCGCAGCTCGCGCACCTTCTCGTTCTCGTCTACGCCCAGCTCCACGCTCGGATTAATATCCATGCTCACATAGGCGACAACTGGATGCGCATCGCGCAGCATGAAGAACAGGAACGGAACGAACAGAAGCAGAACAATAGCTGCAGCGCTGCTATACCTATAATAAGGCTTAAACGTCCGAGGCTTCTTAAACTCCTCTTCAAACGTAATTTCTTCACCAATTTGCGGCTTCCCTTGAATAGGAGCCTGCATAAATTGTCCGTCTGCCGTCATTACAACTGCATGCTGCTTATGAATGCTCATTACGACTCCACGTTTCATTTGCCTGCCTCCTTATTCTTCTCTAAATGGTCACCGGCTATATTTAAATAGTCGTGCATGAATGGGTATATACCTGAAATAACGAGAGCGATAGCGATAATATATTTCCGGTTCCGCTCTATCGTTTTGCGGGAAACGCCGCACATGGCAGTTAACTCTTTTACAGCAAGCTTATTCGTTTGCCTTAATGAGTCTAACAATTCCGATTCGCTAACGAGAGTTTGCGCAATTCCGATCAACAGCTTTCTGGAATCCGCATGCTTGGGCGACTGCTCGACCAGCTCTGCAAAAGTGATGCCGAATCGCCCAAGCTCCTGATTAAGCTCGCTGATTTCGTGACGTCTCTCATCTTCGGTCCGTTTTATTTCAAAGGCAGTAATCGCTTGACTTGTCTCGATGGAATTATAATGCGGCTGTTCCTCATCCTCTGAATCGAACATGCTGTAAGGTACGACCTGCGAATGCCTTTGCTCTTTTCGGACATAGTCAATAAGCCGACGGCGAATGACGGTTTCAGAAAATCCGATGAATGATTTCCCAGCATGACTGGAGAACTGATTGATCGCTTCGTTAAAAGCCAACAGTGCCACACTGAATTCATCATCCCGATTCGAATCTATATACCGTTTGCAAAATCGACTTGTTACTTTCATTATATAAGGTTTGTAGTCTGCTATGAACTGCTCGCGAAGCTGCTCGTCGCCTTGACGAATTCGAGCAACCCATTGTTCGGGAGTGAGCTTCTGCCCATCCTCCGCAGCTTCGGCAGAAACAGATTTCCGCAGAAAGCGTTTGAACAATACAAGTAACAACCGCTCCACCTCACTATTAGTATGATTCGTTACTGTCTGCCCGGTTTCGGGGGGTACATTATGAGAAGATCTTCATTTTCTCAAAAAAAGAAAAAGCCTCCGAAAAGGAGGCTCACCATTCGTGTTAAAATACTAAACGGACGTACGGCGCTGCCTTAGCTTATTCCTTCTGCTGTTTAGCATCCCAAGACGCTTCTTAAGTACAAGCTGCCATTCCGTATCCTCAATCTGCTTAGCGAAGCTAAGCAAATCAAGCGCCATATCGATTTGACTGTGGACGACATCCATTGGATCTTCATTTTCATGATTAACACAATTTTCAAGCAGCGCCTTGCCTTCCTGCTCCACGTACTCCTGAAAATCAACTTCGGCAGCACAGTCGCCATGCGCATATTCGGCTAATATCTCATATTCGTTTTCGATTAAATAATGAATATCTACACGGTGACATACCGGACAAAACATAATAGGCACATTATGGATATGCGTACGGAAATGCTTTAGCGTACCTTTAGTTCCAATCATACTAGCTCCACAGCAAAAACTCATTGACGACCCCTCCTTAAAGGTTTGCGGTGCAAACCTACATCGTAAGCATCAACTTAGGTTTGCGGAGCAAACCTAATATTTTCATAAATATAAGAACGTATAAAATGCAACCTTACATGCTTATATTCCGCTGCGTATCTAGCCTTTGCCGCCAAAGAACGGCATCAGCTGTGCTTAAGCTTTGTGGCTATGTATACCTTATTCGCTTTGCATAGGTGAAATTCCTGCTTAAGCATCATAATATCCGCCTTACGTCCTAAATGATAAAACAAAACCCGCGCCATTTCATGGCGCGGGTTTTGAATAATCCGGACGAAATATATTATTTCGCTACCAGAGTTTGTTGGCCTGGTTTCCAGTTGATTGGGCAAAGTCCGCCGGATTGCAAAGCTTGCAATACGCGAAGCGTTTCGTCAACGCTGCGGCCAACGTTGTTGTGGTTAACAACTTGGTATTGTACTTCGCCTTCCGGGTTGATGATGAATAGGCCGCGAAGCGCGATACCTTCTTCTTCAATCAATACGCCGTAGTCACGAGCAACGCTTTTCGTGATGTCTGCAGCTAGCGGGAATTCAAGCTGGCCAAGGCCATTATCGTTAACCGGCGTGTTGATCCATGCGCGGTGGCTGTGTTTGCTATCAACGCTGACACCAAGAATTTCAGTGTTCAATTTGCTGAATTCAGCAGCTGCCAAGCTCAAAGCTGTAATTTCAGTTGGGCATACAAATGTGAAATCAAGCGGGTAGAAAAAGAGAACCAACCATTTGCCTTTGTAATCCGCAAGTGAAGCAGTACCGAAATCTTTACCGTCTCCTGTTGCTGTTTCCATCGAAAAATCCGGGGCCTGGCGGCCTACCAAACGTTCTGCCATAATAGAAAACCTCCTTGACCTATCCATAAATTTTTATTGTTTATGTCACTTCATCTGTGTGACTTACCTAGTAAATAGTATCACTAGTCTAGAATGAAGTCAATATTATAATCAATATTTGTTTATAATAATTATAATCTAGACTCTACTTTTTAAGAGCGGCTACGACCAAATCGCCCATCTCCGAAGTTCCAATTGCTTTGCTCTTGTCAACAGCGATGTCGCCTGTACGGTGGCCTGCATCAAGCACTTCCTTCACGGCAGCTTCAATTGCCGCTGCAGCTTCGTGGTAGCCGAACGTTAGACGGAACATAAGCGCTACAGAAAGAATTGTTGCAATTGGGTTGGAGATACCTTGACCGGCGATGTCAGGAGCCGAGCCATGCACCGGCTCGTACAAGCCAAAGCTTCCCTCGCCTAGCGAAGCAGACGAAAGCATACCGATTGAACCAGTCAGCATCGCAGCTTCATCGCTAAGAATATCGCCGAACATGTTTTCAGTTACGATTACGTCAAAGCTTGAAGGACGACGAAGCAGCTGCATCGCACAGTTATCGACAAGCACATGCTCAAGCTCAACCTCCGGGTATTCAGGCGCAATCCGGTTAACGACTTCACGCCATAGACGGGATGTTTCGAGAACGTTCGCTTTGTCAACTGAAGCAAGGCGTTTGCCGCGAGTCATCGCGATATCGAATGCTTGGCGAACGATACGTTCAATTTCTTGTACATTGTATACGCAAGTATCAACCGCTTCTTCGCCGCCAGCGCCTTCGCGGCGGAATTTCTCGCCGAAGTAAATACCGCCAGTCAACTCGCGAACAACGATAAGATCAGTACCTTCAAGAACTTCCGGTTTCAAAGTCGATGCTTCCTTCAAGCAATCGAACACAGTAGCCGGACGAATGTTCGAGAACAAACCTAGCGCTTTACGAATGCCGAGCAAGCCTGTTTCCGGGCGAAGCTCCTTCGAGTTGTTGTCCCATTTCGGACCGCCGACAGCGCCAAGCAATACGGCGTCTGCGCCTTTGCAAATATCAAGCGTCTCTTGCGGCAGCGGTGTTCCTTTCTCGTCGATTGCAATACCGCCGAACAAGCCGTGCTCCATTTCGAATTTGTAGCCGTAAAGCTCCTCGGTTTTTTTGAGCACTTTAAGCGCTTCACCAACAACCTCAGGTCCGATACCGTCGCCGGCAATAACTGCGATTTTTTTTACGTCTGACATAATAAAGTAACACTCCTCTTTTTCAATTAAACTTGTCCGTCTAATGTACCCGAAACCTCATCATACAAATAAACCTATAAACTCATTCTCAGTCTATTATCATTTGTACCATAAATCCCGAACGATTACAAAGATATAAAATCTATTGACTCTATAGACTGTACCTATAGAGTCTACCTTTACGCATACCCGCTCTATTTCACCCTAAATAAAAAGCTCATTGCCTTTTGTTCAAAGGCAATGAGCCGTTCGTCAATGAAGGTTAGATCAGGCTCATCTTATCGCGGCGGCCTGGTGACTTGCGCTTTTCGATCAAGCGGTTAAGCGCGTCGATATATGCCCGCGCACTCGCTTCAAGGATATCCGTGCTTAGTCCGCGGCCTTGCGCAGAAATTTCATCCTGCTTCAGAACAACGTGTACCTCGCCCTGTGCATCCTTGCCTTGCGATACGGATTTGATCGAATATTCCTCAAGCTCTACATTCTCCTGCGTAACCTTATCGATGGCATTGTAGATCGCATCCACGGAACCGTTGCCGATTGCCACTTCTTCTGCGACCCCGCCCTCGTCTTTACGAATTCGAACGGAAGCGCTTGGAGTGGATTGATTGCCATAGCTCACCTGAATCGTCTCTAAGGTGAATACCTCCGGCGTATCAACAAGCTTCTCCTCGATCAAAGCGAGAATATCCTCATCGCTGACGTTTTTCTTGCGATCCGCCAAATCTTTAAACTTGGCGAACGCTGCGTTAACCGCTTCTTCATCAAGCTCGTAGCCTAGGTCGATCAGCTTCTCGCGGAATGCATGGCGTCCGGAGTGCTTGCCGAGCACAAGCTTTGATTCCTTCAGGCCAATCGTATCCGGTGAAATGATCTCATAGGTCGTTTTTTCCTTCAGCATGCCATCCTGATGAATGCCGGACTCATGCGCGAACGCATTGGCTCCGACAATCGCTTTATTGCCCGGTACAACCATGCCCGTCAGCTTGCTGACCAGGCGGCTCGTCTTGGCAATTTCCTTCAGGTTCAGCGTCGTTTGGGCACCGAAGAAATCAGGACGTGTAGCAAGCGCCATAGCGATCTCTTCGATAGCTGTATTGCCGGCACGTTCCCCGATTCCATTGATCGTACCCTCGACTTGATCGGCACCGTTCAAAATCGCAGCCAGCGCGTTGGCAGTCGCCATACCGAGATCATCATGGCAATGCGCACTAAGCTGAATCGTTTCGATATTCGGTACATTTTCCTTCAACGTTTTGAAAATATTTCCGAATTCCTGCGGATTCATATAACCAACCGTGTCCGGAATGTTAACGACCGTCGCGCCTGCTTTGATCGCCATTTCCGTAACCTCGCATAAGAAATCCAGCTCCGTACGGCCAGCGTCCTCAGGCGAAAATTCGATTTTATCAAAATATTGCTTGGCATAGCGAATCGCGCGATCCGCCGTTTCCAGCACCTGCTCCTTCTCCATCCGCAGCTTATGCTTACGGTGAATCGGGCTGGTAGCAAGGAATAAGTGAATGCAAGGATCCTGCGCGCCTATTAGCGCTTCGCGAACCGCGTCAATATCCTGCTCGCGCGAACGCGACAAACCGATGATCGTAGCATTCTTAACCGCGCGCGCAACCGCGTTAACCGCAGCCAGGTCTCCTGGCGAAGCTGCAGGGAAGCCGGCTTCTATACGGTCAACTCCAAGCTTCTCAAGCTGAAGGGCGATCTCTACCTTTTCCTTCGTGTTCAGGTTTACACCTGGAGATTGCTCTCCGTCACGAAGCGTTGTGTCGAAAACATAAATTTTCCGCATTTGTGCAATGCACCTCCGTGAACAGAATGATCCCGGTACGCGCTTGGAGCCGCTGGGCGATTCATAATGCCCATCGTCCAGCGATCCGGCGAACCGGGATATTGTCGTTCATTTTAACTGTTATTACTTCTTGATCCAGTGCATCAATTCACGAAGTTGTGCGCCTGTTTGCTCAATCGGGTGAGCTGCTTCGTTACGGCGAGTAGCAGTCAACATTGCGCGGTTCGATTGATTTTCCAAAATGAAGTCGCGAGCGAAACGGCCGGATTGGATATCTTCCAGAACGCGTTTCATTTCTTTCTTCGTCTCTTCAGTAACGATACGAGGACCCGTTACATAATCACCGTATTCAGCTGTGTTGGAGATAGAATCGCGCATCGACGCCAATCCGCCTTCATACATCATGTCTACGATTAGCTTAAGCTCGTGCAAGCACTCGAAGTAAGCCATTTCTGGAGCGTAGCCAGCTTCAACAAGCGTTTCGAAACCAGCTTTAACTAGTGCAGTAGCACCGCCGCAAAGAACGGCTTGCTCACCGAACAAATCTGTTTCTGTTTCTTCTTTGAAAGAAGTTTCAATAACGCCTGCACGAGTACAGCCGATACCTTTAGCATATGCAAGGCCGATTGCTTTTGCATTGCCTGTAGCATCTTGCTCGATTGCAATTAGTCCAGGTACGCCAAAGCCCTCTTGGTACGTACGGCGAACCATGTGACCAGGGGATTTTGGAGCTACCAAGAATACATCTGTATCTTTACTAGGCACGATTTGGCCGTAGTGAATGTTGAAGCCGTGGGAGAACATAAGAGCCGCGCCTTTTTTCAAGTTAGGAGCGATTTCTTCATTGTAAACTTTCGCTTGTGTTTCGTCAGGAAGCAAAATTTGAACAACGTCAGCCACTTTAGTTGCTTCAGCAACGTTAAGTACTTCGAAACCGTCTTTTTTAGCTACGTCTGCGGATTTACCCGGACGAAGACCAATAACCACTTTCAAGCCGCTGTCGCGAAGGTTTTGCGCTTGCGCGTGACCTTGGCTGCCGTAACCGATAACTGCGATTGTTTTGCCTTGTAGTACGCCTTGATCGGCGTCTTTTTCATAGTACATTGTAACTGCCATTTTAATAATTGCCTCCTTTAATTTAACCCTTTTGAGCGGGTGTTTAAGCAGAGAATGACGCATTGACAGCGGTTCTCCCCTTAAACTCCCGCTCAAAGCGGGATGTTGAAATTTATAATTTGAACAACGATTACTTAGCGTTTCCTCTATTTAGTGCGGTTACTCCTGTACGCGACAGCTCGCGAATGCCATATGGCTTAAGCAATTCTACCATTGCATCGATTTTTTCCGTGTCACCTACTACTTGTACCATAAGCGAATGAGTCCCGATGTCAACAACGGCTGCGCGGAAAGTTTCTACTACGCCAAGAATTTCCGGACGGGCTGCAGGCTCTGCGTTTACTTTTATAAGCGCAAGCTCTCGCGCAACCATCGGATTGGAGCTTAGATCAATAACCTTGATAACATCAATCAGCTTGTACAATTGTTTCGTGACCTGCTCGAGCGTATGATCATCACCCGTAGTGACGATGACCATACGCGACAAGCCTGCTTCTTCGCTGGATCCAACCGTAATGCTCTCAATATTAAAGCCGCGGCGTCCGAACAAGCCGGATACGCGCTGCAGAACGCCAGGCTGATCGTTTACAATTACTGCGATCGTGTGCTTTTTCATTCCGCATCCCCCATGATCATTTCATCAATAGTGCTTCCTTGCGCAACCATCGGGTACACGTTCTCTTCTTTGCGAACGACGAACTCAACGACTGCCGGACCTGGATGGCGGAGCGCTTCTTCCCACACGGCGCGCGCTTCCTCTTTGTTAGAGGCGCGGAAGCCTTTTACCCCGTAAGCTTCGGAGAGCTTAACAAAATCCGGGCTGCCGGAGAGATCGATATGGCTGTAGCGGTTGTCATAAATAAGCTCCTGCCATTGGCGAACCATCCCGAGCACCTGGTTATTAATAATAACAACTTTAACCGGAATGTTATTGATTGCGCAAATTGCGAGCTCCTGCGCACACATTTGCATGCCGCCGTCACCATTAATGGAAACGACTAAGCGGTCCGGATTTGCCATTTGAGCGCCGATAGCGGACGGGAATCCAAAGCCCATCGTGCCTAAACCGCCGGACGTTACCCACGAACGCGGCTTGTTGAATTTGTAATACTGTGCAGCCCACATTTGGTGCTGGCCTACGTCAGTCGTTACAATCGCATCGCCGTTTGTCGTTTCGTGGATCAATTCTACAACCCACTGCGGTTTCAATTCATCCTCGGAATCCTTGTAGGTGAACGGATATTGCTCGCTGGACGCTTTGAGCTTCGCACGCCAATCGTCTGCCTTATCCGCACGCTTCGCTTGTTTGTTAACAAGCGCAAGAACCGTCTTCACGTCACCGACTATCGGAATGTCCGTCGGAACGTTTTTGCCAATTTCCGCAGGGTCGATATCGATATGAACGATTTTCGCCAGCGGAGCGAAGCCTGACAGCTTACCGGTTACACGGTCATCGAAGCGAGCGCCGATATTAATAAGCAAATCCGCACTTTGAATCGATTTGTTTGCCGTGTACGTGCCATGCATGCCCGGCATGCCTAGAAATAACTCATTGCCGCTTGGGAATGCTCCCAAACCAAGCAATGTCGTCGTAATCGGAATTTGTGTCTTCGTTACGAACTCGAACAGCTCTTCATGCCCGCCGGAGTATACAACTCCGCCGCCGGCTAGAATGAGCGGACGTTCCGCTTGTTCAATCGCCTTAATGAGCTTATCGACTTGATTTTTGTTAGGCGAAACCGTCGGGTTGTAGCCGCGGATGCTCACTTCTGTTACCGGCTTGAACAATGTTTGTGCCGCTGAAATGTCCTTTGGTATATCAATCAATACCGGACCTTTGCGTCCAGTGTTGGCAATGTGGAATGCTTCATGAATAACGCGCGGCAAATCTTCGACATCACGCACCAAGTAGCTGTGCTTTGTGATTGGCATCGTAATCCCTGTAATATCCGCTTCCTGGAAAGCATCGCTTCCGATCAGGCTGGAGATGACGTTACCCGTAATAACGACTAACGGGACGGAATCCATGTATGCAGTTGCAATGCCCGTAACCAGGTTTGTTGCACCCGGACCTGAGGTTGCGATACAAACGCCTACTTTTCCGCTTGCACGGGCGTAGCCGTCAGCTGCATGAATGGCACCTTGCTCGTGACGTGTAAGTACATGATTGAAATCGGGGTTTCCGTGCATCGCGTCGTAAATGTACAACACCGCTCCGCCAGGATAGCCGAACACACAATCTACACCCTCAAGCAGCAGACTTCTTAGTAATATTTCTGAACCAGATATGACCTCGGGCTTAGAGAGCCTTTCTTTCAATTCCTCTTTTGACTTCAGTGTTGTACCTTGCGTTACCATCAGTCATCCTCCTCTCAAAAAAACAAAAAAACCTTTCGCTCCTCACGCTTCAAAACGAAGCTACGAGGGACGAAAGGTATATCTTCCGTGGTACCACCCAAATTCGTTATACATCTCCCGATGTATAACCTCCACAGGTAAGAACGTCGTGCACATACGTCCAAACCATTGGCACTGTAACGCTTGCCCTGCGATTCCCCCTATTAGGCAACAGCTTAAGTTGTTGCTTTTCAAGGAAACAGCTCCGAGGTGAGCTCGTAGAAAAGGGATTTTGGCGATGGTTGCAGCTGATCCATCCGCTCTCTGATCAAAAGAGCCCTAAGCACTTCGTCCTCATCATTGCTGATTGTGTATTTACCACATGGTGTGTACACCAGTACGTGGTAGATAAGACTTTCTCTATTATATGCCGAGAATCCCGGTTCGTCAAGAACCATGAGCAACTCTTCACACAAATTGTCATAGGCGCACTCCGCGGCCGTGACACATATACTATTTTAGCCCCCAAACGGCAAACTCATGCAGCGTTCCAGTGGATTCGGAGCCGCAGAAACGGAATGATGAACATGATTCGAATGTATGTGCCCAGATTTGATGAAGCTGAGGTTGTCCGCCTCATTCGCACCGAGCTTATCCCTCTGTCGCACTTGGTACACCAGCATGATGCCCAGACGATTCGCGAGCTTCCGAAGCGATTCCGGCGCGGTGTTACTTATGTAGCATCACTATCCAAAAAAAGCCCACCTATCTCCTTCATTCATTTTGAAGTTATGGGTGAGGTGCTTTATTTAGATATGATGGTCACGCATCCCGATCACCGTAATAGGCAATGGGGCAGAAAATTAATGGCGCATAGCGAGGCCTATGGCAGGACACAGCACTGCAAGATTGCCAGGCTGTTTGTCGATCAGGTAAATGATAAAGCCCATCAGCTATACAATAAGCTTGGTTACAATACCGTTCACTACTATCCTGAGCTGCGCTGCTACGAGCTGCTTAAGCCGCTTGCCCCGCTATGATCACCTAACCGCCATTAATAACCGTCGTACCCTTTGTTGCCATAATCGCCGCCGTAGACGTCATAGCCGTTATAGCCATCATATCCGCCATAGCCGCCGCCGCAGCATTTGTTAAAGTTGTTATTGCAGCAGCCTCCACCGAATCCGCCGCCAAAGAACGGCAGCGTGCCTATGGCAAGAAGATCGAACAAAACGAGTGGCAGTATCGCTTTCGTTTGCACAACCTTGCCTTTGTCTTTGTTGATTGGAGCTACGATCAGTTTATTATTATGCACCCGAACGAGCTTGCCGGTGACGACAGAGCCGTCTGGAAGTACTGCATAAATGGATTTGCCAACCAGTTTCCGTACTTGTTGTTTGGAAACGTTACCCATGCGAAATCCCTCCTTTCCCTTTGTCCTTCAGCATATTCAGGGAAAGAGGCTCTTGTCTGTTTGTTTGTCCTCGGAGCTTATAAATGTACGCATACTGCATGATGTAATCATTTAGCTAAACAAAAAAGGGCTGCCCATAAGTCATCGGAATGACAACTTGGACAGCCCTTATATGTTTAACGCCTACGCGTTAATTTTTTCTTTTGCAATGCCTGCAAGCGAGTTGAACGAAATGATGTCGTTAACTGCCAGATCAGCAAGGATTTTGCGGTTTACTTCTACGCCCGCAAGCTTCAAGCCGTGCATGAATTTGTTGTACGAAAGTCCGTTAATACGAGCTGCCGCGTTAATACGAACGATCCACAGTCTGCGGATGTCACGTTTTTTGTTGCGACGGTCACGGTAAGCATACATAAGGGACTTACCAACTTGCTCCTTCGCTGTTTTAAACAGACGATGTTTCGAACCGAAATAACCTTTAGCTAGCTTTAAAATTCTTTTGCGACGACGAGTGCGGACAAATCCGCCTTTAACTCTTGCCATGAGTGGAAACCTCCTGTAGGTTGAATTTGCTTATTTGTTGTAGCTTATTATTTCAAGTTGCCAAGGCCTTGCTTCAAACGACTAACGTCGCCGGCAGCCATAAGCGGTTGGCCAGCAAGTACGCGTTTTTGACGGCCGGATTTGTGTGAAAGCAAGTGGTTACGGTAAGCTTTGTAACGTTTTACTTTACCAGTTCCGGTAATTTTGAAGCGGTCTTTCAGACTGCTGTGAGTTTTCATCTTAGGCATATCAGTTATCCTCCTTAAAGTTCTTCATCAGTTGTTAACTGTTGGTTTTGGGTGCCAAAATCATAATCATGCTCCGGCCTTCCAGCTTAGGAGCGCGCTCTACGCTGCATATTTCGGCAACCTCTTTTGAAAGACGATCCAAAATCTTTTGTCCAAGAGACGCATGGGCAATTTCACGTCCGCGGAATCTTACGGATGCTTTCACTTTATCGCCTTCACCCAGAAACTTAACGACGTTACGGTACTTCGTTTGGTAGTCATTTTCATCAATGTTGGCACGGAACCAAACTTCCTTAAGATCAACGATCTTTTGGTTTTTGCGAGCTTCTTTTTCTTTCTTTTGCTGCTCATAACGGAACTTGCCATAGTCCATGATGCGGCACACCGGCGGTTTAGCCGTCGGAGCGACGTTTACCAGATCCAAATTAAGCTCAACAGCAAGCTGCATTGCATCACGAATCGATTTAATGCCGATTTGCTCGCCTTCAGCACCGACTAATCGTACTTCTCTGGCCCGGATTTCATCATTGATTTGATGTTCTCTGCTAATAACGTGCCACCTCCAAAAATGGTTTTTTCATGTCTTCACACAATAAAAAAATGCGGGTTCGCTCGAACCCGCATCTCATAACCGTACATGTATGTCAGTGCATCATTTCGGTTGAAACAATGGAATGACTAATCGATTATCGCGAACCAGCCAGCTTTAGCCGAAAGGTGAGAAGCGGGTGCTTCTGCTTGTGCGTCATTTAGTTAGTTGAAAATGTTACCGTGTTACTATACCATAGCCCACGAAGCTGTGTCAACGGCTTCGGTGAATATTTTTACAAGCGGCTGTTAAGCTCGCCCTATTTTATTTACTCTGCACTTCCTCTATCCGAACGACGCGCGTATGCTGCGTATGACTCCAAGTTTTGTTGTTCTGGGTGAAGAAGGCGTAGAACGTAATCGGCCACCAAGAAATAAGGAAAAACGGCAATGTCAGCAGGTGTGCATACATTTTCCACGATTTCACACCTTCAAGCATGAGGGCAAGCGGAAATTGAATGACCGATGCTGCAACAGCAATGACTATCGTCCACCAAGGCAAGTAATTATAAAGCGAATCTAAGTAATTAGGCGACGGAATCGCGATATCCACCCATATAATCATCGTCAGTATGAAACCAAACAATGTATTATACACAGAGATCGTGTAGATAGCCGAATCGAATTTTACAAAGTTACGCTCTTTAATGCTGGCCCACAGCAATGGAAAAAAGTAGTTGCGCGCTACGTTAAAATGTCCCTGCATCCAACGCAGGCGTTGTCTTGCGGAAGCTTTGAAGGTAACCGGCTTCTCATCGTACACCTTTGCATCATAGTTCAAGACCGGATAAATATCACGCTGCACGCAGCGCATCGAGAATTCCAAATCCTCAACCAGGCTCGTTGCTCCCCAGCCCATATCTTTAAGAAGCGCTGAGTCAAAGCACATCCCGGTGCCGCCGAGGAAATTGCTCATTTTCAATTTCGTTCTGGATAGCTGCCACAATCTGTTGCAGTACCAGTAAGTGATGCCATAAGCAGCAGTAACCCATGAATCGTCCGGGTTTTTTGTATCTAAATAGCCTTGAATGACCTGATGTCCCTCGCATAAATCATTATTCATCAGCTGCAAGAAATCAGGGTTTACTAAGTTGTCCGCATCGAACATAACAATCGCATCATATTGGCGGGGCATAGCCCACAGCTCTTTGAGCATCCATTCGATCGCATAGCCTTTACCGCGCAGCAGCTGGTTCGTTCTTTCACATGCATGAACGCCGAGGCTGCGGCTAATATCTGCCGTTCCGTCTGTACAGTTATCGCAAATAACAAATATATCGTAGAGTTCTTCTGGATAGTCCATCTTTTTTAAATTTTCGATCAGCGCTCCGACTACTTTCTCTTCGTTGTGAGCTGCGACTAGCACGGCAAAGGATTTTTGCGGCGCGTGGTGCTTCCGGCTTTTGTTTTTGAACAAGCCGAAAATAGAAATACTGAATTGATACACCGCGATTAACGCCATCACTACTTGAAACGCAATAAAAATAACACTTAGAACCATGCGGCACTGCCCCCTTGAGACCCCATTTTTTTTGCTTTTTTCAGCATTCGCTCTCGGCTGCTGCAAGCTTTTTATTATATATTTTCTCTTTGTATGAGTGTTTCTCTGCAAACACTCCCGGACCTTTATAGATTCTCCACGGAAACAACTTCTTTGTCAAAAGTTGAATTAGTCTCGATTACGCTTAATCTCGTCAGAAAAACGCTTGCATAGCACTTGAATGAACGCATACCTCCTTTTACTCCGACTCAGCCTTATTTTCAACCAT
The DNA here is from genome assembly GCF_001428245.1 of Paenibacillus sp. Soil522. Taxonomy (GTDB): domain Bacteria; phylum Bacillota; class Bacilli; order Paenibacillales; family Paenibacillaceae; genus Pristimantibacillus. Next base: position 47,464 of record NZ_LMRV01000036.1, read on the forward strand.
TTGCTGCCTTTTTAGCACTAACGTCCTTATTTACGATAAAATGTGTGAAAATGTTTATTCGATTGAAGTGCGACTATGTGACGAACAGGTGAACAAGCAGCTTCATTCTGACACTTTTTGCTATTTCGACATTATCTGCCTTAACGTCTTAAAATATGTCCATTACAGTTTTACCCTACTGCATATTATTAAACAGAACATACAAATCAATATTTATACAATGCTTACTTAATTTTTTAATAATGGGACATGAAATAGTTTACGCCCAGCAAACAAAAACATGTTAAAATTGAGTTTAATGATATAGAAGAACCTGTAGGTTCAAATCTTAGCCACCGTTAGGAGGATGACAGCGATGGAACGAATGATAGGCTGGCTGAAGACAAGTGAGCAAAAGATGCTGATTTGGGCAAATCGGAGACCTGCCGGGGGAAAAAGACATCGACTGCTTGGCAAATGGTTAAGCACAGTCACACATATGGGCGGCGCTACCTTTACACTCGCTACCGCCCTCATATATGCGCTACTAGCACCCGCTCCTTGGAGCCTTACTGGCTGGCAATGCTTGACTGCCGTCATCATAAGCCACTTGCCCGTTGCAATCGTAAAACGAAAATTCAAGCGGCTTCGGCCCTATCAGGCTTTGCCTGATGTGAATACGGGTCACAAGCCGCTGATGGACTCTTCCTTTCCTTCCGGCCATACTACGGCGATCTTCGCTTGGCTCGTCCCTATTTTGTTGACGAGCAGCATTTGGCTAACCGTATTAGTACCGATAGCACTAATAATCGGAGTATCGGTCGGTTGGTCGAGGATGTATCTTGGCTTACATTATCCTTCCGACGTTGCGGCAGGCGCACTCATCGGAACGGTAACCGCCATTGCGGTCAACTATTCATGGGTTGGATCTGCAGCAGGCTTGAACTAGTTATCGTCATCCTCGGAATCATCCGAACCTGCTTCGATTGCTTCCGCCTCTTCCTTGAGCGACTTCTCCTGCTTCGCTTCACGGTGCTTCCGCAGTGCCTCGGAGCCGATTACTGCTTCCACGCGATAAATATTTTGCCCTTTTTCCATAAACTTCATCTCATATTCGGTAAACACAAGGTCCTCTCGGGGGCCTTCTTTGTGTAAATGGAGCGAAATATTGCGCATAACAAGCTCCATTTCCGCAAAGCTGTTCAATGAAAACTCGAACAACGATTGCGAATCCGTCTTAAAATGAATTTCACCGCGCTCGTTCAGCAGCTCGATGTATTTGGCAACGAGCCTTGGATGCGTAAGTCTCCGGCGCGCATGCTTGGCCTTTGGCCACGGATCGCTAAAGTTAAGATGAACGCGTTCAATCTCCCCTGGCGCAAACATCGTCTCGATACCTTCGATATTGGCGCGAAGCAGCGCGAGGTTAGGCGGATGCGACTCGCCTTTTTGCTCCCAAATAATGCGCGCTTTCTCACTCGCACGGCGAATCAGCTCGTCATACATGTCAACGCCAATAAAGTTGATATGCGGATAACGCGCGCTCATCTGACTGATGAACCGACCCTTGCCCATGCCTAGCTCTACATATATAGGCTGGTCGTTACCGAAAAACTCGCGCCATTTCCCTTTATGGGGCCCGGCATCGAGTACGACTAGTTCCGGCTGTCCCTCTATACTTTCGCGAATACCTTTTCTTCCTCTTAAACGCATATGCAGTGATTCCTCCATTTATCGTAGACGATGCAACGAATAGACTAGTCCTTATTGTGCCCAAGAATGTGCGCAATGTAAAGAGGAACGGACGAGTAACAGCTGCATACGCCATCCTTTTCATGGAAATGCTCGTTTTGTTCTGAAATTTTCGCAGCGTTTATCTATAGAAAAAAGCCGCGGCCAGTTGCATGGCACTGCGGCTTTCATATTGTGCTGCTTTATCTTAGAGGAGAAGCTGGTATGGAATCGGTCCATTCTCTTTCTGATCGCGCTCATAGGTTTCGAACAGCACTTCGTTTAGCTTCTTGCGGGCGGAAATTTCTACGCCATGGTTATTGTGAAAACGGACACCCGTAAGTGCCATTAATTCTTTAAGAGTCAATTCAACAGTAACGGTGTCATCGCCGTGCGGAATTTTGGACAGGTTATTCATCACTAATCACCTCATCAATTTATTTTAACAGGATTTCCATTTAATCGACGTTTCATGGATGCAGGTGCAAATAGGCTATGTCAGGTTTATTTGTTGTCATGTCGCACTTTTAATATAACACTTCATGTAAGGTTACGCAAGCCCGATTTAATCCATTTCAAAAATATTTTCCAATTAAAGCGATTTCCGAACGTTCTTTGCCCAAACGTATAACAAACGTGGCTTTTCCAATCGATTTTCGCTAAAATATAGGGTGTACGCTTTGAAAGAAGGGGAAAATGATGATTGAATTACACACATCACCGCAGCAGCCGATGCTCTGGGGCGATAAACGATTTCATACATGGAATTACGAAATGCGCGAGCAGTTTGGCGGCAAGGTATTTAAGGTGATGCTTGATGCCGGCTTTACTTGCCCGAACCGCGACGGTTCAATTGCGAAGGGCGGCTGTACATTCTGCAGCGCCCGCGGCTCCGGCGATTTCGCGGGCAGCAGACGCGATGATCTCGTTACGCAGTTCAATAATATACGCGACCGCCAGCATCAGAAATGGACGGATGCGCAGTACATTGGATATTTTCAAGCCTATACGAATACGTATGCGCCCGTTGAAGAGCTGCGCGAATATTATGAAGTGATTTTGCAGCAGCCTGGCGTTGTCGGCTTGTCGATCGCTACCCGTCCCGACTGCTTGCCCGATGATGTCGTCGATTATTTGGCTGAGCTGAATGAACGTACCTATCTTTGGGTAGAGATGGGCCTTCAGACGGTGCATGAATCAACTTCCGAGCTGATTAACCGGGCTCATGATACCGCCTGCTACGTCGATGCGGTTCGCCGTCTCCGCGAGCGCGGCATTCGCGTATGCGCGCATATCATTTACGGCCTTCCTCAAGAAACGCATGAAATGATGCTCGGCACCGGACGTGCCGTTGCCAAAATGGATGTGCAGGGAATCAAAATTCATTTGCTCCACCTCATGCGCAAAACGCCTATGGTGCGCCAGTACGAGGCTGGGCTGCTGCGATTCCTTGAGCAGGATGAGTACGTGAATCTGATTGTCGATACGCTTGAATTTCTGCCGCCGGAGATGATCGTTCACCGGCTTACCGGCGACGCGCCGCGCGATCTGCTGATTGGTCCAATGTGGAGTCTTAAGAAGTGGGAAGTGCTTAACGCTTTCGACGACGAGCTGAAACGTAGGGACACATGGCAGGGCAAGCTGTGGCAGCCGGGGGTCTAAGCGTGATGAATGACAAGACGTCTAAAGAAGCTTGGCATGCATGCACTGGCTGCTGCTGCCCATCGGCAGCAGCGATTGGGGGTGCGGTATGGGCTTTCTTTCCGTGCTGAGCATGGCTCACAAATGGATCGCAGAGCGCACTTCAACCGGCGATATCGTCATTGACGCTACAGCTGGCGGAGGCGTCGATACTTATACGCTAGCGGAGCTCGTTGGGCCAAAAGGTACCGTATACGCCTTCGATATTCAACAGGAGGCGCTCGACCGTACTGCGGAGCGTCTATCTGCTCTCGCAGGCGACAATAAGCTGCCTGCCTTGAAGCTAGTGCTTGAGAATCATGCCCGGATGGCAGAGGAGGTTGATCCTTCTGTCATTGGACAAGTCTCCGCAGTTATGTTTAACCTTGGATATTTGCCGGGTAGCAGTGACCTAACGGTCATAACGGAGCCTGCCTCAACTTTAGCCGCGCTTGATTCGGCGATTACCGTGCTGCGCCCGGGCGGCATCGTCACCTGCGTTCTCTATCCGGGCCACCCAGGCGGCGCGGAAGAAGCCGCCGCCGTCGAAGCCTGGGCAGCACAGCTGCCGCAATCGCTGGCACAAGCGGTTATTTACCGCCAGCCGCAGCGGCATGCGGCACCTTATCTCATCGCATTGGAGAAACGCCCATTGTCAGTTAATGGATACCGGGCGGGATAACCGGATTTGTGGAACAAAAAGGCTTTTTGGCCTTTTCGGTGCCCAGCTAAAGCAAAACCAGAAAAACAGCTCCCATTTTTCCTGCATAAATAGGCGGTTCATGTCATTATTTCAGTAATATCGTCCCTTTTCAGCGCTAGGTGTTCAGCCTATGCTTAATGAGAAGGGAGTAGTTAAAAAAAAGCAATACATACAAACGACATGGGAGAGATAACCAATGACTGTAAAACCTTATCCACTGCAATTCAAACCGGAAATGAAAGAACGTATTTGGGGAGGCCGCGCGCTGGAGGGATTTGGTCTCGAGTTGCCAGAAGGCTCCATCGGCGAGGGCTGGATGATCGGCGATCATCCGAACGGCACGACAAAAGTAATGAATGGCGAGCTGGCTGGTGTCGGCCTTGACCAAATTCGTGAAACGTATGGCCCTGTTTGGTTCGGTACGCAGGGCTTCTCCGAGAAAAACGGACGTTTCCCGCTTCTTATTAAGCTGCTCGACTGCAATGATGACCTGTCCATTCAAGTGCATCCAACAGACGTATATGAAGGACTTCCCGAGGGCGAGCTCGGCAAAACCGAAATGTGGTACATTCTTGACGCCAAGCCCGGCGCAAAAATCATCTATGGCCTGAAGGACGGCGTCGACCGCGCCGCGATGGAAGCCGCTATTGCTGAAGGCCGCATTATGGACACGCTGCAAGAGGTATCCGTAGAAGCTGGAGATGCGTTCTACATTCCTGCAGGTACGGTTCACGCGCTCTGCTCCGGCGTTGTTGTAGCCGAGATCCAACAAAACTCAGACACAACGTACCGATTGCATGATTACGATCGTCCAGGCCTTGACGGTCAATTGCGCGAGCTTCATATTGAAGACTCCCTTAACGTCATCGCCTACGAAGGAGCTGGCGCACAGCGTATGAAAACCGACAACGCGGTTGCTGGTCAATGGCTGACCATCGCTTCTTCCCCTTACTTTATCGTTGAGAAAGGAATCGTAGCCGAGCCTTGGCAGCTATCCACCTCGCTCGAGAGCTTCGTCATCCTTGTCATCGCTGAAGGCGAAGGCCAATTGAAGTGGGCGGACGGCGAGCAGTCCGTAAAAGCAGGCGAGTGCTTCCTTCTTCCTGCTAACCTTGGCGGCTATGAGCTTTCAGGCAGCGTGACGGTTCTTCGCAGCGTTGTTCCCGCTTAATCGAACCCTTAACATTTAAATAGAAAAATGCAAACAGAGAAGGGGCATGCCAAAGGTCTTAATTGACCACTGGCATGCCCCTTTATATCGCTTGCAATCATCATTTATCCTTGCAGCACTTCACGTCCTGCGTCTATCGACAACGTGAACGGACGCGGCTTCGGCTTGCTGCTGCCCGCATCCAATGTATACAATACGGCGAGCAGCGTGTGGCGCTCGCGTACCACTTCTCCGGTTGCCAGGAATGCCGCAAGATCAAATGGCAGCTTCTCAATAACGGCATGCTTGTGAAGCTCCTTCTCCCCGAGCCCTAAAGCGGTGAATTCAGCGGATACATCGTCAGGACGTTCCGCAAGGCGGCGCATCCACCCGCTCCACACGGGCTTGTCCATCGTAAACTCCCACCAGGTTTTGCGCGGCTTGTAATTATGATTAAGGAAATAATCATATTTCATAAGCCCCAGCACCACATCGGAATCAAGGCGTGAACCAGCGGTCGCGAGCACTTCGTCAAATGAAGCGGCAGTCTTCCCCCTCTCCTCCTGCGGCGCCCCCAATGAACCGATTGCCTTCTTGCCTGAAAGCGGCAGCGATTCAAGAAACGCCCACAGCCGAGAATACAGATCCTCAAGCTGATGACCGATCTTTTGCCAGCCGCTGCGCTCCCAGAAATCGCCGAACGCTTGGAAGAAATCGAATGGAGACGGAAATACGCGATCGACCAAATAAAGCAGCGTATGATCCATCCGGTGCGCGTTCCAGTATTTCTCGAGTACATCCTCAACCCGCTTAATGCGAACAATATCGCTAAATGGCATCATATCATTGCCGAGCATTTCATACGGCGATCTATCCATATAAATATAGCCCCATTTGTCCGCTTCGCGGCGGAGGCCCGTGCCCCGCAGCATTTTGAGAAAGCCAAGCTGCAGCTCCTCGGGGCGCAGCTCGAATACATCGTTAAACGTTCCGCGGAATGTCTCGTAGTTTTCAAGCGGCAGCCCGGCTATCAAATCGAGATGCTGATCGATTTTTTGTGAATTCTTAACCTTCATGACGGTACGTACGAGCTTCATCCAATTTTGACGGCGCTGAACGGCTTCGTTCGTCGGATCATTCGTCGACTGTACGCCGATTTCGAAGCGGAATATTCCTGCTGGCGCGTTCTCCGCCAAATAGTCTAATACCTCAGGGCGCATAATATCGGCCGTAATTTCAAATTGGAAGACGCAGCCTTGATGGTTTTGGATCAAAAATTCGAATATTTCGAGGGCGTAATCCCGCTTGATATTAAAGGTCCGGTCGACAAATTTAATGAGCTTCGCGCCTTTATCGATCAAATACAAAATATCCGACTTCGTCCTCTCCATGTCATAGTAACGAACGCCGACCTCAATGCTGGATAAGCAAAATTGGCAGCTGAACGGACAGCCTCGGCTTGTCTCAAAATAAACGACTCGGCTCCCCAGATGAGGAATATCCTCTTCAAAGCGATGCGGTGACGGCAGCTCGTTCAGATTCAGCTTCGGACGGGGCGGATTAATAAGCACCTCGATACGATCCTCGCGCTGCTTCCGGTAAGCAACCCCGAATACCATATGATATTTGCCGTCGCCTTCGATCTCGGTCAGCAAATGATGAAACGTCTCCTCGCCTTCCCCAATGACGATAAAGTCAACCTCTTGCACCCGTTCCATCCAATAGTCCATATCATAGCTGACTTCCGGGCCGCCTAGAATGATCTTAATTTCAGGCATAATTTTGCGCAGCATATTAATGACTGTAATCGTTTCTTCGATATTCCAAATGTAACAGGAGAACCCTACCACATCAGGCTTGCGCGAAAAAATATCCGATACAATGTTCATTACCGGATCTTTAATTGTATACTCTGCAATATCGATATCGAATCGTTCGCCGCTAAACGCCTTCAAGCATCGCAGCGCCAGCGAAGTGTGTATAAACTTAGCATTTAATGTGGACAGAACCACTTTCATAGCATAACCTCTCTAACGTAAGCTTTTGCTTATGAAGCGCCTTTCCAGAAGCACTCAGCGCCTATAGCAAGATGCCTTCTATTGTACCGAAAAAAAAGAAAAAAAAGAAGAGGCATCCCCTGCCATACATCGTGGCAGCAGATGCCTCTTACCGTTAATCTCTTACTTTAATATAAAGCTCGTCTTTAGCCTGCATATCGATGACCGGATAACGAACGCGCCATTTGCCGCCGCCAAGCGGCGTAACCTCGTCTGCAGCAAAACCGCGCGGCTCGAAGCCGTAATCGCGCTGGAAGGAAATAACGAGCTGGATCTTATCGTCCGGCAGCATCGAATGGAACTCATAGCCTATGTTGATCGCCCACATCCGAAGCTCCTGCGCTGTCTCAGGCCCGTAATACATATAGAACAGCGGATCAATATCAGCTGTCAGGACGAGCCAGCCTGAGGAATCGCGCTTCGCCTCCCATTTGGTAAACCCAGCCTCGCCCTCCGTTGTTACCAAAGAGGAATATTGATCCTTGAGCAGCTTCTCAATTTCAGTCAGAGATGCGCCCACGAGCGTTTCCGGCAGGCTGGAAGGTAAAAATTTCGCGCCCACGATTTGTTCGCCCGTCGCTTCGCTTCTAAGGTTGGCCGCATGAATAACCGATACGGCGAAGTTCAGATGAGCGTTCGTGCCCGAGTAGCCCAGCGTAGTAATGCCAATAAGTTCACCGTACTCGTTAAACAGAGCACCGCCGGAGCTTCCATGATCTATCGGCGTACTTGTTTGTATGTAGCGAATCCCGTTTTCGTAAGTAATGTTGCTGATCAGACCGTCAGAGACAGTATTTTGCACCCCTAGCGGACTTCCAATCGCGACGACCTTGCCGCCTTTAAACGAGTTTAAACCGTAGCCGAGCTCGACCGACGGAATGTTGATCGGCTTATCTGTTTTGATGATGGCTAGATCCGCCTTCTCGTCATAGTTGACTACGCCGGCTATTTTCAGCTCATCGCCGTTAATAGTAAGCGCTGTTGCGGAAGCCGCGTCAGCGATAACGTGATGATTCGTTAAAATCAGGTTGCCGCCAATGACAACGCCGCTGCCCTGCGCGCGATTCGTCATAATCATAACGATGCTTTCGTCAAATTTATCTACAAGTTCTTCACTCGTGAGCTTAGGTAAATTTTTCTGCTGCTCAAGCCATTTCTCGTACTCAGCTTGCTCGGCGGCCTCTTCAGATATAATGCGAACCGCGTTAGCGGCGCTGTCCCATTTCACAGTGGCGCGAAGAGATTCAGAAATGAAGCGGACAGGAACGAACGTAACGCCTTTGCGGACAACAGCCGGAGCATCGAGCTTGACTGTTTTACTATTAATGACCGCTTCTTTCTTGCCTACTTTAAGAGAGATAGATAAATTGCCTTTACGTCCGATAATCGTCTGTGTTTTGCTCTCCCAAGTGACGGAAGCGCCTAGCGCCGTAAAAATATCGCGCATCGGAACGAACGTAACGCCCTTCTCTGCATAGGCGGCAGCTGAGAGCGTAAGCTTCTTGCCGTCTACGATAACTTGCAATTGCTTAGCCGGAGAAGCAACCGCTTTGCTCGTAATGCTGGCAGCCTCTAAGGAACTGCCGCTTAGTCCCGGCAGCGGAGCAAGCAATAAGCCCGCTACGAGCAATGGACTGAGCAAAGTCTTAATAAGTTTTGTTTTCACGCAGTATTATCCTCCAACTTTTTCCATTTTCACCATTTGGTCTATCTATCATTTATCCTACCATTCCTTCTGACGCTTTGTCTATGAAATCGGTTTTCAAAGACAGCAGCTGACAGCCAAATAGAAGATTAGAACTGTTGGCTGCTCTCGTGGTATAGTATGAGCATTGAATCTAGGAGGTTTTTAAGCATGCACAGGGGGAAAAAGCGCGGAGCTCCTCAATCAAAAGCAGATAAGAGCAAGTCCTATCCGGTTACCGAACCGATGGAACTGCTTCCTTTTCTCATAAAAAACATTACCGGCGCCGGACGCAACGTCGTGAAATCGATATTGGCGCACGGACAAGTTTCCGTCAGCGGAAAATCGACTACCGCTTATAACTATCCGCTGCAGCCCGGCCAAACCGTGACGGTTGGCAAAGACCGGCCGCAGGAGAAGCTTCCGCTGGAAGGGCTCACGATCATGTTCGAGGATGAGCATATTATCGTCATTAAGAAGGAAGCCGGGCTGCTGTCCATATCGTCGGATGCTGCACCGGAGCATGAAATCACCGCATACCGCCAGCTTACGGCGCATGTACGGCTTGAAAATACGAAAAACCGGATATTCGTCGTGCATCGGCTGGATCGCGACACGTCGGGTGTCATGATGTTCGCGAAGAGCGAGGCGGTTCAGCAGCAGCTTCAAAACAGCTGGCAGGATACCGTTCAAGAACGCATCTATGTCGCACTCGTTGAAGGAGCCGTTAAGAAGGAGAAGGGAACCATTACCTCATGGCTGAAGGAAAGCAAAACACTCAAAATGTATTCCAGCTCATACCCGAATGACGGTCAGCACGCCGTCACGCATTATAAAGTGCTTCGCTCGAACAAAAACTTCTCCTTGCTTGAGGTGAACCTCGAGACGGGACGCAAAAATCAGATTCGCGTTCATATGGAGGACATTGGCCATCCTGTGGTCGGCGACAAAAAATACGGAGCCCGCACGCGGATAATCGGCCGGCTCGGGCTGCATGCCCGCGTACTTGCCTTCACGCATCCGGTTACGGGCAAGCTTGTCCGGTTTGAAACCGACATTCCAAAGCTGTTTCTAAAGCCGTTCCATGAAACGGAGTAAGCGAAGTAGAAAAAGCATCGGCCGACTTCCATAAAGCGGCCGATGCTTCTATTTACAGACAATAATTCCAACAAACCGGGAGGAACTCTACTATGCCACATCTACTTTTTCGCGGAGTGCCGGCAGAGCAGCTGCAGGCCGTTACCCCTGCGCTTGCGGATAAGCTTGCCGCCATATGCGAATGCGGCACCGATAATTTCACAATGGCTTGCCTGCATACAACCAGCGTATTCGACAGCCAAGGCCAAGCGGATGAAGCCTCCTTCGCTTTCATTGAGGTTGGCTGGTTCGAGCGCGGACAGCAGGTTCGGAACAGCTTCGCGCAGGCTGTCACCGAAAGCGTCCGCCGCCTTGGCATATCCGAGATCGAAATCGTGTTTCATGCATACCGCGAGGACAGCTACTACATCAACGGCGAGCCCGTCTTAGGATAACGGCAAACTTACGGTTGAAGCGCCCATACTTTATACATGATTACGGCCGCTTCCGCACGGGTAGCGGCATCCCGCGGATTCAAATTTCCTTGACTGCCCTGAATTAATCCATTATTAGCCAATAGCGACACGCTCTCGGCGGCATAGCTTGACACCAATCCCGCATCTCTAAACCTGCTCAAGTCTGCTGCTTCGGTCTTGCCAAGCTTATCGTTCACTTTCAGCGCGCGCGCTGTCAGCACTATCATGTCTTGTCTCGTTATGATCGACTTTGGATGAAAAGTATTGCCGCCGCTGCCGGTTGCGATGCCGAGCGCTCTCGCTATGGCCAGCTCATCGTAATAATAATCGCCCCGGTTGACGTCATCAAAGCGGCCGTTAGCTTCCGCTTTCAATTCAAGCGTTTTAACGAGCAGCATCATGAAATCTCCACGGGTCACATAACCGCCGGGATGAAAGGCATTTGAAGACACACCGTTAATAATGCCTCTGGAAGCCAATACTTCAATTTGTTTTTTTGCCCATGGATAACGTCCTAGGTCGGAGAACGATGCTTTCACAAAAGCTACGGCATAAATGCTGAAGTGAGTTGTCGTAAACTCCACTTTTCCCGACGCTGCGTTATACCTTCCGTTCCTTACCGGCACCGCTTTACCGGAAGCATCGATATAAAGAGCCGCAATATGCTCCGCGTCGTTCAGTTCGTTCGCGGCAGGCGTGTAATCCAAGCTTACCGTTACCGGCGCATCGTCGTTATGCCAATTAATCGGCTTTCCGTCGATCGTTACGGTGAGGTCAATGACCGGACGATCACCAATGAGGCTGCGAGAATCATCGTTAACGCCGTTTAGCCCGGCTCCGCTTATCGTAAACGAAACGGTATCCGAGCCCAGCACGTCCTCAGCGTGCAGCATTTTGCTGGAGAGAGTGACGGTGCCGAGCGGTGTACGGAGCTCAAACTTCGCGTTAATGGTTTCAGAAGAAACATAAGCTGCCGGAAGCTGCGCAGCATAGCCTTCCGCTCCGTCCAGCTTGGATAATTCAATAATAACCTTTTTGTTCCCGTCATCGCCGGCCATCGCAACCTCTAACGCTTGCTGCATCTGGCCCGCGCCGATAACCGCTTGCGCTATGCCGTAATCGTCTCGTTTCGTTAAAACGAGCAGCTTCGCGTCACCGTTTTCCTTCGTTAAATTTACATTGGATTGCTGCGCCGGGTTTGTTCCTCCGTTCGAAGGCTGGTCCTCGCCGCCAGCTGCGACGGTAACATTAGCTGCCGCTTTATAGCCTCCGTAGGTTGCGGTTATCACCGCTGTACCGGCACTTATTCCAGTAACCGTTCCTTTAGAATTAACAGTAGCTACCGCAGCATTTGATGATTGATATGCAGCCTGCTCTGTTACATCCGTCATCGGGGCTCCAAACGAGGACATATTTTCCGATACGGAAACGGCATGTACAGCGGTTTGATGGGTTTTTGCTGCGTTTAGGCTATAATCGCGATCATCCAGTCTGATTTTCGTAAACTCTTCATTTTTCCAGATGCTTTTTAAGTTATGGATTTGCATAGACAAAACCCGGACATCGCCGTCAACGGCATAAAGGTCTAACCCCGTACTCTCCGGATCCGGGAAAATAAGATCGGAGATTACCGCTCTCCCCTCGTTTCCGAACACCTCTACCGACGAGAGATCCACAAATAGATGCATCTTGATCCGATTATTTTCGGGAAGCAAGGCGGCTTCGTGTTTTGCCGCGAAGTTCACATGGAAACCCGTATCCCCGGATTTCGTGCGGTCGACAAAAAGCTCCTTAGCAGCCGTATCATAGCCGATCACTGTCTCTTCCGTTTCTGATTTGCGGACTTTAAAACCAAATTCGGAAGCGCTTCCTAGTTCGAACTCCGCAACAATTTCCATTTTAGTTCCATAAATATGATCCGTTATGCCGCTGTCTGCGGTAACTGTAACATCGTTCGCCTCGGCTATCGTTTCTCTTAATTGCGCTAGCTGTTCTACCGGCTTCTGGATTAAACGGATTCCTTCAGGGAACGTTTTCAATTCCAATTCCCTCGGAAGGGACATCCCTCCGCGCCATCCGCCCGTTGGGGTATTGCCCGCATAGCTCCAGTTGCTCATCCAGCCCATCCATAATCGGCGTCCTTCAGGCGAAGGAGCATCGCTCCACGTTACAGCCGCATAGAAATCGGAGCCCATATCCACCCATTTCAGATCCGCTGCAGAAAGGACTGGCTGATCCGGCGTAAATGTCTCGCCGTCGAAATTTCCGAGGAAATACATCATGCCCGACCCGCCGGCAGGAGGCAGCGGATCGCTCGGATTCGTACCGTTGCTGTCGCCAACGCTTAACATTAACACCCATTTCTTCTTCGCCGGATCGCCATCTACCGAAATTTCAAACAAATCCGGACACTCATATATTCCCTTGTGCGAACCTGCAGCCTCTTGTCCGAAGGAGCTTGCATATGTCCAATTTTTCAAGTTCGGCGAGGTATAAAATTCCACCCGATCTTGAACGCCGAGCGACATGATCCACTTAGAGCTAGGTTCGTGCCAGAACACTTTCGGATCGCGGAAATCCGCATTCGCCGTCGGCAGCAGCACAGGATTTCCGCTGTATTCCGTCCACGTCCTGCCCTTGTCCTTGCTGTAAGCTATACTTTGCACCTGATTTTTACCTGGTACAAGTTTGTTGTCGGCATGGGTGAAGACCGCAACCAGCCCTGAGCCTTCTTCATCAAAAAAACCGCTCGTATTATTGCGGTCCACCACCGCGCTTCCGGAGAACACGACCCCATTCTCCCCTGGACGCAGGGCGATCGGCAGATGCTCCCAATGGATCAAATCCTTGCTTACCGCATGCCCCCATGTCATTGGCCCAAATGTCGGAGCATTAGGATGATGCTGGTAAAATAAGTGGTATTCTCCTTCGTAATAAACCATGCCGTTCGGATCGTTCATCCAAGCTTTTTCAGGCGACATATGATACTGCTGTCTATACTTTTCGCCGTAATACGTATCCGGGCTGCTGGGATTAAAATCGTCGACACTGATGTAGCCGAACGGCCCCTCGGTTTTCTCGTCGATAATCTTTACATACACGAGCTCCCCGACATACGCGGCAGCGTCCCAAGTCACTTCCCGGTAAATATCTGAATCCGATCCGCTTGCGCGGAACAAGATCTCGCCGTCGCTGGCTCGGACTAAAGCCGCATACAGCTTGTCCGGATCCTGTCCTCCCGCGATGAGGAAAGTAATGTTGCCCGTTCCCGCAAGCTCGAAATTTCTGCTCTGAAGCGAACCGGCAGCTCCGTCATCCCCTGCGGCTTTGCCATACAAATGATAAGCGCCTTCATGCCCAAAGCCCGGCGTGCTGCTTACCGCTTGTTTGAACGCATCGCCTTCCTGCGTCCAGCCGGTCAAGTCCCCGGTTTCGAAACCATGATTCAGCATGTCAACGAATGGCGTGATCGTACGGAAATCATCCATATTCAAATGGCCAAAGCCGCCGTCGGATTGGTCTACGATTCGGAAATATAATTCCTCTCCCGCGTAGGCCGTGGCATCCCAATCCACCCGGATATATTTCTCGTCTTCATGGCCCGTTGCGGAAAATATCACATCGCCCGTGGAATCCTGTACGAGCTGAACCGACAACTCCTGCGGTTTATTGCCTCCGCCGATCAGGAAGGTAACCCTGCCGTCACCGGCTGTATGTTTGTCTCCATCCAAAATAAAGTGGGTAGACTCCAGCGTCCCTTTCCTTCCGTCGCCGCCTCCCTGGTAGCCCCACAAATGATAGGCGCCTTCCTTTTGAAACATCTTCGTCCCGTGATACAGGGCCTCGTTCGTCACCACATTATCAAAAGCGTTCCCTTCTACGACCTGCCAGCCGCGCAAATCCCCGGATTCGAAGTTCGGATTCAGGATGGCTGATGAAACATAGTAGTTAAAGTCGTCCACATACAAACGGCCGGTCGTTGACTGATCGACAACCTTGAAATAGAGCTGTTCATCCATATATGGAGACAGGTCCCATTCTACCGTTTCGAAAGCGTTCTTTCCCGAAGAGGCCATACGTTTTAATTCAATGTTGTCTCCTGCAAGGTAAAGAGCCACATAAAGATCGGCTTCGTTATCGCCGGCTAGTTTGAAGTTCACTTGTCCCGAACCCGCAAGCCGGAATATCGTGGATGTTAGCGTTCCCACGCCTTCTATGCTGCTTTGTGCGTACACATGACGCTGATAACCGGGAATGACAGCCGTATTGCCCTCTGCAACCGTGAATGCATCACCATCCGCGCCCCAGCTCTCCAAGCCATTCCTTTCAAAATCTTCGTTCAGCATCGTGTAAGAGCCTTTATTCTTATTCTTTACATGAAAATCATCCACATTGACATATCCAGCCCCGCTGTCGACTACGCGGATAAACAGCTTCTTGCCGAGATAGGCTTCGGCATTCCATACGATTCGTTTATACCGTTCCGAGGCGCTGCCCGTCGCTTTGAAAACCGTTTCCCCCGAATCCTCCCGCACGAGTTCCACATATTGGCCATTAAGATCGTTACTGCCGCCGATCAAAAAGTCAATTTCGCCGGAACCGAAAAGTTTAAAGACCGACGAGGTTAAAGTCCCGCTTTTCTCATCGCCCGCTCCGGCAGAAGCATGGTAGTTACCACTATGCCCATAAGCCTGACCTTCGCTGCTCGCGGCTTCGTTTGAAACCGTAAAGGCCTCCCCTCCTGTACTCCAACCGTTAAAGTTACCTTCCTCGAAGCCTGCATTCACAATGTCAATCTGTTCCGTATTATAGACGTGAAAATCGTCCGCATTCACATGCTGCCAGCCGCCTGCGGCAGCCTTATCTGCGATCCGGATAAATACATGCTCGCCAAGGTAAGCAGATGCATCCCATACAACCCGGTGATAACCTTCGGTGTCGGCAAAGGCTATATGCGTGCTTTTGATAAGCTCTGCCCCATCCGATTCGCGAACCAACGCAACATACTGCGTATCAGCCAAGTTCCCTCCGCCGATCAGGAAATTGATCTCACCCGTACCCCCTAATTGAAAATGGGTCGATTCGAGAACTCCTGCTTTAAAGTCGTCTCCCCAGAAGTGATATTCGCCTGCTTTATTGATCGGATCCTTATGCCAGTAAACGACGTCCGAAGTAACACGTCCCGGAGCCTCCCCTTCTGCCACGGTCCAACCGTCTAAATTCCCTGTCTCAAAACCGGGATTCACGATTTCATGTGTAATGGCGGAAGCTTCTTCCGCAAAGGCAAGGTCATAGGGTGCTACCGGAGCAATAACTCCGGTAAAGATTAACAAAAAAGCCAAAAGGAGCGATACTGACTTATTCGCTTTACGAAATTTATAAATATTCGTAATCATTGAAATGGCATCCCCTATCCTCATATTTTAGCTATTCACTATGATATTCGAATAAACGATTACGTAATCGTTTACGCAATCGACACAACCCTGATAATGACTATTCGCTTATCAGGGTCATTTCTATACATTGAATCTTCTGATCAAATCTTTCATATCGTTGGCGAGCGAAGCAAGCGTATGGGCTGCGGCTGTCATTTCCTGCATGGATGCCATTTGCTCTTCCGTAGCGGCGGACACGCTTACCGTCTGATTGGCGGTTTCCATAGAAATGCATGTGATTTTCTTAATGGCATCTTCCATTTCAGACATATACACGTGCATCTCCGTTATGGAGCGTGCTGCTCCTTCGGTCTGTACGGTCACATCCTGAGCCGCCTCCACAATGTGCCCGAACGATATGCCGGCATGCTCGATCTTAGTTTTTCCGCTGCGCACGGCATCACGGTTCGAATCCATCTGTTCTTTTGCCAACCGGACGTCGGACTGCATTTGGGCGATCGTCTCCTGAATGGAGTTGCCCGCTTTAGCAGCGTTCTCAGCCAGCGCTCGGATTTCCTCCGCAATGACGGTAAAGGCTCTTCCGTGAGCGCCAGCCTGCACGGCAGTGATCCCTGCATTTAACGCGAGTATTCTCGTTTGCGCGACTAATTTCCCAATCAGTTCCATGCTTTCATCGACCTTTTTGGACTTAGCAGTCAAGGATTCGATAATTTGAGCCGCATGCTGTACCTTCTCGTCCATTCTCTGAATTTGGCTGGCCGCATTCTGGATCGACTCGTTTCCTTCGACCGCTGTCAGCAGCGTCTTACGGGACGCTTCCGTTGCGATCATCATTCGCTCAGCCATGTTTTTCAAGCCCGCAGATGTTTCATCCACCTTGCCGCTGGCCATATTCACCATGTGCACCTGAAGCTCACTGCCGGCAGCAACCGACTGAGCTGCACCTGCAATTTCTTCCGCAGCTTTGGCCGTTTGTTCCGTTCCTGACGTAAGCTGATCCGACGTGCTGGCAACCATCTCGACACCCGATGTTATTTTCTTGATAACTTCATTAAGCTGCCGGGTCATGAGGTTTAAATTTTGGGCCATGGAGCCGAATTCATCCCGTGACCGGACTTCGATCGAACGGGTTAAATCGCCCGAGGCCATGTCGGAGGAAAGCACATTCACCGCCCTTATTTGATTCCTCATATACCTGGCAAACCAATAAATCACGAAAGATACAATAAAAAGCGTAATCCCGATAATGACAACGGACTTTATTAACAGCTGCTTGAGCGGTTCGTACAGCTCCTTATCAGGAATAACCATTGCGAGCTTCCATCCGGTAACCGGAATGTCCATATAATAAATCCGATTCAGGCCGTCTGTATCCTCATAAGTCGCGTAACCGCTTTCTTTTTTGAGCATCGTCTGGCCTACGCTTGCCAAACTTGCGTTCGGATCCTGCGACATTTTCATTTTCAACAGCTTTTGCTCGTCGCGGTCTGCGATGTACGTGCCTTCGCTGTCTACGAGAAACGCTCTGCCGCTTTTTCCTACCTCGATTGCTGATATCGTTTTCTGCAAGTTGTTCAGATCGATATTGGCCGTCGCCACACCCCGGAAGTCACCGTTAAAATGATAAAACGGCGCTGTCGTAGTCAGCACCGCCGACTTGGAATTTTCATCAAAGTAAGGCTTCGTCCAAACCACAGATTGATCCGTTTCTTTCCCGATAAGGTACCAGTCGCGATTCAGGTAATTATATTCCTTGGTGCTGTAATCGAGTGTGTACAGCACTTGTCCGTTATAACGGTATGCGTAGGGCCCGAAATTATTCACATAGCTTTTGAATTGATTGGCTTCAAACCATACGCCGACCCCGAACGTATCCTTATTGGTCGACAAATACTTCATAATCATATCGATGACCGTTTCCTGCTCAATATGATCACCCGTTGCCTCCATCGCCCTCGCCAGCGTTTCCGGTATTTTCAAATGCGCTGTCAATTCGGTTTGGATATGCTCTGCGGTGGAGCTGAGCTGATACCGCATTTTGTTGTCGATTTCCCTGTTGATCAACGCTTTCGAATTCTGGTAGGTAAGAAAGGACAGGACCGCCATCGCGAGTATGATCATTGGCATAATAATTAGCATAATTTTGGAGCGAATGCTTCGTAATGCAAAGGTTCCCATCTGAAAACTTCCCCCTGATGAACAGGCGTAAAAGGCTGTCGCCGTCCTCTGTCGGCAAAAGCTCGTTTCGCGTGAAATATAAGCAGGTATAAGGGTAAATCTTATAAATTCTTATATTTTCAAAAATGTCCTCCCCTAACGTCTTGCTGATTCGCAGTACGCGGGAAGGACCTCTCTTTGTTTAGCTGCGGCTGCGTAAACGGTCAAGCAGAACCGCCACAACAATAACCCCGCCTTTAACGATTAATTGCCAATAATAATCTACATTCAACAAGGTTAAACCGTTCGTAAGCACGCCCATGATCAATACGCCGATTATCGTGCCCTGAATCCGTCCGAAGCCGCCTGCAAAGCTCGTGCCGCCGAGAATAACCGCAGCGATCGCATCGAGCTCTGCTCCTAGCCCTACCATCGGTTGTCCGGAGAAAAGCCGCCCTGCCATAACGACACCGGCTACGCCTGCAAGCATCCCGCTGATTGAGTATACGTTAATCAACGTCTTTTCAACCTTTATGCCAGTTAGCCTTGCAGCCTCTTCATTGCCGCCGATCGCATACACTTGACGTCCGAACATCGTGTATTTGAGTACGAAAAACATGATGATATAGACGATGGCCATCACGTAAATTGGCGTTGGAATACCGAGAATATAGCCTGCTCCAACGAATTTGAACGTTCCGTTCGTAAGTACGAGCGGGTAACCGCCGCTAATCACGTACGCCAATCCGCGCAAATAGGTCATACTGCCAAGCGTCACAATAAACGAAGGCAGCTTAGGAACGGCTGTAAAATATCCATTAATCGCGCCTGCTGCATAACCGACCGCTGCACCTGCCAGCATAGCGATTACCGGATGAACTCCGGCATTCGTGATCATTACGGATACGACGCCGGAGAGCGCAAGTGTAGAGCCTACGGACAAATCAATGCCCCCGGTGAGAATCACCAGCGTCATCCCCGCTGCAAGAATGGCGGTGATCGATACCTGCTTCAGAACGTTCAGGACGTTGCCGACCTCCGTAAAATGCGGAGCAAAAACAGCCATAGCCGCACATAACAACACCAAAATCACCAGCATGCCCAATTGATTAAAGTAATAAAGGAGCTTCTGCTTATTCATAGGAACTTTAGCAGTAGCGCCTTGAAGGTTTGTCGTCTGCATCTATTTAATCTCCCCTGTTGCGTAATACATGATTTGTTCTTGAGTAGCCTCGCTGCGCGGCAGCTCGGCCCTAATTTTCCCTTCATGCATAACGAGAATTCGATCGCTTACGCTCAAAATTTCAGGCAGCTCGGACGAAATCATCAATACCGCCAAGCCTTTCTCGGCCAGTTTACTAATAATCTTATGAATTTCGGTCTTGGCTCCGATGTCGACTCCCCGGGTCGGCTCGTCGAGCAGCAGCACCTTAGGTGAAATCGACAGCCATCTGGCAATGACCACCTTCTGTTGGTTGCCGCCGCTGAGACCCATCACATTCTGTTCCCGCGATGCCGTCTTAATGCCGAGCTCCTGGATATATCCGTCAGCATCCGCATCCATTTTGCCGTATTGGAGGATGCCAGCGCTGCGGTAAGTCCGGATTTGGGCCATCAAAATATTTTCTTTCACGGACAGATTCGGGAACAGCCCTTGCTCTTTGCGGCTCTCCGGTACGTGGGCAATGCCGAGCTCCATCGCTTCGGACGGAGATTGAATTCGCACTTGTTGGCCGTCAATGAAAATTTCCCCTTGCGTCAGCTTTGAAGTACCGAAAATCGTCCGTACAAGCTCCGTTCTTCCGGCGCCGACGAGCCCTGCAAGACCTACGATTTCTCCGGGATAAAGCTTAAAGGAGACGTCTTTAACCGTTTTTTTGTCGGACACATGCTTTAATTCAAGAACCGGCTTGCGGTTTGCCAACTCCGATGGCTTCGTTACATTTCGCTGGAAAAGGTCTTTAATTTCCCTTCCCACCATCAGCTTCACCAAATGATCCGGATTCGTCTCCGTAATAGGTCCGCTGTTAATAAAATGACCGTCGCGAAGTACGGTATAACGGTCGGAGATGCGGAAAATTTCATCCATCCGGTGAGAAATGTAAACGATGGAAACACCTTTTTTCTTAAGATCGTTTACGATCGTAAACAATTTCTCGATTTCTTTATCGGTCAAAGAAGCCGTCGGTTCATCCATGATGAGAATCTCTGAGTTGAAGGAAAGGGCGCGGGCAATCTCAACCATTTGCTGCTCGGCTACACTTAGCGTTGAAACGCTCACTTTAGGGTTTAGCGTGGAGCCGATGGAACGCAAAATGACTTCCGCTTTCTCATAGATTTCATTCCATTTGATAAGACCCATGCGGTTCTTTGGAAATTTCGTTCCCATTAAGATGTTTTCGCCGATGGACAGATTCGGAGACAGGCTGATCTCTTGATGAATAACGCTGATCCCTTGGTCTCTGGCTTCCATCGGATTGTTCCAATGAACCTCCTGGCCCCTGTACAGCGTAGTTCCGGAATCCGGCTTATGAACGCCTGCCATAATTTTCATTAAAGTCGATTTACCGGCACCGTTCTCTCCCATAAGCGCGTGCACTTCGCCCTTGTACAAATCCAGATGGACCTGATGAAGCACATGCACGCCGGAAAATGATTTTCGGATGCCTTCCAATTTCATAATGGGCGTTTTCGCAGCAACTATTTCAACATCCGCAATTCTCTCTTTTAACGTTTCCATCCTGCCACTCCCTGCTACAATGTCAATTCAAGCCGCTTGCGTTGATGTTAAAGAGAACAAGACGAGCTCCCGCAGTCGGGAACCCATCCTGTCGCTTGTATTACCAGCCTTTGTAAGAGCTGACATTGTCCTGTGTAATCAGTTCAGTAGGAATCAATACTTGCGGTTCCACTTTCTCGCCTTTGATAACTTTCAGCGCCAGTTCAACGCCTTGAATAGCCATTTGGTTCGGGAATTGTGCGGATGTTGCGGCATAGCTTTTCTTTTCTTTCAACGCATCGGCAGCGCCTGGTGCGCCGTCAACGCCGACGATAAAGAACTCGTCTGAGCGGTTAGCTTGTTCCTGAGCGATTTTAACGCCTACGCCTTCTTCATCGTTGATGCAGAATACGGCATCGATTTTGCTGTTCGCCTGCAAAATGCTTTCCATCAAACCGAGCGCTTTCTCACGGTTTCCTTCGCCGTTCTGTTTAGCTACGACTTTAATGTCCGGATATTTTGCCATTACTTCTTCAAAGCCTTTGATGCGGTCCGTTACTGCGGATACCGGAGGTCCGTCGATTACAACGATATTGCCTTTGCCTTTCAAACGGTCAGCCAAGTACTCTCCCGCCAAACGACCTGCTTGCACATTGTCGGACATGACTACCGAATCGATGCCGCCCTCGGCGCTTCCGTCGAGCGCAATTACCGGAATGCCTGCAGCTTTTGCCTGTGCTACGGCGCCTGCAATCCCTTTGGAATCAAACGGGCTGAGCAGAATCAAATCTACTTGCTGCGTAATAAAATCTTCAAATTGCTGCGTTTGTTTCGCAAGGTCGTGTTCTGCCGCTACAACCGTTACTTCGGCATTGTATTTTGCGGCTACTTCTTGCGCGCCTTTGGACATCGCTACGAAGAACGGGTTGCCAAGCGTCGGGACCGTTAAACCGATTTTAAGCTTCTTCTCTTCAGGTTGATCTTTCGCAGCGTTCCCAGAAGTTTCCGTGCCAGCCGTGCTGTTTGAGCCTTTATTCGCGCTGTTGCCGGAGCAAGCGGAAAGTACCAGAAACAGGGAAAGCATTAGGAAAACGAGCATTTTATATGATTTCATCGATTAACGACCTCCAAATATATAAGTTTCTTACGTTTTATGTGCTCTGCACTTGAATAATTGATTCATTTCTTGCACAATAATAAAAGGCTTTGCTTAAAATAGTTACTTTATTTTTGAGCAGATCCAAATACGGGTGTGAACAACTGGGCTGCAACCATTCGCCGTGGACTAAGCCGTTGTTTACACTCGTTCCTTTTTATCCAGCATCAAGCTGTAAATGTTTATCACCCCTCCGATGCTCCCCGCAGCGGCGGAGCCGAAAACTTTGTAAGACCCCTATCGATTCTTAGGCATTCATCTAAATGACTCCGGTTGGCATCACCCCTTTCAAATAAAATGTGAATAGAACCCCTCAAGAGACAGCGCTTTCAAATCAGGTTGACAGAAAGCTTGCGGGACATGGAGCATGCATCAGGCATCGTTCATTGCTTTTCCAGCCCGGTTCGTTTAGACCGCTTCTATCTTCCCCTGCTTCTCTTCGGACGTCACGACATGCAGCTCCAGTCCCCGGCTCGCAAATTCGGATAACATATCTTCCTGCGCGCCGTCATCCGTGATGAACGTATTTATGTCGGACAGTCCGGCAAATTTCACGTGCTTGATTTCATTGATTTTAGAAGAATCCGCTAGTAAAATCACCTTCTTCGAGGAATCGATCATCCGGCGTTTAATGCTGGCTTCCGTGATGTTTGGCGTACTTAGTCCTTCGGTGAGGTGAATGCCGTTGGTAGCTATAAACGCTTTATCCACGTGCAGCATGCTCAGCATTTGCTCCGCGAACGGACCTACCAAAGAAAGAATATCTTTCCTCATCGTTCCGCCGAGCAGAATAAGTTCAATTCCTTCGTGAGCAAGAAGCTCCTGGGCAACAGGCACGGCATTCGTGACTACGGTCAATTTGTTGAAGCGCCTCAGCTCCTTCGCCAGACAAACCATAGTCGTGCCCGAATCCAGTAAAATGACATCGCCTTCCCTGATCAGCGCCGCCGCTTTTTTTGCAATCGCTGTCTTTTGTTCGCCGCTGCTGACTTCCTTCTCGAGAAAGCTCGGCTCGTAATTCACATTGTGCAAAGGAATCGCCCCGCCGTGCGTCCGCTTCAGCAGATTGCTCTCCTCCAGCTCCTTCAGATCCCGGCGGATCGTTGATTCCGAAACATGAAGAATTTGGTTAAGCCCCTGCACATCTACACGCTGATTCGTTTTAAGAAGTTCTAAAATCCGCTGTTTTCTCTCAGCTTCGTACATGCTATGACCTCCTCCCCGGACCAGAAGATTACTATTCATCGAGGAACATTTTTGGTCGTTTGTGATTTTTTATGACCGTTTATGATTAGATTATATGGCGGACTTCCACGTATTGTCAACCTTCTTTTTTAAACATTTCTCCAATATTGGCAGGTACGAAAACGTTTGCGTGAAAATATTGACAGCGCGAATGAAAGCCCTTACTCTAAAATTATAAAAAATCATAATCGATCATGGAGATCAAGGAGGTGCCGAATGCTGCATTCCACAGCTAACCAGGCTGATTTCGTCATAGCAGGAAATATCAATCTGGACATTATTCCGACGCTGACCGGCTTAACCGATTGTGCAGACGATTTGGCGTCAGCTTTCATCCCCGGCAGATTAATTGAAATCGGCCCTTCGATAACGACTACCGGCGGTTGTGTATCGAATACAGGTCTTGCTTTATCGCGGCTCGGGTTCTCCACCCACCTTGTCGGAAAAATTGCAGAAGACCATTTCGGACAAATTCTCCGAAATTTAATAGAGGATCAAGCTTCACCGTCCACCGTAATCGATCTGATTGTCAGCCCTTCCGGCAGTTCTTCTTATACGATTGTGATGAGCGCGCCCGGTTATGACCGTTTCTTTCTGCATTCCCCGGGTGTGAATGCCAATTTTTCCGAACACGATATTCCGTATGAAGCTTTACCGCACACCAAGCTGTTTCACTTTGGGTACCCTCCCGTCATGCAGCCCATGTATGCAAACGAAGGAGCTGAGCTGCAGTCCATCTTCCGCCGCGTGAAGCTTGCGGGCGCAATCACGTCACTGGATATGGCCAGACCCGACCCGCAGTCCACTGCGGGAAAGGCGAATTGGCGAACGATTCTGACCGGCCTGCTTCCCTATGTCGATATTTTCCTGCCGAGCTTCGAGGAAATTCTTTACATGCTTCGCCGCAATCATTACGACGAGCTGGAACAGCGCTTCGGACGCGCTCATGTCGATAAAGGCATCAATGCCGACTTGCTGCATGATTTGACTGACGAGCTGCTTCAGATGGGCTGTCTAGTCGCAGGAATAAAATTGGGAGATAAAGGCTTTTACCTCCGCACTTCCGATCAGCGCGGGAAATGGGACCTGACGGCAAGCAATCTGAATGTCAATCCTATAGACTGGACAGGCAGAGAATTACTGGCCCCCTGCTATCAGGTCGATATCGCCGGAACGACGGGATCCGGTGATTGTACGATTGCAGGCTTCCTCGCCGGGCTTTTCAAAGGCCAATCTCCGGAGCAGGCGGTTACCAGCGCCGTCGCCGTAGGCGCTTATTGTGTAGAGCACACGGATGCCACCAGCGGCATTCCGTCCTGGGAAACGGTGCAGGACAGAATAAGCAAGCCGTGGAAGCGGCTTACAGCGAATTATTTCGAAACGACCGGCTGGTATTGGGAATCGGCGCATAGCGTTTGGCTCAGCGCATTAGATAACGGCAGACGCAACAAATAAAAAACAACCCGCAGGTGTTAAAGCAAAATGAAGTATTAGACTGGATCTGTTGATCCCATGCGGCTTTTCGAATTACAATCTCGTCAGACTTCGAAAAAAAAGTATTAGACTGACCCAATAAAAGAAACAGCGGCAGCCATGGACGAGAAAATAGAGTCCTAGACTGCCGCTGTTTTATTGAACTAACGTACCCGTCCCATCCATGCATCTCTTATGCTGCACGACAGAGCATGAAAGTTAATCCGTTCTTTCATGGTAGCTTAATAAACTGGCGAATTAGCTTTAATTCATTTTCAACGATCAGCATTTAGCATAAAAAAAGCCAATCTTATATATGATTGGCTGCCTTCGCTTCACGTTTCATTCTAATAAAAGAGATAACCCATCCAGTAATGTATACTATTAAGGCATATATGACTCCCCACAAGAGCCAAGCATCCAAATTTGCTTCAAAGGTTCTCCAATCAACAGTTGTGAAAAGAAGTGGACACGGATTACTGACGCGTTATCGTTTAATTTGCCGAATTAGCTATGAGTCAGTCCTCTGCTTTCTCCGATATTCGGTCGGCGACAGGCCATTACGTTTTTTGAATGCCTTGCTGAATTGATAAACGTCCTGGTAGCCGCAAACCCGCGCAATATCCGTGACGGAATCACCCGTGTACTGGAGTCGGCGAACCGCATGCTCATTGCGGAGCCGATCCAGGTATTCCTTGGGACTGCACCCGAATCGGGCAGTGAAGGTTCTTCGTATATATACAGGGGAGAAACCGGATTTTGCCGCCAATTCGGATATGCGGAGTTCCGAGGCGAATCCCCGATCCAGTTTCTCCTTGAATCGGCGAAGCACCACGGCTAGTCCTTCCTCTTGTCCCTTGCTCCACTCTGCTTCCGCCGATTCATGAAGCTCCTGGATTAATCGGTACCACACGGACTTCACCCGAGCTTCACTCCCAGGATCCCCCGGTACCCACTCACTCTCCGCCTCGTGAAAAAGACTGCCGATTCTACGCATACCATCTTTATGAAAATGCATGAGAAACGGCAGCTGTAGCTGCTCAACCGGTTTCAACGGATCCCAACCGTTCCCGACTTTTCGAAGCATGGCGCAATCAAAGAGCATCATCGTCATCCGGATGGGATGCGTATCAGAAGACTTCATGTAGAGCGACATACCCGGCCGCAGATACGCCAAGGTCCCTCCTTCCACAATATCGTCTTTTTCCCCACGACGAAAAACCCCCTTACCACTGTAGATGTAGTAAAACGTGTGCCCGCTTACTGTCTGCCGGATATCCTCCCAGCCAGGCACCGCCGGCTTGGCAAGCACCCAATGAATATGGGATACCAAATCACCTTGAGAATAGTCCAATCTAACACCTCCGCGAACTGAATCGAACTTGTATCGTTTATGATAAACGATTCAGTTTGTTTTTACCATTGTCCGTCCGATTCGTCCGATGCTAAACTTCATTTGAACAAGGGTGAAACCATCCATTCTGCATAACATTTAACTTGGAGATGATATTTATGATCAGGACTTTTCAACAGCACCGGCTTAGGAAATCTAGTCTGCTTAATGGATTATGGGATTTCGTTTTTGACAAAAACAATGTTGGATTGACCGAGGCGTGGCATACGCGCTTCCCATCCGACTTCGATCAGGTACCGGTGCCAGCGTGTTGGAATAATGAGCTAGGCAAATTCGAATACGAAGGAGTAGCCTGGTACCGTACTCGAATTAATTGCGAAGAAGCTGGCCATCTTAGGCTTCTGTTCCATGCCGTATTGGGCCACGCGGATGTCTATTGGGACGGGGAGCATTTAGGGTATCATTTCGGCGGATATACCCCGTTTGACTTCACCATTCCGAACGTCACCGCCGGAGAGCACGAGATCATCGTTCGGACGGATAGTACATTAGGGCGTAATACCATACCGACCCACGCGGTGGACTGGTTTCATTACGGCGGCATTATCCGCCCTGTGGAGCTTCAGCGTTTGGATGACGTCTCGATCGCGCGTATGCGAATTACTTATGATATGACAGGCGATTCAAGCGCCGACGTCCGAATTGCACTTACTCTGTGGTCCATGAGTGATGCATCTACGGAAGTACCCGTTTCCTTATATCGGGATGGAGAGCTATTCTACTCGGAGGTGGTGCATGTTCCAGCATGCGAAACGGTCGAGTTGAACGTAGGCCAAGTTTGGACAAACGTGAAACGATGGGAACCGGAGAATCCGGCCCTATTCCTAATCGGTGCCGTAGCAGGCAACGATGACATGATTGATCGCATTGGCTTCCGTACTGTAGAGACAAGGAATAAGAAAATTCTGCTTAACGGCAAGGAACTTTACCTGCAAGGTGTTAACCGCCACGAGGAGCATCCGGAATGGGGCTTCGCTTTCCCGAACAAACTGATGACCAAAGATCTCGACATTATCTTGCAGATGGGCTGTAACACCATCCGCGGCTCCCATTACCCCCAAAGCGAATACTGGCTCGATCTGTTGGATGAGAGGGGCGTGCTCTTTTGGAGCGAGATCCCGATCTGGGGTGCTTGTCTGCCCGCGGAAGACACGGACGATCCCCTCTTTGTACAACGTGCGCTCACGATGATGGATGAGATGATTGAGCGGGATCTTCACCATCCGTCGATTCTGTTCTGGTCTGTCCATAACGAAATCGATACGCGTTCCAAGCAGGCTTACGATTTGTCCTTCAAGCTGACGGAGCTCGTTCGGGGCAAGGACCAATCCCGACTTGTAGCGTATGCCACTATGCATCCCATGGAAGACATCTGCTTTGGACTATTTGATGTCATTGGCATTAATTACTATGGCGGATGGTATTACGGACACGCCGATTTCGATGTGATGCTCGAGACTTTCCACGAGCGCTGCAAGGAGTATGGCGCAGAGAATACCCCTGTACTGATGACGGAATTTGGCGGAGCAGGCGTCTACGGAGACTCCGGCTGGGAGCCAAGGTTGTTCAGCGAAGACTACCAGGCAGATTTGATTAGCAAGGCCCTGAAGCTTTTCCGATCGGATTCAAAAATAAGCGGCACTTATGTCTGGCAGTTTGCGGATACCCGCGCCGACCTTCAGAGTCGTCGGGCATACTTCAGGGACCGCGCGCGCTCTTTCAATAACAAGGGGCTGGTCAACGAATACCGCAAACCAAAGCTCGCCTATCGCGTGGTCAAGGGTATTTACACCAGGCAATCCGATCCATACAACTGGGGCTCTACACTGTATTGATCAGCTAACCAACAGGAATACCTAGAAATGCAGCACTGAGCGAGTTCAACCCTTGTATTCCGCGAAAAGCCGCCGTTTATTAGCAATAAATATCGTGAGTGATATCATCTTCTGTCAACGAACTGACCTTTTATGCTTTTGAAAGATCTTCTCGGTTTGACGTTCTCGCAAGTTTAAAAATAGTCTCTCCAGTTTAAATTCTGCCAGATCTTAATCTTAAATACTGCAAGCTTATATCTAGATTGAACAATTTTCGGCACAACTCTCCCCGTGTATACTCGACAAAGGGGAATGACCCACTCTGCATCATGCAAATGGGAAGAGCTCCTAACAAATCATTTAGAATAGGGAGGGCAATTTGTTAATGTCAATGCACAAGAGAAAGATGAGTAGGTTTGCAACTGTTTTAACCATCTTGGCACTGGTCGCGACTACGATGGCCGCATGCAGCGGAGGGGGAACGACGGGATCGACGGAATCAACATCAGAAAAACAAGATTCTGCAGAGCAGACTCAATCCTTAACAAAATTATCGTATTGGGTGGAATTGTTTCCGGATGCTGCCGCCATTATGAAAAGTTACGGAGAGGTTACCGCTTGGAAGGAAATACAGGCCAGAACCGGCGTCCAAATTGAATTCCAGCACCCGGCACAAGGTCAACTCGGCGAACAATTCAACTTAATGGTTGCATCGAATAAGCTGCCCGATGTTGTTGTTCATTCATGGAACAGCTACCCTGGCGGCGCCCAGAAAGCGATCAGGGATAAGAAAATCATCCCGCTAAACGATTATTTGGACAATGCCCCCAACCTTAAAGTACTGTTTGACTCTAATCCGGAATGGAGAAAAATGGCTTCTACTGACGATGGCGATATCATCGGCTTCCCATTCATTCGCGAGAATGTCACGCAGCAAGTGTTCGTGGGACCGGCAATACGCAAGGATTGGCTGGATAAATTAAAATTATCTTCGCCGACAACAATCGACGAATGGTATACGGTTTTGAAAGCGTTTAAAGAACAGGACCCCAACGGCAACGGTGCAGCGGATGAGATTCCGATTAACATTCCAGCGGGGGAACTAGCTTTCGCCGGCGCCTTCGGTACGCCCAACGATTTCTATCAGGAGAATTATACCGTCAAATACGGCCCTATCGAACCCGGGTTCAAGGAATACCTGGCTACAATGAACCGATGGTACGTTGAAGGGCTGCTCGACAAGGACTTCGCGACAACGGACAGCAAAATGAAAGATGCAAAAATAACGGGCAATCAAGTCGGCTCCACTGTTCTGTTCCTCAATGGAGGAATCGGAAAATACATGGACTTAATGAAGGAAAGCCAACCGGAATTCAAGATTGTCGGAACCACTTATCCGACATTAAATCCTGGCGACAAGACGGTATTCGGACATATTGACAATCCCGTTACCGGCATTTTCGCAGCGATTACCGGAAGTAACAAAAACGTTGTCGAAACCGTAAAATTCCTGGATTTCCTGTACAGCGAAGAAGGGAAACTCATCATGAACTTCGGAAAAGAAGGAGAAACGTACACGTTAGTTGACGGCCAGCCGAAATATACGGACGCTGTACTGAATAATCCGGACGGACTGCCGATTTCCCAAGCCTTTAGGAAGCATATCATGGGCGCTACGTCAGGTCCTTTCGTGCAGGATGTACGTCACACGGAGCAATATACGACCAAGCCGGAACAAAAAGAGGCGATGGGGTTATGGTCAGCCCCCACGCATGAAAAAAGAATGCCTCCGGTCAGCATCGCTGTAGAAGATAGCAGCCGATACGCCTCGATCATGACCGACATCAATACGTTTAAAGATGAAATGATTCTGAAATTCATTATGGGTGCAGAGTCGCTGGATAAATTCGATAAATATGTAGAAACGTTAAGAGGCTTAGGAATCGAAGAAGCGATCCAAATTCAGCAAGCAGCATTAGAACGCTACAACAACAGATAAGCATTGCATTCCAGAATATGGCATGCTGACGGCTTGCCGTATTCCGGAAATTTGGGAGGGAGAATTCCGTGACCGATTTAGATAAAAACTTGGTGCAATCAACAGCCAGAATACCTGTGGAAAGCAAAAGGAACATAATAAAAAGGGACATTATTCGGAATCGCTACATTTATCTCATGCTTCTTCCCGTTATTACCTATTACGCCATTTTTCATTACGGACCGATGTACGGTCTGCTCATTGCTTTTAAAGATTATGGAATAGCAGATGGAGTTTGGGGAAGTCCTTGGGTCGGTTTAACCCACTTTCAACATTTTTTTGAAAACCATTACTTTTGGCGGCTTATTCGAAATACCTTCATGATCAATATCTATGAATTGTTGTTTGCATTTCCCGCCCCTATTATCATGGCTCTATTGATTAATGAAATTCGTGTCATCATCTTCAAACGAGTCGTACAGACGATTAGCTATCTCCCCCACTTTATTTCAATCGTGGTCGTCGTGGGGATGATCGTCGATTTCGTTGCACGCGACGGACTGATTAATAACATCCTCGGCTGGTTCGGAATCGAGCCGATCGCTTTCCTGCAGGAGCCGGGGTGGTTTCGCCCCTTATATATATCCTCCGGTATCTGGCAAGGAATTGGCTGGGGTTCTATCATCTATCTCGCCGCGATGTCCACGATTGATCCCGCCCTGTACGATGCGGCTCGTATCGATGGTGCAGGCCGATGGAAGCAAACCTTGCATGTAACCATTCCAGGTATTATGCCAACGATAGTAATCTTGCTTATCCTTAACATAGGGTCAATGCTTTCCGTTGGAAGCGAAAAAATCATTCTGATGTACAATCCGCTGACCTATGAAACGGCTGACGTCATTTCAACCTATGTATATCGAAAAGGGATTCTTGGAGCCGATTTTGGGTATTCCGCTGCCGTAGGTTTGTTCAATTCGGTCATCAGCTTCATTTTGCTTACACTCGCCAATACGATTAGCAAACGAGTAAGCGAACACAGGTTGTGGTAAAGGGGGGGGAGAGAAACAAATGACTTATAAACGTTCTCTGGGTGAAACCGTATTTTCATGGTTTAATATGTGTTTTATGCTTTCGCTTAGTTTCATTACGCTTTATCCATTTATTTATATCCTTTTCGCATCTCTAAGCGATCCTACGGAAATGGCCCGGTTTCGCGGCATGCTGTTTTACCCACAGGGGTTTAGCTTAGATGCCTATAAAGCGGTGCTGGAAAACCCAATGATTTCAACTGGCTACCGGAACACGCTTTTCTATGTCACAGCAGGTACAGCCATCAACTTGATTATGACAACGCTCGGTGCATATGCTCTTTCCCGTCGTAACGTTTATTTCAAAAACTCCATCATGCTCATCATCGTGATCACAATGGTGTTCAGCGGGGGACTTATTCCATCTTTCCTGCTGGTAAATAATCTAGGCATGTTAAATACGCCTTGGGCGCTCCTCTTGCCTGGGGCAATCAGCTCTTTTAACTTAATCATTATGCGAACCGCATTTCAAGGCATACCCGTAAGTTTGGAGGAATCCGCACGCATCGACGGAGCGAATGACTGGATCATTCTGAGTAGGATTATTATCCCCCTTTCTCTTCCCGTGATTGCCGTTATGATTTTATGGTACGCCGTCGGACATTGGAATTCGTATTTCAGTGCATTGATCTATTTGCGTGATCGAGAATTGTTCCCTCTTCAGTTGGTGCTCAGGGAAATTCTTATTTCAAACAGCACAGATAATATGATGACCGGGGCAGCGACCGGCGATCGTATGGATATTGGGATAACGATTAAATACGCGACGATCATTGTATCTACATTGCCAATCTTGATCCTGTATCCGTTTCTGCAAAAATACTTTGTGCACGGCGTTTTGATCGGTGCGCTAAAAGAGTAATGGTTAGAGTTCATAAAGGAAATATGCTTGCTCTTCCTGAATTTACAGCTGTATAGGGACAGGGCAAGTTTTATTACATCCGGGAGTGATATCTATTGTTTTCCATTGTTCGGAGAATGAACGCTGGAAGCAGCAGAAAAAGCATATTCGTCAAAATGTTGATAGCTAACTTTTTCCTGCTCCTGCTGCCCGTCATCTTATGGTTTGCTCTCTATGCGAATATCGAACATATCATGAAATCAAATGCAGAACATTCAAATCTTGCCATGCTGGAGCAATTACGTCTTAATATGGACAGCAAGTTTAATGAGGTTCAGCAATTATCGCGACATATTATACTTAATCCCAAGTTAGGTTATCTTCTGGAAAAGGATAATAAAGACCTTTCACAGCAGTTTCATTTCGTGCAGTTTACAAATGATTATTTAAAGGCTTATCCCAGCGTGATCAGTAACAGCTTTATTTATGATTTCTACATTTTTCTGGATCGTAGTGATTCCGTTATGAAGCCGAATCTGGTAACTGATGCACGCAGCTTTTATGACCATTATTATCGCTTTGATCATCTTAGCTTCAAAGACTGGCGAGAACAGCTGCTTAGTTATCATAATCAAGTTTATCTTCCGTCTTCTACCCTACGGCGAAGCGCCAATCCTAACGAAGTCCCCTTTAAGGTAATCACTTTTATGCAATCGTTGCCGGTTAATGACTTAACGGATATAAGAGGTAACCTTACCGTACTGATAGATGAATCGAAAGTGCATGAAATGATACGGCAAATTGAGCTGGCTAACCAAAGCTCCATTTATCTCGTGACCCAGAACCATGAACTCATCAGCAGCACACCTGGTGCGAAGCCATTGCCCTATTCCATTATGGTTGAACTGAAATCCGATTCAGGATTTTTAAATTACAGATTGAATGGCCAAGATGTTATGGTATCGTACACAACCTCCGAACAAGTCGGTTGGTACTATATCTCTGTGATGCCTTTGGAAGTATATTTAAAAAGAATGAAAGAAATGGAGCATTTCGCATTCATCCTTCTGCTATTATTCCTATTTGCAGGTAGCGTCGCAGCTTACAGAATCGCTTATAAAAATTATTCTCCGATCAAAAAAATCGTCGAAACGATATCAGCCGGAACATCTCGACCGCATCAGTTTGCCGTGAATGAGCTTGACTACATCATGGAAATGGTGAAGGTATCTTGGAATGAGGAAAAGGATATTAAAAATAGACTTGCTCAACAACTGCCTTTACTTCGCTCGAATTATTTGCAGCGATTGATGCAAGGCTATTATGAGCCTCCCGAACAGATGAAGCAGTCCCTTGAATTTATGGACATCCGTTTTCCGTATCCCCATTTCACCGTCATTCTTGTTCAGATCGACAGTTTGTCCAGGTTCACGCCGGACCATAACGAAAAGCAATGGGCACTGGCTCGGTTTATCATCGCAAATCTGGCGGAAGATTCCGTCTATGACCAACATACAATCCATACGGTCGAATTAGAGAAGGATCGATTGGCATTGATCGTGAATCTGGTGCCGGATCAATTGGATCATCGAACATGCCGGGTCAAGAGCATCGTTTCGAAGTTGCATGATCTGCTGGAGAATCGCTTCAACCTGGAGACCAGCTTTGCCGTAAGCATGATACATCAAGGCCTGCGGCAAATTGCGGAAGCTTATTTGGAAGCCACTGCTGCATTGGAATACAAGCTGGTGAATGGCGCGTTATCGACTTTTTATTTTCATTCGATTCGCCATGAGAAGTTACACTATCATTACCCCGTCGAAACAGAATTGCAGTTAATTAACTGCATTCGAAGCGGTGATCGAGAGCAAGTCGTGCAACTGCTAACGGGATTATTCGATGTGAATTTCCGCAACGAATCGATAGCCCCCGAATTGGGTAGATGTTTGTTATTCAGTCTCTCCGGAACGTTGTTGCGAATATTGAATTCAGATGCTCCCGCCCTTCGGAGATTTGCCGAAGGCGAAATAAATCCGGTACGTCTGCTGCTATCCTGTAAAACAACCGACGAGATGTTCGCGAAGACGAAAGAGTTGTTTCTGTTGGTCACCGAATCTTTTAAGCTGGGGCGGCGTGATCACAGTGTACAACTCCTCGAACAAATTCAAACCTATATTGATGCTAACTTTGCCGATCCTAACATGAGCTTAAATTTGTTATCCGAACATCTGCAGATTACGCCACAATACATTTCGCAGTTTTTCAAAAAGATGAGCGGTTGGAATTTTAGCGATTATTTGACCAGCATTCGGTTAAATCACGCCAAAAAACTTATGGCAGATTCTGAGCTGACCAATGCTCAAATTGCAAGGATGGTCGGATATACAAGTGATACCGTGTTTATTCGAGTCTTCAAAAAGGTAGAAGGCCTTACCCCGGGAAAATATAGAGAAACGAAACCATTTTGACTCGCACGGACGAGCTGGATGGGGTACAGCCACCATCAAGCTAAGAAGAATCTATACTCCAAAATGGGGAAATAGGCTATCCTTTCTATATAAGCATAATTCCATAGAAAGGATGGTTTTCCATTAATTCCAAGTCGAAACACGTGCATAGCCAAATTTAGCCATTTCCCATTCCCCTTTTGTCTATTAAACCTTAAATTAGCACATTTAATACACCTTGAATAATAGACGATTTAATAAACAATGGTCAGTTTGGGGCATTTTAAGTTGATGTTTACAAAGTCTAAAAAACGATCGTTTTTTAGATAGAAAACAGTCACTCTTATCTTCTAATACTTATCTTATTTATTGAAAAAATCCGGTACTCAAAAGAGCCCGGATAGCACACTGCTTATTTACTATCGTACCCGTTAACGCCACAGAATAGTCTACAACTTTATTTTACTGAAAATAAAGTTGTAGACTGAAAAATATAGTATTAGACTGACGATGCACATTTTTTAAAATTGAATAATAGAAACCCCGACGTCTGTCGAGGATTCCTATACGACCGTTGCAAACTAACTTGTCTCATTTGATTGAATACCTCTTAGATAGGACCAATCGCTGCAGCAATTCTCCACTCTAATTAAAGTGGTATTCGTACCAGTAAGAGTTACCCGGGAACGAATCGGAATCGAATCGACTGTTGCTCTGACTCTTGTAATGACGTTATTGACTCCATTAACAATAAGCTGCCCCGAATTAGGAAATGGATTGAAAATGTTTTCTGTAATCGCAAAACTGGTTAAATTCAAAGGATCGATGGGAATATGACCGGATTGAACATTAATGATCACATTTCCGTTGATGCCGCCACCAACCAAATTAACTTGAGCATCTGTCGTTGCTTGTGAATTAATAACGATATTTCCACTGGAGACAAATGAAGCGAACATGACCATATTAATTCCATTTTGAGTGTAACCAGCAGATAGCATCGAATCACGTATATTGACTTGATTGACGGAAGTAGTTAAAGCAGTGAAGGTCGGAGAAGGAGCTAAATTAACGCTAACAAAAAATAATTTACCGCTAAAACTGCTGGCTGTTACAAAGTTAAAATCAAGTGGTGCGCTGAGTAAGGTCAAATCTGCAAATCCTGAACGATTATCATTTACAAATCCGGTTTCGAACCATGATGGATCATTAATATCGAATGGGATAGATAACCTTGTTAATAAAGTACTCGTTCCTACCAATTGCACGTTTGCTTTTAGATGAACTAATGGTTCGATATAACTGCCAGGACCAATGGAAATAGCATAACGTTTTGCTGGAGTAGCATCAACAATAGAAGCCATTGCTGCAGTAACCGTTAAAAATGGATCACATTCAGAACCGTCAGCAGTCGCATCATTACCGGCTTTATTTACATAAACGATTTGTGTGGCTATTGGCAAAGGTTCTACGCAACCAGGTCCCACTGGTCCTGGAGGTCCTTGAGGTCCTTGAGGTCCTTGAAGTCCTTGAGGCCCTTCAGGTCCAGGAGGGCCCGGAGGACATTTGCATTTAAAAAATAGCATAATTCGATCACATCCCTTTTTTTGTTATAAGAACAAGCTATTCAGCTTGGCCATATTAGGGAAGGGCTAAATCTATCATTTCTGAAATTTGGTGTCAACTAACAAATAGAGCAGTCTCGGCGGCTACTTCGAGTATTTATGGAATGGGAACTCCACCACCAATAGTAAATACTCTAGCTGCTATTCTATCTAATGCTTCTTGTACGGTTGTCGGATCAGGATCTGCCCAATTTGCTGGATTATCGGGTGTATAAGCTAACCCGAAAGCGTCATCCACTCTAATTAAAGTAGTGACTGTTCCTGTAAGCGTGACTCGAGAGCGAATCGGAATCGAATCAACTGTCGCTCTGACTCTTGTAATAACGTTATTTACTCCATTAACAATTAATTGTCCTGAATTAGGAAATGGATTGAAAATGTTTTCTGTAATCGCAAAACTGGTTAAATTCAAAGGATCGATGGGAATATGACCGGATTGAACATTTATAATCACATTTCCATTTATTCCACCGCCGACCAAATTAACTTGAGCATCTGTCGTTGCTTGTGAATTAATAACGATATTTCCGCTAGAGACAAATGAAGCAAACATGGTCATATTAATTCCATTTTGAGTGTAACCAGCAGATAGCATCGAATCACGGATATTGACTTGATTAACGGAAGTGGTAAAAGCCGTGAAGGTCGGAGAAGGAGCTAAATTAACGCTAACAAAAAATAATTTACCACTAAAACTGCTTCTTGTTACAAAGTTAAAATCAAGAGGGGCACTCAACAAAGTTAGATCCACGAATCCTGACCGATTATCATTTACAAATCCGGTTTCAAACCATGATGGATCATTAATATCGAATGGTATGGATAACCTGGTTAATAAAGTACTAGTTCCTACCAATTGCACGTTTGCCTTTAGATGAACTAACGGTTCGGTATAACTGCCAGGACCAATGGAAATAGCATAACGTTTAGCTGGAGTAGCATCCACAATAGAAGCCATTGCTGCAGTTACCGTTAAGAAGGGATCACATTCAGAACCGTCAGCAGTTGCATCATTACCAGCTTTATTTACATAAACAATTTGCGTAGCTATGGGTAGAGGTTCTACGCAACCAGGTCCCGCTGGTCCTGGAAGACCTTGAGGTCCTTGGGGTCCTTGGGGTCCTTGGGGTCCTTGGGGTCCTTGGGGTCCTTGGGGTCCTTCAAGACCTTCAGGTCCTTGAGGTCCTTCAGGGCCTTCAGGTCCTGGAGGGCCTGGAGGACACTTACATTTACCCATAATTCGATCACACTCCTTTTGGTCTATGAACAGGCTATTCAAGATGACCGTATTTGGGAAGGGCGAACTTTATCATTACTACAATTTGGTCCCAAATCACAATATTTCAGTCGATTACTTTGGCGTATTTATTTAATAGCGCAAATCCTTTTCATTTGTCTGTACTATCGTCCATGCCATTAAAAAATAATTGACATACGATATATTCGATTCATATTACATGAAAAAGGATGAAAAAAAGTGATCGAAAAGAATGATTATATAGGCATAATGGTTATCAGCCCTCATTTAAGGAAATATGTCCTCAATAAATATCTTGCATGTAATAAAACCAAATTAAAATTAGTTTGTTTCACGCCCTCTTCGATTAACTGGAAACGTAAGAGCATAATCGGACTATATCGTACGAAGTCAACTTGGGAAATAAGCAGATTACCGCTCCCTCAAGTTATTTATAATCGTTGTTACAATTTGAAAGATACGACGATCAAACGATTGGCATTAGTGGTCGGTAGAAATAAATGCTTCAATCAAATCAATCAATTCAACAAACTCGAAATGTATAACCATTTAAGCCAATTGCTTGTTCAATATTTACCGGAAACCATTCCGTATGATAGAGAGAACGCCTTGCGATTATTAGAAATTCATAAAACCTTATATTTAAAACCATGCTACGGTCATTATGGGAATAATATGTATCGTGTGGAAATGAAAAACTCTGGAGATATTCACATTTGTCGCCATTATTTTACTCCGGAACTCATTGAGAGAGACCCTTTGATATTTCAAGAGAAGATTCATAATCTTATCGGACCCACTCCTTATATCATTCAGAAAGGTGTCGATATGTCGCAATTAAATGAACAAAATTTCGATATTCGTGCGCTCGTGCAAAAAAATATAAAAGGCGTATGGGCTGTAACAAATGTCGTTAGTCGAATTTCTTATAAGGGCTGCTTTAATACAAGCATCTTTGAAAATATATGTTTGACTGAAGAATTACTTAATCGCCTGTACCCACCGAATAAGACTAAAGTGATCATCCAATCCATAAACAAAATCGCTTTGAAGGCTGCAAAAACCATAGAGGCAGCAATTACGAACAACCATTTGGGAGAACTAAGCGTAGATTTTGCTTTAGATAAGGAAGGACTTGTTTGGGTTATAGAAATTAACGGGATGCCGCAAAAAAATCTATATGATGAAATACACAAAAATGGAAGAAGTGTTTATATTCAGCCACTTCAGTATGCTCAATATTTATATCAACATTAATATAAAATGAACTAGCTTCATCCGTTTGAAAAGAGCAGCTGTGCATGCGCGCATTCTCTTATCATGTTCCACCATAAGTGGATCTACGGGTTTTCCTATATAATGGATAAAACACGTATTTATCGAAGGTGGGGATGATATCCTGCGAATTCACAAGCTTGCGATAATCGATTTATACCGAGGGGCTTTAGTAGAGACAGATTGCAAACAAGCCGAGTTAGTATGTCCTACTGTACCCTTCATCCTTTAACATTCTTTTTATGGTTTGTCTCGAATATAACTGGTTCCGAAGTTCTTTTATACGGCCCAATACCTGTAAAGC
This sequence comes from Paenibacillus sp. Soil522, assembly GCF_001428245.1. Lineage (GTDB taxonomy): Bacteria > Bacillota > Bacilli > Paenibacillales > Paenibacillaceae > Pristimantibacillus. Next base: position 86,197 of record NZ_LMRV01000036.1, read on the forward strand.
TCCATGTCCGTAAACCATAACATCCCCTTGTTTCATAACCGGAATATATTCATGAAAGTATTTTATCCAATTGGTTAATGTTGACTTATCCACTTTTAGCTGTTCACAAAGCTCATGCTTTCGAAAATAATCGCTCACCAAATACACCACCCTAAGCTTTTATCAACATTGTATGCTTAGCGTTGAGATAGGTCAGTTGGATTTCGTTAGTTAATGTCGAATGACAAGAATTTGTACTAATATATGAGATTCGAACGCAGTTCCGTACGGGACCGGTTCGACGAAGCGGCTACGCGACATCTTCTGGCTGTCGCGTAGCCGCTCTCGAAATCTCCTTTTTCGCCTACCGTGAAAATAGCTATTACATAAACGGAGGGCTGCCAAAATGATTATGAAGCAAGCAGCTTACCATTCGTGATTTGAATTCCTGAGGTATCCATGATGACGCCTGCATCAACGGGTGCACACACTTTTAACCTTTTTAGCACCAATGCGCCGGAAGTTATTCGTTTGATCAACACGACACTCGTAACAAGTGAATATACATCCTCTTTCACTTCCAACCTTGTTATTACGGTAAATAATTATGGGGTCCTTACTGAAACCGTAACGCCAGACGCAACTGTTACTTTTCTATTTCCGATAGCAACGTAAGCGTCAAACAGCCCTCAACTTGATGACAAGGTGGGGGCTGTTTGACGCTTACAAATGAATAAAATAAGCAGGCTCCTGCAGCACCTGCTCATCGATGTGTGCTATTTAACTAACATACCCGTCCCTCGGTTTTAAGGGTTTATCTCACATATACTCACTCATTCGCAGGATTTCATCGCCATGGAATACAGCTGTTGTTCATAAAGCAAGCTCATTAGGCACCATTGCTCTGGTCTTGGGCATGCGGGAACAGAAGAAGCGTGTGGGACATTTCTCCAAGTACTATTCTTCTGCACGCATACTCCACAATTTCCTTGGGGTTCACCATCCCATAGCTCTNTTCTCTTTTTCGTACAAAAAAAAGAGCGGGCTATCTTTTTCGATAACCTGCTCTTTTTCTTGATATTTGGACCTGCACCTTAACTAAATGACATTGACCACGCGATAGCCCTTCGGCATTGAACTATCGTACCCGTCCCTCGGTTTTAAGGGTTTATCTCACATATACTCACTCATTCGCAGGATTTCATCGCTATGAAATACAGCTGTTGTGAGGTTCACCATCCCATAGCTCTACGGGTCTATGCCCTTACATTCCTTCGTTACACCTGACCAAGGCGTGGAGACCGATAGCGTTTAGCGGACGGGTCTAAGCCCTTATCGGGTACGAACTCGGTCCTCCGTGCTTTCTTTGTGAAATCCTGCGAATGAGTCAATATACGTGATCGTTTAWTCYGTCTTAGGTAGGGACAGCTTTTTCAGGAGAAAAAGTTTCCCCCCAACTAACAATGCCGATGATGATTCGTGCCARTTTCCCAATCAGTTTAAATACCGATTGRTGCTTCTTCATTTGCTTGACTTGAACATTATTCTTATGCAGCTGTCGGAAMAMAGRGTTATTTCCWACRAGTTGGAGCATMGCCAGATACAGATATTTTCGCAGCATAGCATCACCTCTTTTAGAAAGCACGATCTGTCCCTTSCGCTTCCCCGAAGTGCTTTCGGCTAGGTTTAAGCCTGCCTTACGCAATAATTGACGTCCATGGSCATACTGYCTGAGGTCGCCAGCACCTGATAGAATGGCTGCWATRCAGATCGTGCCTAKGCCGATAGATCGAAGCTGATTRGCCATAGGAATTTCRCTGAGCAACACTTGTATATCCTTTTCTATTCTTTCTAGKATCTCAACAATCCGTTCGAACTCTTGAAATAGCCGCCCCAAATCCTGCTTTGCTTCATCGAGGGCAGTCGTTTCGCCTACRCTWCGCTTRGCTTGAGCGATGAGCTGCGCAGCTTTCTGCATGCCAGTGGAGCCACCGGCTCGCTTCATATGTTCTCTCCATCCTGTGATCACTTCTGATACGGACAGAGWCGCTAGATCCTGCGGAGAAGGGAATTCTTTCAAAKTAGCTAAGGACCGTTTGCAGGTCCAGTCTTCAAACACTGAGAAATACTCAGGGAAGCGAATGTCTAACCAGCGAATGATCCGGTTCTGCAGCCGYACACTATTCGTCACCCAAAATTCCCGATCACTCATAATCGTTTTCAACCTTTGAAAAACGATAGCCTGTCGCGAGTATTCATAGTAGTAGCCTCGGCCGACCACGTCAGCAATGACAAGCGCATCCTTCGGATCACTTTTGGAGGGAGAATTATCCCGGTTCTCCTTGTTTCTTTTGGTGGTAGCCGGATTTACCATGACAACGTTCTTGCCCTTGTCGGCAAGCCAATTCGCCAGGTTATACCCGTAGTGTCCTGTCGGCTCCATACCAATTATGAGCCCTTTTAAACGGTGTTTCTGTTGTAATCCATCTATCCATCGTTCTAATTTTTCGAATCCTT
>NZ_LMRV01000037.1 GCF_001428245.1 Paenibacillus sp. Soil522
ATCCCGAAGGATTTGCGAGGCAGTTATTACTCGTTGTTCAGTTTTCAAAGAGCAATCTTTTCTTTCATTTGGTTCGCTTGTTTTTCTTGTCGTCCGCGTGTTTCTCTCGGCCGGAATTAGAATATACCATGTATGCGCCCAGGAGGTCAAGCATTTTTTAAAAACTTTTTTAAATAAAAGCATTTAAACATTTAATCCTTCTTTAATTGCGCTGATTCCCTTGCAGCTCCCGCCACACTTTTTTGTTGCTGTACTGCCGTTCAGAGCTGATATCCTTGCCAAACCATTCCGGCGCTTCGAATGCATGGGCTGCTTCTTCCGAGCCAAATTCAATCTCAAGCACCGAAAGCTCAATTTGATCATACGTATCAATCTCGATTATACGGCCATCCCATTCCGCCGTTATGCGGTTTTTCGTCAACGGCACGAAGCCAAAAGCTTTTGTAACCTGCTCATAGATGCTTTCGGATATCGAATATTCGATTTCCTCCCGGGAGAGGCCGTTCCCTAGCTTGAAGGTATGGGTGAACGAAACCTCGCCGCTCGTCAGATCAACGATGCGCCGAACGCGCAGCTCTTGGTTTTCATCCATAGCCAAATAGGTTTGTTCAATTCTTTGCTCGGATAGCAACTTCAGCTTCGTCTCTTCTATTAATGCGCCCGGAAATTGCGGCAGCAGAAACTTGCGTTCAATTTCTAATGACATTCCTGACAGCTCCTTTGAATTTATTCCTCTTCCTGAAAAAGCTCCTGAAGCATTCTTTCCCTCTTATATATGAGAAAGCATCGCCATTTGGCGAAAAGAAGAAAGAGCCGCCTCCGGCTCATCCATCATATAAAGTCCATTTCCGTTAAAACGATGAAGAAATGTGGCAAAAAAAGATTCGCCATGCGATTGCTGATGAAGCGAATTCCCGCCGTAAGAATCAATGATGCGGCCGCCGGGGCCGCCCTCGCGATCCAATTGAGTGGCTGCACGCCTCCCAGCTCGATTAAGTCTTTAGCGTACGACTGCTAACCGCAGCATTTCTTAAACTTTTTCCCGCTGCCGCAAGTACACGGATCATTGCGTCCGATTTTTTTCTTAGTCATGATATCGATGACTTCAGCTTGTACGGCTTGATTTGGCACGTTATTAAGCAGCAGACTGACGCTCGCCCTTTTGGCCGAAAGCTCTTCTGGCGAGTAGCCTTTGATGGCCCACTGCTTCGTGCTGTTCATCAAAGGGACCAGCAGATTCGTTATGGCTGACAACGTCTCCATGTTCGGAATATCGATAAAATCTTTGACCGTTTCAAGAACGGCAGCCAGCGAACTTCCGTTTTTGGTGGCGTCGACACATTCCTGGGCCATTAAATCAGCATCTTCGCGATCAATCTCATAATGATGAAGGACATAGCGAACCAAATTCATATAGTGGCTGTTCCGCTCGACGTAATCAGGCTCACCTGCTTTCAAGAGCTGCTGCTTCGTAAACGGGCAAAAATCGAGATCATGTCTGAGCGCCCGCTCTTTCAATATCGCTTGCGGGTCTACTGCCCAACTATTCGAAATGTTATCACTCTCATCGATGAAAAACTTCTCGTAGTAATCCGATGCGTCAAACAAAATGTTCATCAGATCATAGTAAGCAAGCTTCTGATCCGCCTCAGATATAACAAAAGATTTCAGCTGCTCTACCGTTAACGTTCCATAATAGTAAAGCAAGCCCTGCGTCAGCCGAATCCATTCCGTATTTCGATTAACGTTCGGATGCTCCAGCAATGAGCCCTCTGCATTAAAAAACTCCAGCAGCTCGGATGGCATGACGACGGCACGCTTGCCATTTATCGTTCCGGGAAACAAAATCCCGCGCAAGCGGAAATAGTCATATTGCTGTATTTCAAGCAAAGGCTTATCCCAGACACCATCGTTTTTTATTATTTTCTGAATGAGCTTTATTCTATTTTGATCCCAGCAGCGAATCGTATTCTCCAGGCTCTCCGGAATCTTCTTTGACAGCTTTTCAACAAGCTCCTGCTTATTAAGCGAGCTTAGATTGCTTATTTGCAAATTTGTACGAATGCCGGTTAATTGCTGCTTGGATAATGTGCCTAGCGCATCCGCATACGATAACGGATAGGAAAGCTGCGGCCAAAATTTATCCATTGCTTTATCGATCTGTATAGTCATGGTGATCTCCTAAATTGTAAATTAATTTCATGATCTTTAATGAATGATAAATGTGTCCCAACAAGACACGCAGGTTCAAAGATAACAAAAATCGAAGGTGGAATCAAACAAAAAATATTAATATTTTCCTCATTAAATGTAAATTTGACCTAATAATGATTGATTCCGGCTAACAAAAAAGCCCCGAAGATCATGAGATGATCTACGAGGCCAGCGCAATTTCTATTATTATTTATCCAAACTTTTCACGCTTAGCAATGAATTGAGCTGCTCTAGCAAATTGCCGCCGGTGAGCGAGATCGTGCCGATCTTCTCGCAAATTTTTTCGAGAAACTCGAGTTCCTTCAAGCGGTACAGCGTTCCATTCTCATCCATGAGCTTCGCGGTGTTAAGCAAGCTGCGGGTAGAAGCCGTTTCCTCGCGGCGAGTAATGAGATTGGCCTGTGCCTTCTTCTCCGCCAGCAGCACCGTATTCATAATATCCTTGATGTCACCCGGCAATATAATATCCTTAAGACCCGCCGATACAAACTGCACGCCGTAATGCTCCTTCTGCTCGTTCAAGCGCGTGAGGACGAAATTTGCGATTTCTTGCTTCATGCGCAGCAGATCATCCAGCTTAAGCGTACCGACGTATTCCCGTAAAATAAGCTGCAGCAAAATATATACCTGATCCTCGAACGACTTGATCTGAATCGCTTTAAGCGGGTCGACAATCTTATATTGGCACACAAAATTAAGCCTCAGCGTGACTTTGTCTTCCGTCATAATCTCTTGGCCGGTTATGTCAAGCTGCAGCTGGCGCAAATCGACCGTTCTCACCTGCGCGCTTGTTGGACCCTTCCAGAAATAGTACCTCCCCGGACGAAGCTCCCGCTGTAACATATTATTGTAGAAAAGCAGACCGGATTCGTGACTGGCAACCTCGAACATCTGAATATAGCCCTGCAGCTTCGACAACAGAGACCGGTCAATCTCCGCCGAAATCTCGGGATGCCGTATATCAACGCGAATAAACGTATGTTTTTTCATCACATTCCAGAAGGCATACAGCCCCGCCGTCAGCAGCGAAGCAAACTTACCGTCTTCAAAATGCAGCACATACTCGTAATCCTGTACGTCTGCTATCGTCAGCTCCTCTACGAGCCGCTCATCCTGAAGAAACAAATTTAGTTCTTTATTCGGAACGGCGAAGCGCTTCGCTACATTTTGCAAAATGATGGTATCGTCGGTAAACGAGCTATGGCGGTAAACGCCCGGCTGCAAATGCTTGATGTAGCTGCCTTTTTTGAAAAGCAGTCCTCGCTCATCGTTTTTGATGATTACTTTTTTGAACATGATGTAACACCTCTTTACGGTTATGATGACCTTCGTAACAGGAGCTCTCCTGCGGCTGCACCGGAATCAGGCTTGAGAAGGGAGCTGAGTTGCTTTATGGCTTAGCAATCGATAGACGAATAAGAATGCGGTTTCCATTCTTATTCGCTCTATTTCCTACACTGCCGCAAGAGGCATTCGTTTCCAGTCGGTATCCGCCGATTGCATAGGCTTTGCTGCAGTGAACGCGCACAGGCGCGCTCTGAGAGTTCCTGTTCAAGGCCGTTTTTCACTCGGATTTTGAGCTCCTTGGAAGGGAGTCGTATAAACTCTGCCAGAGAGTTATCGCGATCAGGCGATAATCAAGGGATTCGAACCCTTTCTTTGCGAGACTAATGCCGATATGGACGATACAGCATACAAACGCACAGTGTGCGCATGCACTGCGGGATTCAAGGAAATCCCAGCCCGGGTAAGCCATTCGTTAAATAGCCTCATCTATTATTGAAGTTATCTTTAATAGTGAAAGTAAATGATTAGATGCCTTTAATGGCGGCCATCGGCTTGCATTTGGCCACCACGGCAGCTAACGATGCGCCAACGACGCTGTCGATGATTTGATCAACATCCTTGTAGGCCTGCGGACATTCGTCAAGAATCGTATGCAAGGTGCGGTGGTTGACGAGTATCTCGTCATCCGTGCCGACTTTCAGCGATTGTTCGAACTCATCGACTGTCACCAGCTGCTTCGTCGCTTTGCGGGATCTTGCACGCCCCGCGCCATGGCAGATGGAATAGAAGTTTTTAAGACCCTCGTCCTTTCCTACCATAATGTAGGAGGAAGTTCCCATCGAGCCGGGAATGAGTGCCGGATGCCCCGTCTCCTTATATACTGGCGTATTCAGGAAGTGACCCGGCGGAAGCGCACGCGTCGCTCCTTTGCGATGAACAAGCATCGGCTGGTTACGGTGAAACTCCTTCAGCGCGTAGTTATGCATCAGGTCATAGAGGACAGGCATTTCCATGCCCGCTCCGAATACATCCCGAAAGGCTTCACGAACGCCGAACGCAATCATATGCCGGTTACTGACAGCAAAGTTGAGCGCAGAATACATTAGATTTAAGTAGGATTGTCCTTCTGGACTCGCAATTGGAGCATAAATCAGACTCGGGTCAGGATTGCTCACGCCCCACTGATTCATCGCTTCCTTGATCGCCTTGTTATGCTCCCGGCCAACCATGCCGCCCCAAGCCCTCGAGCCGGAGTGGATCATCACCACAACCTGCCCGTCAAACAAGCCCCACTTGGCCGCTAATTCAGCGTACTCCTCATTAATCTCCAAGTACTGAATTTCAATGAAGTGATTCCCGCTTCCAAGCGTACCTAATTGTCCGCGAGCATATTTCATAATTTTCGGAGGAAGCTGCTTCAAATAGGTATGGTCATAAATGAAATGCGATTGCTCCACATGCGTCAGCCATCGCTCATCCGGAACATATTTCACGGGCAGTCCCTTCAGGCCATGCTGTACCACTCTCATCACGTCAATATCGTCATAGTTCGCATTGGTACGTTCGTTAGTCGGCACGTATTTCTCGATAGAAGCAATCAACGATCTACGAATCTCTTTCGTAAAAATGTCGCGTTTATGCAGCGAAGTCGTGTGAACGCGCATGCCGCAGCCGATATCCGAGCCGACAATTGACGGCGACACGCAGCCATCCTTCATACTCCATACGGCCGTTGTGCCGATGCAGGTTCCGATGCCGACATGCGCATCAGGTGTGTAGCTCATATATTGATTCCTGGGAATTTGCAGGTTATTGTTTGCCATTTCAAATACTTTAGCCTCGAAGGTTTGGAATACCTCTTCGTTAGCGAATAAGTGCAGCTTCCCTTGCGGAAGCTCCATTTCATGGTGATTGCTGCCATGTCTCTTGTGCTGCATCAGCATTGTAAACCCTCCCGTGCATCTTGCTTTTTTTATATCGGCGTTCTACCGTCTTATGAGCTCTATCTTCCCTTATTTGGAGACTCCCGAACATGGCGGAAGTATTACGACAAAGGAATATTTTCCTTCTAGTTCAAATTCATCTTCGTCCTGTTAAGATAGATGGAGAATACCGCTTATGATCAGGGGGACTCCTAAATGGCAAGAGAGAGCTTCGATAAAGAGATCCAGTTTTTGCGCATGCTTGTCCTGACCAGCGGGGCATATAACCGTCAGCAATACGCAGACAGACTGGGGATTTCCGTTCATACCTTCGATAAAACCATTAAGCGGCTGAAAGAAATCGTAAGCTCCGTCCACCAGCAATTGCCCGAAACCCAAGGGAAGGAATTTGCCGAGACGATCCGCTACAGCTATCTCGAATCAACCGATCCGATGCTGCTGTTTCTATTTCGGGCCAAGTCACTTAAAGAATCGGAGAGTCGGCGTCTTTCTTTGCTGCTTGCTGCGATGCAAGAGAAGCCCTTAACTGCCACGGAACTGCTTGAGCTATGCTGCGGCAGCATGCCGGCAGAGCTATCGCTTCCCGACGAGAAGACGATACGGGGTGATCTGAAATACTTAGAGCAGGTCGGCGTCATCAAGAAGGAGCCGGGAACGCGTCCCTTCCGCTATCGGATATACAACGATCTGGTCAGGGAGCTATCGCATGATGAGCTGCTGGATTTATACGATTTTGTAGACATTATGGCGAACACGCAGGTTCCTTCCGTCCAGGGTTATTTGCTTCGTGACGGCTTGAAGAAGCATATTAGCCGGAAGCAGACCGATGACGGCTCCTTTGAGCCCTTTCTATATAAATACCACTATTACTCCCGCATTTTGGACGAGGCTCATCTCTTTACGCTGCTTGGCGCAATTCGCAATCGGCGCTTGGTCAGCTTCCTTTATTTCTCGCCGAAAAAGGAAACGAGCTACGCCTCCAAAAATACGAACCCGTTATTCGAACGCGATACCGAGGGCATGCAGGAGACAACACTGCCGCTTAAGGTCGTCTACGATCATCAATATGGCCGTTGGTATTTACTAGGCTTCCATTCCAGGTATGGAATTAAAAAATACCGCTTGGAAGGATTAACACAAATTTCTGAAGAGGATAGCGTCGCCGAAGAGCAGTACGCGGCAAAAAAAGAAGAGCTGGAGCAGCGTATCCGGCAGAGCTGGCTGATCGATACGGGCAAGCCCGTTTTGGTTCGCGTCCGTTTCTTCAACCCTGGGCCCGGCATAGCAAACTTCGTCAAGGAGCGTGTGCTGCTTCAGGGGCAATGGGGAATTATTGAGGAAGAATCGGCTGAATCCTTTGTCTATGAAATCGAAGTAAACGGCACGGTCGAGATTAAGCCATGGATCAGAAGCTTTGGCTCAAGCTGCGAGGTGCTGGCACCGATGAAGCTGCGGCAGGAAATGATTGCGGAGTGGAAGGAGATTAGGGCGTACTATGAATCTGTTTGAGAAAATATTTAACTATCAAATTCTATCCAAGCTAGAGGATTCAGGAACGTTTATGGTTACCGCGCATGAGCGCGGCTGGTTGAAGACGATGCTGGGTCACCCAGCTGCTTCGGAAGCCTTTGCTCCGGCAACGCTTCGGAGGCTGCAGCTTATCCTGGTGCATGACCAAACGCTGGACACGGACGACCTGCTGCACAAGGCAGCCAGCAAGGAAAGGCATGTCTACCATCCATACGTTCGTCCTTTAAGACATGCCATCATGAATAAGAGCATTCTGCAATTAAGCTATGGCATCAAAGGCGAACGAGCATACAGCGGTCAGGCGTGCTTTCCCTACAAGCTGGAATATTCGATGGTTAAGCGGGAATGGTATCTGATCTGGTATCATATCAGCAATCGGATGCTGATGAGTACAAAGCTGCAAAAGATCGTAGAGCTGCGCGAGCAAGAATGTACAACGGAATATTACGGGCAGGTGCAGGCCAAGGCGCAGACTTTGCTTGCGCGGAGAAGCGTTAGCGCCGATATTCTCGTCGTACGCGAATACAATGAAGAGCTATCCCGGATTTTGTATGCTTTCTCCTGCTTTGAGAAAGAAGTGAGCTATGCTGCGGAGTCTAATGAGTATACGATTCGGCTGTACTTCTCCAGCGGCGATAGCGAATATGTGCTTTCAAAAACCCGTTTCCTCGGAAAGAGGGTACGCATTATGGATGGCGGGCATTTGCAGCGCCGTATGCTGGAATCCGCGACAAAGGCGCTCGGACGCTATGCGGAATAATGACTGCCGCTATCACATTTTGACGAAAAATTTCATTTGTAATGATTCTAAATGGATATTGATTTTCCCATAGAAAGCGGTAACATATTACGTGAGGCGCAATCTAACAAAATCAATGAGGTGAATCTATTATGAGTACAGAGAAGAACAAGCTTACGACTAGTTGGGGTGCTCCCGTTGGAGATAACCAAAACTCGATGACAGCCGGCTCTCGTGGTCCCACATTAATTCAAGATGTTCACCTACTGGAAAAGCTAGCACACTTCAATAGAGAACGTGTTCCGGAACGCGTCGTTCATGCCAAAGGCGCGGGCGCGCACGGATACTTCCAGGTTACGCATGATGTTACGCCCTACACCAAAGCGAACTTCTTATCCGAGGTAGGAAAACGCACGCCGATGTTCATCCGTTTCTCCACCGTTGCCGGCGAGCTTGGCTCTGCCGATACGGTCCGCGATCCACGCGGCTTTGCCGTTAAGTTCTACACCGAGGAAGGCAACTACGACTTGGTGGGCAACAATACTCCCGTTTTCTTTATCCGCGATGCGATTAAATTTCCTGACTTCATTCATACACAGAAGCGCCATCCGCAAACCCACTTGAAAAATCCGAATGCTATATGGGATTTCTGGTCCTTGTCGCCGGAATCTCTGCATCAGGTTACGATCCTTATGTCTGACCGCGGTATCCCCGCTACGTTTAGACATATGCATGGCTTCGGCAGCCATACCTTCAAATGGGTGAACGACGAAGGCCAAGCCGTTTGGGTAAAATACCATTTCAAAACCGAGCAAGGCGTCAAAAACATAACCAATGAGGTTGCTGCCAAAATTGCCGGAGAAAATCCGGACTACCATACCGAGGATTTGTTCAATGCAATCGCAAGCGGCGATTTCCCGGCGTGGAAGCTTTATGTACAAATCATGCCGGTCGATGATGCGAATACATATCGCTTCGATCCATTTGATGTGACGAAAGTATGGTCTCAAAAGGATTATCCGTTGATCGAAGTCGGCCGTATGGTGCTCGACCGCAATCCGGATAACTATTTCGCCGAGGTTGAGCAAGCGACGTTCTCACCAGGGTCATTCGTGCCCGGTGTAGAAGCTTCGCCTGACAAAATGCTGCAGGGCCGCCTGTTCGCTTACTCCGATGCTCATCGCTACCGGGTTGGCGCCAACCACACTCAGCTGCCGATCAATCGTCCTGTCGCTCCAGTGAACAATCACCAGCGCGACGGTCAAATGCGTGCGGACGGCAATGGAGGAGCGTCGCTTTACTACGAGCCTAACAGCTTTGGCGGACCGAAGGAATCGCTTGAGAACAAGCCGGCTCCGTTCGAGGTATCGGGCAATGCAGACAGTGTCGGCTATGACCATCATGACCACTATACGCAGGCCGGCGACCTCTATCGCCTGATGAGCGAAGAGGAACGCGCCCGCCTAATCGAAACGATTGTCGGCGCTATGAAGCCGGTGGAGAAAGACGAAATCAAGCTGCGTCAAATCGGCCATTTCTACAAAGCGGATCCCGATTACGGGCAGCGGGTCGCGGAAGGCCTTGGCTTATCGATTTCGCAGCAATCATAACGGTTCTATATTCTATTATTGCTATAGCGGCTGTCGAATTCATTCGACAGCCGCTATTTTTAATCAGTCAAAGGGATAGATCCAGAAGCGCTCTATTCCAAACCGCTTCCTAATTTTCTCATCGTCCAGCTTTTTGCTGCCTACCAATTCGGCCGCTTGAAACTGGGAGCGATGAGCTTGAATAGATGCCATTTTTTGCGTTAAAAAATCCTTCACTTCGTTTACAAGCTGAGGCTTGCCTAGTGCCTGTTGATGATTTTTGGCAAAAGCTGAGCAATAAACAACCGGCCTTTCCTCTTTAGGCAGCCTGCTTATTGTGCGGACCACGGCCGTCCCGCATGCATCATGGTCGGGATGAACGCTGTAACCCGGATAAAACGTATAGACGATCGATGGGTTCAGCTCTTTAATGAGCTCGCCGATCTGCCCATCCAGTTGCTCCTGATCCTCGAATTCAATCATTTTGTCATGGAAGCCCAGCATTCGCAGATCCTGTATGCCAATGGCGCGACAGGATTCCTCAAGCTCGATTTTTCGTATAGCCGGAAGTGTAACCCGATTGGCGAAAGGCGGAATCCCCATATTCCGTCCCATCTCGCCAAGCGTCAAGCAAGCGTACGTGACATGGGCTCCGTCTTGTATATGCTTAGCCAGCGTTCCCGATACGGTGAAGGCCTCATCATCGGGATGCGGCAGTATCACTAATATGTTTTGTTCCATACCATCTTTCGTCTCCTCTCTCATCCGAAGGGCACCCGGCTTAATTGAAGTGAAACGATCAGCTTGCCTTGGCTGTCATGTCCTGCCAGCAGCAGCCTTTCCGGCTCACTCTCCTCCCAGTGCGTAAGCCCTTCCGAGTAAATCCAGCCCTGTATCATTTTCAAACCGACCCGATAAGGTCCGCTGCCTGCAATTGATCCATGAGAATAACGAATGACAGCATTCGTAATAAAATTAGCCGCCGGATGCTTCGAGCTGTCGAGATGGGCAGCGTAGGCTCCCGTTGTCATTTCAAGATGAATATAGAGATCCTGATCCTTAAAACTGTCAATCCTTTGCTGCACCTGCTCTTGATTAATAAGCTGCATCTTTATCCCTCCCCCATATCGGCACAACCTAAAAAATAATTTCTAATTTTAAAATCATTCTAACATACTTAAACTTAAAGAAATAACAGCGTTTGTACTGCTTTTCCTAACGCATTTTGTGGTATACTGCTACAATATTAAAATGCTGGAGGCTTAACATGATGAAAATTTATGTCATTCAATCGTTCAACGAGGATGGAATGGAAAATGTGTATGTGGGCTCTGACGAGGAAAAAGCGCTGTCGCTGAAAGCAGCTGACTTTGACCATTGCGATGCTCTGTTCGTTGAAATTTGGGAAGACGGGGGAAAAACGGATGATTTCCGTCTGGTAGAATCCCCTGAAGAGGACGATGAGGAAGCTGAGGAAGAGCTCAGGTAAGCCCTCTCATAAAGAACTGGTAATTTCTAAAGTAAATGTGGATGCAAGCTTTAACAGCTTCTTCAAATCATACGCTGCACACGGAATCCTGGCCTGCCGCGGTCAGGATTTTTTTGTAGCCTTTGAAACATTTTGCTCCCGTTAATCGTGTTAGGAGTGAAGGAGTAGACGCCAATGCCAAATGTGCCACATTATTCGGACGACTATCTTGCAGAGCTAGTCCATCGTTATGCTGACATGATGATGCGAATCGCTTTTACCTATCTAAAAAATAGCGCAGACGCCCAGGATATATGTCAGGAGGTTTTCACAAAAATAGTTAAGCGGCAACCGGCATTCAAGCAGGCCGAGCATGAAAAAGCATGGATCATTCGAGTGACGATCAATGCCTGCAAGGATGCGCTGCGCAGCCCGTGGAAGAAACTTTTCACCCCTATCGGCGATAAGGATTACCCTATCCAAAACGAAGAAAACAAACAGGTCGTCGCCTGCGTGCTGGAACTGCCGAAAAAATACCGCATCGTCCTCTATTTATATTATTTCGAAAGCTACAGCACCGCAGAAATAGCCGGTCTTTTGCGCCGGAACGAGAGCACCGTCCGAACGCAGCTGAAGCGCGCACGAGAGCTGTTAAAAACAAGCCTGGCAGGAGGACTTGCAAATGAATAGATACCTAGACGGAATGAAGGAAATACAGGCTGGCGATGAGCTGAAGCGGCAGCTGATGAACAGCGCAAAGCCGCAGCCTTCACCGGGCAGCGGTAAAGCCTTTGCTTTCAAAAAAACAGCCGCCCTCTTGGCAGCTGCTTGCGCGATTATTTTTCTGGCGGTCTTTGGCGCTTCCTTCCTCCAATCCGGCAGCGAAAAAGCGGTATTCCCCAGTTTTGTGATTACCGCTTATGCAGCGGACGGAACTCCCGTCGAAATGAAGCCCAACGTCCAGCTTCCGTTAGGAAAATACAGCCCTTTCATGAGCAGCGTGCCCGGACTTCCAATAAGCATCTCCGCGGAAGGCGCCGATGCTATCACTGTCACGGTAACGGAAGGAAGCCTTTCCCTCTGGTCGCCTTCCGCTCCTAAGGTCATTCCTAAAGGAAAAAGCATGAGCGCAGCATCAGGCACCAAAATATACTGGTCACCTATGAATGACCAATCACCTGAGACGACAGCCAAAAAAAGCACTGTGTCAGTCATCGCCTACAAAAACAATAAAGAAATCGGACGCCGCAGCATTGAAATTAGAGCTGTCGATGACTTTTTTTACAGCGGAACTGTTGTAGAGAAATAGCATTACGCGGCAAATTTCCCTCTGCTTCGCTGCCACGGATTTGGAGCCTAAGCTAAGGCTGGATTGTCCTGAGGGCGAGCGTGAGCCAGCCGGCGTTTGCTGGCATTTAGGCCATAACTCGTAACGAGCAACATAAAGGAGCTGCCTTAGGCAGCCCCTTATGTTGCTCTTTATTTATTTTTCAATTAAGTTATAAATCGCTTGCGCAGCTTCGGCGCGAACCGTTAAGCCATTTGGAACAAATGTATTCTTATCCGGCCCTTGCATAAGTTCGGCCCCGAGTGCTTTGTTCACTTCCGTTTGTGCCCATGAGGATACTTGATCTGCATCCTTATACTGGAGAAGCATGTCACTCGTTTCAAGCAGCTTGCCTGTTTTGTACTCATAAGCTCTTACCAGCAGTATGGCCATTTGTTCACGAGTGATCGTAACATTAGGTACAAAATGGCGTTCATCGAATCCTTTTATAATTCCGGCTTGAACAGCTCCTGCGATCGCTTCAGAATACCAAGCTCCTTCGGATACATCAGTAAAAGCCGTATGTGCTCCAGTAGGCTGAATGCCAAGAGCATGAACCAGCATGGTGACAAATTGTGCTCGAGTCGTCGTTTGAGCGGGATTAAATTGTTGACTGTTTACACCCTCGATCACATGTATAGCACTTAATCTTTGAATGGTATGAAACGCCCAGTGGTCCGCGGGTACATCCTTATACGTTTTTTTGTATTCAAGGACAGCATATTTGGAATTGTGCGACAAGGATGTCTCGATTGACCCGTCAGCAATCCCTAATTTTCCCCCGACGTACTCCCATTGCTTCAGACTCTCGTTGAGGTAATAAATACCCAGCAGACTTGTATCCGTATTGTCAGAAACAAGTGTATAGCGTAAAGTGACCGGCGCATTATAGCGATCCAATCGAATCGTCTTACCTGCTGTGGACTCTAACGTTAAATCAAACTCATACAGCAGTCCGTTTTGCTTGATCGATGCTCCACTTGCAAGATTGGCAGCACTCACCAAGCCGCCCTCAGTTGAACCTTGTATTGCCTTTAACGATATTTTAAGCTGCGCAGCCTTCCATTCATCTCCACTGCCTAATTTGCTAAGATCGTTCAGGACGGAGAATGGAATAGTTACGGATTGTCCACTGGACTTTATGACCAACGCTTTATTCGCTTGCTGCAGTAGTTCACCCACAGTGCCAGGCAAGCGGATGTCATCATACTCTGTTACATCAATCGTAATCGCTGCCGACGTGCCGGCTGATGTAATCCGGTCACTTATCTCTTTAGTGGTTAGTTGGTTGATTTGTGGAATAGTATGATCTGCGGAGGAGCTCGTTGCCTGTGTTTTGGCTGTTATTGTCGGCCCATTGGTGGTCCATAATCCATTCGGGAGCTTAGCCTCCACTTTAAAGGTATATGATGTATCCGATAATAACCCATTTACTTGCTGATTAAATACGCTTCCGGATACTGTAGCTACTTCTGAAGTCCCATTATAAATTTTATAATCTGAAGCACCGCCATTAGCGGATGTCCAATTCAATGTGAGACTTGACGAGGCAATACTCCCAGCCGTCAGCGTGCTATCTAGAGGCCACGCATATGAGGTCTTCATCACATTCCAAAAAGCATCTGCTATGGCCCTATAACCTAACTCACTTGGGTGGATATCCAAAGGATTAGGAAGATTATTCCCATAATCCGCAGCAACAGCCGCTCCAGTAGGCACGAATATAGCTCCTGTTTGCACAGCCACACCTGTCAGCGCTTGGTTTAAGTAATCCAATACAACTGTAAACTGCTGCTTCTGAAGGGCAGTTAACGGGAAATTATGGAACGCGTCATAATAGCCCATTATGTATATATTTACTGTTGGGTTTAGCTGTTTGACCGCTGATATAATAAGCCCGGTATTCGTACTGATTTGTTGAATTAAGGCTGGTACTACATTAGGGTCTAACGAATAGGCAGGACTTAACTGCCCTATAAAATCATTTGCCCCAACGTCTAAGGTAATGACGCCCGCGCTCGCGATATTCTGTTGGATTGTCTTCCCGTTCGGAGCAACTGCATTATTTTGAATATCATTCAGGACATCCTGAGTCGTATATCCCGGATATGTATGATTTTTATTGAATTCACCTAAATATCCAAAGCTGTGAATATTCTCAGCCAGCATATCCGTATAGCCAAGGCCTAATATTTTGTACGGTGACATGCCTGCTGCTAAGGAATCACCTAACGCAAGATATTCAATCTTGCCCGCTCCAGCATCAACCGATACACTAAACATTGATTTCCATTGTTCTGCCGGACTTCCAGCTGTATCGGAAACGTCGATCGTCAGCTGATATGTACCGTTAGGCAATCCAGCGGTCGCCGCCGCCACCATTCCCGTGTTAACGTTATACTGGAATGGTGTCGCGAATCCATTCACCTTCACTTGAATAGTAGCTACATTAATTCCAGAACCAGTGTCTTGCAATTTAGCCGTAATCCTTGGCATAGACGTATAGACCGTCGCATGATCTGCCGGAGTTACGTTCGTAATGACTGGCCCTGTTGCGCTGCCCGCAGCAAAGGCATTCAAAGGTGACTGGATGACCAAGAGTACCAATAATAAGAGCAACGTCCATTTTACCCGTACAATATGCTTCTTCATAGATTCAACCTCGCTTCATAGATTATTTATCGTACAACCCAATAATACGTACCTAGCTAGTATAATGATTGGTTGATAAATAATTTATCGTTTGATGTCGTATGAAAAAATATATTTACAGTTATACTCAAACAAGGGTTTTTATGGAGTTTTTCATAAAAAATAACGTTCTTTCTTCTCCCGGTTAGTATTTACGCATGTTTCCGCAGCTCTCTTGTCCCGTTCAGCACCAATGTTTTCATTTCGGCAATTGAGATCTTTCCGGTCGGCGAGAGCGTGAATGCGGGAAGAAACACAAAATAACGCGGCAGCTTAAAGGCAGATAAATGCTTTGCCATATCATTTTTCAGCTGGTCGGAGGTTAGGCTCGCTCCCTGCCTGGCGACGATGCAGGCACATATCTGTTCCCCGTAAAGCTCATCCGGCACGCCAAGCACGAGCGCTTCCTCCACATCCTTATGCCGCAGCAGCGCATGCTCAATTTCTACCGGTGAAATTTTTTCGCCGCAGCGGGAAATGAGCCTGTTCAGCCTGCCGGTAATCGTTAAGTTTCCCCGGTCATCCAGAAATCCTAAATCTCCGGATTTGTACCATCCGTCTGCGGTAATGCTGGCCCTATCGTGGGACTCGTTCGTATAGCGCATGACCCGGTGGCTTCGAATCGCAATTTCACCATGCTCATGAGGAGGCATCGTCTCCCCGGTTTCCGGATTCAATATTTTCACCTCTACAACCTTATCGACCTTTCCGCCAATGCTGTAGGTCCCTTTTTCAAATTCCTTATATGGAATTAACCCGCTTAAAAGATTCGTATGCTTCAGCATTTCATAAACGAGCCGTAATACAACGTTATTTTTGCGGTTAATAAAACAGATTCCATTCGCGACTGAGCCGGCTTCCGAGGAGCCGTAGCTCACCATAAAAAAGTAGAGATCCAAGTTTTTTATCATTTTTTGCAAAATAGTATGGTTCACCGCCGCTGATGTAAAAGTTACGCCGAGCAGCGATCGCAAATTAAACTCGTCCTTCTTCGGGGACGAAAGCATTTGCTGGATCATAGACGGAGTCCCTAAGAGCACTCTGCAATTTTCCTTCTCAACGGCGGATAAAGCGTTCAAAGGGTTAAAGTGGCTGAGCATGACAATGCGGATATTATAGGCCTTCAGTCCTGTAAACAGAATCGCAAACCCTCCTAAATGATATAAGGGCAGCAGGCTCATAACCGAAAAAAAACGGGTGATCCTATCGCTTAGTCTCATGAGCAAGGACGTGCCTCTCCGCGGTTCCTCTGCATGATTTGCAGTCATTAAGAAGGAAGCAGTGGAACGCAAAACACCCTTCGGAAGGCCGAGCGTGCCCGAGGTATAAAGTAAGATGAGAGGGTCCATTGGGGCAATGGCTGTGCATGCATGTAAAAATATGTTCTCCTCCACGGCTGCGCCGAGCGCTCTCAATGCCGAGAAAGGCTGGAAGGGCCCGGCCGCCCGGCCCGCTTCTTCCAGTATAAAAATATGCTCCGGGAGCCAGTCGCTATCCATTCCCGCTTTCCTGCAATCCGTTATTATTTCCTGCATCATGGCAGGATAATGAATATGATGACCCTCCTTCCCCATGATCATGGCTGTAGGACGAGCGTCCTTCAAATAATGTTGAAGCTCCTGCTTCTTGGAGTATGTATTAAGCGGAACGATGACAGCGCCGGTACAAGCGGCAGCATACATCGAAATAATCATTTCTATCCTGCCCGGCATAAGCAGCGCGATGGTGTCGCCCTTCTTAATGCCCAGCCGCAAGAAGCCTTTGGCCAGAAGGCGGGCCTCTTCCCAAATCTTCGACCATGTATGATGCTGTGAGACAGCCGGAAAGCTGTACGCGACATCATGAGGGGATTCGGCTGCTCTTTTTTGAAGCAAATAGGGAATCGTATCTTTGTTAAATACATTCTTATTTTTCATTTATCTTAACCCCCGCAATCGCAAAATAACGGCACCCGGCTTTAACGATGGTATATCTCGCTAACCCCTATACGCACAATATTCTTCTTAACGAACAAAATGTAAAAAAAATAACCCGTAAACCTATAAAACCAAACTTATAGATCTAATATATCATCAATTTAGTTCTTAATAAAGAACAAATTATGCTGCGGACTCTCTATTCGCTGCAACCGGACATACAAAAAAAAGACACGGGTCTGATTCGACCAGTGTCTTCTTCTTCCAATCTATTCTATTCCATTGCTTCATTACCCTAGATTCGTAGTCGTCTTGACATGGCTTACAGCTGCTCCCGTTGACGAAAGCTCGCTATAATCAACCGGTTCATCCGCTGCCTGCATTCCCTCCGGATGGAACTCCTTTTCCATTTTGGCTACGACGACAGTGGCTACGCCATTCCCGATCAAGTTCGTAATCGCACGGGCTTCCGACATGAAGCGGTCGACCCCGAGCAGCAGAGCCATTCCTGCAACCGGAATGCTCGGGAACGCCGCCAGCGTTGCCGCCAGCGTAATAAAGCCGGAGCCTGTTACGCCCGCCGCTCCCTTGGAGGTAAGCATGAGTACGCCGAGCAGTGTCAGCTGCTGCCAGATCGTCATATCTACGCCGGAGGCTTGCGCTACGAACAACGCAGCCATCGACAAGTAAATCGAGGTGCCGTCCAGATTGAAGGAATAGCCGGTAGGAACGACAAGACCTACAACCGACTTGGAACAGCCGTATTTCTCCAGCTTATCCATCAACCTCGGCAAAGCCGATTCCGAGGAAGAAGTGCCGAGCACGAGCAAAATTTCTTCTTTAATGTAACGAATAAACTTAAAGATGCTGAATCCATAAGCACGAGCGATCGATCCCAGCACCACGATGATAAAGAGCGCCATTGTGAGATAAACCGAACCCATCAGCTTGCCGAGCGACAACAGCGAGCCGATTCCGAATTTGCCGATCGTGTAGGACATCGCACCAAAAGCGGCGATCGGCGACACCTTCATGATCATGTTCACGATACCGAAGAAAGCATGAGATAGCTTATCGAACAAAGCGATTACAGGCTGAGCCTTCTCGCCCATTGCCGTTAAAGAAAGCCCGAACAAAATCGCAAAGACCAGAATCGGCAGCAGCTCGCCCGCCGCCATCGCTCCTACGACATTATCCGGAATAATGTTCAACAGGAAGTCTGTAATGCTATGGCCGGGTTCCGCCGCAGCATCCGTGTACTTGGAAATATCGCCCTTCGCAGCGCCGGCATCAATCCCCGCTCCCGGTTTGACCAGATTGACAACGACTAGACCGATCGCGAGCGCAGCCGTCGTTACGATCTCAAAATACAACAGCGCTTTGCCGCCGATCCGGCCGACCTTTTTCATGTCGCCCATATTGGCAATGCCGTTCACAACCGTGAAAAATACGATCGGCGCAATGACCATTTTGATCAACCTGATGAAAGCGTCACCAAGTATTTTCATTTGTTCCCCGTTTGCCGGGAAGAAGTGTCCGAACAGTATACCAAGAATAATGGCAATTACGACTTGTACAGTAAGGTTTCTCAAATTTAACTTAAATCGCATGAGGGCAGCCTCGCTTTCGTTTTTTTGAAAACGCTTTTATTTTGCTTCTGCCCTCATAATAGGAGAGAAACCGCTTCCAAACAAGCATGCGGTCATATTGTTCGTTTTGGTTATTTTGGTCTTCCGATTTCGCTCATGAGCTCGCTGCCGATTGTCTGCTCATATTGATCGTACAGCGGCTCCAGCTTGCGAATCCACTGCTGTCTTTCCTCTTCCGTGAGCACATGAATCGTAAGCCCGCCGATTTCCTTCAGCTCGCGAAGCTGCTTCGCATGCATCGAAGCGGCCTCTTGATGGAGCCATGCGGTCGTCTCCTCCAGCGCTTGCTCCAGAAGCCTTTGTACATCCGGAGGAAGGTCCGCCCAGAACCTGTTGTTGAACAGCACCACATAACCCAAATAGCCGTGATTGCTGATTGTCATATAATTTTGTACTTGATACAAACGCTTGGTTGCTATATTCGATATCGTATTCTCCTGCCCGTCTGCAGCCCTGTCCTTTAACATACCGTATGTCTCGTTGAACGGAATTTTGACGGTTGACGCGCCAAGCGCTTGAAATTGGCTAACAAGCATTTGGCTCGGCTGGATGCGGAACGTCTGGCTGCGGAAATCGTCCGGAACCTGAAGCGGCCGCACGCTGCTCGTCATCTGTTTGAACCCGTTCGCCCAAAAGGCTGCTCCCTGCACCTTGTGAGCGTTAAGCGTTCCGAGCAAACGCCGCCCAAGCTCGCCTTGCAGAGCAGCGTCCACGGCCTGCTGATCCGCAAAAGCAAACGGTAAATCCATCGCCAGCCACGCCGGATCGACCACACTCATGTTCGAGAACGAAGGCGCGATCATTTGAATGGCTCCGCTCTGCAGCGCCGCGAATTCCGTATCTCCGGAATACAGCATCCCGTTCGGAAACACCTGGATTTCCACTCGGTCATCGCTCAGCTCCTTCACGAGCCTTGCAAAATGCGCGGCAGCGAGGCCTTTGGGCGTGTTTTCGGCAACGATATGGCTGAATTTGATAATAATACGATCCTTCAGCCCTCTCTGCTCGTCATCTATCGGCAGCGAGTCTGCAAAATGCGGCCGGAACCCGATCATGAAAGCCGCAAACATCCCGAGCACAATAAACAAGCCAATGCCTATCCACGTTTTCACCGTACACCTCCCAGTTGCTATTTTACGATCATTATTTCACAATAGAGACAAATCGTAAACTAAAGCCCGGAAGGAGAGCAGCCGTCCTTGAATCAATTGCGCATTTATTGGAAAATCGTCATTTTATCGTTTGGACTGGTGCTCTTCTCCCTACTGATCGGCGGTGTCGTCGTAATCGGCAGCGTAACCAGAATCAAAGAGGACGAGCTGCGGCAGCGACTGATGATTACGGCTCGGACAGTCGCCAATCTGCCCAATATCAGGCAGAACATTGGACAGCCGGACAGTTCGCGGCAGATTGCCCCGGTAGCGGATAACATTCGGATTATTAATAACGTTGCTTATATCGTCGTACTTGATATGAATCGGACGAGACTTTCCCATCCGCTCTCGGAGAAGATCGGCGGAACCTTTAACGCGACCGACGCGGATGCGGCATTTGCGGAGCACACGTATGTATCCAAAGTAATAGGAGAGGCCGGCGTCGGTCTGCGCGCCTTCGTGCCGGTTATGAACGAGCAGCATATGCAGATTGGCGTCATCGTAGCGGGCGGACTGCTGCCCGGGCTTAAAGAGCTCATCGCGGAAGAGCGGCAATCGATCGCGCTCACCTCTCTGCTCTCCCTGCTTTTCGGCATTTTCGGTTCCGCGCTGCTTGCCCGTCATATCAAAAAGCAGATGTACAATTTGGAGCCGCAGGAGATCGCCCGTATGTACAGGGAGCGAAGCGCAGCTTTTCAAGCCATGCACGAGGGTGTAATCGCTATCGACCGCAGCGAGACGATAACGATTTTTAACGAGCGTGCCAAACAAATATTCGGCGTGGAGCAGGATGCCGTCGGCCGTTCCATTCGGGACGTGCTGCCTGATACCCGGCTGCCTGAGGTGATGGAGCTTGAGCGGCCCGTGCTCAATCAAGAGCTGCGGATCGGCAACACGCTTATATGGAGCAACCGTATCCCCATTCGTGAGCAGGGAACGACTGTAGGCGCCATTGCGATTTTCCAGGACCGCACGGAAGTGGCAAGGATGGCGGAGGAGCTGACCGGGGTGCGCGAATTCGTTGATGCGCTCCGGGTTCAAAACCATGAACACAGCAACAAGCTTCACACCATTGCCGGACTAATTCAGCTGGACAAAAAAGATCAAGCGCTTCAATATGTGTACGATATAGCTGAGCAGCAGGAAGGGATTACAAGGTTTATGCAGGAAAACATTGCGGATGACAGTCTCGCCGGGCTGCTGCTCGGTAAAATCAGCCGCGGCAAAGAGCTCGGCATTCACGTGCAGATCGATCCGCACAGCGTGCTGAAACGGTTCCCTCCCCTGCTGGATCATCACGATTTCGTTCTGCTGCTCGGCAACTTGATCGAGAATGCTTTTGACGCTTTGGCCGAAGCAAAGCGGGAGCGTAAAGAAGTTTATGTAAGCCTGGAGCAAAATGAAGAGCTGCTCTCTATCCTCGTGGAGGATAATGGCTGCGGAATGACAGACGTTACAAAAGCATCGATGCTGGAGCGCGGTTTTTCGACCAAGGAGAGCAAAGATCGCGGGATCGGACTTTATTTGCTGCAAGGCATCGTCAGAAAAGGAAGCGGCCAGCTGCGTTGCGAATCGGAGCTTGGCCGCGGCACTTCGATGGAGATTTCGTTTTCGATGACAGGGGGGCTTCAAAATGAAAGTGAATGATAAACCGATATTCAAGGTTATATTAATTGAAGACGATCCGATGGTTCAAGAGGTTAATAAACAGTTCATCGAGCAGGTGCAAGGCTTTCAAGTCGTCGGTGTCGCCGGAAACGGTAATGACGGGCTGCAGCTTGTTCGCGAGCTGTCGCCAGACCTGGTTTTCCTCGATGTGTTCATGCCTTCACTCGGCGGTATCGAAACGCTGCAGAAGCTGCGGACCATGGCGCTGCCGGTCGATGTGGTCGCTGTTACAGCGGCCAAGGATGCGGAAACGATACGCACCATGCTCAGGCACGGCGCATTCGACTATATTATAAAACCATTTAAGCTGGAACGGGTTAAGCAAACGTTGGAGCGCTACCGCTTGCAGCATGATGCTTGGACGGAAGTCCCGCCTGTCACGCAGGACGATTTGGACCGCTTGCTGCATACCGCGGGCGCATCAGGGTATACCGTCAATGCTGGAGCCCTTCAAACGAAGGATGCCCTCACATACGAACAGGATGATTTGCCCAAAGGCTTGAATGCCGTCACGCTGAATCAGGTGCTGCATGCCATGCGGCTGCACGACGGGGGTTTATCGGCGGAGGAGGCAGCAGCAGCCGTCGGAATTGCCCGCGTAACTGCCAGGCGTTACTTGGACTATCTCGAGAAGACGGGGCTCGTCAAGCTGGAAATCAATTACGGCGGCGTCGGCCGGCCCGTTAACCGGTATGTGCGGAAGCTGTGACCAATATGAACAAAAATAACATTATGGCCAAAAGCTTCCCACTCTCTCATGTAAACGATAACATAAAGGGAATCAATTATAGATATCGTTGAACGGGAGTGTGGTCTACATGGCAATGCCGGCATCTGCAAGCACCAACATAGTACTTCGCTTGGAAATGGACAAGGACAGCACGACGTTCGGGAGAATCGCCACTGCGATTGGCGCATCTGGCGGCGATATCGTCGCCGTCGATGTGAGCGGTACGAGCAAGACGACGACGATTCGGGATTTGACCGTCAATATTTCCGAAACGCTTCGCAAAGAGTTAATTGTAAGCGCATTAAATAAACTGCCCGGCGTGCGCGTGCTTGAGGTGTCCGATCAGACGTTTCTCATGCATTTGGGCGGAAAAATTGAAGTAACGCCAAAGATGACCATTAAGACGAGAGACGATCTTTCACGAGTTTATACGCCTGGCGTTGCGAACGTCAGCATGGCCATCCATGAAGATCCTAGCCGTGCGCATACATTGACGATTAAACGGAATACGATTGCCGTTGTATCGGACGGTACGGCGGTGCTCGGGCTCGGTAATATCGGCCCTCTCGCGGCTATGCCGGTCATGGAAGGAAAAGCAATGCTATTCAAGCAATTGGCAGGCGTGGATGCCTTCCCGATTTGCCTCGATACGCAGGATACAGAAGAAATCATCGCTACGATCAAACGGATCGCGCCGGCCTTCGGCGGAATTAATTTGGAGGACATCTCATCCCCGCGCTGCTTTGAAATCGAACAACGGCTGATCGAGGAGCTCGATATTCCGGTTTTCCACGATGATCAACATGGTACAGCCGTTGTGCTGCTGGCCGGCATCTTGAATGCGGTGAAGCTCGCGGGAAAAAGGCTGCAGGATTGCAAAGTCGTGCTTAACGGCGTCGGTGCGGCCGGAATCGCCTGCACCAAAATTTTGCTTGCCGCAGGGGTCACCAACATTATTGGCGTCGATCGCGCAGGTGCGCTTGTAGGCTCCCGGGTCTATGAGCATGCGGCATGGAATTGGTATGCAGGGCACACGAACCCGGAACACGAGCAGGGATCGCTATCCGACGTGATTACGGGAGCCGATATATTCATCGGCGTTTCCGCGCCTGGCGTCTTGAAAGCAGACGATATTCGCAAGATGGCGAAGGATCCGATCGTTTTTGCTATGGCTAACCCGACGCCGGAAATTGCGCCTGAAGAAGCTGAAGGGCTTGTGCGTGTAATGGCGACCGGACGTTCGGATTACCCGAATCAGATCAACAACGTGCTTTGCTTCCCTGGATTGTTCCGGGGAGTGCTGGACTGCCGCGCCTCCCGCGTCACAGAGGAGATGAAGCTGGCTGCCGCCCATGCTATCGCTTCGGTCGTTACCGAGGATGAGCTGAATGAATATTACATTATCCCAAGCGTGTTTAATCCGCATGTCGCCGAGAAAGTAAAAGAAGCGGTCATCAAAGCCGCATACGCTTCAGGCGTCGCAAGGAGACGGGAACGGGGATTGCAGCCGTCTACCGTCAAGGTTCCAATCACAC
This sequence comes from Paenibacillus sp. Soil522, assembly GCF_001428245.1. Lineage (GTDB taxonomy): Bacteria > Bacillota > Bacilli > Paenibacillales > Paenibacillaceae > Pristimantibacillus. Next base: position 23,441 of record NZ_LMRV01000037.1, read on the forward strand.
AAGCGTAAACGGCTGGCGCCATCCTTGGCGGCAAATAAGCTGTCCCAACGGTCATAAACCTGGGACGGCTTATTTTTTTGCGCAATAAAACAGGCACGGTATTATCCGGCATAAAAACTGCTGTCTCTGCATTAAAGTATAAATAGGACCGATATACGTTGATAGGCTATGCTTTCTTGCCATTTGGATGGGAGTGACTTTATTGAGAATATGGATTTCTAACGGGCATGACACACTCAGAACAATCGCAAATAAACACCAGTTTTCCATTGAAGAGCTATTCATGTTCAATCAACATATTGCACATCCCGATCAAGTCATTACAGGCCAGCCTGTATATCTTCCTTCCGTAGTAGAACCAGACCTAAGAATCGATCCGGGCGCTATGTCTGGAAGTCCTCTTCCGACTTGTCCGACCGTTCCTACAGAACCGCTTAATAACTGGATTCCCCTCACACCTTTGGAGGAAATGGCTCAAAACGAATATGATGTTCTCATTATCGGCACCGGAGCCGGCGGGGGAGCCGTCCTTTGGAGATTATGCGAGCAGTTGAAACAGCAAGGGAAACGGATTGGCATTATTGAACGGGGAGACCAGTACATTCCGACGCAAGCCCGAAACCTGTCGACGATGAATCAAGAGCGGCTAATCGCGTATTTTACGCATTTATCCAAACCGCTGCCCGGCGCCGATCCGGAATATCCGGGAGCAAGGCAGCTTTTTGCGCTGGGAGGCAGAACGTTATTCTGGTATACCTTTACGCCCCGGATGCACGAATGGGATTTAGCGAAATGGCCTATCCCGATTCATGAGATGGAGAGCTACTATGGCGTTGCCGAGGAAGTCATGAATGTGACAAAGTCCTTTGCAGAGGGCTCTTCTTTCACGGCAATATTACTGGAGCGGCTGTGGATGCGCGGTTATTCCAAGGCATCGCCCCTTCCGCTCGCGGCCGATATTGTGCCGCAGTCCTTTGGACAAATTCATACCGACATGTTCACGAGTTCTATTTCCCTGCTCGCCAAGGCGCTCAATCTGGGTCCGTTCGATTTGGCGATCAACTCACGCGCCGTGCAGATTATCCATGATAATAGCAAAGTTACCGGCGTCAAGGTTATGTCTCCGGATAAAACCGCTTACATGATAAAAGCCAAAACGGTTGTTTGTTGCGCAAGTACCTTTGAAACGCCGCGCCTGCTGCTATATTCGGGCATTCAGAACCCGGCGCTGGGGCACTATTTCACGAATCAAACCTTTGTGCAAGCCACAGGAACGATAAGCACTGCTGATTTCCCAATCCCATGGGGCCCCCTGAACATCATGATTCAACAAACGCCGGAAAATCCGTACTCCGTACTGATGACGGGACCGGAAGCTTTCTATTGGTACCCTGTTGCTGTAGAAAGGCCGCTAACGGGCATAACAACTGTCAACTTATATGGCTATGGCAAGGTCGAATCCAGATACGAGAACCGGATTACGCTGGATCCGTACAAAGTAGACGATTATGGGATCCCTGAAATACAGGTGCATTTTTCCTTAAGTGAAGCCGATTGGGCAGTCGTTCGCCAAATGTCGGACGGGATAAGACGTATAGCCGCTAGTGCAGGCATACGTCTTAATTCCGAGGGCGGCAGACCGCCCATTTGTCTGACCCCTCTCGGGGATTTGCATCATGATGCGGGCTCATGCCGAATCGGAGATGACCCTGCTGTTTCAGTCGCTGACCAATACGGTCAAATCCACGGCATATCCGGTCTCTATGTGGCCGATAACAGCGCCTTACCTGACACTGGAGCCGAAAATCAAACGTTGACGACGATTGCGCTCGCCATTCGGACAGCCGATCACATTGCACGGAGACTTCAACTTTAAATGATAATAAAAGGAGAGGTACCCGATTTCCCGGGAAACCTCTCCTTTTCTCCAGCGGTACGAATCCCGGCCGGCCTTTAATAGCCATATAGACTTCCTCTCGCTCCACTACTTTATTTAAACCACGAAGGTGTAATGCTATGACTGGGAATTTCGGTTCCGATATAGCAAATAAATGAAGAATGGCGCGCCCACTCCTGCGGTAAAGACGCCTACAGGAATGTCATAAGGAATAAAAGCCGTTCTTGCGATCAGATCCGCAACGACTACAATGAGGCCGCCGATTAATGCGGAAACGGGCAGTACGCCTCCGAATGAAGGGCCGATCATTCTACGGGTCATGTGCGGTGCGATTAGGCCAATGAACGAGATCCCGCCGCCTACGGCGACTGCGCTGCCGGCAAGCGCCACACTAATCCACATCAATACGAACCGCTGGCGCTGTACGGCGCTGCCTACGCCCGCCGCAACATCGTCGCCAAGCTGCAGAACATTCACGTTGCGCGCATTTGCCATTGCGAGCGGTATAAAGAAAACCGTCCAGGGAAGCAGCGCCCATACCATTTCCCAGCTAGTTCCATAAACCGTTCCGGTTAACCATATGTATGCTTCGCTTGACGAATAAATCGGACTTAATACGAGCATTACTTTCGTTAACGATACGAGTAAAAAATTCATACCGATTCCGATGAGCACAAGACGGATCGGCGAAACACCTTTCTTCCATGCCAGTAAATAGATGATCATCGACGTGATTCCGGCCCCAATCATGGCTGCGACCGGGAGCCATTTGATGCTGACCGTCTCTGAAAAATAGGTAATGAATGCAACCGCCGCGACGGACGCTCCACTCGTAATCCCTATGAGATCCGGAGAAGCGAGAGGGTTACGGATCACGCCTTGCAGAATCGCTCCCGCCGCGGCAAGCGATGCTCCGACCAAAAAGGCGGCAATAATGCGCGGCAATCTCAATGTATGGATAACAATAGTATGGTCGTCGGTCCCTTTACCTAAGATCGTCTTCAGGACGTCAATCGGGCCAATGTTCATATCACCCAAGCCTGTGCTTACGATAAGAACCGCCAAATTGGCCAGAACTAATGCGACCGTAATCGAGAACGTTTTTTTATGGAGCAATATCGAAACCGGCAGTTTGCCTGAACGAAGCAGAGAAAAATGCTTCATGATTTTTCGAGCCCCCTTCGCGCAACGTAGATGAAGAAGGGGATTCCAACGATCGCCGTTACGGCGCCGACCGGAAGCTCTTCCGGCATGACGATGAACCGGGCCGCAATATCGGAAAGAAGAAGCAGGATCGCTCCAAGTATGGCACTGTACGGAATGATCCAACGATAATCGATACCGGCAAAAAAACGGGCTATATACGGGATGACCATTCCAATAAAACCGATCGGGCCCGCAATGGCAACCGAACATCCAGCAAGTATACCGATAATCGCTCCGGCCGCAATTTTCACTGCCAGCGTTCGCTGTCCCAGCCCTTTGGCTGCATCTTCCCCCATCGTTAATACATTGATATGCCTTGCGATAAGCAGCGCGGCTATCCAACTGACAGCCATGAAAGGCCAAACAGCGGACAGCATTTCCATCGTCCGTCCCGCAATAGAGCCCGTTAACCAGAACAGCACATCGTTCAAGCCTTGCTCGTCAAGGACAAGCATGCCTTGTGTAAAGGAAGAGAATAAAGCGCTTAATGCCGCACCCGCCAAAATGATTTTTAACGGCGTCAATCCGTCCCGGCCGATCGACCCAAGCAGGTAAGCAGCAGCCGCTCCGACCACCGCCCCTAAAAAAGAAATCCACATTAATGAAGAAGTCGATGAGACGGACAACACGGTAATCGCAAAGACAATAAAAAAAGACGCACCGTAGTTGATGCCGAGCACATTCGGGTCCGCCAGCGGATTTCTTGTAATGGCCTGGATAAGTGCCCCGGCAATTGCCAGGCTTGCTCCGATGGCAGCCGCGATTAACGCTCTCGGCATTCGGGAAGTTTTGATAATAATTTGATTGTTCGAGCTTTCATCGTAATGTGTAAACGATTGAACGACGTCGCTGAACCCTACCTTTGTCGCGCCAAGAGCGATACTTGAGTAAATGCAAGCAATCAGCAGGAGGGCTCCGATAACAATCCCCAGACTTTTGGCGGCAACCCCCGGTAAAACGTTCCCCATTTACCTCTCTCCAGTCTCAATACGCATAAAAGAATGAGCGCAATCGCCCATTCTTTTATGCCGCTTATATGATTCCTTGCTTATTCCGTACTACTCCAAATCGAAATAGAAATACAGATCATCCATCATCATTTTAGCTGCCGTCGCACCGCCGGACATATTCCAAGTGATGTCGTTTACTTTGTAATACTTGTCGTTTTTAACGCCCTTCAAGTTCTTCCAGAGCGGATTGGACGTCCAGTCCTGCTGCGATTTGAACGATTTTTCATCACCGGCCCAGTCGGACGTAATATCAAATATAACATCTCCGTCCAGCATTGGAATCTGCTCTTTCGAGCTTAAGCCAACGACGACCTTCCCTTCGACTTGCTGGGCTTTAGGGCGGGCCAAGCCAAGCTCCTGCAGGATCGTGCCCGCAAATCCGGTGACATAAAACCGCGCGCTTCCGTCGGGTTGGAATCGAATGATAGATACTTCGGTTTTGAGTCTGTCGCCCATTTTCGATTTGAACTTCGCGACCCGTTTATTCCAATCTGCCATAAAAGCAGCGGCTTCATCCTGTTTGTTCAAAGCTTGTGACGCAATTTCCATGTTCGTTTTCCAATCAAAGACATCTGTTGTCATGACCGTCGGGGCGATTTTGGATAATTGGTCGTAAATCTTTTCATGACGCAGTTTGGATCCGATAATCAAGTCCGGTTTCAATGCGACAATCGCTTCCATATTCGGCTGAAATTCGCCACCGAGGTTTTTAACGCCGCCCATATCCGCTCTCAAGTAGTGGTACCATGGCTGTTGGACCCATGATTCTACCGCGCCCACCGGTTTAACGCCCAGTGTTAATGAAATGTCCACCATTCCGTTAAACAATACGACTACACGCTGCGGAACGCTGTTTAAAGTCGTTTTCCCCATTGCATGGGTGATTGTCTTTTTGCTCTCGATCGAAACTGTTTTTGCGGCTGCATTCCAGCTTACCCACAGACCGAGCGACTCTCCAAGGAATCGAAGCGGGACAAGCGTCCGACCGTTTTGGATGACAGGCGCAGCGTCCATGGCGACCGCCTTACCGTCTACCATGCCTACTTTGCTGTTCACGGTAAGCACGACAGTCTTTTTCCCCTTAAGTACCGTTATTTTTCCGGCTTTTTGATCCCATGTTACGCTGGCTCCGATTTTTTCGGCCAACGTTCTGTAAGGAACTACCGTACGGCCGCTTATGATCTGAGGCGGCACGTCAAAAGAAATCTTATTACCATCCAAGACGACGGCGATCGCGGCTTTGGCGGCCGCAGTAAAAGGAACCGCTCCGAATGCTAGAATAATTGCAAGCGTTAATGCTAAATACCGGTACATCGATTTAACCATTACTTACTCTCTCCTCTTATTATATGTATTTGACAATGATAATCATTTTCATCTATGACTATATAACTATCGTTTCTATCTGTCAAGTGCAGATTTTTCGATTTAATCCATTATTCAATGCCCAGCTTTTCGGCTAATTGTCTGAACCCTTGATAGATTTGATAGTCAATCTGTATGACCGCTTCCAAATCGATTTCTTCCGCATTTGTTTGTTCGGCCAGCTTCGTTATTTTCTCGTCAAGAAACGGGTACATATCCGCAGCGCTTGCTTTAATATCGGATTTCACGGCATCCCAAGCCTGAATGATTTGGCCGGCAATCGCTTTTACTTCTGCGGTATCGCCGCCTTCAGCCTGTTGCTTTAAATCTTTCGCAAGCGACCTGATCTCCTTCACAGCTTTCTCTATTCCGGCTTTGTCCGTATCTTTTACGGCAGGTGCATCCGGCTCATTTTTATTCATGATCGAGCCGCCTACAGCCGCATTTGCCGCTTTATTCGCTGCAATCGCTTTTTTAACCTCTTGGGTTTGTTTGGATGGTTTGAGTTCTTCTTTTTCCTCTTTTTTAGCGGTTTCTTTCACTTCGTTCGCTTCGTTTGCTTCTTTTGCCGCTTTTGCTTCTTCGACTTCTTTTACTTCTGCTGCTGTTTCCGCCTCTTTCGCTTGCAATTCATCTGTCTTTTCTTCCTTATTCTCTCCGTCATTCGTGCTTGACCCGGAATCGTTGGTAACCGTCGTTGCCTTATGGATTCCCAAAGCTTCCTTATTATCGGATTCCGAGCCGCATCCGGCCAAAATGAATATGCATACAAGGACAGCCATTACGTACAATTGCCTCACTCGAGATTCCCTCCCCATCGTTATGTAAAATTCAACAAATTCTATTTTAGAATAAATGATAATAATTATCAATATAAAAATGATAATGATTATCAAATTCGTTGACAGGCGCTTTTTCATCCCATACAATTTAAACTGAATCAATCGCCACTCATAAGGAGCTGATTGCAGATGGCCGCGTTAGAAGCGAAAAATTTGACCCTGTCTTACGGCAATCAATACATTTTCCAAGAATTAAATCTTACCGTTCAAAAAGGAAAAATAACGGTGTTCATTGGCGGAAACGGCTGCGGAAAATCAACGCTTTTAAGGTCGATGGCGCGTCTGCTCAAACCCCAAACCGGAGCTGTAATCCTCGATGGTCATAATATCGCCTCCCTTCCGACCAAACAAGTTGCCAAACAAATGTCGCTATTGCCGCAAGGGCCGAACGCTCCTGAAGGGCTAACTGTACTCCAGCTTGTGAAACAGGGCCGTTACCCCTATCAAAGCTGGCTGCAGCAGTGGTCCCGTGAAGATGAGCGGATGGTGCGGGAGGCGCTTGAAGTTACGGGTATGTCAGATTTGGCCGAGCGGACCGTCGATTCATTGTCCGGCGGACAACGTCAAAGAGCCTGGATCGCAATGACGCTCGCGCAAGGAACAGACATTATTTTGCTGGATGAGCCGACCACTTATCTGGATTTGACCCATCAGATCGAGGTGCTCGACCTGTTGTACCAGTTGAACATAACCGAACAGAGAACCATCATCATGGTGCTGCATGACATCAATTTGGCCTGCCGGTATGCCCATAACATCGTTGCGATTCAAAATCAACGGATTTTTGCCGAAGGGGCACCCGAACAAATCGTGACGGCCGACATGATCGAAGCCGTTTTCGCAATGAAATGCAAAATTATTCCCGATCCGATATTCGGCACTCCGATGTGTATCCCTTACGGAAAAGGCAGAACTGTCGAAATTCCGGAACCGCAACCGGCTAACCTTGTGTTCTCCTAAGTAACCAATGCCGCAAAAAAACGCAACCGCAACCGCAGGCAAGTCATACGATTCGCTCTGCGTTGCGGTTGCTTTATTTTAAAATATAAAAATTTATAAGTTTCACATTTATAAATAAACTTATATTTCACCGCGAAACAAGCTTTTGCCACCAAGGATGGCGACAGCCGTTTACGCTTGCCAAGGCATATACAAAAACTCAGGGTATTCCAGACTGCTGAAATCGTGTGCGGAGATCGACCAACCGTAAGCCCCTGCATACGGAAATACGATCACATCCCCAGTCCGGAGTCTGGCGACATTTTCGTTACGCGTCAAAATGTCGCGAGGGCTGTTCATTCGCCCGACAATTGTCACCGGACGGTCATTGATTTCAGTTCTGGGCAAGGGATAGGACCATCCGTCGACCGGTACGATGAAGAACGGGTGCCGGTGTTTCCAAGCCCCGGGCAGTAAAAATTGATGCAGCCCTCCATTTATGACCGCAAAGCTTGAATCCCCGATTTGCCTGATATCCAGCACTTCCGCGGCGTAATAACCGCAAGAAGCGGCCGTATATCTCCCGCATTCGAACAAAATCTCCGGACATGGGGCATTTCCTTCGGATTCCTTTTCGATTATATGCTCAAGCTCCCGGACAAATGTGTCCCATTCGAAAGGTGCTTCTAATTTCTCATAATGGATTCCGATTCCTCCGCCGGCATTTACATACCGCAAATCGAAGCCGTACTGTGTCTGCCACAGCCGCGCACGTTCCATATAATGCCCAACCATAGCCGCATGCAGCGGCGCTTCTAGTTGATTAGACATCGAATGAAAATGGAATCCCCGCAGCGATATGTTCGGGCAGCTTCCGGCAGTCTCTATCGCTTGAGGAATGTCCGCTTCATCGATGCCGAACTGCGACGGTACGCCGCACATTTGCAGCGTGCCTGCAGGCAGCGGACCGCGCAGATTTACCCGCAGCAAAATGTCGGCTTTTATGCCCAATCGGCCTGCAATCCAGTTCGTCCTAAGCAGCTCTGCTATGCTTTCGACATGGAGTAAAGCTACCCGATGGCGCAGCGCGTTTTCGATTTCACCGTCGGTTTTTCCTGGACCTCCGAAAATAATGTCGGCGCTGCCGGATATTTCGCGTACTTTTTCCACTTCTCCCAGCGAGGCGACCTCGAAACCGTCCACAATAGGCAGAAGAGTTTCGATTATTTTTTTGTCTGAATTGGCTTTAATCGCGTAAAAATATTTTGCTCCGGCAGGTAATGACGCGACGATACGCGTTGCGTTGCGTTTAAGCTCGGCAAGATCGTATATAAACGCGCTGAACGGTTCATCCGGATGCCTGCGTTTCCAGCTTTGAATATAATCTGATATATGATTCATCTGCTTACTCCTTTTACCGGTAAATCAAGCGCGGCCCTGGACGCCGCCAGCACCATAAGCGCGCCCAGTCCGAAAAACGCGCCGAATTGAATAAAGACGAAAGCGGGGCTGAACCATCCGGCAACCAGCCCTCCCGTCAGCGGACCGACAATTTGACCGATGACGAGAAGGCTGCTGGCCGAACCGATGCTCGTCCCCCGATTATCCGCGCTTGATGTCCGGCAGACCACAAAAAATACGGATTGCAGCAGTGCGCTGAATCCAAAGCCCTGCAGCAATCGCAGCGCGACTAACCACTCGGGACGGGAAACGGCCGCCTGCAGCATTACGGCGGCACAGCAAAGCGCGGCAGCCCACGCGAAGTTGCGTTCGACGGAGGCAGTGTCGTTCCGCCTCCCCCACCAGGAAGCAGCCGCCCATGAGGCGGCCCAGGTTACGCCTTGCAATACGCCGATCCACATTGCAGCGCGGCCTGAATCACCCACCATTTGCTTCACGTGGGGCGCAAATACGGAAACTAAGCCGTAAGCCCCGATATTGGCGCAAATCCCGGCTATAATAAATGCGCTGCACCTGCGGTCGGCAAACAGATGACGGAGAACAACGAGAACACCCGCCGGCTTCGTGATATTTTCCCGCTTCCGTCCGCCTTCGTTTAAACCGAACGCAGCAATGATCGACCATGCCAACAACAAAACCCCAAACAGCAAAAGCAAGGTGTTAAAACCGACCAGACCCCAGAACAGTCCGATAATCAGCGGTCCCGCAAACGAACCGGCCGCTACCGCTCCCTCCAGCTTCCCAAGTGCTTTTCCCCGTTTATTTTCCGGTACGGCGCCCCCGGCAAATGCGGCACCGGCGTCTACAACGCCCCCGAACATGCCTTGCAGCAGCCGAAGCAATAGCATCTGCGCCGGCGTTTGGGCGAATCCCATCGCGATAAGCACGACCGATAGGCCTAGAAGCGCCCGAACGACCATCCACTTTCTGCCGATCCGATCTCCGAGCTTACCCCAAAGGGGCGCCGTCAGCGCATACGAAAGAGCCGGAGCCGCCAAGGCAAGTCCGCTCCATAGTAAAACGTCTTCCCGCTCTCCCATTTCCTCCATATACATGGGCAAAAACGGGGCGATCGCCGTCAGACTGGCAATCGATAAAAAATGACCGCCCCACAGCAGACGCAAGCTGCGTTTCCAATTCGAAATACCGCTCATTTTACCGTCAGCTCGTGATTTCTCAGTTTTATAAACGGGTTCGGAGCCTGCCCGCTTCCCGAAGGCATGCTTCCCCCCGGTCCGCCCTGCTGAATCAGCAGCGGCGTCACAATTTGTTTCCACGGCCACGTTTCCTTCTCGAACAACAACTTTTCTATCATTTTACGGTCCTCGTCCGGCCAACCGGCGCAGGCGACTGCCCGCTCCAGACAGTCGCGCATCACCTGCCAGAGCGAATCCTCTTCCATTTGGTAGCACTTGACGAGCGAATCGGCAATCGCATACAAATTGACCTGAATGCCGAGTGTTTGCAAATAAAACAGCAATTGCTCCGGAGATTCGTTGTAAAGCGAATTTGGCCGGTCAGGTTTAACAATATACTCAGGATCGGCAATGCCGAATCTATTAAGCCAGGGGATATAAAGACGGACCGTATCGTGATCGCGCAGCACAATGCCCGCCGGCGTTCCCCGTTCCAGAACAAGCAGCACATTTTGCCCATGCACTTCGGGCAGAACACCGTAGCGGAGCATGCGCATACAAAGATTCAAATATTCGCCGCATAATTCACCAAATAGCTGCAAAGCCGCCGCCGCGCCGCGATGCATGCCTCGTAAATCCATCCAAGAGTCGAACAGGTGCCCTGCCGCCCCGGATTCACAAACAGAAAACGCCGACATCGGTACGAGCTGGCACATTGGATTGGACAGCAACTGCTCCGGGAACCGGCGAATCTGGCAGGACAGATGCCGAGGCCGGTCGTCAAACCAGTCTCCGGCTTTGGGCATGTAAGCCCACCAAGCCGTTTCATCGCATAGGAAAAGCCGCCCGGCCAGCGTTTCATCAACAGCCCGCAGCCGGTTAAGCAGCCGCTGCGCCCGGTCGCCGTTCGTCATATAAAGCGCCGGAAGCGATCGGATTGCCCCGAGCGATACAATCCCTAGCGGCAATTTGACATGATGTCCTCCGCCTGCAGGCGCCAGCGAACGGACTGAAGACGTTGCGGCGTATTCGCCGGCCGAAATCCCTAGCGGAACGCATACTCCGTCCTCTAGCTCGCGCCCCAGCTCCCGGGGCAGCATCCATTCCATTTGCCAAGGGTGAACCGGCAGCGCCGCATAATTATCCCTGCTTAAGCCGAGCCGTTTGAAGGCGGCCTCAACCCTATCCCGTTCTTCCGCAGACAGAAGAAAATCGGCTGGCTCCTGTCCCTCCGCGCCGTCTCCGGACAGCATGACGTCCCGTCTTAACGCCACCCACTGCAGCGGAAATGCCGCGCCGTATTCCGCGCTGTAATTGACGTACTCTTTATCGTCCCATCCGCCCTTCGCTTTTGCAGCCGGGTGAAACGGACGATCCCTTAGCGCGGACCTCTGTTCCAGCTCCAGCAAGGGGATCGGAAATGAAGACGGCCCTCCGCCGTCTGACGTTTGCGCCTGCAGTGATAACGCCTTTTGCCGTACCGAGAGGCGAACCTGTTCAAATAAACGCGTGTAATCGTATTTCGCCGCAAGCAATTCGTTCCAGCATTCGGCCAACACCTCTAATAGAGATTCCAAATCCAATGCCCTAAATGTAACGCTGCCGTTCTTAGCAGCCTTCGCTTGAATGATTGCATCACCGCCGCGAAAGAGGTACGGCTGATGGTAAGAAGGTTCAATCGGAATAAGGAGGCTGTAATCTACTCTCCCTCGAACGTGCCGGTGGAACATAAGCTTCTCCGGACTGCCGATATCGTTCGCAAGACAGGCGTCACGCAGCGGCGGCGGCAGCTCGTTAACTGCTGCTGCGCGGCCTTCGCCGCCATCAGACAGCAGTCCTTCCGCCAATAAGGCGTTAACTAAATCGGTCATCACATAGGACGAGGCCTCTGCCAGCGCGCGATTACTTCGCATGCCCGTCAGCCCCTCACCCTCGCTCCTGACCGTTATCGGATCAATCATATGGCTCTCCTCTCACCGCTCCGCCCCATTTACATCAGATACACATGCTCGGGATGCGGATGGCTTAAAAAATCATGATGCGAAATAGACCACCCATAGGCTCCCGCATAACGGAATATGATCACGTCCCCAACCCGCAGCTGCGAAACGCGCGCTTCTTTTGCCAGCACATCCTTCGGCGTGCAGAGCTGACCGACGACCGTTACTTCAGCATCTTCCAGTTCCGTTCTCGGAAAAGGGTACGGCCAGTGCGGAAGAGGAATGATTTCAAACGGATGGCTGTGCTGCCAAGATACCGGCAGACGGAAATGGTTCGTCCCGCCGCGGACGATCGCGTAGTGTTTGCCATGATTCCGCTTGATGTCTATAACCTGGGCCGCATACCAGCCGCAAGCCGCCGTTATGTACCGTCCCGGCTCGAACAGCACCTGCAGTCCGTCCCACGCCTGTTCGTCAAGCACATTCTGCAGCTCGCGCGCAAACGTATCCCAATCGAACTGTTGTTCCAGATCCGCATAGTTGACTCCGATGCCGCCGCCCGCATTCAGGACGGAAACGGTCAGACCGAATTCATCGACCCACTGCCGGACGCGCGAGCAATATAAGGAAATCAGCTCAGCGTGGCGCCTAGCATCCAAATTGTTAGAGATCGAATGCAGATGGAAACCTTCCAGCTTGATGGAAGGCAACGACAAAGCGAGGCGGATCGCATCCGGAACTTCCTCTTCATCGATTCCGAACTGTGTCGGCCTTCCGCCCATGGCAAGCGTCGCTTCGGGAAGAGTAGAATGGAGATTAACCCTCAGCAGAACCTGAACGGTCGTTCCGCGCTGCTGTGCGAGAAGATTGATGCGCAGCAGCTCGTGTACGCTTTCCGCATGTATCAGGCTGACCCGGTTGTCGATCGCGCCGGCTAGTTCCAAATCCGTTTTTCCCGGTCCCCCAAACAAAATCGGAACGCTTGACGAAACTCCCCTGATTTTAAGGATCTCTCCGAGAGAAGCGGCTTCAAACCCATGAACGATGCCGGACAACTGCTTCAAAATTTCCATATCGGAGTTGGCCTTGACCGCATAATACAACCGGCACTTTTTCGGAAGCGACTGCACACGTAAGGCCGCATGCTCCCGCAGCGCCTGCATATCATAAATGAACGCGCAAACCGGTTCCGCCCGTGTCTGCGGCCATTGCTCGATAAAATTCACGACTTTATTAGCCGATATCACATTATTCATTGCCGTTTCCTTTCTGTGCTAATTCTGAATATGTACGAAGATGCCCGCGCAGCGCCCGGAACGAAATGCCCCTCTCGTCGCCGAGCACGAACGCACGAACCCCTCTTTCGCGCCAATCCTCGATATCTTCGGCGGCTCGCGGAATCGCACAATAAGGCACGCCGTTCCGCTTGGCCGCGGCGTGCGCCTGCAGCAGCCCCTCACGGACGCGCGGTGAGCGCATCTGCCAAGGTACACCATAAGACTGCGACAAATCCGCGGCCCCCTCAAGCACCATATCAACGCCGGGAACGGATAAAATTTCGTCCGCCCGCTCTACGCCCTCCCGGCTTTCTATCATCGGTACGACCATAATCTCTTCGTTGGCCCGCTCCATATATGCAGCGAGATCATACTTGCCGAACGCTCCCGGCCGCCCGCCGTTCAGGCTTCTTGAGCCGTACGGATAATAGCGGCAGGCTCGTACGGCTTGCTCTGCTTGCTCCTTGTTCTCCACGGATGGTATGACGATGCCCCCAGCGCCTCCGTCAAGCGCCCGCAAAATTTCTTTCGGATTTGGTTCGGAAACGCGCACAAGCGCTGTAATGCCGACCGCTTCAGCGGCCCGAATCATATGTTCCAGCGTTTCCGGATTAACCAGCACATGCTCTGTATCGATAATGACAAAATCGTAATCGGCGCAACCGATCATCTCGACGACAACAGGGGACGGAATAGAACAAAAGAGTCCGAAAACGAGATGACCTTCACCCAGCTTTCGCTTCAACCGGTTCTCCTTCAACATACGCCCGGCCCCCTTTCTTAACGGAAACGGCTGAGAGGGTTGGGGACGTCATGCACGCGTAACTCCGCATCGCCGAATAGACGCCGTTTCGTCAACTGCTCAACCTGAATCGTATCCGCAAACAGATCGAACTGTTCAAACCGTTCGCGGTGCTGCGGATGCTCCCGCTCATATTCGCGAATGACCTCCGCCACAATCCGCCAAAATACTAACTCTTCTTGGCCGAAACGCTCCTCCAGAAACATGCACAGTTCAGCAAGATTAATGAAAAAGAACGCATCGTGGACAAAATCGCGAACAACTGCCGGATCATCCGTTTCAATAAACGAATTCCGGTTTATTTTCGGATGGTGAGCCGGTACCGGATGCAGCGTCGGGCAGGCGCCCGGATCGGCCAGATGGCGGCGCGAGAAACGAATTCCGTCATGAAAATCTTTGAGCGCCACACGTTCCGGCTTACCGTCCTTATGAATCAAAATCATATTTTGCGCGTGTGATTCCAGCGCTACCCCATGCGCATAAAGCATATGAATGAGCGGAACTACGGAACACCTGATGAGCGCCTCCGTCCATTCGAGAATGCCATACCGCTCGATCCACGGGGCGATAAGCGGACGGCCGGACGCTTCGACATGACAAAGCCCATTGAACGGAGCCGCTTCTTCCCCCTTGGACAAATAACCGTGCAGGCTTTCCCTCCAAATAGCGCCAAGCGTGCCGTACGCTTTCGCCTGCGCAAGCTCCGGCAGCGTTTCATGGTCGAACGCCGCTCCTGCCACTTCGCGAAGAAGAACAACGCTGGTCTTCTTCGCAACCGGATCGCCCTCAATTAGTCCGTGAAGCCAGTCGGAAATAAGCGGGGCATTCAAAATCGTATGGCGGGCCAGTATCCGGCCGGTTGACGTATTCGTAATGCTGAGCGGCAGCTTCAAATACGATTTGTCCGGAGACGCTGCGTTCGAAAGCGTGCGAATCGATTGCTGCGGCAGGTACGAATCCCCGCCTTCGCCGAGCGCAATGATGCGGCCTTCAGCGATATTACGGTAAAATGCCGCGCCGACAATCTCTCTCCACTGCCACGGATGAACCGCGACCAGCCTGAATGCTTCCGTTTCTCCTCCTGCTGCTTTGATCTTTTCCTGAAAGCGCGCAAGCGTCTCGTCGCCCAGCTCCCTCCGAATGAATGCGTCGTAGTCGATCGAACGGGAATGCGACAGACGGCAATCGTCCTCAGAAACCGCCAGCCATAAAGGCTTCACTTCCTGTTTAAATTCCGGTCCGTATACGGCATTATCGGCAAGGTTGAAACCGATCCTCGACTTATAGCAAGGATGATAGGGATGGCCATCCAGCACATTCGCTTCCAAAGCGTCATACGACCTTTCCGTTTCGGAAAGCGGTACGGACGGCCTCTGCGCATGCGCCTGAGTGTCTTTTAGCAGCGTCTGAATAAGCTCGTCGTAAAACACGGGGAGACGCTCCTCGCATCCGGCATTTCCAAGCACCTCGGTTACAAACTCCGTGAGACGCGCTTCCGTCGTTACTCCGCCGGGTTCAATCCGTTTTACGGGATTTTGACGGATTCGAATACGGCCGAAGCTTTGCTTAATCCGTCCGATACAAACATAAGCTGCGGTGCCGCCATCCGTCGTCTGCACCGGAACGATAAACCGCTCCTCCCCGCCTTGCAAGCTCTCGCGCTCGAACGGGATGATCCGTTCATATAACAGCGTTTCGAGTAATTGGCTGATAATTCGTTTTTCAACACCATCCATATATTCCGGCTTAATGATATTGGTCCATTCGGCGCCTTTTCCGGCATCCGGTTTTTCTAACAGGTTTGATTGATTCATAGCTCCTCCTTACAGTGGGAAATCGGATTGGGAATGTCCACATAAAGCGGCGATTCCCCCCGTTGTTGAAAACGGCTAATTAAATTGGCTTTCGCGGGAAGCTTCGCATTCGTAAGCAAATCCCCAATATAATCGCGAAGCCTAGAGCAGCTTGATTCGTTTTGTTCATCCTCAAGGAGACGGCGGACAACGGCCCACAGCTGTTTCTCCCCTATGCGGTGATGCCAAGCCAAGGTATGGACCAATGCGCCCAAATGATTGACGAAGAAGTAGTATTTCAGACGAAACCATGCTTCTTCTGCGGGATACAGCACCGGGCTGTCTGCGGAAACGAGCGTCTGAACCCAGCCGGCATGCTCCGCACGGCCGCGGTCGACACTGATCCCTTCCAAATCTCTAACGTAAAACCGGCTCGGCATGCCATTCTCAATAGCAACGAGGGAATTTTGGACATGCGCTTCAAGGCTGACTCCTGTATCCGCCAACAATTTCAAAAGCGGCAGCATCGAAATTCGCAAATAAGCGGCCAGCCATTCTTTCGGATCGGGTATACTTCCATCATGCGACTGCCTGATAGCTTGAATCAGCTTCGGTTCACGCTCCCCGGGAAAACTCTCGAGCAGCGACGCTACGACAAAGCTGTGCCGGCTTTCGTTCCCGGCAAGCTGGTCAGCCTTGCGGAATACGACCGCGAAACTCGCCGCGAGCCGTTCACATATGCCCGGGCTTCCGGCGGCAGCATCGCATCGGATGGTCCGATACCCGGTTTCCGGCAAAATTTGAAAGCTGCCTCTACTGTTAAAGACGCCAAGACTTTTCAAAATTTTGGCTGCGTCTATCGTGCGGCTCACTTGTTCGACCGTATTTTCACGAATAAAGTTCGTAATTCTGACATGCAGCGGGAGCTTGAAAAAGTATCCCCACTCCGGATCCCACACGGTGCGAACGGAAGAGGTCGGGTATACGGGAGAACCGAGCGGTCCGAGATCGATGAGCGTTTTGTCCAGCAGCATCTGCCGTACCGCCTCATCGCGCTTTACATATTGCGCTTGCCACGGATGGAGCGGAATGAGCCGATAGAGCGGTAATCTCTCTCCAAGGAGCCGTTCTGCCTGAACGATCACGGCAGGAGAGATCGCGTCCTCGAAACCGTCAAGCCGTTCTTCTTCGACCAGCCCGGCGGATGCGGCGAAATAGTGCAGCGTAAAGGCCGCCCGGAATTCCGGAGCATAGACCGGAAGCTCCTCGTCTGTGAAACCTTCCGAGCTCTTCGGAGTCGGATGGAACGGATGGCCCGCAAGCAGCGTCTGCTCGGAACCGACGTAATCCAGCCGATCAGACTTGCCGCTCTCCCTGCGTTCAAGAGCGCCGGCGATATAAAACCGCATTTTCCGCATGCTGTTCTCGATTTGCCCGCGTAGTTCCGACAGTCTTTCACTCCGTTTCATATCCTCATCGTATAAGCTGACTTCCTCAACAATCGCGCCGATTAAACGATCCGGTTCAACCGGTGACAATACGCCGCCGCAGTTGGCCATATAAAAAGAGCTGCCATACTGATGCTGACCGGTCTCCGAATAATAGACGAGTTGTCCGGCAATCCGTTTTTTGCTGTGCGGAAGCTCTACCGTGAACGGCTCTCCTTGTTCGTCCGGCGGAAATAAACCGGACTCCGCCCTTTCGCATCTCATGTCGAATGCGCCAATTTCCCGGAGAAAGCTGTTGAGCAGCCCGCGAATCGAAGCGTTCTCGGCCAATCGTCTGCTAATCGGATCGACGGCTGGTAATAATGGATGTCCTTGCAAATTGGTTTCTCCCTTCTATCGAATTTGAGGCGACCGGCTCTCTGCCGATCTGTTAATAAAGCTTCAGGCTTACGCCCGCTTTCTCTTCCAATGCCTTGAGATAAATATGGCGTGCGCATGAAATATCCTCAATGGCCATCCCCATCGGATTCAAAATAATAATCTCTTCATCCGATTCCCGGCCGGCTTTTTGACCAATCACGATTTCCCCGAGCTCCGCATACAGACTCTCACGGGAGAAGCTGCCTTCCAGCACCAGCTGGTTGATCATTTTTTTCTCGCGGTTCGATTGATCCCAGTCGTCCACAACCACTTTATCCGCCTTTAGAAATACATCCTTTTGTACGTCCATAATGGATGTATTGCTGACAAAAACCCCCTTCTGCAGCCATTCATACGGAATGTACGGGGTATCTGTCACCGTGCATGTCACGACGACTTCGCCTTGCCGGACTGCGTTTTCAGCCGACTGCTCGATATGGATTTTAATATTCATATACCGCGATGCAAGCTCGTCTCTCAGCCTTTCCGCTGCTGCCGCATTCACGTCATAAAGATGAAGCTCTTCAATATGCGCAAACTGTTCCAAAAGAGTTCGAAGCTGTGCGCTTGCAATGAGGCCGCAGCCGATGCAGGACACGCGGCGGAAGTTTTTGCGTGCGAGATGCCTTGCCGCGACTGCGGTTACCGCAGCCGTACGCATGCTGCTGATGAGTCCCGCCTCCAAAATGGCGACCGGATAATTGCTTTGCGGATCGTTAAGCGCGATAATGCCGCTCGCCCTCTCGAGTCCTTTTCTTTGCGGGTTGTCGTGCTTGCTTCCGATCCATTTGATACCCGACATAGGAGTGTCCCCCCCGATATGCGCGGGCATGGCGATGATACGGTCAGCGATATGTCCGTCTTTGCTGTCGGTACGCAAGTAAGGTTTAAGCGGCTGGACGTACTCTCCCCTCGCATGCAGTGTCAGCGCCTGCTCGATCGCCTCCACATAAAGATCAGATCTTTCTCCTCCCAGCGAGGCGATCGTTTCTCTGTCTAAATAAAGCAGCGTTGGCGCTTTACCGTTGTTGGATCTTGTCTGTTCAGGCGATATCGTTTGTGCAGTTCCGCCTGCTGCTTTCATGCTCATTTATGTATGCTCCTCTCTTAATTGCAATGCTTTTTATAAGGACGACTCCGGCAGCCCTTCCACCCATTCGTCATTGTAAACGAGATCCAAATAGCGGTCTCCGCGGTCGGGAAACAGGGCAACGATACGAATCGGCCTTTCCGCTACCGGCTCAAGCGTCATAATCAATTGCTGTATCGCCGCAACGACCGAGCCGGTAGAACCGCCCGCAAAGATACCTTCGCTCAGTAGAAGCTCACGGCAGCCTCTGGCCGAATCCCGGTCGCCCACATGGATGACGTCGTCAATTTCCGCTCTGTTCAACAACTCCGGTACGCGGCTTGCCCCTATTCCCGGTAGTTCCCGCGGTCCTGCCGGACTTCCGAAAATAATCGAGCCGACCGCGTCAACGGCAACGACCCGGAGCTGAGGAAATTTTTGACGCATCCTCCTGCTAGTTCCCATGATGCTCCCTGACGTGCTGACGCCCGCCACAAATATATCCGCATATTCGAGCGATTCCGCTATTTCCGAGCCAGCCCCTTCAAAATGTGCGCGCCAGTTGTTATCGTTGGCATACTGATTAATCCAGTAACCGTTCGGATCAGATTGCAGCAGCTGTTGTACCCGGCGTATTCTCGTCTGCAAATATCCGCCTTGATCGTCACGTTCCTCGACCATCGCGATATTGGCGCCCATTTGCTTTAAAATGCTCAGGTTGGTCTTGGCGATTTTCGGATCGACCACACAGGTGACGGTCAGTCCGTATATGCGCGCCATCATTGCTAGAGCTACGCCCAAATTGCCCGAGGTGCTTTCAATAATATGCGTGCCCGTATGGATGGCTCCGCTTTTTAATCCCTCTTCGATGATGAATCGGGCGGGGCGGTCTTTCATGCTGCCTCCGGGGTTCATATACTCTAATTTCGCAATAACTTCGACATGCGTCTGCGGGAACATCCGGCTTAAACGGACCATGGGGGTATTGCCAACACATTCGGCCACCGAGTTTTTAATAGCTGTCAGCTCTTCCTTTTTTTTCAGCACCAAAACCATGATTTCCATCCTCCCTTACTGACCATAAATTATGATATTGATAATCATTATCATTTTATCTATATTCAGATTAGCATGATGTACGACCCTTGGTAAATGATTCGATCGGATAATCTCTACTATCCGATTAGAGTATGTTCTTCACTACTTCCCCCCTATTTGCAGCATTTGTTTTAATACATAAATAAAATCCGCGCCTGATTTTTCAATCTCGAGCGCCTTTTTCATGTTTTGAATATGCTTTTTAACCGTGTTTTCGGAAACGTAAAGCTCTCCGGCAATCCGCTTTATTGAATAATGCCCGCAGAGCATGACCGCGATTTGCTGCTGCCTGTTGCTGAGCGGCGCCGGAAGTGCCGCATCATGACCTAGAAGTGGCTCCTCTGCCGGATTCTTTTCCTGACAAGCGCCATTACACTCAAGAGTCACTTTCACATATTCAGAGATGCCAAGCCGCATCACCTGCTCCACAACGTCGAGATGCAGACCGGCCAGCTTGGCGCGACCCGTCTCATCCATTACGCTAGAGTCGATCGTTAGTCTAATTTTTGTCACAGACATAGCACCCTCCCGATATTCCATTAAAAATCATTCCTAGACGAAATGAAAAAGAGAAGCGACTTTTCCGTTCAAGTTGCTTCTCTTTTCTTTCATGCACCTTATGGTTTCCCTTGTGCCGATAGTGGTTTATGTTCTCCTTCGTGGGCCGCCAAATATTTTTCAACGCGTTTCTCATCCGATATGAGAGGGCATGTATAACAATAACGGTCCTCACCGGGCAGACGGTAATTTAAACAGCATTTTGCCCGAAGCAAAATTTGCTGTCCCTCATGCAGCGGATCATCTACGCTCCGAAAGCGGGTAATTATAGGATTGTACGCTTTTCCGGGAAACCAATCTGATTGATAAGGCTCTGTCATGGCGCGGAAAACATTCTCAATGTTGCTGCGATTTTCGCTTGATTCAGCCTCTTTGATCCATTCCTTCTTCCAATATGCAAGCAGATAGGAGAAGGTAGCCCACAAGTTTGATTCTCGAATTCCGGTATGATACACGGTTTTAGTAAACACGGGATGGACGTTTTCCGAAAGTAAATGTCCAATATACAAATCATTTTTCCGTTTCGGGTCATGGACAGATTTCAATGGATTAAATTCAACCGAATCTGCGATATGAAAGTTTAATCCGCTGCCGTTTACCGTTATTTTCACCTTTTCCACCGACATATCGATGCCGATTTGATGGTGCGTCCATAAATACAATCCCCCAGCAATTAATGAGCCGTAACGTTTAATAAATAGAGAACCGATGACTCTGCTATTCGATGTATTCAAATTTTCACCGAAACGTTTCAGCAAATAAACAAATTGTTCTTCAGAATCCAAAGCTATTGCTTCCTTGTTCGTACATGCTTCAAGTGAAATATTGAATCGATTTTGAAATAAAGGTAAATCGAAGGGAACCATATGCTATGTCTCCTAAAGGGTTAATGAATCTATCTGCTGAATATGATAATCGTTCTCAAAATGAATGTCAAACGAAGCTTGTTATAAAGTGGAATTTGAACAGAAAAAAGATACTAGTAGAACGATCGTTTCAATTCTTCCTTGGATTGAACACGAATATATCGAAGTACCTGCTTGAACATCATGGCAAAGAACACTTCAATGATGGTTCAGCCATGAACCATGCTTGGGGGTGAATATGAACTCGAATCGTTAGAAAAAAGCTCTCCTTTAGGTTGCAGGTTTTGTTATTTAACCTGTCTGACTAAAGGAGAGCTTGCCGCTTTTGGGACAATACCGAACTTGCCGCTTCCGCTGAAGGTTGCAGCCTTATGCGTTATTCAAAACGGATGTCATTAGCAAACGGAAGCACCTGGATATTGCCCGATTCGGCGTCCGTCACCGGCTTCCCGTTGATTGTGACATTCTTGAATACGATATGCTCGACCGTCCTGTCCGCATCGTACCCACCGATTCGCGATGGATTGCTGCAGTCCCCGAAAAAGGAAATATTCTCGTAGCGGATTTGTTCGATTCGTTTGCCCGGTACCGGATTGTACTTCGGGTTGAAGAGCACGCGGATATCGAACAGACGTCCTAACTCGAACGGTTCAACCCGGATGTTCCGGTAGGTCACATTTCGGACCGTATTGTTATCGCCGCAGTTAATCGACATACAGCCCCGATAGTCGGGCTGCGGCTCATGATGCTCCAGCACATCGATATTTTCGAACAGGACGTTCTCGATGACGTCCCCTTTATGGTGATTGCCATGCCCGCCGAGATTCATCGGATGAGCCACGTCCGCCCATAAGACGGAATTTCGGACGGCGACATTCCGCGTGTCCCCCTGATAATCCCAACGGCTGGCGTAAACCGCGATGCAATCGTCGGAATTGCGCATAAACACATCCTCGATCTCGATATCTGAGCTGGCCATCATATCGATCCCGTCCGACCAGCCCTTCGTGCTGAACGCTTTGAAGTTCGCGATCCGGATCTGCTCGGACTTGCCGATATAGATGCTGTAATGCGGCGGATCGATAAGGGCAATTCCCTCGACGCGAATCCGCTTGGAGAAGATGATGCGTACCCCGCGGAATGCGGAAAATCGCCCGAATTCGGTCAAGTAAAGAACTCCTCTGCCGCGGACCGTGACATCGCTGACGGAGTCGCATACCATCGAGCCCGCGACCGCCGCTCCCCCGGCGATGTAAACCGTCTTCCCCGACGGGATTCGCAGAATCACTTCCTCCAAATGATGCATGCCCGGCCCAAAATAGAGCGTATGCGTCTCGCAGCCGTCTGTTCCCGCAGCCGTCAGCAGCGCCAGAAGATCCTCGGTCCGGTGGATACCCGGCTTGACGTACGCGATGCCCGGCTCGTCAGGGGACGGCGCATCCTGCTCGAGCGGATTGGCGAACAGATGCAAATTATGGAATCTATCCCCATTCACTTCCACCGACAGCTTTTGCGGGCCGTCAATGGCAAACGTGATCGTATTGCCGTTAAGCGCGAAAGAAACGCCGCGCGACAACGGACGAATGACGCATTCGTTTACGGTCCCCTCGTTCTTTGTAACCTCAATCTCAATCGGGCCCGAGCAATCAAACATCGCCATAGAGGCATGCCGGACCTGATGCATGTCTACTTTGACATCATAGACGAAGAGCTGCTCCCATTCGCCGCCCGCCGGTCTTGCCCTGACCGTGAAATCGTGATTTTCCGCTACCCCCGCGGGACCCGGATACGTAATCAGTTTTGTTTCATTTGACATATTGGTACCTCCAACCGATTTAGTTTAATAGCCGCCGTATCAAATTTTTCCAATACCAGCAGTAAGAGCTTTACATTACATAGGTTCTAAATAAATAGCTGATCCTCCCGAGCTTTCCAAATGAAACTCAAGTACGGAACCGTTGGTAACCTCGACAGACCGAATACCCACCTCTGTGCGAGTTTCAAGTTCCGGTACGTCCTCATAAATCTGTGCAGCATATTTATTCCCGGCATCCAGAAAATGCAGCGGAATTTTCACAGTACGGACGTTCTCATTATTAATGCATCCAATAAACCACTTGCTGTCCTTGCGTCTTGCAATAATTGCATACTCTCCGATCTCACCCGATATTCCGATTGACTCGTCCCAAGTTACCGGTAGTCGCTCCAAGAATTCAATTTCCTCCTCACCATTCCAATCCGACGGCTTATCATACCAGAACATCATCTGCATTGGACTATAAACAATAACGCCCATTGCCAGCATATGAGCATGTGTTACCTTCAACCGTTTATCAAAATAGCAAAGCGTATAATCACCGGCGCCTGCCTGAAAACGTACAAAAGGTAATGTTGTGTTATGTTTAGCCGTGGGAAAATGCTCGTTTCCCCGAATACCCTCCTGTGTAAGTACATTAGGATAGGTACGTGAAAGGCCTGTCGGACGGTAGGCATCATGTATATTTACCATCAATCCATATTCATGACACTTTTTTACTGCATTTACCACCCAACGTGTCCACTCTTGAGGTCCTACTTTCACAAAACCCAATTTAATACCTGATATTCCCCAATCCTTCCAAATAGGCAATGATTCATCCAAATACGGTTCCGCAGCAGTTCTATCAATATAGAGGAATACGCCTATCCCTTTTTCTTTCCCATATGAAATGACTCTCCTTAAATCCAGGTCCCGGTCGGGATCTTCCCTTCTTGGATCAATTGCTTTATTTTCCGAATCAAGCGATCCATACCAGCCTCCATCAAAAAGAATGTATTGGAACCCATGGTCTGCACAAAAATCGATACAGGCAAACGCACTTCGGGTAGACAGCAGCATATCCCTAAGTGCTTTTCCGGGCTTTACATATGTAAAATCATCAGCATTACAAGCCTCACTTAGGTTAAGTGCCATATCGCTCCGGCATAGCAATTCCGCTGCATGGTCTGCAAGGATGAAAGTACGCCATGGTGTTGCAAAAGGGGTAGTTCCTTCCACATAAGAAGATATACTGTCATCTTCATCTTCGTTTAAAGTAAAACCGTATCCTACATAATCATCTTGCCTATATAGTCCGCACAAATGTCCTGACAAATGTACTTTTAATGTGTTTTCGGCTTCTTGATCCTTTACAATCAACATTCTTGCGTAATCTGTCAGCCCTGCTTCATGAATAAGAACATATCCGCCTTCCGGTACTTGCACGGCAAATGGACGTTCACAATAGCCGCTCACATCACCGACTCGTTTTACAGTGTATTCCCCTTCTACTCCATGCTCTTCCCATGCAAGACTTCCTTCTGGAAATGCAAAGCTTGTATCTTCTTGGATAATGGTAAAACTTTTTAATTTTTCCTGCTCCGGTATAACGTATTGCAATGCAGTACCTTCAATATAGGCACGCAACCGGATTTCCATTCTTCGTCCCAGATCATCTTCCACGCAAACCGTTGCCTCTTCGAAACTATCGTCAATCTCAGCCCGTTCTCCGTATATCGGTTTCCATGTACCTGCCACATTTCTTTTGGTTACTTTTGTTATCGTAAACCTGTCACATAATGGATGGGAATCGGCAAGGTGCAGACCAAGCCTGGAAGGAAGAACAACCTCAGCCCCATTACGCTTAACGGTGTACCATATTTTTCCGCTATCATCTAAACTCAAGCAAATACTATTCTCTCCATATGATGCTTCTACCATCGTACTTTCACCTCAAAATATATATTGCGATCCAGGACGATCTTCTTTCAGGGCAGCGAATGAAGATATCCGTTTCGAGCAGATCGGATTAGCCCAAAGGTTCTGAATCTAGCTTAGACTAGCAAATCATGCTCATTTCATCAATTTCAAAATCATTTACTTTATTTTGATTTCTTTAGAATCTTGTGCCCGTTAGCGTGTAACATCAAAAAACCGCTCACACCCGACGGATATGAGCGGCATATACTCAAGTATTCAGTATATTCAGTATACTCAGTTTACAATCTGCCATCTTTGGTTGGCGCTGCTGCCTCCTCCCCATAGGCCCAGGTCAGACCCGTTGGTCGTACGGCCCATCCCGTCCAGATATAACCCCGTTGCGCGGTTTTGGAGCCGCACATTGTTGCCGTCGATCGAGACGGACCATTGCTGATTATTGCTGGTGCTTGAGCTCCATTGCCCGACATTGGAGCCGTTGGTC
Source organism: Paenibacillus sp. Soil522 (assembly GCF_001428245.1). Lineage (GTDB taxonomy): Bacteria > Bacillota > Bacilli > Paenibacillales > Paenibacillaceae > Pristimantibacillus. The sequence goes on from NZ_LMRV01000037.1 coordinate 48,788, forward strand.
GTGAGGCCCATACCGTCCAGGTAAAGTCCGGTTGCGACATTCTTAAATCGCACATAGCTCCCGCTAATTTCTTCAATCCACCGCTGATTATTGCTGGTGCCGGAACTCCATTGTCCGGCAGCGGAGCCGTTCACCGTGCGGCCCATCCCATCGGTGTACAAGCCGGTGGCGGCGTTTTTGAATCTGACCGAAGCAGTCCCCAAAGTTCCTCCTGTAGTTGCAGATACGGCAGCGGATTTTGATCCTCCGGCTACTTCTACCTGATAATAGTAGCTCGAATCAGGGGTCAAGTTTGTATCGCGATATAATGTCGCTGCATTGGGGGCGCTGCTAATCTTTGTAAAGGTGCCATTCGGATCTGTGGAGCGGTAGATGTTATACCCCAGCGCATTCGGCACATCCGACCAGCTTAAGTAGATCGTATTCGCACCCGCTGCCGTTGCCGTCAATCCCGTAATCGAGCCTAACGTGATCTTGTTGCTGAGGCCAACCGTCTTGGCCGCATCGGGCGTGTATAGCAGCATGAAAAGCGGATAATCCTTAAACGCAACCTCAGGCATTCTCGTTTCGTAGGCATAGGCCAAATATTTGTACTTCTCCCCAGTCATATCTTGATTTTCGATATATTTGTAATAGTTATATAAAACACTGTAGAACGCATCGATTCTGCCTCTGCCGTCTGCGTTGATCGTATCATAATATTGAATCGTACTGCTTTGGTTTGCCCGCGCAGGCGTCCATAACACATCGTAACCCAGATGATACTTGAGCAGATAAGTGGTTCCTGCCAGCAGCCGGTCTTCTAGGAAGTTGAATACATTCACTGCATTGGAAGCCGCAGACCTCGCCCCGGTGCCCGGGTCAACCTTCGTACCTTGGGCATAGATGGTCCGCACCAATGTAGACAGTCCGGCAACATTACCGTAAGAATGCCCCACATCGCGCCCCATTTCGATAGCCTGCACATGGTAGTCCGCCGGGTCCAATGCCGCTCCTGTTCGCTCATTTGTCGTCATCCACCGCATCTGATGCTTAATGGAACCGTTTCTTCCCCCTTGATCGCCTGCGGCATTTACGGTTGCAGCTTCTACAGCCTCATCGTAAAGCTGGAGATTATTGGTGAAGATAGCTCTTCCCATCGTTCCCATCACCGTAAACTGATGCTGATTCATAAAAAAGCTATGAGCGTTATAAGTGACGGAAACGATGTCCATGAGATGGGTAAGATTCGCTGTATCCGCACCCGTCCATTTCAGACTCGCCGTAGGCGTATCGGAATAGCGCAGGATTTCCGCCGCCGCCGAGAGAAGATAACTCATCGTAGCTAAACGGAAGTTCGTATGGGTAACGCAATCTACTGCGGCAGAATAACTCCTGATGATTTTCATGGCATTGGTGCGATACGTTTCATCTCCGGTAATATACCACATAACCGCCTGCATGAAAGCGGTTTCGGAATCGGTATTGGCACGCGCTCCTACATATTCGCTGGGATTACTGTAATAGACACCCGTCTCGGGGTCGGTAAACCCCCAAGGCCCTTGAATGTGCCGGAATATATAAACATCTTCATAATAGATTCTTGGCGTTTTACTGGATTGGGAGTCGGCGGCAAAGGCATTAAACGCCGTATTCCAAGGCTCATCCCCCGCTCTTACGTGATCGCGCATGTTGTCCAGATCCGCCTGTCTCATCGCAATGCCAGGATGGTGAATGGTTCCCATTACCGTGTTCCCTGAGGAATTGATATACGACAAATTTGCAGACGTACTTACTACCTGCGGCTTATAAGAAGTAATCAGCGGCGAAATCGCCGCTTTTGCCGTTTGGCTGCCGATCGTGAGAAAGGTCGTCATCGCCAACACCAAACAAAGAATGCCGGAAACAATCCTGTGGGGAAAACTGTTCTTCTTGAAGAGATACATGTCATTAACCTCCTTTTTTTAACTGCTCACTGTGGCCTGTTTTATCTCCGCAGCCCGTTTACAAGCGCTTCCTCTATCGCATCCCCCCTTTCAAACGCATTTTTGAAATCTCGTACAAATATATAGCTATCGTTGGATTGAAGTGCTTTCGCTCTTCAACATGTTGTAATCGCTTACAACATTATCGTTAATTGAAAATTCATCTTATATGCGGGAAAAATCTTAATCCTCTCGCGCCCATTGCGACCTTTTGCTGGGCAAGTCAAAATCGGCTTGCGTGTACAAGATTCCCCCGCGCGCCGTTGTGGCAACGCTTACATTTTTCGGTTGACCGTTACGCCTAAAGGGACGGCCTAAATCATGAGCAGGATTGCAAACGAAATAACAAACTAAAGGGGAAGACCGACTCGTGCTCTCCATTCGGCCTCCCCTTTACTCCGTGCTTTGATGCCTAATAATTCAGCGACTTGGCCAAACGTACCGGTTTGTCCGGTTTATTGCTGCTTGACGGTAATGGTGATCGTCTCGCTGGACGTCTCGCCTGCCGCATTGACCAGTACAGCGCGGTACTCGTATACGCCCGGAGCCCTGCCGGATATATTCGTTACCGCCTGCTGGGCTTTCGGCGTTGCCACGCTCAGCGTCTTCGTGTCAATCAATACGCCGTTCTCGTACAGGCGGTACTCGGAACCGTTCGTTCCCCACCACATGTTCATCGTAACATCGTAATTCCCGTCGCCGTCCCAGTTGTTATGGGACAATACCAGTTTGCCCGGCGAAGCGTCGGTGACTTTTACGATAAGCGGGTCGCATGCTGTCGTGCCGAAGACGTTCGTCAGTTCACAGGTGTACGTATACGTACCGTTCGCTTTATCCGTGATATCGATTTTCACGGTTTGGGCCTCCGGCGAGTTGTCCGTCAGCTTCTGCGCAGAGATCAGCTTGCCGTTCTTGTACAGCTTGAATTCGGTACCGTTGTTCCCCCACCACAGGTTCATGGTGACGGTATAGCTGCCGTCCTTCAGTCCCGTGTCATGTCCGTTGTTGTCGGAAAGGACCGGTTTACCCGGTGCTCCCGATGCTAACGGCGTTACATCGTGCAGCCACTGTGCCCAGCGGACAAGCACTGCCGCTTGCTCGGCCGTGAACACGTTACCGCTTTGCTTGTTCACTTCCGTGAAATACGCTTGCAGCAGTTTGCGGGCTTCCGTGCCTTTTCTTTCTGCCGCTCTCGCTTCAGCCGTTTCCAGCTGCTCCAGCTGCTACCGCCGTCCAGGCTGTACTGCACATTCCCGTAGGCCGATAACGTCACCGTCACGGGAGCTGTATACCAGCCGTTCAGGCCGTTCGGTGCGGAAGGATCGAGCGAAGCCGTGATCTTGATCTTCAGACCTTCCAGCGCTTCACGCAGCTTCTGAGCTGCCGCATCGACCTCGCCCTGCGATGCCCCGGTATTGTTATTCACAGATTGTGCAGCCGATACTTCAACCTGAAGCGCTGTAACGCTTTCAGCCGTATAGTGGTCGGCAACGACCTGATCCGCTTGGTTCAGCAAGAGCGCAAGCAACGTACGATCCACAAAGAGGAATTGCAACTCCCCGACGTTTGCAAAACCATTCGGCGTGTAATATCGCAGATAACGGTATGCCGTATTGTTGTTGATCGCTTGCGTATACCATTGCTGACCGGTATTAGGAGGAAGGCACTAAGGCCTTCCTCCCGCAACATGATTCTTCTTATTAAATGCCGGATTGATCGTGAGGCACGGTGACAGTTACAGATACAGGCGTTTTGTTGCCCGCTTTATCAGTAGCCGTGTACGTGATGGTGTAGATACTTCCTCTTTCCGCACGCACGCTGAATGAAGTGGCGGCTGTACCGAAATTGGCAAGAATATCGCCATTACCGCTGTCCGGCTGATTGCTTGTGATGGAGGTCAACACCACAGATTCAACTCCTGAACCGTCATCGGTCGAAAGCAAAGTGGCATTGATAGGTACCATCATATGATTCGGCGGCCAAATCGACGTCTTGTCCAACTGGACAGATAATACAGGGGCTGTCTTGTCCACTTTGAACTCAATCGTTTTGAGTTGTTCTACATTGCCGGCTTCATCCTTGCTGCGGTAACTGAGCTTATAAACCCCATCGCCAAAGGAAGGAATGGAACCGGTGTATACCATCCACTCGCCGTCATTGACCTGGTACTCCGTTATTACAGCTCCTCCAGCTGGATCGGCGGATACCGATAAGCTTACGGTAACATCCATTGTGTACCAGCTGTTCTTGCCGGTAGGCTGAGCAGGGCTTAATGCTGCCGTGGTGACAGGTGCATTCTTCCAAATGTTGCTTACAACCGTGCTGGTTACATTCGATATATTGCCTACAACGTCCGTTCCTCTTGCATATACCGTATCATTCTCCTGAACAACAACGGGCTCCGTATAAGCTTCCCACAGGCCGCTATCGCCCACTTTATACTCTTTCACCGCCGCATCGTCCGGATAGGTGATCATTACGGTTACACCTTGATTGGTCAGAACTGTGGTATCTACTGCCAAGATTGCGTCAGCCGGCGGTATACGGTCGATATTGCCAACCGCATATTCGGTGACGTTGGAGACATTGCCGGCAGCATCCGTACTTCTTGCATACACCATGCTGTTTTCGGAGATCACCACAGGAGCGCCGTACGCGGTCCAAACGCCGGTCTCGCCAACCTTATACTCCTTCACTGCAGCATCGACCGGATAAGTGACCGTTACGGTTACATCCTGGTTCGTCGGCTCTGTAATGTCGGCGGACAATACGGCGTCCGCAGGCGGCGTCCTGTCGATATTGCTGACGGTATAGCTGGTCACATTCGATACATTGCCTACAAAGTCCTTGCTCTGTGCATAGACAATAACATTGTCGGATACGGTGACAGGTGATTCGTACGCTGTCCATGTGCCGTTCTCACCGATTTTGTACTCCTTGACCGTCGCGTTGTCCGGATAGCTGATCGTCAAGGTAACATTGCCGCTGGTCGGGTCTGTAATGTCAGCTGTGAAGATAGCGTCCGAAGGTGCTGTCTTATAGATGTTGCTGACCGTGTAGCTCGCCACTTCCGAGATGTTGCCTGCGGCATCCGCACTTCTTGCATACACCGTTGTGTTGTCGGAAACCGTTACAGGAGCAGTGTAAACGGTCCATTCAACGTTATCGCCCACTTTGTACTCCTTCACCGCCGCGTCAAGTGGATAGTAGATCGTCACTGTAACATCTTTGTTGGTCGGCGCTGTAATATCTGCATACAAACCGGCCTCAACAGGCGGAGTAGTATCGTCGATGTTTACAGTAAGCGTGTGACGCTGCTCCTCATTGCCTGCCCAGTCTACGCTCCAATAAACGATCGTATGCGCTCCATCGGTATTTAATGTTACCGTTTTACCGGCTTGTTGCGTGCCGCCGTCAACGGTGTAATAAGTTGCCGCAACACCTGAGCTATCATCTGTGGCATTGAGGTTTATCGTTGTACCTATGACAACCGAACCCTGAGGAGCATCATCCGTTGTGACCGGAGCTGTCACGTCCGCCGCTTTCACTGCTCCATGGAATCTGACTTCTGCCATATTCCCATACCAAGTGCTTCCATTATAAATTCTAATGTAACGGTAAGGCACTTTACTGCTTACTTCAAAGGTTTGCCAATTCGGTGTAGATACCGCCGGAGTGGTGAGAGTCGTCCATGTCGTATTATCATTAGAGCCTTGGACTACTGCCCAGCGAATTCTGTCATACAAAGTTCTTCCGAGCAGTTCTACACTCGTAAGCGTAGCTTGATTGCCTGCTTTAAAGTCAAAGATAATGTAGCTTCCCGTTCCGGAGTTGTTGCCAATACGGAAGTCGGAACCCGTGCTTGCATTGCTGTCAAACAAGTAATTCACCTGCTGCAAGGTTTGCGCGGCAGTTCTTCCTGAAGTGGAATCAATCAAATTTGTGATGCTGGTGACATCGCGAATCACATCCGACTCATCGACAAGATAAAGGGAAGTGTTGTCTGTTGTTTGAGTAGCCGGAAACCCTTCCGTTCCATCTTGTCTATTGTAGTTAACGGTGAATTTAACAGGGCCTGCTTCCACCCCTTGATTTAAGGTCGGCGTAGCCATCCAGTTGATATTGTCGGTAGAAGACACAACTGCATCTTGGCCTTGAATCGTGACTTTTACGTCTTTAATAGGCTCTTTGGCTACAATCGCTACATTTACCGTGTTTCCAGGCACGATCCTGTTCATAATGACTTGAGGCGAGCTGATCGAAGCCGATTGGATTTGGGTCACGGATTCAATCTTTCCATGGAATTTCACCTCGGACATATTGCCATACCAAGCATTGCCATTGAAAATTCGAATATAACGATACGGGACATTGCCGCTGACCGATAACGTTTGCCAATCCGGTGTAGAAACCGCTGCTTTCGTGAGTGTCGTCCAAGTCGTATTATCGTTGGAGCCTTGGACAACGGCACCGTTAATTCTGCCAGATAATGATCCTTGTCTTGCAAGCAATTCTACACTCGAAAGCGTAACGAGATTGCCTTCCTTAAAGTCAAAGGTGATATAGCTTCCGGAGCCGGAGCCGTTCAACCGGAAGTCGGAACCCGAAGTTGCATCGTTGTCAAATAAATTATTCACTTGTGTTAATGTATCCGCCGCGCTTCTTCCGGAAGTAGAATCTATTAAATTCGCGAGGCTGGTTACATTGCTTATCAAATCCGATTCATCGGCAACGAACAACTTGGAACCATCGGTTGTACCATACACGGTGTCTCCGTTCGTTCCGTCCTGCTTGGTATAATCGACACTAACTTTTACATCGCCTGTTTGATCTTTTCCAGTCAAGGTTGCCGTAGCCGTCCAGTTGATATTGTCCGTCGTACTGACTGTGGCATCCTGGCCTTGAATTTTGACCGTTACGTTTTGGATCGCTTCTTTGGCCGTGATGGATGCTTTAATTGTATTGCCTAGTGCAACCCTGCCGTTAAGAGCCTGATCCGAACTTAAGGAAACCGATTGAAGCTTGTTGCCGATTTCATGACGTGTTCCATAAATGTCAAAATCGCGCATTTCCAAGAGATTAATCAAATTCCCACGAAGAACATCGGGCAGCGGTTTGATCATTTCCAATTTGATATAACGGTATTTCTCATTTTGGTACGCAGGATCCACATCAAGGGTATGATAAGCTTGCGTATACTGGGTGACTCCCGGTGTCAAACGTGTCCAGTTCATCTTATCATTGGATCCATATACCGTGGAGTTGGCGAGACGATCTACGAAAATATTGCTCTTGAATCCAAACTTGGTAGCTGAAACCTTATAATCGGGACCGAAATCCAGCAAATGATACAAATGCGGCGGTGACCCCTGCGCCAGACCAAACCAAGCGCCGCTTTCCCAATCACCATCATTCACTAAATAGGCATCTTTACCAAAGGTGGACCAAGCTACAACCTTGGACCAAGGCATACCGAAATCAGTTAAAGGCGTCACTAATTCCAGACCATCGACTGCAGCCCTTAGAGCTTGCAATTGCATATCGAACTCCGCTTCGGACGCAGTGTTAATCAGACTCAACGTGTCGTTATAAACCGTTTGGAAATTGTTGAGCGTTGCTTCCACGTAAACTTGGTTTTGATCATAGGAAGCAATGATGGCTTGTACTGCGGAAGCACGGTCGCTGCTTACGATAATGTTTACATTTTTGACCGAAACGGCAGTGCCGTCCGTAGCCGCAACGACAACGGAATAGTTTCCGGCCTCTGTAGGCTGCCAGGAAAATGCGCCTGTATGGGCATCTATCGGAAGCCCTTTGGAATTATTCTGAAACTCATATGCAATCACATCCGTGCTGTTTGCATCCGTAGCAGACAAATCTATATTCACGGACGCTCCTACATAAGAATAGATCTTCAAATCCGAGCTTCCGGCTTTGAATACCGGCGGTGTCAGATTCGTACCTGCCGCCGCATCAACGGAGTCAATATCGACGGTAACACCGGGGGCCCCTTTTACCGTCATAAAGACAATATCGTAAAAAGACCCTGCCAGCACTACATATTTCCACTCCCCCTTCGTATCCGGAAGAGTAAAGGTCGAACCCAACGAATCAAATGTGGTTACGCCATTGGTTCGAATCTTGAATCCGAAGGGTCCCGAACCGGCAGCGCCTGCAAAGCTGAGAACAGCTATTTTACTTCCTTCTTGCGTTGCATTAAATCGAATAAATCTGGTATCGCCCTCTTGCATAGTAGCCGTATTGTTGTCAAGATTCGTGTACCGGTCTTCCAGATGCAGGGTTTTTCCGCTTGTTTGATCCTGAGGAATAAACTTTGCCGCATCAGCCTCAGCCTCTTGAGGCAAGTAGAGCCAGAAGTCATTGCCTGCATCCTTATTCCGCCAGCCACCAGGGCTCGGTACGAGTTTCTTGGTGAAGGCTTCATAATAGTATGGCGCTTTCTGGGCTACATCCTCATGTTTGACATACGTATAGTAGGAATAAAAATCCCAGAAGTTAGCCGTCCCAAATCTTCCCCAGTAACCGTGTGCAATTGTATTATAAGTGTCTCTTATATATCCGCCCATACCAACGTTATCAGGGTCGCCGCCGGTAATTGCGTATGCCTGCGGTGTCCATGGCGTGTCATAACCGAGCATGAACTGCCAGAAATAGTTGGCTGCCCCTAAAATTCGATCATTCAGAAACTCCATTATGCCTACTGCATTGTCCGCTGTAGACGGGGTTCCGGCTACCGGGTCTATTTTGGTTCCCTGAGCATGGATCAAACGGGTTATGATGGCCGCGTTGGTTAAGTCGCCACCGCCATGGGCCTGATCTCTCCCCATCTCCATATGCTGAACATGAGGTTCTACCGGCGTTCCTTCCCCGACTATCATTCCGGGTTTTTGTTCTTCCGTAACCCACCGGAACAGAGCCTTAACCGATCCGTTGAAGCCTTGGTCATTAGCTGTACGGTTAACGGTAAACCATTCCACAGCCTCGTTGTATCTCTCGCGGTTGCCGGTAAAGATATACCCTGCCATGGCTCCTATGATCGGATAATTATGCTGGTTCATAAAATGGTGTTGACTATGTAGCAATGTTTCCGTTACCGGAACAATAAGATTGTTGGTAAATTTAGCTGTATCTTGGTCTGTCCAAGCCAGTGATTCTGTTTGAGTGCTTGTATACCTTAATATCTCCGCTGCCATGACCATTCGGTTAAGAGGTATTCCTGCGTGAATATGCGCATCTGTATAGTACGCGTATTTCGCAGGATCCATCTGTTCCCAAATGCGGATAATTATCATTGCATTGGCACGGTATACTTCATCACCGGTAATAAAATACATTAGCGCCTGTGTATATGCTTTTACGGCATCGTCAATAAACCTGCCTTGAAAGCCCTGACTGTCAAAATTATCGTTGAGCGGTGTCACACCGTCTCTGCTGTTGCTTGAACCAACCGTTCTTGAAGCCTCGGATGCTTCGAGCACCATGGAATTAAAATAGTACGTCCAAGGCTGCGCTCCCGACCTTATCTTCGTTCTAACGTTATCAAGGAGCTCCTTGGTCAGTCCGACACCGGGATGAGTAAATCCGGCTTCATCGGTAGTTACAGTTATCTGCGGCAGATAATCTGTAAAAATCGATGTTGTTTCCGCCTTAACGGTAACCGGCAAAGCGATTAAAAGCATCTGTGCTATCATTACAATGGCTGTAACAAGGGATAACACTCTTCTTCCCTTTTGTTTCATCTGTAATCACCCTTTCATTTCCCTAAAAAATTAAAGCGTTTTCACAAATCCCTGCTTTGATTGATTAAATAAGATTCACATAGCAGGCATTTATCTAGGATAGGAACATCTATAGATTTGATTTACCTAAATCTATAGATGTCCCTGATTTACTTAAACAAATAATAATGCATTCTTCATTGTGATGGATATTGAGAATATTTTACTTCTTTTGAGCGAGGAAGGCGTTTATTTGATTCTTCAATTCTTCTTTTATCTTATCTACACCTGAATCCTTCAAATCCGCATTCATCTTCGACAAATTATCATTCACGTCGCCGAAACCGGACAATAAGAATGGAAGATACTTCTCCATAACGGTGTTGCATTTGGCCATTTCATTTTTTACAGGCTCTTGATCAAATGTAAATCCTGCCAATGCATTTTTCTTATACGTTTCCGGCTTAAATTGATATTCATAATATTGCTGAAGCTGCTCCGGCAATCCTGCAGGAATTCGATACAGTGTCGGATTCCAAGTCATCTGGTAACCAGGGAAGAGGTAATTTTTAGCCGGATCGACTCCATCCGGAAGCTTCCACTGATTACTTCCTACAGCCTCCCAGTTTGTACCTTCGATACCGTAAGTGAATAAGTCATTGTTCTCCTGGCTGGAGAAAACCCAATCCAGGAATTCCATTGTTCTTTCAATTTTTTTAGAAGAAGCAGGTATTGCCATGAAATTCCATGCCTTGCCATCCGTAGATTGCATTCCAGGCGCCATTTCCTGATTGTTCTTGAAGATCGGCCAGAAACCGAGCTCCGCGTTCGGATCTTGTGCCTTTTCTTTGGCTTCGTTTGCCTTGAAATTGCTTATGGTTACGAATCCGGAAGCGGCTTGCTTTCCTGTTCCAGTCGTATTCGTCAGGGTATCTGCCGGGATAAATTTGTTAAATCGCTTCGCTTGATTAAACTGGTTCATAAGATAATCCAGACCGTATTTGGGATTAATGTTCGCCCATTCGGATGCCGGATCGCCATAAGCTGCCACACCCGCAACGGATTTCTCATCATCGGCTATTTGAACATAAATGAAATTTTTCCTCGGATTTCCGATGCCGGTAAATGGAAATACTTTTCCCTCCAGCTGTTGTGCATTGATATCGGTAAATAATTTAAAGAAAGCAGCAGTTCCGTAGTTCGCATGTGGTATCATGTCTTTTTCATTTTCTTTTACTTTTTCAAGGAAGTTATACAAATCGTCATAACTGCTGATATCCTTCATTCCATACTTCGTTAACAAATCTTTTCTGTACCATACACCTTCCATATCCATGAAAGCGTTTGTAATTGGAATGACATAGGTTTTGCCATAGAGCTTATTATCATTGATATACTCTTCCGAGAAAGCCTTCTGAAGTCCGGGATATTTAGGGTTGTTAAAGTATTCGCTTAAATCTGCCAACGCGCCATCTCTAGCGAATTTATCCTTTTCCCATGGGTTAAAGAGGTCGATGTCTTCTCCCGATGTGATCCATAATTGATGCAAGGATCCATAGTCGGCAGGCGCTGTAAATGTAAGATTCAAGGTCGTGTTAAGCGTATCCTTCGTCTGTTTCTCAAACTCCTTAATGGCAGGATCGACAGCGCGATAATGCCCGTTTTCAGTCCCGAAGAAACGAATATTAAGCGTAACCGGATCCTTCTGTTTTGCGGGTTCAGTACCTTCTGTCGCATTGCCGGCGGGTGCATTGCTGTTAGGCGCGGTGCTTTCATCCGGCTTGTTTGGCGCCTTGCTGCATCCAACGAATAAAGTAGCAAGCATCATTACAGCAAGCAGCGTTACAAAAAACTTCTTTTTGTTCATCTTTCTTCCTCCCTTATTTTGTTCAATCATATATACTAAACCGCTTTTGCGGGATTAGCCCTTAACGGCTCCAACTACTAATCCCTTAACAAAGTACTTTTGCAGAAAAGGATATACAAAAATAATGGGACCTACAGTGACTACGGCAGTAGCCATTCTGGCAGTATTGGTTGGAATTACATAATTAACTATAACTCCTTGCATTTGATTCATTTGATTCATAAAGTCCACTTCTCTCAACACCTTTATGATCAAATATTGCAATGAATACAGGTCTTTATCGGTAATAAAAAGGGTGGCTGTAAACCATTCGTTCCAGAAACTGAGTCCATAAAACAATCCGATCGTTGCCATTGCAGGTTTTGCTAAGGGAAGGATGATTTTAAATAAAATATAGATGTCATTAGCTCCATCTATTTTGGCGGACTCCGCCAGCGAATCCGGTATTTGCCTGAAGAAATTTCTTAACAGAAACATATTAAACGGATTAACCAACGCCGGTATAATATAAACTAGGATATTATTACTTAAACCTAAATATTTTGAGATAAGAAGATACGTAGGTATCAAACCTCCGCTAAACAGCATCGTAAAATAGACGAAAAAAGCAATCTTGTTTCTGTGAGTAAACGTCTTCACAGAAAGGGCATAAGCCATAGCACTGGTAATGATAAGGCAAAGGATCGTACCCACAACCGTGAAAATGATCGTTGTCTTGTAAGCGCTGAATATTGCGTTATCCTGAAATATAACCTCGTAAGCAAATAACGAGAATTGTTTGGGAATAAGAGCAAAGCCGGTCAATTGTACAGCTTTTTCGTCCGATAGAGAGCTTGATATAATAAGGATAAAAGGCACAATGCAAAATATTGAAAATATGGCCATGAAAAGATAAGAAAATAGATCTAATGCCTTATTCTCCAAGCTGCTTTTCATTTTTTTATCTCCTTCCTTTAAAAAATGGCTGAATCCGAATCATATTTCTTGGCAAAATAATTCGTTATATATACGATGACAAAACCTACAAGTGATTGATAAAATCCGATCGCAGTAGACATGCTGATTTCATTCATTTGTCTAAGCATTCTGAATACATAAGTGTCAATAACATCGGTCGTGTCATACAAATTAGGGTTGTCGCCAACAATCGCATAAATCATACCTAAATCCCCGTGGAATATGCCTCCGATGCCAAATAAGGTCAACAGCACTGCTGTTGTTCTAAGCTGCGGCAAGGTAATCTTTGTAATACACTGCATACGGCCGGCACCGTCGATTTTGGCAGCTTCATAGATTTCCTGGTCAATGCCTGCTATAGCAGCCAGATAGATAACGGAACCGAAGCCTGCGGTTTTCCATATTTTTAGAACAACCAGTATACCGACCCATAAATTCGGATTGGAGTAAAAAGTGATTTCCTGTCCTTCTTGAATAAAACCAAACGTCTTTAAAACGGAATTAATTAATCCTACATCCGTCGACAGTAATGCATAAACAAACATCGAAACTAATGTCCAGGAAATAAAATTCGGCAGAATGGCAATCGATTGTGTCACGTTCTTGAAATATTTGGAGCTGATTTCCGATAGAACAATGGCAATAAGGATCGAAAAAAACAGACCTGTAAAAAGAAACAATATATTTAAATACAGCGTGTTCCAGGTTACAATCAGCCAATCCTTTGAAGTGAAGAAGTATTCAAAATTTTTCAGACCGACAAATTTACTTTTAAAAAGTCCTTTCACCGTATTAAAGTCTTGAAAAGCTACGATTAACCCTACCATCGGCAGGTACTTGAAAATTACAAAATATAAAACGCCCGGAAAAACTAATAAGTACAAATAGAAATTTTGTTTCACATCTGATAGGAAGCTCTTTTTATTCTTCTTCATCACTACGCTGTCCGCTTTATTATTGCTCAAAGCCACATTCACATTTATCATCCTCCCCATATGCTAAATAAATCTCTCGGCTCGCGTCGTGGTAACACTGAAAGCCTTTTCCCTTTTGACTCTAATACCAAGTTGATGAGTGTTCAAGTTCTCGTTTTATCAAAATGCCGATTTGATGGTTTTTGAACCTGTTCAAAAACACACTGCAACGTATCCCGATGCTATTTGAACTCAACGGTTTACAAGAAAAAGAACCGACAGCATGAATGACTATTCGACATAGTCAATTCCGCTGTCGGCTCTTTATCTGTTTCACATTACCCATTCGAACTTCGCTTGCTTTGACTCCCACTATTCTGGATACTCATTCTATAATTCTCCGGAGTTCTGCCAAAGTGTTTTTTAAATACGGTAAAGAAGTGCTTACTATTCTCTGGATACCCAACTAATTCAGCAATCCTGCCGACAGGATAATCCGTTTCAATTAGAAGTCTCTGCGCTGCTGACATCCTGCATTGTGTAATATAATCTGATAATGATATACCCGTTATCTCTTTGAAAATAGACCTGACATAATTACAAGACAGCTCTACATACTCTGCTACTGTATCCGTTGAAATATTTATGCCATCATAATGCTTTCCAACATAATCTTTAATTTTATTTACAATAATGGTTTTTACATTTTCTTTAGAATCATTGCCTTTTGTCTCTACAAATTTGGAAAAGAGTGAATAGAGATACGTTTTTATTTCCTCCAACGTTTCGCAAGTCTGGATCTCAGAAACAAGCACCTTTATGCTGTATTCTCCATTCTCAATACTAGTCTTGGCTAAACCGCTTAGTGTCCTTGTAAGCAACACGGCTAACTGCAACACCGTTATTTGTATTTCATCAGCACTATATAAAGCAAGCCTTTCAAAAAACTCATTAAGGCTTGTGTCAATTTTTCTTAAATTGCATTCCTTTATGGCTTCGATCATTCTCTTCTCAATATCATAAGGATATTCATGGAGATCATTATTATTTCGTTCAGCTATATCACCATATTCTATGACTGCTTTTCTACCGAATATAATTCGGTAATTCGAAGCTGCCAGTGCATTCTGGAAGGATTTACTTATACCTTCAACTCCTTCTACAATATCACCTATTCCCGCAGATACCGAAATCTTCAGATATTTGTCTACTTTATCTTGTATTTCCTTTGTAGTATCGATTAGTTTACTCACAATCTCGCCACTTCTATCATTTACATTTAAAATAATACTTACATAATCGTGTCCGTTATCAACGCCCTCTACCTTAAATCGTTTATCACTAAAGAATTCACTTGCAATGTTAAGAATTGCAAATTTAACTAATCTTACGTCTTTCGACCATTTACCTGAAAGAACATTTTCAAGTGAATCCATTTTAAGTACAATGGTCAAAAAGAATGGAGCGTCAAAACTTACCCCGCATTCCATCATATAATCTTTGTCGTAGATTTTTTCGTCAATTTCCCCATCAACTAATTTTCCCAAAAATGTCTTCTTCTTATCATTCAATAATCTGTTTGAATCCAGTCTGTATTTATGAAGCAATTTTCTAAAGGGATTATAGATACTTGATGTAAAAAATACAGCTAAAATGATCCCCGCAAGTATAAAAATAATTGTTAAAATCAATAATGTCCTTTGCATAGAATATGCTGACGATAATAGCTTGCTATATTCGCCAATGCCTATAAATATCAAGCCTAAATGCTTTGCTTTCACATAGCTGACAAGTGATTCCTTATCATTAATCTTTGTAATAAAACTGCCTTTTTCACTGTTAGACTGCATAATTTGTTTCGTAAAGCTTTCATTGGCAAGATTTTTATTGATCATAGAAGTGTCTTCATGAGATAATACATTACCGTTCTTATACATGATCAATACTTGATTAAGATCTCCGGTTCTTCCACTAGTAACCATCCGCTGTAGTATTCTTTGATCTAGATTAACTACCAATGACGATTCAATTTCACCATTATTTGCAGTGTTTGCAAGAACCAAGGTCAATAAATTTTCGCTTATATTTCTATTATCTATTACATAATCCGCTTTTCTTGTAAAATATTCATCAGAAACGATTTGTTCCGTATTCCTCAGAATATGGATTATATCTTGATCCAAAAAATCTGTTGTCGTCTGGATCCCTTCTCCTACCTCAGAAATACTGAATATTACCCTGTCAGCCTTTGAATTATAAATATAAATGGAACGAATAAGCGGATTTGACTTCACATATTGCTTTAATTTCTTTAATACATCTTGATCGGCGAATGCATCTGATTTATCAACATACAAACCATAATTAAGATCACTATCCAAACTATTGATAAATAACTGATAAAAGTTATAATAAACATTTATGAGCATTAGATCTGCAATATAATAAGATTGCGATATAAAATTTTCAGAGGTTTGACTGACTTGCTCTATACTTCTATTGCTGTAAGTACGAAATAATACAAAGGAAAAAACGGATAATAGAACGATAACAATAACTAAATAAGATGATAAGATTTTTATTAATAAAGAATTTCTTCTATAGTGGGATTTCAGCCTGCCCCCTAAACGATCTACTTTCATTTTGCAGTCCCCCCTCCCCCTCGATATATCTATTGGGAGAACGACCTGGGAAACCGATCTTGTATTCAGTCCCCCAGTTCGCCCAGAACCGTCCTTTAGTCACTTACGAAACTGAATGCCATGGGAGTGCTCATTGATGTCGAAATGTCCCTGCTCCGCATCCAGAATCAACTCACCGTTTATACGCAGATTGGTGAAGGTGACACCATCCACGGTCCGTTCCTGGTCAAACCCGTAAATACGGTTTTTATGTTCATTTTTCCCGTTATAGGTCACATTCCGGAAATGTATGTTCTCAATTCGTTTACCGGCAACAGGGTTATATTTCTCATTCCACACTACACGGATGTCGACCAGCTGGCCCAGTTCAAAATCCTCCACACGAATGTTGTCATAGGTGACGTTCCGCACCGTATTATTATCGCCGACATTTATATTCATGGCCCCCCAATAACCGGGCTGGGGCTCATGATGCTCCAAAATATCGATATTGCTGAACTGGATATCCTCGATTAAATCGCCTCCCCGACGATAGTCCCCATGTCCGCCGATATTCATCGCATGAGCTACGTCAGCCCAAAGGACGGAGTCTTTGACACTTACGCAGCGTGAATCCCCTTTATAATCCCAACGGCTTCCGTATACGGCAATACAATCGTCGGACGTCCGCAGGAACACATCCTCGATCTCAATATGCGAGCTGGACATCATGTCGATGCCGTCGCACCATCCCCGCGTGCTGAAGGATTTGAAGTTGCGAATTCGGATATGCTCGGACTTGCCGATGTAAATGCTGTAGTGCGGCGGGTCCAGCAGCACGATTCCTTCCACCGTAATATGGTGCGAATAAATGATCCGCACACCTCGAAAAGCGGAAAACCGGTGGAAGTCGGACAAATACAGCATCCCTCTGCCGCGGATAGTGACATCCTGCACATGATCGCAAACGAGGGACCCGACAACAATGGCGCCGCCGGCGATATAGACGGTTTTCCCGGACGGAATGCGGAAAATCGTTTCCTCCAAATAGTGCATCCCCGGCCCGAAATAGATCACTTCCGGAGCCGCTCCTCCAGGCAGCGGACTATTCACCAAACGTTGAATATCCTCCATTCTGTGTATGGCAGGCTTCAAGAACAGCACATTCGGGTCATCCGGTTTCGGTGGATTGTCCTCCGGAGCATTCGCAAAAAGATGAAGATTGCCGAAGCGGTCCCCATTCACTTCTATGGACAGCTTGCAAGGTTCATTCAAACGGAAGGTAACAGCCGCTCCTTCCACCTCGAACGGAATTTGCTTCGAGAGGGGGCGGATGACGGTTTGATGAACAGGTCCCTTCCGGCTCTCGACCCGGACCTCCACCGTTCCTTCCATGTCAAAATAGGCCATGGAAGCCTGTCTAACATTGTGCATGTCCACCTTCGCTTCATACACGAAGAGTGGCTGCCAGCTCCCCCCCGGAATGCGGACGCTAACCTCAAAATCGTCTCGGCCTACCGCCCCTTCGGGTGCCTCCCAAATCTTTAAATGGCTCATCAATTTTTTCCTCACTTCAAAGTTTTGTTGTGTCCCTGGCGCTATCCCCCAAATGTAAACGATTGAAAGCGCTATTTCCATGTCAATTTCATTCGATTTTTTTTGAATTCTTTCAAAATCGGATGTTAATTTCTTTGGAAATGAAAAAAAACAGCCGAAATCGGCTGTTTGGGAAATATTGGGGGCGGAAATGCGCTATTCTGCCTCGCTTAGCTTCCTATTCGATTACTTCTTTTGCCGCCGTGCATATATCTTGTTGGCTTCGTCCGTCAATTCTTGACCGCCGGATTTCAGCCAATTCACCTTAAAATCGTCGAACCCTTTATCCGTTTCCGCTTTGCCGATAACGGCTTTAATCAAATAATTGTCCACCAGCGTCTGCAGACTCGCCCAATTTTTCGCCTTGGCGGTCAATACGGCCGGGCCAATAACGTCCCTGAGCGGCTCATAACCGCTGTCCAGCTTCGCCTTCAGATCCAGCAATTCCTTGGTCGTATTATATTTCACCATGGAAGTATCAACATACGAAAGCGGGTTGTAGAAGCTGCCGGCGCCGGCTTTTGAGGCCTCCGGTGTCGGCCTTGCAATGACAAAGTCGCCGTTCATATCGTAGTTGACTCCCTTTTCACCGTAAACCGTAAGCAGCCAGCCTTCCGGATTTGTTGCAACGTATTCGAGAATTTGCTCAATCCTGGTCCGTTTCGCCGCATCCTTCTCAAGCTGCACGCCTAACAATACAGGGGCTTGACGCGCGCCGGCGGAGAAGGCATACGCTTTGCCGGCCGGCCCGATAACCGGCTTTCCTGCAATAACGTGTTGGCCCTTTTCCAATGCGGATTTCGCAATATATACGGATTCAGCGTCGAAGCTGCGCCAACCCATGTTATCGACCATGCCGATCTTTTGGTTGGAAAATTTTTCATTGAGCTGGCCGTTATCTGCTGTTATGAACTCCGGATCGATAAGTCCGGCTTCGAACCACTTATTCAGAAGCTTGAGTGCCGAGCGGGTTTCTTCGGTTATCCCGCCATACACAACCTTTCCATCTGTGCCCAACTTGAACTGATACGGCGATACGCCATAAGCCGAGAATACGGAAGTAAACATTTGAATCGGGAGCTTGCCTCGG
The DNA here is from genome assembly GCF_001428245.1 of Paenibacillus sp. Soil522. GTDB lineage: Bacteria > Bacillota > Bacilli > Paenibacillales > Paenibacillaceae > Pristimantibacillus. The sequence goes on from NZ_LMRV01000037.1 coordinate 67,536, forward strand.
CCCGACATGCCGTACGTATCCTTCCTGCCGTTGCCGTCCGGATCGTTATTCACGAATTTGTTGAGCACATCCTCCAGCTCCGCGAGCGTCTTCGGAGGCTCGTTGTAGCCGATTTTCTTCAGCCATGCTTCATTATAACCGGGGATCATGCCTGAATTGCCGGTAGGCCATACCTTCGGGATTCCCCAGTTCCTTCCATTATAGAAACCGGCATTCCATGCGTCGGCGTCAAACGATTCCAGCGCTTTCGAATAATTCGGCATATTTTTTCTGATTTCATCCGGGGAAATGCTGGCAATGATGCCCTGATCCGCCCATGTGGCTAAATCGATCTCGTTTGCATCGATTGGGAAAATGTCGGGAATTTGACCGGAAGCAAGCAGCACATTGAATTTATCCTTCCATCCCTGCCGTTCAAATTTGACATTTTTGATTTTAACATTGAATTTCTGCTCCAGCTGTTTCTGCACATAGTTGTCGTCAGCTTCAGGAGCACTGAAATTATTCGCCCAAGTAATCTCGATCCGTTTGTCGTTGGCCTCGGGCTTCACAGTTTCAACAAACGACCCCGGCGTAGTCCCACTATCGCTTAGCTTGCCGCAACCGATCGCTACGAACGTCATCGACAAGACAATACCCGTCAAACTCAGCAAAGTTTTCTTTCTTTGTTTTTTTCTTTGATTCATTGGTTTGACCTCACCTTTTTTTTACAATGTTTCATACCCGTTAGATTCCGTTTTTTGAAGTATTCAAATGCAAAAAAGGAAGAAAAAGCTCAGCTGTAAACAGCTTGTCTATGGAGGAATCTTGCTAATTGGCCGCACTCGACGTTTGTTTCGTTTGCCTGTACCGAACGGGAGTAATACCAAATCGCGCTTTGAATTTTACATGAAAATATTGCAGGTTTCGATACCCGACAAGAGACGCGATTTCCGTGACGGACAACTTGTCGTCCTCTTGCAGCAAGCGGGCGGCTTTTTCGAGTCTAATTCGGGTCACGTATTCGGTAAACGATTCGTTCATCACTTCGCCGAACAAGGTGGAAATGTATGCGGGAGCGAGCGAAGCCACATCGGAAAGAATGTTGAGCGAAAGATCTTCGTGCAAATGCTCATCGATATAGGCTTTCAGCTTGAAAATGACCTCCGCATGCTTATGCTTGACTGAATCCCGTACATGGACCCCAATACGTTCGGAAAGGCTGCGAATCGATGCGATCGTGTCTGCCAGCGTATCTTTCTTCAACTCGTCAAACAGATTGGAAGGAGGAATGATTTGCTGCAGCTCCAGCTCAATAATCGTTTCGTACAGTGCGGAAACGAGCTGAAGAAGAGCAAGCTCCACCGATTCAAGCTGCATATTCCGTTCCATCAGAACAGCAGCGAATTTATCGATAAATTGATTAACGCTCTCCACATCCCCGGCCTTAAGCGTATTCTGAAATGTATCCAGAGAAATCAGTGGCGGTTTCGGATCGAAAGCGGAAATTTTAGAATGCGAAATGATTGCTTCATGACCGTACATAAACCGATAGCGATATGCTTGATGAGCCACTCGATAGGAGAGAGGAATTTTCTCGGGCGATAAGACCGATGTGCCGATACCCGCTCCAAATCGGAGCTCTCCCCTCACTTCGTCCTGGATTTTGTCCAATTCCGCAGCTATCATCCCGTCATCCATCTCGGCGGCGCGTAAATCCAGGAAGTAGATAATGGCCGCTTCCTGCGGATTCAAGCAAACAACCTCGCATGGCACGGGGCGGTCGAATTGCTCGTAGCGCAATTTGAGCTTCTCACTATCGCCTTCGATGAGTTGAATATGCACCAACTGATAGCGGCAATCCTGTTGCAGGCCATCCACATGTTCAAGCCCGAGACTTGCGCCCATCACCAGGTTTTTCATCTCATTCTTTTTAGCCTGAGATTCCAAACTGACGATTTTTTGGTCCATGAAATTCAGCGCATTTCCGATTATCATATATTCGTTCGCATGGCTGGGGTTCAGACCCGGCTGATACTGGTGGCGAACATGTTGGATGAGTTTCTTCATCGGGAGATAGAAACGCTTGGAAATCATGTAGGAAACCGCTAACCCGAACAAGAGCACAAGACAGCAGGCTGCGAAAATCTTGGTTTTCAACTTTTTTGAATCCAGCACAAATGAATCCATCGGCCGATCCATCGCATAGGTCCAACTGTGTTCTGACTCTTGACCGGCGAGATGCGATAATACGAATGTGCCACTTAAACTGTCGTTGATCTGTGTGACGGTTTTACCGGATCTGATGGCTTGCCGGATCAACCCTACATCTTCCGAATTCGCCCCGGCTGTTTGCAGGATCAAATTCCCGTTTGCATCGAATATATAGAACCTCTCGAAGGAGGAGTGCATGATTTTAGAGACGGCCTGCTTCAGGTACTCCTGATCGACATCAACATATAGGTATCCTTTCGGCGATGGGCCGCTTACCCCGTACGGGAGCTTTACGATATACGTCATCGCCTGCTTTCCGTCCGGCAATGTCCGGATCATCCACCGGTTCGGAGTCATTTGCGGAAGCCCCTCAATAAAAACGAAGTCTGTGGAGTTTTCCGGATTTTCAAAGAAAAGATCACTGGTTACGACATAATTTCCTTGATGAAAATACACGGTTAAATTGGAGGCGCCTTCAATTGTTGTTTGAAAAATCTCTAGATCTTGTTGTAAAGACAATATACGGTCGAGGTTTTCTGACCAACTATTATTGAGCAAATAATTCAAATTAGAGCTGTTCCGAGTGAGAATTGTGGTTACGGCCTTATTTTGAAGATTTTCTTCGTACTTTCGCAGCAATGTCCGTTCTACGTAATCTTTTGCTGTAACGAGACGTCGTTGACTATCCCTGGCGATTTCGTCCACCATCATTTGATTAGCCTGCGTGTACAGGTAACCTCCCGTAAGTCCGAGCAGCACGACAGCTAATGCCGTAAACGATAAGATGAGACGGGTAAAAAAAGTATTTCTATAAAAAGGCAACGCTTTCATAAGGATCCCTCCTGGCACATACCCTGATGCAAAAGGCAAGTTACTCGAATTAATTTTTCCGCATGATTGTACAACCAATCCGCCGGAGCGAATGACATATGCACAACAAGTATACCGATCTTATGTTTGATTTACTAGAGGTTCGTATGCTGCAAGTGTTGGTAATCAAGCGACAAGCGCATCAAGCAGGTCATACATTCACCTCCGCTTGCCTCTGGGGGATTTCCCTGTAAGCTTGCGGTATGACTTAAAGAAATTCGAATAACTGTTGAAGCCGGACATGAAGCAAGCATGCGTTTGGGTATGTCCTTCCTGAATCAGCTCATCTGCAAGCCGGAGGATCACTGATAACATTTGCACGATGACACATTTGGCCAATGGTGAAAACAAAAGGATCCGTCGTCTGCCGAGAAGTTAAAATATTGCCTTGTATTGCTCTCCATGATTGTCACCTCACTTAAATCAATCCAATTCTACCGCAAGATTTGCATACTTTCAAATAATTTACGCCAGGATTATAGCCAATTTGAATGATACCTCATAAATGGCGCGATCGATCGGCACATGGCCGCTTGCTCCAGCTTTTCCCACAGCTCACGAGGCGCACGGTTGATCGCGTGTGGTTAAATCAAAAGACCTAACCGACAGATTGTCAGGGTTCCCCGCCTTTAGTGAAACTCAAACTAGTATCATTCTGCTGCTTACAAAACCGGCGCTAACCGTATTGCGGGATTATGAAAAACAGAAAAAAGAGGGTAAAGATCCTGTATTCGACACGGTGAAGCTAGGCATTAAAGATGCTGATTTCTGGGAGAAAGAATATCAGTACATTGAGCATGTTGAAGGTAATCGGGATAAAGCTTAAACTCCCCCTATTGCCTATAAGCATCCTAGAGTCTAGAGCGGAACTTTCATCCATCTCCCTTACTTGCGCTTCGTTTTGCCTATATTTCATCAATATTAAAACGTTCCGTGCGCCGCTAAAGTAACATTTGAGTGGAAAACATACAGTCAAATCAAGGGTATGTGTTACAAATATAGAGCTAATTTCTAGCTATAGATTTGTAACATTGGTTAGTTTAGAGAAAATAAATCTAATTTTTAGCTCTATTTCAGAGCAACGGGCTGTTCGAGGGGACGGAGCACTATCGAGCTAAAATTACCGCCATACTGACTCGCCTTACTCTCTTGGATCGTTAATCTGAATTTTCATTTCCTACTGCTTTCCGGTACTCCCGTTATCGATCCTCCCGACCAATCGCCCGTCTTCTGATCGTTTCTCCGCACGATCACCCCATTATTTTTCACCTCACATTTGCCATTTCTCGAACAGCCGGTCTACTTTGTTTACAATCGATTTTTCCGAAACCGTTGCAAGCACTCCGTCGTTAACAATGAATTTCCCGTTCACCACAACATCGCTTACAGCGTTCGGCTGCATGGCATATACAACGTTCGCGAACAGCTCCCGCTTTGGCGACAAGGAAAGATCAGCCAGATTAAGCGTTACGAAATCGGCCTGATAACCTTCTTGCAGCACGCCTACTGGCAGACGCAGAAGCTCTCCACCAACCTTCGTGCCCATATCGAACACTTGCTTTGCGTTAATGCAGGTGCCGTCCAGTCGGGTTACCTTCTGCAGAAGCGAGCACATTCTCATCTCCTCAAATACGCTGATCCGGTTGTTGCTGCAAGCTCCGTCCGTACCTAACGTAATCCGGACGCCGGCTTGCGCGAGGTCCGGTATCCGCGTTACGCCGTCCGATAGAAACATGTTGCTTGAAGGACAATAGGCCAAAGCCGCATTTTTCCCGCCTAACAGCCGGATCTCCGAATCCTCGAGCCAGACCAGATGAACCGCAATCATTCTTTCGTCGACTACCCCTAGACCATTCAAATAGTGAACGGGCCTAAGCTTATATTTCTCAAGCGTTTCCTCCACCTCGAACATCTCTTCCGCAACATGGATATGGAAAGGGGTATCGAGCTCATGGGCTAAACGGTGACCCGCCTTAATCATCTCCGGAGAAGCGCCATGCGGACTGTGAGGGGCCGGATGGATCGTTACCATCGGATTCCCTTGATACTTTATAGCCAGCTGGCGGGTCCGGTGCACCGCATCCTGAACGGTTTCTTGATAGCTCAGCGGAGCCCCGTCCCAATCGTACATCGTTCGTGCCAGCACCAAGCGGATTCCCAAATCCTGCGCCGCTTGAATAACCGCTTCGTCCGTGGCCGTGCCCCCGTTATGGACGTAGAAAAAATCGCTGACGGTAGTCACGCCGTACTTCAGCATTTCGCCGAATGCAAACAATGCGCCGGTATAAACCGCATCTTCATCCAGAAGAGGCGTGTACTTGTAGAGGGCATTATCGCGCCATTCCAGGAAAGGACGGTCAACGGCGATTCCTCTCAAAAGGCTTTGAAAGGAGTGGTTATGAGCGTTAACAGTGCCCGGTACGATGGCTTTGCCTCTCAAGTCCGTTTGCCCGGCTCCTGCATACTTCGCTTCCATCGCTTGACGTTCTCCGATTTCCTTAATGACACCATTCTCGACAAGCATCGCGAGATTGCTCTGAAACTTCTCTTTATAATAAATAGAATCGGCTGTAAATAATTGCAGCATATCGGTTCCTCCCTATCTATTCAATCGTTGGTCCAGTTCCAAAATGGTATGAAGCAGCACGTTGGCTGCTTTCTCAATGTCTTCCATGCGGCTCTCCTCATCCGGACAATGGCTTTTACCGCCAATACTCGGCACAAACAGCATCCCGCTTCTCGTAATGGAAGCCATATGAGCCGCATCGTGGCCAGCCATGCTGCCAAGCAAATGATACGGATAGCCCAATGAATGCGCCTGCTCCTGACTGACCCGAATAACCTCGTCATCCATAGGCGCCGGAGGTTGATCAAGCATGACCGATCGCTGCACAATGGCGCTGCGCTCCTGCTCGATTACCGAAATAAAGCTTTCCCAAGCCGTAATGGCCTCTTGAATTTCCCCACGGCTTTTACCGCGTATTTCCACGATAAACTGGACTTTCTCGGGGATGATATTGGCGGCATTCGGCGTGATAACCATTCTCCCCACCGTACCGACAACTTCACTCGCCGGATGGTTCCGGCATACCTTTTCCAGCGCCAGAACGATCTCGGCAGAAGCGGTCAATGCGTCGTTCCGATCCTCCATCAACGTGGTTCCGGCGTGATTCGCTTCACCGGATACTACGACTATTTCCCGGTAAATACCGGTAATCGCGGTTACGACGCCAACGGGAATATTCCGTTCCAATAACCGTTTCCCTTGCTCAATGTGAACTTCAAGAAATGCGCTCAATTCCTCAGGACTGCGGGCGGCATCTTCAAAACGGTCCGGATCGCCTCCCGCGCTCCGCAAAGCATCTGTCAAAAGCTGCCCGGCCGGATTTTTCACGCCCGTAATATCCGTTCTTTTCAGTTTCTTCGTAACGGCCCTGCTGCCGAATGTCGATAACCCGAACGGATTCGGCTCCTCCGCGCTGAACGAGACCAGTTCGAGCGGATGTCTCGTCATCATCTCATGCTCTTGCAGCACTCTCATCACTTCGAGCGCAATCAGAACGCCCAGCGCGCCGTCATATTTGCCGCCATTAGATACCGTATCGATATGGGATCCGAAAGCAATGGGAGGAAGAAAAGAATCACTTCCCTCCCGCATTGCCCATATATTGGCCGCTTGATCGACCCTGAGCTCCAAAGCTATCTCGGCGAGCTGTTCCTTCAGCCAATCCCTCGCTGCCAATTCCGCAGACGTGAAGGTTGTCCGGTCGAGCCCGCCATGTTCGTTCCTGCCGAACATGGCCAAAACGCCGATGCTCTGCTCCAATCGGGCCGGGTTAACCCGAAGCTGCTTTTTTTCCAAGCAAAACACCCTCCTTAACCGCAACTACCCCATTTTTAATGACGGTATCAACAAGATTGACGGCGAAGTTATATTGAAGCATTTGATAATTAGAGGCATTGAACAAGACGATATCCGCTTTCTTCCCGACTTCGATGCTGCCGATTTGATCCGCTCTTCCAATCGCATGCGCTGCATTAATCGTCGCCGCTGCAAGCACCTCGGCTGGCGTCATTCGCATCGTTATGCAGGCAGCGTTCATGACAAACGGCATCGACTGGGTTGGAGATGAGCCGGGGTTGCAATCGGTGGATAGTGCTACAGCTACCCCTTCCTCAATCATCGTTCGAGCCCTTGCCGGCTGCTCCATCAGGAAGAAGGCTGTCGCCGGCAATAGAACGGCAATCGTTTGACTGCCGGCCAGCTGGCGGATTCCCTCATCGGACGCCTGCAGCAGATGCTCTGCGGAAACTGCTCCTACCTTAACCGCCAACTCGGCGCCGCCGGTATAAACAATCTCATCTGCATGGATTTTCGGCTTTAAGCCATACCGTTTGCCGGTTTCGAGTATTCGTTCGGACTGCTCGACCGTGAACACCCCGTCTTCGCAAAATACGTCGCAGAACTCAGCCAGACTTTCCCTCGCTACGAGCGGTATCATTTCATCGGTTATAAGACTGACGAAGGCATCTGGATTTTCTTTGTATTCAACGGGAACCGCATGGGCTCCCATAAACGTGGATACCAAATCGACGGGATGAAGCTCATTCAGCTTGCGGGCAGCGCGCAGCTGTTTCAATTCATCCTCAACCGTCAAGCCGTACCCGCTTTTGGCTTCTACAGTCGTAACTCCGTGCTGCAGTAAACGGTTCAGCCGCGCATAGGATTGCTCAACCAGTTGTTCCAAGGTGGCCTCCCGGGTACTCTTCGTCGAGCTCAAAATACCGCCGCCCTGTTTTAAAATATCGATATATTTGATGCCCTGCAGCCTCATCTCGAATTCTTTCTCCCGGCTGCCTGCGAATACGAGATGGGTATGAGGATCCACAAGTCCAGGCGTGACCACTTTGCCTGCGGCATCTATTGTCGTAACGGGGCCCGTCACTGTATCCAAATATTTGGCTGCCTCTTCATCCGTACCTGCAAAAGCAATAAGGTTATCAACTAATATGACGCTGCCATTCTCAATAATGTCCAGCTCAGACATTTCCCGTCCCCGCTTGGGCAAATGGCTTGCCCCTTTAACGGTTACGACCTGGTTTGCAGATTTAACATAAATAATTGATTTCATTTCGCAGCCGCCCTTTAATCCAACGATGGAATTTGAATGCCTTTTTCTTTGGCCTTTCGAACGGCCAGATCATAACCCGCATCAGCATGACGCACGACACCCATGCCTCCTAATCCAGCCGTCCATGCTGTCATCCTCTGTTCTGTAATTCGGTGCCCGGCAGGGCTTTAATAGACAAATGATTTGTTGTACTCATAGTATATGCCTCCATAAAAATTCCAGATATTTTTTCCCAAGCTCCAGACTTTTTTATTAAAATAAAAGCCGCTTATCACTCTTGGATACGAGTGACAGCGGCTTTATGAATGTGAAATAATTTTATGCTGTTTCCTTCAGCTTCTTAGCCTTCAAGCCTTCCGTCCGCTTCGCCTTTCCTACGAATAAGCTGAGCGGCAGCGCGACGGCCGCAACCAGCGTAGCAATGACATACACATCATTTACGCTCATCGTGAACGACATCATCTCAATGTGAAGCTTGTCGACATCGCCTGCATTCATGTAACCGGCAGCATGCGTAACCGATCTGGAAGCGAGCATGGTCGTAAAAATCGCAATGGCGAACGAACCGAAAACGTTCCGCGTCCAGTTCGTTATCGCAGAGGCATGACCCGACAGCTCAGCTGGAATTTGCTCCATCGCCGCGTTGCTTGTCGGCATAACGACGAACGCGATTCCGATATTGCGTACGATCATCCACCAAATAACGTAAGTATGTGAGACATCGATACTTAACCAGCTTAACGCCAGCGTTCCTATCGTCAGCAGCAAAATGCCGCCCGACATCAGCCAGCGTGGTCCGATAATGCCGTACAGCTTTCCGACAACGGGCATTAGCAAAGCCATCGCCAGGGAAGCCGGAAGCAGAATCATGCCCGTATCCATCGCGGAAACATGCTGAATTCTTTGTAGAAATACCGGTGTCAGCAGAGTGCCTGAATACAAGCTGATCGTAATGATGTTTGATATAATCGCATTTAAGGTAAACCGCCCGTTTTTGAATACCCGAATATCGAGCAATGGCGTTTCCGTCGTTAGCTCCCGCCATATGAACAGAAGCAGGGTAACCGCCCCAAGCACGAACAGGGATACGATCTTCCACGATCCCCAGCCCCAGTTATGGCCTTGCCCCAGCGCAAGCAGCAAGGACGAGCTGCTCACAATAACCGTCAGAAAGCCAAGTCCGTCGAAGCTCTTCGGAACATTCATCCGGTAATAAGGAATATAAGCGTACACGAACAAGATTGCGATCATCCCAATCGGAATATTCATAAGGAACAGCCAATGCCAATTCAGATTTTCCAGCACCCAGCCGCTGATGGTAGGTCCGAAGGCTGGCGCCAGCATGGCGGACAAGCCCCAGAACGCGACCGCCATCGCTTGTCTTTCTCTTGGAATAATTTGATAAATGATAGACATCGTGGCCGGAATGATCAAGCCGCTGAATGCTCCCTGCAGCACACGAAAAACAATTAATGAGCCTTCGCTCCAGGCAGTCGCGCACAAAACCGACGTCAATTGAATCCGATTAACGAGAAGAGATACAGACGTCTAAAGCTGAATCTCTCGCCTAAATAACCGGCAATCGGCGCTGTCGTTCCCATTGCTAGCATAAAGCCGGTTAACGTCCACTGCACGGAACCAAGCGTCGTCCCAAAATGATCCTTTAAAATTTCAAGCGCCAAGTTGATCGAAGCCGATGCCAGCACGCATAAAAATGATCCGATAAAGATTGCAGCCATTATAGGCCAAAAACGGACCTTCTGAAGTTCAGCCTGATTCATGTATTGTCCCACGCCCTTTATAAATACTTTATAACTTAACTATTATAGTTTAGTTCTAAAGCAATTACAATGAAAACACTTTTTTGTCGTTTCGGGTGAAATATTTGATGCCCTTAAGCTCAAAAATGAACAAAGCCCCGTACAAGGAGCTCCGAGGCTTTGTTCATTTTAATCGACATTGACCCACTTACATACAAATCGCTTTATTTCTTCGTTCCGATCGAAATTTGTTTGCCCCAAACCGCGGCGCCCTGCTCGTTCATGCCTGTGAAGACGAGGGTCGTCTTATTAAGCTCCCAGTCCCATGCAGGCAGCAATAACGCCGTTTCCGTGGCAATAATCTCGCCCTCGGCATCATGCCAATACAGGGTTATCGTATGGTCGCCGTCAAATTTCCAATAATCCTTTTCCGCGCCATCGCCAATCTTTCCATTCTTAAGCAGCGTTATCGTCTCCGAATCAGCTTGGCCATCGATCAGCTTCTCGTGAACGACTTCTTCCCACACGCCTGGGATACTGCTCTCCGGTATGTTCTGCACCGTTTCTCCCGCATATCTTTCCGGGGATACAACCGGCCAGCCATCCGCTGTCCAAAGCATCTTTCTAACATGAAGGTACATCCAATTGGAATCCTGCTCAGGTCTGGCATGATGGACCAGGTAATACTCGCTGCCGTCCTGCAGTACGGAATTGTGACCGGGAGCGGTCCAGCCCTCTCCCTCCGCAAAACGGTATCCGCCGATCAGCTTGTTTCCAATCTCGAATTGCGCTTCGTATTGATCATCAAGCATATCGCGGCCGTTTGCGTCTAAGTACGGTCCCGTTACCTTATCCGAGCGCCCGACCCGCACATTATAGTCTGAGGATAGGGAATCATAGGAAACGAACAAATAATATTTCTTATTCTCCGGATTGTAAATGACATAGGGTCCTTCAACCGCACCTTGCTCCATCGGCTGGCTTCGCTTTGCGATTTTGATGCCATAACCAGGTTCTGCAAGCTTGCCCGTATTCTCATCTAGAGGCGATACATAAATCCCCCCGAAAAAAGAACCGAACACAAACCATGGCTTCCCTTCCGCATCCGTAACGATGTTCGGATCGATCGCATTGGGCTCATCCTTTCCTGATGTCTTAACAACCTCGCCCTGATCGGTCCAAGGACCTTCAGGAGACGCGCTGGTCGCTACGCCAATAAAGGATGTATTCGAGCCAAAGGTAGATGCCGAATAGTACAAATAGTAGGTATCTCCGAGCTTCTCGACTTCCGGGGCCCATAGATTGGTTGCCCCTGTCCATTGCTGCGCCTCCGCAGGCACCCCGTCAAACGCATATCCTACCCACTCCCAGCTGATCAGATCCTTCGATTTGCGCACCATGATGCCTGACGTGGCTGCTCCTCCGACCTTCACATCCGTGGAATAGATATAATAAGTATCGCCGTCTTTCAAAAGGGCTGGATCATGCACGTTGCTTATGTTCCAGCCCTTCTCGTTATGAATATTAGCCGTATCGTACATCGGATAGTCAGGCGGAGCTGACGGATACTCAACTGCTGCTTCCTGCTGCTTCGAGCAGCCGGCCAGCAGCACGGCAGCAATTAGGCTTACCGCCGCAAAATTCTGTAAGCGTGCTCTAGTTGATCTCATATGCGCACGGCCCTCTCTGCTAGCCTTTAACGCCTGAAATAGCGACAGACTCGATAATTTGTTTTTGGAATACAAGGAAGATAATGAGCATTGGCAGCAAAGCAACGAAGGATGCAGCCATAATTAACGGATAATCCGTTTGAATCGCATAGGTCGCATTAAAGTTCGCGATAACGAGCTGAAGCGTTTGCTTCTCCGGCGAATTCAAATAAATGATCGGCGCCAAATAATCGTTCCAGATTGCCATGAACCACAGAATAACCTGCGCGGCTACCGCCGGGCGAATTAACGGAAACACAATTTTCGAGAAAATGCCAAAGTATGAAGCTCCGTCGATCTTCGCCGCTTCTATAATAGCGCCAGGCACGCTGGTCAAATATTGACGCAGGAAGAAGATCATCATAATGTTTCCGAACAAGCCCGGTACAATAAGCGGCTTCAGCGTATCTACCCAACCAAACTCGGAGAACATGATGAATTGCGGGATCATGATAGCCGGGTATGGAATCATCAATGATGACAGCAATAGCATGAAAATTTTGTTTTTATGCGAGAAACGCAGCTTCGCGAATGCGAAGGCAGCTAAGCTCGAGGTGAACGTCCCTATGATCGTGACGCATACCGTAATCAGCAAGCTGTTCTGAATACCGCTGAGCAGCGGCCCTTTTTCCCAAATTTCCACGTATTTGATAAAATCGAACTTCTCCGGTATCCAAACGGGCGGCAAGGCGAATACTTCCGTCTTCGTCTTAAATGAAGTCGATACCGTCCATGCAAGCGGAGCAATCATAAATACAGCGCCTATGCTGATGAGAATAAAAATGATTATATCTGTCAATTTAATTTTTTTGGCCGATAGCATAATTCAGGGTCACTCCTTTCCTCTGATGTCGTTATTCCAAGTCCTTCGACGATCTTTCATTCATCTTGAATTGAACAAGCGTCACTGTGAAGATAAATATGCCAAGCAGCATCGCCATGGCGGAGGCATAGCCCATTTGCAGGTTGCCGAACGCCTTCTGCCAAACATAGAATACGACCGAGGCAGAGCTGTATTCCGGACCGCCCGTTGATGTCATAATGTTAATTTCCGTGAAAATTTGCGCGCCGCCGATCACTTTCGTTACAACAATGAAGAAGGTAACCGGTTTTACCATAGGGAACGTAATGTGCTTGAAGATTTGAAGGCCATTTGCCCCGTCAAGCTGAGCGGCTTCATAATAGTCTTTAGGTACGCTTTGCAGCGCTGCCAAATAAAGCAGCATTGAATAACCGAGATTTTTCCATACCATCATAATAATAAGTGCCGGTTTCACCGTATATTTATCAGTCAACCAGTTGGGACCCTCAATACCGAATAGAGCAAGAAACTGATTAACCAAACCATAGTCGCCGTTATAAGCCCATTGCCACAAAATTGAAATCGCCGCGAGCGAGGATATGACCGGGACGTAATATACGACACGAAAAGTTGTCGTACCGAACATTTTCCGGTTAAGCCCAAGGGCAAGCAGCAAAGCTAATACTATTTCTATTGGTATACCGATCATCATGAACAATGTGTTGAAGCTGGCCTTATGGAATTGCTCATCCATAAATAATTCTTTAAAGTTGGCAAATCCGATAAAATCCATCCGTCCTAAGCCATCCCAGTCGGTAAATGAACCGTACAGCGAATATAAAAGCGGATACAAAGTAAACAAGAGAAATCCAAGAACGGGAGCAAGTACAAATAAATACCCGTAGTAGCTTTCTTTGCGATAGAGATTCGACTTGGTTTTCATCTTCCACCCCTGATTCACCCGGCAGAAGAGTGATGCTAGTTCAATGGAAAGAACTAACATCACCGCTTGCGGGTTAAAAATGATAAGCTTTTATTATTTCTTAGATTTTGCTTCTTGTTCAATCGCTTTATCAAGCAAGCTTTGCATTTTTGGTTGTTGCGATTTCACATAGTCTGCAGCCGTAACCTTGCCGTCAAGCACGGGTTGAACATCCGTGAAGAACAATTGGTACCATTCTGCATTGTAAGTCAATGTGTTAGGCATTGGTTTACCGTAGTCTTGAACGATATCAAGGAATTCTTTCTTGTTAGCCGGTTTCGTTTCCGAGTTAGCAGCCCAAGTTTCAGCCATGTCAATCAGGTTAGGAATTTGAACCCTAGCATCTACCAGCTGTTGCTGACCTTCAGGCGAGGCCGTCAAGTACGTAACAAGCTTAGCAGCCAGCTCAGGGCTCTTCGAGTTATTGGATACGCCGATACCGAGCGATCCTACGAAGGTTGCCGATTTACCGGTGGAGCCTGCAGGGTAAGGAATAAGATCATAATCGAATGGCAATGTTTCATAAGTCGCCAGATCCCAAGGACCTACAGGGAAGAACGCCAGCTCACCTTTCATCCAACGCTGGTAAGTATCCAGTGTTGCTGCATCTTCAATAGAAGGAGTAATTTTGTAAACATTTTGCATGTCAGCGAAGTACTGCAGCGCTTCCGCAAATTTAGGATCGTCGATCGTTACTTTCGTTTTCGTCTCATCGAGCCAGTCAGCGCCGTTGCCCCATACGAAAGCTTGCAAAGCCCAGTTTACGTTAAAGCCTGTGCCGTATTGGTCAATTTTACCGTCGCCGTTGTTATCCTTTGTAAGCTGTTGGTTTACTTTAATGAATTCGTCCCACGTGTAAGGCTTGTCTTTATCCGGCAATGGAATGCCAGCAGCTTCAAACATTGTTTTGTTGTAGCCAAGCGCGAAAGGACCAACGTCCTTCGGCAAGCCGTAAATACTGCCTTGTCCTACTGTTTCACCGTCATAGCGGTAAATATCTACGCCGTATTTCCAAATGTTATCGAATTTCACGTCAGATACGTATTCCGTAATATCTTTAAGCACGCCGCCGTTTGCATACGCTCTCAAATCGCCCGGGTCAAAGTAGAATACGTCCGGAACGCTTTTGCCTGTAATGGCAGCTTTCAATTTCGTTGCATATTGATCGCCAGTTGTCGTAATGATTTTAACTTTAACGCCGGGGTTGTCCGATTCGAATTTCTTCACTGTTGCTTCATAAGCTTTTTGCTCTTCAGGACCGCCTCTAAACATAAACGAAATTTGTTTCGATTCTGTTTTCTCGCCTGTGCCGCCGGTATTTTCTGCATTGTCTTTACCACCGCATGCTGATAGTACTACGACCAACGACATCATGACTGCAAACACTGAAAGTAAACCTTTTTTCTTTACCATCTAAACCCCTCCTAAATGTATTACGTTCACAAACAGTCATTAATTAGTACCAAATACTTCAAGTGAACATATTTGTTAAATAATTAATACTTTTGTTAAACTTATAATAATGCAAAGCGCTTTCATTGTCAATACATGTCGACTTTTATACTGAAACATGTCGTATATAGCCTTTTCTATCATAAAAACTGCCGTTTTCGGCTTTTCCAGTTCATATGAAGTATTATCCATCACAAAAGAATGATGTTATTAATAAATAAACAAATTACCAGCCAGTCTATTCGGCCGTTACTTTACCATCCGCAACCGGAATGCCAAAATTCGGAGTTCCATCCGGGTTCCAGCCAAATACTTGAGCACGGGTGTGGCGATTTGGATCATACAGCGGATCACCCACAATTTCTTTGTAGTTCCGGGCATGATAAACCACAATGTCTTGCTCGCCGTCCGGGCTCACCGTAAAGCTGTTATGGCCCGGACCGTATTGTCCGGTTGTTTCATTCGTTTGGAACACGGGCTCCGCCGTTTTAGTCCAGGAGGCTGGATTAAGCAAATCGCTCGTATCCGGTGCCGAGAGCAGGCCCATACAGTAATTAAAATCAGTAGCGCTAGCAGAAAAGCTGATAAAGATTTTACCATTACGCTTTAATACCGCCGCGCCTTCATTGACAAGGAATCCTATTTTTTCCCAATCATATTCCGGAGTCGCAATCATAACCTGCTTGCCGCTAATCGTCCAAGGGTTGACCATAGGAGCAATATACAAATTAGAATTTCCGGCAATCGCCGGATCCTGCTGAGCCCATACCAGATATTGAACCCCATTATGCTCGAATGTCGTAGCATCAAGGGCGAACGATTCCCAATTAGCTTTAATTTGCCCTTTTTCTGTCCAATTACCCTCAAGCGGATTAGCAGATTCGTTCTCGATAACAAACATGCGATGATCGAATAATCCTTCCACCGTTTCCGTAGTTCTTGCTGCTGCAAAATAGATATACCATTTACCCGCGATAAAATGGATTTCCGGCGCCCAAATGTTTGCGCTCATCGGGCCTGTGTCATATTTTCTCCATACGACTACGGGCTCCGCCGATCCAAGCTCTTGAATACTTTTCGCTCTTCTTACTTCAATACGATCATACTCAGGCACGGAAGCTGTAAAATAATAGTATCCATCCGTATGCTTGCATACCCATGGATCGGCCCGTTGTGGAATTACTGGATTGGTAAACTGCTGCGTTGCTGCCGCTTTGCTTAACATGTTATCAAAACCCCTTTTTTTGTTATCTGGCTATCATAATACTGCCAAAGCCCATCTGCCCCGGTCCATGCCTTTGCTTGTTCGGGCATGCCGTCAAAAGCATGTCCAACCCACTCCCAATCAACGAGATCTTTTGATCGCCTTACTTGTACGCCCCCGCGAAAAGGCGGCTTATCCTCTTCCCGATACATAGCATCAGTAGAAAACGTGTAATAGCTGCCTTTATCCTTGAATATGCCCGGATCATGCGTATTCAACGTTTTCCAAGCTGTTTCATCCGCAAAGGTACTCGGATCAAACAGCAGCTGTTCATGGGTATTTCGGATCATTCATTTCATTGCCTCCACGAATACAAAATAGCTTTTAAGCAAAATCACTTAAATGTTTATATATTTATTTATTAATTCATGTTAAAGTGAATTTTATCAACTGATTGCTGTTGCTGTCAATCGGTAAATTTATTAACTGTTTTATTAATGTTTTGTCGTAGGCATTTCAAATGTGGTTTCGGATGGGAGCGGTTGTCATTCGGAAAGAGGTGAAAATCGAGGAGCTTATCCATAATCGTCGATAAATTCAAGCTCTAGAAGCCTGAATGTGCAGCTGAAAGCATTAGAGGGCTGCCCCGTTATCCATTTTACCGGATAATAGGGCAGCCCTCTTTAATGAACAGCTGTTTGTATGTTGAATATGGAATCATTCGCGTTTGAATGATCTAATACAGCGATTTTCTCAGGCCATGTTCCTCCTGAAAATAAAAAAAACATTGTTCACAAGGAACAATGGCTTCTGAAGAAGGTTATGGTGGAGGCTGACGGGATCGAACCGCCGACCCTCTGCTTGTAAGGCAGATGCTCTCCCAGCTGAGCTAAGCCTCCGTCTGAACAATAAAACCCACCGGATGCGGGGGTGTTCCTTGACGTGTTTACGCCCTGAAAACTGGATACGAAAGTTAGGTTTGCTGAAACCTTTTTAGCTGCTGTCTGCCGGATGTATGGGTCCTGGCAAACGTTTTAGGATAAGCCC